>NZ_UNRL01000001.1:0-1274694 GCF_900537155.1 Photobacterium sp. Alg240-V54
TGATATTTTTGTGTGGCAAGAACCAAGGAAATTATCAAAGTCACTGACATTTCAATACGACAAAGTTATCTATTTAATTGTTCCAACTGAAGAAAATCAACGACTTGTACATCAAGTTGTTAACGTTCTAGATCGCCCAGATGGCACCATCGCCATTCAATACGGCCATCGTAAATTAGAATTTAAAGTGTTTGATAAGCTCGAAGATGTTGACCAAGGTCAGGTGGTCGATAATAAACGTTTGGGCGCAGTATTGAAATTTGCCCAGGCGAAACAGCAACAATATGACCAACAACAAACACGTAGTCGTAGTAAAAAAGCCCCCAAACGAACCGCCCAACAACGGGCAATCCGTCAACTTGAAGCCATCAATCCAGTGTTAGTTCACCCGGAACAATTTAAACCCAGTACCAGAAAAAAGCCGTGACTTCCCTACTCTATAACCCCAAATTCACCCTAATGAACTACCTTAAAAGGAGACATTTTAATCGGGGAATAATGAGGACATTTTAAACAAAATACCGTTATAAGAAATGGCAACTACTCAAACAATTCATCATCAGACATATCTTTATATTTTACATAATCACTAGCGCTTTTACTTCGAATCCCATTTAGTGCTTTTTGGGCTCGAATTATTTTAGATTCAAGATCGGGACTTAATTGCTTTTTGATTGATGTAAAACCATCCAAAATATTCATCATTGACTCAAAAGTTTCAGCGTTAACTATGTATCCTGTTACTTTATTATTGTTTAAAAGCGCTGTTGTACCGTTATCTAAACACTCTTTTATATGACTTCTTGCGTAAGTGACACTAACAACCTTTTGAGAATATATCTTTTGTATCGTCATATTTTTACCTTATAACGTAGATTATCCAATCGTGATAAAAACGTTTTATTGGTTATTGTACCACCAAAGACTAAGTTTTATGACTTACTGCATATCGACACCCCTATTATCCAAACCTTATTAGATAACTACAGTACCAATACTGTTGAGTAAACCGCATTTGCTTATTACTGATCGTGAGCAAGGTTATATCACTGTTGGTCAGAACGTGCCGTTTTTGGTATCAAGTGAAGTAACGGATGGTGGTAATACGATCCAAAAAATCGAGCGTCAAAATGTAGGTGTATCACTACGAGTAACACCGCATATCATAGGTGATACGGTATTGATGAATATTAACCAGACATCAAGCAGTGTTAGTAATAGCGATATAGCTAGCGACATCATCACCAATAACCGCCAAATACAGACAGTGATTCAGGCTAAAGATGGCCAATCAATCATACTTGGTGGCTTGGTTGGTGAGGAATCAAGGAGTAATGATACGGGAGTGCCAATTCTTAAAGATATACTGCTAATAGGCTCGCTCTTTAGCTCTACATCAGGCAGAGAGATCATCGGTATTGATAAAGGTCAGTATCATCTAGTTTTTGCTTTTAAAAACAAAAAAGAAAACTTTGATGGTCGGAGGCCAAATTTAAAAGCGCGTTCCCCACTCCATTAGGATTGTGGATAACGCGCTTTTTTATTATCCACATGACATATGTGAAATTAAGAAAGGATCACTAAGATTGCTCTAAAGAAAGGCTAACAACGGTCATAAGAAAAGTTAGTATTTTAGGGTTTTTGATATGCCACAGCGCGCTATGCGCGGTAGAAACGTTTAGTAACACACTCAACAAACTGTTAACGGCATTTTATTGTTACTATCGGCATAGAAAGTGTACCAAAACGGGGTTTATTCTCTTGTTTTACTTGAGATGTAATCACATGGTGTGTGAAAAATTGCATATGTTAAATAGAGTGTTTTTAGTGGCTATATTAACTAATGCAGCATATTTATGCTCATTTAGTTCTTCATATATTTAGGATGCAGAAATGAACGGAAATATTTTAGGTGATATTCGAGCTGAGAATGATCTCAAAATGCTTGAAAATGCTTACTATGAATCATCTGACTATAAGGCTCTTGTTGAGTCTTATGACCGACCTATTGTCGTTGGTAGGCGTGGTACAGGAAAGAGTGCATTAGCCTTTAAGCTTCAAAAGCACTGGGAAGCAAAACCTAAGACACAAACACTATCAATCGCCCCTAATGAAAATCAAATTATTGGCCTAAGGGATGTATTTTGCTTATTTGGAGATAATTATCTTCATATAAAAGCTGGAACAAAGATGGCGTGGAGATATGCCATTTATATGGAAGTTATTACTGATTTAAATCATCACTATAAATATAAAAATAATTTAAAAAGTCAGTTAATAGCTGAACATATTTCAGGTTGGGGACCTAAAGGACGGAATATTTCGTCAAAGATAAGGACTAAACTCCAAAGTTTATTCACTATAGAGCAAAGTCCACAGTCAAGAATAGCCGATTTAGCAGATGTTTTAGAGTTAGAATTACTTGAGGAAGTAATTTTAGATGCTCTGAATCGGTCTAAAGTACAGTATGTTATTTTTGCAGATAGATTGGATGAGGGATATAGCCCTGATAATCTTGGTGTAGCTATTATCGACGGCTTTGTTCAATCAGTTATAGATATTAAAAGTACCCTAAAAGAGAAAGTTATCGCTTTTGCTTTTGTCAGAGATAATATCTACAGAGCGATTTCTAAATTAGATCCTGACTTTACTCGTAACATTGAGGGACAATCTTTACGACTCCATTGGGATGAATATAGTCTTTTTAATCTTGTGTGTAATCGAATAAGAATTGCTTATGGGGTTGATATAGAGAATAACACAAAAATTTGGAGCAAGTTCACAGCTCGAGAGCTAAAAGGACGAGAAGGATTTCGATCTGCGTTAAAACTGACATTGTATCGTCCTCGAGATATATTAGTACTTTTAAATGAAGCATTTCTTAGAGCTAACTCTCAAGAACGACAAGAAATTATCCTTGACGATATAGATTTGACCGCAAAAACTATTTCTCAAAATCGCTTATCAGATTTACATAAAGAATATGATCAAATATTTCCTTCGTTAGAAGAGTTTACTGCTGCTTTTTATGGTTCAACTTCTGAGGTTCGTGGGGACCACGCCCTAACACTTATTGCTAAAGTATTGCAAAAGGATAAATTTGAAAGACAAAAGCAGCAAGATATTTTTCTATTTGAGAATGAAAGTCAGGTGTTGCAGCGCCTTTATAGTGTAGGTTTTATTGGTATTCATAATGAAATGTCAGCCTCTTTTGTTTTTTGTCATGATGGAAAAGATCCAGATAGAAATTTTGCTAATAACATGCGTCTTCTAATTCACCCTTGCTATTGGCTTTCATTATCAACAACTCAATCTGAACTAAAATTAGATGAAGCAGAAGATATCAATGATGAATATGACATTGAGGTTACATCTGTTTCTGAAGATCAAAGGAAGCAACGAATAGGCGCTTTATTAGATGAAGTTGATAATATTCGTGAGGGTGCCAAAGATGCATATGACTTTGAAGCCTGGGTGCTAAAAGCTTTAAAAATAATATTTGCTGGGGCATTAACTAATATCGAAGCTCATCCTAATAAAAATGCTTTACAGCAAAGGGATATGGTAGCGACAAATCTAGGTGATTCAGCTTTTTGGAAGAGAGTTCTTCAAGACTACAAATCAAGGCAAGTTATTTTTGAAGTTAAAAATTATACAAAATTAGGTGCTGATGAGTACAGGCAAGTAAATTCTTATTTAATTAATGATTATGGAAATATCGCTTTTATAGTCTGTAGAGACCCAACAAATAATTTGACTAAAGGTAAAGACTTGAATTGGACGAGAGAATTGTATCAAGAACATCGTAAAATAGTTATTAAGCTTTCTTATAAGTTTTTAGAGAAGCATTTAAGAAAAGCGAGAAGTCCACAGAAACATAATGCTGTAGATAAAGAGTTAAATGCTCTTCTTGATACGTATATTAGGCAGTATATGCCTAATAAATGTAGGTAAATGCAACCCTTTACATGTGCACTAACTAACTGTTAATTAAGCAGTCTTTGTGTGTTTATTGGAAAACAGTAAAGTCTATTTTAAACGTGGATTTTGCTGTTTTTAATAAAAGCCTATTACTGTCATTCGGTATATTTCTCTATATAATGCATTACAAAGTCCTATTCTATGACTAGTTAGTTTAGGTATTAGCTCCCATTTTCTATTCTTAAATCTATTCAATAGTCGAGTACTGCATCTAAGCTTTTGTGTGGTAGTTATTTTACTTCTTTTAAATTTTACGTGGTGATTTTTGCCCTTAATAACAATAAACTATTTAAATCAATAGAGTTAAAATATAACCTGTCTTAGTAACAGGTTATATCTAGCTATTTTAACTTCTTCAGCATCCTAGCTGTCCGCAATACTTCACGTTGAAAACGCAGCTCATCAGTCGCTCCTATTTCTATAAGAGCATTCCCCATAATGATCCTGTTTGGTGTTAACGGCCAACCATCAGGGGTAATCAACTTTCCTTTGGATACTTTCCAGCCTTGCCAATCATCATCAAGTGGTGATAAATCTCGGCAAGCATACATTTTCATCAAACGCCTACAAATGGGTGGTATTGTCTTACCTTTATCCCACTGTAAAACCGTTTTCGGTGTCTTAAAGCACAGCTTTGCTGTCATCTCAACGGTTAGGTTACAGGTATAGAATCGAAAGATTTCATTATCAGTAATGCGGCGTTTCTTATTGATTTTGTTCATTTCTTTGCTAAAGAAAGGATATTATCATTTCCATGAATGCTTCATGTGTATAATAAATGCGACATTATGCTATTACTGATGTTTATGTTATTAGACAGCTAGGGTAAGTTCTTTAGCATCCTTGCTGTCTGAATGATCTTCGTTTTAAGTCCTCTTTCATTATCTGAGTTAATCTCCATCAACGCATAACCCATTAATATCTGCTCTGGCTTGAGTGATATGCCTGCCTCGTTGGTTCTCATAACATAGGACAACCTTAACCCTGCTTTCACCAAATACAAAAATACCGCCACAGTGGACGGTATTAGATTGGTTCTAGTTATTTAGACTTAGCAGTGCTCTTCTCTAAACCATCAAACATTGTAGGCGGTATGTCTTTTAAAATTAATGACCATGCATTGCCGACACCATCACCGCTAAAATTGTTTTTCTCGGTGTCTTTAAACCAATAGTAAGTCGGCAATCCTGAGTACGTTAGTTGTAACTTGTTAAGCTCATTATTGTATACCGCGCCAAATTTTGGATCTTGTAAGATTAACTTTTTCATTTCTTTCATAGTGACGATTGCGGCGGGCCATCTTGCTAAGCATGAGCCTAACGGGCCTTTGTCTTTCATGCTGGTACATTTAGGTGGAATGGGCGAATTAACGTCTTTTTTAAACGTGTATAGCGCCAAATCGTCTTTACCAACCAGAAGGTTGCCTTTAGGTGTTATTTTAAACGTCGGTTCTGTTGGGTACTCTACATTATGAGCAAAGGCACTAGAAGAGATTGATAATAAAAGTAATGAGGTATTAATTAATATTTTTTTCATGATGGTTACCATTTCAAAGTCGTGTGGTTATAACGTCTTGTCAGATGTTGTTGCTTTATAAAAAAAGAACGATGAGCATCCTCCCCATGCAACAATATTAACCATCAACGCTTTTATGATATTAATTGGCGTGACAGGAATAGTTTGAAAGACAAAGAAAGTACATAAACTTGCGATAAAACCGACGACGATACCTTTGATAAACCATCTCTGTTTTAAAAAAGGCAAGCAATAAAGCAGTGCCCATAAACCGCCCCAAAAAAACTGTTTATAGACAAATATATGATCGGGTTGGGACAATCCTTGTAATGGGTTGATGAGATAAATCGCAGCGACATTGGCGATACTACCAATAAACCCTGCCCCTAAAGCTATTGTGATATTTTTAAGCATATTGTTCCCTATGTGCCAATTCTTGAAGTAATAGAACTTTGCACTAAAAGAAAAATTTCACCGTTATGAGAATAAATTTTAAGGGCGTTATTTTGCGCGTGTTGATGTCACTTCGATACTGATTGCTAATTAGTTACAGTGTCACTCTGTGTTGTATGAATCCGGTGCATGGGGTGTTTGTTGTTGCAATAGTTAACTGCTCGATAACTATCAAATATATTCATTTATAGAGATAGCTCGCGAAAAAGCTTTTTTATACTTTTGTTTTATCAATTGAAAAATAGAATGTGACGTTTTTTGTGACTAATTTTTAGCACAATATAATTAGGCTTTTAGCTAACCATTAAATTGCTCGTGAATAGGAAATCAAAGTGGATATATCGAAGCTATTATTTGAGATGCTTGAACAGGTTTGGTATCTAATACCATTAGTTATCTTGGTTAATATCTTCAAAAGCCGTTGGTTTAAAGGTATTTTTGGTGAGTTTGTTGTAAACCGCCTTTTACTCAAGCTTCCAAAATCGGATTATACACTCATCAAAGATGTTACCTTGCCGACCGATGATGGTACGACTCAAATTGACCATGTTGTTGTGTCTAAGTTTGGCATATTTGTCGTTGAAACAAAAAATATGAAAGGTTGGATTTTTGGTTCTGCTCGGCAAAAACAATGGACACAAAAAATTTATCGGCATTCCTCAAAGTTTCAAAATCCTCTTCATCAAAATTACAAACACGTTAAAACACTTGAATTACAGCTAGGTTGTAGCGGTGAACAATTGCATTCCGTGATTATTTTTATTGGTGATAGCACTTTTAAAACTGAGATGCCACCTAACGTTACTTATGCTCGTGGCTGTATACGTTATATTAAACAGTTTGATGAGGTGGTGTTTTCTGATGATGAATATTTGCGATTAATAGAATCTTTGAATCAGATTAAGTTAAAACGTGGAATAACGACCAATGTAAAGCACCGTCAGCATGTACAAAAAATAGTTGCTGAGAAAGAGTCTATAAAACTGTGCCCTCGTTGTGGCTCTACAATGTTAATGCGTGAAACAAAGCGTGGTGAGAATAAAGGCAAACAGTTTTGGGGCTGTTCTACGTTCCCTAAGTGTCGAGCGGTTGAACAATCTAACTGATTTTATGAGTGATACTGCTTTGTTTCTATAGTCACAATATTAACCAAGTCTCATTCTATAGTATTCAATACAATGCAATAATGTGATTTAAATTTACTGCCAATTGCACCTCATTAATTCAAGGATGAATATGAAGTATAACCAACTGCTTTTAACGGGCTTAGTGCTTATTAGTTGCCCTTTATTTGCCTCTGAAATCTACAAGTGTTCTGTTGATGCTCAGGTAACGTTTCAAGATTTTCCATGCGAAGAAGCTTATGATTATGGAATGGATGAGTTTGCGACTTTTGATGGTTGGAAATATGGTATGAATATTCTAGCTTTCAAAAAACAAGCTAAAGAAAGGCAACTAGCTGTTAATGTCGGCCCTTCATTTATATATGGTAAATATAATGAAAAACACATTAATAGTAACCCTGACGCACGAACATATTCTTACAGAGCAACCGTTGCAGGAGAAAGTGCAAACATCAGTTTGTTTTTTACTCGTCAATCCCAAGCACTTTATCAAGTAAACGTTACTTTTATCGTTAACGGTCTACCTTTGGAAGAAAAAAAATACTTTTATGTCAGTTTAGTTAATCACCTTAGCTCTAAGTATGGTCAATACATTGAGGCAAAAGATTATCCTATTAATGTTAATCCACTTTCAAAGGTATTCTTAAATAATTTGGTTGGAACAGAAAAAGTATGGGGTTCTAATTCTGATAGTGTGATCTCTCTTACTGGAAATGCACCTTCGATTATCGCTTATAAGCTTGATTACAAATTTATTCCTCTTTTAAATAAAAGCATAAAAGAAACCACTCAAGCAATAATGACGCATACTGATAAAAATTTCTCTGTCGGTGCAGCGATACTATAGCCATTTTTATCCCCTACAGAGGATAATTACCATTTATCCGCTACAGGGGATAAATAACAGTAGCAATAATGAAGATAGCCTGATCTACGTTGAATAATAAAGTGGTTAAATATCTGTGTGGATTTTAGAAAATGCAGCTTGTGATGGGGATATGTGAGTAACAACAGCGGTAGTAATATGGTTGACTAACCTACTACTATTGTCGAAATAGTAGTAGGCCAAACATCATAAATAGAAAGATTCTATTCTGCAGTTTGTTGAAGCTTACTAAGCTCTATTTCGATTTTTTCAATTTCAGCAGTGTAACGTGCTTTACTTGCACCATCTCGAGTAGATTTAGACATGGCTTGTAACTTAGAAAGCTTTTTTGTAAGGGTAGCTAATTGATTCTGAGTTCTACGATTGCTGCTCATTAATAAATGGTACTCCAATAAATAAAATTTTGTGTGACATACAATATGAATAGTATGTTAATACAACACGTTAACTCATCAAACGGTTAACACAATTGTATTTCTAGCTCGTTACATTTATAGCGTAGCATATAAGACTACAAAAAATAAAATATTAATAGCGTTTAGTTTCGTTTTGATAACTAGCGCCTGTTATTAATGCTATAGAGCGTCGATATTCCCACTAAGATCATAACATTAAGATTACCTCGTTTGTCTTTTGTTAACAATTGAAGATACTCACAATTGTTGTATTAGGCTTTTATTGCTTTTATAAACAAAACAAAAAAATCCATATCGCGAAATATGGATTTTTTAGGTGTGATTTCAAGTCGGTTTTAGCCGATGTTTTTACAACGTGAGGCTAAGATAGGATCCACATTGCCTTGAATTTTTTGAATTTTAGCGGCACGTTCACATTCCCATTTTGATACTGGGTATTGTTTATCCCATGCAGTCATTAATTGACGCTGCTGACGGCTCATTTTGTAGCTTGGGTATACCGCTTCAAAATACATGTAGGTACGGGCGATAACACCACGTGCGCGCTCTGGTGGCTGTGCATCATGGTCTTTTTTATCAATGATCATGTCGCAGCTACCAAATGAACGATAGTCTTTGCTAGCTGTTTTAGGCAGCATTACATAGTTGTAGTTCTGACGAGCCGCATTCACAGCACCTACTGCTGGGAATAAGTTATAAAGGTCTGATTGCATTAAGCGGTATTCAGCATTGGCTTTTTCAGCACACTTACGGCCTTTAAATGATTTGCCTTTGCTATCAACACAAACTTTAGCGCCATCACGCCATTCACTAAATGCGCGACCAAAGTTCTCCGCTGGTACTACGTGTTCTGCTTCCCAACGTTTAACGCGCTTTTTATATACGTCCGTTGTAAAGCCTGAAGGTAATGTAACGTACTTTTTATTGTTGAAATCAGCACCACAGTAAATAGTTTTCATATCTACAGGGTTAGTATAGATCTGCTGTTGCATGATCTTTTTAGCTTTGCTGAATGATTGGTTAGTGGTGTTACCTTGTGGAGTTTGTGCAAATGCTAGCGTTGGTAAAAGTGCAACACTAAGTAGCATAATTTTGGTTCGATTCACGATGTTCTCTTTCTATATAGTACGATCAATTTGTCACGTTAATGACATGCTGATATACCAAAACCAGACTTGGCTTTGGTTATGATTGGATTAAATACGATGGTAAGTTGTTTGTTGGCGACCTACGTTTAAAGGATCACTTTCACTCGGCCGACATCACCTGTTGTTAGGCGTACTTTTATGCCGTGGGGATGGGTTGGTGAGTTGGTAAGTATTTTCTCAACCGTACCTGATGTTAGCGTGCCGCTACGTTGATCTTGCTTTAATACGATTTGAACGTCTAAACCAACATGGATATTAGAACGGTTTGTACCTGACATATTGACTCTTTTGTTTTTAATTTTTAGAGCTGTATTATTGATTGTTTACAGTAAAACGCAACTGAATATTAATAGTTGGTTGTTTTTTGGACATTACCGTCAGATTTTTACCCATTGCTGACGTTTTTTTACTGGTCTAGCGTAAGCACTGGGTTATTTGTTAGGCTAATAAAGAAACAACAAATATGAAGGACAGTGACATGAAAGCAATGAAACACATTCTATTAGCAACAACACTTGTAACTATCAGTGGTGGTACATTTGCGTCTGAACAAGCTCAATCAGTGCCACAACCTGTATGTGACGCGGGTTTTACCACTATTGTGACTGGCGATTATAGTAAAGTACCGCAAAAAACATGTTTACCAACTGATCAAAAACAAGCAATAACGATGAAGCTAGGCCAAACGTTTAAATTAAGTTTGCCCGCTAATCCTTCTACTGGTGCTTCTTGGGCGCTGCGCTCAATGCCAAACTCATTAATGTTGTTGAGTGTTGATTACCAAAATTTGCCACAATGTAAGAAAGGCATGGTCGGTTGCGCCGGTTTACGTTCATATACTTTTGAGGTGGTTGCAGCAGGTGTCGGAGAGCTAAAACTTAACTATGGCCGCTCATGGGAAAAAGACAGCTGGGAAAGCAAAAATATTGCGATTTCAGTACAACCTTAGTTGATTGTATATATTTAACTGAGCGAACAATGGCCCTCCGAAAGTGATGATCTGGAGGGCTGAGTGTTATTATGTGATTATCGGTGTTGAAGTGCTGGGCAATCTTTGGGAAGTAATTGCTCTGGTATTGCAGGCCCAACGCCCATATCAGCAGTCCACCCTTTTAAACCACCTGTTTTAGGATCAAAATCACTGCATTTGTAAGGCTTATCTTTAACTTGCAGCGCTGGAGCTGAATCTGAATTTGCTGCTTTTGGTAATGCCGCAGTGGGTACTTCAACGGCTGTGTTATCTTGTGTCTGCTCGATAACGGTATTGCTCTTTGTCGTTTGTTCACTTTTGATGATTGTAAATACTAAACTGCATATCACGATTCCACTAAGGACTGCGATGGCAGACTTTGTCGACTTTTTCATGAGCTATCCCTCTGTAAACACGCATTGGTTATCTATGGGCTATTTAAAGTCTATTTTATAGAGAAGATCAAATTATGTATTAAAACAAAGTCATTATTGCTTGTTTAATCATCTATTTAATGACTTATTTTTGTCAGTAATGGCATTATTGTTTGATAACGTACCGGTAACTGACGATGCTGTTTTTGAATGATGTACAGTTTTTCAGTTACGGCTGTTAATGGTGGCGCAATGTATAATTTATGTTTATCGAAAAAGTGTGCAATAGCGCTTTGAGGTAAAACGGTAAACCCTATCCCTTCAGCAACGGCGATTAAAATCTGACTAAGTTGATTGATATAGCTCGTTATCGGTAATTGCTCAATTTTAATATCGACTAAATGTGTTTGGCCGCAACTACGAAAATATTTGGTTAGATAATACTCGGCATCTGGGTGATTAATAAGCCCACAATCGGTTAATAGTTCGAGATTAACATCAGTATCTTTATAGCGTAGCGGTAACACTAAACATAATTGTTCTTGGCCAATAACGGTTGCTTTTAGTTTATCATTTTCAGGTGGTTGAGTGACAATGCCTATATCAATGCTATTCGTTTCAATATCTTCTAAAATTTTATGATTAGGCGCGGCTTCGAGATGGAAATGGAGCTGAGGGTGTTGTTGTTGTAAACGTAATAACTGCGGGTATAACGATAAAGCAAACGAGCCAGAACAAGCTAATTTACAGATACCAGCATGAGGACTGTCAGTTTGTAGACTGTTGATTAAGCTTTGATACTGTAGTGTTTGTTGTTGAGCATATTGATAGACAAGCATTCCCTGCTCTGTGATCTCAAATTGTTTGTTATAGCGGGTGATCAACTGATAGCCACAAGCTTGTTCTAACTTTTTAATATGCTGGCTTACACCTGGCTGTGTCATGTGTAAAACATCAGCTGTATGTGTGAAATGCCCTGTCTCTATTAATGTTTTAAAGGTTGTTAGCCATTGGGGATTAATCATTATTTACCGCACATCATTACAAAATGTTATTGTAATGAGAGTAAATGATAATTTAATACGCATCAAGCATTTGCCATTGTTATATGTCTATTGACTAAGGGATGGGCGATATTGTTCAACCCTTTTAGTTTAGAATCGTTTGTTGATATTCTTTAAGTGATAAGCCAAATTGTTTTTTAAACCGTTGCGCGAATCGTGTCTCTGACTGATAACCACAAAGTTGCGCTAAATCAAGCTGAGTATAATGCTGCTTTTGAAGTAACGTTAATGCGTAACCCATTCTTAACTCGGCTAAAACTTCTCTGAACTGGGTAGATTCTTCACGTAGGCGACGAATTAAGGTCGATTTACTTAATCCAAAATGCTGACATGCTGATTCAATACTATGTTGTTCAGCTGGCTGTTGTTTAAATAACGCCACAAGTTTGTCTCGCCATGATAAATCTTGTGAATGAAAGAGCTGATGTAGCCTACCGACATTTGCTAAATATTCAAATAATGCGTTCACCATGCACTCTTGCACGTTACGTGGTAACGATTTCGGCATATTAATGACATTCATAAATAAATACTCACCCGCATGATCAAATTGATAATCCGGCGCCACATTGCTACTAGCCTGCTGACGCGAACGATTGATAAGCTCTGTGGTCGGTTTAATGAAAAAACAGAGTTGCAGCGATGAAAATATACTCTGTGAGGGTTGGTTAATAAATGTATATTGTGAGTGGCCAGAGGTTAATAGCCAATGCTGGGGATCAATGCTTATCCAATCATTTTGCCATTGTAATTTTTTCACACCCGTCTGTACCCAAACAATGGATGGATAGATAAAAGGAACATTACGTAATTGCTGTGACTTTTGACCGCTGTAATGAATGCATTGCACAATTGCCGACATGTTATTCTCCTTTAATCTATTTATATTGCTGCTATAAAAAAGAAAGCCTCATAATAGATCGCTATAAATGAGACTTTTCTTTTTCACTGTCATTAGAACGATTAACGCTGGTAATGAGCTGTAATCGTTGATTTAGCTAATGCTGTACCGTTAAGCATAAAGCTGACTAAAGCACATGATGCATCATCTGGTACTTCCATCTTTTCACAAGGCAATGCCCATACAGTGAATACATAGCGGTGAACACCATGACCTTCTGGTGGACATGCGCCGCCGTAGCCATTAAAGCCGTAATCGTTACGCATTTCTAAACCAGCAGCAAGATCGGTTGATGCGCCTTCTGCAAGCTCATGGGTTGATGCTGGAATATTAATGACCAGCCAGTGCCAAAAACCACAGTCAGTTGGTGCATCAGGATCAAAACATGTAACAGCAAAACTCTTAGTGCCTTCAGGTGCATTTTTCCAAGCTAACTGAGGTGAGATATTATCGCCATCGTTACCAAAACTATTAAATGAAAAACGTTTATCGTGATGCTGTTCTTCTGCAATGCTGTTACTTGTCATAGTAAATGTTGACATGATTATATACTCTTGTTTGTTATCGATGGAGTAACTATACGGCTTTTTTATTGTCTATTTTCACCTTTAAGTGTCAAAATTAGTTTTTATTATCGCTAATATGACATTTTTTGTTGTTTGTTAAATGTTTTGACGGTTATGGTTGCGAGGTATGATAAAAAGGTATATTAAAATCAAATCGATTATAGGATGATTATTTAATGAAACTGACGCCTTTGTTCTTATTCGCTAATCTCTTCTCTGGCGCTGTTATGGCTCAGTCTACTTGCTCTGTTACCCACTTTGATACTGTTAATATAGAACCAACAATAGAAGCGGTTAACTATGATCAACAATCGCAAATGGCAGAGGTACATCATTCAGCACCTATGCGTTGTGCTACCATTAGTTTTCAAACAACACATACACTAAATAAAGTCGCCAATGCTATTCATGATGAGTTTGAAGCGACATATGCAGATATGACAACGGCAAAATCACATCTTATAACCTTCTCTGAGGATGATATTGATTCGGGTTACGTTCAATTACGCCGCCATAAACCTCAAACTGTTTATGCATGTTTCTCAACCTCAAATACACCAATTACATCAATTAGCTGTAAGTTTGAGTAACTTATGTTTAATAAACATTACCACTTAACACCATAAAGAGATTAAATTGCTCAGTCTATTACGCTGTATATATAATCAGTGTTATTTTATCCAGTGTAATAGATGGACTTATATGCGCATAGAGTTAATGGTTAATAAAAATAATGTACCACAAGATGTTTTTTGCCAAGTAGAACGCGAGTTTTGTCGCCGCATGGCGATATCTTGGCCAGATGCTTTAGTTCGAGTACGTTTAGGTGGTGCAAATGAATTAAATGTCTTAGGTGGATTAAAGGATGATAAACAACACGTTGAGTCACAACTTGAAGCCATGTTTGATGAAGCAGATGATTGGTTAGAGCAGCCAAGTTACGATATGTAGTGCGTTATAATTGCATATTGAGCTTGCTGATTTAATACATGATGATGTTACTGATAAGCGCTTATAATAATAACAATGTTATTTATTGGTAGTTTTTATTATGAGCACGTTTATTTCAAAAGATATTTGGTCTGATTTTACTGCTGATCCTGAATTTCCTGGATTTAGTTTTCGAGACACTGATGAAAGTAATGCCAATTGTGTCACTGCATTACTTGAGCGCTGGAAAGCAGGTACAATCGAAGATCCGCATCATCACCCTCATGATGATATGTCTATTATCGTTACTGGTGAGATTGCTATTCAATTTCATCTTCGTGTTGATGGCAAGTTAGTAAAAGATGGCGAACCAATGATCTTAACAGCGGGTCAAACGGGTTACATTAAAGCCAATCGCATTCATAGCGTCGTGTACACAACAGACTGTGACATGGTCTATATTCAAAATAAAACATTTGGCTTTGAAGTCGATCATTAATCATTGCTAAATATTGCACTTTTAAAAAACTCTCACGGTCATTTGTGAGAGTTTTTTTATGACTATTTTTTACTGAGATAATTTTCTACTATGTTGATTAAAAATAGATTTTTGATATGAAAGCAATAATGTAATGAAAGAATGAATAACACTTTTTAATTTTGTGGTTTTTATCGCATGTTATTGAAACTATTCTGACTCAATTACCCAATGCTATATATATTAACTAAATGTTAAATCTTATGGTGTTGTTATGTTTACGTTAGTAGCGAAATTTGTATGTCCTAAGTGTGGGAAATCCGAATACCTTGAAGGGAAAAATCTTATTATGTGTATTTGTGGTTATCGTGTTAATTATATTGAAGCATAAAAAGATCCACTAATAAGTTGATAAAATATCACTGAGTATTGCTGATGCTTGAATTTGAGTGTTAGATGGCGTGGTATAAGCTTTACAATATTTATATGCAATATCTTTTTTTATATCGCTAGATAGTGTGTCGTATTTTGTTTCTTCTGCTAGCGGCAAGTCTTTTAGAACGTAAGTTAATGCATACAAATTAGCAATAGTTTGCAAGGCCTCGGTCGGTTGCTTGAGATCAAAAGGCGTAATTGAATGTATGTAGCCTAAGCGAAAAATCTCAAGCTCATGTGCCGTCTTCACTTTGATGTCAGCATGCGCTAAAGAATTGAAAAATAATGAAATACCAAGCATAGATAGTGTAATTGTCTTTTTCATAACCTTTTATTCCTTTTTGCATTGATAAAGCTATTTATAGCATATATGTTATAAAATGCATATTTGATCTTTGTTAGTTTGTTGTTATTTATTTAAATTTATGAATAGCTGATAACATTTACCCTCAATGCACCCATCCATACCCTGCCCATATTGCTGACTTTTATGATCGATATGACAATATAGCCGCAATAAATTCTACTTATTAATAGTTAGCGTTTTTAACAAATAACGATAAAATGCTTCACTAATATAGATAGAATTCAAATTGCTGGTGAATATATGAAACATCTTTCAAAAAAATTCTCGACAGTTGTTATGGCGAGTCTTGCATTAGTCTCTACCAGTGTCTGTGCAACACCTTCTGGCACAAATATGTCAATCTGGATTGATGTCGGTGGCCCTGTCGGTGGTCCTTATGCAACGGTTGTTCAAAATGGAGCAAAGCAAGCAGCAGAAGATCTTGGGGCTAACTTACGGGTTGTTTATTCTGATTGGCAGCCACAAAAAATGATTGAGAACTTTAAACAAGCCGTTGCTGCTAAGCCTTCTGGTATTATTATTATGGGTCACCCAGGCGACAGTGCCTATCAACCTTTGGTTATGGAAGCTGAGAGTAAAGGTATTAATGTCACTGCAATTGATACCGCTTTACCGGCAAGCATGAGTGCAATGCAAGGTAAAGGTTTTGGTTATGTTGGAGTAAGTAATGCTAAACGTGGTATCAAACTAGCAGCCGAAGCGCTACGTCGTGGTAAGTTTAAAGCTGGTGATCATGCATTAGTTTGGGGCATAAAAGACATAGCTGAAAGAAGTAAATCTACTCGAGGTATGATCAAGACCTTAGAACAAGCTGGGTTAACCGTTGATTTTCTACAAATTTCACCTGAAACAGATAAAGATCCTTCATTAGGTACGGCTGCGATCACATCATACCTTGCCAGTCATATCAGTACTAAGCTCATCTTAGTTGATCATGGATCCCTCACCTCTCAAATGGCTAATTTCTTACGTAATGCTGGTGTTAGACCTAAAGAGATCTTTGTTGCAGGTTTTAGTTTATCTCCTGCAACCGCTGATGCTATTCGTAGCGATTATGTTCAGTTAGTTGCAGATAGCCAACCTTACCTGATGGGATATTTATCGGTTGTGCAAACAGTATTAAGTAATCGATACGGCTTTTCTGGTTTAAATATAGATACTGGTGCTGGATTTGTTGATCTCAAGAATATTAATTTCATTGCTCCGCTAGCAGCCAAAGGTATTCGTTAATGTGCTCAAAGGCATTAATGCTAACAGACGTAAATAAGTGGTTTGGGCCTATTCATGCGTTGCGAAACATTAATCTCAGTATTAATGAAGGTGAAGTAATTGCTCTACTTGGCGATAATGGCGCAGGAAAATCAACCTTAATTAAGCTGATTGCAGGGATTGAAGCATTTGATTCTGGTGAGATCACTATTCAAAATGAACTTGTTGATAAACAACAATATAATGTGAAAAATGCCCGTAAATTAGGGATTGAAACAGTGTATCAATCAGGCTCGCTTGGTGAACAACAATCGGTATGGCGTAACTTATTTTTAGGGCGTCATATTCGTAATCGGTTTGGATTTATCGATCAAAAACAAGAACGCCAACAAGCACAACAGTTACTGAAGAAACTTGATTTCCGTGGTGTCGGTGCAAACATTGATAGTTGTGTGTCGCAACTTTCTGGTGGTGAACGTCAAGGTTTAGCCATTGGTCGAGCAATGTTATTTAATGCAAAATTAGTGATACTTGATGAACCAACAACGGCATTATCGTTAGGTGAAGTTGAGAAAGTATTATGCTTTATAGAACAATTGAAAGCACAACATCGTGCTTGTTTGTTGATTACGCATAATATGAATGACGCTTATCGAGTTGCTGATCGTTTTGTGGTGATGGATCGTGGTACGATCGTTGCTGAATACAGTAAAACTGAGATGGATCAACAATCATTACAACATGCGTTACTAGCAGCCGTTGGTCGAGGTGCTGCATGAATATATTTATGGTAAAACACCGCGCCCCTATTATTACTAGCTTAATGTTAGTCAGTTTATGGTTATTGTTTACGGCTTATAGCCCCCAAACATTTACTCATATGCGTATTTATACGTCGTTCATGTCAACGATCCCATTTACAGCAATGCTCGCTTTTTGTTTGACGCTATTAGTTATTGCTCGTGAAATTGATATGAGTTTTCCATCGGTGATTGCACTTGGTGGTTATGTTTTTGCTGCGACATTTCAGGCGACACAATCTCCGGTTATTGCTGTTGCAGCTGCGGCTATCGTCGGCATTTTATGTGGCGTCCTTAATGGTCTGCTAGTGGTATGTTTTAATATACCCTCGATTATTGCAACCATTGGTAGTCAATTTTTCATTGGCGGTTTAACGACAGTCATTGCAGATGGATTAGCATTAAGTTTACCTCAAGTACGTGATAGCTGGTTCCATACCATGATGGTGGGTCGAATTGCTGATGTGATCCCTGCACAAGCGGTATGGTGTTTGGTAATTTTGGCCGTTTTATGGCTGATATTATCGCGCCATATTTTTGGTGATAATATCAATTTCATTGGCGATAACCCTAAAGCTGCTGAAATGATGGGCGTACCTGTTGCTCGTACTCGATTGTTATTATTTGTTTTAATGGGATTAATGTCGGCAGTTGTGGGCGTTTTTGTTAGTCTTGAAATGAGCAGCTGGTGGCCAAATCAGGGACAGGGTTATATGTTACTTGTTTTTGCTTCGGTTTTTATTGGTGGCACATCAGTGCTTGGCGGACGCGGTACATTACTAGGTACATTTTTTGGTGCGTGTATTATCGGTATTTTAGAAGCTGGTATTATTAGCGCAGGACTTGCAGGATTTTGGACCCGATTGGTGTATGGCGTAATTATCATTGCTTCGTTAATTATTCATAGCATATTGCTTAAACAGCACCAAGGTACATGGCGACGATTAATGCACTAATATATGTTTTAATATGACAAAACAAAGAGAGCCTTACCCGCTCTCTTTTTTTGTTTGTCGATTACAAAACAATCCATGGTTGATGGGTTGTTAAGCTAAAAATAACTTGGTTATCGTTAATAACGAAAGGCAGTTTTTCTTGAAAAGTATCAATTTCATCTTGGTTATTACACGGCCAGAAAAAGTGAATACCATAACTTACATGTGCTAAACCTGAATGGTGATCATCATCAAACTCAACCATATCCACCCGTAACGATGCTGTCGCAAATTGAAATCGAGCATCTTCTACATTGTGTTTTGAAAAAAGCATTGGTGAAAATTGTGATTCATGGCCCTGAACATAATTAATGATCAATTCTGCAATAGAAATTGATGGATTAACGACAAACGATATTTTATCTACCATAACTTATGCTCCCTAAAAATACTTCTATTAATGATAGTCTTATTTACTTCCTCTTTCATTAGATAATTAACCCAATAGTGACACCGTAACACTTTAAAAGTTGTGGATACACTAGAGCTATTAACCATAATTTGCAAAAATAGTGACGATAAAAATAGCTGATCAACGGTGGTTATTATGGGAAATTTGCTATTTATTAATGTTTTCATTCGATCGCTGTATGATCTTTTAATTTTTATAAATATATGAATTATATAGCTTTAATATTTCAGTCTTATATAATATCTCTTATAGCAGATCAAGAATAAAGACCTATAATAATGACGATCAACCCATCAAACTCCCTAGTAGATAACGACTTCAATCTTCGACCTGGTACATTACGCCAACAAACAGCCGTTAGCCAACAGATCCGTCACCATGATCATTTTGTTTCTAATCCAGCATTAGCTTATGTCTATTCTTTAGCCGCTACCGATACCACTGGTGGTCAAGCAAATGCCCGTTATACATTAGAACGTTTTAGCCGATTTTTATTAGGATCCAGTTTTGATCAAATGGATTGGATAATATTACTTACGAGCCCAGATCTTATTAAACAATCGATGGCGGCATTTTTGATTCATCGCGCTAAAACTAAAGTGACAATGAAAGGCTTAATTTATGATCCACAACGGTCACTTAAGAATTTACATATTAATCCATTAAAAAAAGCACTACTGGTTATTGGTGATTATTATTATCAGCAACAACAAATCTCGTTATCTCAATTAACTGCATGGCAATCTGTCATTAGCGGTTTTTCTGTTCATGAGCATAAAGAGCAACAATTGGATTCAGGTTGGCTGTCTCCTATTTCGGCACCTCAACCATTAACGATTGAATTAACAGCTCAAGCTCAGATAATGTTAGAAGCATTTAGCTGTTTTTGTTTAAGATCCTGTATTGAAAGGATGGATTGGCAAACTGTACTCTACGCCCCAGTATTACAAACAGCAATGCAATCGTTTTTGTCGTCACGTTTAATGATGAAAAGCACCGATAAAAAACAAGATTATGCCCCTGCTACTGCAGATAATTTACTAAGAATGTTACGTGGTGTTGCTCATCATGCGTGGTTATCTGAGTCGATTTCTATTGAAACTCTTCAGCGAATTAAGGCGATAAAACTACCGCGAGGTTCTCGTCAATCAAGTGGTCGTTACTTAAGTTATGCTGATGTTGACCGCATATCGGCACTAACTTTAGCACAATCGAATAAGATAAAAGCCATTAGAGATAACGCAATATTTTGGCTAATGTATGAATCAGGCTTACGTCGTGCGGAAGTTATTGGGCTTGATATCGGCGATATTGATCTGTATTTATGTAAAATTAGCGTAATGGGTAAAGGTAATAAGGAACGGCATGTGCCTTTTTCAAAAAGCAGTGATTTATATTCAGCGATTGAGCAATGGTTGACGATCCGCTCCCAACATTTACACAAAATATCGAGTTTTTTCTGTGGTGTTAATCGCTATCAGCAACTCACCTCACAACGACTGACGACCCAAACGCTTAATGATCTCTGTAAAAAAGTTCATCAAAATGGTTTTTCACGTCAAATATCACCCCATGATTTTCGTCACTCGGTAGCGACCAACCTACTGCGATCTGGATATGATTTATTATTAGTCAGTAAATTTATGGGACACAGCAGTATTAGCACAACTCAACGCTATGACCGCCGTACAGATGATGAATTACAAGGTGTTACACCTGGCCGTTAACAGATCACATTATTCTATTAAGGTTACATAGGTTGTGAAGCAGACTGTTGGATAAGTATTATTATTGTACGATATTATTTTATATTTCTACTGAAGTGATATCGTATCCTAAATAACAATTGGATTTATAATGATGATAATTATTCGACTTTTAGTGATTGTTTTATTTTTTGGTTTTCATATTTCAAGCTCTGCATTAACTATTGAGCAATATAAAAACCAATATGGATTACTGCCTTGTACTGGACTAGAAACACGTATTATTAGTTTTGATAAGAAAATAACAATGAGATTATCTAATGCATCAAAAAAAGAAAAATCTGATCTTAAAAGAGAATATAAGGCATTAAATATATTATATAAACAAAAAAAATGCCATAAAAGAACATCTCGATAATAGTCATATTACCGAGGTGTTGATAATGACGGGAGTTTGATGTTATAAACTAAGCAAGCAACGTGTAACTTAGGTATAAATTAAGAGCAAGAACAATAGCAATAATTATTAAACCAAGAGCAGATACTATTTTATTATTCTTGTATTTACCCATGATTTTTTTACTATTGGTAAAGTAAAGTAATGGAACAATTGCAAGTGCGATACCAAAACTTAAAACAACTTGGCTCATGACTAATATTTCAGTGGTGTTGATAGCAAGTGCAATAACAATAAATGATGGAATCATCGTGATTAAACGGCGTAACCACATAGGAATTGTAAATTTTACAAAGCCTTGCATCACGACATCACCCGCCATTGTACCTACGACAGTCGATGATAAACCTGATGCAACTAATGAAATGCCGAATAAAATAGAGGCAGCCTTACCGACTAATGGCGTTAATGTTTTATAGGCAGTTTCTATTGCAGCGATATCTTGATGACCTGAGTAATGAAATACTGCCGCAGCCATCGCGACGATTGCAATATTAACAAATCCTGCAATAACCATGGCCATTAATACATCATATTTTGTTGACCGTAAACGGGTTGATACTTTTTCACCATAGGTGTTTTTAAATAATGCTGAATGTAAATAAATAACATGAGGCATTACTGTTGCACCAAGAATACCTGCAGCTAAATATATTTGGTGTGGACTGTTTAATGTCGGAACGATTAAACCTTTGATTAATTCATTAGATGCAGGTGGTGCAATAAATAATTCAAAGATATAAACAGCAGCAACTAATAATAACAAGGATCCAATAATGACTTCTAACGGTTTTTGACTTTTATTATTTAGCATTAATATCATAACGGTAACTATCGCAGTAATGACAGCACCTTCCATCAAACTTATGCCAAATAATAATTGAAAGCCAACAGCTGCACCGATGAATTCAGCTAGATCTGTTGCCATGGCAATGATTTCTGCTTGTATCCAATACGGTATTATTGCCCATTTAGGAAGATGATCACGTAAATGCTCTGCTAAATTTTTACCTGTAACGATACCTAATTTTGCTGATAAATATTGAATCAACATCGCCATTAAGTTTGCCCACAACACTACCCATAGCAGCTGGTAGCCAAAAGCTGAACCTGACTCTATATTTGTTGCAAAATTACCAGGATCTATATAACCAATCGCAGCTATAAATGCAGGACCTAATAAAAGTAATTTCTTTTTTAATTTCAAGCTAAATGGGGTTGGTTGCATATCTATAGCAATGGTTGCTTTATTCATAGTGACTCCTTTGTCATGAGTCAACTTTACGACAAATGCAAATGATAATCAATATCATCTAAAGCTCAAATATGGTTGCTAATGTTCCATGTATGGATGCTATGCTATTGATAGATAAAAACTATGTGGTAATAGGTGTAGGGTATCAAAAATGTATATTTTATCATTTAATGATTTTATTATGTGAAATATATCAATAAAACGTGATCCTTTTTCAATAATATGTGCTAAAGAGTTTTATATTTTATGAAAAATCGATATTCTCGTGGCGGATAATTAGTATATCTTTAACGCATGATGAGCTTGGGTGTTAATCCTTATTAGAAATAAGTGTATTGTGGTTTTACGATAAACGTCATCGTTTTGTAAGATTCGATATTAATAATAAACACAAGTAATTATTAATAAACACCTCACTGCTGCAATTGTGATAGCAAAATGGATGTTGAAAAGAGGGATGTAATATGGAAGCTGAAGTAAATCGTAAGACTCAAAATTTTGATACTGATGTAATTCAATTATATCTTCGTGATATTTCTATGAAACCACTCTTAACAAAAAATGAGGAGATCCTCTATAGTCGCAAGGCATTAACAGGTGATGCCACGGCAAAAAAAATAATGATCGAAAGTAATTTACGCTTAGTGGTTAATATTGCAAAACGTTACCGTGGTAGTTCTATTCAATTAAGTGATCTTATTGATGAAGGAAATATAGGACTTATTACAGCTGTGGATAAATTCGACCCAGAAAAAGGATTTCGGTTTTCTACTTATGCGACATGGTGGATCAAACAAACAATAGAACGTGCGATTCACAATCAAAGTCGTACAATTCGTTTACCTGTCCATGTATCAAAAGAAATTAATACGATAATACGAACGCATAAACATCTGCTAAATACTCAAAATAAAGAGCCAAAACATGAGGACGTCGCAGAAACACTCGATCGAAATGTTAACGAAATATCTACCCTTCTATCTTATGATGCTCCAATAATATCTTATGACCAGACAATCAACGACGATGCTAATTCACAATCACTTTCAGTATTTTTAACGGATGATAAAGCCATTAAGCCAGATAGCCATTTAGATGATCTCGATATAAAACACATAACATCTTCTATTTTAAATTCACTATCTCCACGTGATAAAGAAATTATTTGTCGTCGTTTTGGCTTGCTTGGACATGAGTCACAAACTCTTCAAGAAGTTGCTGACGAAGTAGGATTAACCCGTGAAAGAATTCGACAACTACAAGTTATTTCATTGAAAAAGCTGCGTAACTATCTTCAGCGAGATAATTATGACATCTCCATTCTATTTGCTGACACGGCATGATAGATTGTTTGCTATTATTTAGAAGAGCACTTAATGTGCTCTTTTTTTGTTATAGTAAGGTTTGTTATGCATTTAAAATCATTATTGGTTGCGGGTTCTGTATTATTTTTTTCAGGTTGTGCTAGTTACGGTGTAACTGAAAATGAAATGCAATCATACCTAAATAAAGAAACCCAGTTTAATCATTCTGTTGGTATTCAAGGGTTGGCCTATGCGACAGGTAAATTTGATAATATCAAAGTTGGTATTGGTCGTGTTGCTAAAGATAAAGTCAATGTCGCAGCGACTGCAACTGCAGACTTAGAACTAATGGGTCAACCAACACAAAATATTTCAATAAAAGCTAATTTCAGTGCTATTCCTTATTACAATCAACAACAAGGTGCTATCTACTTAAAAGGCCTTAATATTGAATCTTTAGACATTACCCCTAAGCGATTAAATAATGTCTTAACAAAACCAGTAATCACACCTATTGTGTCTTTTTTAAGCCAAGTATTATCAACCAAGCCCGTATATAAACTTAATGATAATGAATTAGAACAATCACTGTTGAAAAAAACCAAGCCTGAGTTAGTTATTGAGAATCATAAATTAGTGTTAGATTGGTAACATTATATATTTAATAAAAAGCTCTTTGTTATAAGAGCTTTTTAATCATTTACTTTTGATTGTTCTAAATAGTGTGTACCTGATGCGTCATCTATCATCTTGATTGCCCTTTCCATTTCAAAAGATCGTTTCATTGCATCTGCTGCATAGTCTCTTGTCGTTGGAGTTTGGCTAGTAATAATGAGCATTAATACAAAAATAATTGTTGCTACCGATAATATTGCTGCAGTATATATTCGTCGAGTAATGCGTTCTTCACTAGCATTTATTTCTGCTTTTACAGCTCGCAATACATCATAATTAGTAATGTTTGAACGTATTCTTTGGTTTTTATCCATCTCAAATTTTTTGTATGATTCACCTGTTAATTATTTTAACAAGCATGACTGAATTTAAGCTGACATAGTTATATATTTTCGATGATTAAATATTCTTTTTATTAAAATAAAGTTATAGTGCATTAGAGGGTTTAAAAATCAGAGCTCAAAGGCTCTGATTTTGTTATAGACTAGAAATTAATACGTATATTAATAGTAATATCGCCAATAACCATACAGGACATTTATACTTTTTAATTAAGCAATAACCTATAATGACAGCAATAACATCGGTTATTGATTTAATAGAGCTAGTAATAACAGGATCTATTAATGCACTTGCTAATAGACCAACAACACAAGCATTTATTAAGATTATTGCTTGAGCTAAACGAGGATGACTAAATAAAGCTTTCCAAGCAGGTAAAAATGCAAATAAGAGTAAACTACCAGGCAAAAATACCGCTATTGTTGCAATTAAACTACCTATAATTGGCATCTGAGGTATTGCTGAAGCGCCTAAGTAACTGGCCATGGTAAACATAGGTCCAGGTACTAATTGGGCAGAAGCATAAGCACTTAAGAAGCTATTATCCGATACCATACCATCAAGCATTGGCTGTAATAATGGTAATACAACATGACCGCCACCAAAAACAAAACTTCCAGCTTGATAGAAAATTGAAAATATTTTAATACTGTCGTTGGTACTTGCAATCAATGGCAATAGAATTAATACCCCCAAAAAGATCACAACGAAACTAATATTTGGCCGTATTGGTTTGATTAACGATTGATTGATGTTCGGTTGGGTTTTAAATGACCATAAAAACCCCATAATACTGGCTATAATAATTGGTAGAATTTGGCCAAATAACCCTTGGCTAAACGCTAACCATACTATGGTTAATAAAGCTGTTACGATAGTAGGTATTGATACAAGATTTTTCTTTGCCATCCCCCATAACGCATCACTAACAACTACAACAGCTAATAATTTAGCGGCAGTAATGATGTGCTCAACACTGGCTGACCCACTAAATTTATTATTAGCAACCGCGAGAAATGTAAGTAACGCAAATGATGGTAGCGTAAAACCAACAAATGCAGCCATTGAACCTAGATAGCCTGCTTTTTTATAACCAATATACATTCCAAGCTGACTACTCGCAGGCCCAGGTAAAAACTGGCATAACGCAATAGCTTGAGTGAAATCTTCATTACTAAGCCATTTCTTTTTAATGACAAATTCTTGTTGAAAATAGCCTATATGTGCAGCTGGCCCACCAAAACTGCATAGACCTAGCACTAAAAACTGCCAAAATACCGTTAACATTAATCACATCTCCTTTAGTGAAGTTATTATATTAACGATTGTTTATCTATTACTGAAATCGTTTGTACAGATATATATTATTATTGTTATCGATGGTGGTTGACTTATGTTGTCGGCTTTTATTTTCAAGCTATTGATAATCCTTTATGATAGAAAGTAGGTTATTCTTTTGTAATAACAGGCAAAGTTATATATATCGTCCCCTACTTTGCTTTTCTCTTCTAAGAGTAAATGCTTATGCTAGAAAATCTTCAACAAATGGTAATCTTGGCTGCGGTTGGCCATGAACAAAGTTTCACTCGTGCAGCTGATAGATTAGGCATATCTAAATCTCAGGTCAGTAAGCAAATTCGTTATTTAGAAGAACGTTTAGGTTGCCAACTTGTGCAACGCAGTACGCGTACAGTCGCTTTAACTGAAATTGGGTTGCAGTATGCTGATTACGGTCAACAACTGGTTGATACCGTCAATGAAGCTGAAGCAATGGTCGCCGGTTATCGCAATGAAATAAAGGGCGTGTTACGCATTGGGATCGCCCAATCTTTTGGTAATATCCATATCACCTCTGCTTTGGCTGAATTTCAAAAAGCCAATCCTGAATTAGAATTAGAAATCAGTCTATTTGATCATCGTCCAAATTTATTAGAAGAAGGCTTTGATTGTTGGATAGCCATTCATGAACACCCGCCAGAAGGCATGGTCGCACGTAAATTAGCTAATTGTGAGTTTATCGTCGTTGCTTCACCTGATTATATTGCGTTAAATGGAAAACCAGTCACGCCTGGTGAACTGCGCCATCATAATTGTATAACTTACCAAAGCCGTGAACGTAAATATGTTAATTGGGCTTTTTCTCGTGATGGTGTACAACAATCGATTCGAGTCAGAGGAAATTACCGTATAGATAACGCACCAGCTGTATTAGATGCAGCAGTTAGTGGTTTAGGGATTGCGTATTTATCAACCTATTTAATGACTGATGAGATTGAAACGAAGAAGCTGATACAGTTATTGCCTGAATGGAAAACAACAGTTGATTTACCGATTTATGCTGTTTATCCTCGCAGAAAATACTTAGCACCTAAAGTGCGGTGTTTTATCGATTTCATGGCTGAACGTATGGCACAAGCGCCTTATAAAACGCTACCAGCTATACGCTAATCATACAACAACGCGGCCATGATAGCCGCGTTGTGTACTATTAAGTAAAGCGGTTTATTCTACTGATTGTTTTTTCTGTGCCGGTAACGCATACATACGACGTAATATCGTTTGTACGCCTTGTGGTTGATCAGCTAATTTTTGTTCAAATAACTGACACTCAGCGGCTGTCACTTGCTCTGATTCAATATCAGCAGCAATATAGTTTGATGGGAATAAATGATAATTTTCAGTTATTTGTTTATCAATAATTGCAGCTAATTCATCAGGGGTTTCTGGTGCATCAGTGATGACATCACCAAAGCTAACGTGAATGCGACGTTTCTGACCAACAATACCTTGGACGATACTTTCGATATCTTCAAATTCAGATTTCTCATACGTACCCGTGGTTTCTTTTTGGTAAAGCTCTTGCGCTTTCGCCAAGTCACAAGGGTCATTTTCATATGAAATAGCCACAGGAACAATATTAAGACCGCTCATAAACTCTGCAAACGGTAATTTTTGCTTACGTCCTTCCATAAAGAACATTTTTAGGATTGCAGGATCGGTTTTGTCATTACCGTCTTTCGCTCGTCCTTCTTTTTGCGCAATCCAAATATTATTGCCCGTTATTAAAGAATGAGAAATGTAGCTAGAAAGTAATCCTAATGACTTCATTAACTCACGCGGGCCTTTGGCTGAACGTTTAACAATAAAGCTTTTGTTCAAACGCATTAGCTCAGTCGCACATGGTTTTTTAAGTAAATTATCGCCAATCGCAATACGAACAGTATTAAAGTTATTATTGAATAAGCACCAATTTACCATCGCTGGATCCATAGCGATATCACGATGATTTGAAACGAATAGATAAGCTTTATTAGGATCTAGCTTATCTAATCCCGTTACTGTTACACCGTCACATGAATGATCGATGGTGGCTCGCATATACTTCGCTACATAATCTTGGACATTTTTAACGCTGGTTACGTTCGACCATTTTTTCACAAGAAAACGTTTTATTAGCGGAATCAGTAACCAACCAAACATACCGGAAGCATGAGGAAAGCGGTACTTTAAAATGGCATTGATAAAATCTTTATCATCAATCAGACGTTGGATAGCCCCTTTAACTTCGTCATCATTGTAAGGGCGGATTTCTTTATAAATATCGTTATCTATACACACAATAAGGCTTCATCTTGAAAAAACTGGGTCATTTTACAGGTAAATACTATCTTTACCCAATAACCTAAATCAATAAGGAGTATGGTTGGAAACCGAACCACGCCGAGTCGCTGAATTTTCAACCACAATTAATCATAAAAAGTGCGTTCTAATGCAAAAACGACCAATCATACACTGATTTTGATTATTGTCGCCTATGCAATGTTGACGATGTAACAAAAACAGCCGAATATGTGTGGGATATCGAGTTAGAGAGACATTATGAAACAAGCTATTGAGTTTTCCCAAAACGAGCACCCTTTTCTTTTCGTCGGTTCTCGTCGTAAAAGTCACAATGCCTATTTTATTGTTGTGACCAGCGGCAGCATATTAATGCGCTTAGGTAAACATGAACATCTTGTCTCTAAAGGACATGGCTTCTGGGTTCCTTTTGATTGTTTGCATGCATTAACGGTTTTACCTGGCACTTGCTTTTTTAAAGTCGCTTTTTCAATCCGTCTGCAACAACCATTATGCCGTGATGCTGGTTTTTTTGTGGTTAGCCCACTGCTTGACGCTTTATTAGTTGAACTTACAAAGCTGCCAACAGAAAAACACGATTGGAATGGTGCAGAAGGACGTTTACTCAAAGTTATTGCAGATCAAATATCAAACCTATCTGCGTCAACCCAATCGCTATCGCCTGCGATTAATAAACAATATCATAATGCATTAGCACTATTACTTAACGGTAACAAGATCACAGAGCAATCTGCTGTGCAAGCTATCGAACCCATTATTGGAATGACGTTAAAAGAGTTTGAGTCTTGCATTACCATACGTGAGGCGTTGAAATTAATACGCTCAGGAAGGAAGCTACCGCAAATTGCCGCTCAACTAAATACATCTGAAGTGTTACTTGAAGCGCTAGCAATGCCTATTTTGGGTAAGGCTTTTTAATCGCGGTAACTGATTGTTAAAACATATCGTTAAACAACGCCCATTAATGCTAATGAGCGTTTGTTTATTAATGATTAATCAAACGGGACATGGACTTGTAGCGATACTCCATCATCAACATTACTCTTAGTATGCCAACGATAATCTAATCGTACATGGGTGCTGTTATTGCTCGGATCACCAAAACCAATACTCATTTGGACACCGTGATTTAATACCCACTGCTCAGCATCAACAATATCTTCAACCTGTTCACTATCATATTCTCTGGGTAGCCAGAATCCTAAGCCATAGTATATTGAATCATCATATTCAGTGAAAATCGGATGATCGGAAAAATTATCACTCCATTTCTTCCAAAAATCACTGCTGTTATAGCCATGATCTTGTTTCCAATTACTAAACTGCTTAACTTGTTCGCTTGAATGAAGGCTTGGATTAAGTAATGGAATACTATCGTATTCAACTTCTTGACCACATAACGACTGATTATTTTGAAAAAAATCAGTCGTTATTGAAGATTTTGGCGTTGGAATAAATTCACAAGAAAAAGCATACACAGATGACGAGTAAAATAAATTACCAACGAGAGCAAGCATGCATACTTTAACTTTATTTACGCGCAATGATTAACGTCCTTGTTGTTCATCGTTAAACTTAAATCTGTTGTCGTTTATTAGCATTGAAGCCACTGTAGGCGTCGTGTAGTGACTAATATCACTTTTATTGACCAATGCATTTCGTATCAATGTACTGCGTATTGGTAGCGTTTCAGGACATGCCATCACCTGCCACCGTTTGAGGATCTCATCAGCGTTATAAAAACGCTGAAAGCTTAAAAAATTATCTGGGCCAATGACAAAAGTAATATTGCTATCAGGATACTGCAATTGTAATGCTTCTAGCACAGCAAAAGTTGTGACAGCATTATCATCAATAGCAATTTGTTGCTCTAGTGTAGATAATTCTAGATTAGATTGACCAATATCGCTGATAAATGCACCGACCAAATCACAACGGGCATTATAATCAAGCATGACCTTTCCCCACGCATGCTGATAACTCGGTAGTAATAATACTTTATCAAATTGACCTAAGCGCTCTAATACTGAACGGTGACCTAGGCTTGGAGGGTTAAATGCGCTACCAAAAACTGCCAGTGTGTGTTTCATAAATCAATCAGCTAACCTCTGTTGCTACATCTTTGAAAGACAATCTATTGAACTAATTTAATAATATGATGCTGTTTTTATGCTAAAACAACATTATTTGAAAGAAATTTACGCTTGAGCATTGATCCTTAGTTAGAGTTATCGCATGATTTTGATAAAGGTGTAATGGCTGAGTTCTCATTTTTCCATTATACCAACTTAAGTGATTAATATTTGGGCAAAAGCCTTAAGGATTCATGACCCATGGAACAACTTATCCGTGACGAAATGCGTGTGCTGCCGACTATCGATGTTGAATATGAAATTCAGCGCCGTGTTGCTTTCATCCAGAAAAAACTCAAGCAATCTGGCTGTAAATCTCTAGTACTCGGTATTAGCGGAGGTGTTGATTCAACCACTTGTGGCCGTCTAGCACAACTTGCTATTAACGATTTAAATGCCACTGCTGCTACCAACGATTATCAGTTTATTGCTGTTCGTCTACCTTATGGCGAACAACAAGATGAAGACGAAGCTCAACATGCTTTGCAATTTATTCAACCTAGCCAATCGGTCAGTGTTAACATCAAAGCTGGCGTTGATGGCTTACATGCCAGTGCGTTACTAGGATTAGAAGGCACAGGGTTAATTCCAACTGATGCTGCTAAAGTTGATTTCGTAAAAGGCAATGTAAAAGCAAGAGCACGTATGATTGCACAATATGAGATTGCAGGCTTAGTAGGCGGGCTTGTTATTGGTACAGATCATTCAGCAGAAAATATTACTGGTTTTTATACTAAATTTGGTGATGGTGCTTGTGATTTAGCGCCTCTTTTTGGCCTAAACAAGCGCCAAATTCGTAGTATCGCTGCGAAGTTAGGTGCACCTGAGCATCTCGTTGCTAAAGTTCCGACTGCCGATTTAGAAGAATTAGCACCACAAAAAGCAGATGAAGATGCATTATTAGTTACTTATGATCAAATTGACGATTTTCTTGAAGGGAAATCTGTTGATGACTTTGTTCGTGATCGCTTAGTCAGTATTTACCGTGCAACACAGCACAAACGTCAACCTATTCCGACGATTTATGATATTGACTAATATATTAAAATCATAAAGTTACAGATAAAATAAAAGGCCTAACGAAATGTTAAGCCTTTATTTATTTTATTCATTAATTTTTCACTTACACAATATAGCTTCAGGCTGACCGATAATAAGTGCATTGAGTTCTTCCCATAGACCATCACAAAGACCTGAACGATATACAGCTTGTTTAAAAGCAGGATGCTCATGTTGATACATTTTATAGTGACGTGGTGAACTCTTACTGCTCGAGCGTACATTAGCTAAACGATCACACACTTTCACGATCAAAGCTAAACGAGCAGCTTCTTCTTCAATATTTAAAGCTGCTAATCGTTGATTTATTTCTAATTTACGTTTAGCACGATCTTCTAACTTAACATCGGTAACATAGTTAACAGCATCTGCAATAGTAAAGCCAAAATATTCTGCTAACTCATTAAAACTAGTATTCGTATCTTCAATAATATCGTGTAACTGTGCGACGATCATTGCATCTAAACCAAAGGGTTCGGCAAGTTTTGCTACAGTATCAAGATGAACAGAATACGGGAACTCACCATATTTTTGATTGCCATGGCGATTTTGGGCAAATGCTTGTGCTGCTAAATAACGACTATCCATCTATACTTCCTCAGTACTTTCTTCTTTTATTTTTCCATTGTAGAAGCAAAACATACCTTTGTGCTAGTCGTTTATTTGGCATAATAATGATCCAAAAATAAAAAAAGAGCCTTACGACTCTTTTTATTAATTAGATAGTTACGAATGATAAACTATGGTTATTCTTCTTCATCTGCAGCAAACTCACCCGCAGCTTGACGACGTTTCATGTCAGCTTCACGAATTTCATTCGCAACAATCATGATAGCTTCACCGCTACTGATACCTTTAGACATAAGATCATGAATACGCTCAGCAGCTTCTTGTTGCTCTGAATGCGTTAATGTCGGCGTGTGATTATACATATCATTCTTCTTAACTTCGTAAACGGGTGAGTATTCTAGAAGTAATGTCAAACAATGTCACTGTTTATCCACGCTGAACGCTAATTAACCAGGATGGCCGTCGGCTCGAGCTTGAGTCAATATTGGAAAATACACCACTGTAAAAATTGTGAATGCGACTATCCATAATATAGCTGAGATAACATACGGATTAACAGCGGCGACAGGCATAACAAGAACTAATAATGTTCTCGCAACCAATGAAGCAAATAAACTCATAAATGCGACCGCCATCCACTTTCCTGTTTGTAATTTTCGCCCAGTATGCCCCAATGAAACACGTGCCATCATTGCAAGTATCATGGATCCAATACCACCAATAGCGATAAAGTGAATCCCTATCGTTGGGCTCATACTGTGATAAACATAGCTTCCGCCTAGCCATGCAAGACCGATTATCATTGATAAATAAGCGCCATGAAGCGACCACAACAACGGTATCGTTAAGGTTTTGTGGCTACGCCAACGGCACATGCGTATTAAATTAGTCAATGCAGCAATAAGATAAGTTGACGCTAGCACTGATGAAGCAATTGTCACCGGCAAAAGAGTGAAGATCAACACTATCCAGATAGGGATTAATGCGGCATATTCTAACAGTGGTATACGAGTAATTGGTGCTGTCTGGGTTGCTCGTGAAGTGAAAAATGGAATTACTCTACCGCCAACAACAAGGACTACCGCAGCGATAATCGTTAATGTTGCTAACGCCGTCGCTTGTAAATCAAACGGGATCACCTTAAGTACCATCAAATGGTATTTTATATTAAGCAACGTAAACATAATCAGCACAGGAATAAAAAACATATTACGCCATTGCTTAACTTTGATGATTGGTATTGCTAAAAATATCATCGCCATAACAATCCAAGCACAATCAATAATCATCCATAGGTAGCTCGGCGTTGCAAACATCAGTCCCAACCGCGCGATTAGCCACAGGCTAAATAAAACAGTGAGCTTTGTCCCCTTGACCCCTGTTTGCCCTGTCCATGTCTGTACGGCTGTCAGTAAAAAGCCGACAATTACTGCGCCTGCAAACCCAAACAGCATTTCATGAGTATGCCACCATAAAGGATTACTATACATAAACTGGCTTAGCTGGGGGTTACCCGCCCATAGCAACCCCCATAGTGCCATTGAAACGACAGCATAGACTGCTGCTCCGATAAAAAATGGTCGAAAAGCAAGCCTAAATATCGGTGGGATTTTCTCTTCTTGCGCGCGATCGATAATTTGCATCATACAGCCCCTTATAAACATGTATAAATTATACATGTTTATAGTGCTATTGCTACCGTTTCTATTTCTCGTTTTATCATCCTGAATTTAGATAAAAAAATGGCCATCACACTAATGTAATGGCCACATAATTATTACGATGATTAATCATCGTCACCGACATAATCAACAGGACGCGTGATCCGTTGAATATCTAAGATTGATATTTCACCTTGCCATCGTGTTTTTACAACACCAACACTTAACCAATAACGCCCTTCTGGAAGGTTTAATTTAGGTAATGTTGTCGGCCAATTTGAGTCTGATTCTTGACTCCAGATAGCATGCCATGTTGTATCATTAAGATCATATAATTTAATACTTAATGTCGGCGACGGACAGTTACCGCTATTTTTTTCAATGTTATCAATTCGCCAGGTTTTACTGTCTTTCCAACTAATTTCTTGTTTATCCGCCGGAGAATTCAGCACAATCCATCCAACCCAAGGTGGCTTGTTTGCAGCGGTGATAGAGAGCTTATATAGCCCAGCTGATACTGGTTCATCTAACCGTTGTGTTTCCACCGAAAAATAGCCGCCATCATCGATAAAAGGCGCACCTTTCAATAACGGCTTATTTGGCCATTGAGTCAAACTTATATTGGTAATATCACTGCGAGTTAAACCGACAACTGAAATTTTTAATAATTGTTGATTAAGATTTTGTTCAACTTGACGTTCAATTGATAATTTAGGTAACCAGGTCGGTAAGACTTTACGCTCAAGGCTATGACCACAATCTTCAGTAATGGCTAAATTAAGTAATTGATTGAGATTGTTAGCTTGAACGCTACTAGGTGATTGTTGCCATGCTTGGATAATCGTCTGAAAAACGGCATCAGTATTATCTTCAAGAAGTTCTTTATGTGCCATCGTATAAAGATCTTTTGAGATAAACCAATCAGACGATGCAAATGCACTCGAAGGAAATAACATCGAGTGCATTAGCAATAATCCCATAAGCCAGCGTGTTTGCTTTTTTATTCTCATGGAATACAGACCTACGCGTTATGGCTTCATTCGGTATCCGACACCACGTAATGTCTCTATCTCAATATCAGGCAGTTTTTGACGCAATTGCAGAATATGAGTATCAACAGTACGTGTTGTTGGGTAGTGATTGTAGCCCCAAACTTGGTCTAATAATTCATCACGAGTAAATACACGACCTGCATTTTTCGCTAAGAATACTAATAATTCAAATTCAGTACGCGTTAAGGTCACGCTTTCACTACCATGAAAAACTTCACGGCTTTCTTGGTTAATACGAATATTACCAACAGAGATAATATTAATCGCTGCCATATCGCCATCTTCACCACGCAGATGTACACGAACGCGAGCTAACAATTCTTCTTCCGCAAAAGGCTTAGTTAAATAATCTTTTGCCCCTGAGTCTAACCCAATCACTTTATCGTTAATGGAAACCATCGCTGTTAATAAAATAACAGGTACATGTTTCTTTTTTAACCAACCTGACAAGTAGTCGAGTGAATCACCTTCCGGTAATTGACGATCGAGTACAACAAGATCTGCATCTTTCCACAATGCTTCAACTTTAGTGGCACAATCAGCGTATAAGCAGTTGTATCCGGCTTGCCTTAAGCAATCGAGTAAACCATCAGCAAGGTTACGGTCATCTTCAACCAGTAGCAGAGTTTGATTCACACGGTATCTCCAAAATAAACGTTGTTGGTGGACCAATGAGTTTCATTCGGCCCCCCATTCTATTAATCATCGATTCAACAATTGTTAAACCCAAGCCTAAACCTTGAGAACTAACAAAAGGCTTTCTTAAGCGAGACCAATCTTTTGCGCCTAATTGTCCTTCATCTTGAACAACCAGCTTTAAGGTCCCATTCTTATACGATGACGATAAACTAACTGGTGCTACGCCGTACTTATGAGCATTAGATAATAAGTTATCAAGACACGTACCTAGCCAATAAATATTAACCAGCACACTTCTATCTTCACCTAAGTTCAGTATAACATCGTACTTTTCTGCTATATAACCTAACCATTCATTCAGTGATTCAACTTCTTGAACACTTAACTGTTGTTGGTTAGCTTGTAAATAATCTTTACTCGCTTCAGCTAACTGACGCAACCGTCGCGAATCTTCTGTTAAACGACGAAACTCGTCGTATAAACCTTCTGGTAATTCATCAAAATGACGTCGAAAACCTTCAACTGTCATAGCTAAACTCGCAATTGGAGTACGTAATTCATGGGTTAAAATTTGTAATACTAACATCCGTTCTTCCATCGTACGACGGCGGATCCTGAATCGGTAAATACTCCAACTCAACAATAACCCAGCATTCATCACCAGTAAGCCTATTAATAAATAATAGGTTACATGCGACTTATTATCTTCACGCCAACAAATATTACCATTTTTGGCAAGACAAAAATCATTTTGATCTAAGCGTTTAAAATGCAACTGATAACGATTAAGCATTTTAGACCATGTTACTTGGCCAAAAACGCGGTATTCATTATCGTTTCGAACCCACAATTCACCATTTGATATGAAAAATTGCGCACCAGAAATAAACGCATGGATCTCATCATTATTCATTCGCTGCAAGCGGCCTAAAATCGTTGTAGCTGCAGCAATTGGGCGTTCTTTTATATGTAAATATTTACTGTATTTTATCGCCATATCAGGATGTTTCTGAATATAACGATAGGCATAACTACCACCACCGGGATGAATATATCCTGAACGTACAAACCAACTTGATGGTAATTTTGTTTTAAAACACATCGCACGTGTAAATACAACAGGTTGAGTAACTAATGGCGATAATGGCCACGGTCCTTTACAGGATATCGAATTATGATAAAGCTGGCGCAACGCTTCTAGTGGATATTCACCCGTTTGCGGTAATAGTGTCTCAGGGACTAATAATCGCCCTGGATATAAGCTCTGAAGTTTACGAAAATCGTATGTTGCTAAAGGCTTACGTTTTAAAATATCAGAACGAGCCGCATTTAACCGTTCTGGAAATGTTTGAGCTTCTGCAAATGATGCCGCAGAAAATAATAGAGAAAAGACTAATACATACGTTTTCATGCTTTTAGTTTAACACTATAGAACAGTGTTTTGTCAAAGAAATGTTAACACAATAACCATTTGAATATAGAACATTTAATTGAACATGACTCACTTAAAACACCATTTTTGGTTATTAATTTAAAAAAAAACCACTCAACCCTGAGTGGCTTTATTTATACTACGGCTATTTTTATAGATGTTCAAGAATAGATAAACATGACGCTTTTGCATCACCAAACAACATCTGGCTGTTTTCTTTAAAGAACAGTGGGTTTTGTACCCCTGCATAACCGGTATTCATTGAGCGTTTAAATACAATCACGTTACTTGCATTCCACACTTCAAGAACAGGCATACCCGCAATCGGACTGTTTGGATCTTCCATTGCCGCTGGGTTAACAGTGTCGTTAGCACCAATAACTAATACCACATCAGTCTTAGGGAAATCATCATTGATTTCATCCATTTCTAATACAATATCGTAAGGCACTTTCGCTTCTGCCAATAATACGTTCATGTGTCCTGGTAAACGTCCAGCAACAGGGTGAATACCAAAACGTACTTCTACACCTTGAGCGCGTAATTTATCGGTAATTTCGTGAACAGGATATTGTGCTTGTGCAACCGCCATGCCGTATCCTGGAGTAATAATAACTGATTTAGCATCTTTCAATAATTCAGCAACTTCTTCCGCTGTTGTTTCACGATGCTCACCATATTCTTCATCATCACTCGAAGCTACACCATCGGAACCAAAACCACCCGCAATAACACTTACGAATGAACGGTTCATCGCTTTACACATAATGTAAGACAGAATAGCACCTGAAGAACCGACTAGTGCACCAGTAACAATCAACAGATCATTAGCTAACATGAAGCCTGCTGCAGCTGCTGCCCAACCTGAGTATGAGTTAAGCATCGACACCACAACTGGCATATCAGCGCCACCGATAGAGGCAACTAAGTGATAACCAAATGCAAACGCAATCAGAGTCACTAGAATTAATGCCGCCATCGAACCTTCAGCTTTCACAAACCATACTAACAATAGCGCTGAAACAATCAGAGCAACGAGATTTAGCTTATGACGATGTGGTAGCTGTAATGCTGACGTTGATACCAAGCCACGTAATTTAGCAAACGCAACCAGTGAACCAGTAAAGGTGACGGCACCAATGAAGACCCCAAGGAAAACTTCCACTAAGTGAATGTTTAACAGTGCGCCTTCTAGCGGTTGATGGTGTAAGAAGGTATTAAAGCCAACCAATACTGCTGCCATACCCACAAAACTGTGTAGCATTGCAACAAGCTCTGGCATTTCAGTCATTTCTACTTTTTTAGCGTAGAAAATACCGATTGCACCGCCAATGATCATTGCGAGAATAATCCAAACAGTCCCTTGTGATTCAGGGCCAAAGATAGTGGCGATAAGCGCAATAGCCATACCCGCAATACCGAAATAGTTACCCTTTCGTGCGGTTTCTTGCTTGGATAATCCAGCAAGTGACATAATAAACAATACGGCAGCAACAATGTATGCCGCTTGTACGATTCCTGCAGACATGTATTACTCCTTATTTATCTTTACGAAACATTTCTAGCATCCGCTTGGTAACAGTAAAGCCACCAAAAATATTGATACTAGCAATGAGAACAGCAACAAAAGCCAACACGGAAACAATTCCGGAGCCTTGTCCTATTTGGAGTAATGCACCTACGATGATGATGCCTGAAATTGCGTTAGTTACTGACATTAATGGTGTGTGTAAAGAATGGCTAACATTCCATACTACGTAGTAACCAACCACACATGACAATACAAAAACGGTAAAGTGAGCAAGAAATTCAGGTGGAGAGTAATGACCAACCCAAGCAAATAATGCAATGCCAGCCGCCATCATGCCGTATTTCTTAATCGGTGACATAGGCTCAGCTTTTTTAGGCTGTACTTTCTCTACTGCTTTAGGTTTTTGAGCAACCGCTGAAACTTTAATGGGTGGCGCAGGCCATGTAACTTCACCCGCTTTGATCACCGTTAAGCCACGTAGTACTTCATCATCAAAGTTAATATCTATGTTGCCGTCTTTTTCTTTGCACAGCAGCTTTAATAAATTAACAAGGTTAGTACCATAAAGCTGTGAAGCTTGAGTCGGTAAACGACCTACCATATCGGTATAACCAATGATTTTTACACCATTAGCAGTAGTAATTACTTTATCAGCTTCAGTGTAAGCACAGTTGCCGCCGTTAGCTGCTGCTAAATCGACAATCACACTGCCCGACTTCATTGAGTCAACCATTTCTTTAGTGATCAATTTCGGCGCAGGGCGACCAGGGATAAGTGCAGTTGTGATGATAATATCAACATCTTTTGCTTGCTCTGCGTATAAACGCTCAGCGGCTTTGTTGAATTCATCAGACATTTCTTTAGCGTAGCCATCACCCGTTGAAGTATCTTCTTTAAAATCTACTTCAAGGAATTCAGCGCCCATTGATTCGACTTGCTCTTTCACCTCAGGGCGAACATCAAATGAACGTACGATGGCACCTAGGCTACCGGCCGCACCAATTGCAGCCAGTCCAGCAACACCAGCACCAGCCACTAACACTTTTGCGGGAGGGACTTTACCTGCAGCTGTAATTTGACCGGTAAAGAATCGACCAAACTCATGCGCAGCTTCAACCACGGCACGATAACCTGCAATGTTTGCCATCGAACTAAGTGCATCAAGCGCTTGAGCACGTGAAATACGAGGTACTGAATCCATCGCCATCACGTTAATATTTTTGGTCGCTAATTTTTCTAATAATTCAGGGTGCTGAGCTGGCCAAATAAAGCTAACTAAACTTGCTCCCTCTTTTATTAGCTCACATTCATCAACACCCGTTGCAGGATTAACCTGAGGAGCATTAACTTTCAAAATGAGATCGGCTTGCCATACTTTGTCAGTAGAGGCTAGTTCTGCGCCAGCGGCTTCAAAGGCTGCATCATCAAAACTCGCCAATGCACCCGCTCCATGTTCAACAACAACGCTGAACCCCATTTTCAATAACTGCTCAACCGTTTTAGGTGTGGCAGCAACTCGCGTTTCGTTCGCGAAAACCTCTTTTGGTACACCAATCTGCATTATTATTCCCTGAACATTGGCTATAGATAAATATTTTGTATCCAACCTTAAAAGCAATAGCAAGCTTTTTACCGTCAAATCCAAAAAACCCCACAAATTTCATCAAAAAATAACATTTAAGTCATTTCATATCGAAATACAAGCACCTTTTCATCCGTGACAAATAGGTTAAAAAACATAAATTACATAATCTTAGTAATATTAACCAGGCCTAAAAACTGACTCAGCTAACATTCCCTTTAATATTGCTTTTAACACATTCAAACACTGCTAACTTAACAAAAAAGCAACATCTAAGCGTTTATTTTAATCGCTAAAAACAAGATACCCAGCAAACAACGTGATTGCAATGAAATATGTTGTATATAGGATATTTATTTAAACATTCTATCGCCAGTTTGATCAATAAACATCTGTGCTTTTTTTACCATAAATGTTTCTGCATCTGCTTGAGAAGGTAAAACATCAGAACGTATAAAGTGATGAGTTTGCAGTGTTTCATCTGTTTTTTTACAAATACGTCCAGCAATACGGAATTGACCGCCCTCTTGTTTAGGCTCGGGATAAATCAAATAGCCGTTATATTCAATCGGTTCAACATCAACAGTTACTGCTGCTGTTTTATTACCAAAAAACCAAGAAAATAAACCCATCACTACCTCTTATTATTTTTATCAATGGCACTCGTTACTACGAGCCCCTTGCTAGAATATCAATCTGTTCAATACTATATAGTTTTCTTCATCGAGGAAATAACCACTGCCCCCATAATCAAATGAGAACAGCAATAATATTGGCGCTAAATGGTGATACAGCAGGTATAAAAAAACCAGCACAATGGCTGGTTCTCTTTTTTACTGAAAAAGCATTTTATTATTACGGCTTTTTGTATATTTAAACTATCAGCGATATAAGCCAATATCTTTTTGAATATGTAACGGTAAATCTGAAATATTACGCGTTTTTGGTGTTGTTACTGAACGGCTAAAAAGAATATCACGAGCGTGAACAAGCAGGCCTTTAAACGTCAATGAATATGCTTTTTGATCATTCGTAATAGGTGCTGGAATAGAATCAAAATCAAATACCTGTGCCATGATGCCTCTCGTATTAAGCCGTTACTGATGGGATTGGCAGCATAATAGCGCAACGTTAGTCATACTGAATAATGACATTATTTAAATATTAGCATTAGATTATCTAATCCAAGAGTTTGAAGAAAAATAACCGTTAAACCACAGAATATCGCACTATAAAAGGTGACTGTTCATCGATCAAGTGCGATTAATGTGCTTTTTATTCAACAATAATCGCCATAAATAATTAGTTCTGATTATCACAAGCAATGAAAACAGTTAAATTCTCAAGCGGTTTATTAAATTGATGCTGTTGTTTTGCAAACGCTTCAAATGCATCAGCCATGGTGACATTCAGTGCTTGAGGTTCAACCACATAATCAAGTAGCGGTGCATAGCCCTCTTTTCCTGTCGCGGTATAGCCAGATGAAACAGAGGTGTAAATATCATCGTCATTAACAGCTCGCCATTGTCCTTGGGTGTAATACTCTAATGTTTCAATCCGCTCACCACTTGGTGCTCCACAGCGATACACATAACGCAAGTCTGCAACATAGGGAAAACTGCCATCACCGGTACCTTCAATATCGTTATTAATGGCGTTATCAATTGCCCCTTCAAGAGCTTGACGAATACGTAGTCCTTTAACGCTATACATCATAATACCAATCGCAAAAGGTAATAATCGGCCAGCAACATCAGCTGGCGTTATTTCACCAGGATTAAGCGAGCACCTTACGCCACCAGCATTATGAATTCCAAAATCAATATGGTGACCTAACTCTCTTGCCTGCCAAACAAAGCTTTTTACTACCCATGGTGCGATATCACTCGGGCCTTTCGCATCTGGCACTCTAATATGGCGCAATGGTTCATTAATACGGGCTATTTTTTCCGTTTGTAATGCGCGTACTGCAGGTCGGTAATATTCATTAAGAATGTTTTCTATACGCGGTTCTTTTACCACAAAACGAATATTTTGCTGCTGCTGTAAATAATCTCGCACTTTATTATGATTATCATGATCAAGATGTTGAGTACGCCCAGCATCAATTGTAAATTTACGTCCAAGTAATAATTGATTACAACCAGTTGCACTTTCCACACGACCATCAGCATTAAATACCAGCGTTAATTGACCAAGTGCCAGCGCATTACAACCTGCTTGCACAACACAAGTATTGTTTACCATCAATGCGTAATTGTCTGTTTTACCGTAGCCAATATTAGTAAAATCACCTTGCATAGTATGGGTATGGCCACCAATAATCGCCCCAATACCATTAACTTCTTGGGCTAATAATAAATCTCGGTCGTAACCTAAATGGCTTAAAATAACGACTTTATTAATACCCTTTGTTTTAAGTAATGCGATGGTATTTTGTGCAACCGTCGTAACATGATGGAAAAAGGTATCTGGATCTGGACTTGATATGCCTGCCATATTTTCAATCGCAAGACCAAAAATAGCCACAGGCTCACCATGGACACGCTTAATAATATAATGCGCTGATTGGGTTTTATTATCATACGCGTAAACATTTCGTTTATTACGTAAAGGATTTCGTTTGGTTTGATCTTCTTGTGATAAATCCCAATTACCGGCTAATAATGGAAATGCCGTATGGTCAAGAAAATCAGCGACAACATCATTACCAATATCAAGTTCATGATTACCTAATGCCATGGCCTCAATACCAATCGCATTAAGCAATACCGCGTTTGCCATGCCCTTATAGAGGGAAAAATATAACGTGCCTTGAAAACAATCTCCCGCATGCAAAAACATAAATTCACGCTGATGAAGAAAAGCATCCTGTTTAACTTCTTTAACCGCAGAATAAATACGCGAAAAACCACCACAACTGGCATAAACAGATGTTTCAGTTTTTAAGACATCAGCCGAGAGGGATAACGAAATGGCGGAAGGCTCAAAGTTAGAGTGAGTATCATTGATATGAGCAAAAGTGATCGTTGCTGCGTGATTAACAGTCATAATAATTTCAGTTCCTCCAGAACCATCAGTACCAACTGACAACTGATTTATAACGCTCACAGCATTACAAAAATAAAGATCGTCATTTAATAAGAAAACAGATTACATTGAACGACATAAAAATGAGATCTCTATTAAAATATACCATTTTTCACATTAAATCGCTGAGCGAATAACCGCTTAATACCTTTCGACTAATTTTTACTCACTCAGCAATGCCTCTATTATTAATTATTGGTAACGGCCATGACGCTGTAAAAATTCAATTTTGTAGCCATCAGGATCTTGAACAAAGAAAAATTTAGCCAATAACACCCCCTCACGATAAAACTCTTTAATCTCTGCAGGGTTATAATTAAGCGCTAATAATTTTTGATATTCTGCTTCAAGATCATCAACAGCGACAGCAATATGCCCGTAACCCGTACCATGAGTGTACGCTTCTGTTGTGCCTTCATTCCACGTTAATTCAAGTTCCATATCATTTTCATTATTACGCAGATACACTAAGCTAAAACCATCAAAATCAAGTCGCTCGGCAATTTCTAAATCTAACGCTTGCTTATAAAATGCTAATGACGCATCAAGGTCAATAACACGAATCATAGCGTGAATCATTTTAGCCATTGGATCATCCTTTATAATTGTTTTCGTTAAATATTCAGCATCGATATAGTAACTTTTTTAATTTGAAGATTGTATCAATAATGTGAGCGAAACGATCCCTTTCTTATGCTTGCTGCGCTATGTTTTAAAGAAACAATAAGGAAAAACCATGCATTTAGAGCACATTGAAATTGCTGGATTTCGAGGTATTAAACGGCTATCACTCTCATTTAATCAATTAACCGTACTTATCGGAGAAAACGCATGGGGCAAATCATCACTGCTTGACGCATTAAGTTTAGTGCTATCACCCACTGCAGAATTTTACGAAATGAAATTCTCAGATTTTCACGTCGATCATGCTATTGGTTATCAACGTGCTTCTTCTCTACAAATAGTATTACGCTGGCATGAAGATTATCAAGGTGAATATCGTGCCCGCCGCTACCGTGCCTTTGAGCCATTTTGGGTTGAACAAAATAATCTCAAGCATATTTATATACAAATCGATAGCCACATCGAAAACGATAAGATCATTACTCATCGTCACTTTTTACATGCCGACGGTCAGGTGATTGAACATCCAGATACCAATAAGTTTTTACGGCAACTGATGGTGTTACACCCAATCGTTAGAATTCGAGATGCGCGCCATTTAGAATATAGTAATACCTATAGCGTGCCCCACAATAGCTTAGCAATGCCACCAGCAAAGGATCGTGAATCTACTCGTATTCAACGTCGGCTTGATAATACTTGCCGTCGCCTAATGACCCAACCTGGCCATGTTAGTAGCGCCGAAATCAAAAGTAGCATTAATACATTACGCTCATTAGTTGATCATTACTTTGCTTTCGCGCCGCACTCACGCAGTAAAGCCCAGCCTCAATCTTATTATCCCCTGCACAATCAACATGATGATCACAATACCAACCCTTTTGATCAACTGATACAACCTAAAATGACCAAACAAGCAAAACTGCTATTAATGGGGTTGCTGAATGAATATATTCGTGCGCGAGGTACAGTCGATCTTAAACGTATTTCTCGGCCTATTATGATCTTAGAAGATCCTGAAGGACGGTTACACCCTATCATGCTCCATCAAGCGTGGGCATTTATCCAAAATATGCCGATGCAAAAGATATTAACCACTAATAGTCCAGAGTTATTAAGTGTCGTTCCACTTGGTGACATTAAACGCTTACAACGTACGCCACAAAAAACCATTGTGCATGGAATTAATAATGGCGAGTTAAATAAAGATGATATTCGTAAAGTAACCTTTCATGTCCGTATGCATCGCCCCAGTGCGTTTTATGCTCGAGTATGGTTATTGGTCGAAGGAGAAACTGAAGTTTGGCTATTTAATGAAATGGCGCATTTAACTGGATATAACCTTGCAGCTGAAGGTATTCATGTGATTGAGTTTGCTCAAAGTGGACTAAAGCCATTGATTAAACTCGCCCGTTTATTAGGTATTGAATGGCACCTTGTCGCTGATGGTGATCCTGCTGGTCGAAAATATGCTGATAAAGTCAGGCTGTTATTAAATGATGACAGTGAACGAGAACGCTTAACCGTATTACCCGCTAAAGATATCGAGCACTTCTTATTTAAAAAAGGTTATGAGCCCTTATTTCGCCAACTTGCCAATATTTCAGAAAATGATCACATGCCTATTCGAAAAATCATCTATCGCGCGTTAAAAAAACACGCTAAACCAGATATTGCACTTGCTATTGTAAAATATACTCAAGAATCAGAGTCAGATAAAATGCCGTTATTAATTCGGTGGGTGTTAAAACGAGTGATAATAATGGCAAGAGGTATAATTTAAATGAATATATTTATTTTTTAAATTAGAAATAATATAAAAAAAACATTATAAGTCACTTATTAAAACCAATAATTAACAAACAATGCTTCTATTATTTTAAATAATTAGTATAGTGTATCAGTAGAAAGCAACTTAGTTTTAACGTTTCACATATACTATTAGGAATACCATATGTCCGGTGCATTAATTACAGCATACCGTTCGTTTAATAAAATATTAAAACATTTACCCGTAGAAGGCTCACTAGCTGAAATGTTATTACGTGTTATTGAACTAACAGAGACGACCTTTAATGACCGACAAACATCAATTCTACTTTTTGATAAAAACAAAAATAAGTTCATGCCGTTTAATAATAACAACAGTAATCAAACATGTTGTGAAAGGTTTATGATCAACCCCGCTAAAATTCATTTTGAAAGCGTTTGTTCAAAAAAGAAAATAATAATATCTGAACACATAACCACCAGCAATGAATACCGAAAGTATTATAGTCTAAAAACAATTAATCATTTAAACTCTTGCTATGGATTACCAATTATATCTTCAAAAAATAAAGTCTTAGGAATTATTTACTCGCATTGCTCACAGAATTCCATGCTCAGCGATGATGAATATGAGTTACTTGAAATGGCAGCGACAGTATGCTCAATTGCAATTGAAAATGACATTAAACAACAAGAACTTAACCACATAGCATCGTATGACAGTTTAACTAACATTTGGAACAGGCGTGCTTTTTATCGACATATAAATAAAGCAATTAAAAATATAAAACTTAAAAATGAATATATCGCTATTTTCTACATAGACATCAACAACTTTAAAAAAATAAATGACCAATATGGGCATCGCTTTGGTGATCGTGTTTTAAAAAAATATGCTTCTAAATTACAAAATTTGACGAATGATAAAACGGGTGTCGCACGTTTAGGTGGTGATGAATTTATTATCTACAGTGAGGTTAATACACAAATAGAAGCTGACATAAAAAAAACGCTAATATTATCTCAACTAAGCCACATAGAAATTGATGATATTATAATTACAGCATCGATTGGCACCTATTACATTCACGCCAGTAATATTAAAGATATAAATATTGACTGTATGATTAATCAAGCAGATATGAGTATGTATAAAGAAAAGCATTTATTGCATTCATAATAATTATTTATAATAAAAACCATTTAAATTACGCTCATCACTTTTGAAAAAATAACGTTACTGTTCCAACAGTAAAACCCCATTTTGTCATTTTAGCTATATTAAATAACTGGTTATTATTTTGATAGAACATCCAGTCATCAAAATTAATATGATATGTTGAACCATTGACATCCATTGCTAAGACATATTGCCAATTAAGTGCATTACCTTTTTCATAACCCACAGCTTCACCAATAACGTCGTCAGCGGTACCAAGGTAATGCCCGTCTGCTTGCTTGGTGATTATCCAGATTCGTTGTTGCGTTTGATTATCATCAAAAACAAAGTCTTCGGTAAGAACGAGTTGATTGCCAGTAATAACCCCATTGAGTTCAACATTAAATCGGCGTATTTGTTGACCTTTATAATCTTGAACCATTCCCCATGCCTGAGTTTTACCTTCAAAAAAGTGAAACAACTCAAACTTAGGTTCAGCATTTTGATAGTCATCAATCGAAGTTGTGCAGCCATTTAATAACAATATCAGCCAGCCCATCAGTAACCTAGATAAGAAGGGAAACATTTTTTGGTTGCTATGAGTGATGTGAGTACGATGAATATACATAGTATCTCCCTTTGCTGTTTTATTAACGTTTGTTGTTTTAATAATAAGTAGTAATTTGAAGAGTGCTAGCCATTATTGGCCAATAAGTTGTAACCGTAATTTAGGGTATTCAGTATCCGTCGATAACCAGATACTGATAAACGCATTGCTTAACGCTTTTGAAAGTGGTTTTCCCAATGGTTTGCCATGTTGATAAAATCGTCCTTCGGTCACGTTGGTGACAAAGACTAATCTATCGCCCTTTTTTACACTCGGCCATTGCTGTGCCAGCTGTCTCAACCATTGCTGTCGCTGGTGTGGTGTAAAACCTAAATGTTGCCATTGGTCATCGGTTGCTTTTAACAGATCTTGTTTATCAATATCACGCAAATAACGAATAATCAGTGCTAAATCATTTCTATCATTGGCGATATATTTGCCCGTTGGGGTTTTAAGTTGCGCGGTATATATCTTCCACCAGCCCCATGTTAATGTTGATTCACCCACGGTTGGCCATGTAAACCATGACGAAGCCTGTGCTGGTAAACTCACCGTCATCATTAATACCAGTAGTATCGAATATGTCTTCATCTGGTCCTCCTTTGGGTCATTCGATGTAATAACCACCATAAATAGCTACTGTATCCCCCCCAGACGACGACTATAGCGATGAAAGTAATGCCTTCACCATATGGCCATATAACAGCCTCTAAGGCTAATCCTGTCCAGTAGCTTAATGCGCCACCTAGGCTGCCACCAATGATCACCCACAATAGTGGCAACCTTTGAATTTGGTTACGCATGATCCATACCATAGAGGTAAAACCTAACCACAATAAGATTAACCATAGCGGTATGACCGTACTAAAAGGAGCAAACAATGGATCCGTCGGCAATGGAAACTGCATAACCCCTAATTTAAACAAGATATAGTCGCCACAAATCCCCACCGCGCTTGCTATTAAAGCAAAGGTAAAACTACGGTGGTAAAACAGCCAGCAACCAATTAAGAGTGATATCAAAATACCGATATACTGATATTGCCCCCATACTGCTAACAGCCAGAACAGATTAAAACTAAGTCCTATCACTACATATTTCATGATTAGCGCCACTGGGGACGACTAGCCAATAATTGAACAGTACTAATGGTTCGCTCTAAGAATCCACCTTCGCAATAACAGAAATAATAACGCCACATGCGCATAAAACGTTCGTCATAGCCGTATTGACTGAGTGCTTCACTATTACGATTAAACGCCACATGCCAATCAGCAAGGGTTTTTGCGTAATCTATACCGATATCTTTAATATCACGAGTAACAAAGTCACTGTGAAAGGTTAAGTGTGATTGTAAGACACTAATTGACGGTAAAAATCCACCAGGAAAGATATGCTTTTGAATAAAATCAACATCTTTACTGTAACTTTCATAGCGTTGATCGGCGATGGTGATTGCTTGAATAGCGAATAACCCATTGGGTTTCAATAATGATTGGCATTTTTTGATATAGGTAGGCAAGTACTGCTTACCGACAGCTTCAATCATTTCAATCGATACTAATTTGTCGTATTGGCCGGTTAAATCACGATAGTCTTGCAGTAATAAAGTGATCTTATCCTCTAAGCCTGCTTGTTTTACTTTCTCTTGCGCCCATTGGTATTGCTGTTGAGATATGGTGGTCGTGGTAACATGGCAACCATAATGCTGAGCCGCATAAATTGCCATCCCTCCCCAGCCTGTGCCTATTTCTAATAAGTGATCTTGCTCGGTAAGTTGTAATTGTTGACACAATCGTGCCATTTTGTTGATTTGCGCCTGAGCTAGCGTATCGGAATCAGATAAATACACTCCCGCAGAATAGAGCATATTGTCATCGAGAAAGTGACGATATAAATCATTACCCAAGTCATAATGTGCTGAAATATTATCTTTGGCATTTTGATGGTTATTTCGATGCGAAAAGTGGCTTAATTGCTTTGCTAGTTTGGTTATCCAACCGACTTTCGCTTCAATTTTATCAAGCGTTGTCAGATTTCGAGCCAAAATACGCACCACATTGGTTAAATTAGGGCTATCCCACCAGCCATCAATATACGCTTCACCCGCACCAATACTGCCATCAGTTAATAAGCGTTTATAAAAGTGAGGATTAATCACTGTAAGACTCGCTTGTAAACTGGCTTGCTTATCACCAAAGAAATGGGTATCTCCGTCATGCTCAGACAGCGTTAAACCAACATTTGATAATTGCTTCAATAGGGTAAAGATAATGCGTCGTGACCGCTCATGGTTTAATAACTGAGTTGATGTTACTGGCTCTAATTCACTTCTAAGCATAGTATCTTCCTTTACTATTTATGGTGTTGATTAGGATGATCGTAAATCGGTGCGCCCTTGCGCCACAGTTTAAACGCTTGCCAATATATGCCGACCATGACTTTGATGGTCATAATGGGCGTTATTAACAACTGCCGTAATAAAGTTTTAGTGGTAAAGGGCTGTTTCTGCATTGCTAACGTAGCATCAAAGGTTTTAGTTGTGACAGCGTCATTAAGATGGCTTTTTTCGTCAAGGTCATTTTCACACTCTCGACGAATGCTATCTTTTTTTGTATGAACCTCTAGGTGGATATTAACAATGCTATCAGGTAGAGAAAGCTGCCATACATAGTCTTGATCCATTGGATTAAACGGTGAAACATGAAACGCTTTATCATCAATATAATGCTTATGTGACCAATATTGCTTGGCTGGTATCGCATAATAATGACGCTGATTCCAAGGCGTATTACTCACTTCTGCGAGTACATATTGCCAAACACCTTGCTGATCAAAAACGTAATACATATTTAATGGGCTAAAATACAATCCACAATATCGCAAATGACACAACATGCTGACCTTGCCAGTAATACGCTTTCCCGTCAGTTGGTGAATTTTATCGGTTACCGCTTGGTTAATATCATCAGCACCGGCGATATAATCTTGGCGACGAAACCGAGCAAAATGGAACCATTGGCGTCCAAAACCCATTACACTGTCACAAATAGTGTCAATTTCATCAACATCGAGATACACCATAAACATCGAATAGCGAAAACGATGTAATACCGGTGTAAAACGACGATGACGCACATCGCCACTATAAATACCACTATTAGTAATGCGCATAATCTTGGCCACTATTACCTATCGTCTTGATTGATTCATTACTGTCAGTAACATGCTTTAATACTGAATGACGAATAGGATCGGTATGTGTAATCGCTTCAATGACATCAAGTGCACTTCTTACACCATCTTCATGAAAACCGTTATACCAATAAGCACCACAGAACCAGGTGTTATTGATGCCATTAATTAACTGTCGCTGTTGTTGAGCATTAATACTGGCACGATTAAACATTGGGTGCGCATAGGTGAATTTACGTAAAATCTTATTGGGATCGATATTTTGGGTTTGATTTAAAGTGACGCAAAATGTTTCAGGTGCGTCGATACCTTGTAAAATGTTCATGTTATAGGTCAAGGCTGGCAATTGCTGCTGTGAGTCACCATTGATGAGCGGTAAATGATAATTCCATGCCGCCCATGCTGCTTTAGCATCTGGCAAAATACTGTCATCGGTGTGTAGCACCACTTCGTTATCTTGATACGCCATTGCAGATAATAGCTGCTGTTCATCATCACTACTGTCAGCCAGTAGCGCTAGTGCTTGATCACTGTGACATGCAAAAATCACATGATCAAACACTCTCACCGTATCGTTAACGGTAATATAAACCTGCTCATTTAAACGACTGACATGCTGTACTGGCGAGTTTAATTGAATCAGATTACCTATTTGTAGCTGCATGCGTTTTACATATTCACGAGACCCACCAGGGATCACATACCACTGTGGCCGATTCACAATATCTAGCAGGCCATGATTTAGGAAAAATCGTAAAAAGAAATCTAACGGTATATTACGAATATCTTCTAATGAAGATGACCAGATAGCCGCCCCCATTGGTAAGATATAATTATCGGTAAAATAATCACTAAGCTGATGCTGGTGTAAAAAATCCCCAAGTGTTTGTTGCTCTATCGCAGTATTAGCTGTTTGTTTTGCGAGTCGATTAAATTTGGTAATTTCATATAAGAAGTGAAAAAACTGCGGCTTAAATAGATTCTTTTTTTGAGCAAATAGCGATGCGACATCATGACCATTATATTCCAACCCGTTATTATCATTATGAACACTAAAACTCATCTCACTGGCTTGACCTTCAATTTCAAGTTCTTTTAATAACTGTTCAAAATTGGGATAAGTACGATCATTAAAGACAATAAATCCGGTATCAATCGCATATTGACCACTATTAACTTCAACATCGACGGTCGCTGTATGTCCACCAGCATAATCATTGGCTTCAAACACAATAATATCGTGTTGATGACGTAAATACCAAGCAGAGGTTAACCCTGAGATACCTGATCCTATAATGGCTATTTTCATGATGCTTTCCTTGTCATCTGTTGAATAATTACCCGTTGAGCAGCGATAGGTAATAAGGCAATTGCTTTGAGTAATAAAGTGAATTTTTTGGGAAAATGTATTTCTGCTTGTTGGTTAAGAATACCATGACGTATTTTGTCTGAGGCGTATTCGCAACTAACAATCATTGGCATTGGGAAATCATTTTTATTGGTTAGCGGTGTCGCAACAAACCCTGGATTAACTAAGGTAACAGCTTTTACTTTTTGTTTTAAATCAATTGCTAAACCATTTGAAAAATATGAAAGTGCAGCTTTTGAAGCACCGTATGCTTCGGCGCGAGGCAAAGCGGTATACGCTGCTGATGAGCTGATAAATACCAGATGCGTTGCCGCAGTAAACCGATCTTGTATCGCCTCTAAACAATGAAGAATGCCAAAAAAGTTGACCTCAAATACACGCTTAAATAAATCACTATCAATCACACCATCATCGATATATTCACATGTCCCTGCATTTAAAATAATCAGCTCTGGCAAAACATCTAATTGTGATAACACCTGCTGAGTTTGGTTTGCATCAGTGACATCAAATATCAATGGCGTGATATTTCCTACGGCTGTAGGTGCAACCTCCATAACTAACTGCTGTAGTCGTTGTTGGTTTTGGCCGCAGGCATATACTTGCCAACCTTGATTGGCATAATCCAGAGCTAATTGCTGACCAATCCCCGAACTAGCACCAGTAATAAGTACTGTTTTCATTGGCCTAACCTCGCTTTAATGTGTTTGATAACACCACCAATGACAGGTAGCCCTTCGTATAACATCGCACCTAAATCAAAAAAATCACGATGATAAATAATCTGTTGCTGCGCAATGGTTAGTTGAGTACATCCTGTTAATATTCGCGGTTTTCCTTGTTGTAATCGTGGATGTGAAAAGGTCATTGTCCATTGTAGAAAAGCATGCTCATTTTCAACAACAGCCTGATTAATTACAAAAGTACAGCTATTAATGTTGCAATACAGCGCCTTAAAATATTGCTGTAGTGCGTCAATACCGGCGATATGATGTGCAGGATCTTCAAATACAATATCAGGATGATAGACACTATCAAGCAGCGCTAAATTGTGCTTATTTAGCTGACTATAAACCTCAATAAAGGTATTAATTACCGTATTATTTGTGGTCACCATAATAATGTCCTTGTTATTGTATTGACTTACAGCTGATGTTGATTGTCATGCCATGTTTTGGCTTGCTTATAACTATCAATGGCCAATAATCGCATTTGCTTGTGATCAACAATTGGTAATGGGTAATCAACACCCCCAAAGCCCGACCATAATGAAGGCGCATGAATATATTTATCAGGAACCGATTCTAGCTCTGGTATCCATTGACGAATAAAATCACCGTCGGCATCAAAACGTTCACTCTGAGTGGTGGGATTAAAAATACGAAAATACGGTTGCGCATCAGTCCCTGTCGATGCCGCCCATTGCCAACCACCATTATTGGATGCTAATTCACCATCAATAAGTTGCTGCATAAACCACTGCTCACCGATACGCCAATCGCATAGCATGTCTTTTACTAAAAAGCTGGCACTGATCATCCTTAAACGATTGTGCATCCACCCCGTTGCCGCAAGTTGTCGCATCGCAGCATCGACAATCGGATAACCGGTTTGTCCTTGCTGCCATGCTCGCACATGATCACTATTTTCTAACCACTGAATATTATGGGTATATAGCTGAAATGGCTGGTGTTTACTTAAACGATCACAACTATCAAGTAAATGGTTATAAAACTCACGCCATACCACTTCACTGAGCCATACAAAAGCGCCATTATGGCTATTTATTTCGACGCACTGCGGCTGTGTTTCAATTAAAGCCGCTAAACACTGACGCGCAGATAATGCACCGATAGCCAAATAAGGAGAAAGGCAGCTGGTGCCATCGGTAGCAGGAAAATCTCGTTGTTGCTGATAATATTCCGCTTTGGTTTCACAAAACATTTGCAGCCGTTGTTGAATAGCTTGTTCATCAACAGGCCATAATAAGCTGTCTTGTTTACTGTAGTTAAAGGGTTGAAAAGAAGCGTTATCGTCAAGATTATCGTTGATTAAATTCAAGCAATGCTGACTAAACGTTACCTTGTCACTATTTGTAGTCGGTTGATAATTATGTTGTAAAAACTGTTTTAGCCATGCAGTACGAAATGGCGTAAACACTTTGTACATTTGCTGTTGCAGCGTTACTACTTGACCTGGCGGTACAACACAATAATCATCACTGCAGTACCAGTGTTTATTGTCGGTAATTAAAGCTTGCTCAACAGCGAGATCACGTTGTTTTTCATTCCATCCATGCTGACGATTGCAATAAACTGCGCTAATTTGATGCTGCTGACACAACTGTATAATAGCCTCAGGTACGGTAGAAAAATCGTTACACTCAAGTATTAACAACGGAATATTAATATCGTTAAGCTGTTGTTTAACAACTTTTAATCGTCGTTCAATAAGATCAACTTGTCGACCTGAAATATGATGCTGATACCACTGCATAGGCGTTGAGATATAAATCGCAATCACGGGTAAACCTGATGCGATAGCGCAATTTAAGGCTGTATTATCATTAATGCGTAAATCAGCTCGTAGCCATAGCAGCGCATGGTTTGTTGATTGAGGCTCAGAATTCATCATTATCCCCTTGTTAATGCTACTTTACCGCGCTTTAAACTTACTTGGTTACTGTCCATGAATAGTTTTAATACTGCCGACAAAATGTAATTTCACTGCTGTTTCTTGAGTGATCATTTCAATATCTGCTAATTGACGGCGACTTAATTTTGTCTCGCCCACCACCACTAAATGCTGAATGCCCCGCTCACGAACAAACGCTGAAATACCCGTTAAGCGACCCGATAGATTATCTATAATAGTGACACCGTCACCTTTATAACACCAAGCTAGTGCGTGTTGCCAAATGTGATGATTATTATGCTTATCAAAACTAAGCAATAAACAATTGAGTTTTTTTTCATTATTAACTTTAGCTATAATATTTATAAAACATATAGTTAGAGTTGTTGACCATAGACTTTTTTGAATGGCAGATAACGGATTGTCTTGATGCTCAATAACCAGATTAACTTCGGCTAATAATCGTTGTTCAATGACTTTATAAGGATAAATTTTCAATGCTTCATTGATCAATCGCTCTAATTTAAACCCATTAAGGTCTTGGATTGCCGTCAGTATTTCAGCGGTAATATCTAAGGCTTGTTGTGGCTCTGGCATCGAATCGCAATTACCGGCTAATAACGGTTTCACTTTACCAATAGAAACACCTTTGGATAACCAATCAAGAATTAACTGAATTTTAGCAATATCTGCTTGAGTATATAGACGGTGGCCTTTCGGTGTTCGTTGAGGCACCAGTAATCCATAACGGCGCTGCCATGCTCTTAATGTTACCGAGTTAACCCCTGTAATTTCAGATACCTCACTGATTGCAAACAATTGATTTTCAGTAAGATGACTCATAAAACCCCTTAGTATTAATGATTAAGCATCTATAATAATTAATGTTTTTATAACGAGTAACGCAACTTCAGACTTTCGGGATAAAGCTCTAGATAGGTTTGATCGGCCAAATAACTATCTGGATGTACTTTTAAATGGTGATTAATCAAGGTTAATGGTGCTATTAACGGTAAATTTCCTTCGCGATAACGCATAATCACATCACGCAGTTCCGCTTTTTGTGGTTTGTCTAAATCTCGCTTAAAGTAACCCTGAATATGCATTAATACGTTGGTATTATTTTTACGGCTGGCTCTTTGTTTTAATGCCGTCATAAATAACAGACGGTATTCAACAAAGAATTCATTCAAGTCATCCCACTGATGAATATCAGAAACAAAACGGCCTAAATCACGATAAGCTTGCGGATCATGTGCCATCAGACACAATTTATAACGTGAGTGAAATTTAATAATACTATCGCGGGTAACTCCATCAGCTACCGAGCGGTATAAATCATCTAACGCGTAAATGCGGAAAATAAAGTTCTCGCGTAATACTGGATCTTGTAAACGACCATCTTCTTCAATCGGTAACCACGGCATTTTATTCATTAACCGTTGTGTAAAAATACCAACAGAGCCACCCGGCACTGTATTACCATTGTCTAGGTATAATTTAACCCGCTCCATGCCACAAGTTGGCGACTTGGCACACACAATGTACCCACGCAGATCGTCAAAGCTCGGTAATTGATTATCAGTAAATGCGATCATTTTATCTGTGTAATCAATACTATTATCTTTACTATCAACAAGACGAACATCAATGGTGTTATCAAGTAAACGAATAACTGGACGCGGTATCGTCATTCCAATACCGACCTCAGGACACACAGGTTTGAAGTCAAAATGTTCACTTAATTCTTCATCAGCAAAACGATTTCGTTTATGTCCACCGTCAAAGCGAACTTTCTGCCCTAAAACACAAGCACTAATACCAACTGGAATTCCCATGCTGCCTCCAAATCACACTCTAAAGTTGTACAATTGTTAAATATTGTACAATAAATGTAGCGAAGATATTTACGTTGTACAACTTTTTTTTTTGTACAACCTAGTAATGGGTTTATCAATAAGGTGTGTACAAATCGCAGCCATAAAAAAAGCGACCATGATGGTCGCTTTAAAGAAATGTATGTAGTGATTACAAAGTTACACAATATTAGGCTGTTACGCCCAACGTTCTGCTTGCCACTCTGCTTGCTGTTCTTCGTTTAAGAATGTCCACGCCACAACACGTGAGATTTTCTGTCCTTGTGACATTTCAATGGTCTTTACTTGGAATGCGCTGACTTTTTCAAGCTGCTTATAGATAACACCAAGATTTTCTTTCTTAGAAACCAGTGTTGTGAACCAGAAACACTGTGTCGCTTTAGTTGCACTTTGGTTGATCATCTTTTTAATGAAGCCAACTTCACCACCTGTGCACCACAATTCAGCCTTTTGACCACCAAAGTTAAGCACTGGCGTTGTTGACTCAGATTTGGCATTAACTGCCGAAAGCTTATTACTACGACCATGAGCTTGACGCTTTTTATTTGAGTTAGTCGCAAGGTTACGTACTTTGCGCTCAGATCCCGCCATCGCTTCCGCTTCTGAACCGTGGAATGGTGGATTACACATGGTGAAATCAAATACTTCTTCATCGTTGATCATATCAGTAAAGATATTATCAACATTATCTTGAAGACGGATCTGAATCGCACCCTTTAAGCTCTTATTATTGGCCGCTATAAATTTCGCTGATTTAACCGCTAATTTATCGATTTCTGAGCCAACAAACTGCCAGCCATATACACGATGGCCAATAATAGGATAAACACAGTTAGCGCCGATACCGATATCTAAACCACGAACACCTTTGCCTTGTGGAACAGCACCGCCATTAGATTGTGCCAATAAATCAGCAATGTAATGAATATAATCAGCACGACCAGGGATCGGTGGGCACAAAAAGCCTGCAGGAATATCCCAGTAATCGACTTGATAAAAATGCTTTAGCAGCGCTTTATTTAACGCTTTTACTGCGAGAGGATCAGAGAAGTTTACGGAAAGATCACCATAAGCATTTTCACTAACATATTGTGCCAACTCAGGTGTTGATTGGGTTAGTGTCGCAAAATCATAACGCGCACGGTGTGGGTTACGTGGATGTAGGCCTTGTTTAGGCTGTGCGGCTTTCTTTTGGGTCATCTTTGCTACTCGCAGGAATCAAATACAATTGAGCGCAGCATTGTACATGCTAAATCCAGATAACCTTAGCACCTTAATAGCCAAATGCGCGAAAAACACACAATTGATACTAAAAACTGATCGCTTAGTGTTAAAAACTCACTGCATCAACCAATAAACGACCTGTTGTAATATCTATTATTGTTAAAGAAGCACTTATACTTAAATATTAATCTATCTTATTTGGAGTGATATTATGCCAATTAACTCCCTATTGTCTGCGCCTTATCTAGCACGTTATTGTTGGTTATTATCTATTATCGCTATGTGGGTATTGATCGCATCTTATTCTGCTAATACTCATGCTGAGGCTAACATCAACAATAAAACACTCCGCGTCGGCACCTATTCTTGCCCTCCTTTTGTGATGATTGATAATGAAAATAACTATCAAGGCTTAAGCTTTTTACTGTGGAATAATATTGCGACCAATCTTAACCTTAATTATTCAGTGCAAGTTCTGCCACTCAAAGAGCTACTGGGTGGTGTTGCTAATGGCAGCCTTGATATTGGCTTATCGTGTATATCTATCACCCCTGAACGCGAAGAAATATTAGATTTTTCACATTCTTTTTACGAGACCAATCTAGCCATCGCAGTTAAACAAAAAAGCCATTGGCAGACGTTTAGCAGTATTATTTTCAATAAAAAACTGTTACAGATTCTAGCCATTATATTGATAACCGCAGCGACGGTTGGTGGTATTTATTATCTACTTGAGCACCGTGTTAACCGTAAACTTTATTCAATGAAATCACCGCTAGCTCGGTTAGTTGAAGGATTTATCTTAGGGCTATTATTTATCACCAAAGGCCCGTTTAATTATTATGAATTTAAAACATTAACTGGGCGAGTGCTCACCGTGTTATTAGCCGTAGTTACAACCTTATTTATAGCCAGTATCACTGCGGTTCTAGCAAGTTCATTTACTTTAGGTCTGATTAATAGTGATATAAAAAGCCCCAATGATTTAGATAATGTGCTCACTGGTGCCAAGCAATCATCGACAGCCTCAAATTTTTTAACGAACCACAGCATTAGTCATAAAACTTACCCGACCGTTGCCGCAATGCTGGTGGCTTTGAATAACGGCGAAATCAATGCACTTGTCGATGATGATGCTATTTTAAGGTATCAAATAAAAAAGGCGAAAAGCCAAGGTGATTACCAACGATTACAAGTGCTTCCATATCAATTTGAAAAACAAAATTATGGTATCGTACTGGCAGAAAATAGCCCTTATGATGAAATCATTAATCGTGAATTATTACAGTTTCGTAAAAGTAACCAATGGAAAAAGGCACTGACAGAGTATTTCAAAATAAAATAAAGGAGCCTCAAACGTGCTCCTTAAATTACAGCGTAAATAGTCGTTAACGCAATTTAAACAGCCGTCCAAGCTGACTTAACGTTGACGGATGATAAGACCAACAATGATCAAATAATTCCAGTAATTCTGGATTACCATATTTCGATAAATTGACAGCATGAAAACGGTTCTTTTGCTGTTTTAGCTTTTGTACTCGTGACTGCATCGCTTCTGGCTGACTTGGCGCAATAAAATCTGATAGCACCACCAAATCAGCATTTTTGTATTTCCCTTCAGCCATAAGATCGATTGATTGATCCAATACTGGCCCTAAATCCGTTCCACCATGAAATGAGTATGACAAAAAGTTAACCACTTCATGTAATCCATCTTGTTTGGTTAATTCATAAGTGATTTGTTGGGTTGAGAACATGATCACAAAACAATCGCGCTCTTCAACGAGCGCTATTTGCATTAACCCATATGCAAGTGCTTTGGCACAATTTTCAGGAAAACCAGACATTGAGCCAGACGCATCAATACAAACAATAAATGGTCCTTTTGGCTGATCAACCTGTTTAGTTTGACGCTGAAAAGCCTTTACCTTACGTAGTTTTCGCTGTGTGCCTTGCATGCGATAATTCATTAACCGCTTATCGGCTAAGTGTTTATAAAAGATCACTTCAAGTTCAGGGTAAGCTAAAAACATCGCCTCATTAGGTAATAACTTCGTCAAATCATCACTTTCATGGATACCAACAATATCATCGGTGACATTGTCACTAATTTCTTCCACCAGCTTCATTTGCTCTGCTTTTACACGCTCTTTATTAGGATCGTCAACGTCATTTGCCATTCGACCTAATTTTTCAGCGATATCTTGCAGACCATTATTCTTTTTTAAGAACGCTGCAATTTTTTTCATGACATCAACATCTGTTTTAGTCAATTTCGCTTGTGCCATATCCCATAAACGCCCCGCTTTACTGGCATCACCAGCATCCGTCACTGTCGCCATTTTTTTCATGGTTTCAATGCGCTGATAGAGATCTTGCAGCAATTTGTCTTTTTGCTCTTCTACTTCAGACTCTTGAGCTTCACGCAAAGCATGGGCAAGGTAGTCATACCATTTATCACAGAAGAAGCGTTGAAACATAGGATTATGCTGATTTTGTTCTTTTGCAAATAAGCTTTTAGCTTTGAAATAAAATGCCGATTGCCCTTCTAATCGCTTAACGATCTGCTCAGAATGAGCAATAAAGTATTCTTGATTCCAAGTGCAAACCTGTTGGTAAAAATTGATCTCATCACTGAATTGTTCAACAACCGTCCCTTTAGCAGTCTTCTTTAGCATTTGACCACGCCATTTCATGATTTGATTCTTCATGGCGGTTTTCACTCCAGGACTCGCTTCAGCTGCCATTAACAATTGTGGCCGTACCATAACTTCATGTACAGCCGAATCAATAACACCCGACTCTGCAAGCATCAAAGCAAAATTTAACCCTTCAGATACTGGCATAGGCATCTATCCTTACTGTCTTTTTCATTATCTATAGCAATGTTGCTTGCTATCTCAATCACTGTTGCGAGAAATATTCATCCATGTGAGTAATTCTAAAAGCACTTTTTTCAGCAACGAGTTTGACTTCTGCGACCTCTTCAACACAATCACTCAGACTTTGCTCGATCATTGCAGGAAAATCACCACTAATAAAATTATGTGGTAATGCACCATGAAACGAAGTTCGCGCTTTAATTATATTATGTTCAGACTCAGTAATTTTCGCCATTGCCTGATCAACATCTTGTTGCCACTGTTGCTGTTGTGAGGCCTTTAAGCCTTTATTACCAGTCACACCGACTAACACTGGTCGATTGGCAATATCTTTGATCACTAATCGATTTTCAGCATCTATTTCAAACTGTAGTCGACATAGATGCGTATTTTTATTTACGAAGCCATAAATATCGCATTTTCCAGTACGAATTTTTTTATCAAACTCATCTCCATCAATATAAACCCAACGACTATCACCGAGTTCTTGTTCTGACACCGAAGTATTTTGCTGCAACATCACGAGTTTGATCATGCGTGGATTATTATTAATATTAAACCGCGTTGCTGTGGCAAAATTATATTTAAACCACTCTTTACGCATCGTACTTTCGCGTGTGAAGGTTAAAGCAAGCTGAGTGCATATATCTTGATTAATGGCCTCAATCAGTACCAAGGTTTGTTTGGCATCGGCGACGGCATCTTCCTGATTAAACGCATATTTGGTGGCAAATTCTTGCATGATACTGACGATGACATTACGTGATTCTGGGCTGTGCCATAGGCAATCTTGCAGCAATAGTAAATCAAGAGGATTGATTTGATCTCGACCATTAAAAAATGCACTTGCTTTCAATAACCGCACTGATTTTTTCCAACGGCGATCCGAGATATACAGCTCGCTCTCTGCTGCACGTTCGGTGATTTCACCTGAACGTGCTTCTATCATTGACTTTAACTGATAAATTTTTTCAAAAAGTGTGTCAGTTAGAGTGACATCTTCAATATGTTGTTGCCAGTTTTGATACTCATCATCTTTGATGGTTAGTGCCGGATCTATTGAGGTTAGCCCGCTGCCATCACCCATTAGCATTGACTTAAAGTTGCTTTTTTCTTGAATCCGATTAACAAATACTCGAACTAACATTCGATCATACAATGCATCTAAACCGCTATCAGCATCTGGTAATTCATTAGATGCAGTAATCAATAGCCGCATCGGTATTGGCAAAATATCCTGACCATTTTTAAATGTACGTTCATTAACAACAGTTAATAGTGTATTAAGTATAGCTGGACCTGCTTTCCAAATTTCATCAAGAAAAACTACCTGAGCGGTTGGTAAGTAGCCATCAATTAAACGAACATATTTACCGTTGTCTTTTAGCTCTTGAATAGACAATGGACCAAATACTTCTTCAGGAGTAGAAAAACGGGTCATTAAATAATCAAAGAATTTACTATCATCAAAAGCTTGGATTAATCGCTTCGCAATTAAGCTTTTAGCAATACCTGGAGGCCCTAATAAAAATACACTTTCCCCTGCTAATGCGGCTAAGAGGCATAATTTGATCGTTTCTTCACGTTCATAAACGCCATTAGAAAGCCCACTAATCAGCTTTTGAATACGTTCTGATAAAATAGCTTTATTCGGTGCTGCTGTTGCGACTGTAAGCATATATCCAACCTTGAATTCTTTTCCTACCCTATATTGGTGTCTCGCATACTACTTGTAATACGTAAAGCCACACCAATACGTTACTGCTTTGTTACAGTTATAGCATGATTTTATATCTGATACATCTTATACACTTATTTAATAATAAGGATTAATTGAAGGTTGATAAATAAAATAGTAACAGCTCTACAAATATAGCTGACAGAAATGCAGTGAAAGCGAATAATATAATAAATCAAATAGTTGTAATTCAATCTAAGGTTATATAGCTCTTTTAAGACTCGGTTTTGCATAGATTAGCGCGTTATTAAGTTCATAAAATCGTGGTTTAAGTTTCACATTAACGTCATATAAGCGTAATAACATATTTGCTTATCATTAAATTAATGGAGTAAATAAATGTTAACTAAGGCAACTACTTTATGTGTGCTCTGCACAACACTCGCATTTAGCGTTCAAGCTAACGATACCGTCACTGTTGCCGGCTCAACCTCTGTTAGTCATGTTATGGATATTCTTGCTGAACACTATTCGGTCAAACATCCTGACACTAAAATCAATGTGCAAGGGATCAGCTCATCGGCAGGGATTGTTGCCCTGCAAACAGGTACTGCTGACATTGGTATGAGTTCACGTATTATAAATTCAACGGAGCTTGATAATAATTATACAATCACTCCTATCGCTCATGACGGTATTGCGCTGGTGGTAAACCCAAACAATCCTGTAAATAATATTACTCGTCTAGAAGTGGATAATATTTATCATGGGGTCACTAAAAACTGGCAACAGGTGGGAGGAAAGAATAATAAAATAGCCGTTGTTAGCCGTGAAAATGCATCAGGTTCACGTTTCTCATTTGAACACTTTATGAAACTGACCAAAGATATAGACGGTTTTACGGTATCAGACATTAACCCTGAAGTTTTAGTCGTAAGCACTAATGGCATGGTAAAAAGTTTAATTGCTCGCAATCAGCAAGCCATTGGCTATTTATCTTTTGGCTCTGTTGATAGTTCAATAAAACCGTTATCTTATAATGGTGTATCTCCAAGTATTAAAAATATTCGTTCTGGTGAGTATAAAATGGCACGTCCATTTTTGATTATGTATAAGAAGCAAGGTTTATCAGCTAACGCTAAACAATTTATCCAATTTTTAAACTCTGATGACGCCAAGAAAATCATTAACGATAATGGCTATATTGCCGAACAATCTTAATCACGGTGTATCTGCAGCGTGACAGCCACTCGTGATAAGTAGTACGTTTTAACAGCAAAAGTAAAAAGGCTTTTAGTTAGTAAATCTCACTAAAAGCCTAAGTTGTTTAATTATTGATTATTTAACTACCGGATAGTTATCGTTGGCGCCCCATTCTGTCCATGAGCCATCGTAAACAGTGACGTTGTCACGCCCAGCTTGCTGTGCTGCGAGTGCTAAAATACAAGCCGTTACACCAGAACCACAACTAAAGATCAACCGTTGCTGATTATTACTTAACGCATCAAACTGTTGTTTTAATTGCTCTGTCGCGAGAAAATGACCATTGACCAATAAATTACCAAACGGTAAATTTTTAGCGTTAGGCATATGACCACTACGTATTCCTGCCCGCGGCTCTTTTACTGTAGCGAAAAAGCGAGCACTTGGACGTGCATCGATAATTTGAACCTGTTTATCATCCAGTTTTTGACACAATGTATCAGCATCAATCACCCAATTAGGCCGAAATTTAGCACAAAAATCACCGTTTTCAATTGCAACTGGCTCACCCATTTGAGTTGCATAACCTGCTGCTAACCATGCTGGTAATCCACCATCAAGTACTGAAACGTTATCATGCCCCATTGCTTTAAACATCCACCATCCACGCGGCGCTGAAAACATGCCTTGGCTATCATAAATTACAACATGGCTAGTATTATTGACGCCTAATGTTGCAACTTCAGCCGTGAATAAATCCGCTGGTGGCAACATATGCGGTAAATCAGTGTTTGGCGCCGCTATTTGGTGATTAAAATCAAAAAATTGTGCCGTTGGAATACGAACATCAATAAACTCTTGCTTAGGATCACGAGGAACATCAGGCATAAAAGCACTGGCATCCAACACCACAATTGATGCAGCTAAAACAGCATCAGATAATTGTTGATTGAGCCATGCAGCAGAAACGATATTATTAGCAGGCGATATCATGAAACAGTCCTTAGGATTAATCCGCAGTCATAATCATTAAATTAGGCCACAATACCTGCCAATTTTTGTCTTGAATACGCTGTTGATAAACGGCAGGTCTTGGGTAATGTGGATTGATGCTAACATGTAATGACCAGTTATGCTCTAACCCATAGGCAGCGGTAAAAACTAAGCTATTATCTGCTGTTAAGCGAACGCCAACACAGGTTGGAATTTCAACCCAGCGTGAAATAGCGTCGGCACTATTTTGATAAGCTTGATGTTGATGCTTAATGTGCATTCGCGCTTGGTTTTTCACTTCCCAATTAAAATGCGGTAATTGCTGTTGTAACAATGCCGCATAATGCGCTTCAGTCGCTAATGAACAATCATCACGATCAAAATAAACCACATCAATATCATTTAAAGGCGTCATCGGTAGATCGTGTAAATGATCCCAGATGGCATTACGAACAAACCCTGCGGCAATAAACCAATCCGGTAAATTAAGCTCACGTACTGCCCGTAAACATGCCATTCTAATTGAATCTCTTTCGATGACAGCTGCGGTATCAGAAACTAATTCAGTCATCGTATTTCAATTCCTTACTGTTAATAACACATTACAATGGATTAACTTGCTGAATTAACACAGACATACTCGCCTCAGTTAAATCATTAGTTGCTGCCATCTGCATAATTTCATCAGCACTATAACGTCGACCATCATAAACAACCACAATGCTAGTATCACCGTTTTGTAAGAAATGAGTTTCACCATATGGCGTATAACGCGTCGCACCAATACTGATAATCGCTTGCGTTGGATACTGGCTTTGGTGTAGAAGTTGAGCAATGTTTTCTGTTGGACCAACATCTTGCTGATGATTCATACGCTCAACAATCCAACCTAATAACGTATTATGAAAATAACTGTAACCGACCACTGCACTATCTTCACCATAACGATGAATGTCTCCATCACGGTAATGAAAACTCGCAATCCGATAATGATCTAAAATACCGCCTTCAGCAAAGTGATCGATAGCAATTAGATTGTCACTGATACCTTTACTGTTGATACCCCAATTTTTCTTTTCGCTGATCTTTTTTGCATGAGGTTTACGAATAGAACAATCGTTATAGGCACCAAAATAACGTGGCACTAACGCAGCGACGGTTTGGTTTATACCGTCAGCATCAAGGTTATATACCACATCACAAATCAGTGCGACTTCAGGCTCAATTTGCAGATTATCGGCATCATTTGGTGGTGTAATAGTGGTTGACGATAACGGGTAAACGGCTAATTGCCCACTTTCAAGATTAGGTAAATAAAAAGGGAAAATAGCTTTGGGTTGAGTAGCTTCTTTCACTTCAACAGTAATAAAATCTGCAGCTTCACCGGCTTGTTCCAAATGACCTGCAAAATTACCTGCAACACCAAAACCAATATATTGATTAAACAAAATTTATCCCTAAATACTCATAAAAAATAGGTCGCTATAATAACCATTAATATGACGACTTTCCGTTATCGAGTTAACAATTATTGGCTGCCATCACATAACATTCTTATTTTTGATTCAAGCCTGATCACAATTTAGTCATACGGTAACTACCCTTAAAATAACAGTAGTAATAAGGGATTATCATGCCGTTACTTTATTTAAAGCGTACAATGCGTCATTTACTATTATTAGTTGTCATTGCTACTGGCTATATTTCACAACATGCTAATGCCGCGCAAGCAATTCCTAAAGCAATTAACAGTAATCCAGCCTCTCTTTACGCGCCATTATTATTGCCTTGGCAAGCTGCATTAACCTCATCAAATACAACCGATGTCTACTGCGGCGCTGTTATCATTAGTGACCACTGGCTAATAACAGCAGCTCACTGTAATAATAATTATATTCATCATGTTATAGCTGGCGTATCATTAATACCTAAATGGGGCTCTCAGCCACTCTCTGAACGCTATAAATTCAATATTACTCATCGAGTTAGCCACCCTAATTATGATGAGACTGTTTTTGCTAATGATATCGCGTTAATTCGAGTTGATCGTTCATTACTCACTGTAGCAAAACCGATACTTATTACCTCACTTTCTGAGCAACAAACAGCCGATAATATTTTTGCTAATCAATGGGTAACACATCAAAACTCACAAGCAAACCTTATTGCTTCAGGTTGGGGAAAAACCAATGTAGCTTCAACATTGAGTTATCCGACACAATTACAGCTGATTACATTAGCTGGTGTGCCAGATGATCATTGTCGCGGCTTACGCACAGATAACGCCCACATCATTTGTGCCGATTCAAACATTGATGGCTTAATTAAAGATGTTTGTAGTGGTGATTCTGGTGGTCCTTTAATTTGGCAAGATCCGCAAAAAAAAGCCGATAATGATTTTGGGCTACGTGTCATTGGTATCACGAGTAATGGCGCACAATGTCAAGATCGTCTAAATGATCCAACTCACCAATACCAACATCTTCCAGGTCAATACACACAATTAGCTCCGCTAAGATCATGGTTAGAGTCTTATATTAAACAATACGATCAGTTAACCGATTTTTCGCTTTCAATACACCATTCCCCCCCTAATTACAATCAAGATCCTTTTATCGTTGCTGACGACTACCCTCATCAAGATTACCAATTAGTAGAAACACACTCATCATCAGCTGGGCGTATTCCTTTAAGTACCTTAACTATACTTATAGTGATAGCTTTATTTCGAAAAAGAATAGATTATGGTAATAAATAACAGTTAACACGCTATTTTTGGATAATAAAAAATACAATATTGCTATCAAGCTTTATTACGTAATAATAGAGAAATATTGAGACTTATAATGGATATTATAAAATGGATTTCTTCCCAGTATTTCTAAAAGTAAATCATAAACACATTATCGTTATTGGTGGTGGTGAAGTTGCCTGTCGAAAAGTAGACTTATTATTAAAAGCACATGCCAATGTTACAGTGGTATCACCGCAACTGCACCCTCACTTACAAACCCTACTTGAGCAACAGTTAATTGCGCACATTAATCAGCCTTATCAAGCTTCGCAATTAGTCGGAGCTGATCAAGTTTGGGCAACAACAGACTCATCGACACTTAATCATCAAATTTATCATGATGCCAATGCCTTAAAAATTTGGACCAATGTGGTTGATGACCCTGATTTTTGTGACTTCATTACACCTTCAATGGTCGATCGTACTCCAATCCAAGTGGCGATATCAAGTGGCGGCGCTTCTCCGGTTTTAGTTCGTTATTTGCGAGAACGCTTAGAAACCTATTTACCGCAAAATCTAAGTTTATTGGCGACCTTCTCAGGTAAACAACGTCAACGCATTAAACAGCACTTCACTACTGTTGATGAAAGACGCAAATTTTGGGAACAATTCTTTCGCTTAACCGCTGTAGAACATGCACGTACCAATGAAGCATTAGAAACCGCTTTTCAGCAATTATTAACCGAAAAAAATAATCACAATAGTGGCAATGTTTATTTAATTGAAACAGGCCATGATCCCGAATTACTGAGCCTTAAAGCCCTACGCTTAATGCAGCAGTCAGAACATGTGCTATACCATGATGATGTCGCAGAGGTGTTTGTAGATTTATGTCGACGAGATGCTGATCGTGAACGCTGTGATTATAACAATGTTCAAACACTGACAGATAAATTAGTGCAGCAAGGTGTTCGCGTATGTATCTTAGCCACCAAGGATAATCATCGCCCAGCAATTAAGCATTATTGCACCCATAATGAAGGTATTTTCGTGCCTATTTTAGGTTAAGTTAACCCCTATTTTAAACAATAGCTTTAAACAAAAACGCAGAACAAAAGTTCTGCGTTTTTATTATCACTATTTACGAAGCACGACGTTATTCATAATGCGGTGACATTTTTGCATGTAACCAGATGCCGGTTGTTTTCATTAAATAGCCAAAGATCACACCAACAATAAGCGACGGAATAACTAATTGCCAATTCCCTGCTGCTGCAAATGTTGCACATGAACCAATAAATGTACCAGGAATAAAGCTCAACCAACGTTTTTTAGCTTGAGCACACATCATAAATGCCACTAAAGCCGTGATAATATAGCCAACAATCTCCAAATTAATGATTGAAGATAATTTAATAATTACCATTGCCCAAAATACACCACTAAGGTTAGTTGCAATACTTAATCCTACCCCTTTGATGCCATCACGTTGTAAAGCAAAATATGTTGTACATCCTAAAAAGCCGCCCCAACTAAGCAAACCAAGAGAAACAGCAACCCAACCCCAAATTCCAGAAAGGATACCTGTTGTTAAGGCGATAGCGATAAGCAAAGACATTATTGATCCCACATCAATTTTTTAACAATGCGTAGTCTATAGGAAGCTTCATCGCACTTAAAACGATTTAGATCACATATAGATAAATAAAGTTACATTCAGTTACTTTTTTTCGAGATAAGTATCACGCGATCATTTACCACTAATGCGGCATAAACAAAATAAAATAAAGATTAGAAATTGCGGTTACTGCAAACTGTGATAATTTATTCGCTCTATTTGTTTGCCGGAGTACCTTCATGGGACCTTTAATGCTTGATGTTTCAAGCTATGAACTTGATGCAGAAGAACGTGAAATTATTCAACACCCAACTGTGGGTGGCATTATTTTCTTTGCCCGTAACTATGATAATCGCGATCAACTTCGAGCACTGATAAAAGATATTCGCCAAACAGCAAAACGCCCACTGATTATTGGCGTCGATCAAGAAGGTGGCCGCGTGCAGCGTTTCAGGGAACAATTTACTTTACTCCCTCCTGCACGTGCATTTGCTGAATCTGACAATGGGTTAGCATTAGCGACCACTGGCGGATGGTTAATGGCCGCTGAATTATTAGCCATGGATATTGATATTAGCTTTGCGCCAGTTTTAGATTTAGGCTTTGATTGTAAAGCAATTGGTGATCGTGCTTTTTCAAATAACCCAGCTGATATTATTCGTTATGCGTCAGCCTTTATTGATGGTATGGCAACAGCTGGCATGGCAGCTACAGGTAAACATTTCCCAGGGCATGGTGGTGTTATTGCCGACTCACACCTCGAAACACCTTACGATTCACGCGACAATATTAAGCAACATGATATGTCTGTGTTTAGTCATTTAATCAGTAACAATAAACTACAAGGGATTATGCCAGCCCATGTCGTGTTTGATGCTTATGATGAACGACCAGCAAGTGGTTCCGAATATTGGCTTAAACAAGTTCTTCGACAAGATCTCGGCTTTAATGGCGTTATTTTTTCTGATGATCTTAATATGAAAGGCGCAGATGTATTAGGCAACTACAGTGAACGTGCTATTGCCGCTCAGCAATCTGGCTGTGATATGGTGATGTTATGTAATAACCGTGAAGGTGCTGTACAAGCTCTTGATGGGTTACCACAAACACAAGTGCCTATTCTTAATAGCTTATTAAAACAACCGACCGCTGAGTTTAGCGCATTAATGCAAACTCGCGAGTGGAAACATGCACAACAAGCTGTTTCAATTTTAGTTGATAAATGGCATAACAAAAATAACTAATTAGTTATGTATTACAACAACACCTTATGTGTTTTTTGCACATAAGGTGTTGTTAAACATTACTTTTGGTCTTCTTTAAAATAACGACTAAACTGCTCAAATTTAAGTGGCTCTGAAAAATAAAAACCTTGCTGTAAATAGACGCCATTTTGTAATAAGTAATCAGATTGTTGTTTTGTTTCAACCCCTTCCGCAATCATCTCCATACCTGCCTTTTTACCAAATGCAATGATTGAATCTAATACAAATAATTTATGATCATGTGTACCAATCATATCAACAAACATCTTATCTATTTTCAAACTTTGTAAATTTAAGTTTTGTATATAACTAAAGCTTCCATAGCCCGTACCAGCATCATCTAATTTAACATTGATACCTTGTGCTTTTAAATAATCAATCACGCTGGCTGCTTTATCTAAATCAGTAAAAGACATTCTTTCTGTAATTTCAAATGCAATTTGTTTCGGTGAAATAGAAGATTTGATAATTAAATCAACAACCTTCCTCATATGCTGTTTGTTTTCTAATTGTTCAGGTACCAAATTAATACTAATAATAGCTGAACTCTTTTGCCAATTTAATGAACTTAATTCTATTAATGTTTTCTCAAGTAAAACATCAGTAATATCTATAATTAAGCCACTTTTTTCCGCATAAGGAATAAAGTTATCAGGTGATATCAACTCTTTTTTATTAAACCACCATCTTACTAATACTTCACAACCATACATTCTATTATTATTCACATTTATAATAGGCTGGTAGTAAGGAATAAACTCTTTACGTGTTATTCCTTTTTCGATTAATGAATGCAATGATAACTTTCTTTTAATATAAAAATTTATTATTAAAAAAACAATAAACCCTAATATTCCACCAATAATAAATAACAATGGTTTTAAATCCATTGAAATAATAGAGAGTAATTTAGGATCAACGTAATTACTTAACACTAAACCATTGCTAAATACATCACTGGTTATTGGTGGTAATTTTAATAAACTCTTTGCATCGTTATGCGAGTATATTTTTTTATCTGTATTTTCAACTGTCGATATAACACTGAAAATACAATTATCACAATATTTATTGCGTATAACATCTGAAATAATTGGTTCAAAACGAATAACGACTTGGCCTCGTTTACCTTTCCATACCAATGAAAGTATAGATTGCTCATTGGTATTATTAAGTGTGGCCCATAATGAAAGATTCTTATCCAGTCTTTTTATAAACACTGACGTTGAATTATATTCAGATTGATGATTTTCAAAGCTTGAGCAGTGCTTATTATCACTCGTTTCAATATCAATCTTTCTAATATAATAGTTATTATACGCTAGTTTTTCTATGTAATTTTGATCACGAATGCCACAGTCAAAATTAATATCTTTGACGATTGGTTTTATAAAAGATGGGTAATCCCCTATCGTCGTGGTGTAATTATCAATTAAATCACTGGATATTGTTTTTAGCGTAGAAGATAGCTGTACTCTCGCAAAATAATGAGAAAATAACGTAAAACACATTGCCATAATAATAACAATTATAATAGCAACCAAGCTCATAGTTGTAGAGTACTTAGCTATTAACTGCGTTTTAAGCCATGCTTTCACTTTATATATTACTCTCATTATATTTATAATATTAATCTTCTATTGACATTTACTTATGATAGATAGAATGTTAACTGAAATATTTAATTTCAACAATAATAATATTCATAAGTTTCAAAGACAAACAGACGGAAATTCATTAATAGATTTAATATAATGATATTTGTACACTAATAATACATAAAAGTACCCTTCGGCACTTTTATTATATTATTCGGTAATAATAACTATAATACTTAATTATATATCTAAGACTATAAACTATCTTTTGAATAATCAACGGACTTCGAGCATTTCTTTTTCTCTTTCAAGATAATATAAAATGCACCAACAATAAACGCTACAGTGAGTAAAATCTCCATAATTAACCTTTATATCTATAATAACAAATTTTAACTGAATAACTTCATATAATCAGTAATTGTAATTTGACTGTATTGCCACCAAATTTGCTATTAATCTACACGATTGTACTAGCAATGCCTAAATTAAGTTATAAAGTTGTGATAATTCGCGGTTAAAATTTAGGATAAACGCAAAAAATTGCACAAAAAATAGACTACAACCACCGTTCTTGTGCTGTAAAGCTCACAGACAACCATGTTTCACCCAGTTCATCAGAGAGTCGATCCCATAGTTGTTGGCGAATATGATCTTGTCGTTTGGTTGGCCATTTGTAATCATCTTTCACCAAAATATTTATCTCTAAATCGTACTGTCGCCCTATTTTCGCAAAATGGTGAGTATAATCATCAAATCCATATTCTTTGGATAATGCTTCAATTACTTGATCAACATGCCGTTGTGCACCATTTTGAGGAGCAACAAGCAGCACCTCTTTAAGATTTCGACGTAAAACCTTAATCGGTAAGATAGAGGCGAATAGAGCTAATGTGGTCACTAAAACAGGATCAATATAAGCATTCCATTTACTGTAGCCTAACCAATCACAAATCATCACTGAAATAAAACCAATTAAAATAGCGGCACTCAAAATACCATCAATTAACCATTCTTGTGAATCGACTCGAACTAACTCTGAGTCAACACTTGATGCAATGTGCTTTTCAATTGCATAAATACTAAAGCAACTTATGGTTGATAATACGGCATAAATAAGTGCATCTTTGAGTATAATATTATGACCGCCATCTATAATGGTGAGAACACCCGTTATAAAAGCAAACACACAAGTAACTAAGATCATAATGCCATTAACAACATTAATTAACGGCTCTAAATGCGCGTAACCAAACTGAAATTGTGCATCATCGGGTTTGCTGACCAAATAAGCGGTATATAAACTTAACCCTGTCATTCCCATACTGAGTAATGAAAACATACCATCAAGTAAAATTGCATTTGATCCAACATAAAACCCGTAACTAATACCGAGTATTGACACAAAAACAGTACCAGCTAATGATAGTTTAAGTGCTGCACGTTCTTTACTAACTTTACGGTAAGCAACCATAATGTCCTCCCAAAAGACAATATCCTTATTATTTTCAAGGTTGTATATTATTGCTACGCCGTAAATATGGTTACATTGACTAACGACGATATAATGACTGTTGTATTAAATATAGTATTTAATACAAATTAAGCCTCATCGTTGATAAGCATTTATAATAAAAGAAAAAAATAGAAACATTAAATCATTATTAATCAGAGTGTTAATTAATAATTCACGCTAAAATAAAGCTGTTATTTTTGTCGAATTAACTCTAAACGCTCAACATCCGTATAAAATGTCACCATTTTTACACGACTAATAGCATATTCAAAACTGCTTCTCTGACACATTATTTGTGATGATGAAGCAATTCGATTCCGAGGCTTTCGCTCAATATGATGATTATATTGCTGTTCTAACGCAGTACAATTCGCATGACGTTGACAAGCGTCATAACGTGCCTCTTTCAACGTCAACCAATAAGCTTCAAATTTATATAGTGCATTATGCAACTCATTCATATTATCTTTGGTTATCTCTCCTTCTAATGCATTAACTTGTTGTAGCTGTATAGCTATAAAGTCATTAAAATAATCATGCGTTTTAGGTGACAAATAATTATCACAATGAACACCACCATTACCGACACTATTATTTTTATTTAGTTCTGCGACATCCGCAGATGAGCATGCCATTGTCAGCAACAATGTGCAGAGTAATGGAAATGGCTTCATATTACTCTCCAATAATAATAAATAATAATATCATTATGGCGCACTCGTTATAGCACTGCTTTAATTCTACAAAATATCTTATAATTAAGATTGTTCGTATATAAAAAAAGCCAATAATGTTTGATAACATCATTGGCTATATTTTGTTTTATAACACTTTTTTATTGTGTTTTAAAAATTTGTACCGTTTCAAGTTTGGTCATTTTACGAATTTGACGCCAAACAAAATAAAATATCCCCATCATCATCAACATCGATGGAATAGCAATAACGGGATAGCTTAATAGTGTCATTCGTCCTAGCTCTTCATTAAATGCTTCAGTTCCTGCAGGACTAGTAACAATAACGGTAGCAAGAATATAATTCATCACTGATGAGAAAGCGAAAGTACTCGCAAATAAATAATTAGATTGAACTAAGCAACGATCAAAAGCTTGCTGCTGGTTAGATTCCATTAATTTTTGTTTAATAAGGCCTAAATTTAAAATACTATCGTTAAAAATCATTTTGGTAACAATAGGATACTTAGTAAACGTTGAACCAAGAACAACAATACCAATAATACCTGGAATCAACGCCTCTTTAACAGCAAGCCATTGGGTATCAAGTTCTAACACACCAATACCACCAGTAAGTAACACGCTCACGATACCAAGTATTGCAATAAAATTGAATTTCTTGTTCTTGAGTAACTCATAGCCACCAAATGCGACAGGAAAAGCTAAAGCAACCAGCAATGCCCCTACCGAACCAAGACGATCATCACCACTCATTTTCATTAAGATGATGGATGGAACAACGACGTTAAAAATAATTTCATTTAACGGATTGGTTTTCTTTTCAGCCATAATTCCTAATAATTTCCTTTATTCATAATTATGTTACTTTGCACTTAACACACTAACAATATCTCTTAATACTCAACAATGCGTCCAAACTTATTGCTCGTATCATAATAATTCTAGTTAAAGCTTAAAAGTCTGCTATTTCTCTACTTTGATTGTTTCGTTTATCAATATAACTGTAAAGAACAATATCGTTACAAACCATTAAAAACATAGCCATCATATTGCTGAAACGATGGCTAACAATGACTAAAAACTACCACTCGCAGTTAAGCTTGCTATAAGTGCTAAAGTACATGCACATGCTAACATCGCTAACACTGGCTTGGTTTTTGTAAGTAATGACATTAACCATAGCCCTGTTGCGCTTAGTAAGCAGCCTATGCTGATCATACGCCAGATAAACGGTAATAGAATATCATGTTGTGTTTGTTCAATAAGCGTTGCCACATCTAGGCTTGCAACAATCAGTACCACAACAGCGATAAAGGAACCAAAGACCGGTAAAGTGATATTTAGAGGATCAACTTTATGCTGCGCTTTGACTAGCATTGCATGTGCTAATAAACTGCCACCAAAACCAACACTAAAGATAATAGTTATTACATTACCAGTATTACCGTTATTAGCACTAAAACTTAATATATTGATAATATAAGCAATACTCCATAGCAGCATCATCACAACGATGCTTTTTCGAGCACTTTCTTTACCGAGGAGACGGTTTTCACATAAACTATAAATTAGTGTTAACGCGACAAACACTAATACAAACACAACCGCACTAGGGTTTGCCACATTAATACTTGATTGCACTATCATTAATGTTGCTTCACGAATTAATAACGAAGCTATTAATAGCCAACTGATTAAAGGTAAAAGCTTCATTACACGATCATGCTGCCCAAAGCATAATTTACCCGACAGTATTACCCCACCAATAATAATGAAAGCACCTATCGCAAATTGTGCCAAAACACCTGATAACACTATTGGCCAATCATTCCACTGCATTTTGACTCCTAATACAGTCTTACTCTAAGCACCATCATTGACAGAACCAATCCAATTCAAAATGCCATAACGTATTTTAATAAAAGGCTATTTTGCCTAATAGTAAGAATGAGTGCAAAAGTCTTGACGTAAAAACACAAATTTAGGCATCAAAAAAAACACTATAGGAATCAATTAAGCCTATAAAGCAAAATATTACAACATATCAGCCTTAAAGGCATATATTGAATCGTTGATTACTAAATCATATCGTTAACAAAAGCGACAATTTGCTTTTGTATAACAAATCGATTAAAAAAGGCGATAATCATACAAATTTTACTAATTAATCAGATAAAAGATTGACGAAGGATGATTGAAACAGGTATCTTATTTTTTATAGTGAAATAAGATTTCATACTCAGTGTTAAATCTTATTTCAAACCAATTATTCGGTACTCTATATATCATTTACACAGTGTCGCTCTCATCTAATGAGGCTCCACTCGACATAGAGTAAAGTCACTACTTTGTCTGCTGATTAATGATCAGACTATAAAAATTCAAGTGAGTAATCATATGTTTGCAATTATTAACACTAACGTATTTGATGGTAACACTATCCAAGAAAACCAAGCCATCTTTATTGAAAATGATATTATTTCACGCATTGTTCCAATGTCTACTGTTTCAGCTGCTGAGTTACCAGCAGAAACATTTGATGCTAAAGGCTTATTAGCATCTGCAGGCTTTATTGATGTGCAACTAAATGGTTGTGGCGGTGTTTTACTTAATACTGCTATTAACAAAGAAACATTAGATATCATGAATCAAGCAAACTTAAAGAGTGGTACAACACAGTTTTTACCTACTTTTATTACTAGTGATGCTGAATCAATGGTTGAAGTGCTTAATATGGTTGATGCTATTGAGGATCCAGCACAACAAGGTGTGCTTGGTTTGCATTTAGAAGGCCCTTTTATCAGCACAGAAAAGAAAGGTGCACACCGCGAAGAGTTTATTCGTGAATTAGACCTAAAAACAGCGCAATATTTAGCTGATAATGCAGATAAAATCTGTGTACTAACTGTAGCACCTGAAAATACAGCACAAGAAGTTATCGATATTGTACGTAATGCTGGTATCACAGTGTCATTAGGCCACACAAATGCAACTTATGACCAAGTTGCAGAGAAAGAAGGCCTAACCATGGCTACTCACCTTTATAATGCCATGACACCACTTGGTTCTCGTGAACCAGGCGTTGTTGGTTACATCTTCGATAAAAAACCACATGCAGGTATCATTGTTGATGGTATCCATGCTTCTTTCCCATCAGTTCGTATCGCTCATGAAGTGTTAGGTGAGCAACTATTTATGGTAACAGATGCTGTAGCGCCAGCAGGTACAGATATGACTGAGTTTGATATGGCCGGTCTACATGCTTATGTAACTGATGGTAAATGTCATTACAAAGATGGCACTATCGCAGGTTCTGCCGTTACCATGATTCAAGGTCTAAATAACTTGATTGATCATGTTGGCCTTAGTCGCGAAGAAGCACTACGTATGGCAACATTATATCCAGCAAAAGCGATTAAAGTTGATAACGAATACGGCCTATTAAAAGCAGGTTATAAAGCAAACATTACTTTGCTTTCTGACGATAATCAGGTAAAGCACGTTTACCAAATGGGTAAAAAAGCATTCTAATTTAGGTTAACATTCTAATATTAAATGCAATAAAAAAGGCTGGCGTTCAAATGAACGGCAGCCTTTTTAACAGTATTTCATTCACGTTTATGTTATCAGAATTAATCTTGCTTAAATCTTTGCAGTCATCGCAGCTGTAACGACAGTTGATGACGGCTGCTTTGATGTAGAAAGTACAATAGTATTGCGTTTTGCTACTACAGACATTTGATATTCACGTAATTTAAAGTAAGCATAACTCACAACGATAGAGAAGAATAAATAAGACAATGAGAATACAAATGGTGAACTGAGTACGCCAGCCTTAACCACCCATACTACTCCCGTCACGGTAATCGCTAATTTCGCCGTCATCGCAACAAGCAGCATCAATAGTGCGAGTTGTGGATAACGCGTTGTACGAAAAGCTAACCAATAAGCTGTTCCTATCGCGACGGCTGCAATACCAAAACCTGCCATAAATGAATGAAAATGCTCACCTGACAGTATACCTGCAACGACGGATAACAACATAATCAACCCAAATATCATCTTTATCCTCTCTTATACTATCTACAAAGTGTCTAAATGTAGTCTCTGAAGGTATTTTGTCATCTAAATGCCACATTGTATATATGGAGTAAAAGATTCCACTTATGAAACGGAATATCTATTAAGAAAATATAACCACCTAATATATTGTTATTAAATAATTATAGTTAACAAATCGAGTGATAAACCAATTAATAACAACAAATCTCATTACTTGTAAAAAACATACTTTATAGCGATTAATCCTGAAAAGTAGCCACAATAAGCGTTTTCTATAACCAACACTCGCTAACTATACCGAGTAGTCACTATTTGATCGGGAATTTAGCTATTATCAAAATTTATTTTTCAAATATAAAAAACCACTATAAGCATTATCTACTTATAGTGGTTTCAGAAACTAATGAATAACGGTGAGCATAAATATACTGATAGCAAGTACTATCGCCCCCACTGCCAACAATAATTCAAAGATATGTTTTGGCATATTACACCACTGATTCAGCTACACTGTAACTTATTGCAGTTAATAAATACCATCTGCTTTTATAATAAGCTTGAGGAATTAAGTCGTTGTTTCTAGGACAATAGTATAACTATCAATACTAAATATTAGCTGAACAACATACTTCTGAGTGTTGAATATGATATAGATATTCACCCAATAGATTGATGGATCTATTGTTAAATATTACGAGCCATAGTTTGTTAACGCTGTTATCTAACCTCAGCATCGACACAGTAATTTAATGATTGTCACATTATGACTGAATAAAATTGTAATTTATGTTAATAATTCAGATACTTAAAAACCTATTGTTCGTATTATAAGTTATATGTATTTACTTTTTTCACATCACTTTTTAGTTTGTTTAGCTATTATTACAACGAGCTTAATAATGGCGCAGGCTGTCGCCGCACCGATAAAAGCTGTCATTAAATTATCACCTGAACCTATAACCCAGCAAACGATTGATCTTCCACTTAATGAGTATCATGCATTAAAAATTTTAGCCTTAGCAAACGTAAGTAGTAGTCAGGTTCCTCGCCCTTTTGACACACCGTCACCTTCAATAGCATCGCCGATCTCTGATTACGATATCGGTATTGATGTGAATAATAACAATATAAGGGATGACTATGAACGACGCTTACTCTTTCAATACCAACGCCCAGAATATGTTGCGATGGGGATACTAGCAGCTGCGCATTGGGATAGATTAGCTGCGAGTTATTATCAACAAGATCGTATACCATCCATAACTGCTATCACCTTAATTACTAATAATATAGCGATTAATCAATGCTATTACGCATTACAACAAATAGATAACGCGTTAGTTTCACCAATCTTCCATTACTTCAATACCGAGCATAGACTATTAATAAAGCAACAAGCTGAAGATAAATTATTAGATATTATCGCGACATCTGCGTTTACAGTGGATTTTGAACCACAACCTTGCCAACGCTTTATCTTATTAGCTGAGTCGATGTTGCAAACAACCTTAACCGAAGATGAACTAGCACACTAATCTGACATAAATAAAACACCATAATTTATACGTTATGGCACCATAACGAATTACAGATCATCCAGCATTAGTATATTTTCACTATTAGCCATAAGTAAATACTATACTTATGATTTTATAGTGGTTTTTAATCGTTCGCTGTATAATGCTCAACCTAAATTATTCAGCTATCACTGTTACGGAATCCAATGAGTAAAATATCAACTTTCTTAAAAGGCATGGCAATGGGCGCAGCTGATGTTGTCCCTGGAGTGTCAGGTGGTACTATCGCCTTCATTACAGGCATTTACGATACGTTGCTTGAAAGTATTCGTCGTATCAACCCGAGCTTAATTGGGGTGATCCGCAAAGGTGGCATTAAGGCTGCCTTTGAGCACGTTAATGGCACATTTTTAATCTGTCTCTTTGGTGGTATTTTAACGAGTATCTTTACCCTCGCTAAATTTATCACTTGGATGCTACATACTCATCCAATCCCATTATGGTCGTTCTTCTTTGGTTTAATCATAATTTCTGTGATTCACATGCTAAAACAAGTCGAAAATTGGAATATTGGGCGCATTATTTCAGTTGCCATCGGTGTTGGCTTTGCTTACGGTATTACCGTACTTCATCCTGTTGCAATGGACCCTACACCATTAAATCTTCTTATTGCTGGTGCGATTGCGATTTGTGCAATGATTCTTCCAGGCATTTCTGGTAGCTTTATTTTACTACTACTTGGCATGTACGCACCTATTCTAGCAGCAGCAAAGTCAGTTGATATCGTGACTCTGGGTACTTTTGCTATCGGTTGTGTGCTAGGACTACTAACATTTTCTCATGTATTATCATGGGTATTACGTAGCTACCGTGATATTGCGCTTACTTTCCTTACTGGTTTAATGATCGGTACTTTAAGTAAAATATGGCCGTGGAAAGAAGTTATTTCGTGGCGTACAAACTCACACGGTGAGCAAGTACCACTTATTGAACATAATCTTTCACCGTTAAGCTATGAGCATGTTACAGGCCACCCTGCGCTATTAGGCTATGCCGTCTTTGCGATGATTTTAGGACTCGCTGTTGTATGGGGTCTTGAAAAATACGCTGAACGTAACAGCGACTAATTTTCTTTTTAAACAACTTATCAAAGCAGCCTTCGTGGCTGCTTTTTTATTGTTTTGTACTATCAATGTAGCGACATCACAAAAAATTACTTCACACCTACCTTTTATAGACATCTCTATTCATAATTAACTTATCCCAACGAAATTGTTAGGGAATATTTAAGGATGAATAAATGAAATACCAGTGGGTTATCCTTGCTCTTGCTTTAGTTGCAGGACTATTTACCAGTTACATGATGGACAGTAACGATCCTGATGTAACTCGTGAACCTTATTATCCCATGAATTTTTTAGAATCAGGTACAGAGGTTATCGACTTATTTGACCCAGAGGATAAGCGTATACGTTTAGTCTATTTTGGTTACACACAATGTCCTGATGTATGCCCAACGTCATTAGCAGTATTATCTGCGGCTTTAAAAGCACTTCCGCAACAACAGCGAGATCAATTATGGCCTGTTTTTATCTCGCTTGATCCAAGCCGTGATACCGCCATGATAAGTGCACAATATGCAGCCCATTTTGATAATACAATTACAGGTGCAACCGGAACAGAACAACAAATTAAAGCATTAGCTGATACATATGGTGTGCTTTATATAAAAAACACCTTAGAAAATTCAAAAATAAAATACGTTATAGATCACAACTCTTATTTTTATTTTTTGAAACCAAATGGAGAGCTTATTAAAAAGCTACCTCATTTAGCTAACCCTTCTCAATTAATTGCCACAATACCAATAATAACAGCTAAGATGACGAACAATGAAATAATTGGTAACAGCCAATAACTAAACCAACATATTACACATGACGCATATTAATGGCTTTTAATAATTAACAGTTATGTTTTTCTTTACTATTAATAATAAGTTATCAAACATTTTCACTATCGTTTTTTTGTGTGTTTTTTAATCAAATATGTTATTTATTTGAGTGTTGGCAAAATTTTACATTACTCTGACTTTATCTATTACTAAAAACAAGAAATTACTTATAACTCCTTATATTAAGCGGGTTTATGCTCCTTTCAAATTAAATATCAATGCAAAAAAATGGTTAAATATGTAGTTTTTTTATTCGAAAACGAGATATTAATCAGATTTTTTTTCCTTAGCCAAAAAAAATTAATGAGCAATTATAATAAGTTATGCCATAATGAATTTGCCAACTCAAACTTTATTCAACAGTTGTAGTGGCTAAATCAATATGGAGATTATATAAAAATGAAACGTACTGTATCTATCTTAGCTGGTGTTTTACTAAGTGCTTCACTTGTAGGTTGTTCTAGCTCTGATGAAGTAAGTCAAATGCAGCAACTAACTAACAAAGTTGACACATTGTCTGAGCAAGTTAGTGCACTACAAGGTCAACAAGACCAAATCGTAGGCGCAGTAAATGACTCTCGCGCAGCATCTGACGCAGCATACCAAGAAGCAATGCGTGCTAATAAGCGTATTGATAACATTGCTGGTTCATACACTAAGTAATTTATATTTAGTCGTAAAATACCTAAAGAGATGGCTCAGGCCGTCTCTTTTTATTTATACCTATTTATATTATCCATATTTCTTCCCTGCTTTAAAATCCTATGATTAAACATCTACCATATTATATTCAATAAAAAACAACCACTGTTCACAATTACATCTTCGAAACTAATACACTATTATAATTATCACCACTAGTTTCATCATAACGCTAAATACGGATACAAAAAAAACGAGATAGTTATATCTCGTTTATAATTAAAGTTACAATCTAATGCTTAGCTATGATTTTAAAATAACAGGTAAACCCGATTGCTTATCTAATTCAGCATTTAGTCGTTGTGTTGCCTTAGCGTCACCTTCAACATCATCCAATAATGCTTTTGGTGCTTCTACACTTTGCTTAACACCAACTTGAGATTCATCTTTCGATAATGGTGCATGCACCTCAACTATCAACTCGCCATCCGCAACACGGGATGTTTTTACGGGTTGATTGATAATTTGAACTTGCGTACCAAGAGGTACCTGTGGGAACAACCATTCAACATCCCAAGGGTTCATACGAATACAACCCCCACTAACACGCATACCGATACCGAAATCTTTATTGGTACCATGAATAAGGTATTCACCATGACCATAAGCGAGTCGCATTTTATAGTCACCTAATGGGTTATCAGGACCCGCAGGCACAACAGCAGGTAGAATATCACCTTTTGCAGCATGCTCTTTACGAATGGATGCTGGAGGTGTCCAGGTTGGATTTTTTACTTTTTCATTAATAGTTGTAGTCATATTAGGCGTATCACGACCCACTCGACCAATACCAATAGGAAAAACATAAACAATTGAGGCATCGTTTTTAGGAAAATAGTAAAGACGTAACTCAGCAAGATTCACCACGATACCTTTATGAGCGACATCAGGCAGTATAACTTGGGTCGGTATTTGTAGTAGTCTTCCCGGCTTAGGTAAAAATGGATCTACGCCTTTATTGGCAGCCATCATTCCAAGAAAACCTACGTTATATTTATTGGCAATATCAGAAAGACTATCACCTTGTTTTACTTCGTAATATTCGGTTGTACCAACGATGTTACTACCATCGCTAGGTAGTTTATATTCAATTGCATGCGCTGCGGATGAGGCTAAACATGTGAGTGACAAAAGTAATGCGCGGTACACGACAATATCTCCGGTTAAGATTTTACAAACATATAATCATGGATGTAAAACGCTATAATTAATTATGCACACAATAACTATTTTTAATTATTACATGTGCTTTTAAGCTTTACTGCCATACTACTTGATATCATTTTAATCTACTAGCTTATCGATAACAGTAAATCTACAATAATATAAATAGTAACATGCTAACTAACAGCACAATGACGCTATATAATTATAACCATAAATAAAAAAGAGCTGTTAAATCTTGGTAAGACCTAACAGCTCAATAACGATTATGTAAAATTAAACGGTATATTGTTGTACTAAATATTTCCAATCACGACGTTGTTGGTTTAATTTCTGCTTAATCGATTCATATTGTTGCATAAATTCAAAATTCTCATAATCATTGGCCAATTTCTGTTGCCGCAAATCGATCAGGCGTTTCTTCACTTGATAATAATCAGAAATTTTACTAATCAGGGCTTCATACTCGTATTGTAATTGCAATAAACGCGCACTGTTATTTGGCAATGTTTTAAATTGATATTGCAACCGCATAAATTCCATTTTCGCGCGTGTTTTCTCAATTCTATCGGCAGAAGTAACTTTTAGATTTGTCGTCCACCCTAACCATGAACAACTCTTGATCAGCCATTTCGTTGGATCAAACTGCCACCAGCGAATACCATTACGATAATCATTCTCAAAAATATGGTGATAATTATGATATCCCTCACCAAATGTTAGCCATGCAATTACGCCATTATCACGGGCTGTATTTCTGTCAGTGTAAGGTTGAGATCCCCATTTATGCGCTAACGAGTTAATAAAAAATGTCGTATGGTGACTTAACACCAGTCGTAATACGCCAATAAATAATAACGCTCCCAAAACATTACCAAGTAGTAATCCGATAATGACAGGAACACCAATATTCATCATTGCCGCTAGTAAAAAGTAATATTTATGCTGCCAAACAACAATAGGATCATGTTGTAAATCAGAGCAATTTGAATAATCGTGATAACGACTGGCTTGATAGTGTCGTAGCATCCAGCCAATATGACTATAAAAGAACCCCATTTTAGCTGAATAGGGATCTTTAAGGTTATTATCCACATGGCGATGGTGTACACGATGATCAGAGCACCAATGTAGAATACTATTTTGCAACGCAAATGCGCCACCAAGGGCAAATACCAATCGCAAAAAGCGGTTTGCTTGATAACTTTGATGCGCCCATAAGCGATGATAACCCGCAGTAATTGACATCCCGCAGTAACAAAATGCCACTACTGTCATTACAATAAGCGCAACATCAAGGTGATAAAAATAGAGATAGAGTGGAACACCGATAACTGCAATGGCAAATGTCAGTGTAAATAGAGCCACGTTCAACCAAATAATTGGCGGGTTTTGCTGTTGAGGTATCATCCTTTTTCACCTTATTTCAGCGTACACATGTAAGCTAGATTATACTGAGCACTTAAGGTGATTCAACCAACCAGCAATATAAACTGTTATTACGACATCAATAATGTGATTCCAGCCGCATCAAAGCGTGTATTAACACGACGGTAATCGTTATGTAATGGTTGATAATAACTTGCTGGCATCGTCTCTTTCACCCCTGCTTTTATTAAAGCATGGTGTTCATCCCGTGTCATGATGACGTATTCAAGATGATCATCAATAATAGCTTTAATGCTTTCGATCGTCGCTTCATCATCGCGTACTAGTGTTTTGAAATGCCCTATAATCACTGATAATGGCATCATCATCTCTCTAACAAGCAATTTTCGTTCCTGAATATGCGCAGCAGCAACTGTTCGCTTTCCCACATTAAAAATTTGTATCCAATCGGGTTTTCCTTGTTGAGTCACTAATCCATGTTGATAACAATAATAAGCCTCTAAAAATATCCGTAAATGGCTATAGCGCTCAGAATACACTTCGAGGTAAATATGCTGTAATTCAATATCGGCATTACATTGATTCATTACATTCATGTGAACGATTACCTTTAAAATTAACACTTAAACCTATTTACACTGGCACAAAATACCATTTAATCTATTGTTTTATAAGTATATTAATAAAAAAACAAATAAACATTATCAACGATTGAAATTTTTATCATCAACTTACGGTCTACTTTAGTAGTCGTTATTATTGATTTAAATATCGCAATAGGCACCTTATGCAAATAAAAATACGTCCTCGTTGGTCATTATCAGAAAACCAAGCGACTCCAGAATCGGTGTATCACCAACGCCGAGATATTTTGAAGAAATTAGGTATTGCCGCTGTTGGCTTGCCGCTATCAACTAATGCCCATGCTGGCTTATTTGATTTTATCTCATCGCCAGAAGAACAAGCTGTTGATCATCGTCGCCAACTTAACGGCAAACCGTCATCACTCTCTAACTCAACATTGTCGCTGACACCTGAAGATAAAGTACTTCACTACAATAATTTTTACGAATTTGGTACCGATAAATCATCCCCTGCTATACGGGCAGAGAAGTTTATCACTGATCCATGGAAGGTCACTATTGATGGGATGGTAAATAAGCCATTTAGCCTTGATTACGATGACTTATTTAATCAATTTACCTTAGAAGAACGTATATATCGTCTCCGCTGTGTTGAAGCCTGGTCAATGAATATTCCATGGATCGGTTTTAGTTTACGCGACATCATTAAAAAAGCAGATCCGCAGCAACGAGCAAAATATGTTGCTTTTGAAACCCTATACGATCCTAAACAGATGCCAGGCCAAGCGTCATCACGTCTTGGCGGTGGAATAGAATACCCTTACGTAGAAGGTCTACGTATTGATGAGGCAATGCATCCACTGACGATGATCTCAGTAGGCCTATATGGCAAAACATTAGCCCCGCAAAACGGTGCACCGTTACGCTTGGTTGTGCCGTGGAAATACGGTTTCAAAAGTATTAAATCGATTGTACGAATTCACTTAACCGATCAACAACCTCCAACAACATGGAACCGTCTTGCTGCAAGTGAATATGGGTTTTATGCCAATGTTAATCCCAACGTTGATCATCCTCGCTGGAGCCAAGCAAGCGAACGCTTTATCGGTCAAGGCAATGTATTTAGTAGTCGCCGTCAACCAACACTGATGTTTAATGGTTATGCAGAAGAAGTGGCTTCACTATACCAAGGCATGGATTTAAAAAGGAACTATTAATGCTCACTCGAAATGTTCAATCATACCGTCTTACGCCTACACATATTTTGATAATTAAAGTCGTTATTCATGCGATTTCATTATTGTTTGTTGCGCTGTTGGTTTATAACACACTTAACGGTGGCTTTGGTGCAGATCCCATCAAAGGTATTGAACATTTCACAGGCAAAGCAGGGTTAAATACGCTAATTCTGACCTTGCTATTATCACCACTGGCGAAACGATATAAGCAAGGCGGCTTAATTCGCCTCAGACGATTACTCGGGCTATACACATTCTTCTGGGTTGTATTGCACCTTGGCGCTTATCTTGCACTCGACCTTAATTTTGATTGGGCACTATTAGGCAGTGAAATTATTCAACGTCCTTATCTTGCGATTGGTGCAGTAAGCTGGATTATTCTGTTATTGCTTGCGTTAACATCCCCAAAATCAGCACAACGCCGTTTAGGTAAATCTTGGCAAAAACTGCATAATTGGGTTTATCTTGCACTGTTATTAAGTCCAATTCATTACTATTGGTCGGTTAAATCAGGCCTTGTTGAACCTACTTTTTACCTGTTTATTTGTCTCTTTTTACTCTATTGCCGCAAACAAAAGCTAACAACTTGGCTTGCTAAAAAAAATATCGTATCCCCTGCTAGGCCGATCTCAAAAACATTCCACCGCTAATTCTCGCTAGTATTACAACAAATATACGAGCTTAATTTGTTGTAATCGATTGCTTAGGGATCGAGCATCAGCAAAATTAACACTCAAATCACGTGATCTCGACACCATAAATACAGATTGTTGGATTGACTAAGCCACTGAACACACAGACAATGCGCACTATTTTTTGCATCTATTTCTGCGGTTTACATGGAATTTCTCCGATGACAGTATCAACAACTCAGCCATTATCCTTACGTGATGATTCGATTTTTCGCCTTTTTTTGCGTTATACCTTACCCACTATTGCAGCGATGCTGATTACTGGCATCTATGTTGCCGTCGACGGAATGTTTGTTGGTCACTTTATAGGTGAAGATGGTCTTGCCGCGATCATACTTGGCTACCCTATCGGATCTATTTTATATGCCATTGGTGCTATGATCGGCATGGGAGCGTCAGCACTTGTTTCGATAAAAATGGGGGAAGACAACGTTCAACAAGCTCGCAAAATTGTTGGTAATGCACTCACTCTATGTATTATTGCTGCGATTGTTTTCTGTAGTTTTGGCTTGGTTTTTGGAAAAGACATTCTGATTTGGATCGGCGCCAAAGATCATATCTTAACCATGGCTACAGACTACCTATTTTGGTACTTCACCATGGGTAGCTTTGCTATTGTTTCAATGGCATTTTCTGCACTACTACGTAATGATGGTCAACCTAATCGTGTTACCCTGATCATGATTTTAGGTGGCGTACTCAATATCTTTTTAGATTGGTTATTCATTGTTGTTATTCCGTGGGGATTAACCGGAGCGGCCATTGCAACAATGTTATCGCAAGCAGTGACCTGCCTATTATGTTTACAACATTTCTTCTCAGATAAGACCCAATTACGTATTGGATGGGATAGCCTTAAAATTAAACTTGATACTGTGTTACAGATCCTAAAATTAGGTACTTCAAGTTTATTAATGTATATGTACTTGTCAGTTGTATTAATCCTTCATAACAAAGCATTTTTATTGGTTGGAAAACCGATCCATGTTGCTGCTTACAGTATTGTGAGTTACACCGAAGCCCTGTTTTATTTAGTTTTTGAAGGTATTGCATTAGGCACTCAACCACTGGTGAGTTTTAATACTGGTGCAGGTCTTAAAGATCGAGTTAACAAACTTCGTAATCTTGCCTTTATAACAACGCTATTAATTGCAGCGATTGGTGTGATAACTTTATACAGTATTCCAGAAATCGTGGTGTATATGTTTGCAGGTGACAATCCAGTACTCCAGCCTGTCGCAATTAACGGCATGTCACTGTACTTTTGGGGATTACCTTTTGAAGGTGTGTTATTAGTTGGTGCAACTTACTTTCAGGCGATCAATATGCCTAAAGAAGCTTCATTACTCACTGGCGGTAAGTTACTGTTGATCTCAATTGCCATTTTTGTACTGGCTTATAGTGTCGGAGTTAATGGGGTCTGGTTAGCATTACCACTTTGTAGTGCTGCACTTACGTTATGGATGGTGTATCGATTAAAGAAACTTGCATAAATAGCTTTAATTTACAGTAACCAATACAACGAAACGTAATAAAGAAAACCGATAGTCTGTATTTATAACAAATACAGCTATCGGTTTTTTTATTGCTAATCAGCTATAGTGCATGAATTAAACTTCAGCGATAACAGCTTCTTTCTTCTCAACAAGATGACCTTCTGCGCCATGCATCCATTGAATAAGTTTATTTGAGAATAAAAACAGAATAATCGATGAAGCCACAGCTGCAATTGCAATACCGGCAAAGATATGGAGCGCACCCGCATCACCGACATGCGAGCCTATGATTCCTGCAACATAGTTTGCCAATGCGTTAAATGCAAACCACACTCCCATTAGTAACGAACACAAACGTAATGGTGCCAGTTTAGTTACCATTGATAAGCCAATCGGTGAAATACACAGTTCACCTAAGGTATGGAAGAAATAGGCTCCTACTAGCCATAACATTGATGTTTTCACCGTTAAATCACCGCCTTGCTGCATTGCCGCACCAACCATAAATAGAAAGCCAACCGCGAGGAACAATAATGCAAACACAAACTTTATTGGTGAGCTTGGCTCTTTAGGCCCTAATTTGATCCAGAATGCCGCAATAATCGGTGCTAATGTAATAATGAAGAAAGGATTTAATGATTGGAACCAAGCTGCTGGCACTTCAAAACTGCCAATCATACGATCTGTATATTCTTGTGTGAAAATATTCATCAAACCACCAGCTTGTTCAAAACCAGCCCAAAAAACAACAACAAACAAGCCTAGGAACATAATCACTTTCATACGATCCCGTTCAACGGCTGTTAATGGCTCTTTCTTACCTGATGCATTTTTAGCGGCATCACGTTTTGCTGCTGGCTCTATACCGATTTTACCCAATAGACGTTTAGCAAAAACTAGCTGTAAAAGTAAGCTCACTAACATACCAATACCGGATGCTGCAAAACCTGCTTTCCACCCCCAAAAACTAACGGCGGTACCAGCAATAACACCAGCAAGCAAAGAGCCGAGGTTAATACCCATATAGAAAATGGTAAATGCACCATCACGACGATTATCACCTTCAGGATAAAGATCGCCAACCATGGTCGATATATTGGCTTTAAATAAACCATTACCAATAATCATCAAACCCAAGCCACAATAAAATGCGCTTAATGCAAAAGTGCCAACAACAGAGTTTGGTAGCGCAAGAATAAATTGGGCAATGGCCATACAAATACCGCCCAAAATGACACAACGACGTTGGCCTAAGAAGTTATCAGCAATCCAACCACCAATAAGAGGAGTTAAATAAACAAGACCAGTATATGTAGCGTATAGACTTAGGGCATCCTTGGTTGTCCAACCAAAACCGCCATTCATTGTTTTATCTGTTAAATACAATACAAGGATGGCACGCATGCCGTAATAACAAAAACGTTCCCACAATTCAGTACTAAACAACAAGAACAACCCTTTTGGATGTCCCATAAAAGTACTCATATCCCTACTCATAATTATTCCTTACTTGTAACTATTTATTCAATCTTTTAATCCCCTCCAGTTATAAAGGACAACATAATATCTTTCAAGAGTATAAATTATCATGATATTACGTCATAGTGGTAACATCTTGAATAAGCGAGAAAAATAAAATAACCACAAACAAGCTGAAACATTTTGTTACACTCTGTTTTTAGCGCAAAAAACCACTAAGTTATGCTTAGTCTGGCATTTAAAACTAGATTAAACCATAAAAGTAGAATATTAACGCTTAATTTAAAATATTAATGAGTAAACCTCACCTCGAGTCAACATTTAAAGCAATATGTTCTAAAAATCATCAATTCTTGATAATAATTGCCATTATAAAACCATCAAAAGTAAAAAATATCCCCCAAAATAAGATTAAACAGCATGCACATACTATTCAATTTCAGGGTGTTTTTTACTGGTAAATTTAAATTCTTAATACACAGCTTAAACTCTGCCATAAGGGATAAAATCAGAGTTATACGCCATCATAATAAAAGAACGAAATATAGTTATTAACGCTAGGAGTATTCAAATTTTGATGCGTGGTATCGGAATAAAAACAACGGCTATTAGTATGTATGAAAGAACAATCAATTATAATAAAAAATTAAACATCCATGACGGCAACCACATGTATTTCATTTTAGTAAGATCAGGATCTCCAGCACCATAAACATTAACTTTATTACCTTCATGATCGGTTGCTTCATTCTCGGCAACAATTTTATAGCCTTGCTGAGCCCGTGAGAGGATACTACTTTCCACGGCTTGAACCAGTTCATCATTACCCTTACAAAATAACCCCATTTCAGTATTATAATGATTAGAGCGGTTATCAATATTATACGTACCCACCATCACCTCATTGCCAAGGCTGCGTTTATAAATCTGAGTTTTTGCGTGCATGCCCCATCTCGCTTGTTTTGTTTGAGGATAAACCACATCTGTCTCAGCGATCCACTCACCAGCATGCACATAGGTTGTAATACCTAATTTCTGCCAATCATAAACATGGTGATACAATTGCGCTGCGACATAAGAGGCGTCTGTCGATGACAATGAATTGGTATAAAGAATGAGTTTAACCTGCTTATCTAACATGGTTTGCATGAGATGCTCAGACTTACGGTTATTAAGTAAGTAAGGCGATGCCAAAATAAGTTCTTGATCAACTGACATCACTTTGTCAAAAATCGTCTTACGTAAAAATCGGTAATTATCACTGTATGGATCTTTAAAACGCGTCCAAAATGAGCCACCGGGAGCATCGGTTGTAAAGGTGGTTTCTGGGCATAAATAGCGTTTTTTATGTAATAATAGTGGCCGTGCAATCGCTTCTATTTTAATTCGAGCTGCTTGCTCAACCTCACTAGGCGCTAAAAAATCAGCAACTTGTGCTAATCGTCGTTCATATTTTTGTAATTCAACCCTAAAAGTCGGTTTTTGGGGCGATTGGAAACGTTCACTTATACTGTGTTCATAGTAAGCATCAAACGAATCGGCCATTGCTGCAACAATAGAGCCTTCAACATATAAATCCCGATCAAGAAAATTATAATGCGTAGATAAATCAAAATAATCGTTTTCTATATTGCGCCCACCAGTAATCGCTTCTCGATCATCAACCACCAACAATTTGCGATGATTTCGAAAATTAATCGTTGAAATATAATAAATTGGTGCCGCATTGTAATAACGCACCTCAATATTATATTGCTGCAACGCCTGTGCATAAAACTCATCAAATTCAAATACCGTCGCTGACTTATCAATTAATATTCGAACATTAACACCGCGTTTAGCTGCTGCCACCAACTCACGAACGATAATCTTGCCACTTAAATCAGGCGAAAATATAAAATATTCAACATCAATACTTTGCTGCGCTCGACGAATCATATCAATGCGTAATTGTAGTGCTACCACACCACTGTTTAATACTTGGATTTCATTTCGATAAAGATCGGTATTTGGATCGTAAATATCCACTTTATGATAAGGGTAAGGATTCGTTTTTGATAAGTCGTGATAACTATCAAAGTCTTCGTCCCAATAAACAAGATTACACCCAGCGAGTCCACTAGCAGCGGCGATCACAGGCAAATACATTAACCGATAATACCATCGACACTTGTTACGATTACTGCTTTGGTTCCAATTCATGTGCTCTCCTTCCTTGTTGTCATAAAAACTCATCACTACATCCAGTTATTATTATAACCCCTTCTTATTTTACAACATTTCACCAACAAACATCCGACACCATTAACAAATGCACAGGGCGCATTTAAAAAATGAAAAGCATTCATTTTACTCATGCAGATATTAGTCATACTATGAACTTAAGGCAAACAGGCAGCATATTACGCCTAAGTTAGGTTTGATTTTGCAGCAATAAAAAAAGCCTACTTATTAATATAGAAAGTAATAATCAGCACCTCGATTCAACACTTGTAAGGTTGAATGAACCGTACTCAATCATATAGCGATCAGCCGTAACTGTTGATCACTGCATTCAAATTTTTAGTTAGAGGTAAGTATTATGACAATCCCAACAACTGACATGCTTGAAGCATGGCGCGGCTTTAGTAAAGGTGAATGGCAAACTAGCGTTAATACGCGCGATTTCATTCAAACTAACTACACCCCTTATGAGGGTGATGAGTCTTTCTTAGCCGATGTAACAGATGCGACAACATCATTATGGAATGATGTTATGGAAGGCATCAAGCAAGAAAGCAGCACTCACGCACCAGTTGATTTTGATACTGACTTACCTTCAACAGTTACCTCTCATGGTGCTGGCTATATTAACCAAGATCTTGAAACAATTGTTGGTCTACAAACTGATAAGCCACTAAAACGTGCAATTATCGCCAATGGCGGTATTCGCATGGTGAAAAATTCATGTGAAGTTTACGGTCGTGAATTAGACCCAATGGTTGAAAAAATCTTTACTGATTACCGTAAAACACATAACAAAGCATGTTTTGATTTATACACTAAAGAAATTTTAGCTTGTCGTCGTTCTGGTATTATCACAGGTCTACCTGATGCGTATGGTCGTGGCCGTATTATTGGTGATTACCGTCGCTTAGCACTATACGGTATTGATTTCCTTAAAGCCGATAAATTAGAGCAATATAACTCGACCCAATCTTTCCTTGAACAAGGCCAAGATTTAGAAAAAACCATGCGTCTACGTGAAGAACTTGCTGATCAAGTTCAAGCACTAGAAGATATTCGCACAATGGGCCTTGCATACGGCATTGACATGTCTTTGCCTGCTAAAACAGCACAACAAGCGATTCAGTTTACTTACTTTGGTTACCTTGCTGCCGTTAAATCACAAAATGGCGCTGCAATGTCACTTGGTCGTACTTCAACATTTATTGATGTCTTTGTTGAGCGTGATATTGCTAACGGTTTCATCACCGAGCAACAAGCGCAAGAAATGATCGATCATTTCATCATGAAACTACGTATGGTGCGCTTCTTACGTACACCTGAATACGATTCACTGTTCTCTGGTGACCCTATTTGGGCAACAGAAGCAATGGCAGGTATGGGTGTTGATGGCCGTACTTTAGTTACTAAGACCACATTCCGCTACTTGCATACTTTGCATACAATGGGTCCTGCTCCTGAGCCAAATATGACTATTCTTTGGTCTGAGCAACTGCCTATTGCCTTTAAACAATATGCAGCTAAAGTATCGATTGAAACGTCATCTGTTCAGTACGAAAACGATGACTTAATGCGCCCTGATTTTGACAACGATGATTACGCTATCGCATGCTGTGTGAGCCCACAAATTGTTGGTAAGCACATGCAATTCTTTGGTGCGCGTGCCAACCTTGCTAAAGCACTGCTATATACCATCAATGGCGGTATTGATGAGAAGTCACAAGTACAAGTAGGCCCTCAGGTTGCAAAAATCACTGATGAAGTACTTGATTTTGATACTCTAATGCCTCGTTATGATGCCATGCTTGATTGGTTAGCGACTCAATATGTGACAGCACTAAACATTATCCACTACTCACATGACCGTTACAGCTATGAAGCATCACTTATGGCATTAATGGATCGCGATGTACGCCGTACTATGGCATGTGGTATTGCTGGTCTTTCTGTTGTTGCCGACTCATTAGCTGCCATCAAGTTTGCTAAAGTAACACCGATTCGTGATGAAAATGGCGTTGCTATCGACTTCAACATCGAGGGTGATTACCCTAAATTTGGTAATAATGATGCACGTGTAGATGACATTGCTTGTGATCTTGTTGAACGCTTCATGAAGAAGATTCAAACAATGCACATGTACCGTGAAGCGATTCCAACCCAGTCAATCTTAACCATCACATCTAACGTTGTGTACGGTAAGAAAACAGGTAATACACCTGATGGTCGTCGTGCTGGTATGCCATTTGGTCCTGGTGCTAACCCAATGCATGGTCGTGATGAAAACGGTGCCGTTGCATCACTAACATCTGTATCAAAACTACCCTTTGCTTATGCGAAAGACGGTATTTCTTATACTTTCTCTATTGTTCCAAATGCATTAGGTAAAGATGAAAATACACAAAAGCAAAACCTTGCGGCATTAATGGATGGTTACTTCCACCACGAAGCAGCAGGTACAACCGACGGCATTGAGGGTGGTCAACACCTAAATGTGAATGTTTTAAATCGTGACACATTATTAGATGCTGTTGAACACCCAGAGAAATACCCACAGCTAACCATTCGTGTTTCTGGTTATGCGGTACGTTTTAACTCACTGACTCGTGAACAGCAACAAGATGTAATTACACGTACATTTACTAGCAAGATATAAAGACGATAATAATAACGCTAACTACCAGCAAACAATAACATCCAAACAAAATGGCATGACTACCTAATTTTGTTTGTGCTTTCAACGCCACTTAATCTGTCTCTTTCTGTTTGAAAGTTTTTAAGTGGCGTTTTTTTATTATTTAACACGCTATTTTTGATATGGAATATACATTCAATGATTAATAACCATATCAGTTATTTTTACCGTGAGAATTACTTGAATTTTATATACCATAAAGGAATATAAAATCATAATAAGAACCCAATGAGCGCTATATCACCCAATAAAACGGTTTCATCAGCCAAAGAGCCACTGTTTGCTATCAAAGTTATTCCAGCAGTCTTTATTATATTGCTAAGTACACTTTGTTGGCGCTATATAACCATTCCTATAGAATTAAATATCGCTGCATTTCATACTGCGATTATTTTTATTGCAACGATTGTTGCGATTGTAACTAATATATTGCCCACAGGTGCAGTTGCCGTTATCGGTGTCTCTGCCTATGCGTTACTTCATGCTGGAGGTGAAACATCTGCTAAAGCCGCTATCATGGCAGCGACCAGTAATTTTAATAACGTCCTAATTTGGCTAATAGTGATCGCTTTTATGATTGCACGAGCCTTTGCTAAAACAGGATTAGGAAAACGCATAGCTCTCATTTTATTAAGTTGGTTTGGTCAGTCATCATTACGCATTGCTTACTGTTTAGGCATTGCTGATTTTCTCATCGCACCAGCAACACCCAGTAATACTGCTCGTTCTGCAATTATCTCCCCTATTGCCGATTCACTAGCGAAAGTCATTAATAAAGATGATCATAAGTTGGGTCAATACCTTATTTCTTCGGTAAGCGCAATGAACGATGCTTCAGCTGTAGGTTTTCAAACGGGTTTTGCTGGCAACCTTGCTTTAGTCGGTATTGCCGCTTCGGTTGCAGATATAAATATAACCTTTAGTTACTGGGCGCTGTATTTACTGATGCCTGCTGCCGTTTTACTATTAACCATCCCTTTTATTCTATTTAAGTTTATCAATCCAGAGACCAAGCATACCCCCCAAGCACCAGCTTATGCAAAACAAGCTTTATTGCATTTAGGTCCTGTCAGTGTTGCTGAATGGAAACTCATCGCGGTCTTTATTGGATTAATTGTAATGTGGGTTGGTGGCCAATCGCTCCATTTACATGCAACCACCGCGGCATTTATTGGCTTATCTGCCCTATTAATATTAGGAGTGTTAACCTGGGATGATGTTAAATCAGAAAAAGGGGCTTGGGATACACTGATTTGGTTTGCCGTATTGATGGGCATGGCGAGTCAACTAAAGACACTCGGTTTCACTACATGGGTCGGTCATGGCGTATCGAATTTAATCAGCCAATATATGGGCGATACAAGTCCAACCGTTATTTTAATCGTTATGATGATCTTCTATCTGATCACTGCCTACTTTTTTGCATCTGGTACCGCTAAGGTTGTTGCACTAGGGCCAGTAATCATTGGTTCATTAATCGCATTAGGGGTTAATCCGCTTATTTCCATTTTAGCCGTTGCCGGTATAACCAATATAGGTTGTAACCTCACCACCTATAGCCATGCGCGTAATCCACTGTTAATGGGTTACCAATACCATAATGATAAACAATGGATGACAATCGGTTTGATTATCTCTGGTGGTGGCGCAATTATCTTTATGGCCACTGGCATTATTTGGTGGTCTATTTTAGGCTTAATGTAATCGTATAAAATACTTCGATAAATAAAATCAGCCGCGACAAATACCACTTGCAGCGGCTAATTAATTTCAGCACATCAATCAATTATACAGAGATCAGTTTATTGCGCTGTAAAGTACGAAATTCATGCTTAGCTAAATGGCTGTCCATCGAAGCACGTAACAACTTATACAGTAAAATTGAGCCGTCTATTTCCTCTTTGCGGTTAGTTAAACTTTCAATGTTTAATCCTAACGGAAGATCATATTCAACCACTGCATCTAAAATCTGATTAAGACTGTTACAACACATTTTAATTGATTCATGTAACGGGTTAGAAGCATTAAGAATACGCAAACTGGTTGCTTCTGGCACACTCACTCCAAGCCACTCAATAAACTCTAATGTTTTGGCACTGCCACATGGCGAAAACGTCAATAGAATACGTTGTGGTTTTATTCCATCTTGCTTACACTCAATCGCATAACGCGTCAGAATATCAATGGTTGCTTGAGTGTCGTAAATCGCTTGAGAAATAAAGAAATTACAACCTTGCTGATATTTTTCTATTAAACGGGCATGTTCATTACCTTTTTTAGCATGGCGTTCAGCAATCATTATACCGCCAGTAAAAAAGTTATTGTTATTTTCAGCTAAGGTTTGATAAGCGGCAGATAAGGGTAACGATACCTCATTTTTAGCCGATGGGCTGCCCACCAGCACAATGTCACGAACTTGATACTCATGCCAAGCTTCATTTAACCACTCATCAAATGCATCGGTTTCTGATTGAACAACACTTTTATAAGTAATAACAGGTCGGCCTGTTTTCTTATTTAGTAATGATGAGTAATAGCGTGGATCATGCGTTGATTTAAATGGGAATGGGCGTGGTTTTTGAGTTCGCGAGACTTCATCTTGAATGTCGTAAACAATCAAACCATCAATCGCAAGATCTTTAATACGATTCACTAGACGATCTGCAATGCCCTCTACTTCCTCTAAAGGAGTACTCGTCTTAGGTGGTGTTGTTCCAATAAAATACACGCCACGAGTAATATCGTTATAGCGTACCCGTAGTTCTGATTCTGTTTGTGTTGTTTGATCTAGATTTACCATTAATAATCACTTCCATGTGTTGTAATAGACGGTAAGCAAAGCCGTTATTGATATCCCGCCTACTATGACAAATATTGCTTAATAGTCGCTAAATAACACCGACAACTGCTACATCCTTGGGTTAAAACGGTAACAACGTTCAACCAAATACTAATTACATTGGCATCAAATTAGTTACTTTTTTATAAAAGATTATTTACTTGTACCTAATCAGCACGCAGAAATCAAAATATATTAGTTATATTTTCAATAATATAGTCTTTTCAGCTGCTTTAATTGAGCCATGCGCAATACGCTATTTTTAACTTGTTTCATTGCGATAACAATACCTTTACGTTATATTCCACGGCCATTTCAATAAAGCAGGTTATAAATAATGAAAACGGTTACTCTTTTGATCATCACAAGTCTATTAACCACAGGTTGTGTTACTCGAAAGATCCACGTGTTACCTGAAGCTGATAAGATCACTATGCTATCACCTGCTCTAGCAAAACAAGAACATTGCCAAATCATTGCAACCCACACTATCAAAGATGCTCACCCTAATAATGTTGATCGCGAGCTGAAAAATACCACCTTTATTAAAGGTGGTAATCATTACGCTATTGTTAACGTACTCGATACGCGTCGCTCTCGTCCAAGTAGCGTAGTTGCCGAAATATATAACTGCACCAATACCACTGAGGTAAATAACAATCATGCGATTCTGCCAGGAGCTGAAATTGTACTTCCACTACGTATTAGTGAAACAGAAGCAAACGCATGTCGCTTACTCAATACCGAGGTCGTAAAAAGCACTAATCCTAATAATCTGCAGACACAAATAGCAAACCAAACTTATATGCTTGGTGGTAACCGTTTTCATATAACTCAAGTAATTGAAATGAAGAACGATCTGCCGTCATCTGTTGTAATTGATGCTTATCGTTGTAAAACAACAACCATTACTAATTAGCTATATAACTAAACTGTAAATGTGGCATATATACCGATAAAAATGTAATTTATAACAAAAATAGTTGCTGGATAGCGATCCCGTTAGCAAAAATTTAATGTATACTAGCGGCAACTCAATACCTATTCATCGTAAACACTACGATTTAGTGTATTGCGAGTGTAAATACAAAGGTAATGACATGAATTTAAACGAAGAGCTTCAAAATCTTAATAACCGTATGGACAAGTGCCAGCGTAAACTTGCTGCTGCTATTCAACGTGATGATAAAGTTATCATCAAGCAGTTTAAAGATGAGCTTCTTAGCCTAAACAAAAAAGCGCAGAACGTTAAACACCGTAAGTCAGCAGAAGTGAGTGGCAAAAGTAAAGATGTTAAATCTCTTGCTTTCAATCGCGTGTTAACTAAAGCTGAACAAGCAGATATGGGTAAGCTGAAAAAATCAGTTAAAGACCTTGTCGTTGTTCACCCGATGACAGCATTAGGCCGTAGCATGGGCATTAAAGCAGTTACAGGCTACGCACCAAAAGCATTCTAATTATTGCTTAGTCACATTATTGACTAAACAAATATGGCCGAATCGGCATAAAAAGATCGTCTGATGACGATCTTTTTTTATGTAAAAAAAACAGAAAACCTCAACATTAGCGCTCATTGGTGCTAAATATGAGGTAAAATCTATTCTTTAATTGCTACTTGGACTTACCAATGGAAAAATTAATGCCGTATATGGCAAAATTCGCGTTTGGTCTATCAATGCTCATGTTTGTTGTTGGTGGCGTTTTAGCATTAGTTGCATTGTATAACCACGTTTGATTACAACCGTAACCCGCCATCAATTTCAAGTACCCTGCCGGTGAAATAATCATTTTCAATAATGTATCTCACCGAATGGGCAATCTCGGTTGGCTCGCCCAAACGCGCTAGTGGTACCATCGATAGCATTTGCTCAAGTTTGTCATCATTAATTTGCATTGCCATTGGCGTATCAATAAGGCCCGGCGCAATAGCGGCTACACGAATACCGTATTGGCCTAACTCTCTCGCCCAGCCAACCGCCATCGTGGTTACCGCAGCTTTAGAAGCCGCATAGTTTGTTTGACCGATATTTCCGGCGCGAGCAGCACTTGAAATATTAATAATAACGCCTTTAGTTTCATTCTCAATCATCCATTTAGCTGCTTCTCTACCACATAAGAATGTACCGGTTACATTAACATCCATCACGGTTTGAAACTGTTCTAAAGACATTTTACTGATACCTGTTGGGCTCTTTTGCACCAATAAGCCATCATCAAGGATCCCAGCATTATTAATCAGTACATCAATATGCTCAAAATCTTCAATAATATTCAAAAAAGCTTGTTCAACTTCAGCTTCATTAGTGACATCTGCTTCATAAATATGTGCCATGCTGTTTAGCATATGGCATTGATCTTGTGTTTTACGTAATCCCGCCGTATTCACATCAATTAAAGCAAGTTGTGCTCCCATCTGCGCAAGCGTCACCGCCATCATTTGGCCAAGCCCTTGACCGGCTCCTGTAATGACAACAACACTATTATCAATGTTCACGTTAATTTGCTCCTAAACCTGTTTATAAAATATTCTAAAGACACTGATTAACATTACTAACGACAAAAACAGAGAAAACACAACACCGTTTAATTCTGGTTATAATTAGACTAAATCAGCTAATGGATTTTGTTGCTGGTGCCATAAAGGTGTAAATAAACAATCCACCAGACGTGTATCTACGTCCGAAAGCGTTTTATATAACCATTTTGGCTGATTATCTTTATCAATAAGTCGTGCTCTAACACCCTCTTGAAACTCTCCTATCAAACCGCATCGAACAGACAGTGATAACTCCATTAAGAAGCAATCAGCCAAACTTGCTTGTTGATAGTGCTGCATTTGATGGAAACAAACATGGGCGGATAATGGACAGCCTTCATTCAAAGTTTGCTTTGCATTTTCAAGCCAAGTTCCCATACCTGAAATAGCCTTAATTTGCTCATAAACAATATCAACTGTTGGCGCAACACAGGCCGCTTGAATTTGAGCGAAATACGGGATCATTTCACTTGGTGGACGTTGTTTTTCTGAATCTGTTGCTATTGCAGTCAAAATTTCAGTAACAACAGTGCCAACACGCTCTTGTGCAATATTCTGCCAAGGATAATGTTTTAGCTGCTTAATTAAACGTTCACGATCTTTATCCACAATGAGATGATCTGCCATAGCAAGATCTAACGCATCACTGGCATTAACATCGGCTCCTGTTAGACCAAGAAATAAACCAATCCCAGCAGGCAACTGATTTAAAAACCATGTCGCACCAACATCAGGATAAAGACCAATCTTCATTTCTGGCATCGCAAGGGAAGCTGAAGGTGTCACAATACGATGACTTGCCCCAATAAATAATCCTAGTCCGCCTCCCATAATTAAGCCATTTCCCCAAGCAATAATAGGCTTAGGATAATGATGAATTAAATAATCACAGCTATATTCAAGTGTAAAATAATCAATTAAAAATGGCTTAGCTAAATAACTTTGTTCATTATTAGTACGCTGAATATAATCATCCGTTGTCGCAGCAATACTCTGATTAACCGCCGTTACAGCAGGGTCATTTTCTAATGCATAATAAAGCGCGCGAATATCAGCACCACAACAAAATGCCTTTTCACCAGCGGCTTGAATAATGACACTCACTATATTTTCATCATGTTGCCAATGTAATAACTGCTGCTGAATCGTTTTTAGCATCGTCAAGGTTAACGCATTGAGTGATGATGTATTATCTAACTCCAATACACCTATTGCATGCCCACTACCACAACGAATTTCAAGTATATTTACTGTTCCAGTCATCCATAAACCTCTCAATAAGAATCCATTTATTTAGCAATAATATGCTCTTTATAGCCTCTCGCTTACTTATTGTTAATAAAAAGTGTTGAAAACAGAGTTTCCAGTTTTATAACAATGACATTTATTACTAACATATCGCTTCTATAAAGCTATCATGATACACATTAACAATCACTATCATGGCGAATACGAATCTCAGCCTCAAGTTCAGTTACCGCCTCCCATAACGATTTTTCACGTATTCGCTGACGCTCTAAATTAGTATTAATACCATCAATAATATTTTGCTCCATCGGACCTAAATAATTATCTGCGGTATCAGCAATAATAACGCGAAATTCTTCCATCGTCGGTAAGCGGTTATTAGACTCTTCAAAATCATCAAAGATAGCATTCACTTTTCCCGACATTTCTTGTTTGATATTTTTAAATTCTGAATTATCCATATCACCCTCCAGTAAAACCACAATAATGATAGTCAACAATGATGTTCAAAAAGCGATTGTTCTGTCTTATTTATTGTATTAACCTCTCAAAAATAAACTACAAATATAAAATGTTATTCTTATCAATTAACACAATAAATATAACTATATTCATCTACACTGTAGCTATTAATTATTAATTTCTTAATCAGTATAGTTGTCATACATGATATAAAAATTAAATTTAAGCGATAAAAGTAAGGATATAAGACTGCATTGAATACTTTTAATAACATTATTATCTATTACCTTTCTTTGCCATTATGCTTTTGCTATACGGCGACTATTGATGCAGCAACGATAACGCCCAAAAGTGACACTGTAACTAGTGAGCCATCGCATAGCCTACCAGCTAACAATGATAACGCTGATAATAACCCACAAACGATGCAGCAATGGATAGATAGTTCTCAACAATCTATTTGTGACTCAGTACATGACATTGGAAAATATATTGATCACAGCCTTACCAAAGAAGAAGATAAAGCGATCCTGACTAACCGCAGCTATCTTCGTATTCGCCATCGAGCAGTCTATTCCCACCGAGGAAAACTAGAAAATGACTTCAAGGTCTACTTTAAACTCGATTTACCACATGTTAAACGTGATTGGAAAGTGATCATCGATTCAGAGCCGAGTGATTATGACAGCCTTGAAAGTAAGCAACGCGGGATTGCATCTGGTAGTAAAACTCAAACAGGCAATACTATTGGCGGATTTAGGTTACAAGATGCACGGTTTGGCAACTGGACATCGGATTTTGATATTGGTGTTAAAATAAAACTCCCGCTTGATCCTTTTACCAAAGCGCGCCTTTCTCGCGTTGATAGCATTAGTCAAAATTGGACTACCCAATTTGACCAAGAAGTCTTCTATTATCATTCAAAAGGGCTTGGCACACTTACTCAAATGAGTGGCTTTTATGCTCTGACGCCTAATCAAAAAAACATATTTAGAACCACAACCAGTGCACAATATTTACAACAAGATGATAAATGGGAACTGGTACAACAATTCAATATTTATCAACGTACTACCGATAAAGATTTATTTGAATATTCAATGGGGATAAGTGCAGATACCGATGAAATAAAAGAAGTGACTAACTATTGGGTTTCTGCAGAATGGAAACGTCGAGTATATAAAAACTGGCTATATCTTGCTGCTCGACCACAGCTTGAATTTCCACGTGATTACAATTATCACGCGAATCTTGGCATTATGCTTGAACTTGAAATGTTCTTCTCTAAAAACCGTAAAATTGATGAATTAGGCCGTTATATTCCAAAACCTGTAAAGCAACGGACCCAAACTCATCAATAATACAAAATATTCTCAACCATAACGTTTAAGCAAAGCGATAACTGAACGACACAATCATTACCACTTAGGTTACTTTTGTTGATGTGAAATTGGCATTGTATCGTTGATTTTTACTGGCCCTAAGCCAACAACACAACGCTTGTAACCTTGCTTCCAACCTTCAACATACCGCATTTTCTCAACCCCTCTCATGTCATCAAGGATCATTTTTGACGGCTGCCATTGATTATTCAGAGCATCTTTACAACCATCATCATAACCATGCTTAATAAATTGTTCAGTGAGCGTTAGTGGCTTGGTGGTCTGAATAGATGTTGTTTTTGGTGTTGGTGTTGGTGTTGTAGAAGACGTCGAAGTTAAAGCTGCTGTACTACAACCCGATAAAAGTGCAACCACACCAACCATCATTAATGAATAACGCATACCTTTCCTTAAACATAAATTTCTATTATTAAGGCTAAGCATACTCTTATATCGCTTAATGGAATATTAATATTGGTTGCGACACGCTGCCACAACCAATTTGACTCGTATCAAGCGAGCTTTACGCGGTTTTTACTTTGTCGACAATAAGGTTATTTACCCACATCACCACAAATAAAACTATCAATGTGCCGATAAACGTTGTCACTCCGTACTGCAAAGACAGCGTACTAAGATCGGTCAAGGTTGATGAAATCAACGCACCTGAAGCAAACTCTGATAACACAATCATGTTAATCACACTTAAACCAGAAAATAAGCTCAGCATGCACAATGTCATCATTGATTGTCTTTTAATAGTAAATAACTTGTTGCTACGGCTACCTTCATACAGCAGTTTTTGTCCTAAAGAATACGATACAAACAATAATAAGGTGCTATATCCAAGCGAAAACATAAAAATAGAAATCGAATACAAGGTTTTACTTGAGCCTAATAAAAAAATAAATTTTGCCGCTTCTAAGGCACTGAAAAAAACAATTGCCGCGAGAGTGTAAAATACGCCTCCACGAATAAGTCGATCTTTGTTCATTGTAATAACCCTACCCAAACATCACTATAAGACAGGTTGACTAAATGCGTTAATTTGGTCTAATCACCCTCGCCTCATTACCGCCACAAAAAAGCGCCTTGTTAAACATTATCACAATCTTATCGATTAGGTGCGGTATAACACTTTAGAACTATGTCAATTTTTCAAACTTTATAAGGTAATGATGATCGCATTCCTTTATTAATCATTCTATTAGTGATAGATATCATATATTGATACAACAAAGCACAACACTCATTTTTATGCACATGGTAAAATAGAAATATATTGCATTCACTAACGACTGTATAAATGACTATCTCCTTTAACTGGTCAGAGCCAGAACTGAACATCGACTCAAAATATGAAACATTCCCAGCAGATCAACTCGACCGCGAGAAATACGCTAATTTTTTGACAACATTCTTAGCTAAACAAGGTTATGACAATGCTCGTGATAATGATCAAAATAAGCGTAATTATGTTCTGAATCTCAATGCTGAATGGGGAGCTGGTAAATCATACTTTCTGAAACGTTGGGCGCATGATTTAAAGGACCACTATCCTGTTGTTTATATCGATGCTTGGAAACAAGATTATTCTGATGACCCGCTGATGACGGTTATATCATCAATGATAAAGCAGTTAAGAACCCAAGCTGGTAAAGATGCTGATAAAGCAATCTTCAAAGTATCGCGTAAGTTTGTTGGGCTATTAAAAGCAGCAGCACCGACTTTAGCGAGAGGAATTGCAACAAAGTATCTTGGTGTTGATCCGTTAAAAATAATGGAGATGGCTGATGATAAAGCAATTGGTGAAAATATTGATAGTGATGGAAAGTCTATTGATATGGGACTTGCAGCTCAAAAAATGGTTGAGCACTTAATCAATGAACATGATTCAAAAGCAACAGCTATTGAGAGTTTGAAACTCAATGTTGAGCAATGGGTAGAAGCTGTCATAGGTAAAAATAATACAAAATCATATCCCGCTTTTATCTTCATTGATGAATTAGACCGCTGTCGTCCAAGCTATGCTGTTGAGATGCTAGAAGCGATTAAGCATATATTTAATATTCCTGGTGTCGTATTTGTTGTTGCTACTGACACAGAGCAATTACAACACGCAGTTAAAGCTATCTATGGCGAAGGATTCAACGCCAAACAGTATCTAGGTCGTTTTTTTAATAGTCGCTATACATTCAAAGCTCCGTCGTATGAAAAGCTGATTAACGTTCATTGTGACATATATAAGTTATCTGATGACTATCTGAAACAAAAAGAAATAATTACTTTCCCAGATTCACTTGATCAGATTCATGATGATAAACGCATAACATTAAAAAATCTGACTGTGGTTTACGATGCATTTAACCTATCAGCAAGACAAGTCATACAAGTTACAGATAGATTGATCGCCACGATAGATAACATGAGTCATGTTCCATGCTTAAATATTGTCTACCTTACATTCCTGTTGTGCTTACGAGAAAAAGATTCAGAAATGTATGATTTAGTTTGCAAAAATAGATTTGACGCTGACGTAAAGATTAATGGTAATACTCGTAAAATAGTACAGCATCTATCATGGGGATATTTGTGGGAAGATAAGAATTTAACACTTAACTTACAGCCTCAATCTATTATTTCAGTCTTCATGAGTGGCACCTCATATGGATCAACAAACACATGGGCAGATGGTATTTATCAATGTAGTTTATTTAGCTTTATTAATGGTATTCATGACTGTTTGCAACAAGTTAAATCTGAACGTGATGTTACTGTAAATAATGAGTATACAACGTATAGTCGCTCCCGTAATGACCAAGGCTCAATGACCGACTATTCAAAGGGTAACTTTTGGGTTAAGCCTGCATTTAATAAACTGACCCCATCTATTGTAGATATATCCTACTACAAAGACTTAGTTGAACTTGCTGCTAATCTTGATCATATAGACGATGAATAACCTTATAGCATCGATAGCCATATCTATGAGCAATGTAATCAACAATTTATCAAAAAGAGATAAAATGAATAATAATGAGTTAATCATCTATACAGATGAAGGTTATGACGCTGAATTAGTTTTAATTGATGGTAAGCCATGGGCGAATCAAGAAACTGTCGCAGAAATTTTCTCAACTACAGTGACAGAATTAGCACCTCTATTACGTGATATTTTCAAATCTCAAGAATTAGACGTTGCTATTCATGCCCAACAACTAAGCATTAATAGTCAAAATGATAAAGACTGGTTCGTAAGTGTTGATGCAATTATCTCTGTTGGTTATCGCATCAATGCACGCAAAGCAACTCAATTTAGGCAATGGTCAACAAATATAATCACCAAATATTTGCGTGATGGCTTTGTACTTAATGAGGATATTCTTAAATCTGATCCTCAAAAGTTAAATGAATTAGCAGCTAAAATTCGAGAACTACGAGCAAATGAAAAGAGTGTTTATGCATCCGTTCGTGAGTGTTTTAAAATTGCAGCAAGCGATTATTCGCCATCGTCAAAAGAGGTCAGATTATTTTATGCTTTGCTTCAAGATAAGTTTCATCACGCAATAACACGAATGTCAGCATCCCAATTGATTTTAGATAGAGCCAATTACAACGACAACAATATGGGTCTTCAAACATTTAAGGGTGCAATTCCTTCAGCGCAAGAAGCACTAATAGGAAAGAATTATCTCAGTGAAATTGAAATGTATAGGATGTATTTAATTTCTGAACAATTCTTACTCTTTGCTGAAACAACAGCACTCAGCAATCAATTTATGACGATGGGTAAGTTACATAAAAAACTAGATGAGCTTCTCATAGTAAATGGATACGAGGTTTTTGATGGGTATGCCGACTCATATAAACAGCAAGCAAAAGAACATGCACAAAGAGAATATGAACGATTTATAGAAATTAAAAAACTTGAGATCCTTGGTCTCAATGTTGACCTTGTATCTTTTGATATGGGTGAATATGATGAATATAAAATAGAAACAGCCAAAATTTCAAAGAGACAGCTAAACAAAGCACTCTCTGTACTACCACATTAAGTTTAATTATACGCTACCTTCTATATGCAATTTATATTGGAGGTAGCTACATTACCCTTTTCAATTTCAATGTTAAATTTACAGCGACCATAAGATTATTTTTTCGTTAAATAATTCACTCATATATGTTTAATTACGCTCAGTAAAATGTGATAGATAATACGAATACAAGCATCACTATAAGACAGGTTGACTAAATGTGTTAATTTGGTCTAATCACCCTCGCCTCATTACCGCTACAAAAAAGCGCCGAATCATCAGCGCCTTATTAAACATTATCACAATCTTATCGATTAAGTGCGGTATAACACTTTGATAATATGGTAACCGAATTTAGTCTTAACTGGACCGATTGGCTCTAGCACTTTACCGCTAAATACTGCTTTATCAAACGCTGGCACCATTGCGCCTTTTTTAAATTCACCTAAATCACCACCTCTTTTACCTGATGGGCAAGTTGAATACTTTTTAGCAAGCGTCTGAAATTTAGCACCTTTTTTAAGCTGCGCAAGAATATCGTCTGCTTGTTCTTTATGTTTTACTAAAATATGGAGTGCTGCTGCTGTTGAAGCCATGCTAATCAACCTATTATCGCTATACTATGAAGGTTTAACTTATGCGGTGATTATCGCATTAGTTATTATAAAACGCTAATGCGAGCGTTATATTGTAACTGTCGCTGAAGGCATAACTTGCCCTAACGACCTCATTATAATCAATTAGTTAATAAACTCGTGAAAACATAAGATATCCTAATTCTATTCTCATGTTAAAAGTTAGCGGATAGTTCATTAGCGCAGTTAAGGTACGACAGAATCGCTTAGTGAACACACATGCAAGAAACATGGGACAACCATAATTTTTAATAAGGATTATCCATAAACTATTCATCCTGTGTTTGTAGGGAATGACGGAATTTGGACGCGGGCATGTATTGTGGCTTAATCAACTTTAGTATTGCTAACTTAATGTATAATAAAACGACTAAACTTAGTCTAGGCATCTTAAAAAGACACTTTTATGCTTTCAGCGACAGTAACTTTAAAAAGCTGAAAAAATTTAAAGGCTTACAAAATAAATAATCTATCTATAATAGGGCTATTCATTTTCCATTCATGGCTACTTAGTTACAGTTATAAATATGAAAAAACATTACAAATATTTATATCTTATTGGATTTATCAGCTTCTTTAGTTATCAGGTGGTTGCCGCGCCGACGACGGATGTTGATGAACATCATGATAATGTTATGGATGCTGTCGCCCAAGGACTGATTCAACCTTTTTCAGCACTACAACATCGAGTCCACCAGCAGCTATTAGCCCGTATTATTCGTGTCGAATTAGATAAAGATGATAATGAATGGATTTACGAATTAAAGCTTATTGATGCTAACAATAATATTATAAAAGTCGAGTATGAAGCCCGTACTCTTAAAATGATAGAAATAAAAGGACGCCACCTTGAAAGTGTCCTTAAGGTTCCAAAATGAAAATTTTAGTCGTTGAAGATGATGTAACATTAGGTGAGCAAATTGTCACCGGTTTAGAGCAAAATGGTTGGGTTGCAGAGCACTCTGCCGATGGTATTGATGCACTTTATCGTGCGACATCTGAACCATGGGATGCAATTGTGCTTGATTTAGGCCTACCTAAACTTGATGGTATCACGGTTTTAAAAGGCATTCGTGAAGAGAACGTTAATTGCCCGGTAGTGATCCTCAGCGCACGTAATGAGCTTACTCAACGTGTTGATGGTTTAAATGCTGGTGCCGATGATTACCTCACTAAACCGTTTCAAATGGTTGAATTAATTGCGCGTGTCCGTGCCCAGTTACGCCGCGCTACAGGTAATGTATCACCAGTCATTCAAGCTGGAGAGTTGAGTTTAGACACGCGTACTTCAAAAGTAACTTGGCAAGATCAAGTGATTGATTTAACAGCTCTTGAGTTTAAAGTATTGTCATATTTAATGCACAATACCGACAAAGTTATCTCTCGAACTGAGTTAGTTGAACATATTTATAAGCAAGATTTCGATCGCGATTCTAATACTATTGAAGTGTTTATTGGCCGTATTCGCCGCAAAATTGGTAATGATGTGATCAAGACAGTACGTGGTCTTGGATATCGTATCAATGCTAACTAATCCAATAAAAAATCGCCAACCAAGTATTCGTAACCGACTGCTGATTGCTGCAGCAGTTTGGTTATTGGCGATTACATTATCCGCCGGTTACCTTGTTCCCTCTTTTATTAAAACCTACTTAATTGAACAAGAAAAATCACAGCTATACCTCTATATGGATCAAATTACCGCACAGGTAGATATTGATAAACACGGTCAATTATTTGTTGATGGCCGCCTATCAAACCCACGCTTTAATTTTCCATACAGTGGTTTATATTGGTCATTAAAACTCAATAAACAAGTTTTACGATCACGCTCATTATGGGATACCACCATCAGAGGCAATGATAAGAAAGGCTTTGAAGGCCCTAATGATCAATCACTTATTGTTGTAAAGCGTAAGTTTAGTTTGCCTGACAGTGATTACCCTATCGAATTATCAGTGGCGGTTAATCAAGACAAACTATTAAAAACACTACAGCAATTAACCCATGGTTTGTGGGTGATTCTGACCATTATGGCAATTGGCATTTTAGCATTAACAACATTGCAAGTGAGTTGGTCGTTATGGCCATTACGTAAACTGCGTAAAAACCTAATTGAAGTACGTGAAGGTCATTCAACCGAGCTTACAGGCCTTTATCCGGTTGAGATCCAGCCCGTTATTGATGATCTAAACGCACTGCTTTTTCATTATCAAGAGTTGTTATTACGGGCAAGAAACCACTCGGGGAATTTATCCCATGCGCTAAAAACTCCAATTGCGATCCTTAATAATGAAGTGTCGTTATTAGATCCAACAACGCAAGCTAAACTCGCTCCTGCATTGCAACAATTGCAGCAACATATTGACTATCATTTAGGTCGTGCACGCATGGCTGGTGCGATGAATATTCTTGCGACTAAAACGGCACTGTCACACCGCATTGATGCAATCTCATTGGCGATGGATAAAGTCTATGCCCATCGTGGCGTGGTGCTGGTGAATGAACTTGATAGCGATGTGGTAATTGCGGTTGAAAAAAGCGATTTAGACGAAATGATCGGTAACTTGATTGAAAATAGCTATAAATGGGCCAATAGTCTCATTCGCGTTTATCAAGAACCCATTGTTGATGGGCATATTGTGCTAGTAATTGAAGATGATGGCCCCGGTATCGCCACTGAAAAGTGCCAGCAAGTGCTAAAACGTGGAGTTCGATTAGATGAGAATACACCAGGTACTGGACTTGGGCTCAATATTGTTAACGAGCTCGCACATAGTTATCGTGGTGATTTAGTCTTAACTCACAGTACACTAGGTGGCTTAAAAGCAATGCTTTATCTACCTATTCCACGAAACTAACATCTAAAACACAAAAAAAGCCCTACAAGGTACGACACTTGTAGGGCTTAATTCGATAACATCGACATATTATTTCCCTAGAACCTACAACGCACGCATCAGAATTTCAAACTCTTCCTGTGCTGATTCAATTAAACATTCAAGCTCTTTGGCATCTTTATTAGTAAGATCTAATTGCCAACAGACCTGCTCTTGTTCACGGCATACTAATAATGTTTTCATGCCTGCTTTGTTAAACCATAATTGTGAAAATTCTGCTTCACATAAAGATTCATCATCAGCAATAATAACTTCTAACTTCCCTGTAGGAATCACTCTTACACAAGCATTACCTTGTTGATTACCACATAACGTAAAATTTCGTTGTTCCACTAGCATTACAGATCTCTCCCTGTTTCTTATAAAATCGAGTGTTGTGCACCCAGCCACATAGCTTTAATAAGTGTAGATTCATAAATTGATGTTAGAGCAGTTTTTATAATTTTTTATCACTCTTTTAATACATTCAATTTCTTATTCATTCATCATTACCCCTATAAAAAGTCACAACTACTATAGATTCTTCAAATAATGGAGTGATATATTAAAAATCTATAATGGAAAAGCCCAATAGGATGATAATAATAAATGATAGATTTTCGCTCAGATACAGTAACTCGCCCATCAGAAAAAATGCGTCAGTTAATGGCATCAGCTGCTGTTGGTGATGATGTTTATGGTGATGACGCAACAGTTAATGATCTTGAACAGTGGGCAGCTGATCGGCATGGCTTTGAGGCAGCAATTTATTGTAGTTCCGGAACGCAAGCTAACTTACTTGCACTGATGGCACATTGTGAGCGTGGTGATGAATACCTTTGTGGCCAACAAGCACACAACTATAAATTTGAAGGTGGCGGTGCGGCTATATTGGGTTCAATCCAGCCTCAACCTTTAGAGAATGATCCCGACGGTAGTATTCCATTTGCGAAACTCAGCGCCGCAATTAAGCCACTCGATCCTCACTTTGCACGCACTAAGCTACTTAGCCTTGAAAATACCATTAACGGTAAAGTGTTACCGCTTACCTATATTCAGCAAGCACGTGAATTTGTTGATCAACACGGCTTACAAATGCACCTAGATGGCGCACGTGTTTATAACGCTGCGGTAGCAATGAATGTTGATATTACAGACATTGTTAAATACTTCGATTCATTTACGATTTGTCTATCAAAAGGCTTAGGCGCACCTATCGGCTCTTTATTATTAGGCGATAAATCCTTAATCGCAAAAGCCCGTCGCTGGCGTAAAGTGCTCGGTGGTGGTATGCGTCAAGCAGGAATTATTGCTGCGGCAGGTAAACTTGCATTAACAGAAAATGTTGAACGTCTTGCTGATGATCACCGCAACGCGCGTTATTTAGCAGAGCAACTAAATAGTGTTGAAGGCTTTAGCGTAAACCTTGATCATATTCAAACCAATATGGCATTTGCTAAAGTAGATCAGCATATCGATCAAGCTCAATTAATCGATACCTTAAAGCAACAAGGCATTTTAATTAGCGGTGGTAATCCAATGCGTTTTGTTACCCATCTCGATGTTTCAACAAATGATATTGATACTTTTATCGCTGCATTAAAAAGTGCTTTATAAACGCTTATAACTGATTAAACGACGAATTAGCCCATATCATTCACTCATAGATATGGGCTTTATGACAAAGATTGATATTCATCACAACCCCATAAACGATATCTAATAATTTTCCCCAAATAGCGCATATCAGCTACGCTTATAAGTACAGGTAACAATAAACAAATCCACCTACAACATAACTGTAACCGCAATCAGCCAAGGACGATGATATGGATAATATACCAGTATGGCTAGCCACAATTAAAGCGTGGTATCGTGAAGACAACCCCAATAATATACCTCCGCTTATTGCTATTATTACCACCACACCATCAGCGATATTTACAATGTCTGAGATCAATAACACCAACGTCCATCAACAAGAAGAAGCCCTTGCGTATTGGCTTGATGGTTGCCAAAAAATCTGTCAGTTTTATCACCATCAACAACCGCAACTTGCCTTTACTTATATTCAACTCCCCTACGCCAAATTACAGGCTTTAGTCTGCGATCCGCTTCAGAGTGCTACCACTAAACGCTGGGGATTAAAAAAACTCGATACCGTTATTGTCACATTACTTGAGTTTTGCCAAAGTCAGCCACAATCACAATGGCAGCAACAAAGCCAAGATTTAATTGATTTGCATGTCACTTTTATGGCAGCTCAGCAACATTTAAATCTTAGGTATTAAGCTGTAACGGTTAGGTATTTTGAGGTTTGCTCCACACCGATTTAAAATCAAACCAACCGAGTAAGTTCGATTCCATCCCTTGTAGCTGGACACTATCATCGACACCTAGCCAGTTATGGAATAAAGGGATCGTTTGTCCGGTTTGCGACAACGTTTGGCCAATAATATCACTGGGAAATGCCCTTTTAGGCGTTGAACGCCATTCACTGATCACCTGCTGCAACTGTTTAAACTCATTAGTAGGCATAACACGTTGAATATGATCAAAATTATGCAGCCATGACAAAATCGCATCACTACGGGTACTACCAAGGCTCATACCATTTAGCCAAATATCAATTTTTTCGACCTGCTTACCAAGAATAATATCTTCATAGCTCAACTCTATGATTTTTAGTCGCATGCCATCTTTGGCTAACAATTTCTCAATCAAATCGGCAACGTAAGGATAAATAGGATGCTCTTGCTGATAAGCCAATGTCACTAGCCTTTTATTTGGAATAACCACAGGCTCAGGCAATTGCTGCGTATGGATCCAACCTGGCAATAAGCCATAAGCATTGAATAATTTAAAATCCCCGACTTGAGTTAAATCCATTTCACGCATCACATTAAGGCTATACAAACGTGACTGAAAATAATTCAACCAATCAGCCTGTTGTGCTAAACCTGAAATACGATTTAATAATAAAAATGTGCAGCCTTGATCCATCGATAGACGTGATGAAATATGAATATTGTGTTCCAACGTGTCGCTGCTTGTAGGCTGTAAATAGCAGGCGGCGAAGCTATTTAAAATCCATACTTCAACGACATCAGTTAACGCTCTAAAACCAAAATATTGCTCAAAAGCTTCCAATTTAAAGCGCTGTTTATCGTTCACCACCACTTTATAAGGCCCTGTACCAATAGGAAAAGTCTCATAATCGGGCAATGATGCATGGTTCGCTGGCTGGATCATGGCATTTGTATTGGCGAGCAAATCAGGAAAGTGATAATCGTCTTGCGATAAATAAAAATCAATAATATTACTAAACGGTGAAGTAACCTCATCAATATGAGCAAACAATGACAATTGCTTTACCTTAGCAAAGGTCGCAAAAATATCGTGGCTATCTAACAAATGCCCATCATGAAAGCGAATTGCAGGTCGAAGGTAGAATCGCCAATGACGTGGTGTAATAGCTTCCCATGTGTGAGCGATATCACCAACAACAGTTCCTTCTTCCCCTTTTTCCTCATTTAGCTGTGTTAATCCGCTAAAAATTTGTCTTACCAAATGTTGCTCTGAACGACGTAATGGCTTTAATGGGGTAATATTTTCAAAGCTGCGATAATAAGGTAAACGAACAATTTGCTTACCTTGATGATGTGAAATACCGAGTTGTTCTTGAATTAATTGCACCAGTTTTTCAGCATTATGATCTAAGGTAACTAACGCTGGTTCCAGCTTCCCTTCTGCCACTAATTTTCGCGCATGATTAAGCTGTAACTCACTGTCTGTGTTATTAAAAATAAGTCGAGATTGTTTTCCTCGCCCCACTGCAGGTTGCCAATCGATCCAACCTTCAGACACCATTTTATTGATCACCATGCGTACGTTACGTCGAGTACAAAATAAGACTTCTGCAATATCTTGCAAATTAGTCTCAATGCTATCGCCGCCGAAGTGATTATAAAGACGCTGAAATTGCAATTTAAGCCGTTGACCACTCATAAAAGGGGAACCTTATTTATTAATTTATGCTCTTTTAACTTTTCTACTTTAACTTAAAATAGGCATTGTCAAAACAAAAACGTACGACTACAGAGTAAAAATACACATGCTTACTTTACGGCGTTAATGTACTGACAAGGTTAATGAACATTGTCTTTAATAAGTTCCCCCAACATATTATGACTCCTGAGTGATCATTAATAACGCTGGCTGATGTAATACCCATATGATATCAGCCAGTTTTCCTCTTTTAAGACTCAGTACTGTTCCAATACCACCCGCATTACGTCTTTATTTGATGATTTAAGTTACATACAGATAAAAATATACTCATAAAATGATTATCACCACCCCCTAAGCCATTCATTAACCTCAGTGTTTTTCCTCTTTCATTTACAGATCTATAAAAGCAGAATTGTGGACAGCCATATATTTTATTCTGCAATCAAGTTTCTAAAGAATTAATCTATTTCGCCAACAGAAGATGCTTTTACTGTAAAAATGACCGCTTCTTATTTAATTTATTAGTAAAATAACCGCTATTATCATATTTCACGATCGACAATACCCACAACCCTAACTGCTATTGCGGTATTTTCATTCGATTATAAATAAGTTAACTTTAGTTAGGATGTAACTGGTGACTCGCTGATTTTCCTTTGCACCAGTGTCCACCTGCATGTTGTTTGAAAGCACACATTCTGGACCACTTACCGCTTACATTAGTGTAACGCTCCATAAATTGTTCACTATGCTCAATCCAAGCGTCTGGCGTTATTCCCAATTGCTGTAAAATCTTTGGCTGATTAGATGTTATAAAACCTTGTTTATCTTCACGAATACAACGACCAGTCCAGTCGATAAGTTCAAGATAATCGGCAAAGGCAAAGTTTATTCCTGCCGTTTTAGCCTGATGTTCTGCGCCAACAAAGGGTAATAATTGAAAATGACCACTCTTTGATGGTGATTGTTTAGTGATGGTTATAGGCTGCTGATATTCACAGATCCGTTGCTGAATGGAGGTGTAATCTGATTTTTCTAGTGACGGTGTAACGCCAGCTCGAATAGGATTTAAATCAACATACATCATGCACGATAGCAATGCTTTTTCATCCAACAATGCTTGAGACTTAAATCGCCCTTCCCAAAACGCGCCTTTACATTGATCTTCTTTATTGGCTTTTCGTGCTATTTCCTCATTAAGGCAGCGCATAAACCAACTGATACTGCCTAATCGTTGCCGCCATTCAGTGACTAAATTTGATAACGCCTGCTGTTTTTCTGCGCCTACTTGTCCTTCTTTTAAGAAATTGACCGCAATAGGATGACCATTAAATAGCTGCAACCAGCGCGATATTACCGCTTTCGGCGTTAGCTTTTGCTGTTGTTCAGTATCTATTTTCAGTACCAAATGATAATGGTTACTCATCACCGCATAAGCGCACACATCGATACAAAAGACAGATGCTAATTGTTTGATTTTATTTACTATCCAACCGCGACGATGATGATAGTTCTTGCCGTTATAGGGATCGTCACCACATAAATACGCACGCCGTACACAGCGATTAATCACATGGTAAAAAGGTGTAATTTGAGGCTCGATCAATTTGCGTCTTGAGATTGTCATTGGTTTCACCATAAGCAACTTGAAGCTTAATTGTAGTCGCTGATAGTTGATGTGCAATGTTATGGCTGTCCTCTTCTCTTCTATAGAGCAATTTGCGACTTAGAAAACCGTCACCCACTTGCTTAACAAGCCAATAACAGGTAGAAATATGAACAATTATTTTTATCGATAAATAGGTTGTTTTGCCATGATAGAAACACCAGAGCAACAGCAGTCCAAGTCTGTTGAACCTACTCCACGTCCAAATGAAGTTTCCAAAGCTGAACAATATGCAGCATTAGTCCATAGCCGTCGTTCAGTGCGTAAATATGACGCTAATAGTACTTTTGATCATGATGCTGTACAACGCGCACTTGAATTAGCGGTGCTTTCGCCTAATAGTTCCAACATGCAGCTATGGCAATTTCATCGAGTGATAAATGGCGATAAACGCCAGCAATTAGCTAAGTTATGTATGGGCCAAAATGCAGCCAAAACAGCACGCGAATTAATTGTCATCACTACCACGCCTTATAAGTGGAAACAGCGTACTAAAATGAATGCGGCGCAAGTACGACAGGCGTTTGAAGGCCGTGAAGATGCCACCTCAAAACGAGCACTTAAATATTATGAAAAGCTGATCCCGTTCTTATATCGTAATGATCGCTTTGGTATTTTTGGTATCGCTCGTAAGGTAATTGTGACGTATTTAGGCCGTAACAAGCCGATGATGCGCGAAGTCAGTAAAGCAGATTTACGGGTATGTTTACATAAAAGTACCTCTCTTGCGGCAATGACGTTTATGACCGCAATGCGTGCTGAAGGTTACGACACCTGCCCTATGGAAGGTTTTGATTCTAAACGGGTAAAACAACTGCTAGGCTTAAACTCTCAAGATGAAATCACCATGATCATTGGTTGTGGCCCTCGCGCGCAAGATGGTATTTATGCTGAGCGCCACCGCGTGAACAATGCAGAAACCATCATTACTCATGTTTGATAACAGCTCTTTATAATACATGGCGGATATCAATCTGCTCTCCGCCATTGTTTAACACCTCATTTTTCTCTCACTATCCCCTATTACACTCATTCTGATAGATAAAATGGCCTTATTATTCATTGGGGCTTGACATGTCTAAAGCTTTATAGTTTATGATGCCGAATCTGTTGAGAGGACTCCTTTATGTACCATATTTCTGAATTAGCCCAGCACGTAAATTTAAGTCGCTCAACACTGCTTTATTACGAAAAACTTGGGTTAATTAAGGCTAAAAGACAAACCAATGGCTATCGGTATTATTCTGATAACGATCTCCAGCGCATTAGATTGTTACAGCAATTACAAGCAGGTGGACTCACCCTTAAAGAATGTCAGTCTTGTCTTGACGGTAAAATAAACCGCGACATGTTAATGGATAGGTTGCAAGTACTTGAGCAAGAAATAGCTACGAAACAGCACGCTAAACAATTGCTCTCATCAATGCTAGGAATGAACGCTTCATGTAATTGGCATGAAACTATTGAACGTACCGCTCCTTTAGCGCATTTAGAATGGCTTAAACAACAAGGCTTCAATGAAAAAGAAGCATTAAGACTCAAATGGCTATCAAAAAACATCAATGAACATGAGCAGTATATGGCTGATTTTGAAAGTATTTTTTATGGGCTGGATCGACTAGGCCCTAGCGACGATGATGACTCGCTGCAAGCCCTACATGCCTTACCTATTAACACTGGCAACGCATTAGACGTTGGTTGTGGCAAGGGGCTCACAACCTGCCTACTAGCACACCATTCTGGTTTTAGTCTAACGGCACTGGATAACGATGAATATCACTTAAGCTGTTTAAAAGAAAAGATAAAACATCAACCAATTAACGAACGTATTACAACCCGTTGTAGCAGCATGATGGCAATGCCATTTGAAGAACAACAGTTTGATGTAATTTGGGCTGAAGGCAGTGCTTATATCATGGGAGTCAATAATGCACTGAAACAATGGCAGCGATTTCTCAAACCGCATGGCTACGTAGTCATAAGTGACTTGGTATGGTTGACCGAGACTCCTAGCATTGAAGCATATGAGTTTTGGCAGAAAAATTATCCCGACATGACCTCAAAACAACAAAGAACGACTGACATCATAAATGCAGGCTATGAGGTCATCACCAGTTTTACCCAAAGCGAGAAATCATGGCTGAATTATTTAGTTCCAATAAAACAAAAACTTAATGACATTGATGATAACGATTATAAATCAAACGCAGTTAATGATTTACGTCAAGAGATCCACATTCACGATCAATACTTAGGTGAATACGGATACCACTTATTTGTATTAAAAAACAAAAGGTAACGCATGGAAATTAGAGCAGAAAAAGCATCAGATAAAGAAAACATTGCCGCATTAACGTATTGTGCATTTGAAAACCACCCCCACCATGAACCAGGGGCAAAACCAACCGAACATCTGATTGTTGATAGACTACGGAAAGCCAACATGTTGGCACTTTCTTTAGTTTGCGAAGATGATAACAACATTATCGGCCATATTGCTTTTTCTCCGATCTTAATCAACGGTGACCAATCAACTTGGTATGGATTAGGTCCACTATCAGTCACACCTGAACGCCAAGGCGAAGGTATTGGTAGTGCGCTGATTCATTTCGGATTATCGCAACTAAAAGCACAAGGCATTGAGGGTGTGGTATTGCTTGGTGAGCCACAATATTATGCGCGTTTTGGGTTTGAGTCACAGCCAAATTTAACATTCGCTGGTGTCCCTGCTGAGTACTTTATGGCGAAAGCACTCGCAAATAACATTCCTACAGGTGAGGTTGGCTACCACTCGGCATTTTTTGAAAGCTAACAAAAAAAGAACCCTACTTCAACAGCAGGGTTCTTGATTATTTACAGCTTATGTTTACCAATAATTGAATGTAAACCAGAACTATTCGTTAATCATTATTGTGGATTAAGACCTAACTTCTGTAGTACTAACTTAAAGTTATCTTGACGCTCTTTAACGTTATGCACATCACCCGTTGAACAGGTTGAATCAGGACAACCACGGTTTACAATACCTGATACATCATCAATGAACGCAGTGCCAGTTAAACCACCATCAACATACTTTTTCAGTTCGTTGTAGTAGTTCCAACCTTCGTATGGACCACCGTCATTTGAGTAGGCTTGTACTGATGTTACCCAGTAGAATAAGCCTGCAATCCACTTAATTTCTTTGTTCTCTTCCGAGCTACAGATCAAGCCTGGATTTGAACAGAAATCAAGATCGGCATACAGAGGGTTCGCTGGCGGTGCTTCAACAGTTACCCCATCAATAGTTTTACCAATTGTCGATGGATCAACGTGTGAACGACCTAAGTAATGGTTAAGGGTACCGAAGTTCTGACGACCAGTAGTTTGAATTACACCACGTCCCCACCAACCACAACCTTCAACGCTGTCTTTACTGCTGCCATCCCATAAGAATGTACCCGCTTTTTGACCAACGTAAATCTTACACTCACCACGTTCCCACACTTGTTTTGAAGTATCAACGCTTTCTGGCACGTCATTACAGTGACCATTATTCGTCCAACGACCAACATGTCCGTTAACTAGCAGGCCACGCTCTTCTAATACCGCATCTGGTGCTGCAAATACTGGCGCTGGCGCACCGTACCACTTCGCATGCGTTAGAGCACTAACTTCCATCTTATTATCACGAGGACAAGAGTAAGCGTAATCTAAGCCTGATACAGGGTTAACACCGTAATCTGCGTATTTCTGCCCCAACTGACCACAGCTTGCCGTCATCGGATAATCCGTTGGCGCACCGTATTTCACTTCAGACCAGTTATTTTCATCACAGGCGTTATAACGAATTGTCTCTTGCATACTTTGGGCTAAGAAAGCTGCAATAGCGACTTTAGCGTAGATAATATTGGTGGCATCATCCACTTCATCGGTCAGGAGCCAGAACTTATTACCAGCAACACCAATGTTGTGCATTGCATTTAAGCCATCAAGGAAATCATTCCACTTATACACAGTAGATGGTACCCACTGTGATTGCGGTGTTTCATATAAGAAAGCTTCATTATCCATCACATCAGCAGCGTTAGATAACTGTTGATTTAATGCTTCAATACGAGTCAATGCGCCTTTTTCTAGCTCTTCACCAACATAATATAGCGGTACTTTGGCAGCTTGATAAGCTTCAATCTTAGCGGTTAAGTTAGCGTTATTGTCGTCAAACAAAATCGCAAACACATTACTGTGTGCCGCTTTACGGATTTTCTGCTCTGCGGTTGTATTACCCATAAAGTAGTTAGCAGCTTGAGATGTTGATATCTCAGCCAACATCGCTGGCGTATTAACATAATCACTGACTTGCTTGACGTACTCTAACGCGTTATGCCATTGATCAGCTGATAATGCCGCAGTAGCACTCGATTTCGTAAAGCTAATAAAGTCTGCTTTAGTGGTACTATCTGCTTTATATAGCGCAAATGTCTTTAATAGATCGGCGCTATAAATAGAGGCGGAATCCCACACTGACTGACGACCAGAATGAGTATCAAACGCAAACTCTCCAATTGATAACGACCAACCAAATGGCGCTTGTGGAGCAACGGTTGATACGATCAAGTTATGTGCTTGCGCCCAGCCTTTAACATCATTGCTTAGCGCATTAACCGCGGTAATATCAATCTTGCTGCCTGTGATATCAATGGCATTGGTTAATGCTTGTTTCACTTCAATCGTACCTAGCGCTAAGCCTTTATCACGCGTTGCTTGATCAAGTACATCACTACTAATGATAACCGATGCTGTGTTGGCTTGATTCGCTTGTTCAATAACAGCAACAAATGCAGCCGTTAGCTTATTAACATCGGCGAGATCAGCACTGTTCGCCGTCGCAATGGTGATTGTTTCAGGTGCAGCTGTAGATGGGCTTGCTACTACAAATGTGTTTGGCCAACCTGCGACTTCTAGGCGAACAGGATCCATTGGATTTGGTAATGAAAGCACTGGTGCTGTTCCTGGCTCGGAACCATCACAGTTTAGATGCAGTAGCCACGAACTATCGCTGCCTGGTAACGTTTGCGTCCAGTAAACCGCTGAATATGCGATATTTTTATGGACCATAATATCGCCACCGCCAGCGTGATCACCTCGAGTCCAATCAGGATAAACATTAAACTCCTCACACAATCCGCCAACGGGTGGCACTGGTGGCTCAACGATATCTTCTTTAATGGTGATTTTTAATGAAGCAGTAGAAGAAAGATTTTGCGCATCTGTTGCAACAGCATTAAGGGTTACAGTACCGGTTTGGGTTGGTTTCCAATCACAGCTAAAAGCATCGACAGCAGCATCAAAACTACAAATTTGTTGGTTATTAGCATTAACAACCACAGAAGATAAATCATTATCGGCATCTGATGCACTAACAGAAATAGACACGGTGTCTGTTTCATTAACCGTTGCACCATTCGCAGGTGCCATAAAGTTAACCACTGGTGCGGTAAAATCTGTTCCACCAGCAAGTTCTACTGTTACAGCAACAGATTGTTGCTCAAGTTGTTGATTGTTTTTATCAAGCACAACCACCTTGATTGCAGCATTACCTGCATCTGTTGGTGTCCATGTTTGTGAATATAGTGTATTGCTTGAATCAACGGTTTTTTGAGCCAACTTAGTATTATTTGCCCAAAACTCAACTTTTGATGCCAGCTTTCCTTCAATACGAGTTTGAATAACGAAAGGTTTATCAACGGTCAGAATTTGGTTTGCTGTTGGTGAAACAATTGCGACCTCTGTCACTCCAGGCTCTGGTTCACCTGCACACTCTGTTAATTCCCAAAACCATGAACTTGTACTTGGGGCTTCCCAAACGCCAGGGCTATTTTGAGCTATAAAGCACTGACCTTCATAAGAAACAATATCGCCATTATTAACTTTTGTCTTTCCTGGTACAAATGGAATAATACCGCCTAAATCAGGGTCTGGATCGGGAACTGGCTCAGGATCTGGATTCAGTGTTGGCTCTTCTGAACACTCAGCAGCTTCCCAGAACCATGAATTTACTTTGGGTGATTCCCATACTCCTGGGTTATTTTTTGCAACGAAACATTCACCATTATAAGAAACCACATCGCCATTATTAACTTTTGTTTCTCCAGGTACAAAAGCAACAATATTTCCGTTAGCAGCATATATATTGCCGCTAAACATCACACTAAATAGCGCTAATGTTATTTTGTTTATCTTTTTCACAATAAGATCCCTTCCATTCCCACGCACTCAACAGCCAAACATTGGTTATTGATACCAGAACTCCACACAACTCATCTTGAGTTAATACATTGTTAACACATGTAAAAACACGTCACAATATTGCTTTTATTCTCAGCGCGAAATATGGTAGGTTGCTCTAATAATATGTAAGTAAAAAAAGTATGCTAAACGTACAAAATGAGATATTACTCAAACATAGGTGGATGAAATGATAAGGGCTATTATTAGTGAATAAAGAGTGTTCACAACCACTAAACACTCTTTTATTTAACAATTAGTTACTGATAACAACAGCGACTTTATTGCCAATTTGGATTTTGGCTCAAGGCTTGGTTAAACACACTTTTCACTTGTTGATCAGGATCGCCAATATATTGATAAGAGGCATAAATACTCGGAGTATTCAGTGCATCCGGTACATCTTTGACATGTACAATCATCGAGTATTTCTTATTATTATCTGCGGTTAAGGTGATCATAAAATCACTAGCACAATCATGAGGCTTACAATAAGAAACGGCATCATAGGTATGCCCGCCCATAACAATCGCCTCTAATGGTGAGGTGACGGTATTATCTTTAATCCAATCTGGAAGCTGTTTCTCAACACTCGCTATCGATTGTACAGGATTCGCAGCAGTATTATTATTTGTCTGAGATGGTGTCGAGTGAGAGCTATTACATCCAACCAACATCAAGCTGATACCCGCTATTAGCCACAATTTTTTCATTTTGACTCTTTTTTCCAAAGTTCGATTTATCATTAAAATTTACGTAATCAACATGATATAGTGTTCCTATACCTAATAACCATCACTTTATTCACCAAGTGTATGTAATATTTCAGGTAGGAATACGTTACCTGTAAGTAATATAAATATCGAATCATTTAATCAAAAACAATCAAATAGCATACCTTCTTATGTGAATTTAGGTTATGGTGTCGACAATTGAATAAAAGAAGTGATGATATGCCACTAATTACAGAAAAACTGATTACTTTAAAAAACGCGTGGATGGCTAGCCATATTACTGATGCTGAATTTCCAACCCCATTAAGTGAAAAAGGTTTACATCTGTATCAACTCGCACACTCTGAATTATCAACGCAAGTTGTTGACTCAGTCATCTCTCCTAGTGAATCATCGTTAACTTTCTACCCTGTCGATTGTCATCCCCTGACTATTCGCTATGCATTAGTATATTCAAGCTACTGGCAACAAGAAGAACAGCAACAAGCACTAGTAGAGTATCTCACCCAAATAATGTTTGAAGCGGATGCAAATGCACAACTTTATGTCGGTTTCTATAAAGGTAAACCTGCGGCAACAGGTATGATTTATACCGATCTCGATGAAGGTAAAAAAGTCTCCTTAGTCAGTGATATACATGCATTGCCATTACTTAATCAAGATCAGCTAATTCAGGATATGGAGTACTATCTGTTAGCTCTTGCTCAATCAGCCTCGGCAACGGTTATATTGCAAAAATAATATCTATTATCAAGATACAATCACATTGTATCTTGATATTTTTATTACCTATAACTCAAAAATATAATCTTGTTAGCACTCCTTTTTGACGCATTAATAAACTCTGCCATAATTACTAATACAACTTTATTTATAGTGGTTAGTTGCATAAAAAATTAATCGAACAAGGACTGATATGAAAGGGATTATTTTTACTGAGTTTATTTCGATTGTTGAGCAAAACTTTGGTTTAGACATTAGTCAGCAAATGTTTGATGGTGCTAACGATAGCGGTATTTATACAGCTGTCGGTAGTTATGATCATCGTCAACTCATTAAATTGATTATCAGTTTAAGCAACATTACTGGTATTTCTGCATCACAGCTTCAACAAACTTATGGCCGACTGGTTTTCCCTTCACTATTAGGAGCGCTCCCTATTCCAGATATTGAAGCAGATGACACCTTTAGTTTTATTAGAAAAGTTGAACAACACATACATCTCGAAGTTAAAAAACTCTACCCTGATGCAACACCGCCTAAATTTATCTTTAGTAATCAAACACAATCGACCATGACGATGGACTATCATTCCGCACGTTGTATGGGACATGTTTGTATGGGGCTTCTTGAAGGCTGCGCACATTATTTTAATCAGTCACTCACTATTACCATGCAACCCATGAATGACTCTCAAAACCACGTAAGATTTTCATTAACACTCACTGGTGACTAATATGGATGCCAAGCGCCAGATTATGTTATTAGAGCGAAAGTTAGAACGAGAACATGCTTCTCGAGTAATGGCTGAAAAATTATTAGAAATAAAAAGTCGTGAGCTTTTCACGACCAATAATATTTTAGAAGCATCATTAAAAAAACTACGGTTACAAGCTGAATTAGACTCAGAACAACTCGCCTACCAAACCAAAATTGAAAATTTGCTGTTAACCTATGCACGGTTATTTTTGAAACAAGCCCCTTCTCAGCATAATATTCAACAATTGATCGATAGTTTGGTTGATGGTCGCTATATTAGTGCCTGCCATATCTCTATTATGCCGATAGAAAATATTACTATTAGTGGCAACTATTGCAGTGGACGGCAACAAATCTGGCAACCACCAGCAGATCTTAATGATAACGTCTCATTTTGGGATACCGATACTCACCTTTATTGGATCCCCCTTACCAATAGTCGCGGTACTGTTGGTTATTTTGCTGCCCAAATATCAAGTCCAAAAATCAATATCGCAGCAATCCAACAACGTTTAGCTCTATTTTGTGAGTTATTCCGTTCCGCAATTGGTCGTCAAATCACACTGAGTCAAGCCATTCATGCGCGCCAACGTGCGGAAGATTCTGAACAATCTACTCGTGATTTTTTAGCGATGATCAATCATGAATTACGCACACCACTCAATGGTTTATTAGGCTCTGCAGAGTTATTACAAGACACACCATTAAATACCAATCAAACTAAATTGCTCACGACATTAAACCATTCAGGAGAGTTACTACGCGCGATTATTAATGACTTACTTGATTTCAGTAAAATAAACGCAGGCATGTTAGAGCTAATCGAAAAGCCGTTTGATAGCCATTTATTAGTCATTAAGCTTAGGGATATATTTTCCCACCGAGCACTAGAGAAACGATTAGATTTTAAGATTGAATATAGCACTGATATTCCACGATCTATTCGTGGCGATGAAGATCGCCTTAAACAGATTTACGTCAACCTTATTGCCAATGCGATAAAGTTTACTCAGCAAGGATTTGTACATGCTAAATTTGATTGGGTAGACGATTGTCTTATTTTTACTATTAAAGATAGTGGCTGTGGTATAGCACAACAACTGCAACATAAGTTATTTAAACCTTTTAGTCAGGTCGATATTTCAAGTAAACGTAGCCATGAAGGAACAGGATTAGGGCTCGCAATTTGTAAGCAGTTGTGCCAACAGATGGATGGTAATATAACCTTAATCAGTGAACCTGATCTTGGTACCACCTTTTCAGTTACCATTCCTTTGGCAATTAGCATCACTGATAATACCCAACCTCACTCCTCTCCAGCATCGCATAAGGCATTACAGCAATTACGCATTTTGGTTGTAGAAGATTTAAAGACTAACCAAATGATCATTGAACTAATGTTAAAAAAACATCAAATTGACATCACTATCGTTGATAATGGGCAAGCCGCTTTAAATATTATCGCCCAACACGATTTTGATATTGTGTTAATGGATTGCCGTATGCCCATTATGGATGGTTATTGTGCAACGAAAGCATTACGTAAACAGCATTTCGATAAGCCTATTATTGCTTTAACAGCTGGCACCACAACCGCTGAGCGCGATGCTTGTATTAATGCTGGCATGGACGATATTTTATGTAAACCCTACATGGCCTCTGAATTATTAGCGATGCTTCACTTATGGTCCAACACCTCGTCAGAACACAAATTCTAATAGCAAATACTGCACCACAGCTTATATATTACGACTAATTTTTCATCACTTTGGAGGCTGTGGTACAGCACCAGTCAATCCTGCCAATGATGGCGATGGTTGCTGTACTAACTCATTTGGCTGTGGACTTAATGTTGGCTTAACTAACACATACTCCATAATATCACGTGCAAATGGCGCAGCGTGCCATCCCCAACCTCCGTGTTCTAATACTACGGTAACTAAAATACTCGGATCATTAGCAGGAGAAAAACCAGTAAATAAAGCATGATCTTTAAAATGCTCAGCCACTTCATTAGCGTCATAATGCTGAGTATCTTTTAATGAGTACACCTGACTGGTGCCTGTTTTACCCGCCACCTGAAACGGCATATTTTTAAACATTTGACTGGCGGTTCCTTTTTCAACCACCAGCTCCATACCTTTTTTAATGATCGCCCAATCTTTTTGAGGCACCGACGTCAACGGTTTAAAATCAGCAAAGGTCACTGGCTGTTGAGTTTTACCGTCGATAATGTCTTTCAACAAATGTGGCCGATGTTCAACACCATCTTCAGCAACCACAGAAGTCGCTTTAGCTATTTGTATTGGTGTTGCGGTCCAATACCCTTGCCCAATGCCGAGCGGTATAGTATCTCCCTGCATCCATGGTCGATGAAAACGTGCCATTTTCCATGCGCGAGTCGGCATAGTACCGGTAGAATCTTCATCGATATCAATTCCCGAATGTTGACCATAACCAAATTTAGTCATCCATGCCGACAACCGATCAATACCTAAACCATAAGCGACTTGATAGAAATAAGTGTTTACAGAATCTTCAATCGCTTTATAGATATCAACATTTGCAAAACCTTGTACTCTATCGTCCCTAAACTTACGACTTTTACTATTAGGAATACGCCACCAACCGTGATTGTTACGTACAGTGTGAACAGTAATAACTCCGGTGGTTAAGCCTGCAGCCGCCAGTTCAGGTTTTACGGTCGAGCCCGGAGGGTATAAACCCAATGTGTCACGATTGATCAATGGATGAGCGGGATCATTTAATAATGCCGTATACGCTTTAGATGAAATCCCATTCACGAACAAGTTAGGGTTATAACTTGGGCTAGATACCATGGCTAAGATCGCCCCATTTTTAGGGTTCATAGCCACAATTGCGCCACGCCGTACTTTGGTGACCATTAAGCCTGTGGTGGGATCTTTTTGTTGTAACGTCAGCAATTTTTGCGCATACAGCTGTAAATTAATATCGATGGTTAATTTTATATCTTTTCCTGCAACAGGTGGTACATAAGATAACGTTCTTACTACCCGACCATGGCTATTGACTTCAACGGTTTCATAGCCTGTTTTACCATGCAACATATCTTCATAATAATGTTCAATACCTAACTTACCAATACTACGAGAAGCTCTATAGTTATCGTATTTACCACTCTTTTTTAACGCCGTAATATCACGATCATTAATTTTGCCAACATAGCCTAATAAATGGGTTAATGATGCACCGTAAGGATAATAACGCTCGAGATGAGCATCAATATTAACGCCTGGATACTCAAATTCATTAACTGAAAATACAGCAACTTGTTTATTATCCATATGCGCAATAAGTACTACCGGTTTAAAAGCTTGAGTTTGTTGTTTGGCTTTATTAAACGCCGCAATATCTTGATCTGAGATCCCTAATAGTTGTTGCAGCTTAATTAGTACTTGCGGCAAGTTTTTTACTTGATCGGGAATAATTTCTAATGAACAAACAGGAATATTATCCGCTAATATCACCCCATTACGATCATAAATACGGCCACGATTAGGCGCAACGGGAATTAGCTTAATACTATTATTATTAGCACGTGCTTTATATTCACTGTAATCTTGCACTTGTAAATGATAAAGATTACCAATTAATACGCAGGTTAAAATAATAATAGCAATAAAGGCTTGAATCGCTCGACGTATAAATAACGCTTTTTCTTGCTTATGATCGCGGATTTGATAGCGGATATGTTTTTTCATAGAACGATTGATAAGCTCATAATCAAGAGGGTGAGTTCGTTAGGCATTAAATAATAGCACCGTAATGATTCCCTCAGGGAATAAAAACCGCAAATATGATTTAAAAGACAGTAATTTTGCATGCATTTGTTGTTAATTTCACCATTACAAGTCAAATAAAATTGACTAACGATGATTTACAACGTCATTGATAGCGCTACAATACTGTCCTTCTTATAGCTAAAGATTTAAAAATGATAAGTTCTCGTTCTGCAAATAGCGTTATCGTGCTCGACTTTGAAACCACAGGACTGTCACCAACACAAGGTGATCGTGCAATAGAAATTGGTGCGGTAAAACTTGAAGATGGCCATGTTGTGGCACATTTTCAACAATTAATGAACCCTGGCTTTCGCATTAGCCATTTTATCGAAAACTACACAGGTATTAGCAATAACATGCTTCGTACAGCTCCTTGCTGTGAAGATGTTATGGCTGAATTTGCTGATTTTATTGGTGATGCCAATCTTGTTGCCCATAATGCTTCTTTTGATCAACGCTTTCTCAATGCCGAGCTTGAATTAATCGACCGTAAATACAGCGATCAATTTGCATGTTCAATGCTCATTGCTCGACGTTTATATCAACATGCCCCTAATCATAAACTGGGGACGTTAGTGGAATATAAACATATTCATCATGATGGTGTATTTCACCGTGCATTAGCCGATTCTGAAATGACGGCTCGGTTATGGCTTGTCATGATTGATGACATCAAACAACAATATGGTATTAACGATGTTCCCTTTTCATTAATGCAAAAATTAGCGAAAACGCCCAAAGCCAATATCAGTAAACTATTTCGATAACCTACTTATTGTGGTTATCAACAACCATCACTGTTAATAAGCTGTCACTCTGGTATGCTACTTATCAATAATGTAGCGTAATCTTAAAGCCGAAGTTATGCACTTTGGCTATATTTACTGAGAGTGTAGTGTGCCAAACATCAATCAACCCTCTTATGAAGTGCCTGTATCTACTGTTAAAATTGCCAGTTTTAACTTATTAAATTATCTTGAGCCACCAATGGCTTATTATGATTTTCAGAATATTTACACCACCGAGCAATGGCATAAGAAGCAGGCGTGGATCACTCGCTTTGTCACTAACAACCAACCTGATATTATTGGTTTTCAAGAAGTATTCAGTAGTGATAGCCTGCAAGCATTACTAAAAAGTGCAGGTTATCCTTATTATGCTGTTGTTGATACGCCAACAGTTATCGACGATTTCATTTATCGTAGTCCTGTTGTTGCAATCGCATCCAAGTATCCTATCGTAGACATTGCCCCAGTTGATGCAGATCAACAGGCTGCAGCATTACTCGGTTTAACTGAATTTCATTTCAGTCGTCAACCTTTACGTGCCACTATTGATATTCCACATATTGGTTTAACTGATTGCTATGTCACGCATTTCAAATCAAAGCGTTCGTTGTTTGATGATCCACTTCCTGAAACCATCTTACCAACAGATACCGCATTATCGCGGTTTATAGGTCAACGATTAGGAAGTTGGGGATCTGCAATGTTACGTGGCACAGAAGCCAACCTGTTATTGTTAGCGATTTTAAAACAGCGCGAAGTTAGCACTCGTCCAATGTTATTGATGGGTGATTTCAATGATGAACTCTCAAGCTCATGCCTAGAACAACTGATAGCAGGCAACGTTTTTGGCATGTCTGAAAGTGAGATAGAACGTTTAATTGGTTATTACCGACTTTATGATAGTTGGAGCCTATATACCGAAAACATTCAACAGCCAAATCTTTCTCGCCCGCCAACGCACTATTTCGGCACTAAAACCTCAGTGCTTGATTATATTTTATTATCACAAGAATTTAATGCTCAATACTTAGGTTCACTGTTTGAAGTCAGTGACTATCACACCGAAAATAAGCATTTAATTAACAGTAGCTTTGATGAAGATGGTTACAGTACCGATCACGCTATTCCCTGTGTGACGTTGTCACTGAGAAGCTAACGCCAAATTTGAAATAAAAAAACCAGCGTTATGATTATGCATCAATACACGCTGGTTATTTATCAGATCGATTCAATCGACCAATTAAACTACTGACACAAGATTAACTTGCTGTCGTTGCTGCAGGCTTACGGTTACGTTGAGGAGCACGACGACCGTCAGTCTTTGGCTTTTCATCATTGTAACGACGTGCTGCTGGCTTACCATCTGTTGCTTTAGGCTTAGCGTTTGCAGGACGTGGCTTACGTGCTGGCTTTGCACCTTCAGTACGCGGAGCATCATCACTGCGTGGTGTTGGTTTACGGCGCGTTGTAGGCTTGCCGTTAGAGCGCGGACGCTTTTCACCATTCGCTGAAAATGATTGTGCTTTCTTTGGCTTTTTAGACACTAATGGACGCGTATCTAATCGTGATACAGGTAAATTGATTGACGGTTCAAAACCTTCAACAATTTCACGATCTAGCACTTGCTTGGTTAAACGCTCAATAGCAATCAAATCACCAAATTCATCAGCACAAACTAATGAAATTGCTTCACCAATACAACCCGCGCGGCCAGTTCGGCCAATACGGTGAACGTAATCTTCAGCAACATGTGGTAATTCAAAGTTAACCACTTGTGGCAATTGTTCGATATCTAAACCACGCGCAGCAATATCAGTTGCAACAAGTACACGAACGTCGCCTGATTTAAAGTTCGCCAGTGCTTTTGTACGTGCACCTTGGCTCTTATTTCCATGAATAGCAGCAGATGAAATACCACGGCTTTCTAAATGAGTCGCTAATCGGTTTGCGCCATGCTTCGTTTTAGTAAACACTAAAACTTGTTTCCATTTGCGCTCATTCAACAGCTTAGTTAGTAAGTTGGCTTTTTTCTTTTGATCGACAGGGAAAATCCACTGCTTAACCGTCGGAGCGGTTTGGTTGCGTGGGTTAACATCAATCTCAACCGGATTATTAACTAACCCTTTAGCAAGCGCACGAATATCATCAGAGAATGTCGCTGAAAACAGTAAGTTTTGGCGTTTTTTAGGTAGTAACGCTAAAATTTTACGAATATCACGAATAAAGCCCATATCCAACATACGGTCAGCTTCATCTAACACTAGAATTTCAACATCACGGAATTTAACCGCATTCTGACTGTGTAAATCCATTAAACGACCCGGTGTGGCAACTAAAACATCAGCACCTTGACGTAGACGATTGATTTGTTGATGAGCTTTTACGCCGCCAAAAACAACCGCTGAATTTATTGGTAAATTTTTGCTGTACTTTGCAACATTATCACCCACTTGAGCCGCAAGCTCACGCGTTGGTGTTAGAATAAGTGCACGAATATGATTTGAACGAGCAGATTGACCACCAGATAATTTTTCTAGTAGTGGCAATGTAAAACCTGCTGTTTTGCCTGTACCCGTTTGTGCCGCCGCCATGACATCCTTGCCTTCGATAATCGCTGGTATTGCTTGCGCTTGAATTGGGGATGGTTTTTCGTAGCCTTGCTTAGCAACAGCTTCAAGAATTGGGGCGGATAGGCCTAAAGAGGCAAAACTCATAGCATCTCTCTTGTATAAATTAAACGCACAATCGCGTAGATAAGTTGCTCATCTAATGATAAGCAAGCATTATCCCACCAGTCACGATAGGTATAATGCGAAAAAACAGAAAAACGACCAAAATCATATTTCTGTTTAAGATATAAATTTCATTTTTTCTATTGATTAACTAGCTGATTCACTATCAATAGTAGTATCAGATGTTACATCTGTAGTTTCAGTAACCAGTGCAGCTTCTTCATCAAGCTTGGCACGTTCTGCTTTAGAAATATAACGAGGCTTATTGCTTTTGTTTAGCTTAGCATTTGCCTTCTTCATTCTCTTTTTTAACGTTTCGTTAATTTTTTTCTTTCTATTCATAATCGTGTCAGCTGATATTTTGAGCCATTTTTAAACAGGGGGCTGATTGTAATCATTCGCCGCTGAATAACAAGCATTATCCTCATAATGCAATTATAAAAGCTAAATTATCATCTCCAACACAACTAAACATGACTTTTTAGACTATTACTAATTACATTATCTTTATTACAAGGTATATAAAATGGCCACACGACAAACTGTTACTGTTTTGCTTTTTGAACAATTTGAGTTACTTGATACGTTAGGTCCATTACACATGTTTGGTTTATTACCTGAATATTACCAATTACAAATAATCACGATAGACGGTAAAAACGTTAGCAGTACGCAAGGTATTAGCCTGCAACCAATGCTCAGTTTTAATGACGATATTGCTGCAGGGATTCTGATTATTCCAGGTGGCGTGGGGATTCGATTTGCTACCCATAATAAGCATATTTTAAATTGGTTAAAAAAAGTGGCGCCCCAGCAACAGATTATATGTTCAACCTCAACGGGTGCAGCATTACTTGCTAATGCTGGCCTACTTAATAATTGCACAGCAACAACGACCCAAAAACACCTCGACTGGGTATCTCAGTTTGGACGTAATATACAATGGCAAACATCTGCTCGTTGGGTGCATAGTAATAACATTTTTACAGCATCAGGCAGCTCAGCGAGTCTTGATATGTCATTAGCGATTATTGGCCATCAATACGGTGATGCCACTGCGCGTCGCATTGCTGCCGATACTGAATATCTATGGTTAAATGATCCTGACGATGACCCATTTGCACCATTACACTTAGTAAAATAAGCCCTTAAGTCTTATTCCCACATCACATAATTTTTTGCTGAAATCGCCGCTTTAAGTAAATCGATAAGAGGAACGGCTCGAACATCAAGACTAATTTGAATATCGGTTTCGCTTTCGTCTTCATTATCAATTTCTTGCACTATATTTTCTGATTGTTGTTGCGTTATCAGTGCAAGTTTTTCCTCTAAATTTACTAACGCACAAGCGACATCTTCTGCTCTTATTGCCCCTGGTACATCGGTTGTAAACCCCATCATTGTAATTAATGAGTGTGCAACATCACCAAACATAGTGACATTACCATAAGATTTACTACTAAATGTTACTAACATAATCGCCTCTAAGCTCAATTTAAAATGTTGCTATATTTAACCATACAACCACTATTGATTACATAACAATCACAGTAAACAACCAATTACTTACCAAAAAAAACAAGCATTATGCACCTTGTATATTACACTTATATAGGTATAATAAAATCAATGGCAAAGTAAATGTAACTATCTAAAAATGAACATCTTTTCAAGCGTATCTTTAATTTTTTTATGCATCGTTACTGGGTGTGATAATTATAACCATATTGATTATTCATCTTTTAATATTGATCCTAAAATCATTACATCTCAAGATCAGCAAGGGTTCATTATTACTGATACATATAGTCCTTTTACTATCCCCTCAGATTTCGCTAATCTTAAAAATGCGTCACAATCATTAATTAACTCAAATTGGTTATCTAATCCACATTACCTCGAAGATATTTATCATTTAATTTACCAATTTAATCAAACTCATATTGATGATTCAACTATATTTGTACAATCGCTTTATAACAGTGCATTAATTTATAAAAAAAACATGATTGAAGTAAATATGTTAAAAAGACAACTTCAAGACGATGTTAATAATAAACTAAATTATTACCAACAAGAAATAGCATTAATCAATACACGTTTATCGATCATGAAAATGACAGAAGAACAGCATATTGAAAATATTGCAATGATAAAAAACACTATTAAAGAAAAGCAGCAATACTATACGAAATTACGCCGAGAACTAAAAGAAGAGTTACACGCAATTCAACTAAATAATGATTTAATTTTCATTTTAATATCTGATATTAAATTTAAATATAATGCACATAACACTATTAATTGTTCAACATATTTAGGTGATTATAAAAAATTAAATCTCGTTTCACCCTATGCTTGTATTTATTATAATCATGATGAATTAATCACTAAAGTTCCAGTTAATAACCAACAACAAATTAATGTTATTTTTGAGCATTATGTTCCAAAATTATGGCATACAATGGTAGAGCTCAATGGCCATTTTGAGCCGAGTTATGGTAAACAAGTTTTCAATAGCTACTTACAGAAAGATTTAGTCATTGCTAACAATAATTTAGCTGAAAAACGTCTAATGAGTACAAAACCACGCCCTTATGATGCTATTGGTTTAGAAATAAAGCGACTGATGAAATTAAATTTTGAAATGAATACTAACATCAATAAAGCCTTACTTGATGATAATAATCATATCAACATATCAACACCTACATTCTATTCTAAATTAGCGCCATTATTTTCTAATGGAAAAATAAGAGATCCTATAATTAACTTTTCATTACTTTGTAAAAATAATAGTTTAATTGAAAAATTCACTCAAAAATATGCTGTAAAAATACTTAATGAATATCCCAAATCACTCACTTTTCAGATAGAAAAAAATGGTACTTTTACTCTACCTAAAATAAGAGCAAAACATTATAAAATTGTGCTTAATGTTAATGAAAATTACAGCGTTATTTATAATGGTCGTCGAGTGTTAACACCACCAACAGATTTTACTCAGGCTTCACCAAATACAACTACTGTACAATATAATCTTAATCGACTTATTAACCAGCAGTTATTTGAAAAATGGATCGATAGTTAATCATCTATTCATTAAATCCGAAACGTTGAGCAGTCTGCAACCATGTTTTCGCTATGTTTGGGTTTTTATTGAGCATTGGTAATACTTCAATAATCTGTACGATAGTTGCCTGATTGGTCGCGCAATTATTAGCCTCATAGTCACTGATAACCGTATAAAAAAGAGGTTGCTGTGTTTTTGAGGTCGTACACCAATGATTGGTTAGATCACCCCCTCTTTTAATACAAATATCAGTAATAAAACGTTGGTAATTGTTTATTGACTGTTGCTGAGTATCATTACACCAAATTTGTTGATACTCCATGTAACCTAATGTTGGATGATAGACAATATTCTGCTGCGGCTGTTGCACCTTCGTCTGATGGTTAATAAAAGCCTGAGTTGCTGAAATCACAGTTGATGTTGAAGTGATATTGTTAGCATAAGAGACTTGAGCACACATACTAAAGAAAGCTGTGAATAGTAAGCCAATATTTACTATATATTTCCATGTTAGATTACGCATCATTTTTTCCTTTCTAATAAGGACAACAAAACGCTTTAGCACTATAAGCATATACCTTATTAAGTATTAGCAACTTTAAATCAAAAAGAACAATTCCCTTAGTAAAGAATAATAATAAATAGTGTCCTATTTACTGTACATATTGGATGATTTATTTGCCTGCCGACGTCATATCAACTGTACACTTACTATAATTACCAACGTATTTTCATAGTATGACTTATTATCTACAGTCTTTAGGGATCATTATGGATAAAAAAACAATCATAGCTGATACCCATGATATTTTTGATTCTTTTATCATTAATGGGTTACATCATAACTATAATATATATTGTCAATTCCCTTTTAATGAGCATCTCGTTAATCAACATCATTATGGCGATCATTTTGATATTGAATTTAATGATGGTTACAGACTCCACCAATAAAAAAGCCCCTACTTTATATAAAGCAGGAGCTGTGATTTTATTATGCTGTTGCGGCGCTTTAAGCCACTAACTTTTTATTGCTGACGACGAGATCTAACATCACTAGCAAGTTGACGCAGAACTGTGGCTGTGTCATCCCAACCAATACATGCATCAGTAATGCTTTGACCGTATGTTGGTGTCTCACCCTCGACGATATCTTGACGACCTTCAACTAAGTGACTTTCAATCATCACCCCAAAAATCGCACTATTACCATTTGCAATTTGCTGACCGACATCAGCAGAAACCACCACCTGTCGTTGATACTGTTTTGAACTATTAGCGTGGCTAAAATCAATCATGAGTTTATTACGTAAACCTGCATCTATAAGCTGTTGCATAATTTGATTGACGTCATCAGCACCATAATTCGGAGCTTTACCGCCACGCAAAATAATGTGGCAATCTTCATTACCAGCCGTGGCTACAATCGCAGAATGGCCGTATTTGGTAACCGACAAAAAGTGATGAGGTGCGCTTGCTGAGCCAATAGCATCCGTTGCAATTTTGATATTACCATCAGTACCATTTTTAAAACCTACTGGACAAGAAAGCCCGGATGCCAACTCACGATGCACTTGTGATTCGGTGGTACGTGCGCCGATAGCTCCCCAGCTGATAAGATCCCCCATATATTGAGGTGTGATCATATCTAAGAATTCACCAGCTGTTGGCAATCCTAAATCTGTAAGATCTGCAAGTAGCTTACGCCCAATGCGTAAACCATCATTAAGCTGAAAGCTATTATCCATATACGGGTCATTAATCAACCCTTTCCAGCCAACAGTCGTACGTGGTTTTTCAAAATAAACTCGCATTACAATCTCAAGATCGCCTTGAAGCTCATCTCTAAGTTGCTTTAGTTTTTTACCGTATTCCAATGCAGCCACGGGATCATGAATAGAACAAGGGCCAACAATAACCAACAATCGATCATCTTCATCATTTAGAATGTTATGAATCGCTTGGCGTGATTGGTAAACGGTTTCAGCTGCTTTATTAGATGCAGGAAACTTTTCTAACACCGCTATTGGTGGTAAAAGCTCTTTAATTTCACTGATTCGAACGTCATCCGTCTTATGCATATTCATACTTCCTATAATTCCTTTTAATACACGGTAATTAGCCAACCAAGACAAATAACCATATAATCCTTAATCTGAAACATTTACTTAACTTATCGTTTAAAAACTTAGAGTGCAAACTGTTATTTAATCAAAAACTGAATGAACCCTGACATTTCTTTATAATTGTTGCGTTATTCTGCACCTAAATGACAATATATGAATAGAAAACATTAAAAATATAAAAATAATTATTACACGAGGGAATAGAAAGCCTGTAAAATATACCAATATCAACTAACTAATGTGAAACCTACAATTTTTTAAAAACATACACACACTCAATATATTTATGAATTTAATATTGATAACAATTAATATATGCTTTTAATAATTATGTGATTCTTTAATCATAAAAATACATAACTAATGATGTATAAGTAGATATCAATTACATTTAAGGGATGCTGCATTGTCTGAAAACAATATAATCACATTTAATAATGTTGATAAATGGTACGGCCATTATCATGCATTAAAAAATATTAATCTTTCTGTTAAAAAAGGTGAACGATTAGTCATTTGTGGGCCTTCAGGTTCAGGAAAATCGACATTAATTCGCTGTATTAATGGTTTAGAAAAATATAATAATGGTGAAATAACCGTTGCTGGGCATTCATTAAACCATAAAGAACTTCATGCAATACGAGGTCAGGTAGGTATGGTGTTTCAACACTTTAACTTATTTCCTCATATGAGCGTATTAGATAATTTAACATTAGCACCTCGCCGTGCGTTAAAAATGTCTAAAGCTGATGCTGAAAAGCTTGCTCGTGACTTTTTGGAACGTGTGCATATTGGTCACCAAGCGGATAAGTTTCCAGGGCAACTTTCAGGTGGACAACAGCAACGTGTTGCGATCGCTCGTTCTTTATGCATGAAACCTAATATATTGCTATTTGATGAACCAACATCTGCACTTGATCCTGAAATGATCCGTGAAGTTCTTGATGTAATGAAAGAACTTGCCGATGATGGGATTACAATGGTATGTGTTACTCATGAAATGGGGTTTGCACGTCAAGTTGCTGACCGCGTTGTGTTTATGGATCAAGGTGAGATTGTTGAAATGGCGGCTCCAGCACAACTTTTTGACCATCCTCAGCATAAACGTACACAACAATTTCTCGAAAATATTCTTAGCTATTGAGATCAAAATAATGACCCAAGATAGACGATCTCGAATCCCTCAGCTTATCGCTATTACATTACAAGTGATTTGCGTTGCTTCAATTATTATGCTGTTGCTTAATAGCGGGGCAAAAGCAATGCATTATCATTGGCAATGGTACCGTATTCCTGAGCACCTATGGTTTTATGAAGATGGCCAATGGTATCCTGGTGAGTTGATTGAAGGGTTAATGGTAACGCTGAAAATATCAGGCTTCAGTTTAATCTGTACTATAGTGATCGGTTTTATAACTGCATTATTACGAATGTCAGATTCGATCGTCGGTCGCAGTCTTGCTCGTGGTTATATTGAAGTTATTCGCAGTACACCTTTGCTTGTGCAAATTTATTTACTGTATTTTGTTTTTGGGCCGGTATTAGGTATTGATCGGACAACAACAGCAATCTTAGCGTTATCATTATTTCAAGGTGCATACAGCGCTGAGATTTTCCGTTCTGGTTTACAAGGAATACCTAAGGGTCAACTTGAAGCCGCAGAAAGTTTAGGTCTATCACAAATAGATAGTTATCGATTTGTTGTTATTCCACAAATGTTTAGAAAAATTATTCCACCGCTCACAAATGAAGCGGTGTCCTTAGTAAAAAATTCTTCCATTGTCAGTATTATGGCTATATTTGATTTGACAACGGAAGGACGAAATATTGTCGCTGATACTGCGATGCCATTTGAAGTATGGTTTACTGTCGCAGCAATATATCTATGTATAACATTAACATTATCAGCACTAGCAACTTGGTTAGAACGTCGTTTAATTATTCCTAACCACTAACATTTATAATGAACCATATAAACCAATGGAGAAAGCTATGAAACGCTTCATTGCGGTATTAGTTACCGTTTTTACTTGCTTATTAGGGGCTAACAACGCCTTTGCGTCAGACAATACAAATGCTTTACAGCAAATAAAAGAAAGCGGCACACTACGCGTCGGTTTATCTACTTTTGTTCCTTGGGCTATGCGCGATAAGCAAGGTGATTTGATTGGCTTTGAAGTTGATGTTGCAAAACGTTTAGCTGCTGATGCGGGTTTGAAAATTGAATTCGTACCCACCGCGTGGGATGGTATTATTCCAGCGCTATTAGCAGGTAAGTTTGATGTTATTATTGGCGGCTTAACGATTACACCAGAGCGAAATATGAGTGTTCTTTTCACTCACCCATATTCATACTCTGCAGTACAAATGGTTGCAAACAAAAAGCTTGCATCAAAAATGACCACTATTGCTGACTATAATAAACGTAGCGTAACCATTGCTGTTCGTAGTGGTGCCTACCCTGTTCAAACAGCACGTAAATTATTTCCAAAAGCAAAATTACGTCAGTTTGATGATGAAACTCAAGCTTTCCAAGAAGTATTAAATGGTAATGCTCAAGCTGCACTAGCATCAACACCGACGCCTGAGCAAATGATGCTTAAAAACCCAGATAGCTTATTTATGCCATTTAAGAAACCATTAACACGTTACGCAACAGGTTTTGCGATTCGTCAGGGTGACTTTAACTTACTTAACTTCCTCAATAACTGGATTCAAGTGCGCACTGAAGACGGTTGGTTAAATAGTCGTTACCAGTACTGGTTTAAAACCATGAAATGGCAAGATCAGGTTAACGAGACTAAATAATAATGACTGTAACTAAAACGTCATGTAACAACGTACCGCAGGCGGGTTCTCCCCCGCCTGCGGGCCGTCACTTTAAGTTTAAGCTAAATAAACTCGATGTTATTTTACTCATCATTATTGGCTGTTTTATTGGATGGTTAGCCTACCGCTCATCGGTGGGTATCCACTATAACTGGCACTGGCATCGAGCACTTGAGCTGGTATTTACGTGTAGTCACGATGGCGGTATCCCTTACTTTATTCAAGGGATTATTAGTACAATTCGAGTCAGTATATGGGGAATGATTTTTGCAGCCACAGTAGGCTTATTACTTGCGCTTGCACATCGTTCATCATTTAAGATAATCAACTTGATTGCGAGTAGTTACATTCAAGTTGTACGTAATATACCCCCGCTTGTTTTTGTATTTATTTTTTACTTTTTCATTTCAAATCAACTCATTCCACTGCTTGGATTGAGTAATTTATTCCGCCACTACAACGGTCAAGAAAATGTATTACAAATAATATTATTTGGGCACAGTAACTTATGGGAAAACTTGTTCTCAGGTGTTTTATGTGTTGGGCTAATTGCGGCAGCTTATATTGCTGAAATTATTCGCTCTGGTATTGATACAATTAGTAAAGGACAATGGGAAGCTGCTGATTCATTAGGGTTATCTACATACAGTCGATTTCGATTTGTAATATTCCCGCAGGCATTTTCTGCTATCGTTCCCACGCTGGCTGGACAGTTTATTTCCATAGTCAAAGACTCGTCAATTATCTCATTGATTTCTATACAGGAAATGACTTTTACTGGTTCTGAAATAGCTAATTCTTCTGGGTATATTTTTGAAATATGGCTCATTGTTGGTGCTGTTTATTTTATATTATGCTTTAGCTTATCGCTATTATTCAGAAAACTAGAAAAGCACAGTTCACGTCATCTACAACGTTAATAACGACTTAGGCATCCCTAAATATTGATTATTTGGGGGTGCTTCTTTTCTATTTGCAGTATTAGCATTAAATATATTCACTTATACTGATTATATATTTTTTCTTACTGACTAAATCTATATATTTAGTCATCCACCCTAGTATAAAAACCCTCATATTATATCACCTGTATTAATAAATTTATTAAAGTATAGTATTAATTCTGATGTTTGATATAAAGATGACGCTTTTTATATAAATAAAAGATCGAGACAAATAATACGATGTAACACACACTGTATGCATAAAGATTTATAATTGTAAATATTCATTATTTGTGATTAATATATATCATATATAGTATGAGTAATTTTGAATGATTAGTTGTTGTTTTAATAATGGGTAGGAATCATCATGAATAGAATCCAACGGTTTTTTATTTCATTATTTTTATCGATAAGTATCATTATTACAGAGGCGATTATACTTAGTCATATGTCAACAGGAGCTGGGATTATCATAGGATACCCCCTTTCATGTGCATTGTCTGTTATCGTATTTATCATAAGCTATAATTGGATACTTAAAACCATTAGATCCACATTACAAAAATTCTCTATTATCGTTACTATTTTTGTCTTCCAATTTTGTGTACTTTTTTTCTTTCAACCAATGGAAGTAAAAACACCTTATCGTCTAACAGCAGATGTTATAAAGGTACTTTCAAAATACAATAGTTTATCCATCGAAGACTTATTCTCAGGATCAAGTGAACAAAAAATGGTGGTAAGTTACAAATTCCAACATTTTTTACCTGGATATCTGGTTTTTTTTTATACTAAAGAAAACAACTGTCATAAAAAAGCAAACTATAACATTGCTAATATTTATATTCACAATGATAATTACTACTTTAGTGATAAACATATAAAAATAAACAAAAAAAATAACACTCTGATTATTAAAGATAATATAGTGGTAAACCTAACATTATTATCTGATTTCCCTATTAATAACAAACCGCTTGCCCTTGAGAGCATAAAACAAAGTTCCAACTGCTCTGATCACAATCCCATATTATTTGTAACTAAATTCAAGTTATATAATTCTAAAAAATATGCTCAATTAGATATGCGTAGCTTTATTTCAAAAAAAATATTAAGCATTTTTTTCTCTCCTCAAGAAAAAACACAGCCACTTCAATTAAAAGTAATATCAAAAGCAAAGTTAGTTAATACTGTAAATTATTAAGATATCTAGGGGTTAATACCAATTCCTGATACACTCATAAAAAAAATAAACTGTGAGCAAGAGCATGCAAGGAACACTCAGCAAAATGAAATCATCGCTTGGAGAGGTTGTCGATTACTACCTTCCGATTGGCGATCAACAACTTCACCTAAACCCTTTCATTGGTAAACAATTAACCCTTACTCATACTGGCAATATATTCTGCTGTTCATGCGGCAAGAAAACCAAAAAGAGTTATTCACAAGGCCATTGCTTTCCGTGTATGAAAAAACTGGCAAGCTGCGATATGTGTATCATGAAGCCAGAAACTTGCCATTATGCAAAAGGAACCTGCCGTGAACCACAATGGGGGGAAGATAACTGCATGGTGCCTCACTATGTGTATCTTTCTAATACCTCTGCACTAAAAGTCGGTATTACTCGTCATACTCAGCTTCCTACTCGCTGGATAGATCAAGGTGCCACACAAGCACTGGCAGTATTAAAAGTAAAAACACGCCAAATTTCAGGTTTAGTGGAAGTTGCTATTGCTGAAATGGTGGCAGACAAAACCAATTGGCGCACCATGCTAAAAGGCAACAATAGCGATATCGATTTACACCAACAAGCACAATTACTATTGCCTGAAGTAAAACAAAAACTAGCCGAGATCACCGCAGAGTTTGGTGAAGATGCTATCGAATATTTGAATAATGATATTGTTGATATTCATTATCCTGTTGATCATTTCCCAACCAAAATAGCGTCTCACAATTTTGATAAGGAGCCGGTTGTTAGCGGTATTCTTGAGGGAATAAAAGGCCAGTATTTATTATTTGATACAGGTGTGATTAATATTCGTAAATTTAGTAGTTACGAAGTTATTGTTACTGAATAACTATAAGCAGCAGATAGCTCAAAACGGCATTGTTCTTAAGTAAGAATAATGCCGTTTCTTATGCGTTATGGTGGGATAAATAAACCTTATTTCGCTTTAGGCTGTACATATTTGCGTTGGCTATTTTGGATGGCAATATCACGCATAAAGTTTTCGCCTAATACTACCCCATTACCACCATCTATTAATTGGTATTCAACTTGATCATTTCGATCACCCAGCTTGGTGCGTAATAAAACAATAGGTAGACGGATGTTATTGTCAACTTTTGACCAAGCTTCTACAGGATATTTGTATTCTTTGCCTTGGAACACAAATTTAACCCAATTATCGCCGTTACGTTCAAACTCAACCAGATTTTTCACACCGACGCGAGATGTAGAAGATTTGGGATCAACATAAGCAGAAATATGTTTAGTGCCTGACAACATCAACACCCACTCATGATGGCCTAACACTAACATACCATCTTTGGTTTTAGAGCTGGCTTTATGATTTACTGTGGTTAACTTCTTTGATGCCGTTGAAGCGGTAATTTTATCGGTTGTCACTTCAGTTGCAGCTAAGACCTGTTTTTTAGCTCTATGGGCTTTTTTTTCGGCCGCAATAGTTTGAGCTTTTGAGGCTGCTTGCATTTCAGTTGCCGTAACCATCGAAGCAAACACCAAAGGTTTTACTGTTGGCGACGTTGTTGAAACTGTTGGTTGTAGTTGGTCTTTTAGTGAGGGCTGTTGAGCACAACCAAAAAGCGACAAGGCCAATAAACCTACTGCAGTTTTCTTCATAAATACTCTCTTCTATTACATTTATACAGGCCGTAATTAACCATAATACGTGGTTTAACGTTATGCCAAATAAATCATCTGCCATCAACGTCCTTTCTAATGTGCTGCCGCTTCATATAATGAAAACTTATTGGTTAACCATTGTTCATTATACCACCCCATATTACGGCTATGTTTAGCATCATCCCATAGACTGAAAAAATGGCGTCGCTCTTCAAAACCATCATCTAAGCAACTTTTTTCAAGATAACGCTCTGCAATATGTAAATCACTACGGACATCAAACAGATGAATAACATCTAGTTCTCGATGTTTAAAGCCACTATCGCAAGGATCTAACAAACCAGCGACTTTAAAAGTCGTAGGATCAAACAACACATTAGCAATATGACAATCATCATGAACAAATGATGATGACTCATGAGCAATCGGAGCTAATACTTTGGTTCTATCTTCCCAAAGAGCGGTAAATTTATCTTTTAGAGCACCACTAAAGGGAGAGCCCATACTCATCAAATAGTGATATACGCTTCCCATCCAATCATCAAATGCTGAACCCAAGTTTTGACTAAAATCGCCATTTGATAGTTCAAAACCTTGTGGATGCTGATGCTCATGAAGTGCTAGTAGAATATCAGTATAATCTTCTCTAAATGTCATCACCGCTTTAGAATCTTCAGGTAATTGATGCGCAGAAACCCCTTCTAACCAATCTAAAACGATATAGTCATAGCCACCTTCTCTGCCAAATAAATAAATCTCAGGCACAGGGCATGACACAATTTTACGTAACTGCTCTAAACTCGCGACTTCTTTTCCGATGCGACCGACTTCACGTGAAAATTTAACCACAATTTTCGACTTCCCTGAGGCCAGAAAAACGACCCAACCATAAAAGGTTTCCTGAATATCACACACGTCAGCTTTGCGACGAAACATTGCCATAAACGCATTTTCAGCAATGGCTTTTAGCTGAGGTTTATTCATTTTTAAGTACCTTGATAATCATGGTCACACAATACAGATGATTTATACCTTTATGGAATAAATCATTGGTTTTATGTGACTTTTCGTTGTTTTATGTTTTAAGAATGCATCATAACAGCAAAGATAACCAGTATTGAGGGATAGAAAAGATGAAAATATCTTACTTTTAGTTACAATTTCATTTTTAGTGATAATAATCACTTTTTTTTGATGATAATTTAGAGTTCTAAACTATGTAATTTCATCATATAAAAATAACTAATTTATAACGTGCAAAATCCAGCAAAAAAATATATAGATACGAGGTATACATATACCACAAGAGTATGTGGGTAATGCAAATTGTCTTTGACCGTTAATACATCATAAAAAACACTTCGTTTTGTAACGATATAATCGAATTATGTTTTTTTGTTCGATATAAAATGACTTTACATTTGCATCATTACAGTTATTGAAATACGCCTACTTTTTTAGCTGTTTTTTGTGAGCTAGCTAAAGTTTTCATGCCAAAAGCCAGTGTTTAGTGTAATATCCAGCGACCAGAGCCGACCTCATTATGCGCTCTGCATTCAATAACGAACGATATCGGGGCGATATGCAATTACTCGAAGCCAAACTCCATAAAATTGACCGTCATAACTACCGCAGCTATTCAAGTATGCGCGGTGAATATCACTTTGTTGATTTCGACTTTTTTATCGATACCGTTCAGTCGGATCCCTTTGCGCCAGCTTCTCGCGTTCGTGCTCGTCGCGCATGGTCACTCACTGACCTTGAATGGCTACGTGGAAAATCGACTGATTATCAGCGTGCAGCTCGTGATTTTATTGCACGCTTCTTTGCTGATTTATCTCAGCAAGACAATGCTGTCTTAATTGACATGCCAGGACAAACAATTCTAGATCGTACCTCTGTCGTATTTGACGATGAAGGTATTGAATTACGCTTCCGCATTAATCTGCCATCAGATGGCCGGACTATTATTGCGAAAAAAACGCTAAACCTACTGACATTCTATTTACCAAAAATGATTCGTCGTGCCACTATTGCACGTGAATTACCTATGGATGAGTTACAACGTCACTGTGAAGCGGTTGAAGATCAAGTTGCGCTACGTAGCCAACTAAAACAGCATAAATTATTAGCCTTTGTTGCTGATGGCAGCTTACTACCTCGTATTGCAGGTAACAGTGATTTACCGCTACCGGATGCTATTCCATTCCTAAGCCCTGATAACCTCGCTGTGGAATTAGAAGCACCACACAAAGGTAAGATTCGCGGTATGGGTATTCCTGAAGGTATTACGCTTATCGTTGGTGGTGGTTTCCACGGTAAATCAACATTATTAAGTGCTATTGAACGTTCTATCTATGATCATGTTCCTGGCGATGGCCGTGAATATGTAGTAACCAATGATGCTGCAGCAAAAATTCGTGCTGAAGATGGCCGTTGTGTTCACAATGTTGATCTATCGCCTTACATCAGCAATTTACCTATGGGTAAAGATACGACTGCGTTTAGTAGTCAAAATGCGTCAGGTTCAACCTCACAAGCATCATGGCTGCAAGAGTCGATTGAAGCGGGTGCTGAAGCGTTATTGATTGATGAAGATACCTCTGCGTCTAACTTCATGATCCGTGATGAGCGTATGCAAGCATTGATCTGTAAAGAAGATGAGCCAATTACACCATTAGTTGACCGTATCGCACTACTGCGCGATCAGCACAACATTTCAGTAATGCTAGTAATGGGAGGTTCTGGTGACTATCTTGATGTCGCAGATACTGTTATTCAAATGCACAACTATGATGCTATTGACGTAACAGAAAAAGCTCGTGCCGTTGTTGCTTCTCATCCCACTCGTCGTAAGCAAGAAGGAACAGAAGTTATTGTTCATCCTCGCACACGACAAATAAACCGTAGTGCCTTGCAATCGATGTTAGAAGAAGGCAAGTTCCGTATTCAAGTAAAAGACAAAACATCACTGCGTTTTGGTCGTGAATACATTGATCTACAAGCACTAGAGCAAATTGCTCATTCAAGCCAACTATTGGCTATTGGTTACTTGTGGTTCCAACTAGCACAAACTAAAGGTTGGGAAAAAAATCCTAGCCGTGCGTTTGCTAATATGTTGCACGATAACTGGGCAGATATGATGCCTAAATACGGTGAAATGGCTAAGCCTCGCGTTATCGAGGTAATGGCAGTTTTAAACCGAATGCGTAAAGCTGAATTTAAGTAAGCCTTAGGCCGAACTCGGTTATTCTTTAAACCCCGCTCAATGCGGGGTTTATGTTAACTCAGGATACAGTAGCGCAATAAGCTACAATCAACTATAATATGCGGTCATTTTATTCGCAGATTGCATTCATAAGCTGAAAATAATCATTAGTTTATGAATGTAATCGGCATAGGCCGACAGTTTAGGAACACAGCATGTCATTTTTATCTCAAGGTTTTTCTCAAGATCTCGTTAAAGCATTAACTGAGATGGGTTATGAGAAATTAACCCCAATTCAGCAAAAAGCCATTCCTCAAGCACGACGTGGTGCTGATATTTTAGCTTTAGCGCAAACAGGTACCGGTAAAACAGCGGCCTTCGCATTACCTATTATTCAAAAATTGTTGGATAAACCAGCAACCAAAACCCGTTTTAACGTTCGCGCATTAATTCTTGCACCAACGCGTGAATTGGCTGAACAAATCTCAGTAAATATTAACGATTACGCAAAATATACTGACATTAATTGTGCCGCTATCTTTGGTGGTAAGAAAATGTCATCGCAAGAAAAACGCCTAGAACAAGGTGTTGATATTCTTGTGGCAACACCGGGTCGTTTAATTGAGCACATGGAACAAAATAACGTTTCATTAGCTAACCTAGAATTTTTAGTATTTGACGAAGCTGACCGTATGCTTGATATGGGCTTTATCGGTGCGATTCGCGTTATTCTAGAAGATATTCGTACTAAGCCGCAAACAATGCTGTTCTCTGCAACGTCTTCAGCACAAATGAACGCATTAGCGGCGGATATTCTACGTAAGCCACAACGCATTACTGTGACACCAGAAAACAGCACGGCATCAACAGTTGCACACGTTGTTTACCCTGTTGATGAAGATCGCAAACGTGAAATGCTATCTGAATTGATTGGTAAGAAAAACTGGCCACAAGTATTAGTTTTTGTGAATTACAAAGAAACGGCAAACCAACTAGTTAAAGAACTAAAACTGGATGGTATCAAAGCAGTTCTTTGCCATGGTGATAAAGCACAAAGTGCACGTCGCCGTGCGTTAGAAGAATTTAAAGAAGGTAAAGCTCGCGTGATGGTCGCAACAGAAGTTGCTGCACGTGGTCTAGACATTCAGAACTTACCGTATGTTGTAAACTATGACATGCCTTTCCTTGCTGAAGACTATGTACACCGTATTGGACGTACTGGTCGTGCAGGACAAAAAGGTAATGCGATTTCATTTGTTAGCCGTGAAGAAGAACTCACCTTAGTTCAAATCGAGCGTTTGATTAATCAACGTATTCACCGTGTGCAATTAGAAGGTTACGAGCCAAAGAGCCGTGAAGCATTAGTTGAACGTATGAACTCCAAAGCGGCTTACCGCGATCGTGCAGGTCGTCAAAATAATCCGACTCAAGATCAATCTGCTGCTGAGCGTCGTGCTCGTTTGCGTAAAGCAATTAGCAGCAAAGCAACTAAGATCACTCGTTTGAAGAAGTAATTTTCAAATCTGAATCAATCATAAAGCTTCGATGGTTAATCACTATCGAAGCTTTTTTTGTGACAACACTCTGTAATTAATCGTTATTACATGCAACGTAATATTATTTATTATAATGGCTCATCATCTTGTTAAGCGCCACTTTATCTGTTTTATCACTCACCTAACCGCCATTATTATCTATAAAATATGATCTGTTTCATAAAATAAATCAACGGTGATGATCGAATAACACCACTTTTTTATCTTCCCCTTCTAAGCCTCTATCAAGAATGCATTTATGCTATTGATCAGTGTAAAAATACACCTTTTAATAACCTCACAAAATTATGTTATTGATTGATATTATTTAACTTTGTTTGAGGTATATATGCGACTATCGTTGACCTTTATTGCCCTGCTATCCACTATGTCTACCGCTGCTTTAGCGACTGAACAAACGGATGAAAAATCATACTTAACCATTATTCCCAATCACAACCCGCAGTTAATTCGAAATTTTAATCCGTTTATAAATTCTCGTTTACACACTGCTCGTGATTTTATTTATGAACCTTTGGTTATATTTAATGAACTTAAAGGCAATATTCCGGTATTTCGTCTCGCCAAAAATTATACCGTTAGTGATGATTTATTATCGTTAACATTTGATCTTCGTGATGACGTTAAATGGTCAGATGGTGAACAATTCACCGCCGATGACATTATCTATACCTTTGATATGATAAAACAAAACAGTGCATTAGATGACAGAGGGATTGCTAAACGTATCAGCAAAATAAAAAAAGATAATGATTACGCAATTACGTTTACCTTTAATGAAGTCAATACTAGCCTAGTTAATGATGTGGTCAGTATTCCTATTGTGCCACAACATATCTGGAGCAAAATAGATAAACCAGAAACCTTTACCAATCAACATCCTGTCGGTACAGGGCCATTTACAGAGATTGAACGCTTTACTCCGAGTCTCTTTACTCAATGCCGTAACCCTCATTATTGGGATAATGATAAGTTAAAAGTCGATTGCTTGCGTATTCCACAAAAGAACCATAATGATCAAGTATTGGCTGATTTAATCAACTCTGAAATTGATTGGGCTGGTTCATTCGTCCCTGATATTGATCGAGTGTTTGTTAAGGCATCTAAAAATCATGGCTATTGGTATCCACCAGCGGGCACACAGTCTTTTGTATTAAACTTTAATTCAGCAGATCCTGCCAAGAAAGAAGCCCTTGAAAATATTGACTTTAGACGTGCTTTTTCAATGAGTTTAAACCGTCAAGAAATCATTGATATTGCTATTTATGGCAATGGTAAAGTGAATGATTTTGCTTCAGGGCTTGGCTATGGTTTTGAGTCTTGGTCAAATAAACAAACCCATGAAAAATATAAACCTTATATGACTCATAACGTGAAAGAAGCCAAAGCATTACTGAAAAAAGCAGGTTTTATTGATAGAGATGGTGATGGGTTTGTAGAGACACCAACCGGTAAAAAACTGACATTAGAGATACAATCGCCTAATGGGTGGACCGATTTCAATAATATTGTGTTACTAGCATCCGAGCAAATAAATGCGATAGGTATTAAAACTCAAGCGCGTACACCTGATTTTTCTGTCTATAACCAAGCGATGATCACTGCTGATTATGACATTGCTTATACCAACTATTTCCACGGCGCTAGCCCGCATAAATACTGGGAATCTGCCTATCATTCTCGTTATCAAAAGAAAGATGGTATGCCACGTTTTGCAATGCACTTCTGGAAAAATGCAGAGCTAGATGGCTTACTTGATAGTTTTTACCAAACCAATAAACATGATCAGCAAATGACTATCGCACATAAAATTCAAGCATTGTTAGCTGAGAATATGGTGACGATACCTGTTTTATCTGGTCCTAACTTCTATCAATACAACACCAAACGCTTTACTGGATGGTGGAATGAAACTAACCCGAAAGGACGCCCTATGATATGGGAAGGAACGCCTGAGCGTGTATTACATGTGCTTGATCTTAAACCTGTAGCCACACCGAAAGCATAATGTTTCACTAACAAAAAGCCGAGTTAAGATTACGATCTTACTCGGCTTTTTTAGTTGTGCTTCAATTATGTACTGAAGCGAGATAACAGCGTTATATAACTCACTATAATGAACGACGCTCCGCTTTTGTCGGAAAGATTCGGCACCAATCTTTTTTCATATCAACCACTTGCCACTGATGCTGTTGTGCAGCTTGCATCAATGCTGGTGTGAATTTACCTTCAAAAGAATCAGCGCCATATTGCCACTCACGTTCAGCATCAGTGTGATGGATCAACATCCCTAGGCTGGCGCCTTTTTGAGAGGTTGTCCATGATAGCATCGCTTTATCACCCGTTGAGTTACCCACCGCAAGGATAGGACGCTTACCAATAATGGTCGCAATATTGATCGCTTTTTGTGGGCCGTCATCAATGTAGACTAACTTATTATTTTTAATCAAAGTGCCATCTTTATAAGTGTAACCAAAGGCAGTACCAATCACGTTTTCAGCGGGAATGTGATAGATAGCTTCGCTCCACGGTTTAACAAAAGCACCACCAGCACCCGTTACAATAAACACCTTAAATTGATGCGCATGGAGATAATCTATCAGCTCAATCATAGGTTGATAAACTAAGTCGGTATATGGGCGTTTAAAACGAGGCGACTGCGCTGTTGAGAGCCAATTTAAGACATCTTTATTGTATTGCTCAGGTGTTAACCCAGCTTGAGATGTTGCAAGAATAGGCAGTAAAGCGCCCCAACCTTTTGCAAAAATAGCGTTGGTGTTGTTATCGAGTACCCACTTATACGGTGTTTCTGTTTTCCACTCAGGATGTTGTGCACTTTCATGCTTAATCTGACTAAAGGCAAACAAAAACTGCGTATAAGTTGGCTTTTCAGGCCACAAGGTACCATCATTATCTAACACTGCAATACGTGCACTGGGCTTGACGTAATCAGGATTACCGATGGTTGTAACTTCGTTAACAAACTGCGTAATAGCACTACGACTCGTACTGCTATTCCACAATGGTAAAACATCACTATCATGAGTACATGTTGCACTATAAGCCGATGTTGATGCGGCAAATAACGTGGCGATACCCACCCATATTGCTACCCTTTTTTTTCTAGTCACAAAGCTAGATCCTTGTTATTCATTGTGGATAGTAATAAAAAGCAGGTCATCAATAACCTGCTTGTTGTTTTCTTTGATTCTAGTTGTAATCTGCGTAAGGGTTAACACTATCAAGCACAATAGCGTGTTCAAACTCAGACAATTTAATCGCATCAGGTGTAATCGTTACTGAATGCTCGTCCATCACCGCTTCACCAAACTGATAACGAATAGTTTCTTGTCCTTGGCATGCATTAATATCATTACTACTGGTAACAGCTTTAACAGCCTGATGGCGTACTTGATAAGCAGCCATTACATCATGACCGTATTTGGCGGTTAACATCGCAATAGTTTGTTGTGGTGATAGCACTAAACCCGAAGCATTATTACCACCAAAACCTTTCGCATTAAGAATAACGGCTTTGTAGTTTTGACCGCACTCACCCGCATAGGTGTGCTCCATTAAAATATTTAAATTAGAGCAATGTACATCATCAGCAATATGATCAATGGTATTAATCGCGGGTAACCAACCGTATTGCCATACACCAAGAGAAGCAACAAGTTGATCACCAGCAGCGACGCTCATTGAATGACCTACATACGATTTAATGGCAGCAACAGGCCAACTTTCAATGCCAAACGTTTTAGCAACTTCATTAAGAATATGGCTTTCTGTTACGCGGTTTTGTGGTGTTCCGGTACCATGTGCTTGGACAAATGTTTGCTTCATGCCCTCTTCACCAAGGATCGCCTTTGCCAATGCCGCCGCTTTTGCCACAGTGACATAGTTACCTACACCTGGCGCTGAAATTGACTTTTTATTGGCATCTGCATTAACAAACACATCAGCTACAGAACCATAAATATTAGCACCTAACTCAAGAGCTAATTCATCATCCATCAGCACCACAAATTGGGCAGACTCTGCCATTGTAAAACCAGCATTAGATGAGAATGGACGACAAGCTCGACGGTTATCAACACTATCTATACCATCAAGCGCTTTTAATTGTTCGTCTTCAGCTAGAGCGCCCATCACTCTAAAGCCTTCCATGATCTCAGGCTCTACCGGTGCTTCAGCATTACCGACAATCACAACTTTTGCTTTGCCATGCTGGATATCATGCATACCTTGGCGAAGGTTATAAAGGAACGTTGCACATGCCCCCATATTCGTACCTGTTGCGCCAATACTGTTGATCACATAGCCGTTAATAAAATCTGCTGGCATTTCGGCAAAGGATAGTGCCATCATCTTTGAACTAACACGCCCACCAGTAAGGTGTGCAGCAATCATACCTCCTAACGAATTATCATCAATTTGTGCTAACCCGCTACCAGCGTATACAGATACTTCATCAGGGCGAATATGACGTAACACTTCATCCCACTCAAAACCTAATGAATTAAGGGCATCTGAAGCGCCATATACCGTTAGCGACAAGCCTCGTGGGTGAAAGCGAGAATTGTATAATTTGCTTGGTTCAAAACCAGTAGGAATATTACCGCCACTTGAAACAGGAAAAGCAACGCGGCCTTCAACTAATGCGTCAAGGTTACCCGTTACGGTGATCACTGCTTTTGCACCTTGAATATCAACTTGCCAGTTCGACGGAATATGATTGGGTAATTTAGATTTACGTAATGTAAATGTGATCTGATCATCTGCTGAATTTAAATTCGCTTTATATTGATACAGCAAATTATCAGGATCGAAAGAATGAATACGGCGCACACAGGTGCCTGCTTTAATCGCGGTAATAATATCTTCGGTAATAGCGCCATCGTCACTCAATCCCATACGTCGAGCGAGATCTTGCCATGTTGATTGCATTGCATCATCAGAGAGCACATCAGCGATCATCAGCTTATAACTATGAAAACCTGAACTACGACCAGCGGCATTGATGCCACCTAAACCAACAATGAGCGGTAATTTTGCCATTTTAATATCCTGAGATCGATTTAATACACCGTTGAAATCAGAATATCAGTATTAACCTATGATTCACTCTACGTTTGTGCCAAAATTACTTGCATTCCAGCCAAACTAACCAAAATATTACACTAACGTATGTTTTGTAATCAATTATCACGGAAACAAAAATAATGCGGGTAGGTTTTATTCTTTTCCATCGAGCACTTATCACTGGAATCTCATTAAGTGCAGAGATGTTAACCAGCGCCGCAAGTCTGCGTGATCGTAAAACTCAGCAACAATCGCCGTTTGAAATTAAACTGATTGCTTCTAGTTTAGCATCCCCTACTTTAACCGCAGGCATTCGCATTCAACCCGATATTACCTTTGAAGATGAGACAAATTTTGACATCATTATTGTGCCTCCGATGTGGGGAAACCCGATATCTTCAATCGCAAAGCATCCTCAAATACCCGCATGGCTAATTAAGCAATACCATAATGGTGCGCAAATAATAGCCACAGGGACAGGTGTTACTTGGTTGGCTGAAACCGGCTTATTAAACCACCAAACAGCCACGACTCATTGGTACTTTTATGACAAATTCTCACAACGCTATCCACAAATAAAACTTAACCGCCAAGCTTCTATTACGTCGGCTAATGGCCTTTATTGTACTGAAAGTATTAACTCACAGACAGAAATGGTGCTGTTTTTAATTTCTAAATATTATGGCCAGAAAATCGCCAATACTATCGAAACTCATTATGGGCATGAAATTAGCAAATCGGGTCATCAACCTTTTTATGAAATTGGTGGCCAAGTACAATTTGATGAATCTATTGCTCAAGCACAAGATTGGATGCAGCGTTGTATGTCACAACCATTAACGACTCAGCAAATTGCTCAGCATTGTGGCCTACCTTTACGTAGTTTCAATCGTAAATTTAAAGACCAAGTCGGCCAAGCACCGCATCAATATTTGCAAAAGATACGAATGGAAACCGCTAAAGAGTTGTTGCGTGATTTTGGAATGTCATTGTCTGATGTATCAGAACAGGTGGGATATAAAGATCCGTATCATTTTTCAACACGGTTTCAAAAAGAGTTTAATATTAGCCCTTCTCAGTATCGTAATATGGTGAAGGCAAAAGCCTACAACGTGCAATAATCAACATTTCAAAAAACCAATAAAAACGCCTAGCAATAAGGCTAAGCGTTTTTATTATGATAGGTATGTCGGTGTCGATTAAAATTTTCGAATTGTTACATCTTCGCATTCGCCATCAATCACATTTGATGTCGTTTGACGTTGTTGACGAAACACACTATTCATTGTTTCATCTTGGCCAGCAAAACCTTCTGTAAAGTTCTTTTCTTCGTATTGCATACCTTCGGCAGCAAGTTTACGTTTAATAAATGGTTTCGCAATCATCGCTGCAATACCAAGAAATAGTGCCATAATAGCAGCAAAAGAAACTGCAAATAAGCCGATTACAACAGCAAAAAAACCAGTAAGTAAATTTCTCATGGACACGCCTCTCTAAAATCATATCAATCAGGCCGTTAAGTTATCTTAACATTTATCATCTACCTGATATGTCTGCTTATGCGAACATTAATTCAATACTTTTATTATCGTTCTAAATAGTAGCGCCTTGTAAATGAACCAACCATGAACACAAGTATAAATTTGTCACTTAAAGTAAGTTTTATTACACTTTATCGTAAAAGGAAAGATAAATCGTTAAAGATAAAAAGGATACTTGGCTTGCTGTGATAATGATTTAAACCGTCAGAGTCATGGCACTGTGAATATCACATTGAATACGACTAATTTTATCATTTGCTAATAAAAAATAAGCATCTTGCGGTAAATCTTGAGAGAACACCTCATCATAGGTCATGCCAACATACACGCCACGAAAAACAGCCCCGGTTAAACCATGTGAAATCACAATCGCATTATCTGAAACTGAGATATCGGCTAAAAAGTCTTCAATGCGATCTTTAACGCCATAATATGATTCAGCGTTTGGTGCCATTAAATACCAATCTTTCTGCTCACAAAGTCGTGGCTGCTTGATTTTAAGATCTGGAATATAAGCTTGTTCCCAATCCCCCAAACAAAACTCTTGTAAACGCGCATCTTGCACAATATCACTTGGGTCAATACCTATTTGTTGTGCAACAATTTCGGCAGTTTGAACTGCACGGCCTAATGGACTGGCATAAATAGTCCATTGTCTTTTATTGGCTAATTTATTTTTTAGTGATAGACCAATCGCTAATGCTTGCTGCTGTCCTAAATCTGTTAACTTAGAATTACAATGTCCTTGTAAACGCTGTTGTGCATTAAAGACTGTTTGGCCATGACGTAATAAAAAAATACTTTTTGACATTGCGTTCCCCCTTAAAATGGACATTAGATTATACCATCTGAGCATTACCAACAATAACTAAGCCAAAAACAAACGTGAATAAATAATAATTATTCTTATTAGTCTCGCTCAACATCCTGCTGTAAATAACGATTAAACTGGTGTAACGCAAACGCTTACCTTATTTAATCTAATGATTTTAAAAGAAATAAATCAAAAAATGCCACAATCAAGGCCTCTTTATCCCTATAAGGTATCATGCTATTATGCCGTCCCTATTTGTACTACGAATATAAAATAGACAGTTTACTCTCTGCTTTTTATAAACAATTCGTATCTTTGGCTTATACGGATATAGCCTTTTAGGTAATTCATACAATAATTAAAAATCACTGGGGCACACCACGTTATTAAAACAACTTTGCTCTCAGTCGATGACAAGAATAGAGACTCTTAATGGTAAATATCATTATTGACGGTAAAACGTTTAAGGTAAATAAAAGTCAAACCTTACTCAAAGCTGCACAACAATGTGGCATTACAATCCCATCACTCTGTGATCTCGATGGTTTTGATCATAATTGTGATTTATGTGACGTGGAAATTGAGCACCGTGGAACAGTTAAATCATGTCGTGTCTACCCTACTGAAGGCATGAACGTAACCACCATCTCTTCTGCTTTGATCCAACAGCGTAAGCATGCGCTTGAGCATCTTTTATCTGCACCTAATATCAGTTGTAGCGTGCCACCTTGCCAAGTTGCTTGCCCAGCAGATGTAGATATTCAATCTTATCTGTATTTTATTGCCACTAATCAGCCGCAAAAAGCGATTGAAGTTATCAAGAAAACCTTACCAATGCCACTGTCTATTGGTCGAGTGTGTCCTGCTTTTTGTGAAGCCAAATGTCAGCGCAAATTAGTCGATGGTTCAATTGCAATTCGCCAAATTAAACGCTATGCCGCCGATATAGATTTAGCATCAATGCAGGCTTATACGCCAACGAAAAAAACAGCTAAACCACAGCGAATTGCTATTGTTGGTGCAGGCCCTGGTGGATTAAGTTGTGGCTATTTCCTGAGTAACGAAGGTTACACCGTCACTATTTTTGAATCAATGCCACAAGCTGGCGGTTGGTTACGTTATGGTATTCCAGAATACCGCTTACCTAAAGATGTGTTAGATCAAGAAATTGACATCATGTGTCGTAACGGTATGACAATCGAAACCAATAAAAAATTAGGGACTGATTTTAGCTTATCGTCACTAAAACAAGATTATGACGCAGTGTGTCTGGCTGTCGGTGCTTCACTTGCAAGTGAAATGCGCTATGAGGGTACAGACCTTGAAGGCCATTATCTTGGTGTCGACTTTTTAAAAGATCAAATATTGGATAAGCAATACACGATTGGTAAAAAAGTGGCCGTGATTGGTGGTGGTAATACAGCTATCGACTGTTCTCGAACAGCATTACGCTTAGGCGCAGACACGACCCTGATCTATCGTCGTACTCGTGATGAAATGCCCGCTGAATTATATGAAATTGAAGAAGCTGAACATGAAGGCGTTAAATTCTTATTTTTAACCAACCCTGTTGAAAATATTGCAGATGAAAATGGTCGCGTATGCCAAGTTAAATTAGAAACTATGGCACTGGGTGAACCTGACGCTTCTGGTCGTTGCTCACCTAAAGCAACAGGTGAATATATCTATGCTGAATTTGATACTGTGATTGCCGCTGTTTCACAAAAAACAGATACGCGCTTTTTAGATGATGATAACGTTGAGTTACCAATGAGTCGTTGGAACACGCTTGATACTGATGAGCAAACGATGTATTCAGGCGTCGACAAAATTTTTGGTATCGGTGATTTTCGTCGTGGACCAGCAACAGCCATTGAAGCCATTGCTGATGGTCGTAAAGCAGCACAAGCTATTGATGCTAATTTTAGTGGCGATATGGAGAAGCTTTACACTGAATCATTCCGTGAGCGTAATGTTAGCCGTGGACACTTAATTCGTCCAGATCATGTCAACAAGCTCAAAGATGTGATGCGTTCATTATTATCAACTAATAATGCCACTGATATTGAAACAGAACTAGAACATGCTTTAACACAAGTTATGCGCAATAAAATGGCAGAACTTAAGCTGCATGAACGCCATTTAAGTTTTAATGAAGTTGAAACAGGTTATAGCGATCAAGTTGCGATTAATGAAGCTAAACGCTGCCTTAGCTGTGGTTGCCATGATGGTAATAACTGTAAACTACGTCATTATGCGACCGATTATAAAGTTGACAAAAACCTAATAATTAGTGGCTTACGCCCAACTACAGCATAATCATTTCTAAAACAGCCTGAAGGCTCAATAAAAAAGCCACCGCCGATATTTGTTATTCAAACAAATACCATCAGTGGCTTTTATTTAGCGTATATCATGATATAACGCTAAATTACCCAACTAAATTCATTGGACGTAATTTCACATACTCAAATAATTTATATTCATCAGCGGCAGTTAAAAAGTTAAGAAAATGAGCACTTTCTAAATGCGCATCAAGATGTGCTTGTGACTGCCACATTTCTTGCATTACAAATAAACCTGCTTCATTTTGATCAGCAAACAATTTATAACTTTCACAGCCTGCTTCTAAATGTGTTGGCGCAATAAGTGACTCTAATAATGCTTGTGCTTTCTCAATACAATGAGCATTTGCTTTAATTTCTGCTAATAAATAAATCATCAGTTAACACTCCGTAAAAATTGTCTCATTCTGCCAACGTGATTTTGGCACCTCAGCATTAAAATCATCAGCACTATGATAACCGATAGGTACAACAACTAAGCTTGTAAAACCTTGCGCATTAAGATCAAATTCTTTATCTAAAGTCTCACGATCAAAACCTTCAAGAGGCACCGCATCAATTCCCATTGCAGCAACACCTAATAGCAATGAACCAATATTAAGATATACTTGTTTCTGCATCCAATGATCAGCGTCACCTAATGTTTTTCGATGAAAATCAACGAAGAAGTTACGTCCATCAACCATGCGTTGCTTGGATTGTTCATTTGAGAAACGACCATCTTGCTGTTCACACGCTAATAGATCATTTAAGTAATCATCATCTATCGTTGTTTTTGAGCAAAAAACTAATACATGTGACGCATTTAAGATTTTAGGTTTATTAAATACATACGGCCCTTCTGCAGCTGTCGCTATACGCTGTTTTGCATCATCTGTAGCGGCAACAATAATATGCCAAGGCTGTGAGTTTACACTAGAAGCACTTAATCGAATTAACGCTTTAATTTGTTGTAATTGATCATCTGTTAACTTACGAGAAGGATCAAAAGCTTTGGTTGAATAGCGCTTCTTCGCAGCATCTACAATCGTCATATTGTTTTCCTGTACCGTATAATCTTTAGTGCTATACCATACTCTTAGATGATAAAAAGGAAAACCTATACACTGTATCGATTTTCCAAAACTCATTTTTACTACCAGAAACTATTAATACAATATGGTACGTGTTACTTCATATCCTCTTCGATAGCCTTAAGTCCTGCTTGACGTCCTAGCTCATAACCTGCATTTAATTTATTAACATCACGTGTTAAGCGCTTAATCAAAAAATCTTTATTAGGAACAATGGCAGTAATGCGACAATCTGCTGGCGGGTTACGAATAAAATACAATGCCTTATTATAACGAGATTCTTTCGTCAGGAATTCTTGGCCGAATACTGGCGTGGTTTTAAAAAATTTACGGGTTAACCACGGCACTTGGTGGCTATGAACAAAATTAGCCTGCGCATGAGACAGTACGACGGTAATATCACGTGCCCCACGGCGATAGGCTTCAATAACGGGAATAGGATCAGCAATGCCGCCATCACTCATCGCAATACCATCAACTTTAGGAAAATTACGGTAAACAATCGGTAATGCACAAGTTGCGGTCATCAGACTTTGTAAATTATCACGTTTCACTTCAATATAATCAGCATCACCAGTGGCAATATTGGTTGTGGTAGCAAAAAGCGGGATCCCTTGGCTTTCATATTTATCAACTTCAAGTGGCAAGTTATTAATACTTTCAGACCATAGCCAATCAATATCAATAAGATTGCCCCCTTTTGCAAAGCGAACGTAGTTAATAAATGACTTACTGCGTGCATATTCCGTAATCACTTGATAATTACGTTTGTGGTTTTTACACAAGTAACCCATTAACACCATCGATCCTGCAGAAACACCGATCGTAAAATCAAAAGGGTTATAGTCTTTTTCAAGAAATGCATCAAGAACACCCGTAGCAAAAATACCACGCATTGCTCCACCCTCAACAACCAAAGCACGCTTAGGTGTATCATTCATAACGTTTATCCTTATAAGTTATAAACTTATTGAAATCTAATTTTACATGTCACTAGAGTATCAATATAAGCTGAATATTACTGTGCACAATAATAGAAAAAGCATACTTTTATTGCATATTTCACTTTAAAAACAACCACACAGTTCGATGAGGGTTATTCCACTTAGTAAATATATAAGCTTTTTTTTAACTTACAAAAATAAAACACTTAATACCACCACAATTATCCGTTTACATTTACTCATCAGCCACCGTTATTGCTGAAATAAAACACGCATCAATGCACTGTTGGCAACGGTTGCATTTATTGGTATCAATAACAGGCTTTTGATCTGCACACCATGTGATTGCCTGCTTTGAACACGAATCAACACAGTTTTCACAATAGCCGTATAAATTATCACAAGTATTACTGATCACTAATCGAGACTGTTTAACTGGTGGCCGCGCAAAATGTGTGAATAACTGACGACGGCTATATTGCTTTGACTCACGCATTGAAATAAATCTTAGTCGGTGTTTTAACGGCATCAAACTGCTGAGTAAGTTCTGTAATAAAATGTTGACCTAATTCAGCTAAGTCACGATAAGCACCAACGGGTGCTGCTTGTTGTAATAATTGTAAATAATATTCAGACCAAGGCAATAAATGGTCGGATAATAACTCGGTAACAGCCTCAAATCGTTGATCTTCAATTAAGCTGGCGATTACCATCACCATTAAACCAAATTGATCTTCTGGCTCATTATGTTTTGCTTCAAATTCAATTCCGTTTTGCTGTAAAAAATGACGAAATGCAAGGGTTGAATCACCAAATACTACCGATTCTTTATCTAAATAAACCGATCCCCAGGGTGGCGCTGCCATCTCACCAACCCCTGTGAATAATTGATCGTGCCAGACAGATAATGTATGAGGATCTGTCGCCGAAATGGCAGCGGTGGTTTTATCAAACAGAGAAAATCCGCTGTTATCTAACGCTAAAACAGCATTTATTCCTACCGTTTCATATTGGCTCGGATGGTAATAAAACAAGCCACCAATAATTCTGCTTAATACTTTTACATTTTCCATATCATTACAAATGAACATAGTTTCTCATCATCTATTAATTTATATCGTTAACATAATAATGCTTTGAAACTATTTTACATATATTGACACAAAACAATAAATGATAATTTGATAAAGGCATAATTGCGTCATCACAAACAAAAAGTAATGTCGTAAGGATATATTGTGTCAAATACAAAAAAGCCATTGAGCATAACTCGTCGTAGCGTGCTTAAAAGTGGCTCTTTACTGGCCGCTGCCGCAGGAGGAATGTCCCTACCATTCACCAGTGTTAAAGCCATTGCTAAAGAAACACCGATCAAACCCAATGAAGACATTGTTTGGTCATCATGTACTGTTAACTGTGGTTCTCGTTGCCCATTACGAATGCATGTCGTTGATGGTGAGATTAAGTATGTTGAAACAGATAACACTGGTGATGATGTCTTTAACCATTCTCATCAGGTACGTGCCTGTTTACGTGGCCGTTCAATGCGTCGACGCGTCTACAACCCCGATCGTCTCAAATACCCATTAAAACGTATTGGTAAACGTGGTGAAGGTAAATTTCAACGTATTAGTTGGGATGAAGCATTTGATATCATCGGCAATAGCCTCAAGTATACAATCAAAGAGTATGGTAATGATGCGATTTACCTCAACTATGGCACAGGAACCCTTGGTGGAACGGTAACAAAAAGTTGGGATCCATCAAGCACGCTTATTGCGCGTATGATGAACCTTTGTGGCGGTTACTTGAACCACTATGGTGACTATTCTGCGGCAAACATTGAGCGTATGAGTGAATTTTTCTACGGCGCATTTGTTGATAATAACAGCATTGATGATGTTCAAAATGCTGATTTATGTATCATGTTCGGTAATAACCCAGCAGAAACACGTATGTCTGGTGGCGGTCAAGTTCACAGTTTTGTTGATGGCCAAAAAATCCATCATACTCGCACTATTTGTATTGATCCGCGTTATACCGATACAGCCGGTGGACGTGAAGATCAGTGGATTCCAATTAAACATGGTACTGATGCGGCATTATGTGCGGCAATTGCCCATATATTAATTACAGAAAATAAAGTTGATCAGCCTTTCCTGGATAAATACTGTGTTGGTTACGATGCCACCACATTACCGTCATCTGCACCTAAAAATGGCAGCTACAAAGACTATATTTTAGGTAATGGCGATGACAAAACAGCAAAAACACCACAATGGGCAGCCCCTATTACTGGTATTCCTGCTGATATTATCATCAAACTTGCACGCGAAATCGGTAATGCTAACCGTACCTATATTACTCAAGGTTGGGGATTACAACGTTCTGCCAATGGTGAACAAGCATGTAAAGCTATCATGATGTTATCTCTACTGCGTGGTCAAGTAGGCCTTCAAGGTGGTGGTACTGGTGCTCGTGAAGGTAATCATAGTTACCCTTTTGTTCGTTTCCCTAAAATTGATAATCCAATAAAAACAGCTATCCCAATGTTTTTATGGACCGATGCTATTTTCCGTGCCAACGAAATGACAGATAAAACTGATGGTATTCTTGGCGCTGAAAAACTCAATAATCCAATTAAGTTTATCTGGAACTATGCGGGTAACTGTCTGATTAATCAACACTCTGACATCAACCGTACTCACGATATTTTACAAGATGAAAAAGCCTGTGAAATGATTGTGGTAATTGATAACCACATGACGTCATCAGCCAAATACGCAGATATTGTTCTACCAGACTGTACCACATCAGAACAATCAGATTTCTGCATGGACGGTGCTGCAGCATCTATGCCCTATTTCATTTTTGCAAGCCAAGCCATTAAACCACGCTTTGAATGCAAACCTATTTACGACATCATGTCTGGCGTTGCTAAGCGTATGGGTGTTGAGCAAGCCTTTACTGAAGGTCGTAGCCAAGAGCAATGGTTACAGTGGATGTATGCTGAAACTGTTAAGCAAAATAATGACCCCGATTTACCTGATTACGACACTATGCGTAAACAAGGGATCTACAAAAAGCAATTTGATCGCCCACATGTGCCTTATGAAGATTTCCGCGCAGATCCGATTGCTAATCCACTTCCAACACCATCAGGAAAAATTGAAATTTACTCAGAGCAATTGGCTGTTATCGCCAAAGAATGGACTCTTGGTAAAGATGAATTCATCACTCCTATCGCTGAGTATCACTCAACGTTTAATGGTTGGGATGCTAAAGATCGTGAACAGTTCCCGTTACAATTAACCGGTTTCCACTATAAAGCGCGTGCCCATTCAACTTACGGTAATGTGGATATTTTAAAAGCTGCAGCGCCGCAAGAATTGTGGATGAACCCTGTAGATGCAGCACCTCGCGGCATTAAAAATGGTGATTTAGTTAGTGTTCGTAGTCAGCAAGGCGAAGTTAATGTGCGTGTCAAAGTCACCCCTCGCATCATGCCCCATGTTACAGCTCTTGGTGAAGGCGCTTGGTATTCACCCAACAGTAAAGGTGTTGATCAGGCAGGTTCAATCAATGTTCTCACTACCAGCCGTCCAAGTCCGTTAGCAAAATCTAACCCATCTCACACCAACCTAGTTGAAGTGAAACTCGTTAAAAGCATGGGAGCTGTATAATGACACCGAAAAAACAATACGGTTTTTACATCGATTCAAGTAAATGTACAGGCTGTAAGACCTGCCAATTATCATGTAAAGACAATAAAGATCTGGGCATTGATCGTAACTTTCGTCGAATTTATGAATATGTTGGCGGTAATTGGAGTGAGAATAACGGCGTATTTCGCCAAGATGTATTCTCATATTACCTCTCAATTTCATGTAATCACTGTGATGATCCAGCTTGTACTAAAGTGTGCCCATCAGGTGCTATGCATAAACGTGAAGAAGATGGTTTAGTTGTCGTTAATGAAGATGTGTGTATTGGTTGTAAATATTGCCACATGGCATGCCCATATGGTGCGCCACAATACAGTGAAGAAAAAGGCCATATGACTAAATGTGACGGCTGTTTTGAGCGTGTCGCTGAAGGATTAATGCCAATTTGTGTTGATAGTTGTCCACTACGTGCTATCGAGTTTGGGGAAATCAGTGAACTGCGCAAGAAATACGGCACCAATGCTAATTGTGCTCCACTGCCAGATTCAAACATTACCCATCCAAACTTGATCATTAAGTTAAATCCAAACGGTAAGCCTGTAGGTGATACCAGTGGCTTTTTACAAAATCCTCGAGAGGTAAAATAATGCTATATCCTGAATTACCCCTCGTCGCCTTTACTGTATTAGCACAAACAGCCGTCGGCGGTTATATCATTACAGCAGGACGGTTATCTCAATTGGGATCAGCAGCCAAACATCGCCAACCTTTAGTACTAAGTATGATTGTATTATGGGCATTTATGGCAATCGGTTTTGCCGCATCTACTATGCACCTCGGCAGCCCTTTACGGGCATTTAATGCGCTTAACCGTGTTGGTCACTCTGGTTTATCGAATGAAATTTTAACTGGTAGTATATTTTTTGCTGTTGGCGGCCTGTATTGGTTAGCTGACCTGCTCAAAATAGTAACTGAATCAGTATTAAAAATTGCACGTATTATTGTGGCACTCGTTGGCATTATATTTATGGCGGCAATGATCAAAGTATACCTAATTAATACTGTACCTGTTTGGAATAGCAGTTTTACTTACGTTGAATTCATTGGCACTGTATTAATGTCAGGTGTATTACTGGGTTATGTATTGCTCAATCTAACCCAAACAACCACTGCGACATTAAACACTAAACTAGCAATTTTTGGTGTTTGCATGATTGCATTACATGTGGTTATCACTGCTTGGCAATTGGTTGATATTGCAACGATTACCACGTCAATTCAAACTGGGGCTGAATATTTAGCGGTTTACTCAGGGTCAATTATTACGCGCTTGGTATTGCTGATGATAGCTGGAGGATTATGGTTGTTCTCTGCACTTAAAGCACACCAAGTTAAAGCCGTTACTGCCATTAGTTTACTGGCTTTTATCGTGATGTTTATTGCAGAGCTCATCGGTCGCGGAGTTTTCTACGGCTTACACTTCACTGTTGGCATCATATAATTGATTTAATGCTATAAGCACACATCAATAAAACGCCATACACCTATTAAGCAGTTGTATGGCGTTTTTATATTAATCTACTAATTTATTTTTGACGACCAAATACTTTAACGCCAGCACGAGTACCGTCAGAATTACCAAACACTTCTAACTTCTTCACACAACGCTTGTATGAGAATTTACGCCAGCTTGTTTCTTGATTCTTTTTAAGATCACGATAAAACGAAATATTACGTGTCTCACCGTTTCTAAACGTTACTTTTATACGCTCAAGACGTAAATTACGCTCTGCTTTTACTTTAATCGCATCAGTATTACGGCATACTATTAAAGGAATTTTTGCGCCATGGTTACCAATTTCAAGTAAAATAGTACGCCCTAGTGTAATTTGGTCATAAGCATGAGCCGTTGATAGGCTACCGAAAAAACTAAGGGTAACAAACAGGTAAGGAAGAGCCTTTTTTATATTCATGATCTCATCAAATAAACAAGCTAAAAATTGCCGCTATCGTAACGTAAATTAACTCGAAAACGAGCAATTATTCACAACTAAAACAAATTAATAGTCACAAATTAAAACCTTTAATATTCTAAAATGTGTCATTATTATCTATAAAAGTGGCTAATTAAATCACCACACCACAACCCACACACCAAGAAAACAATTAAATTACAATATTAACAACCAGAGAACACTAGTAACTTTGTTTTTTAATAAATAAAATATCATCGACAATTCTTATGAAGTCGCTTTGGTATTTAAATAAGATTTTACCGCTCTAAAACTAGCAGCAAACGTTAACCCTGCAGTAATAACGGGGAACACAAACATTAATGGCCTTAACGTTGCCATTATTGCAATGACGGATTCTGATGTTGGTTGATAAAGAGGCAGATAATAAACAATGCTGTAACTTAAGCATAATGTAATCACTAAAAATACAGCAGCAACAATAACACCGAATAACCATGACTCATCGGTTAATTGCGCAAACATTTTACCATAACGTTCAGCACCAGATTTACTTATACCCACCACTAACTTCATCCTTTAAGTACATTAATAATAGATCATCTCCAATATAATCATTATATCTATCAGAGATGATGTATTGTTTTACTAATTACGGTATAACGTCACAATGTTTTGAGGGGTAAAATTAACCATATCACCCTGAACAAGCATCTCTAGTTCGAGATCAGCACTCATTTCAATCACTTCACCTTTCATAAAATCAGACTGACAATCGACAATTTTAACTTTAATTTCATGCCTATTTGAGCGGAGTTTTGCAGTTTCACCTATTTCAATAGGTTTATAAATATCAACCGGTGCTTTGCCAAAGAAAGATCTTGGGCCATTTACGTCATCCCACTGCATCGTCATTTCCTTATGATTAATGTATCTTATATGACTTACTCATTATTCATTCCATGCAAGTCAGATAAATTGGTTATTACATCTGTAACATAACCATCACATTCTATAGTGAGTTTAATTATTTATTCAACGAAAAAATCAACAAAAAAGGTGATTAAATCCACGAATATAATCTATTTTATGCTGCTTTTTTTTAGTATACCGTAGCTATGTAATACTTTGTTTCTTTAAATAACTAAATTCAATATTTTATCTAATAAAGACAATTAACAGGTAATGTTTATAATAACCAAGAATATCTGGACGACTATAATGCATCAAAGTCAGATTTCCTTCTTTCGATGCTTACAAATTTGATGATCTGCTCCCACTTACTTGAGTGGTATGTCATCATTAAATACCCTCTGCCATCGGATAAGCCTTTCAACTCAACCATTGCCTGGCTGCCATCCTTTCCATTCCAATGAGACAACCAGCTACCACAATCATTAGACTTTAAGCATTGATAGAACGCGCTATCACTATCGTTATCACTAGCTGAATAATCAGTAACTTGAGGAGGATAATATTTTTTAGTTAAGCTTTTCTTTATTTGGCTGTATAACGCTTTTCCTTCAGCACCTAATTTATCGCTGGTAATATTTCGACTAACAAGGATTACTTTTTGGAGCCCATGCTTATGATCGATGACAACGATATAACGCTCACCATAAGAGACTTTTTTAATCGGTTGTGTTGTTTCACACATCATTAAATGTTTTCTTGTAGAACAATCAGTTAATAATACTTTGCTGCTAATTTGTTGATACGATTGCCCCCATACGAAACCAAATGGCGCTTCTATTTCATTTGCCATTGAACTAAATGATAATGTAACCAAAAAAAAACCAAAAAAAATCTTCATAACAAATCCTTTTGTTTCACTACATTCATGGTCAAAATTCAACCAGCCAGCTGATATTCAATATTAACAGCTAACAGTCAGCATATAAACCAAATGGCATATTATTGTGTGGTAATTATTTTTTCGACATTTCAGTAAAAATAAATTTGTGACACTATTCTCAAAAAACAGCAACAACAGCCTAATATTTTCAATAATTCATCGAATCAATTGACTTCTTAAAAAAACAAAAAATAAAAGCAAAAAATAGAGACTAACGAAATATAAGTATATATATTGGCAAGTAAAGGAATTACTTATATATGAGTTTGACGGTAACGCTCTGCAGCTAACAACTGCAATGTAGCTGTTATCTATCATTCACCACGTTATCCTATTATTAATTTTATGGAGTTCTATATGCGTAGAAACTTATTATCTATAGCAATGTTACTAACTGCATCTGGATCGGTATATGCCACAGAAACATATGATCCAAACAAAAGTTATTCAGCCAAAGAACAAGTACAACTCAATGGCAATCTTTTTGAAGCTCAATGGTGGGCAAATGCAAATGAATCGCCTGCTAACATCACTCAAAATACTTGGGAATCACCATGGATCTTTATTGCTGAATTAGAATCAGACACTGTTCCAGAAGAAGTATTGCCTCCACCTCCTATTCCAGAAATCACGCCAGATCTTGATAGTGCTAGTCAGGTTAAGTACGTTCAAATCATGAACGAAATGGCAAATAAAATGGTTCAGCGTGTTCAGGAGCTAAAATCTTTTGCTAATAATCCTGACTTTTATTTCTTTAAAAACGGTAGAAAATTCATTGAATTAAATGGCGTTAATTATGAAATAGATCAACAGCATGGTACACCTATCGTACCACTGCGTAATTGGGCTGATGATAGTGCGACCCGAAATTTATTCAGTTTCTTTGATCAAAGCTGGGAATTCTCCATGTATGAAGGCGGTGTCGTTGTTGTTAATAAAGAGTGGGGAAATTATGACTGGGATAATGGTTGTGTACTTGAATATTTACCCGATGGTCATTTAGATACTAATTATGTATTAAATGAAGCACTGACTTGTTTTGTTGGCTCAGAAACAAACGAACCATTAGATGCAACTCACCTTGCACCGTATAAATTTGGTGTTAATGCAGAATACGCTAATATGGTATCGATTGAAAATATTGGCGACAAGATTATTGTGGCACAATCACCTACAGCAGAAAATAGTCAATATGATGTTCCAATGGTGGGTATTTATGACACCAAAGAAAATACAACCACTAAAATCTTTGGGATTAGTGAAGATCAACCGTACAAAGGCTTAGACGATTTACGTAGCTACAAATCACAGTTATTTGTCTCTGCTATTAGCGCCCATAATCGCATTGATGTTTTTAATGGTGAAAATAGCCAATACCAGTATTCTTATGCTGTTCAGCATACAGGTCAGGCGAAAATCGCTATCAATAACCAGTATATTTTGGTTGCCGATGCTGAAAAAATCACCGTTTATCAACATGTCCCACTAAAAAATGGTGAAACACAATCACTACAACCATTTGCTTACTTAAGTTATGCCCATGGTCACCCTACTTCACTTGAATTTATTGGCACTAAACTCATTGCCGGCGGCACTCAAGGCTCTGCTGTCTATGATTTAGCATCGCTATCACAAGGTGTAACGCTACAACCAATACATAAAAACCTAGGTGGCGTTGAAGCAATGGATGCCAATGGTAACTATGTTTTCGTAAAAGAAAATAATGGCCAATATGTCGAATCGACTACGCGTTTTGCTATGTATGATATTCAACAATTTATTGCCAATGATTACCAATTTAAAGACGCAGAAAAAGCGGTTTATCTTATTGATCATTTTTGGGTAAACGGTAATGACTTGCTGGTTCGTGATAATGAAATTGTTTCTTTAACCAATTCGATCATTGAAACAGTTGCACTGGATAAATTAGATACACTTACGTTTACGCCAAATGCATATGTACCTACAGCGCAATTAGCATTTGATGATTTGCCACATACAGCCAACGTTCGTAAAGTATTACAAGATGGCCTTAACGAAGGTTTATGGTCAATTTCTGCCAATATGGGCTCAATGGTTAATGTCCGTCTTGTTGACCGCCATACCGTTGAAATAACGAACTTCACTGAAGTCGATCTCCAGCAGCTAGATCTTGATATTCGTGCACATAGTCAACATAGTTGGGCGCGTTTAGCTCAGTTAGATAAACTTCCAGCTTACACCCGTATTACATTGCCACTTGCTGATCTTAATGTAGACAACAGCTTTAATACTGTTGATGGACGTGGCGTTTATAATTATACCAAAATGTTAAGCACGCTTGACGGTGTAGGTAACACATACGGCCATTACGGCACACAGCATTTGATTGATGCACGTTACAGCACAGCCACTAAACATCCGTTGTTGGATAAGTTAAATAAAATAGATGCAACTTGGGACGTCACATTTACCAATCAATTACTCACGAATCCTGTTGCAGAAAAGCCGTGGGATGCAAATAGTATTAAACGTCATATTGAGTTAATCTCAAATGTTGCTTATATTGTTTCAAGTGATAATTTCAAAAATAAGCTGCTGAATTATAAAGAAACATATGGCCATGATATGTTCCTGTATGGCACGACATTTAATACCGACGCCCTGTATGCCGATTTACTTGATAAGACCTTAAATTCAAATGGTTTTGTTAATTACCGCAAGCAGTCTGGATTCCAAGATACATTCAGCTTTGGTAAGAGTGCTGGTACCGTCTTTGGCTTATCCGATGGTGAACTAGATAAAGTTGAACGAGGTGAAATGTATGACTTTGCTCTATACCTCGGTGAGCAAATTGGTAACAGTTGGTATGACGGTTGTCCTCCAGTGCCATGTAACTGGAAAGAAATCCACTTTGCAAAACTATTTGTTGATGTTTACAACGAGTTAGATAAAGCTGGTGAATTACCTTATTAATATACTCTCTTAGTCAGAAGTATATTTTAAACAAAGGGTTGCGGCGTATTGTCGCAACCCTTTATTTTATTCTTAACCTTTCCACTATATGCATTCTACAATTACGATAATAGCTTGGTTCACTACACATCTTTATGGTTATTAATATATAGGTGTATAAATTTGTTCACTTAATTAGATAATTGAATGGTTATAGAAAAGCAGAATATTATTTAAAATAGTCAATTAATCGTCATTGGTTAGATCTTTTAACCAAAAAAGTAATCCTGTAATACACAAACACAATACAACAGGTACGACTAATGCGTAATTTAATGAGAACGCCATTAAATTACTACCGACTATCGCACCAATAAAAATAGCAAGCCATAAGCTAAGTTGCTTTAAAAATAACTGTTTATCACCTTGTCCAAGCAATAATAACGCCAGTTCTCGGCCTGTATTTGCGAGAAAAGCAGTTGCAAAGGTTAATGGCATCGCCTTACTGATTGTGATCCTTAATGCAATATTTTGTAGCCCCATCGCAAAAGCGAGTACAAAGTTAGTTGCCATTGGAACGGTAATTTTTTCGATAAAAATAGCGCTACATAACAATATAGAAACAGCACTCATCACCAGCCAACGATAATTTTTTTTCTGCAATACAGCAATCATCTCACCAACAGTGATCCCGCTAACAAATAGCAAAATCACTCCTATATAAGATATTGATTGTCCATATTGATGACTGGACAACAACATTGCCACATGGGTTGTATTACCGCTCATGAAGGATACAAATAGACCATTTTTAAGATGGATAAAACCAATTGCGTCAACAATACCAGCACTAAATAATAACAAGAATGGCATTGCCGAAAGGATAGAAGATTTAATTAAGGATAGGTTCAATGGATTATAATATTAAATAATGATAACAATATCGTCAGTATTACATTTATTTTGAGAATTTAACATAGATTAAACAACAGCTTGTTTAGCTAATAACTCAGTTAATAAGTAAATAGTTAAACATAGCCATAATAGTTTTGATTATATTATGGCTATATCATTTATTACTTAATTACGCCACAAACCATACGTGCGCCACCACCACCAAGAGGTTTAGGGTGATCTGAATGGTTATCACCACCAGCATGAATCATTAATGCTCGGCCTTTTAAATCAGCCAACGTTAATCTAGGTGCTAAAACAGGTTGCTCAACATTACCTTTCATGTCGACATAAAGAGGGGGTAAATCACCTAGATGGTTATCGTCCGTCCATGCATAACCGTGTTTATTAGTGTTCATAGGATCATAGTGCCCTCCCGCTGCTCCACCTAAAACAACTTTACCCATTTTTTCTGTCGTATCACATGATGGATTAACATGAACATGAAAACCATGTAAGCCTGCTGGTAATCCGGTTAAATGTGGAGTAAAAACAACACCATATTTTGTTTGCTGTGCCGATATAGTCCCGACCATTGTACCAGTATTAAGATCTGTCATCTTAACAGAAAGATCCGCAGCACTTGCACTCGCAGAGGCTAAGATTAAAGCTGATAGTAGTATTTTTTTCATGTTTTTTATTCCTTTTATTAATTATCCTACAACGGCGGTTGATTAAATGTTTCTAGTACTTTTTGTTGTCCAAATAAAGTAGCAAATTCAGTCAGACTTAGTCCTGATTTATTTCGATGATCACCATAACGACAATCAGCCTTATATAACTTCCTTGCTATATTCACTTCACCTTTGATTAAAGCGCCCATAAAAGCAGTATTGCCTCTTTTATCCTCAATACAAGCATTAGCGCCTTCTTTAAGTAATAAATCGACTGATGATTCATTACCATAATAAGCTGCAACCATCAATGCGGTATAGCTCTGACTGTTGGGCTCATTGAGAGGAAATCCAGCATAAATAAATTCATGCAATACTTCATTATTTCCAATTCTAGCAGCATCAAAGAATAATTGGATTAACTGATCAGCATCTTTTTTATGATTTTCTAAGGCCATTGCAAAATTTGATGACGCTAATAACAGCAGAGAAAACGTCATATAAATAATATTTTTCATTTTCTTAACCTCTAAAAAATAAGAAACTTACAAAGATACTAATCGGGGGAAATTAGCAATATTCTTTGTAAGTTAATATTATTTATTTACTTTTGTTCATTATTTTATCTAATGGAACATTTGTCGCTTTTGCTAAGCGCATTCCATAGTTTTCATCTGCTAAATAAAAATAACTCACCATTTTAATTTTTATTGCTTCATTATTAACTTTATTTAGATCACCAGAGAGATTATGAATAAGATCTGTTTTATCTTGCTCACTCAGACTTCTATAAAAAACACCTGCTTGATAAAAATCACGCGGATTAGCGATCGCTTTTTGTTGAGTCACACCGCTCAGTTTTGTTTCAACATTTTTATACTGCTGATCTTCTGATAACTTTATATTATTACTTGGCTCATAGTTAATATTTGAATCATGGTTAGCGTTATTACTAAATCCATCTTGATTATAGTTATTCACTTGAGCTAATGGACGATTTATCGGTAATTGAAATTGATTAACTCCAACACGATGCATTTGCGTATCAGCGTAAGCAAACAAACGCCCTTGTAATAAACGGTCTTCAGATGGTTCAATACCAGGAATTAAATTAGATGGTGCAAAAGCAGCTTGTTCCGTTTCTAAAAAGAAATTATCAGGAACACGATTTAAGGTCATCGTGCCTACTTTTTTATCCGGAATATTTAACCATGATTTAGTTGCATCTAATCCGTTATATTCAAGTTTACTCATTTGCTCTGGAGATAATACTTTTACGTATAGATCCCATTTAGGATAGTTACCAGCTTTTATCTCTGTGTACAGATCGTTGGTTAAATGGTTAAAATCTTTACCTTGAATCTCAGTAACTTCATTAGGTCTAAGACTTTTTACACCTTGTTGGCTTTTCCATTGAAATTTAACATAATTAACATCGCCTTGCTTATTTATCCATTTATATGCGTGAACACCAAATCCATCCATTGTTCGATAGCTAGCAGGCGTACCTAAATTACTATAAACCCATGTCAGCATATTGGTGGCACTAGGTTGTAAACTAAAGAAATCAAAAAAGCGATTTGGATCCTGTATATTAGTGATAGGTGATGGTTTTAAAGAGTGCACCATATCAGGAAATTTAATCGAATCACGTATAAAAAATACTGGCAAGTTATTACCAACTAAATCCCAATTTCCCTGTTCAGTATAAAATTTAGTCGCAAAGCCTCGAGGATCTCGTAATGTTTCAGGAGAGCCCTTAGAATGGATCACTGTTGAAAAACGAACAAAAACAGGGGTTTTCTTGCCTTTATCTGCAAAAGGTGCAGACGATGTTAACTCTGAAAAATCAGATGTTGCAACAAACTCACCGTGTGCGCCAGTACCTCGAGCATGAACAACACGCTCTGGAATACGCTCTCTTGCAAAACGCTGAAGTTTTTGAATGAGCTGAACATCCTGAAGCAGTACAGGGCCATTTGCACCAGCAGTTATTGAATTCTGATTATCGCCAACAGGAGCACCATTATCTTTTGTTAGTGTTTGAGCTTGTAAAGAGGCACTGACTAACACTGTCGTTATTAACAATATATTATTTGACGTTCGCATAATTATTTCCCTTATAAAAATATTCCATGAACACAGATATCTGTATCTGACGAATTTTTACTTCGCTGCAAAAGTATATTGATATATTCAAAATGCATAATTGTTAATATCAATAGCACTAATAGGAATTTCCAATGAAATTTTAATGAGAAATTCAATGCTATAAGTCATTAATTTCGAAGATAATGTTAAATCAAAATAAATACTTAAAGGGAATTTATTGCTACTAATGGACTAAAATAGAAGATCAAAGACGCTGGGACAGCCATATGTTTTTTATACATAAATAACGACACATCGGTAAATAGCTCACATAAGCAACACGAAGATTAGTGTAATGGCTAGCTAGAATCGGCACTGTATTGGTTGTCCCCATTAAACATCATTAAATAACGCTTGACCAAGGTAGTCATCGTTTGCTTTCACTCCTGGCAGTACAAAATAATAACTACCACCAAAAGGTTTGATATAACGTTCTAGAGGTTCTCCATTGAGCCTTTTTTGAGTATCTATGAAGCCCTTTTGAAGATTTTTTTGGTAACAGATAAAAATAAGCCCCATATCCAACATACCAAAATTATTGATCCCAAGTGAGTAACTGTAACTTCGTCGGCGTAATTTTGCTGTGTATCGTTCAGGGTTACGAGGCTCTGCTCTGCGGATATGTGAATTAAACAAAATGCGATCACCATGTGGATCTGTCTCATACTCAGGCGAGTCATGCTCATGTTTCATTCCAATAGGAGCACCTGTTATTTTATGGCGACCGAAGTCATTCTCTTGATCTTCTAAAGGTGTCCTATCCCAAAATTCAAGATTAAAACGGATCAAACGAACCGCTTGATATGATCCACCAATACACCAATCGGGCTCTTTATCCTTAGCTGTAACCCACACTAAATCATCCATCAAATCCGTATTATTCGCTGGCGCATTACCGGTACCATCTTTAAACCCAAACAAATTCACTGGTGTTGTTTTATTATCAATATCACGCGAAGGTAAAAAACCGTCCATTTTCCAGCGTGGGACTATATACATACTCGTATGTTGTAAAATATCACGTAAAGCGTAAACCACACTCTCGGGACTATTAGCGCAAATCTGCAGCCCAATATCTCCTCCGCACCAATTAGGATCTAACTGATCATTAGGAAAACTTTTCATTTCTACTAGATGGCGCGGCTTTAATTGCTTTAATCCAAACCGAGAATCAAATAAATTCGCCCCCAAAGAAACCGTCACAGTCAGTGAATCTGGATCTAAATGTTCACCCAGCATTCCTGACTCGAAAGGTGGCATCTTATCATTAGCATTCACGACTAAATTGTTAGATTGAGTTAAATAAGCAATTCTTGCAGTCAGCACTTTAAATAACATCTTCAGCTCAGCTAATGTCATAGCAGTTACGTTACAGCTAATAAAAGAAACATTTTTTTGTTCTTTCGTAATCACTCCAGCTTGATGAAAACCTTGATAATCAATCTTTTTTTTATAATGGCTTTCATGCTCACGCTCTTGTGCCACTATTGCAGGAACAGTAAAAACAGCACTACCAATAACCAATGTTTTTAATGCATTACGTCTAGATAATTTAAAACTTGATGGTGTTTTCATTTGTTTTATTCCCCTATTTTAATATTGATATTTGTAATACACATCAAGGTTTAATGTTGCCCTTAGTGTTGCTAATAAATAAGCCTGCTGTGTTAATACAGAAAATAACGCCGCTTTATCTTTATCACTTAAATCGTCATAAGGTTTATATTCATTGGTCTTAATTTTATAGTTATCTAGAATTTCAGTGATTTTATTAAAATTTTTCATTATTGGCGCTGATGTTGAGTGTGGTAGAAAAGGTATAATGTCATCAATGATATATTGAGAACCTTTTACATTAGCAGCAATATCAGTCAAATCAGAATCACTATAGATATTTTCTTTACCAGCAAGTTTGGTTTCTAATATCATTTCAAGAAAATCGGCGGATGATTGGATCAGTTTTACAATATCAACCTGTTCTGTTTCAACTCTTCGCTTTACATCATTTAAATTCATCAATAATTCATCAACAGCATTCAAAGTTGCTTGATTGTTCTGTTGATCAAAAAGCAAATATTCAACCAGATGAAAGCCTTTGAAACGGTAGTCCTTCACTCCAGCAAGAAAATCATTTGAACGTGAATTAATAATTCGATCGGTATGACCAAATATTATCACAATAGGCCGAACCGTTTCATAATATTGATGTGCTTGAATATAAGCCATCTGCGCTACTCTCACATCATTATTTTTTAGGCTTTGCTTTAAATGATTTAACTGTTCAATCGCGTTATGAATATTTTTGACAGTATAATCCATATACTGCGTAGTTATTTTCTGATATTTTTCAGGGGTTAGAATATCACCCTTAGCAATAATAATCTCATTGCCAGTTTGTACCGGAGATCGCAAGGCTTTTGCGACAGCTACTTGTGAAAGCAATAACCCAATCATTAAATATGCAATTGAAATAGTCGTTTTATTACGCATGCTTTTTTCTCCGTAAAAACAGAGCAGAGATAGCCATCCAGTACGCAATAAATACAATGACGCTTAACCAAATTGGCTGTGAACGATAACCAAAAAATGCATTTAACAAATTACCAACGACGCTAGAATCATCAATGATTCCGGTTGAATTCCAAGCGGGTAAATAAAGAAAATCAGGAATAGGATAATCATATTCAAGCAGTAAATTAATGCCCTCTTCTACACCTTTAAGTAATAGCGATACAGCAAGGAATAACAATACAACTCCGGTAACATTAAAGAATATACGCCAGGGAACATAATGATTAACCAATGAGAATAAATATAATGTCAACGCAGCAATTGCAATTCCTCCAGCGACTTCTGTAAAGAAATCAATCGCATTAGTTGCATTAAGAGACATAATAAAACCTGATAAGAACACTACAATTTCACTACCTTCACGCGCAATCGCAATCGCAACAATAAACGTAACCCCCCACCAGTTTTGTTTTTCAGTTTGCTGTTCTAATCCAGAAACAATATCAGACTTCATTGACTGACTGTGACTATTCATCCAATAGACCATTTGAACAATCAATATACAGGCAGTAAACTCCATAATAATCATAAACAATGATTGTTCTGTATCGTTTAACACATTAAAAACACCATAAATAAGCAGTGCTAATAAAATAGAAGATCCAATACCAATGGCTATTCCACTCCACAGGTAACGTAAGCCACTTTGGCTATCGACATGCTGCTTGATCCACGCGTAAATAATGCCAATTAAAAGTAAGGCTTCAATACTTTCACGCCAAATTACAAATAAGACTTGTCCCTTCATTGGCTTGGCTCTTTAGCTATAATTTTCCCGTGTAAATTTTCTAAGTGAAAATCATCAAAAAAGGTGTATGTTCCTTGTCTAAGAGGAGCAATAATCACTACAGAACTTGCACCTGGTGCTAACACCTTTTCTTTGCGTAATTGAGTACTTTCAAATTCTGCAGGTTGATTACCTATATTTGAAATTTTAATTCTTATGATTTTATTAGTCGGCACATTTAAGACAGGAGGAATAAACTCACCATTATTAATTTCCAAATAAACCGTGTATTTTTCAGCTGCATAAACAGATATTGGCGAAAATAAATAAAATGATAGAATAATAAAAGGAATATACTTTTTCATTTTGCCTCAAATTAACTTAATTAATAAAAATAAGGGAAGTCGAACCTTCCCTTTTTATTTATATATAACGATTAATAACTACTTTTACGTCCAACACCGGCATAATTAAATTCCCACGATACATCAAAAGGCTTAAACCAAGGGGCAACACCAGTCTCTTTATCTATATGACGGAAAAATGGGGCATTCTTATTATATGAAGGTGGATAAATGGTAAAACTCACTTTATATTTTCCCTTACCATCAAGTTTAATATTTTTACCGTAGTGTGGGCCATCACTAGCAATCATTGGCATAAACATACCGGACTGTGTGGTTTCTTTATCACCTAGTTTAGTAACCGAGTATTTAATCGTTAGATATGGAATCCAATCTCCCTCTGCAAATCCATTTGGGTTTTCTTCAACAGCATGAATATCTGCTTCTAAATGAACGTCAGCCTTACTCGCGGGTAGTTGATCCATACCCGTTCCTTCCATATCCATGGTAATCGGCTGTAAATAAACCCCTTGTATTTCCATTCCATCTTTAATTGTCGGCTGGCCTAAAGGGTATTCTTGAGAAATTGCAGTGGCTGAAAACAAAATTAACGTTGATGCGATTGCGATAGGTGTTTTTTTCATTATCTATTCCCTGAATGATTGCAACAAAGATGCTAATGATATTGATTATCGTTACCGTTTATCAACTATTATTAATTACGATAAATGAAAACTAACTTTACAAAATCAATACAATTAACCACATTTATTTACGTGGTTTAACAATCTATTCAGTAAAATATATTTAAAGATCTATATTATTGGCATTGAATTTGATTCTTGAATGCTTACCAATCAAAATGCATATTAATAGTCCCTATTTAAACATTGAGATAGTTATGTTATTTCTTTCCAATTACCGCTCACCCACGTATATTTAATCGGTTTTATTACTATCTGTTACTCATTAATAACTCAAAGCATAAAGGAGTGTGCAATGCATCAAACAATCACATCATTACTTATTATTGATCCTCAGTATGACTTTTATGATGTTCCATTACATGAGCAACGTAATGTAGCCACACAGACAATCTCTCCCGCCCTTCCTGTTCCCCATTCATGGGAAGACGCGCAACGATTGGCTCGCTTTATTCATCAGCAACAAACTAACATCAACAATATCGTGGTAACCCTTGATAGCCACCATGAGTACGATATTGCACACGCGATTTATTGGCAAAATAAGCTTGGCCAACACCCAGCCCCATTTACGCTTATTAGCTATCAAGATATTGTTGATGGTCTGTGGCAGCCAACCGACCTAAAACAACTTAACCATGTACTTGAATATACTCAGTCTCTTGAGCAAACAGGTAAATACAGCCTCATTATTTGGCCAACACACTGTGTTATTGATTCAGTTGGTCATACCGTTGTAGCCCCAATTCAAACAGCGATTGAGAATTGGGAGAAGCAGAAAAACATTTCACGTCACACCATATCTAAAGGTGAAAACCCACATACTGAGCACTATGGAGGATGTGAGGCTGAATACCCACTCCATGATGATATAAAGACCCAGTTTGATCCCCAATTAGCAACATTAGTCGTACAGAGTGATCGTGTTTTTATCTCAGGACAGGCGCTATCTCACTGCGTCGCCAGCACCGTAGAGCAAATGATCGACAAGCTACCGCGCGATGACATTCGTAAATTAACGATTCTCATTGATACCACCAGCGCTGTTGCTGGCTTTGAAAAACAAGCACAAGCCTTTGTTGAAAGAATGCTCGCTTTAGGTGTTAACATCGCTAATACAACCGATATTATCCGCCGTTAGATCTCATATTGCGCAATGTATTACTGCGCAATATGAATAGGAAAGAGAATATTGAAATGTTCAAAATAACGGTGCGATTAGCAATGATTGTTAGAATTATTGAACATTAGTAGATGGTTACCATTTTTTCTTTGAATAACTTTGTTCAAATTTTTTCTGCTCAGATTCTAGTTCAATCAAGAGTTGAGGCAGTTTTTCTTTATTACCGCAAAGAATAGCAACTCTAACTTCTTGTAGTTTTTTTTGTAATTGATATTTCACTTTCTTGGTAATTAATATAGATGTTTTCATAGCTAACACTTCCCCAAAAGCACAGTGTCTATCTAGAGTATTAATTTATAACTAGACATAGTGGCAGGATATAAAATTTCACTGTTTGATTATTATTTTATAAAAAACTCACTTCCCGATATAATCATTCCTTAATAAATGACAGTCATGGGAAACTTCACTCAGTACACATTTAATATTTTTTATGTATTGTCTAATTGATTATAATGTTGAATTACAGCTTTCAATGTCAATAACAGCTTGATACTTGTGATTTTTTTCTTATTTAAATGTCTATCAAGCCCCCAAAGACTACCTAAAAAAATACCATTATTATATTGCCTGATTGAAAAGAAATAATATTCCTCATCTAAAGAAACATCATGGCCAATTTCTTTTGAAACAATTTGAATATACTTTTCATTAAATTCATCCTTCCAAAGAAAGTATTCCACAAAACCACGAATATGAAACTTAGGCGCTCTATATGTAATATTGTCACAGCGAGTCATACACGTACTGTCATTTTTTATTTCCATATAGTTTCTCTTAATTACTCAATAGCATAAACACTCCCTTAAAAATACCTATACCACGAAATTTAAATATCTCATAATCATAAAAAGCTGTATTGTTAATCGCTTTTTCCTATCAACTAGCCTTTAATATTTATAAATTTAAAATAACGTCATATATATCAATGTGTCTGTTACTATATAAAATATAAAAAAGGACAGCCATATAAACATATAGCTGTCCTGTCTTTTTTAGTCTTATCTTTGCCTTAAAGAAAAGGGGATTTATTAGCTCTTTTGCATCTGTAACTGCAATCGTAATACTGGCTTATCATTTATAGGTAAGTGAATTAAAGCTGCGATAAATGCCATTACAACCGTTAACCACCAAATTGGGGTATATGAACCGTAAAAGTCATAAATTCGTCCACCAACCCACGCACCAAGGAAGCTACCAATTTGATGAGTAAAAAAGACTAATCCGTATAGTGTTGATAAATAACGTGCACCAAAGATCTGACGAACTAATCCTGATGTCAATGGCACCGTACCTAGCCAACAAAAACCAATCGCACCACCAAAAATAACAGCAGTGATTTCCGTCACAGGGACAGTAATAAAGGCAGCAATAACGACAGTACGTACTAAGTACAAGGCTGTCATTACATAACGTTTATCATATTTATCCCCCATGATGCCCCAAAAATAAGAGCCAAAAATATTAAAGACCCCTACGTATGCTAAGGCCATCGCTGCTGTTTGAGCAGGTAACCCTTTATCACCAAGGTAACTCGGTAAATGGGTAGCGATAAACATGACATGAAAACCACACACAAAAAATCCCATGTGGATCAACCAATAGTTTTTATTGGTAAAGGCTTCTTTTAACGCCTCTTTTAATGTTTGTGAATTATCAACAATCGGCGCATTCGCAGCAGTGGTTTTACTGACTTTCATAAAAGAAGCAAAAGCAACCATAACACAACAGCTTAATGCAAAAATTTGCATCGCTGTTTGCCAGTCAAAGTTATGTAATAAAGCTTGAGCACCAGGGATCACCGCAAACATACCAAATGAACCCGCAGCCGTTGTCAGACCAAAGGCCTTTGCAGTATGCTCAGCAGGCACGACTTGAGCAACGGCACCTAAAATTATTACATAACTCGTTGCACTTAAGCCTAAACCAATAAGCATGCCAATACTTAAATAAAGCATACTAGGCTCTGTGGCAATTGAGGTTAAATACAAACCTAAGCTATAAGCAATTGCGCCACCAATGATGATACGACGAGAGCCAAAGCGATCTGCAGCCATACCAATAAAGGGTTGAAACATACCAAAAAGAAGATTTTGAAGGGCAATTGCAAAACTAAAGAATTCACGTCCAGTACCAAACGTCTCTGAAATTGGCATCATAAAAATACCAAAAGATTGTCGTATACCTAAGCTAAAAATTAAAATACCAATACCCAGCCAAACTAATGGCGGGAAACGGAAAATACTCATTGATTGTGCTCTATTTATTGTTCGTGTTGATGGCAATGGATTGGTTTATCTGTAGCCGTGACGCTATTTTGTTGGTGGCATCCTCCGCTCGTTGCATTAGTTGCTAATGCGTCTAACAAAGGCTGACAATGATGAACAGCGACTAAAGTTACAGCGAGTAACAGTGCCATTCTTAACAATTGGGCGCTGATAGATTGTGATCGTATTAATGTGTTGATATTTATAGTGAACACCATGCGTTAAAAAAGAACGCGCATGATAGAGAAAACAAAAAAACGAAACAAATGAATAAAACACAACAATATTATGCATAGAAAGCATAGCGAATTTTAGCTTGCCATCCGTTTAACGGCGCAACCTTTTATCTATGCTGCCTGCATGTGATGCAATTGGCGGGAATTTTTAGACTCTGATAAAAACGAAAAATAATAAAGATAATGCTCGACTTCTTTTCAGCATCACCTTTCATGACATTCGCAATATTTGCTTATATAAGGTTGTTCGGGCTTGTCCAACACTTCGCATAGGTGTCGGCTACGCGACACATATTGTTATTTGGTTAACTGCGCTTTTCCGCTTTAGTTACACAAACAGAAAACAGCTCTTTCATTGGCACATAATTACAATGATAACCATGGATATTTGCGGCTACCCACTGATCAGAAGTAGTACCAGAAAAATTAATATTGTAACCACAGTTGATTGCAATATGCTCAAACAACAAACGTTGGGCACGACCATTTCCTTCACGGAATGGATGTAAAACATTAATATCGCAATAATACTCAGCTAACTTAGTAACAAATTCATCGTATGGTAGATCTACTAAATACTTATCTTTTTCTAACATTGAAAATAGATTATTTGCTTCTTTTTCAATCCTAGCTACATTACAGAAACGTGTATTTCCCTTTGAAATATCAATCATTCTTAACTCGCCAGCCCATTCAAATAGATCGGAAAATAACATATGATGAATTGAACGCAGATAGCTGAAATCGTAAGGAGGCAATTGAAACTCTATATACATTGCAGCTAACGTTGTTAAATCACGCTCTGCAGCCTCTAATACCGCTTCATTGTTGATATTTAGCTTATTAACAAGAACCGTACTATTTTCGTAAGTATAAGGATCTTGTGTTGTGCCATATTTATCAGCCATTGAGCGCCTCTAACGAATTTACGTTTGAGTATTTGTTTAACAAAATTTGACGTTGTTGCTCTCTGTCGAGTGATAAATCGAAATTACTAGCAACATCATGCCCCTCTAAACGCATACTCTCTTTAAAGTTATCCATTTTAACTTGCTCGAAATAGGCATGCTTTTCTTCGTAAGAAGAAAGCATTGAATTACTTGGCATAACTAAATCAATATCATTAAGTTGAGACTGGATCGCTTTCCCTGATTCAAAAACACCCCAGCTATTAATAGAAAAACGGAAAGTTCGGCCCTGGCGCTCTCTTTGAATGTTTAAGCCTAAATTTTCAACTAATGAATTAACTACGGATTGTACTTTACGCTCAGAAATCCCAGTTGCAGCCACGATAGCTTGAGTATTTGGAGATTCTAATCGTGTCATTGCAGCTAAAACTAATAATTCGTATTTCATGCTTACCTCGCACATTTATGCGGAAATCATATTAGTTTACAACTCAAAGGGAATGATTACCATATTTGAAAGCTAAATGAACAGAACATAGAACAGCCATAGCTTTATTTTAAAAACTCAACGCGCGGTTAGTAGATTCCCTATTGCCCTCGCGGGCATTAAAACAATCGTGTCCCATCTATGCCCCATGTAAAAAAATGATGGTCGTTGAACCATTAACACTTTTATGGCTGTCCTATCTTTAGAGTACCGCCATAGATTACGATAGTTATGGATATCCTATGTTTTCTTAACGCGTAATAATTAAAAAGGAACTAATTATAAAACAATGAATTAAATTGATTGGTTCACAACAAGGATAACGCTCGACTTCTTTTCAGCATCATACTTTATAATATTTTCAATATTTACTTATATAAAACCACTCGGGCTTGTCCAACACTTCGGATAGGTGTCGGCTGCGCGACACATATCCTTATCTGTTATATTTTTATTTAATACCTTTACTCGAAGACAATATTGATTTTAGCAGATTAAGAATATTTGAATATTCTGTTCTATTTGTCTTCTGTGATATAAAACAACCTATAAATAAATCATATAGTGAATCAACAGGAATACCTGTTTTATCTGATAACACTTTGAACTTTTCTTTACTGTTTTTTATCGAATCCAATTCATTAATATCTACGAACGAAAACGCACATAATATATATGACCGATCATAAATAATATCTTCAGGTATTTTCTCTGGTAAGAACATAACTCTTTCTTTATAGAAAGAAATGTATTTTTTGTAGAGTTCTAATCTTTGTTCTTTATTTGAACCTTGTTTACCACCATCAACATGAAAAGGAAAATTATTGATATTAATACCTGTAATTAGCTTTATCTGCTCCTCCAGATAGATTTTGGTTTTATCTGACTCTGGGATTTTTGATAAATCAACCACCTCAGTTTTAAACATATCACCATCAAAAACGATAAATTTTTCAGCATCATCAACTTTAGAGAAAGTTGTAATCAGCGAGGTCTTTATGCTAGATGCCCCTCCAGAAAAATACCTTATATTAAATTGTTTATCTAATCTTTCACTAAGTGCTACTTTATCTAAGATCTTTTTAGCCAAGTCATCTTCTACAATAATACTCACACAATCAAAGCTAACACCTAAATTATCAAAAGCATTAAGGTAATTTACGCCTTGCTCAATAATCGTTTTTCCTGATTGATTAGAAATAAAATTCTTAACACATATACTTGGTATATGTTCCACAAAAGATTGAGAATGTGTAGATATAATAATTTGAATTTTTTTCTTGATTATTAAATCAAGAAAAAAAGAAAATAGTTTTTTTTGTGCGCCTGAATGCAAGGATAATTCAGGTTCATCTAATAACAAGAGTGAGCCTGATGGAATTGATGACAATTTATTAACTATATTAGCTACTATAAATTCTCCACTTCCAGAGTTTGCCTCAGAATATACATCCATAGAATTAAATATAATACTGGTTCCCCAAGTCCCACTAAAAAACTTATGTTCTATTATTTTTATTTCAGTATAGTTCTTACCTAAAATATCATTGATTATTTCAACATTACTTTGACTAACATTAATAACTCTAGCTTTTTTACCATTATTAGTTTTTGTATCTATCGATTGCTGAACTTTTTTAGTAACCCTTTTCGCATAATCAACTTTTGATTTTAAATCTGCTTTAGATGTCTGATTATCAAAAAAGGTGTTTTTCTCAAAAGAACCTATTAGTGACTTAAATTCGATATCAACTATTTTTGAATAACTTTTACCATTATTATTTTGTTCTAAATAGTCTTTTATTTCTTTATTTGAGTTTAGACTTTGTTCATCTTTAGCAAAAACCCAGCTAAAATGTTGAGTATTAATTTCTTTATAGGCAACGTTATCAAGTTTGTAGCTAAACTCAGATACCCCTTGATCATTGAATTTATCCCACTCTGTTTCAAAGAAATAGTTATTAGGTGTACGACCTTTAGCCATTGACTTAACGAGCTTTAATAGAGTTGACTTACCCGCCCCATTTTTACCAACTAAAATAGTCAAGGGGTGATCGAAATTTATACTTAAATTTTGACTAAACTGCCTGAAATGACGAATATTCAAATATTCTAGCTGATTTTTTATGACACCTTTTGAATACAATTCATCGATTGTTTTTATCTTAGAAAGCATCTGAACTCCAATTAAAAATATAACAACTTATCCGAATTTGTTCTTTGAACATGCGCCCGTATTTATCTCGTAATAATATAAAAATCGTTATAAATCAGATATATTTTCAATTATTAATCCCGATAATAATCACAAAATCGGGCACTTGCTATCTAGTTTCTGGGTTTTCGACTAGTAGTCGTCAGCAGAACATAAGACAGCCATACCTTTATTTTAAAAACTCAACACACGGTTAGTAGATTCCCTATCGCCCTCGCGGGCATTAAACAATCATGTCCCATCTATGCTCGAGTTGAAAAATGATGGTCGTTGAACCATTAACACTTTTATGGCTGTCCTGTCTTTCGTGTCTTTCGTTTACTTATATAAAGCCGCTCGGGCTTGTCCAACACTTCGGATAGGTGTCGGTTGCACGACACATATCCTTATCTGTTATACGAAATTACGCACGGAATCCCCATACTGCATCAATGAGTTTGACTATTAATTCTTTAGATACACCGTTTTCATCAAGCTCTGGCATATATTCAACAAAATCAGCGCCTACAAATTTAGGACTAGAAGATATTGTATGAACTAGATGCAACGCTTCCCTAGCCGTTAAACCACCTACATTTGGAGTTGCACAGGCTCGAAATATGCTGCCATCTAAAGCATCATAATCAAATGACAAATAAACATGGTCATAGTCTTGTTCTAATTTTGCCATTAGGATTTCAACAACAGTATTGAAACCATGTTTTTCAATAAATGGCATATCATAATTAGTAATGTTCAACTCATTAATTAGGTCAAACTCATTACGCATTAAATCTCGCACACCAATATAGTAAACATCTTCGGGCTTAACTTCGAGGTCAGTTGGAATGTTCCATTCATTATGAGGATATTGATTCATTAGCAGAGCAAGTGGCTTACCGTGCAAATTACTATCTAAGCCGTTATTTATGTCGGCATGAGCATCAACCCAAACAACTGCGACTTTCTTACCTTGTTCTTTTTTGTAAAATTCCATCGTTGCTTGTAACGTGCCAACCGCAATAGAGTGGTCGCCACCAATTGTGATAGGAATACGATTATTCTGATAACTATTTAAAAGTGTAGATTTCAAATCATTTGCATAGTGATAAAGTGCTTTATCTTTATCGCCGTTATCAATGAAGCTTTTAACTTCAGCCGTTACAGCAACATCACCTAAATCAACGATATCTGAAGCCCAGCGTTGAGTTCTCACTTGAACCCAATCAGTAAGTCCTACCCATGAACGTTCATCCATTTCACGAAGACCATCAACCGTATTTTGTTCAGTTGTCACACACCCAAGTTTATTAAAAGGTGCGCCTATAATATCAAAGCTTTTTTTCATAAGTATTCCATACACTTAATTAAGTCCATTTCGTATAACGCCTGCATAACACGTTTGCTACTATGCAGACCAAACTGAATTTTACTGTCTTAATCACTGAAATTAAAGGCAAACTGACAACGCCGAGTGTAGCAAATCGTGTTGATGTATTTGTTGAACGAAGCCGCTGCGCGGCAGAATAAAGCAGACAGCGATTAAGCTACCTTTAATACTCCTTTTAATGGGGTATTTATGATGAATAACGAACAATAACAACGTTCAGATTATCTTTATGAACAACATGTTACCCACCTAACCTTGCAAGGTAAACGTCCAGCCACGATTGATGGTTATAGTCGTGCACTTCGTCGCATTACTCACCATTTAGATAAATCACCTGATACGTTAACCACTAATGATCTCAAGCGATACTTTGCTCAACTGATTAAAACCCATTCATGGAGCACTGTCAGAATTGATCGAAATAGATTACGAAAGTTATGGGTGTCCTATGTTTTGACGCTATGTTTTGTGATGCAATTGGCGGGAGTTTTTCGCCCCAAATAAAAACGTAAAAAAATAAGGATAATGGCATTAACGCGTAATAATTAAAGATAATTTTAAATCAAAGCATTAAGATTATTGATTCACGCCAAGGATAACGCTCGACTTCTTTTCAGTATCACCTTTCATGACATTCGCAATATTTACTTATATAAGGTTGTTCAGGCTTGTCCAACACTTCGAATAGGTGTCGGCTGCGCGACACGTATTGTTATTTGTTATGTTTACGTTCACATTACTTTATTTAGGTAAGTAGCTATTTCGTTTCCAATATTTTTTTGAAACTCTACACGATTAAAACCATCAGGATCTTGTGCAATTACACCTAACTCAGCTTTTAAAAAATCAGGGTAAGCAGTTAAAAATGAATAATGGCCGGCATTAGGGATTATTTTATAAGTTAACAAGCCTGTATTTTGAAGACCATTTTTTATTACGTTGAAATTGTATTTCTCAGTTAACTCCTCATCTTTCTCAGAAACTAATAATAAAGTAGGAATATTTACATTCTCAAATGAGTTCTTTGCCAAGAATGGTGCCCCTACAGGCGCCATTAATACTTGTGCGCTAATTCGAGCATCTTTAGAGTTCACGATTACGTTTTGAGTTAATAAATTTCCAAGCACTGGTGCACAATACGGGTCTGATAGTGTTGGCACATTTTTGCACAAATCAATTAATTCTTTGGTGCTAGCTACTCCCCCTGACACAACAAGGGCGCTGTAACCACCAATGGAGTGCCCTAATACAGCAATTCTCTGTGTATCAATATGTGAACTTAAACTAGGTATTGATAATGCTTTGTCTATAGAGGCAGAAATATGCTTCGGCCTATTTACATAGTTCTCTACCTTGCCTTCTGACGAATTATCTAAATAATTATTTTGAAGATGCGAAGGCATAACAACAATGAAACCATTCTTAACTAAAGAAAGTGCTATGTCCTTATAAGACAAGCTACTACTTCCGGAACCATGCGATAGAATAGCTAATGGATAACTACCATCTTTGATTGCTCCAGCTATTGCAACGTTTAATTTAAACGGTCCAAAAGCTACAGCCTTTGGTTCCGAAGATGTTGGATACAATACAGCCATAGATAAACCATCTTTTGAAACATTATCTATCTTCCTAAACCCAACATCATTCGCATTAGCTGACAGAGATAAAAACATTGTTAAAGCAACAGCGATTCTAAATTTTTTCAACTGGCAAATCCTTTTGTAATAGCACATAAGCTAAAGTAAACATAACGCCTGCATAACACGTTTACTACCAAGCAATTATACTTAAAATTGACGTCCTAAAACGAGAAACACCCGACAACCTGAGATGTCGAGTGTAGTAAATCTTGTTGATGCATTTATTGAACGAAGCCGCTACGCGGCAGAGTAAAGCAGACAGCGATTAAGCCACCTTAAATACTCCTTATAATAGAGTATTTATGATGAATAACGAACAACAGCAACGTTCAGATTATCTTTATGAACAACATGTTACTTACCTAACCTTGCAAGGTAAACGTCCAGCCGCGATTGATGGTTATAGCCGTGCACTTCGTCGCATTACTCACCATTTAGATAAATCACCTGATACGTTAACCACTGATGATCTCAAGCGATACTTTGCTCAACTGATTAAAATCCATTCATGGAGCACAGTCAGAATTGATCAAAATAGATTACGAAAGTTATGGGTGTCCTATGTTTTTTCTTCGGATAGGTGTCGGTTGCGCGACAAATATCCTTATCTGTTAACTGCGTGCCAAAGTGACACAAAACTTGTCAGCGTATAATAATTAAACTACAATTCACTTGTGCCACTTTGACACTGAATGGAGATTATTATGGCGACTGCATTACCTCGTATTACAGCACGTGTAGATATTGATACACAAGAACTACTGTCTCAAGCTGCGGCTATTGCCGGTATGTCTAGCATTAACTCATTTGTGCTTAGTGCGGCTGTAGAAAAAGCCAAAACTATTATGGAACGTGAACGTGCCTTACAACTAAGTAAACAAGATGCTATGACGTTAATGACTGCGTTAGACCAACCAGCTAAACCAAATAGTAAATTACAAAAAGCCGCTTCACGTTATATGGATAAAACTCAATAATGAATACTGTCCAATTAGAAAAAGCTAAACATGACCGAAATCGTTTTGATTGTGGTATTACCGCACTCAATAATTACTTGAAAGTTATGGCAAGCCAACAAGCTAAGAAAGACAATACTCGTACTTTTGTTCTTGAAGATAAGCAATGCCCAGAGCACATTATTGGTTATTACACATTAACCATGACTCCGATTGATATTCAGGATTTACCACCTAAATTACAAAAGAAACATCACAGTGTAACTTCTGGTGGTTTGATTGCCCGCTTAGCAGTTGACCATAGATATAAAGGTCAGGGTTTCGGTGAGTGGCTTTTGATTGATGCGCTAAGAAAACTATTAATGGCAAGTGAAACAGTCGCCTTTCCTGTTGTCATTGTTGATGCAAAAGATGGCGCTGAGTATTTCTATGAAAAATACGGTTTTACCGCATTCAAAGACGCTGATAACAAATTGTTTATTACAATTGCAGACATTAGAGCCAGTATCGGTGAATTAATTTAAACCGAGAAGCAGTTAACGCCTGCATAACACGTTTGCTACTATACAGACCTAGCTGAATTTTAACGCCTTAATCACCGAAACTAAAGGCAAACTGACAAAGCCAAGCGTGGGGAATCACTATTAAATTGTTTGTTGAACGAAGCCGCTGCGCGGCAGAGTAAAGTAGACAGCGATTAAGCCACCTTTAATACTCCTTTTAATGGAGTATTTATGATGAATAACGAACAACAACAACGTTCAGATTATCTTTATGAACAACTGTTACTTACCTAACCTTGCAAGGTAAACGTCCAGCCACGATTGATGGTTATAGTCGTGCACTTCGTCGCATTACTCACCATTTAGATAAATCGCCTGATACGTTAACCACTAATGATCTCAAGCGATACTTTGCTCAACTGATTAAAACCCATTCATGGAGCACCGTCAGAATTGACCCAAATGGATTACGAAAGTTATGGGTGTCCTATGTTTTTTCCAAGGATAACGCTCAACTTCTTTTCAGTATCACCCTTCATGACATTCGCAATATTTACTTATATAAAGCCGCTCGGGCTTGTCCAACACTTCGAATAGGTGTCGGCTGCGCGACACATATCCTTATCTGTTATGTAAACCTGTTTTAGATCAACATAAGCAACTTTAAGTGTATAGACAAGACCGAATTTACAACTAAAATACACGCCTATTTTAATCTGGTGATAGGAAGAAACCTAATCACCACTTTTATATTTTTAGGTAAAAAATGACGACAACCGCTCAAAGCAGCTTGAAAAAAGTAACGCTACTTACTTGTGTATTCACTTTTCTCTTAGTTTTCTTTGGTAACTTCCATATATACTTTGGTATTGAAAAATTCTCACTACCAACTCTTCTATCTCACCCCCAAGCTTTCGCAGAGCTAATTGCTGAAGCTCTTGGAGGAAGTTTATTTTTACCCCTGATTCACATCGCTATTTCATCTTTCTTCAAGTCACAAAGGAACGCTGCTTCACGCTGTAAAATCCTAATTGGCTGGTGCTTAGTGACAATCATTTCGAAGTCGTTAGCTTTGTACAACTACGTATATGTCACCCCTCTTCTGAACACGTTAAACTAAAACTTAAATATTGAAAGCGAAAGGTTACATAACAACTTATTATACTAACAAATTACCCGAATTTGTTCTTTGAACACAGGCCCATATTTATCCCGCAATAATATAAAAATCATTATAAATCAGATACATTTTTAGTTATTAATCCCGATAGTAATCACAAAATCGGGCACTTGCCATCTAATTTAGGGGGGTTCGGCTAGTAATCGTCAGCAGAACATAGGACAGCCATAGCTTTATTTTAAAAACTCAACGCTGAAGTGGTCAAGTAAAACTGTACACTTTTATGGCTGTCCTGTCTTTCATTAGAATTATAGCGACACATACCCTGTAAATGAGGGTTTCTTATAATCTCCTAGAGCATCAAACGTAACATCATGAACATTTACTGAGGGGAGGCGCATATGTAATAGATTGGTTTCAGCATCAAAGGAGCTTATTTTTAACTCTGCAAAATCGTCCTTTGACAACAATCTTACAAACAAGTTAATTGGCAGCTCTTTAACTGAGTATTCCTTGCTATGTTCAATGCCATGGAATATTTCTGAGTAATTTACAATTAAACTCTCTCCTGCTTTTACCACAAAAGAGGTGTCCACCAATGCATCTTTATAAATTCTATCAGCCTTAACTTCGTACTCGTAAGCATAAAATACGTCATAGATTACTTCATCACGATTCCCCAAGTTAGAAAATGCCAACTTAGTATTCAAATTTTTGTCATCAATATCCACGTTTAGGACTGAAATAACCAAACCTTCTGAGTGCCAAAAATACTGAGCCACAAACGCACAAATACTTAATATCAACGCCGCACTCGATAAGGCAATTGACCATCTAGCTGTTTTGTCCATTTTTACCTCTCCATCACCTAACGCCCTGTTAAGGTGTGAGCAACGCAATACCGAGGCTTCCGCATACAACCTTAAACACTAAACGCAACGCATAGTAAAAATGCCACGCGTTGAGAATCACTCTTAAACAGTTTTTGAACGAAGCCGCTGCGCGGCAGAGTAAAGCAGACAGCGATTAAGCCACCTTTAATACTCCTTTTAATGGAGTATTTATAACGAACAACAACATTCAGATTATCTTTATGAACAATATGTTACCAACCTAACCTTGCAAGGTAAACGTCCAGCCACGATTGATGGTTATAGTCGTGCACTTCGTCGCATTACTCACCATTTAGATAAATCGCCTGATACGTTAACCACTAATGATCTCAAGCGATACTTTGCTCAACGGATTAAAACCCATTCATGGAGCACGGAGAACATACGGAGAACATAGGACAGCCATAGCTTTATTTTTAAAACTCAATGCGCGGCATGTAGATTCCCTATCGCCCTCGCGGGCATTCACTGTAGGGAATGACGGCTGTTGTTTTGAGTGTATGGGTTATCTGAAAGAATGAACATAGGAACATAGTGGAGGAACAATTGAAAAAATAACAGTCGTTGAACCATTAAAAAGCCACACCCCATCACAACAATAAAACATTCACCAATTTAATATGTTATGTGTTAACAATCTCGCGTAGTATTCGTAACGTGTTATTTCTTAATAAAATAGAGTGACAATTAAATTATTCTGAATTAGGATAATTGCCATTAGTCGGGGGGCGTTAAGCTGAGATCACTGTAATGGTGGGACCCGTTGAACCTGAACCAGTTAGCACTGGCGGAGGGAACTAACTATCAACGGATTATCAACGTTAATAGATGCAAGCTAAGTCAACTGCACACTCTCATACCGCAGTTTACACTTCCCCGCTTGATAACTTGTTCCTGATGCTGGCGCGTAAGGAATGAAGTATGTTACACACCCCATCATCGCATCACACAACTACCCCTATTGTATTAACCATTGCTGGATCCGACAGTGGCGGCGGCGCGGGCATTCAAGCTGATATTAAAGCCATTTCAGCAACAGGCAGTTATGCTTGCTCGGTTATTACGGCGATTACCGCCCAAAATACGCAAGGTGTTAGCGGCATATTTGCCATTCCTCTTGATATGGTTGAGCAACAGCTGGACGCCGTATTCAGCGATTTAAATATTCAAGCCGTTAAGATTGGTATGCTCGCTGATAGTGATATTATTCGGCTGGTTGCGGCTAAAATTCGTCATTACCAACCGAAGTTTTTAGTCATTGATCCAGTGATGGTTGCCACCAGCGGTGATGTGCTATTACAACAACAGGCTATCACTACTCTCAAAACTGCATTGCTACCACTGGCTGATATTATTACCCCTAACCTACCAGAAGCGGCGGCATTAACGGGTTTAGACATTCCGCAATCCATGGCTGATATGCAAGCAATGATCAGCGCATTGCGAAACATTAATCCTCATGCGGTGTTACTCAAAGGTGGTCATTTAGAACAAAGTCGTGATAGCACTGATTTACTCATTCTCGCTACTGATGTTATCGAGCTCACTACCCCTCGCATTAACACTCACAATACTCATGGTACAGGTTGCACCCTATCTGCAGCTATCGCGTCTTATCTCGCCCAAGGTAACAATCTTACAACGGCAACGTCCTTGGCTAAACGCTATATTACCGCTGCTATAACCGCCGCCGATGAACTCAATATTGGTTATGGGCATGGTCCTGTGAATCACTTCTTTGCAGGTCATCATCATGTGCGCTGATCTGGAAATAACTATTACTAATGGCAGTTTACGCTACCACTCAACGAAAAATGACCAGCAAAATAACGCGGTAATTGAAAACCTTAACCTGACTATTGCCGCTAATAAATGGACTTGCTTGGTGGGCAAAAGTGGCTGCGGTAAAAGCACCCTGATCAAGTTTTTGGCTGGATTACTCAACGAGCGCACTCAATGGCACGGACAGCTCAATATTTCAGATAATCAGCCTTTAGCTGGGCGAGTCGCTTATATGGCGCAACAAGATTTGTTATTGCCTTGGTTAACGGTATTAGACAATGTTTGTGTTAGCAGTAAGTTCGGTCATCACGATTCAATACCCAATTTAAAACAACGGGCAATGACATTATTAGAGCAGGTTGGTTTAGCAGATAAACATCAGTTATTGCCGCAACAATTATCAGGCGGTATGCGGCAGCGAGTCGCCCTTGCGAGAACACTATTACAAGACCAACCAATTGTATTAATGGATGAGCCATTTTCAGCCTTGGATGCCGTCACCCGTTATCGCTTGCAAGATCTGTTTGTGAAATTACTCAAGCATAAAACCGTGGTGCTGATAACCCATGATCCTCAAGAAGCAATTCGATTAAGTGATCAGCTGTATATGTTGCAAGGCGAGCCCGCTTTTGCAACGGCGTTATCGTTACCCACATCATTACCACCACGGCGCTTTGATGCTGAATCAGCCAGCCACCAGCAACGTATTTTTGACCTATTGGCGCACGATCATGACTGATATTACCCGTTTAATCGCTACCAAATCGCCGCGTCAACAGCGGCACCCACAGCGTGAACTTGCAACACCGATACGATTACTGATCAGTATTAGCGTGCTACTTGGGTTATGGCAACTCACCGTGATGGTGTTTCACTTGCCGAGCTTTATTTTACCGCCACCACTGGCTGTAGCGCAGCGATTAGTCTCCCGCTATGACGTCCTGTTAAGCAATACCTGGGTGACCAGCCAAGAGATCATTCTAGGGCTGATACTCGGTTTATCATTAGGGTTATGTTTTGCCTTACAAATGCTGCTGTTTAAGCCCGTTAAACGATGGTTATTACCGTTATTGATTGCCAGCCAAGCCATCCCTGTATTTGCTATCGCTCCGGTATTAATGCTGTGGTTAGGCTATGGCATTGGTTCTAAAGTAGTAATGGCAGCGTTAATTATCTTTTTCCCTGTCACCACATGCTGTTATGACGGCTTACGCAATACTCCCACCGGTTACCTTGAGTTATCCGCCACCATGGGCGCGACCAAATGGCAACAACTTAAATATATTCGCTTTCCTGCTGCACTACCGGCATTAGCTTCCGGTATTCGCGTCGCGGTGGTTATCGCACCAATTGGCGCAGTCGCTGGCGAATGGGTCGGCGCGAGCAAAGGCTTAGGCTATTTAATGCTGCAAGCCAATGCCCGCATGATGATAGATGAAATGTTTGCCGCGCTATTTATTTTATCGCTGTTATCAATATCGCTGTATTTCATCACGGACAGATTATTAAAACGCCTGATCCCGTGGCAACCATAACAACACAGGTAAATATAACGCCCCTCATTTTGATACTTAATATTTAAAGGATTGATTGTGAAACGTATTTTTTTAATAACAACCATAATGTTGCTGCTATTTGGAATCTCAATTAGCGCTGAAGCGAGCCCACAACCTCAAAAACTCACCAAGATAAGTCTGATGCTTGATTGGTTTGTAAATCCCAATCATGGCCCGATTATTATTGCTCAAGAGCGTGGTTATTTTAAGCAGCATGGCATCGAAGTTGATATTCAGCAACCTGCCGATCCATCATTACCACCGAAATTAGTTGCCGCTAATAAAATCGATCTTGCCGTTACTTATCAACCTAATTTAACCATTGATGTTGCTGCAGGTTTACCGTTAATTAAAACGGCAACTCTGATTGCGACACCGCTTAATACATTGATGGTATTAAAGAAAAGTGGCATCACTGATTTATCGCAACTGAAAGGAAAGACAATTGGTATTGCCGTCGCTGGCAATGAAGACGCCACCATTGGCACCATGCTCGCGAATCACGGCGTCAAGCTAACGGATGTCAACATCGTTAATGTCGGTTGGGCACTATCATCGTCATTGGCCTCAGGTAAAGTTGATGCTATTTGGGGCGGATTACGTAATTTTGAAACCAATCAATTAGCGTTAGAAGGCTACCCTACCCGATCGTTTTTTCCTGAAGAGAACGGCATTCCTAGTTATGATGAATTGATCTTTGTTGCCAACAGCAAACATTATAACCGCCAAGCGATCACCGCTTTTAATGCTGCTATTACTCAAGCGACCACCTATATCATCAATCACCCTCAAGCGGCATGGCAACAGTTTATTCAATACGCCCCCGATACCTTGAATAACAAACTTAATCATCAAGCATGGAATGACACCTTAAGCCGATTCGCGCTGCGCCCAGCAGCAGTTGATCTTAAACGCTACGATGATTACGCCCAATTTCTATTTAAACACCACGTTATCACCCAACTACCGCAAGCCAAAACTTATATTGGCAGCTTCTAAGGAGAAATCACATGACATACCAAGATTTAATTGATGCTTGCCAACCCCAATGGACCACTTATACCCAGCACCCTTTTGTGATCCAACTTGGCCAAGGTACACTGCCTCACCATTGTTTTATGCATTATTTAAAGCAAGATTTTTTGTTTCTCAAACAATATGCCCGCGCTTATGCGTTAGCGATTTATAAAGCGCGTACTTTAGCTGATATGCGTCGTGCGCTACCAAGTGTGGCGGCTTTATTGGATCATGAAATTGCCCACCATATTGATTACTGTGGCGGTTGGCATTTAACCGAACAAGATATGGAACAAGAGCCAGAAGATGTTGCCACAGTGGCTTATACCCGTTATGTATTAGATGCGGGTATGCAAGGAGATATCATTGATTTATATGTCGCCCTTGCGCCATGTGCGATTGGCTATGCGGAAATTGGCAACTTACTGGCTAATGATGCAACAACCGTGTTTGACAATAATCCCTACCATAGCTGGATCGCGTTATATAGCGGTGAAGAGTACCAACAAGGTGTAGCCACAGCGACGGTATACCTTAATAACCTCCTTGCAGAAATTCCGCTGCACAGCCAACGTGGTCAGCAACTTGTTCAAACCTTTAAAGTCGCCACGGAAATGGAAATTGCGTTCTGGCAACAAGGTCTCAATGCAGGAGCTGTCAACAATGGATAATCTATCACAGCGCTCTCCTATCTCAGCTACTTTGACTACCAAGATTATTGCGGCACTGGCAAAAGTGAGAGCACAAAAACCGTTAGTGGTTAATATTACTAATTATGTCGTGATGAATAATACCGCTAATGCCTTACTCGCCATTGGTGCGTCACCGATTATGGCGCACTCACGTCAAGAAATGGCGGAAATGATGCAAATAAGCGGCTCATTAGTGATCAATATTGGCACCCTTGATAGCGAATGGATTCAGCGGATGCTATTTGCCGTTGAACAAGCCAATGCCAATAACAAGCCGATTGTATTAGATCCGGTTGGCTGTGGCGCAAGTATATTACGCACTCACACTGCCCGCACTCTGGCAGCGAATGCCAATAATCTGATCATTCGTGGTAATGCATCTGAAATTATTGCCCTTGCAGGTGAAACCAGCCAAACCAAAGGCGTTGATGCGCTTGATAGCAGCGATACCGCATTCGTCGCCGCACAAGCATTAGTCGCACAATACCAAGCTAATGTGGTTATTTCAGGTGACGTTGATTATGTAGTGACAGCGTCACAGACTATCCGCCTTCGCAATGGTCACCACATGATGCCTTATGTCACTGGCATGGGCTGTTCATTAACCGCATTAACGGGCGCATTTGCCGCAATTGGAGAAACGTCAGGGCTGGCAGCGACTGCAATCTATGCCATTGTCGGTGAAATCGCCGCCGAGCAATCAGCAGGGCCTGCCACTTTGCAGCTCAATATTATTGATGCTTTATATCAAATCAGTGCCGAGCAAATTCAACAGCGACTCAATATGGCAGTAGTAGCGTCATGATAACCAGCAATCACAATCCTTATTTATTGTATTTAGTGACTGACGATCAACAGAGCCTGCCCACCCTTGAACATGTAGTACGAGAAGCGGTGGCTGGCGGCGTAACCATGGTGCAAATTCGTGAAAAACACGGTGACGTACGAGCTTTTATTAAACGCGCTCAAACCATTAAAGCGATTTTACAACACGCGTATACGGCAACTGGTCGTTATATTCCGTTGATCATCAATGATCGGGTTGATGTGGCGCTGGCGGTGAATGCGGATGGGGTGCACTTAGGTCAAACAGATATGCCAGTAGTTATAGCGCGACAACTGTTAGGAAAAGATAAACTAATAGGACTATCGATTGAAACTGAGCAGCAACTCGCCGATTGTGCCAGTCTGCCAATTGATTACATTGGACTTAGCGCTATTTTTGTCACTGCAACTAAAACTAATTTGGTGACACATTGGGGACTAGCAGGTTTACAGCGTGCGGCAGCGATTTGTCCATTTCCGATAGTGGCGATTGGTGGCATTAACCATACCAATCTAACTGATGTTATCGCAGCAGGTGCTGATGGAATCGCAATTGTTTCAGCAATAAGCCACGCTGATGATCCACGCCAAGCAGCGATGACTATCAGATCTTTACTTAACAATAACTAATCGCGTTTATAAAAAATGGGCTGAAAATATCAGCCCATTTGACGGTATCAATGTCGTTTTAGTGTTTGCGCCTAAACAGACTTAAGCCTAACAGCGATAACAAACCCACTATTCCTAATGTACCACCAGCGTTATCATTTGGCGGAGTAATATCATCATCAGCCTTAACACCATCACGATGTTTTACATTCACCTCAAGTTGCTGTGTCGCGTTATCAGCCACCGCTTTGCTTGTTGTTGAACCGATTAATGACAAGGTGAAGGTATATTTACCCGCTTTTAAGCCATTAACATCAAACATAATCGTTTGTGCACCGCTTTGCTGTAACTCGACCTTAGGTAAAGAAATTTGCGCTATATTTTCAGGGGTTGGTGAAATTGCAATAGTCGCAATATCCCCTGCTTGTGCCGTTGCTGGCAATGTATATGGCACTGATAAGCGGCTACCATCAAGTAACATTTGCAGCGGTACTTCACCGGCTTGATTATAACGGTATGCTAACGCCAAAATAGCAGGATCATGATCCGATGAGCGGTAAGCATCCGCACTGTATAATAAATCAACATTGTCGCCTTTATGCTCTTGGTTATAATCAAATAACGTCGATTCAGCAGCGTTGATATGCCAGTCTGTTGCATCTAAAACACGATCTTTGAGTGAAGGACTGACCAGAATATGATCAAGCGCGCCAATTTCATCATTGTATGAATAGCTATAACCCGCGTATGGCTTAGCTTTACTCATCATTTCTACCGCATTGATATAGCCATAACTGCGGCTGATCACTCCACCTTCAGCACCAAACTGAGGCTGTTCACCGATAAAGGTATCACGTGCTGCTTTAAGTGTTTTAGCGGTTGGATTATCTGTTAAAACCAGCAAAGCATCTTCATGAGCATAGGAGTTTAAATCACCAACAATAACGCGATCTCCGCCCCATTTTTCCATCTGCTTACCAATTTCATCAGCTGCCGCAACTCGGAAATTTTCACAAGAGCCTTGGAAATCAGGATCTTTAACTTTGCCTTTTGCTGAATCGAAATTATTCCACGTTTCCCAGCCTTGCCAATCTTCCCAACATGTAGAACCTTTTGATTTAAGGTGATTAACGCCAATGGTTAAACGTTTACCAGTATTATTAATAATAAACGAAGCCGCCAACATATCGCGTTGATAGTTTTTGCCGTTTTCACGCACTTTACCTTTGCTGTCAACTACAGCATCACCATTTTTATCCGCAACCACAGGCGCTTGTTGTGATGGCATTAATACTTGTTTTACTTTTTCTAACGATACTCGTGCAGGACGGTACAACATACCTGAAGTGATCGCATCCCCACCAAAGGTATCTAATTTATCAATGACGGTATCGCCGTTAGCATCAATACCAATAAAGGCATAGCGATTATCAATATGATCATCTTTAGCATGATCACCTGAATCTTCACGGTTATATTTTAAATTAACATTATTAACTAAACTTGAAATAGCACCAGCGCTACCATAGCCGTTATTTTCTATTTCCATTAGCCCAAGGATATCAGCATCTAAACCATGAATAGCCGCAACAATTTTCGCTTGTTGACGTTCAAATTCAGCTTGCGAATCAGCGCCACGATTTGATTGCTGTGGGTTGGCATCACCACCGAACGGTGAATTAAAGTAATTCAATACATTTAACGTCGCTACACGTATATCAAAACTATGATGTTCAGTTTTATCATTCACTGTCGGTGTCGGCTGGCGAGGTTGATGCTTAATAATGTTTTCAGCTGTGATTGTATTTTGCGTAATTAAACGAAAATTATTATATGAGTAACTTAATACCCCTTCTAAACCTACAATAGCATCGTTAATGCGTAGCGGATTATTCTGAGGATCAATGCCAAAATCAGGATAATAAGGGATCACGCCATTGGCAGCTTTGCTGTCTGTTTCAACATAAAGGCGGCGATCGTTATTGTCTTCAGCTTGCTGTTTCGCTTCCTTACTGCCAGCAACATAATGTTGGTTAGGTTGGAAATTTGGTCGTTCAAATGCTAAGACTAAATTATTACGATAACCGCTGTAATCAAAACTGAACGTACGAGAAATACGCATTGTTTGATCATCTTTCTGCTCAGGCACAATATCTGCAGGCAAGCGTACTAACATTCCTTCATGGCGTTCTAATGTTGCTTGAAAACTATTGCCATCTTCTGGAATGTTAACTAAATCTATTGCTGCAGGTTTTCCGGCATTAGCATTAACGACTTCCCATAAACCATCTGTAGCCACCACTTTGGTCATACCATAATCTTCTGCGATAAAACCACGCACACAGATTTCTTGACCGATAAGAGTTGCGTCTAACGGTTTATCAGTCTCAACAAAGATGCCATTTGATGTAGTAGTGATGCCATCATCGTCAAATAGGTAAAAACCTTTCTCTAACTCTGTTGTAACCGCACTAACAACACCCGTTACAAGGTATTCTTCATCACTGATATATTTACCATCAGCAATAAGCGGAGAACGGTATGAACTTCCTTGAATCTCACCGATACGTTTGTGGCTTATTCCCGCTGCATCACGACATGGTGTCACCGATACTGATTTTATGGCTGATATTGCTATCGCTTTATTATGTGAAGGATCTTCTATTGAGTCTGAAATAACAATATTATTAATATCTGCACAAGCTGCTGAACTAAAAGCGGCACTTACTGCTATAGCTAATAATGAGAAAGTGTTATTTTTCATTTTATTTAATCCGTTAAAATTAGAAATATCGATGCGCATTAATATAATTTTTTGATTGTTGGATTATTAACACTGCACATAGTGTTTGGACATTAATTTAATTAATAAAAAACTCAATAATAAAAGTATATTTTTGTGATGGCATAATCACTAATAACAATAAAAAATACTCAAAAAGTATGGTCGTCGTTCGAGAATCAACAGCATTACGTTATCTTTATTTTATCAACGCAATACTGTTTTATTATGAATGGCTTAATATTATTTTGCTGCAGCAGGTAACCGTGGCGGCATCGTAGCACGTTCAATGCTGCACTCATACGAGCCCATTTCAAACTCACGACAAATCCACGGACGATTTTCATAAATAGTACACAGTAAAGTATCGCGATCGACCGCGGCACACCAACCATCTTCAAGGCGTAACATAACTTCACCGCCCCACTCATCAATATCAATGTATTCTTCGGGAACACCAGTATCGGTAATAATCATTACTTCCAATCGACAACAACATGCTTGGCAAGTACTACATGTCATGGTTGGATCTGGCTCTGTGCTTATATTAGTTACTTCAATCGTCATATCTATATACCGCTAGGTTTTCTTGCGCGCATAGTAACCTAAACCCATACTAAAAACACGGAACGGATGTTATTCAATTATCGAATCCAATTGATATTCTGCAGCTAAAAAATCACAAACCTCAATATATAGACGATAAATCACTTAATTACTGTTTTTGTCCAGATATTTACGTCCATCACTCAAAAAACCATGCTATTGTAATCAATTCAATAACAATAAATTAACCAAAAGGATGGTTATGCACGATATTACAACAATGACAATCACAGTATTTATGGGTTTCTTTGCCATGATGAATCCCATTGCTAATACCGCTGTTTTTGTCGGAATGACAGGAAGTCAAACCCCAGAACAACGCCGAAAAACTGCATTTAAAGCCCTTACCGCTGCCTTTTTTATTATTGCTACCTTCTGTTTATTAGGTAAAGGGATCTTTGAACTGTTCAGTATTACCTTACCCGCATTGCGACTTTCCGGCGGTATTTTAGTCTTTCTGGTTGGCTATCACATGCTCCAAGGTGATAGTTCAAAAATGCACTCAGACGCAAAAAATGATCAAGTCACTGAAGAAAAAGACATTTCAATTTCACCATTAGCGCTGCCTATTTTAGCTGGCCCTGGCACCATAGCGACAGCGATGAACTATTCGGCATCAGGTTCATTTCTACACACGATTATTACAATTATTGCTTTTGCTACCTTGTGTTTAATTACTTTAGTGTGTTTTCTTTATGGCCCTAAATTGGTTGATAAAGTCGGTGAAGCAGGCATTACTATCACCACCCGCTTAATGGGGTTAATTTTAACTGTGATCGGTATGCAAATGTTAATTCAAGGTGTACATGATGCATTCATGTTATTTGACACCGCTAATTTAGCCAAATAATTGGCTGTAATTCACCTCTTCGCCCCCTGATAACAGCCTTAACCTTTCTTTTTATAAGGCTGTTATCTTGCCTTGGTTACATTTTCACCCTCGACATTTACAAACAAACCTCTGTATAATCCGCCCCCTTTACATCTATCTCTGTTTTCGTGCATCTTCTTTTGGCACATTGTCAAAAAATCACCGAATAAAACTGCTAGGACTACCTCTTGATATCTACCGCAAACATTACAATGCAATTTGGCGCTGAGCCGTTATTTGAAAACATTTCAGCTAAATTTGGTAACGGTAACCGTTATGGTCTTATCGGCGCGAATGGTTGCGGCAAATCGACCTTTATGAAAATCCTTAGCGGCGCACTAGCACCAAGCTCTGGTAACGTGTCTATTTCTCAAGGCCAGCGTTTAGGTACGCTAAGTCAGGACCAGTTTGCGTTTGAGCAATATACGGTTGTTGATGCTGTTATCATGGGTGATGCGGCGTTATGGAAAGTAAAACAAGAGCGTGACCGTATTTATGCGCTGCCAGAGATGACAGAAGAAGACGGCATGGCTGTGGCTGAGCTAGAAAGCGAATTTGCAGAAATGGATGGCTACAGTGCAGAAAGCCGCGCAGGACAGCTACTTATTGATGCCGGTATTGATGAAGAGCTGCATTATGGCTTAATGTCACAAGTTGCTCCTGGTTGGAAACTGCGAGTGTTATTGGCACAGGCATTATTCTCTAACCCTGACATTTTGTTACTTGACGAACCAACCAACAACTTGGACATTCACACCATTAACTGGCTTGCTGGCGAGTTAAATCAGCGTAAATGTACCATGATCATTATTTCTCACGACCGTCACTTCCTAAACTCTGTGTGTACTCACATGGCAGATATCGACTACGGTGAGCTGCGTATTTACCCTGGTAACTACGAGAAATTTATTGAAGCATCAACACTCATTCAAGAGCAGCTATTATCTGAAAATGCTAAGAAAAGTGCTGAAATCAATGAACTACAAGATTTCGTAAACCGTTTTGGTGCTAATGCTTCAAAAGCCAAACAAGCAAGCTCTCGCGCTAAAAAAATGGATAAAATTAAGCTTGATGAAGTTAAATCATCAAGCCGTTTAAAGCCATCATTAAGCTTTAAGCCCGGTAAAGCACTTTACCGTCAGGCTTTAATTTTAGAAGAATTAGGCCACGGCTTTGATGGCGAGACGTTATTTGAAGGCGGCGACCTCATCCTAGATGCGGGCTCTAAATTAGCCATCATTGGCGAAAATGGTGTCGGTAAAACCACTATGCTGCGTTGTTTAGTCAATGAACTAAAGCATAACCATGGCGTGATTAAGTGGTCTGAAAATGCATCAATCGGTTACTGCCCTCAAGATAGCTCAGCTGATTTTGATAACGATTTAGGTATCTTTGATTGGATTTCACAGTGGCGTACTAAAGACCATGATGATCTAGCTGTACGCAGTATTCTTGGTCGTTTATTGTTCACAGCTGATGATATTAACAAGAAAGTGAAAAACTGTTCTGGTGGTGAAAAGAACCGTTTATTATTTGGCAAACTAATGATGCTAAATATTAACGTCTTGGTAATGGATGAACCAACGAACCACATGGATATGGAAGCGATTGAAGCACTAAACAGCGCCCTAAAAGTATATGAAGGCACGTTGATTTTTGTTAGTCATGACCGTGAATTTGTATCATCATTGGCAACACGCATTATTGATATTCGTGACAAACAAGTGATTAACTTCCACGGCACATTTGACGAATACATGTCAAACCTTGCTCTTGAAGGTAACGTCGCTTAATAACACTTAGTAGCAAGTTATACTCTGATGTATAACTTGCTACTTAAAGTGACAGCGTCACCAGTTACTATTTGCCAGCAACTACTCGGCAGCAACTATCTGCGACATTACCCAACCTGTATGTGCTGCTGTTTTACCTGTCGATGGATGTGGCTGTCCTTCTAAAAGTTGCTTACGCATATTATCAATATGGTACAACTGAATATTGGTCGGATTTTCAATAACAATCTGTTGCTGCTTATCACCAATAATGACTTCTATCGGAGCTTCATCAAACACTGAAAATCGAATTTCACCCAAGCTGCCATAAATCACGACGTTATCTTGTCGTGAGTGACCACCAAAATTCCAACTGCCACTGCCTGTTACACCACTCTCATGTAACCAACATGCACAGACTGCATCTAACGCGGTATATAAATGCTGTTGATTAATTCCAAGACCTTTTACGCTAGCAAAATCACCTAACAAATAACCAAATAAGTCTAAACCGTGGCTGGCGAGATCATCAAAATAACCACCAGCAGCAATGGTTTTATCGGTGCGCCAATTATATTGCTGTGACAGATCCATTGGGTTAGCTGGTTTATTTAAATGCCAACTAATATGGCGTATTTCTCCAATTTCATTATTATCAAGCAACTGCTTTATATGATTAAACCGTGGTAAAGAACGGCGATAATAAGCAACGAATAATGGCAATTGTGCAGCTTCAAATGCAGCAACGATGGCTTGGCAATCCGCATAATTAGGAGCTAATGGCTTCTCCACACAACAGATCTTCCCAGCTTGTGCCACTTTCAAAGCGAGTTCTTTATGGCTATCGGGTGGTGTTGCAATATAGACCGCATCGATAGTCGAATCATTAATAAGCATATCAGCGTCAGCGTATACCGCCTCAATATTATGGCGTTGTGCATAATCATGTGCCAAAGCTTGATCACGACGCATAACTGCCGCTAGAGTGAAATTTTCAACTTTATGATAAGCAGGCCCACTTTTAACTTCAGTCACCGCACCACAACCAATCATACCCCAGCGGATCATCTTCGTGTTCATTACCTTAGTTCCTTTCAACGTATTGTATTTTTGTTGTTTTACTAACTGTCGCAGCTACAGTTTAGGTTATAAATTACGTATACTGCGAATAATATCCCCAATCAGATAGTGACGATGACAACCATTACTTTAATCACCAATGTCGGCAATATAGAAATTAGCCTTAATAAACAAAAAGCCCCTGTCACGGTACGTAATTTTATTCAATATTGTCGTGATGATTTTTACAACGATACCATTTTTCATCGTGTTATTAATGGCTTTATGATTCAAGGTGGTGGTCATAATGAAGATTTAGTCGAAAAGCCCGCCCGTGATCCGATTGTTAATGAAGCCAACCGTGGTCTTAAAAATACCATCGGTACCATTGCAATGGCGCGCACAGATGCACCTCACTCAGCAACGGCGCAGTTTTTTATTAATCTTGCGGATAATGATTTTCTTAATTACACCGCAACAACAAATAATGGCTGGGGTTATGCTGTGTTTGGTAATGTCGTGGCAGGAATGGATGTTGTCAATCATATAGCCAACGTAGAAACAACCACTAGCCAAGGTTATGAGGATGTACCTTGTTGTCCTATCATTATTCAGCAAGTAATGATTAACGAATAATTATTTAATAACGATTGTGGAGCGATGAATTATCACCGCTCCAAACAGTACTAACAGAGTATTATTTAATGAGATGAGTCTTTGGTTTTAATAATGATCTCTGCATGTTCTGCTGATATGGGCATGACTTTGAGTGCATGAACATTGCTGCCACCAGTATTCCCCATTGGTACACCGTCAATAGCCGTTAATAATGCCGCACCAACAATACGTATAAGTTGCCCTACCACTTCTTTAACATCACGTTGTTTAATAGCCCAACATAACATCAAATAATGTACCTTAACATGCCAATAAGTTGATTCTTGACCAAGTACATGTGCATTTTCCAAATGCCAAAATTCTGCGGCCGAGTCTCCCCTTTTTTGGGCTCGATATGAGCGAATCAATTCCCTTTTAACATAAGGCGCTATATTGTGACTAAAGTTACTCATCATCCCTCCGAGTTATTATTCATCCTTAAATAATTAGCCCACTCTCAATGTATTAATGTACATTGTATTAACGTAATTTTACAGCGGTACCAAACGCGAGTAATTCACATGCACCATCCATTATAGCACTGGTTGTAAAACGCACACCAATAACTGCATCAGCACCTAATGCTAAGGCCTCTGTTTCTAAGCGTGACATTGCTTGATCTCGCGCTTCATTAAACATCTCGGTGTAACCTTTTAATTCTCCACCAACAATTCCCTTAAGACTCGCCATAATGTCACGGCCAATGTGCTTAGATTGCACTACATTACCCGTTACTATACCTAGTATAGCGATAATCTCACGTTCAGGGACCGTTTCTGTTGTTGCTAAAATCATTATGTAAAACCCCTTCTAAAATACTGATATTGTTTTTCTTACAATAAGAAAGCAAACATATTGATATAATCATGACAGGACTCATTGGCAATAGAAATACCTAGTTACAAGTAAACCCTTGAGTTTACATTGTAGAGTGATATACTTTTTGGCACAAATTCAATAGAGTGTAAAAAATGAAAAAAGGCTTAATTGGACTAGCGCTACTTGCAGGTGGCCTTGTCACATCTCTTCCAGCAACTGCAGGTACGTTTACTTTAGGCCACACTTGGCTACTTGAAATTGGTAATATAAAAGGAAAAATCCCTTTTCCAATTTGCCGTAATGCGAAAGGTTTCAAAATCAAAGCACAACGAGATCTTAAACTTGATCGTGTAAAAGTGCGCTTCCGTAACGGCGAAGAAAAAACCTTTAACTATTATCGTGATGTGAAGAAAGATCAAAATACTGGCGTACGTCTATTTGGTTATGAGCGTTGTATCAAGCATATTGAAGTATCAGGAAACTCTGAAGGTACGCGTGCTGGTGTTAAAGTCATCGGTATTGATTAATACCTTTATAACGATAATAAAATAGTGATTTAAATAGCGTAATACTCTCTCATATCAAATGAGCACAGTATTACGCTTTTTTTGTTTTTCATAATGTCCAAGATTAGACAGACCTCCATAAAATAAGTGATTGCATAAACCTAATAGCTAACGCCAACCAATATTACAAATCACTACAACTGCAAGTAACTGCTGGTAAGTAAATCAGTTTATTTTCACGAAATAGTCTCATTGCAGTATCAATTATTACTTCGATTTTATCAGGTTCAAATGTTACTGGCAGCTCATAGATCCAACCACTACAGCCATAACCTACTAAGGGTAAACTTTCACTATCAATTGTCTGATCTTCAGCAATTTCGATAGTTATCGTGGTTGACGTCGATGACAGACACCAACAATAACCCTGTACGACACCTGAGCCTGATATTGTTGTATTAATAGTAATCTCACCACGGTAATAATCATTATTTATTGCGTACATTATATTACTCCCTATTTATTAGAATTAGATTTATATGATATTGCTTATAATAAAACTAATAAATACAATAAGATGAAAAATAATGGCCTCTAAATATGCAAAAATAATAACTATCGAAGCATGTTAAGCTAAAGTTAAACCCTTATTCATTATATTAAGTTTTACAAAATAAAAAATAACGCTATAGTTCTTACGTCTTTTAAACAACGTAATATTAGTAATAAATATCTTCTTTTTATTTTAAAGATATAAACTAATACCAATCCTTATTATAAATAAACAGATATATCATGCGTTATCGTGATTTTTATCTCATTGAAAAGTAATTATATGTCAAATAATAAACAACAAATTGAGCTACAAAAAGAAATGGGCCCCAATTGGTTTGCCTCGGTAATGGGTACCGGTATAATAGCTAATGCTGCTGTTGGTCTACCTTTTATTGGCAAAAGCTTAGCCGGTTTCTCAACTGTCGTTTGGTTGATTGCGTTTGCTATGCTCATTTTCATGACAATCTTTAAAAGTTATCAAACAATTACTAAGCCACATATTATTAAACGACAATTTAATGATCCGGTGATGTCGCAATTCTTTGGTGCACCACCAATGGCATTCCTAACGGTTGCTGGCGGTACACTTTTATTAGGTCCACATCTTTTTGGTGAAAGCCTTGCACTTGATATTGCTTGGCCATTATTTTGGATCGGTACCATTAGCGGTATTATTACGGCTATTATTATTCCTTACCGTTTATTTACTCATAATGAAGTTCACGATGACGCAGCATTTGGTGGCTGGTTAATGCCAGTGGTACCGCCTATGGTATCTGCGACTATCGGTTCAATGTTCTTAGCTCATATGCCCCATTCTGCTGCTCAACAAACATTGCTTTACGGCATGTATGCTTGTTTTGGTATCAGCTTAATGGCGTCGATTATTATTATTACGCTCATCTGGAGCCGCCTAGCACATGCTGGTACTTCAGGTAGTGCTCGTGTTCCAACATTATGGATTGTATTAGGTCCACTTGGTCAATCGATTACGGCTGCAGGCTGTCTAGGTACAGCGGCACTGATTACCGTTAATGAACCAATTGCAAGTGCAATGAATGTGATGGCGATTTTATATGGCGTGCCTATTTGGGGCTTTGCTATGTTGTGGTTCTGTGTTGCAGCATTATTAACCCTACGTGCTATGCGCCGTAAAATGCCATTTGCATTAACATGGTGGGCATTTACCTTCCCCGTTGGTACCTGTGTAACCGGTACAACTCAACTTGCACACCATACAGGTTTACCTGCTTTTCAATGGGCTGCAATTGTTCTCTTCGCCTTCTTAATTCTCGCTTGGGTTACAGCGGCATTAGGCACCTTGAAAGGCTTTAAGCAAGGTAAGATTTTCCATAATCCTACATCAGTTGTTCATATTAAGGCGAAAAAAGGTAATAACTAAATATAAAAAGCCCAGCAATCTTTACCTTATCAAGGTTACAGATTACTGGGCTGTTTGTTTTTGTATATTTTAAACTTTTAGTGTTTTTTGAGCGCGAAGACTACCAATCACATTAACGAGTGCTCCAACAATAATCATCGTTCCCCCTGCTAATGTCCACACTGAAGGCACTTCACTAAAGACTAACCACCCTAATACAATCGAAAACACCACTTGAATGTATGAATAAGCGGTTGCCTTACTCGCTACTTCTGTTTTCATTGCTTTGGTTAGACCCACTTGCCCAAACTGAGTGAAAATACCGACAAATAGCAATAATCCAAGCGCTTCTTTAGATGGCATAACAAAGTCATTGCCCAATAAAATCACTGATAAAGGTAACGCTATTAGTGGGAAATAAAGAATGATCACCGAGCTATCTTCAGTGGCACTTAACCGTTTGACAATAATGTAAGACACACCACTACCAAACGCGCCTAATAGTGCAATGCCAATGCTAAATAAAGGCAACTGTTGAACATGATCTAACGTTAACCCTGGCCCAACCATCAGTACTAAACCAATAATTGAACAAAAGATACAAATAATGGTGGTGATATGGATTTTTTCTTTAAGGAAAAGTATCGCTAAAATTGCCGTAAATACTGGATTTAGATATTGTAAAATAGTCGCTTCAGCAAGCGGTAACGTAGACACGGCATAGTAAACACAAATTAACGCCAATGACCCTGTTACACCACGAGTTAACAATAGCTTACGATTGTTCCCCCATACACAAATACCTTTACGTTTTACATCTGCATAGCTAATCAATAATGACACAATTGCGCGCGCTGCAACGATTTCAAACACTGGAATACCATAGGTATGCACTAGTTTTACACAACTCGACATTAATGCGAATGCCAATGCTGACATCAGCATATATCTGACGCCAATAGGAATTTTGTTCAAAGAAAGATTGGGCATAGGGAGCAGTTCGTTAACATAAAAAATCATTTTATGAAAAAAAACATCAACCTCGCAAGCGTTATCTTGTTTAGGTGAATACGCCATGATGGTTATCATCGCATCAATGATGGCTGAAAAATGAACTGAAAATTAACAATATGAGATTTCTATTGCTGATCTGTTCATTTTGGTCAGCGAGCCTAAAATAAATTCTAATTTTATAAACTTGATTAACTATTATGAAAACACTTCCTATATTGGCTTGTGCTATTGCAAGCTTAGTTGGCACTCAAGCTGCAAACGCATGTACAACACTCCTTGTTGGTAACCAAGCATCGACTAACGGCGCTTATTACATGGCACGTAATGAAGATTATAAAGCCGTATGGGCAAAACATTTTGTACTCCATCCACGTACTGTTAATGAGAAAGGTGAGTTTCATTCAAACACTGACGGCTTTACTTATCCATACCCTAAAGTGTCATTGTCTTATACCTCAATGCAAGATTGGGATACTCATGATCAAACCATGGGTGAAGTGGGTTTAAACTCAGCGGGGGTTGGTATTACCTCAACTGAAAGCCTAACTAATCGCAAAGCAGCACTTGCCGCTGATCCTTATATCCCAAATGGCATTAATGAAGACTCAATTGAAAATGTGATTTTACCTCGTATTCACAGCGCTAAAGAAGGTGTTGAATTACTAGGTAAAATCATTGAAGAGCGTGGCGCTTCTCAAGGCTTTGGGGTTGGCTTTATTGATAAAACGGGTATTTGGTACTTAGAGACAGGCAGCGGTCATCAATGGATGGCACGTAAAATTCCTAGTGACGCTTATTTCATCTCTGGCAATCAGGCGCGTTTAAAAGAATATTTACCACATAATGCTGATTATCTTGCCTCGCCTAATTTGGTTTCGTTTGCAGAGCAGCATGGTCTATATATAGCAAAAGCAAATCAACCGTTTGATTTCCATGAAGCGTATGGCACAACCGGTGGCAAAGAAAATATCACTTATAACTACCCTCGCGTATGGATTGCACAACATATTCTTAACCCTGGCTTAAAAACGCAAGTTGATCGTGACCAACAAAACTATCCGGTATTTTTAACACCAACCCATAAAATCTCACTGCAAAAAGTTGAAGATATTATGCGTAATCATTATCAAGGCACTGCAATGGATCCCTATGCTAACGCTGATCCTCTTGGTCATTACCGCCCTATTTCTGTGTTCCGTTGTGCTGAGTCACACATCATTGAAGTCCGTCCAAACCTACCAATCGCAATTGGTGAAACAGAATATATTAACCTTGGTATGACAGCCCTTGGAGTTTATATACCGTTCTACCAAGGCACAACCAAGATCCCTTATGGTTATGATATTGGTACTAATGTCGCAAGTAACGGTTCGATTTTCTGGGACATGCGCAAGTTACAAACACTAGGCATGGCAAATTGGAAACAAAATGCACCAATTATTCGTGCAGCCTATGACAAATATGAATCCGACACTGCTATTGCTCAGAAAAAAATGGAACAAAAGTACTTAGCTATTTATAAGCAACATCCACAGCAAGCCACTAATTTGATTAATACGTTTGAGAAAACAGCAACAGATAATGCGCTTAAAGTCACCAACGAAATATTTACTACGTTGACTCAAAAAGCCGATATGGCATCGCATTTCGCTGGTGCTTAAGCAATAGCAATTGAATCATCTAAAGCGCCTACATTGGCGCTTTTTTGTAGATCATCGATTTCAATGCCGCCTTGTCAGTTCACAAAAACAAATACTACCCCTAAAAACGGTTTACGTTATAATCGCCGTCCAGCTCAACAATAAATAGCGTGTTATGTACCAACTGACGTTTTCATTTGAAGAATTTCTTGCCGAGTTTTGGCAAAAGAAACCGACCATCATCAAAGGTGGTTTTAACAATTTTGTCGATCCTATTTCGCCTGATGAACTAGCAGGATTGGCAATGGAAGAAGAGGTTGATTCGCGTTATATCGCTCAATTAGCCGATACTTGGGATGTTCGTCATGGTCCACTGACGTTTGATGATACGCCAGAAGATCATTGGTCATTCATTGTTCAGGCTGCTAACCATTGGCATGAAGGTGCTGCACAATTAATTACTCCATTTCGTCAATTACCAGGATGGTTACTTGATGATTTAATGATCAGTTATTCAACCCCTGGCGGCGGTGTTGGGCCACATATTGATCAATACGATGTATTTATTACTCAAGGTTCTGGCAAACGCCATTGGCGGGTTGGGCCTAAAAAAGATGATTACGAAGAAGAATGTCGTCATCCTGCTTTGCGTCAAATTAAAGGTTTTGAGCCGATTATTGACGATATTTTAGAACCTGGTGATATTTTATATATTCCACCTGGTTTCCCTCATGATGGTTACGCGATTGAAACCTCAATGAGCTTCTCTGTTGGTTTTCGATCACCTAAAAAACAAGAACTATTAAGCAGCTTTGCCGATTTCGTGATTGCAAATGATATTGGTGATGTTCACTACCATAATCCGAAACTTCCTGCTCGTAAGAATAACGGCGCTATCTTGGCAGAAGAAGCCAAAGATCTTGAAAATATGATGCGTAGCTTGCTTGATCATCCGCAGTTATTAAAACAATGGTTGGGTGAACATTTAACTCAAAATCGCCATGAACTCGATATATTGCCTTCAGAACCACCATGGCAAGATAATGAAACCTATCAATTTTTAGAAGATGGTGAAGCATTTAAACGCATTGGTGGTTTACGTGCGTTTTACCATCCTGATCAAGCGCACCTTGTCTATATCAATGGCGAACAATACCAATTACCGCCAGAGTGTGCCGATGCGGCTAAATTGCTGTGTGATGAAGAACAAATAACTTATCTTCAATTGGGTGAGCAACTTGATCATCCTGCTTTTCTAGCCATGTTAACGCAACTGATTAACCTTGGTTATTGGTACCCTGTCGAGTAAGCACTGTTGTGACTTAATGAACTTGAACACCAAAATAAGAGAGGCTACCACCTCTCTTATTTTTCTTTCGTGGATGGCTGGTGCTCAACACAAATCAACGTTATATCATCAACCGTTAATGGCAATTGGGTTAAACCGCAAACATAACTACCGTTACTATTAAGATGATACTTACAACTCGTACAGACCCCAAAAGATCGATACTGATGTTGTTTTTGGATTGATGCTAATAATAAGGTTAATTGTTGCTGCAATAGCGCAGGATCAAATTCTGTATTTCCTCCCTCAGTATCAGAACAAGCAGCTAACAGCTTTTCTGACGGAAAATAATCACTTAGTAATTGTCGACCTTTTTTAGTCATGATTAGATGTGTTATACGTTTATCATTACGATCAGCGATTTTCTCAACATAACCTTTTATTTCTAACACTTTAATTGTCTGTGACACAGTCCCCTTCGTTAAGCCTAAAAATTCAGTAACCGCTTTGGGTGTATTTGAAAAACAATTACAAATAGACAAATAATATAACGCATCAAATTGGACGGGTTGTAATCCATGTCCAATAAGTTCTGTACGCATTTCAGTTCTGATCATGTTACTAATGCGCTCAAGTAACTGTTGAATAATGATAATGTCCATTAGTTAATAGTATCGACTCAAAACAAAATTGACAACTGTATTTTTATGTTCTTATATAAGTATAGTGTTGAGTCGATACTTTATTAATGTGTACTATACTCAATTCACTCAACGGAGGATGTTATGAACACTTCAACCACGCGAAAAACGATATTAGCCATCATGGTTACAGCAGTTTTCACTGTCGCAGGTTCCGTTTCTGCCCATTCAACACACAGCGGTGGGCTCCAAGCAAAAGCCAATAACGTTAAACTGGCCCCGTTTGATATTATCCATACTAAAATCACCACCAAAGGCAATATCGCGACTTTTCATATTGCTGTTTCAGGCAAAGCTGGAGAGATCACCCCCACCCCTATTGGTAAATTAGCAGGCAGTGATGTTTTTTCTTATGTTTGGCCGTTAACATTAAATAGCCATGCGGTCGGTTTTGAAAAGGATGCCGGTATTTTAGCCTTAGCTGTTACTTCTCACCCCGATTTTGATGACACCCCTGAATATGATGAGAATGGCGATGGTAACAAAAATAATGACGGTAATGTATGGCACAGCCACTGGGTCGTATTAGCACCCAATGAAAAATGTGGTCCTAATGCCCTTGGGGTCGTTGATATTCCAAAAGGTGAGAAACCGAAGTTACCTAAGACATGGCCTGGATTACCGTTATTAATTGATAGTCCTAATTATAAACCCGAGTTTAATGGTCATGATCTTAACGTAAAGGTAAGATTTGATAATATTGATGCCCTTAAAATGGCAAACTTTGATAGTGTAACAGCAGGACTAAGGATCAATACCAGCGCGCATTCACCATTATTATGTGTGAAAAATGTATTTGATGTTGCTTCTGGTGATTTAAGCCTACCTGGTAAAACAAATCACTAATGGTTATCGAACCATCGTTTAAACACTCAAAAACTAACCTTACTCTCTTATAATTAGAGTAAGGTTAACTGCATGTAAACATTAAATATTTGACATTCGTTATGATTAAACGCTAATTTATGCTTTATATTGCGCTAATGTCAGCGATAATCGCTTCACCCACCAATTAATCGCATCTTTAATATCATCTGATGAATCAATCATCGTACCGAGATCTTTATTACCCACTCTGCGATCAATAGCCGCAATAATTGGCTCTCCTGTTGTCGCATCACTGACTAATATTTCCATCGAAGCCGAACCGACATTGGTATGCTCCCCTGTTAATACTTTGGAGATTGTTGAAATACCTAACCCAACGGGTAACACGCTACTTGTAATAGCTAATATAGGGTTAGGTGTTTGAACATTGGTAATCGCAACGGTGACCCGTAATGTTTTAAGCTGTGGCTGTTCAACCACTCTTAACGTGGTATTTAATGATTTTAATTGATTAATAAAGTACTTTTTTATCTCGATAATTTCATCATCAGACAAATGGTCGCTCTTTTGCTTATCAAGCACAATATGAACTTGATCATAAATAATATTATCGTATTGAGATAATTGACGTTGTAATGAACGCTGATTAAATATACCGCGTTTAGCCCATACTAAATCAACCCCATCTTTGGGACCGAGACGAAAATCTTCAAAGGTTTCAAATGTTTTTGGCTTTAGTATTTGGTGATTACTGGCACAACCCGTTGCCGTTATAATCATAAACATTAGTAACCAGATCTTTTGTTGCATGTTTTCATCCTCTCATCCATTTAGTAATAACTATATTGTTTATTACTACACGATTATCTAGACTTCACCCTTAAACAGCACGGCATACCTTAAATCAATATTAAACATGATGCAAAGAAAACATGAATACAAAAATAAAGACAAAAAAAGAGCTAGCACAATGGCTAACTCTCTTTAGAAGAAAAACAACTATAAATGCAATTACAAACGCGCTAATTCTGCTTTACGAGTTTTATTTACTACACAGAAATTACCACGACGGGTACGACACTTTGAGCATCGTTCACATTCAACATTTGCTTTATAGCCCTCAAGCCAACGTTTAATTAGCTTTGGCTCTGACAGTAATGGTCGTGATAATGCAAAATATTCAATCCCAGTATTATTTGCCATCGCTTCAATCGCATTAAACTCACTTAAGCCACCAACAGTAATAACAGGGACATTAACGTCTTGGCTGATCACATCACCATATTGGTGGAAGTAACCTTCAGGCTCAATGGTATAGCCATCATAAGATTCGCCAACCATAGTATCAGCTTTACCATGAACGTTACCCGAAATGATGATCGCATCAACACCAACAGCTTCTAATTTTTTACAAATCAGGCGCGTTTCAGCAAATGTTAATCCACCTTCAAAAAACTCTGAGGCCGTAAGTTTCACCAAAATTGGAAAATCATCACCCACTAAGGTTCTAATTTTTGCGTAAATTTCTAATAAGAAACGCATACGATTATCAAGGCTACCGCCATATTGATCATCGCGTTGATTATAATATGGGCTTAAAAACTGATTAATTAAATAAGTGTGCGCCGCATGAATTTCAACGCCATCAAAACCAGAATCTTGAGCACGTTTAGTCGCTAATGCAAAAGCTTCAACAATATAATCAATATCAGCTTGAGTCATTGCCTGACCCAATGTCTGAGTGCCTTTTTCAGCGACAGCACTTGGTGCAAAGATCACTCGCTCACCAACGTTATAGGTTGTTTTAGTACCACCATAAGCAAGCTGCATTACAATTTTGGCATCGTATTGGTGAACAAGATCTGTGAGTTTTTGATATTCTTCGATAAAAGAATCGTTATACATACCCATCATGCCTGCATTGGGTTTTTCTTCTTCGACAATATTTGCATAACCCGTTACGATCAGCCCCACTTCCCCTTGTGCAAGCTCTTCATAAATAGCATAAAGTTTGTCGGTCATATGACCATCTTCTGTTGCCATATTTTCCCATGTTGCACTACGAACAAAGCGGTTTTTTAATGCCATGTTACCAATACGGGTTTCTGTAAACAAAGTGCTCAAATCAAATCCTCTTAAATATCGTTTGGTCTTATTCTCCAGCACTCCAAAAAAGCTAAAAAGAACAGCACCTTAATACTGTTCTTTTTATGTGCATTTTTACTATAAGCGCTAAGCTAGAATGAATAATAACGCTAATATACCTAAAAATCTTTAATCTGGATTAAGATAATGTCAGCTCGATTAGTTATATTCTTATAAGTGATTTTGATAATATTTGGATCGTCACATTCATTAAAAAACAGTAACACCTTCTGTTTCAAGCACACTATTTGCGCCTGCACGATCAATGATTTTGACTAACACAGATTGAATAGTTTCGTCTTCACGCACATCATTATCACTGACAAATTTTTGTTGTTGAGGCTCAGTATCTTCTGCTAGCGTAAATGTAACCACGACTTCTGTCGCCACATCAGCAGTCTTACCAAAATAGGCCAGAGATAGTTGAGGATATCCCTTAAATCCCTTTTTAACTTGTTTTGCAATCCGCTTTTTTGCTTTATCTACATTCATGGTTAATCCTTACTCATTTTCTTATAAAATCAAACGGTAGAGATTTATAATACGTTGATTTCATGAGCGATAATACTTAAATTACGCCCTAATCAATCACAAACCAAGGCGGTGGTGCACGTTTAGTCCATTTAGCAAACGCTGATTTATCACCTCGATAAAAATCACGGTAAGCCGTAACCGCATCACCTTCTACCTTGTAAGTATCTGGCATAGCTTGAGCAAAGGCAGTTAGCCCTATAGCTTCATATGAACATGCAGCAATAGTATTCAGTACAGCAATCGATTTATGATCATTATCTTTATTGTATCGATATTTATACTCTTTATTTAATGCTAGCGTTAATGCCTTTAGCCACAAAAAATTATCGTATGATTGCTCAACCCACAATACACAAGGGTGATTAATGTGGGTTGATTTATAAGGTGTCGTAAATCCCTTTTTATTGAGAGCAGTACATAAAAGCTGCACACTTTCTAAAATCATTTTAACCACATGCTGATCGCAGTGGTATTGCGCGCACTTTTCAATATCATCATCTAAAATAAAAATATTCATCGAATCATCCTTTATTTGATGTACTAATAGTTTAGAAGAAAATAGTCATTATTATAAATCTATTTCAATATACGACCGTTGATAATGAGCTAATAATTGCTGTACCCCCGTAACACTAATATCAAGCGTGGCGGTGTTAGTAAATGGATGGCATTGTAATGATGAATAGTTAAATATCGATTTATCAATAACTAATTCAACCTCATGATGGTGATCTTTAATTATATCTAAAATAGAGACCGCTCCTGGAATAGTGCCAAGATATTTATCTAACCGACGTGGAGAAGCAAAACGTAAACTTGTAACACTAAGCTGTTGGCTAAGTGACTTTAAATTTACACTTTTATCAGCGATAACAACCACTAAGAAGTGTCGACTTCCTTTTCTATCCCTAATGAAAAGATTTTTAGTTGCCACACCGTCAATATTCAAATCTAAGAGATGTGCTTGCTCACAGTTAAATACTGCGGGATGATCATATCGTTGATAATCAACCGACAATTCATCAAGTACATTATATATATTCATTATTCAGCCTTTATTAAATTTAAAAATAACCCTAATAAATAAGCTATATTTATTTGCTCATTTATATTATTTAAATTTAATTAGAATTGATAACAATATTGAGTATTTATTTAAAAAAAGAAGACTGAACATAGTAAAGCAGGAACTGAACGCATAGAGCCTAGAACAGGCTAGGCTCTATGTGATGCAAGTAGTCAGTATTATAATGAGAAAATATAACTACCACATCAACTAAGCAAAAGCAGAACTTTGCTTAGCAATAAAGCTAAGGCGCGTTTTACTTATAAAAAGCTTCAACAGTGCCTTTTAAAGTAATCAGTAACGGGTTGCCGCGACGATCTAATGCTTTAGACGGCACTTTGATCCAACCTTCACTGATGCAGTATTCCTCAACATCAAAACGCTCTTTGCCGTTAAATAGAATGCCGATCTCATATTCAAAAGCAGCTTCTAGGTAATGTGGGCTACGAGGATTACCAGAAAGGTGATCAGGTAAAGTCGGACGTGATGTAGTATCGTTCATGTTGATGCCTGTCGAAAATCAAAAGTGCGCTATTGTAGACAATCTAAGACTAGCGCTCAAGAGTTGTATTCTTTTGAGTAGATAAAATATACATCATTGACGAAGCATTATCAGCGGCTCGATTTTTATATCGTCCAACTGTTGGTAGACATTGATTGCCTGTTTTGCTTCTTTCTTAGGTGTTTTCTGAGTCGACTTTAAAAAACCATGAATAATAACTATGTCACTGTCTTTTGTTTTAACGAACAATACCCTTGCTGATTCTTTACCATTATCAACTCTTAGCTTATAAATTAACCCTTTATATTTCCATATTTTTGGATTGAGTAACTTTAAGCTTTTACAATGATAAATATCATTATGGTTTTGGTACGATTGAAATTTATGCACAATATTTACATGTAACTTTTCTGAAATGTCATCAAAGAAGTTATAAAGTGCTACCGTTCTATTTTCTTTTTGTACTCTATAAATATTCATTTTGTATCGTTAGCTTAACGCATGATAACTAGCATTAGGCTCCTCAAATAATGAAAAGCCAAATGATTATTTTTATTCCGGCAGTACCCAATCTGGACGTGGAAAATGACAAGTATAGCCATTCGGTTGATGCTCAAGATAATCTTGATGTTCAGGCTCTGCTTGCCAAAAATCACTCGCAGGCACGATTTCCGTCACAATAGGCCCCGGCCACACACCAGAAGCATCCATCTGTTTAATCAAATCTTCAGCAATGCTCTTTTGCTCATTAGACGTATAAAAAATAGCAGAGCGATAAGATGTACCAAGATCATTACCTTGACGATTTACAGTCGATGGATCATGGATTTGAAAGAAATAAGCGAGGATTTTAGTAAAGCTTGTTTGCGTGCTATCAAAAATAATCTCAATCGCTTCAGCATGAGTTCCATGATTGCGATAGGTTGCATTATCAACATACCCACCAGTGTAGCCAACCCGTGTAGATACCACACCGTGTTGGCGACGAATAAGATCCTGCATACCCCAAAAACACCCACCAGCCAGTATTGCTTTTTCGATACTCATATCATCACTCCTATTGTCACATTGCGTGAACCCATGAGCTTTCATACAACCACAAGTTAATATTTATCGCAATTAAATATCTGTGGACAGCCAAATTTTTTAACTCTCAAATATAGCTCATCAAAAACAAACCATTCCACTCGCAATAAACCTTCAAATCTAAACTTTACAGCTTATTTATTTAAATTCCTCATAAAATCAATACCATCGCCATATTTTACGATCGACAACACCCACAATCCTGACAGCTATTGCGGTATTTTTATCTCGTTATAAAAAGCGATGTCTAATTAGGATGTAGCTGGTAACTCGCCGACTTTCCTTTGCACCAGTGTCCACCAGCATGTTGTTTGAAGGCACACATTCGAGACCATTTCCCACTTACATTGGCATACCGATCCATAAATTGCTCACTATGCTCAAGCCAAGCATCTGCTGATATTCCCAATTGTTGTAACATTTTAGGCTGGTTAGGTGCAATAAGCCCTTGTTTATCATTACGAATACTGCGACTAGTCCAGTCAATCAACTCGAGATAATCGGCAAATGCAAAGTTTATTGCTGCTGTTTTAGCCTGATGTTCAGCACCCACAAAGGGTAATAGTTGGAAGTGGACTTTATGTGAAGGTGGTTGTTTAGCAGAGGTTTTTGATTGCTGATATTCACGAATGCGCTGTTGTATTGAAGTGAAATCTGATTGTTCTAGTGACGGTCTAATACCAGCTCTGATAGGGTTTAAATCAACGTACATCATGCACGATAGTAACGCTTGTTCATCCAGCAGAGCTTGAGATTTAAACCGCCCTTCCCAAAACGCGCCTTTGCATTGATCTTCTTTATTGGCTTTTCTTGCGATTTCTTCATTAAGGCAACGCATAAACCAGCTAATACTGCCTAATCGTTGTTGCCATTCCGTGACTAAATTTGATAACGCCTGCTGTTTTTCAGCACCTACCTGCCCCTCTTTTAAGAAATCGACCGCAATAGGATGACCATTAAATAGCTGTAACCAACGCGATATTACCGCTTTCGGCGTTAGCTTCTGTTGTTGCTCAGTATCTATTTTCAGTACCAAATGATAATGGTTACTCATCACCGCATAAGCGCAAACATCGATACAAAATATAGTAGCTAATTGTTTGATTTTATTTACTATCCAACCTCGTCGATGATGATAGTTTTTGCCATTATACGGATCGTCACCACACAAATACGCCCGTCGTACACAACGGTTAATCACATGATAAAAAGGCGTGATTTGAGGCTCGATCAATTTGCGTCTTGAGATAGTCATTGGTTTCACCATAAGCAACTTGAAGCTTAATTGTAGTCACTCATGGTTAATGTGCAATGTTATGGCTGTCCTTATTCTTTACTGTCCCCCATAGATCACAAGTTAACCATTCAGTTAAAAGCATGACTAAATACAGTTATTATTTTAAGAAATGAGAGCTAGGCTACAAAACGTCACGACTAATCGTTGTCTAATCCACCCAATGAAATTATTTGAATAATCAGACGATTGTATAGCTAACGAAGATATATATGAACAATATAACCATAGCGCAACCAGCAACACTAACAATGCCTTTACTGCTTACTCAAGTAAACACTGAACTTAGCCAACATCGACTTGATTTGATCGCAATAAAAGGATCATATTCGCAATTTTTTGATTATTTTAGTGCTCAATTAGCTCCATCGATTAGTGGTTGGGTTGATGCGGTTAATAGTGATCTTCAAACCCAATCAAATCTCAATCGTCATTATGGTGATTTAGCTTTTGCGCATTATCTTGCCCGTCAATATGATGCTAGTCGTTGGTCAGAAGAAGTGACGGTTATGACCCGTGGTTTTATCACTATCACAGATCAAAAACTGTCTTTTAGCCCGATTAATATTCATCATATTTACGATTATCTGCTTATAGAAATAGTCGATATGAATATGCTAAAACATCAGTTACGGCACTTATTGATCACTGATAATATTAATTATTTATATCGCAATACTCCACCGTGTATACACAGATATGCTATTGATGATTCGGAAAATATAGCGAAGCGGATACAGCATAATATCTCTTTCTTATGGATGTTATACATCAAAACAATCGCGACCACGACTCAAGCCATCATTAACACGAAATAATGACCAACATAGCAACGCCACATCATTCAGTAGTAGATACCTCTTACTGAGTGATATGGCGATAAGAATCGATGCTGTAACAGCAACTAGTTTAAAGTAGTTGTCTTAGTTTATATTCAACTGATGGATCGTTAGGAACAAGTTGCTGGGCCATTTCTAGCAGTTGAATCGCATCTTGTGGGTGATCATCTTGATGTTTGATCGCGATATCAATTAAGGGCTGTACATCAATTTGAGCTTGGTGCTCTTGTACATGCGCTTCTTTTTCATCGATAAGAATATTATGTGCAGTACTCAATAAACCAAGACGATGCTCAGAGTAAGCATTGGCTTTATTGAGGCTCTGATAATACTCTTCTTTAAAACGTAATGTTTTGGTTTGCTGACGGAACTGTGCAATATCAATTTGCTGATGACGTATAAAATCTACTGCAACCTGCTTATAAAAACCAAATTTATTAAGATAAGTCGCATGAGTTCCATGCCCCATTCCAAATACCCGTAAATGCGTCAACTCAGGGTAACGTTTGGCATGTAAGCGATCGATATGATTAGTCGGATCGTAAATGATATAACCTTTGGCTTTGCCTAAATCAAGATCATGATAGTTACTTTCCCAATCAAACTGCTGTGCTAATGCAGTACTTGATCTGTCATCCCACGGTGCAATCGCTTGATTCTTGGTGCTCACAGGGTGAAACAATAGCACTTGATCAAGTTGTAATAAGTTCGCAAATGCACCCACAGCAAAACCACCACGACTTAACCCATAACCTAATCGATATGTAAACGGTTCAAGTAAGGTTGATAATTGCTCAAGAAAGAAAATTAAGTTACGACTACGAAACCAATTACTTTTACCTAAATGCTGAAAAGAAATAACATTAACTTGCTGTTTTTTAGCTAAACGATACCCCCATGGTGCAAAATCGTCATGTAGATCTTGTTCCAAAATATTGGTACCCGCAGGTGAAAAAGTAAATAGTAATGGCTTATTAACATCAATAAACTCATACTTAACAAACACATCACCAACCAGGTCTCCCCCCGCCATTGGTAATTGTGCTTGTTGCTGCGAACGAGAGTGTGTTAACCACTCATCTAACCAATACAATAATTTCATTTAGCCCACCTTTAAAAACAACCGCGAAAGTGTAACAAAGATCACAGTTAAACGAAAATATTAGTTAGATCACTAATCATTAGTTCTGTTATTAAATTTCAGGTAAAACACCCAACACCTTATTATTAAACAATTTGTTGACCTTCCCCATAGTGGAAGCTTTATAGTGTTACGCAAATAAAACATAACGAGATCACCATGAAAAAATCATCTATCGCTGTTCTTTTTTCGGCATTACTTTCTACTACAGCTTTTGCAACTGACACTGTCGCCGAGCATAGTCAGCATATGCCAACAATAAATCTAGCCGCATCAAAAACAATGATGGATGATTCGATGGCAGCAATGTCAGGAATGCATTCTTTGAAATTAACAGGTGATCCAGATTTAGATTTTATTGCTGGTATGCTACCTCATCATGAGGGCGCTATCGTGATGAGTGAATCGATCCTACCGACACTGACTGATCCCGCGGTACATCAATTAGCTCTTGATATTATTAAATCACAAAAAGCAGAAGTGATTTATATGAAGCAATGGCTAGCCTCTCATAAAGAGTTACCACTTGCTCAACGTGATATGGCTAATTCAAAAGAGATGATGATTAAGTCAATGAAAATTATGCATAACATGATGGAAGTTAAACTAACAGGCAACCCTAATATTGATTTTATGGCGGGGATGCTGCCTCACCATGAAGCCGCTGTCGAAATGGCTGAAGTCATCATGCCTTACTTAAAAGATCAGTCGACGAAAACCTTTGCGACGGCCATTATAAAAGCACAACTTAAAGAAATCGCATTTATGAAGACATGGTTAAAAGCTCATGCTCCCGCGATGCAAAAAACAACGGCTACCAAATCAATAACGGGACATGATCACCATTAATCATCGTTAAATTTATTATTCATATCTAAAAAAATCCGGCTCATTTAAGCCGGATTTTTATGGTTATTTAATCGATTGAAAATTCTTTATATTGACCACTTTCAAGCCCATCAACCGAAATATTCCCTACAGAGACACGATGTAACGCTAATACTTCATTTTGAAAGAAGCCAAACATCCGTTTTACTTGATGATATTTACCTTCAACTAATGACAACCGCGCTTTATAGTCAGAGAGTATTTCTAAATCTGCGGGCTTGGTCGTGATATCCTCATAGCCAAAGTAAATCCCCTGTTTAAATACTTGAATATATTCATCGGTTAATGGTTTGGAGAGCGTAACCTCATATACTTTTGCGAGCTTTGTTTGTGGCAAACTTATCTGACGCGACCATGCACCATCATTGGTTAATAGCACTAACCCTGTGGTATTAAAATCTAAACGTCCCACAATGTGTAACTGCTCTTTTTGCGGATGATCGATAAGATCTAATACCGTTTTATGTTTTGAGTCTTTGGTTGCACTTACAATACCTTGCGGCTTATGCAGCATGATATAAATCGGTTTATTGTTCTGCATACATCGACCATCTAATTCGACCGGTGTAAATTGAGTCACTTTTTGATGAGTGGAATGTGCTACCAATCCATCGACGATAATTCTTTTTTGGGCGACTAAAAGGCGTGTATCTGAAATGGAATGAGGACTATTTTGACTAATAAAACGATCGAGGCGATAAGTATACGATTTCATGAAATGATGATAACCATAATATAGAGAATATTTACCGTTGGAATAATAACAGAAATAAGGCGTAGCTATCTTTTTAAATATTAGAATGCAGTTTAAAAAACGCCCTGCATTCTAAATAAAATACCTGCTAAAACCGACTGTTTAGTAAGATAAAATTAACGCGTAAACTGATCAGCCCATTGCGGCCATAACGCACCAAGATCCATGTGCTCTTCGATGGTATCAGCAATACGATCAATACCTTGCTCACGAACTTGGTCAAAATCAGGGGTTTGTGTAGCTTCTAAACCCGCCCATCGTAAAATTGCATCACATGCAACTTGCTGTTCAAAAATACCGTGTAAGTAAGTGCCAAACACCTGATTATCACAACCTAGCTGACCATCAGGGCCATCGGTTAATTGTAATGGCGCATTAGCACTGACACCTTGAGTTACACCTGCATGAATTTCATAACCTTTTACCGCAACAGGCGCCTGATTCGGCAGAGTTAGCGTGCCCTCTGTTTGTTGCAGGCATTTGTTCTTCTCAATGGTTGTCGCAATAGATAAGTAACCTAAACCACGGCTTACCCCTGCTTCACCTTCAATTGCATACGGATCGGCAATGGTTTCACCTAACATCTGATAACCACCACAAATACCCATTACTTTGCCACCTAAACGCAAATGACGCTGAATCTGCTTATCCCACCCTTGTTGGCGTAAAAAGGCTAAATCGCTACGTACACTTTTGGTGCCAGGAATAATGATCAAATCTGCGGCAGGAAATGGCTGTCCTTTACCGACAAACTGTAAATTAACTTGAGGGTGCATGCGCAGTGGATCAAAATCAGTATGGTTACTCACTCGTGTAAGAACAGGCACAACCACTTTTAACTGATGATCTGCGGCTTCAACTTGCTGACAATTGATCGCATCTTCAGCTTCAAGCATTAGGCCATGCAAATACGGTAAGACACCTAATACGGGCTTACCTGTTTTTTGCTCTAGCCATTCTAAACCAGATTCAAGTAACTTGATGTCACCACGAAAACGGTTGATTACAAAGCCTTTAACACGTGCTTGTTCCGATTCAGATAACAATGCCAACGTGCCATAGATATGCGCAAACACGCCGCCACGATCAATATCTGCAATAATAATCACGGGTACATCGGCTTTTTCAGCAAAGCCCATATTAGCGACATCATTGTCACGTAAATTAATTTCTGCTGGGCTACCCGCCCCTTCAATAATAATAGTCTGATACTGTTGTTGCAGCAGCGTGAAAGATTCCATAATCGGTGCCATCACCACTTTCTTATAGTTGTGGTAACCAACAGCATTCATGTCTGCTAAAGCTTTACCCTGCACGATCACCTGCGCACCAACATCGGTATTCGGTTTGAGTAATACCGGATTCATATGCACGCTCGGTTCAATGCCACATGCTTGTGCTTGAACAGCCTGTGCTCGCCCTATCTCGCCACCGTCTTGGGTTACGGCACTGTTCAAGGCCATATTTTGTGATTTAAACGGAGCAACGTTGATTCCACGGCGTGCCAATACACGGCATAATCCCGCCACCAGCACACTTTTACCTGCATCAGAGGTGGTGCCTTGTACCATTAGTGCACGTGTTGTCGGCTGTAATGTATCCGTCATTTACTCATTCCATGTTAATAGTATTAAGCAGCGGTAATCACTGTTCGTCGGTACTTAATTAAGCATCCGTTATAAAAAGGCGTTTCAATTATCGCTAATATGATATAAATAGTTACCATTATCATTTTCTATTTATCCTTTTATGAATTATCTCCTTTTTCCCTCCATGTTGGTATGGTTATTACTTGCCATCAGTATTGGTTGTATATTAGCCAAAAAAAACTATTGGCAACTGCCATTAATACTCACATTAGTAGCAGCAATGACATTTAATGTTCTGACACCCATCGGTGCCACTATCATCGTCAGTGGCCTTGCCATTGCTTATTTTACTGCGCAGCAACATAACAAAGTGCTTATTTATGTTGGCCATAGTGCTGTTATATTATGGATCATTGGCTTAGTGCTTCACCTCTATCCTGGCATCAATAACTTATTGGTGCTTGATCAAGTCAATAGTGGCCCACTCAGCCGTCCGTTTACGCTTTATTTCAACCTTGATAAACCAATGCTTATTTTTGCACTACTGCTATTAGTGCCAAATATAGTAAGCAATAACCAATACAACTGGCGATCTTTTTCACTCTCACGTTCTCAAATAAGTATTATTGGTGGTGGATTGATCACATTGCCGTTATTCGCGTGGGCATTACAGCTAGTGCGCCCCGAATTAACACTGCCATCATGGTGGTGGATCTTTGCGATGAATAATCTTATTTTTACTTGTGTTGCCGAAGAAGTGCTATTTCGAGGTTATATTCAAGGCTTTTTATGCAAAAAATTGACACCATCAATTGCCATTATCATTGCTAGTGTTTTATTTGGTTTAGCACACTTTAGCGGTGGCCCTTTGTTTATCATAATTGCAACATTGGCTGGCATACTTTATGGGCTAAGCTATTATTGGACTAGGAAGATAACGATCGCCATCGTGGTTCATTTTGCATTTAATTTACTACATTTAGTATTTTTTACTTACCCACTTCCATTGTAAACATGCAAATCTGAATATCATTCGATGTGATTTAATAATACAACGCAGGGATAAGGAGCAAAAGGATATGTCGAAATTATTGCTCATTGATGTTCTCAATAATCCAAAAACATTACTCAAGATTGATGCTAAACACAGCTATCAAGTTATCACCGAAGCACGGCACCTATCACTATTAGGCCAATTAAGAGCGCGTTGCCATCAAGCACAAATTGAACAAGATCTGCCGCTGCACACACAGCAGCAATTAATGTCAGGCTTTCATAGCTACCAAAAACAGCAGCAGCAACTTTTACTTGAACATCAATACCTTACTGATATATTGCAAGGTATTGTTAGCAGTTGGCGTTATTTACGAGGCAGCGCATTACAATGGCTTGATTGTGATATGTTCGCAGGAAGAGTTAAACATAATATTGATATTTACGTACCACCACAACATGTAGCCAATGTTGAAAAGGCCCTGTTAAGTAATGGCTGGCGCTATAAAAATATTGCTGACTATGAAGAAACCTTTTATCGCCGCTGGGCGCAACAAACCACCCCGCTTATTCACAAACAACGCCGAACTGAACTGGCAATTCACTTTCAATTATTACCCAAAACCTTGAGTAATAAACTTAACTCAGCGCCTTTATTACACCATCATTTATCACCTCGTATCTGTGAGCCTGCAACATTATTATCACCCGATGCAATGGTACTTCACCAAGCCATAATGTTATTCAACCAAATAGATTATCAGTATGGCTTACGTGATATTTACAGCTTATATTTGCAATTTGTTTACTTTAGTCAGCACCCTATTTTTTGGCATAATTTGATTCAACTCCAACAGCAAATCGGTAACGATAATAGCCTGTATATTGCAGTAAATTTATGTCGCGATTTATTCAATTTATCAGTTCCTGAAACCGCACTCGCTTATTTTCAACAACAAAAATCACATCGCGTCTCTTATTGGATTTATAAGCAACGTTTTATTGATGCGTTTATTTATCAATTTCCTTTACATCGTAATGCTGAATATCGAGATGCGGTAAAATCATTACGCTTTCGAGGCCGTTTAAAACAAATGCCAATATATTGTATTGTGCCTCATATCATTAAACGATTAATTATTAACAGTATTCCACACGACGATGAAGAGGTGATTTACTAAATACGATAAACCTCTCATATCATCACTCCTTACACCGATAACACAGCCATAAATAGTCATTGTCATGCTATTATGCGAAGTCATTCTTTAGCAAGGAAAGCAACTTGAATAACATGCTGTTTTACAAAACATATCCGCATAAACAAAGCAAAGAATGGGTTGTATTTGTACATGGTGCCGGCGGAAGTTCCGCCATATGGTTTAAACAAATAAAAGCCTATAAACAGCATTTTAATTTATTGCTACTCGATTTACGTGGTCATGGTAAATCTAATACCATGTTTCAAGATATGATGAATAATAGCTACACCTTTAAAATGGTGACGAAAGATATTATTGATGTGCTTAATCACCTCAAGATTCAATCTGCCCATTTTGTGGGGATTTCATTAGGCACTATTATTATTCGTCATTTGGCTGAGTTGGCTCCTGAGCGAGTGCAAACAATGACCCTTGGCGGTGCAGTCACGCGACTCAATACCCGCTCTCAATTACTAATGAAATTAGGCAACCTGAGCAAACATATTCTGCCTTATATGTGGTTATACCGTTTGTTTGCTTATGTCGTTATGCCGCAAAAAAGCCAGCGTCAATCACGGCACTTATTTATTCGTGAAGCTAAAAAATTATGTCAAAAAGAATTTAAGCGCTGGTTTAAACTCGCTACTGACGTTAATCCAATCATGAAGTACTTTAAAGAAAAAGAGCTCATGATCCCGACCCTTTATCTAATGGGTGAGCATGATTATATGTTTCTTAAATCAGTAAAAGAGATGATTAAACGTCATCAAAATAGTGTCTTAACACAACTCGCGAATTGTGGCCATGTGTGTAATATTGAGCAGCCAGAAGCATTTAACCGTCATTCTATTGGCTTTATTCAACAACACAGTCAAACATCCTTAGCTCACTAAAACACATAAAAACCAGTGAGGTATGACGGTCTCACTGGTGTCAATTAACGTATTTTAAGCAGCTAATACATTATTTAAAAAACGCTGTAATTGTTCGGTCACAAATTGCGGTTGCTCTAAGTTACTGATGTGTCCAGCGTCTGGAATAAGTACATATTCACTGCCATCAATCGCATCATGCATTAATTGCGCTTCCAGCGGTGGACGTGGGTTATCTTCCATGCCTGACATAATTAATGTTGGTAGCGTCAGTTGTTCTATATCATCAAAGGTATCACGACGACCAAACACCATTCGTCCCATATCAGACACAGCAATAGCACGATCTCCTTGTAAGCTTGATAAATAATCGCGGAAATTACTCACTAGTTGCGGATTATGAAGCTGGCCGTCACGGCGAAAAAATAATGGCGTAATCATATCAATCAATGCTGCTGGTACCTGTTGTTGATCGCGTAACGTATCTAGCATCGCAAAATATTTAGTATGTAACACCTCAGGCTCATAGCCTAAAAATGTATCCATTAACACTAATGCCGTCGCTCGCGCAGGTGCTTTTAGAGCCAATTCAGCGCCCCACATACCGCCAACAGATAAACCAATCATCGCAAATTTTTCAATCTGCAAATGATCAAGTAAGGCCAATACATTATCAGCATAGTCACGTAAGCTACGCGTTGCTATCGGCGCACTATCAGAACCACCGTGAGCCCAAAAGTCAGGTACAATACAACGATAATGTTGGCTTAATACCTCGATTTGCGGTGCCCACATTGTACTATCCCATAAATAGCTATGACCAAAGACCAGAACTGGGCCTGTACCTTGATCACGATAAGTCATTTGCTGACCATCAATAGCGAACGTTTGCATTGTAAGTATCCTTTCTTAGTTAACATTATTGATTAATATGGATGAATTATTACGCTGCGTTATTGCAACACACTAGCATAACAACTATGCCATTGATGTTTCTTGGTATTTATTTCGAATATGCGCAAGCCCTTGGCGATAGAATACCCAAGCACACAATCCAGCCGCGATATTACCGACCATAGCCCCTGTAAACAGCCCTGATAAACCCGAAAAATGGGCTCCAAGCCATAGCACCGGTAAATAACACACAAATAACCGCAATGCAGAAATCAGTAATGCACGCATTGGTAGCCCCATCGCATTGCAAACCGATACCATTAACATACAAATACCTAATGCCCCTAAACTAATAGGCACACGCGTTAAGTGAATCATCAAAATATGCTGTACTGAGGTGTCTGTGGTTAATAGCTGTGTTAATGGTTGCGCACTCAAAAATAATACCGCGGCAATCGCAATTTGCCATAGCAGCACAAAACGTACCGCGATCATGATTAACGCTTCAATGCTGGCGATGTCTTTTCTGCCCAGCAACCGCCCAACCATCGGTGGCATTGACATAGTGAGCGCAAGTACCACCACTAGCGAAAAGAACTCTAATCGTGATCCCAGCGCCCAAGCAGCAACTGTTGCAGCACCAAAACCGGCCACTAATTTAGTCGCTAAAATCGCTGAAACTGGCGGTAATAATTGGCTTAACATTGCCGGTGCCATAATATGAAGTAGTTCTTTAATGGCTTTATAAACCGCGAATCCTCGCCAGTCAAAACTCAACCATTGGCGTTTAATTAACAGCGGATAAACCACTAACATGCCAATACTGAACGAAGCAATCGTTGCCCATGCTGCGCCGTTAATACCCATATTAAAAGTAAACATGAATAACGGATCTAAACCAATATTAAGCACGCTGGTAATAACCATCATTATTCCCGGTAGCAAGGTATTACCATTGGCACGACAAATGCTATACGCAAAGTACACCATCGAGCCACACCAAGCGCTTGCCAGCCATACTGGCCAATAACTATCAATGACCGCAAACACATCGGATGGTGCACCAAGCAACCATAATAATTGATGACGACCAAACCAGATTGCAGCACACAATGCCATGATCCCTAAATCACCAATGATCACCACCACCCCACCAAGCTGACGCGCACGATGATGATCATTATTTCCTAACACTCGTGAAATTAATGCCGTGGTCGCAATGCCTAATCCGACCTGTAAACCAATAACCAGCATTTGCATTGGTAAGGTAAAGCCTTGCGCTGCTAAAGGTAAAATACCTAATTGACCAATAAAGGCACTGTCGACTAATTGAAAACTCATCAATGACAATACCCCAAATAACATCGGCCACGTCATGGTGAACAATTGATGGGCTAACCCGTGAGATTCGAAAGGAGTAGGTGTTTTTTGATTCATAATAGTAACTTAAATAAAACGTTTATAAATATCTAGTGTCAAGCCACAACCTTGTACTCAATACCAATAAAAAATCCCCGCCATAGCGAGGATCAAAAGTAATCTTGAAGCGTAAATTAGCGTATGACTAATTTTACTAAATCTGCGGGGCGATAATAGACCGATTTCAACACTTTTCCTGTACGAATCAGTTTTCCATCGACATCAACATCTTGAGCACATTTAGCAATAATATAATCACCTTTAGTGCTCGCCATTAATACAACACCTTGCTTAGCATAGAAAGCTTCAGTTTCGTCGTATTGTTGCTGACTACGGCATACTTTACTCATGTTACTTGAATGCACTTCATTCCAACAATCAATAAAGCTAAAACCTAGACGCTCAGACATTTGCAATAAGATATCAATTAAGTAACTGATACCAATATTATCATCAATTTTTTTATCGCCTAAATGCACCAAGCGGCCCATTAAAACATACACTGAATCAACAATCGCATCAGCTTGCTCAACTAAAGAATCAGCTTCGGCCAATTCGGTCATTTCTTCAACGGCTAATGAGGTATGTAGCGCATCAGCTTGTGCATCAAGACTGGCTGGGTTTTCAATATCTAAATCAAAGGTGGAACGAAACTCTCGAATATCGCTGTAAAGGTGATCGAAAAGGGGTTGGTCTAGCGTAGAAAGCTTCATTCGAATATCCTTGTTTCAGGTTTAAAGGCTGGCGGGATTGTAGCGTTGATAATCATACTGATGGTCTCAACAAAATCACGCGACGGTCGACGATACTAATCCAATCCTTTGTCAGATACAAAACCAATTACTGAAAAATCGTTAGCTTGATGACAAAATAGACTTAACCGTTGTTAGGTGACGCTAAAACATAACAATTGAGATATCATTATTCGAATTTAATCACTTGCGAATAAAAGTAAAGCCAATAAAATTTCTACGGTAACGCTCATAGCGAGATAATAACATGTATGTTGGAGAAGTGATGATTGCAGGTCACCGTGGCGCGCGCGCAGTCGCCCCAGAAAACACATTAATATCCATGAAAGCCGCAGCTGATGCTGGCGCAACATGGATTGAGACTGATACTCAGCTGTGTGATGATTTAATCCCTGTCATCATCCATGATAAAAGTGTTCGTCGTTGTACCAATGGTTCTGGAAGTGTGCGCCATAAAACACTCAATGAATTAAAACAATTAGACGCTGGAAGCTGGTTTGCAACTGAATTTGCAGGCGAAACAATTCCAACATTAACTGAGTTACTGCAAGCCTGTGACGATTACAGATTAAACCTTAATCTTGAAATCAAAGTCCATTATGAAGAAGAAGTTGAACTTCAAGTGCGTAAAACGATTGAGGCGATTAAAGATTATGGTTTCGATACTGAACGATTAATTCTTTCTAGCTTCTCCTATAACGCGGTAAAGCACTGCCTACAACAATGGCCAGAAGTTCGCCGTGGACTGATCATTGAAGACTGGGTGCCTGATATTGCACGTTTAGATGAAAAGCTGGATCTCTACAGTATTCATTTGGATCATCATTTACTTAACCAAAAGCTTGCACAAGAAATCACAGATGCAGGTAAAGTGCTCCAAATATGGACCATGAATGATCCTAAAAAAGTAGAGAAATTTACTCAATGGGGTGTCAGCACTATTATTAGTGATGATCCTGGGTTATTAATTTCAGCAACAAATAACCAATAGCCACTTCCTAAGATATTGTTTGTGAGTCAATTATTTGAAATGATTGGCTCGCTACAACCACCCTTTCCCACTTCTTATTTATCCACTCTTCGTTAATCATTGTTAACCTATAATTAAGACAGCAATAATTAATATTTAAAATCGCAACCTTACATTTCGAAATAACGCGGACAATTTATATTTGATCTCATTAAAATGTAACTATATGTTTATAGAGAATATAAATTATTGTCATTCTATTTATAACTCTCTTTTATTACACACAAAATCAGATAATTATGCTAGCAACAGTCAAACGACAACTTATTTGATATCTAGTGGAGTACACTATTCATGTCAGCTTATGACACCATCTGTATAATGGCAGCCATTGCTATCCTTATATCAATTATTAATCACCGTATCGGTAAATTTCAGCCGACCATTGCCATCACAGGTTGGTCAATAGCAATATCATTTATTCTCTTAATATTGAGTAAATTAGGCTATATACCATTTAATGATGAACATGAACTGATTCAAATGGTACAAGGTGTAAAATTTGATGACTTCCTACTCAAAGGCGTGCTGGGTTTCCTCCTCTTTGGTGGTGCATTAAATATTCAATTACCTCACCTTAAAGATCAAAAGTTTGAAATATCATTTCTTGCGCTTGCAGGTACTGTTTTCTCAACCTTCTTTATTGGTACTGTGTTGTGGGTGCTATTTAAAATTTGCACCATTGATGTTGATTTTATCTATTGTTGTTTATTTGGATCACTCATCTCACCTACCGATCCTATTGCGGTATTAGCCATTGTTAAAAAACTCAATGCGCCTCAACGGATCTCGACCCAAATTGAAGGTGAATCACTGTTTAATGACGGTGTTGGCTTAGTTATTTTCGTTACTCTGTTCGAAATTGTATTTAGCAAAACCGCTCCTACGGTATCAAGCACAGCACTGCTGTTTATCCGTGAAGCATTAGGCGGTATTGCGTTTGGTGCAATACTTGGCGTGGTCTTCCATTTCTTAATTAAAACCTCGCATGACAATATGTTCCGCTTAATTTTAACCATTTTAATTCCAACATTTGGTTATGTGGTAAGTGAACATATTGAAGTTTCAGCGCCACTTGCGATGGTTGTTGCCGGGATTATTATTGGTAACTGGACGCGTAATACGATTTCAAAAGAAGCATCTCACCAGATTTCACACTTATGGGAACTGGCCGATGAAATTCTAAATGCAATTTTATTCTTACTAATCGGCTTTATGATGATCACCTTTAGTTTCCACTTTATTGATATTGTGGCAGTGGTAATTGCAATACCATTAGTATTGCTAAGTCGTTATCTTACTATTAAATACTCTTATAAAATCTTTAGCCGCCACCGCCGCTATAACCCGCTATCAGTTAAAATATTAACCTGGGGTGGATTACGTGGCGGATTAGCACTAGCGATGGCAATGGCGATTCCCGCGGGAATACCAATAGGTTTTAGCCCTGATATTGATGTCAAAGAAATCATTGTATTAATGACTTATGCCGTGGTTATTTTCTCAATCATCGTGCAAGGTTCAACGATTACACCAATGATTTATCAAGCAAAAGCTGAACAAGAAAAAATGGATCAAACTGCTGCTGATAGCGTCTCAACCACAGAGCCATCAACATCTGATACCATTAATCGTTAATCGTTAATCAGCGTACTGGCCACCGCCAATAACGGTGGCCTTTCTATTGCCAAGTTACTTATATTGAGTATTAATGTAATAAAAATGTTGACCGCTACTAAATTAATCATATGATGATCATTACCTATTAATTAACTGTCATGACGCTTATGAGCAAGGATTGCACTCTCGTTGAATGGAGCAAAGATCGAATTTGGTATTGCACGATGCCATACCGAGTTGCGGGCGCGCCGATTGGCCATCGCATGACAATAATTCGATTGAATAACGATAAACTGTTTATTCACTCTCCCATTGAGATTACCCCGACACTACAACAACAGATTAGCCAATTAGGTGATGTTGGTTACGTAGTCACACCCAATAAAAGTCATCACATTTATCTATCTGATTGGTGGCTCGCTTATCCTCAAGCCTACTTTTATGCACCGCCAGGACTCATTCATAAACGCAGTGATCTCACCTTTGATGATGCCCTTGGCAATACCACTCCCCATCACTGGCAAGGTCAATTACTGCAAACTGTCATTCGCGGCAGTGATACCATGGAGGAAATTGCTTTTTGTGATCCACACTCTAAAACGCTGATTTTAGGTGATGCTTTAGCGTGGATGGTAGAAAGCCGTCACCCACTCACGTTCCTTATTGCGACTATCAATGGTTGTTACTTTAAACCAGCAATGCCGTGGTATTGGCGTATTACTTTTCAAAACCACACTCAACTGCGGCAATCAATTCAAGAAATTCTCACTTGGCCTTTTGAGCGTATTATTCTGTCACATGGAAAAATCATTGATCATAATGCCAAAGCACATTTTTCTGCCGCATTCAGTTGGTTAATGCCACATAAAATAAAGCTTACCACCACCAAAAAAGCATAAATAAGCCTATCTATTGGTTATTTAAATAGATAGGCTGCAATAGATATCAATTCATGTGCAAGATCAATATCGTCATTACGCTAAACGTGCATAGTAATTAAAGTAATGATAACAACACCCATAGCGATATTCATTATCCTCAATCGCTAGAGTTTAGGAGTTAATTAATGAACTTATTGAAACTTTATTCTCGTGATATTCTCGGTCTTAGCGTGGTCGGCTTTTTTATTCTCAGTGTACTTGGCATGATATTCGGTGCTATTGCATTATTCAATTATGCGAGTGGCGATACAGTATTAGCGACATCAAATGCTCAGCTTGCCGTATCACATATTGCTTTTATTATTCCTGCACTGATCATCGGCCATTATATTAATCGCCCAACTTGGGTTGCCACGGTAGAAAAACTAAAATTTGCGCGAGAAATAAAATAACGCAGCACCAATATATTCAACGAAACGGATTAATATTATTCTTCTGCAAATTTCTGACGTAATAACGTTACCATTGCGCGCGTTTTTTCAGGTAAAAAACGCCGCGATGGGTAAACTAAGGTCATCATAATATCGGAGTAATTAATATCAGTTAACACTTGAACTAATTTCCCTTGCTGTAAAAACTCCCGCATTAAAATAGTCGGTAACAATCCTATACCTTGCCCTAAACTTGCCATATGTTGAATCATATTAATGTCTTCAGACACCAGTCGTATTTTGGACCCTTCAGGCAATAAGGTCGCATTATAGCTGCTGGTTAATAACCAATGCTGCTGCAACTCTGCCATATTTTTAGGCTCTGAGTGTTGTTGTAAATAAGCAGGTGATGCAAATAATCCATTGGTCGAGGTTAAGAATGTTTGCTGTACATAATCATGGTTAATAATTTCAACCATATTTGGCAATAACTGCAAATCAATATTTTCTCTTTCTAAATCAACACTTTTTTGCAAATAAACCAATTCCAGCCTCACTAACGGGAATTGGCTAACATAAGTATTTAATACTTCAGCAAACATCGGAGATGAAATAAAAGAGGCTGTCGCCGCTAATCGTAATGTACCTTGTAAACTATTTTGCTGGCTCTCAAGTAAATTGATTGCGTGATTAACATCCGTTAATGGTTGGCTTATATGTTGATACAGTAAGCGGCCATTTTCGGTTAATTCAATATGTCGTGTAGTGCGGATAAGCAGTTGACAATGCAGCGCTTTTTCTAATTCTTGCAACCGACGACTGACTTTTGAACGTTGTAATCCATGCACTGTCGCAGCAGCACTAATACCACCATGCCTTACTGTTAGCATAAATAAATACAGATCATCCATTGATGCTTTCATCAAAGTATCCACTATTGTCCTATTTTTAGTACGTAAGTGTCACATTTGTTGCAGTATTTAATCAAGCTCAATATTTTTATACTACTCGCTTGATCATGACCTTCGGAATATTCCATGCCTAATTCTCATACCACTTTTCAACGTTGGATGCGTTGCCTTATTGTGCTTTTTATTCTACTAATGGCCTATATTGTTATTGCTGATAGATATGTTCCATTAACCAGTGAAAGTCGTGTTCAAGGTTATGTTGTACAAATAGCGCCTCAAGTATCAGGAACAATTACCCAAGTTGATATTAAAAATAACCAACCCGTATCCAAAGGCGAATTATTATTTCGTATTGATAATCAAAAGTATCGTTTAGCCGTTGATGAAGCGCAAGTTGCGTTAGAGCAAGCTCACCAACAAGAACAAGGGTTATATGCGCAAGCTAATGTCGCTAAAGCAAATATTGCCACCAGCCAAGCTAATTATAATAACGCTCATCGTGACTTTATCCGTATAAATAAGTTAGCAAAAAAACAACTCGTTTCAGCATCAATGCGTGACAATGCTTATGCAAAAAATGAAACCGCACAGGCTAATTTAGCAGCCGCAAAACAACAAGCGGTGGTGATCAACACCCAACTTGGGCCTAAATTAGGTCAAAGTACTATCGTATTAACGGCTGAAAATGCCTTAGCGCAGGCTAAACTGAATTTAGCCCATACTGATGTCATTGCTCCAAGTAATGGTGTGATCACCAATCTTCAAGTTGATATTGGTACTATGGCAAATGCTAACCAACCGATGCTGACCTTCATTCCTACTGATTCAATGTGGGTAACAGCTGATTTTAGAGAAAAATCTATTGCTAACTTCCATGAACATTCAAATGCTTATGTCGCTTATGACGCTTTACCCGGTCAAGTATTTCCCTTGACCGTTAAAAATCGTGACTATGGTGTCGCTGCGGCTCAACAAATGGCTAATGGTCACCTTACGCATATCGATACCAGTAACCGTTGGGTCCGTGATGCACAGCGAGTACGGGTTAATTTCACCAACCAACAACCATTGCCGCCACAGCTGTTTGTTGGCTCTCGTGCAACAGTGGTTGTCTACCCACAACATGATCCTATATGGCAATTGTTAGCCAAGATTGAAATCCATATCGCCAGTGCTCTGCATTTTATTTACTAATTCACAAGTGCTGTTAATCCACTTGATGATGAACTGACGGAGTCATAACTTATGAAAACAATGCGCCTTTGGTTTGGCTGCGTCGTTGGTCTCGCTATTACGATGGTATTTGGCTGGTCATACGGGTTTTTCGCGGCTTTATTACCTATTATTATTATGACCAATACCGATCACTGGCATTGGGGTAGTTTTCAGCAACTGATTGTGGGTGTTATTTGGGTCACGATTGAAGTCAGTCTTATTAATGGCTTTTTTCAATCATCGCCCTTACTGTTAACGGTTGTGGTAGGAATATTCTTCCTCGAAAAGTGTATTGCGATGAGCCATAAAAGCAGTTATTTATTTGGCTTTGTCGGCTTACTTATCGGCTCAATTGCCCTCAATTTTGCCAGTTATAGCAGTTTTGATTTGGAAGACTTTTCAATTACCTTGTGGTGCTGTGCGCTGGTTACTGTACCTATTTGTGCTCTGGCCTATTTTCTGTTTCCAGAGCCCATGGTTGAACAGGCAGTCGATACAACTCACGATGCACAACGTTATGATCATATTGGTATGATAAGACAAACCGCACTAGGATGGATCATTGCCATGTTGGCATTTGTGGTATTTCAAGTCGGCGATCTTAATGACTCATTATCAGCTCAAGCCTCTATTATTATTGTACTAGCACCGATGACCTTAATTGGCTCATTGGCTGCTGCTAAAATACGTATTATTGGTACTTTTCTGGGGTGTTTAGCTGGGTTAATTATTCAAGTTGGACTCTATTCATGGTCCGATAACGGCATCCTCTTTATTATGGCTTATGCTATTGCTGCGGGGATATTCTGCTCTTGGTTATCACTTGGAACAATTAAATCGAGTATTGCTTTTTCGGCAATGTCAGCATTAACTGTACCGCTTACTAGTTCATTAATTCCTGATAAAAAAGATGCTGTATATGCTATATTTTATCGGTTTAGCTCTATTTTCGTTGCTGTTGTTTTAACTTCAATGTCGATTTGGATTATTCATCATTTTCTGGTTCGTGTGATCAAATCGCCCAATGAATCTTTTGATCACGGATAATAGCTATCCATTATTGCTGAATATAAAAAAGCCTCCAACGAGGAGGCTGAATACACTATAAAATCATTAATTACGATTAATTACAGAAAACGCGTGCTTGACGTGGAGTATAAATACCAAAAGTCACCACACCTAACAAGCCATTAACAAAAGTTTGTTGTACTTCAACCTTAGCAACTTTATCTGCGCCGCCACATAATTTTGCAGCATCGACGGTTTTATGTTGGCCAATACCTGAAACAAAAAATGGTTGAGATTTATTTAATTCAGCAGTCTTAGCTTCTGGTGTAGAAGACATCATAAACGTTTGCTGTGCACAACCAGTCATTACCGTCGTCGCCATTAGTGCAGCAAAAATAATTTTTTTCATTGAGTTAGCTCTAAAAAGGGTAAATAAAAGTGATACTCATTTAAGCACATAAATAGCACCTTTCGTATTCTTTTAAAGCATAAAAACATCAACCGTTTACTTATCACCCCAACCGAATAAATTTCACACAAACCACTGCAATGGTTATATAAATCACTATGTTATCTATAAATTATTACGCCAAATCATCTTTAGTCACGCTGACACCTTTAATCTGAGCAAAAACCTGATCACCGACTTTTAGCGCTAATTCATCTGCTGCCCATGCAGTAATATTGGCCCATAAATGGGTCTCACCAATACGCAACTTTACTTCAACTCTTTCATCCTCTGCATAATGAATTTTATCAACTCGGGCTGCAAGAATATTACGAATACTGCTGGCTTGAGGGTAATGGCGCGCAATTGAAACGTCGTTAGAAAATATGCGAACACGCACCCATTCTCCTCGTTGATGAGGCAATTGTGTTACCCACAGTGAAGCATCATGACTAAGCATCACTTGAGTAAGCGCATAGCGTGGATGATTAATATTCACTCGCGCGCTCAGCAACGAACTCTGCTCTTTTGCTGGTAACCAAGGGCGCATTTCAGGCGAACTCCACACCGAATTAACATGGCCCGAAATTAACACCTTGCCCTGATTAAGCATCACCATTGAATCTGCTAACCGTAAGATCTCATCTAAACTATGGGTAACATAAATAATTGGCGTATTGACTTCTTTCGCTAGTTTTTCTAAATAAGGCATTAGCTCTTGTTTACGCGGCATATCAAGTGAAGCTAGTGGTTCATCCATTAGCAACATATCTGGCTTAGTCAGTAATGCTCGCCCTATTGCCACCCGCTGTTTTTCACCGCCAGAGAGTGACGCCGGATAACGCTGTAATAGTGCTGATATCCCCAACAGTTTAACCACATCATCAAAGTGCTGTTGGTCTGGGTGCTTAACGCCGTAATTCAAATTGCCTTTAACAGTATAATGTGGAAATAAACGAGCATCTTGAAATACATAGCCGATATTGCGTTTATCCGCGCTTAATGCGATCCCTTGTTGGCTATTAAACAATACCCGTTCACCAAGCTGTATATAGCCATTATCAGGATGACTAAGCCCACTCAAAATATTAACTAACGAGGTTTTACCTGCCCCTGAACGACCAAAAATAGCGGTGATCCCTTGCATCGGCACATCAAGATCAATCGCTAATGCAAGATCACCGAGTTGCTGAGTAAAACACATTTTAAGTCGTTTTTGGTGGATGTTGGTGTTCATTACGCTGCCCCTAATCGTTTTCGGGCAATACGAGTCAGCCATTCAGAGGCAAATAATGATAATAACGCGATAATAATAGCAACCACACACAGTCGAGCCGCTTCACTTTCTGCGCCTGGGGTTTCAATAAAGGAGTACATTGCTAAAGGAATGGTTTGTGTTTGACCTGGAATATTAGACACAAAAGTTATCGTCGCGCCAAACTCACCTAATGCACGTGCAAAGGCTAAAATAGTGCCTGTCAGGATCCCCGGAATCATTAACGGTAAAGTGATGGTCATAAACACTCGCATAGGCGATGCGCCTAAAGTACGTGCTGCTTGTTCTAGCTTCTTATCTACCCCTTCCAATGCTAATCGAATTGAACGTACCATCAATGGAAACGAGACTACAGCCACTGCCAATGCTGCACCACGCCAACTAAAGCTAAAGCTAAAACCAAACCATTCATAGAGCCATTTACCAATCGTACCTTGACGGCCCATAGTGATCAGTAACAAGTAACCAATCACCACCGGTGGTAACACCAAGGGTAAATGGATCAATCCGTCAAATAAGGATTTACCCCAAAATTGACGTCGAGCTAGCACCCACGCACAACCAATACCTAACGGTAAACTGAAGAACACTGCCACACTGGCAATTTTCAAACTTAGTAGTAACGCTTGTAATTCATATTCAGTGAGCACTAACAACAATCCTGTGGCGTTTTGATTCGTTATAGCAATAGCATAGGTAATCATTGACTTTCAGTCAGCAATGATTTGATTTCTGTGCTTTATTCGCCGTCTTTTTAAGCATAATCACGGTAAAACATAAAAGACACTCAGTTTTCACTCAGCACCTTGTTATTCATTCACAAATGAGCATTGTCGTTAACTATTACTTTGTCACCTGATCAAAACCATAAGATTTAAAGATCGCTGCTGCTTGAGGTTGCTGTAGATACTGATAAAACCCTTTTGCTGCAGGAGTAACATTGCCTTTCACTAATGCCATTGGGTAGACAATCGGCTTATGTGAATCGGCGGGGAATTGATAAACTGTTTTTACTTTTTTAGAAATCTCAGCATCTGTTTTGTACACAATTCCTAATTGCGCCTCACCACGCTCCACTAACACTAATGCAGAACGGACATTATTTGCGCTGGCTAATAATGGCTGTGCTTGTTTCCATAATCCTAACGATGCTAACGCTTGTTTTGCATAAATACCGGCAGGAACATAATTAGGATCCCCGACCGCTAGGCGTGTGCCGTCTAATGCTTTGGCTAAATTCCAACTCGCACTCACTTTGATGTTATTTTGTGGGTACGCTAATGGTGCGACCATCACTAAGCTGTTTTTAACAATATCTTTACGAGTGTTGGCTGCAATTACCCCTTGCTGCTGTGCATAATCCATCCACTTTTCATTGGCTGATAAATAAATATTTGCAGGTGCACCTTGGCTAACTTGACGCGCTAATGCTGATGATGAAGCAAATGATAATGTGGTTTCAACACCCGTTTTCTGTTGATATTTTGCGGCAATTTCATTAAGTGCATTGGTAAGCGATGACGCAGCAAATACCGTCACTTTCTCAGCAGCTAAAGCAGGTTGTGTAAAAAGGGATAATACCGCAGCGGTGATAACAGCAGATTTTAATGACATAACAGACTCCATATAATTTCGATATATAGTAATGTATATATCGAAATTTACCAAGGACAACTTGATACCAATATCACCTTCTACATTTTAGGCTTTGATGAATATCACTGCTGTATTTATGCTCTATTACAACAAATAAACAGATAAATTGAACAAAATAAGTTTTTCATAATTAACGATTTCTATACTCAAAAATAGGCATATTATCTAATAAATAATTAACGGTATTTATTACATAATATAGTAAGCAGTATATGAAAATTCTGATCCATGTTAACCAAGTTGAGCGCTGGGAGATTGCGTTAAATAATGTCAAAAACATCATTACAATGGATAACGCTACAACCATTGAATTGGCATTAAACGGAGAGACTCCCGCTCAGGTAACGTCCACGATGCTGGCACAAAATAAGCAAACCGAGATTATTAACGACTTCCTGCACCAAAATGTCATGATCACTGTATGTCACCATTCACTGACAGCGTTAGCTATTAGCCCTAAACAGCTTCTTAACGGCATTGAAATAGTACCCTCCGGTGCCTATGAGATTGCCCTTCGACAACATCAAGGATTTGGTTATCTTAAACCTTAACCACAATCTAAAAAGACATACCAAGGTGTTCGATTTTAAATTCTGTAAGATTGATTATTTGAAAAGCAATCGATTACTTTTTTTTAAATTGAGCATCTTTATACCTTTTATTTGTTAAACTCACCTCATCAACAAGATCTCGATCACAAATAAAAGTAATCCGTGAAATAGTTATTTTCATTCATCTATTGCGCTGTATTATCGGCAAAAATCCATCGTCACGGTAATACATCATGTTTAAAAAAACGTTACTTGCTGTTTCTTTAGCTGCTACTTCACTTATTAGCACATCTGTTTATGCCATTGAAAATGTCGATTTGTTGATAAAAAATGCGACTGTACTCACCATGGATCAAGACAAAACTGTCTTTGATAATGGTTTAGTCGCTGTCAAAGGCAATAAGATCTATGCTGTTACTGATGGTACCAATATAAGTGAATATAAAGCTGCTAAAACAATTGATGCTGATGGCGATATTGTTATGCCAGGCCTTATCAACTCACATACTCACGCTTCGATGACAGTTTTCCGTTCAATGGCTGATGATGTGCCCGATCGTTTACACCGCTACATTTTCCCATTAGAAAAAAAGCTGGTTTCACGTGATATGGTTCGTATTGGCGCGCAACTTGGCAACGTAGAGATGCTAAAAGGCGGCGTCACTACTTACGCTGATATGTATTATTTTGAAGATGAAGTTGCTAAAACTGTAGATCAAATCGGCATGCGTGCGATCTTAGGCGAAACCATTATCCAATTCCCAGTTGCCAGTGCAAAAACACCGGAAGATGGTATTAAATACACCCTTAATTTTATTGAGCAATATAAAGACCATCCACGTATTACTCCAGCATTTGCACCGCATGGCCCATACACGAACTCAACCGAAACACTGCAAACCATAGCTAAACTATCACTTAAACACGATGTGCCTGTAATGATGCACCTTGCCGAATCTGATCGTGAGCGTGAAGTCATTGCCAAGCGTTCAGGTGGCCTATCGCCAATTCAATATATGGAATCCATTGGTGCATTAAATGCTAACTTCTTAGCTGCTCACGTTATTGATGCTAATGACGAAGATATCGCTATTTTGAAAAAGCATGATGTGGGTGTGGCTCATAACATGAGTGCAAATATCAAATCAGCTAAAGGTGTAGCGCCTGCATTAAAGATGTTTAATGACGGCTTGCGAATTGGTCTAGGTACTGATGGTCCTATGTCTGGCAATACATTAAGCACCATTGATGAATTTAACCAAGTAGCGAAAGTACATAAACTGGTTAATAAAGATCGCGCAGCAATGCCTCCTATCAATGTGATTGAAATGGCAACAATTGGCGCTGCACGTGCTTTACATATGGAAGATAAAATTGGTTCTTTAGAAGTAGGTAAGCTAGCTGATATCATTGTTATTGATACTAAAGCACCGAATATGATCCCAGTTTATAATCCTTACTCAGCATTAGTATATTCTGCTTACGCGACCAATGTTAAACACTCAGTGGTTGACGGTAAGCTGCTAATGGAAGACCGTAATATTCTGACGGTTAATGAGAAAACGGTGCGAGATGAAGCATTAAAATTTGCAGATGTGGTACGTAAAGCTGTGGTTGAAAGCGGCGAAATCGTTCAATAATTTAATGCTAATAGTGATAGAAAAGAGTGTATATCAGCACTCTTTTCTATTTAAATCAATCACATGCTATGCGCGCAATCCCTCTAATCGTTGGCTGCACAACCGCTATCATTTTTCGCATTTTTTCATATTGTATTTCTTCAATTACAAATCCAGCATCAATGATCGATTGTTCAGTGGTTCGATTTAAGTGACAATTATCCGCCACTTTACGCCAAATAAAATTCAGCCGTTGCTGCCAACGGTAGCACTGAGATCCAGGTTCCGCGGCGACATGTTCTAAGAAAATAAACCGCCCTGTTGGCTTTAATACTCGCTTAATCTCTTGCAAAGATGCAGCAACATCTTTCACGGAACAACACACTAACGACACAAACACATAATCAAAAAAATCATCTACAGCTTCAATAGATTCCGTTGAACATGATAATACTGTCGCTTTAATCTCAGGTTGTGATTGTAGTTTTTGTTGTAACTGCATTCGCATATGCTGATCTGGCTCAGCTAAATAGAGAGTTAACGAAGGTTTAGACGGATACACACCTAAACTCGCTCCTGTACCTGCGCCAATTTCCAACACATTGCCGTCTACATTCTCAAGTAACACTCTACGCCATTCAATCAAACAAGCTTCTTCAGTGTATTGCATTACTCTGTCATAAAACAAAGCGCTAAAAAAAGACATAAATACTACTCACACTCACAAATGATCACCATAACATGTTAAAAGTAATAAACAGAGGCTGAGTGTCTAATTATTGTATTCAATCAGCCTGAAACCATATGTAAAAACTTGCTAATAAACAGCGATAAAGATAAAATTAACAATAGCCACCAATTAGCATATAAAAACTAATGAATACCAACAAAAGAATATCCGATTCTTATCGTTATATTGAACCTAACCTGTTTATTATTGGGCTGTTTGGTAGTATCGGTTTTCCTGCATATTATTTTATTTGGACGTATCTTTTTCCTCAGTCCTATGAAAACTTGCCATTACGCTTAGTTTGTATGTTGCTATTTGTACCCTTTGCTATTAAAGATTATATGCCTAAGCTGTTTTTGCGCTATAAAGAGAAGCATTTTGTTTTTACTATCTGCTTTGGGCTCCCTTTTTTCTTTTGTTATATGATGATACGTAATGAATGGTCAATTGAATGGATCATGTCGTTTATGGCTGCCATTTTTTTATCAATTATAATTATCTATGATTGGCTACTTATTCTTATCTCTACCGCAATAGCCGCATGTATCGCAGCTCTCATTAGCTATCTGACGATGGGGGATATTAGCCACGGTTTTCATTATTCTTACATTATTGTATTTAGCTTTTCTTACTTTACTGGTATCTGTTTTAATTACCGAAATCGAATAGAAATTGAAAGTAAGCAACTGTTTTCGCGATCATTTAGTAGTGGTATAGCTCATGAAATGCGTAACCCTCTCGGTGCGTTATATGCATCCCAAGAAGTATTGTTAGAACTCTTACCTGAGAGTTTGACAGATGATCCTCAGCATAATCGTCTAATATCTAACGCGGAAATAACCAAATTACGCAATATAATTAAAGATAACATTTCAATTATAAATAATGGCCAGAGCACAATTAATCTATTACTAAGCTCTATTGATAGTCAAAAAATATCACCACATTCTTTTCACCATCTTTCTATTGGCGATGCTATTAACGATACGCTTGCTGTATATGGTTATCAAACAAAAAGCGATCGTGATTTAGTCTTTTTTCAAATAAACAAAGACAACATTTTATTTGGCAATGAAATTCTTCTTCGCTATGTTTTCTTTAATTTATTGAAGAATTCTTTTTATTATAAAGAAAAAACTAATTTTAAAATATTTATCTCTGTGTATAGTAAAAAGAATGAAACCATTATTAGTGTCAAAGATTATGGCAAAGGTATCCCTTTAGCTTTAATTAAAAACATATTTGAAGAATATTATACATCAGGAAAAAAGAATAATACTGGCTTGGGACTTTCTTTCTGTAAAAAAGTGATTGATGCTTTTGCGGGAAAAATTGAATGTTATTCAACAGAGAATGTATCAACGACATTTATCATTCGATTACCTAGCGTTTCATCCCCTATTATAGATAAAATTAAATATAACCTAATGGCAATGAAATCGGTATGTTATATAGGTAATCAAAGTAAAATATTATCTGATCTTAATCATCTTGCCTTTTTTTATAATTTCACGCTTTATTGTAAAAAGAACTCATCAAATAATGTTGTTGATATTAATAGCGATAATTATGACTGTATAATAATTGACATTAACTCAGTTGATAGTCATTTACTGAAACAATTACAAAATAAAATTGACACCACAACAATTAATATTATTTTTGTTTCACATACAGATTATGTTAATAAGATAATTTTATCTGACACATACAAAGCATATTTATTTGAATATAACCATATTGAAGTGTTACAGAAAAAAATTATAAGCCAATTATTCAGCAAAAGAAAACCCAATAATAGTCTGCCATCGCCTGCGAGTGTTGCTAAAAATAGGATCATGATTGTTGATGATAATGTTTCACTACGTTTATACTCTGGCATTTTACTAAAGAATGCAGGTTATGACGTGGTTGAGGCTGATAATGGGCTGACAGCTCTCAATTATTTACAAGAATCAGCAGTTGATCTGATTCTAATCGATTCACAAATGCCCGTTATGTCGGGTATTGAGGCAACCAAAGAAATTAGAACCAATAACAAATACCATGCACACCAGCATATACCTATTATTTGTTATTCAGGCTCGTTGGATGAAGACCAAAAAGAATCTTTCATCAATGTGGGTATGACTGATTTACTCCTAAAACCATCATCAAAAGCAATATTGCTGCGTACTGTCCATAAATGGCTTCATGCATAGCATTAGCTAAAGTAGGTATAAGTGATTATACCTACTTTATACTATGTCTTAGTTCGCCAATTTACGTCGACCGTAAACAACTAATGACATCATCATCATCCAAAATAGAGATAAACTGCCACCAGAGCCGCCATTATCATTATTTTGAGGCCACTGTGTATTAGAGTCTAATAAATTAATGCTCGCTGGCATCACTTCATCATCCGTAACAGCCACTAAATACGTACCTTGCTTGGTATCAGCATTGTCAAATAATGGATATACTTGATCAAAAGGTAGCGTTACTACTGTGGTCTTACTACCAGCTGCAAAGCTAACCTCTATAGGCGCTAAAGCCGCTTGCTTATCACCATGCACCTTGGTTGCAACATAAACAGTCGCTTGCTGTGCGTTATCAATATCTTTGCTTCTAGTAAGGATAATTTCAAATTGTTGCGCATTGATATCTTCACGTGGTGAAGCGACTAATGTCTGTACACCAGTTAACGGCGTAAGGTTGTCTTTCTTGCTTGCGCTATGATTAAGGAGTTTAGCAACATCTGCAGTACCTTGATCACAACCTGCTTGACCATTCATAAACGGTAGGCCATTCGCGTGATTATAGCTAGTGAAGCCTGACATTAAGCTGGTTGTGCCTTCAGCATTACATTGCTTAGTACCATAGCCATTTTTGAACAGTTCTTGAGTACTATTAGTAGTATTTGCTTTGGTATGTTTCGCACCAAAGGTGTGGCCAACTTCATGCGCATAAACAAATTGGTAACGCTTATTAATGATACTATCAGCACTTAATACTAACGGCGTGTTGTTCATCTCAGCGAAATCTTCATCTCCAATCGGTGAACGTGCATGACCTTTGGTGGTATTTGATAGCTGCGCTGCAAAAGTGGTTAAGGTATTTTTAATAATACTTGGATCACTCTGTATCATTTGCTCAATATTTTCAGATACTTCTTCAATAGTGGCATAAGAATAATCAAGATAAGTTACCGTTGCAGGAACAAGATGAATATCAATATTATAATGATCCCATACCTTATTTGCTTGCACGATATTTTGATAATGACCAACAACCCATTGTGAAGCGGTTGGTTGATTTGATAAATCAGTTGGTAAAATTAACGGCGATTCAAAATTAGCTGCATTTACAGTGCCAGTAAACATTGCTAATAATAAGCATAATTTTTTCTTTTGCATGATTATCCTTTTAAAATAATACAAGATTGATTATTTAATGAAGTGAAGTCTCTTTTAGTTCGCGATGTAAATAAATACTACAGAGGCTGAAAACAATATCAACATTTAATTTATTTATATTTTAAATATACCCAAAAAGATTATTAATAGACTAAAAACGTATTTTAAACACCACCTAAATAAAACATACAATTAAGTAATTAAAAACAAATAAGCCTACTAAATACTATTAGCAGGCTTAATACCATCTAATCAGTTAATACTATATATTTAACTGTTACTATATATTAGTCATTATTATGATACTAATTGTAATTTATTATTCATCATAGCGCATGCATTTAATATAATATTAATCTCTTTATCTGTTAATTCACTATTCACCGAAAATCGTATTAGATTTTTATTTTTTGGTGTTGCAGGAGAACAAAAAACAGAACCAAAAACGTTCATATCTTCTAAATAATCACGCATAAATTCAGTGTTCGTTTCATTGCCTGTTTCTAGGGCAATAATCTGTGACTGGCTTTGAATAGTAAATCCAAGTTTAATCAACCCATAACGTAATTTATCCGCTTGTTCGACCAATCGTAAACGACGCTCATCACTGTTTTTTATGACATTTAATGTCGCTTGTAATACCGCAATTTCATGAGGTAATAAAGCGGAACTAAAAATAGCCGGTCGCGCGACAAACGGTAACGCTTGCCCTACTTTATGGCTACACAATATCGCACCGGCACGATAAGCAAACGCTTTTGCTAAACTAACTGTTATAAAATCAACATCATCCGTTAATCCTAATTCAGCAACGAGGCCTGCACCTTGTGGTCCATGAGTGCCTAGCGAGTGCGATTCATCAACCAAAATAGCACAGCCATAACATTTAGCTAATGCGACAATTTCAGTTAATGGTGCAACAGTGCCTAGCGTACTATAAACCGAATCAACTAAAATCAATCCAGGGCCATTACGCTTAATCAGTTTTTCTAAATGACGAATGTTGTTATGTAAAAAACTGTGAATTTTTGCTGCTGCTATTCGTGCGCCTTCCCATAAAGACATATGTGCAAAAAAATCAATATAAACGGGCGTATTAACCGGTAAAATAGTCTGGATTAACCCAACATTAGCCGCCCATCCTGACTGAGACAAAATGCAATGTTCAAAACCAGTGTAATCAGCAAGCTGATGTTCAAATGAATGATCATCCTCTTTATGTTGGAATATTGCGGACATAACAACATCTTTTTTATTATTACGTAAGGCATCAATATGTACTTTACGAATATAATCATGATTTGAAATTGCTAGGTAATCATTACTTTGCAATAACACACCATTATCTGTGGGCTTTTTCCCTAATACTAAATGTTGTTGATTTTTTCGAGGATAAATAAGATCTTCTAAATGATGTTCAATTTTTTTTTATAAATTCAGGTAGCACTTTAGGCGAATTATGGATTGTCATTGATATATACCTTTTATTAAATTAACGTTATTCACACAATTATAAATAACACTGGTATATTATTTATTAATATAACTTCGCACAACTATTTATTTTTGTTATCTGGCTTCAATTAACCTACTTTGTGATTTGATAATATGAGAAACTCTATAAAAAAATAATCACACAGAGATAACAATGAAATACACCGCAGCAATTTTTGATATGGATGGATTATTACTTGATACAGAAAAGGTCTGCATGGCAGCATTTCAACAAACCTGTATTGAAATGAATATTCCCTTTAAAGATGATATTTACCTCAATATCATTGGCCGTAATCAAGCTGGCATCAAACCGATTATTGAACAAGGGTATGGCGATAGCTTAAATTATGCTGTTTTTTATCCACGTTGGATGCAACATTATCATGCAGTTGTTGAACACCAAGCCATTCCTGTAAAAAAAGGCGTCATCGAATTATTAACGTGGCTACAAGCACAGAAAATTCCTATGGTCGTTGCAACATCAACCCATAATGCACTAGCACATAAAAAACTTCATTTAGCGGGGCTGTCTCAATATTTTTCACGCATAACCAGCGGTGATGAAGTCATTAATGGTAAACCCGCCCCTGAGATATACCTGCTTGCAGCGCAGCGCTTAAATATTGAACCTCAACAATGCCTTGCTTTTGAAGATTCAAATAACGGTGTAAAAGCTGCCGTTGCTGCCAATATGACAACCCTACAAATTATCGATTTAGTTGAACCTGATGCTGATACTCGTGCATTAGGGCATCATATCTTTAATACTATGGATGAAGCATTAGCATTTTTAATCGCAGTTTAGCCAATATATCTCGCACTAATTGCCAATAAAAAAGCCCACCAGTTATGACTAACAGGTGGGCTTTTATTCATTCGCTAAGCTTAAAACAAGCTAATACGTTACTTCACTGCATTTGCTATCTGTGTGGTTAACTCACCAACAGCGGTTGATAATGCTTCCACTTGTGCACTGTAACCGTCTTTTGCAAGTGGAACACTAAACTCAAATGGATGTACTGTTTGCAAATTACCATTGGCACCAATAATCATCCACTCACCAGCGACATTAGCGACACCAGTATATACGCCATTAAACTGGTTAATACGTACTTGTAATCGTGACGCTCCCGCAGTTGATAACGTTGGGGTTAACTGTGTAGCCCATAAATGATGTTGCTTTTGACGCAAATCATGAGTAATACGGCGCGTTAACTGTTTTGCTAATGCCTCACCCCATAAGTTTTGTTGGGCTTCAACCATTTCAGTTGCCGAGGTTTGATAAACCAAACCATTCCCCGCTAGATGCGCAGCTACCTCAACAGGTCGTACAATCAATAATGGCTGATTAGTTGCGTGCGATACTGTTAGCGTCTTACCTGCTGGTAATAAGAATGTATTTACTCCTTCAGGCGCACTACTACAACCACTAGCGGCTAACGTAATTGCTGCGATGACAAACCATTTTTTCATTATTTACGACCTCCAACAGGTACTGGATCTTTTGTTTTCTCATCACCAAACACAAGTGAATTTGGCTTTTCGTTGATTTGACGTAACACCGGTTGAAGTTCAGTCATAACAGCTTCGAAACGAGTTAACGCACCTTCAAGATTCTGATATGGCGCAGCATCAGGACCAAAACCATTCAGGGTTGTTTGGATCTGTTTAAGGCTTGCACGTACATCACCAGGCAATGCTTGGGTATCTTTTTGCTTTAATAATCGATCTAAATCGTTGATCGCTTTTTGCATCGTCGCCATTGTTTTTTCAGATGCTTTTAATGTCGCTGTCATTGAATTTAACGTATCTTCAACCGGCAGCTTATTAAACTTATTCAGTAAATTAGTTAATTGCTTCTGTACTTCAGCTAAATCTCCCGTTTTGGTTGGGAAGAGATCATAGCCATCATAGGTCATTTGTTTTACAGGTTTTTCTGCTTTGTAAACATCAGTGCCAATATACAATGCACCAGTTAATAAATTACCTGTTTTCAATGTTGCACGTAGACCTAGCTTAAACTCTTTTTCAAGATTTGTTTTCAGTGAAGCAAGTGTACCTTCATCTGAACGATCATAAACGCGCCCTAAATCAATACGTATCAATACTGGGATTTGCTTGCTGGTAAATCCTTCTTGACTGGTCGGTAAACGCAGCGGCACTTTTTGTACAGTACCAATTTGAATACCACGATACTCAATCGGAGCACCTGCTTTTAAGCCTCGAATCGATTCACTAAACAGCATTACAAAATCAAGGTGTCGCTCAAACATTTTTTCACGCACAGCAGTACGATTATCATATAAACGGTAATAGGCTTTTTGCTTAAGTTGAGGCGTACCTTGATCATCTGCTGGTGTTGTAAATGTCACACCGCCAGTTATTAATGATTCTAAAGAGCCAATTTTAACATTAAAGCCTTCAGCACCCACTTGCACTTTTACACCAGAAGCTAGAATGAAATTGCTGCTAGTACGCACTAAGCTATCATAAGGTTCAAAAATAAATAGTTGATAATTAGCACGTTTACTATTGATATCAAAACTGACTTTCTCTACTCGGCCAACAGTAAAACCATCATAAAGTACTGGATCACCAACACCTAATTTACCGGCTTGACGGCTGGTTAAAATAACCCGTAAACCTTTCGCATCGGCTGGCGCGACAGGAGGAACATCTAACGCGACAAAGTGATCTTTATCTTTCTTTCCTTCGCCTGGTTGCATTTCAATGTATGAACCAGAAAGTAATGTATCTAAACCTGATACTCCCCCTTTACCTATACGCGGCTTAACTACCCAAAATAGAGTGTCATTTTTAAGCATGCGGCCAGTATCATTGTTCATCTGGGCTGTCACTGTGATATAGCTGTAATCTTTACTTAATTGAACTTTTGTAACGACACCAACTTTCACATTCAACGATTTGATTGCTGTTTTTCCAACTTCAATACCCGATGCATTTGGTAATCGAATCGTGATCACGGGTCCTTGGCTATTAAGGTATTGAACAAACATCCAAATACCAATAGCAAGTGCAACTAATGGAACGATCCATATTGGCGACACTTGTTTCAAACGTTGTACTTTTGCCTCTGCTGGCTGGTTATCACTCATAATCTGCTTTCTCATTTATGTACACTAGGCACTTCTGAAATGGATTCAGTAGCGTCTAACTCTGAATCTTGCTTACATGGTTTATTTTTTGGTGTCCAAAATATCCGCGGATCAAAACTCATCGCAGATAACATCGTAAATATCACCACCGTCGCAAAGCACAACGCTGCAGGACCCGGTGAAATCGCCATCACATTTTGTAACTGTACTAAAGCCACTAAAATAGCAACCACAAAAATATCAACCATTGACCAACGACCGATAAATTCTGTTAAGCGATATAATTTTAACCGTTTAATCGCGACATGACTTGAGTCATCCGCGCGTTTACCTGCACAAAAATAAAGCCATGCTAGAGTAAACATTTTGGCCATCGGAATAAAAATACTCGCGATAAATATTACTAACGCTATCGGCCATGATCCCATTTTCCAAAGTAAAACAACGCCGCCAAGGATCGTTGAACCTTCGGTTTGCCCTAAACTCACGGTATACATCATTGGATATAAATTGGCAGGAATATAAAACACTATCGATGCGAGTAAATAAGCCCACGAATATTGCAACGAGTGGCTAGCGTTAAAAACATGTAATTGACTATCACAACGCAAACAACGTGCTTTATGCGACGTTGGCAGCGGATTAATTTGATTACAGGCATGACAACCAACATGATTATGATCTATATGGGTATCACCAGCACGCACGCCGTTCACTGGTTTCATAGCAAAAAACTGATCCCACAACCATGTTCTATCAACTAACGATACACATTTGACCACTAACACACTATAAAGACAAAAAGCCCAAAATGAGTTACCTAAACCAATATGAGCTAACGCTGAAATTTTTACTAAACTGACTAAAACGCCAATTAAAAAAACATCAACCATTAACCAAGGTTGAATAGTAAATAAGATGCGGCATAAAAATTTGATCCAAGCGCGAGCATGAACAATATGTCCTACATTCTTTACTTTATGAGCATGATAATAAAGATATAACACCAGCATTACATATGCGGCAGGAAAAACAATTACTGTTACCATTAATAAAATAGCTAATACACTATTTTCAAAATGTTGTAATGTTTCAGCTGCATTTAGCAGTGTAATTTGATGCCCCATTCCATTAACTGTAAAAGAGAGAAATGGAAATGATAGGCTCAATGCTAACATCAGCAAACAAGCAATACCGTAAGCAACAGGACGTTGAAAAGGTAAACTAACAGCCTTAGTTAAGGTATGCCCACACCGAGGACAAGTTGCTTTATCACCTTCATTTAAATTAGGGATATCAACGACTAACCCACATTCTTCACACGCAATCATCATTGATTGTTGCACGTCAATCGCCTCTCGTGCAGGCTTAATTTCATTACTCAACGTACATCACCTATAACAAAAATCTGATGGTATAATTCACTAATATTCTAAACATCGTCTTAAAAACAAACACATGCCTAGCGAACTATCGCAGACCAATTTGAACTAGTTTATAAATAAATTTAATTTAAATAAATAGTATTATCTATAGTTGCTGATTCAGTATATATCCAATACTACTCTACTTATTAGAGCTGATTTTGAACGGTATACATTATAGCAGTATTCTCAATTAATACTGTACTAGATTTGACCTCTCGTCCTTTAAACAGATATCTAAAGACTGCCATATACCCCAAAATTACTGATAAGTTTCACTCTTTGTGCATAAAAAACTGATAATCATGGCTTAGTAGTGTTTTATAGTAATTTTCATAGTCAAAAATATAAGAAATTGTTACAAATTAAGACTATTCATCAATGATTATAAAACAGTAGAATGCTTCACAATTAGCTACCACTGCATTTTCTAATGAAAAAGACACTACAGCATGAACATTAGCCATAGTATTAGAAAAAAAATCATCCAGTACACTTTACTATGCCTAGGCTTATTAATTATATTTAATATCTCTTATTGGTCTTATAACCAATATACTAGCATTAATAAATTACTTTCACGGAATAAAGCTGTTACAGAAAATAACGTTGCAACTATTATTAGTAAGCATACTAATCTACTCACCGCCATTGCAAATGATGATATAGTCAAAGATACATCATTATTATTAACACAACGAATTGAGATTGTTCGCCCTTACCAAGAAGCTTTTAATATTGAAATATTAGGTATCAGCGATATGAAAGGCAACGCAGTAACAACATATAGTGATAGTATAGAAAATATTAGTTACCGTCGTTATTTCCAACAAGCAATACAAAAAAATAAACTGGCAATAAGTAATTTAATCTATTCTCCTATTTCAAATAGTTATGTTTATATTATATGCAAAGCTTTCACTAACGCCGATGATAGCGGTACTATTTTTGCTTCTGTCTCATATTCTGAAATAAAAAATGCACTTGCTTATCAAGAAAACATTAGTATCCGAAATGATATTTTAAATAATTGCCGAGACTCAAATAACAATTGTAGAAATATTAAAATACTCAAAAACAACAAACTTTATTCTTCATTAGATAATAATCAAATATCAAAAAAAATTAAAAATAAAAACACATTCAGCTATTATACTTTAAATAACAATTATCAACTTGAAAAATTAACACTTCGTCCATTAATAAATACACCATGGTATTTATTAACAACACTTAACTATAATCAATTTTTAAAAGATAAATTTTCATTCATTATTATAAATATTTTAATTTCCATCTTAGCATCAGTTGGCCTGGGATTTTATTTAATGAAAAAAGTCTCTATTATTACGTCACCTATTGATGATTTTATTAAAGAAAGTGCTGGTATTATTCCGATTCAATCACAATCAAAAAATGATAATGTTTCAATAAATCATCACTTTAACAACATTATTAGTACAACTAAAGATGGTGTTTATTGCTCACGTACTAATTTATTGAACCGTAAATATTTCATTCAACATGCTAATATTACTATTCAAAAATATCCTAATGACTTTGCACTGTTATTTATTGATCTTGATAACCTAAAAACGATCAATGACACATTAGGTCATCATTATGGGGATGATGTTATTGCAATGTTTGCTCAGCATGTTGCTTCATTCTTTAACCACCCTACAGATTTAATTGGACGATTTGGAGGGGATGAATTTATCGTTCTTACTAAAAACTTCAATAAAGAATTTGATTTAATTGCTAAATTACAACAGTTAATTGTAGATCTTAATGGTTCAGTCAGTAATAGTAAATTAACGATTCCATTTTCAGCATCCATTGGTGTTGCGCTGACAGATAATGAAACACGCGATATCGAACAATTAATCATTAATGCTGATAAAGCCGTTTATGACAGTAAGAAAAAAGGCAAAAACTGTTATAGCTTTTATATTCGTCATTAAAAAAAGCCCCTAATTACATATACTATTTCTAGTTAAAAGTATTTAGGGGCTCTCAATCAAACAACTATATTTTAATCTTGCTGTACTGCTGGTATAGGGAATAATCGATCATAAGCAATGTTATAAACATACGCATAAATAAGATAAAAAAGCACCATACCAATATCAAGTACAAAAGCCTCCCAAAGAGTCACTTTCAGCACCCATGATAAAATAGGGATAGTAACAACAAGTAGACCAGCTTCAAATCCAAGACTGTGAACAATACGGATAGCAGTTGTTTTTACTGCTGTTTTATAGCGACGGTATAACATACGATCAAACCATATATTATAAATATAGTTCCAACCCGTTGCTAAAATTGAAAAGGCAATCCCTACTACGCCAACATGACTTCCATCAAACCCTAATTGACTTAATACTCCAACCAATAAAATTAGGCCAATAACTTCAAAACAAACCGCATGGCGAATACGATCCAACCGCGTTCTCATCAAAAATTTCCTCAGTACATTTATTTTTTATCATTGATAGCTTTTATGCATATTACTATAAATGTTTTTTTGCTCTTAACAAGCTAGAACCCATCCGAAAAACAGATAGATTAACTATTTGTCTAACAATTCAGATGCTTTATAATATCGTTGAGTCGCTGCTGTAGTTGTTGCAAGAATATTGGAATGTATCGATCGCTGTAATGCTTCTTTATCTGTCTGAAGCTGCATAACCTGCTGGCGCAATTTCTCTATAACCAATTGATAATCATCTTGTTTTTTTGAATCCTCTGCTAACTTTTGGAATAGGGATTCCATATTTCCTGTATTTTTTTCGGTCAAATTTTGTGATGCAATTAATGCCTGCTGGCGCTGTTCTGCTTCAATAGCAAGCTGTTTGACAAACGATCCCATCTCATCAGCAGATCCAACCAGACGATTAAATATTAATAAAAAAGAACAGATTTCTGCATCGGTAGAAAAATTGGGATAACGAATTTTATGATCTATTTCTGTCCATGCTTCTTCAAAAATAGTCCGTACTTGCACTTCAGTAAAAATACGCCGTTGTTGTAACTCACTACCAAAGACATAATGCAACGAGCGATAACCAGCGGGATGAATTTTCACTTTAATATCTAATGGTAACTCAGCAAAAACTTCATCATCACCACTTCTTACATAATAAACAGGTGGTTCTTCATACTGCCATTGATTGATTAAATAATCATGAATTGCTAAACCATCATCTTTATATAAATGTAATGCTCGAACACCAATCAGATCAGTAACAATTTCATCATAATTATCTCGATTAATACCAAGATATTTAGCTTTAAATGTCGCACTTTGAGGTACGGTTTTCCTGACAATTTTTGCCATTAAATGTTGAGGATTTTTTACTCGCCAACGCACAGAATGAACGTGGGAGCACTGCTGGATAATACGTGCGTATGATTCTGCAGTCAGGTTTAAGGCTTGTGTTCGTTGTTCATGGCATAAACCTATCGCTTTTAAGGTCGGCCACGTTATTGAGCTCGCTTGCCATTGTTGGTCGCTGATTCGATTATTATGTAAAAACTGTTCTTCTGTCAAAAAAGCAATGCTCATGATGACCACTTCTTGATAACTAACTTTATATGTGGCACTTATCATAGATCAAGCAATGCATAGTTTGCTATTTTAATTGCGGTAAAATATCCTTTTTACACTTACTTTCCCATTTTAGTTATTTAAAATGATGACTAAATTACCACTAGGATATAATTGAATAACTCGTTTTAATCACTTGCTGGTAATATTCATCAATCGATGCTGCTAACCTAAAATGAGAAAAAGCATATAATGATACATGGTTATATATCTCATACTCACCACGCTGTCCAAAATCGATATAAAGGTAATCTTTGGTCGCATCATGACCTATTTTCCTGATCAAATCAGAACCAACAACACACCAATTAATCATTCTTATTTTCCGTCTTATCATTGAATAACTCATCATGCCAAAAACGTTATAACATACCTAGGCTTTTTACATTTGCACTATTTTTGCACTCAAAAACAGCACTTAGATAACGCTTAATCGAGTTGTGCTAGTCACTTTAATGTCACTCACGTAAACTGAGATAATTATTTCGTGCTCAATTGTTTAGGAATTTAGTCACATATGAAACGTATTCCAACTAATATCATTACCGGCTTTTTAGGCGCGGGGAAAACAACCTCAATTCTCTCTTTACTTGCTCGTAAACCAGAACACGAAAAATGGGCAATTTTAATTAATGAGTTCGGCAATGTTGGTGTTGATGGCGCTATCTTAGAACAACAAGGCGCTATCATTAAAGAAGTACCTGGTGGCTGTATGTGCTGCGTTGCTGGGCTACCTATGTCAGTGGGTATTAATGCGCTACTGGCACAAAAACCCGATCGCTTATTGCTTGAACCTACAGGTTTAGGCCACCCAAAAGAAGTGATCCACAAATTAACGTCTGAAAGCTACCGTAATTATGTCGATCTTCGTGCAACAATTACTGTCGTCGATCCGCGCCACTTTGCAGATAGCGTTTATACCGATAACGCCAATTTTCAAGATCAACTTGCACTCGCTGATGTCGTGATTGCTAATAAAATTGACCAATGTGATGATTTTGATTTATATACCTTTCAAACAGCAATGGAAAAAGCTGAACCTAAAAAAGCCTTAATTGCAGAAGTTGAACATGGTCGCCTTGAACTTGAATGGCTTGATATTGAACGCACAGATCGTAAAGCACAGCATAGCCACCATCATCACAGCCACGATCAAGCTGAGCCATTACCAGAATTAGAATTAGCACCAGGTCAGCAATTTATTCGAAAAGAAAACCACGGTCAGGGATATCACAGTTGTGGATGGTTCTTTGCCGCCGATCAATTATTTGAATTTTCAAAACTGTTTAGCTTATTTTCTAATCTTAATGCTAACCGTGTTAAAGCGGTGGTTAACACTGAAAATGGTTGCTTTGCATTTAACGTTGTCAATCAAGTGGTATCGGTTAATGAACTGTCATTAGAAGGCTTTGAATCTCGTATTGAAGTCATTGATAACGAAATTCTGCCATGGGATGAACTTGAAAATATTTTATGTTCTATTGTGGAAAATACGCTCGCTAACTAGTTTTATTTTTTTTCATTATCGAACCATTGCTCATACCGATTGCAGTAATAGTGAGAATTTTTATCACTTTACTGCTACGTTATAAAATAGAGCTCATAAAAAGAAGGGAGCACAGATGCTAAACCCTAATACTGCTAAAACAGTGATTGATCACGCCCTATTCCTTGGTGCTGACTTCGCTGAATTATTTGTTGAACATCACCAATCCAGTTCTGTCCAACTTATTTCAGCTGAAATAGATAAAGTTAACTCAGGCATTGATTTTGGGATTGGTATTCGCCTATTTTTTGGCCATAAAGTGCTTTACGGTTACACCAACAGTACTGATGAAGAAGAATTAAAACGTGTAACGTCTCTGCTCGCAGCAAAAGATAAACGCGACCAAATTTTAACGGCAGGTGCGCTTAATTTAAATCGTTATGACAATAAACATAGCTGTCAATTACCGCTAAGCCAAGATGCTAACATGGCGGCTAAAATTGCTTTTTTACGCCAAGCAGATCAAGCCGCTCGTGCTGAGAACGAAAAAATAGCCCAATTTATTGGCAGTGTTGCTCAACGCGAACAACAAATCGAAATCTTTAATTCCGATGGCCTTCATATCGGCGACACCCGCCATTATACCCGTATATCGGCAAATGCCGTTGCTCAAAATGGCAGCGAACAATCTACCGGCTATGAAGCTCCTGGTGCATTTACAGGTTGGGAGTTTAATACTCACATTGACCCACAAAAGCTTGGCCATGATGTCGCTCAACAAGCAATGGTAAAACTGTTTGCAGAAGCGTGTCCTTCAGGGGAAATGCCTGTCATTATCGGCAATGGGTTTGGTGGCGTTATCTTCCACGAAGCCTGTGGTCACTTACTTGAAACGACCTCTGTCGCCAAGAAAGCCTCTGTATTTCACGATAAAATGGGTGAAATGATTGCTAACTCTGTCGTCAGTGCTGTTGATGACGGCACCATGACCAATCAATGGGGCTCGATTAACATTGACGACGAAGGCATGGAAACGCAGCGTACGCAATTAATTAAAGACGGTAAGCTAACGAGCTTTATGGTTGATCGTATGGGTGGCTTAAAAACAGGCTTTGCACGCACAGGATCAGGCCGCCGAGAGTCTTATAAGTTTGCACCCACCTCACGCATGCGTAATACCTTCATCGAACCTGGAGCAAGCACGCTTGACGATATGCTTGCTGGCGTTGAGCGCGGTATTTACGCTAAAAAAATGGGTGGAGGTTCAGTGCAACCCGGAACAGGTGAGTTTAACTTTGCGGTTCAAGAAGCATATCTGGTTGAAAATGGCAAAATTACTAAACCACTAAAATCTGCGACTTTAATTAGCACAGGTCCTAAAGTATTAAAAGAAATCAGTATGATCGGTAATGATTTTGCCCTTGCCGCTGGCATGTGTGGTTCAGTGAGCGGTTCAGTACCAACGACAGTAGGTCAAGCTGCGCTGAAAGTGGATAATATTCTTGTAGGAGGTGGCAACTAATGGCAGATCAAAACGCACTACAGCAAGCGATTGATTACGTACTTGATCGTGTTCAGGCACAAGATGCTGCTGCCGATGTTATTGCTAACCGTAGCAACAATTTTTCATTAAAAGCCAACCAAGGTGAACTTGACGAATATAAAGTGACCTCAGGTCAAGTAATTGGTGTACGTGTAATTAAAGATCAACACACAGCCACCAGTTATTCTGAATCACTTGATCTCGCAAGCCTTGATTTAATGGTGGATAATGCACTCACTAATGCGCAATATTCCCAGCAAGATCCCCACCAAAAAATAAGTTGTATTGATAGTCGACTTGCAACCACTGAGCCTGAAGTTTATCAAACTGAAACGGCTACCGTTGATGAAAAAATTACACTCGCATTATCACTAGAACAAGGTGTTGTAAGCAAACCTCACGCAACCAGTGCGCCTTACAATGGCTTTGCTGAATCAGATAGCCATGTCATTCTTGCGAATACTCAAGGCACATTGTGTAACCATAGTGAACGTTCAACCTATTGCTATGCCTACACCCTTTATGAAAAAGACGGTAAGCAAGCAATGCATGGCGGCATGTCATCTGGACGTTTATTTAGTCAATTAGATCCTAGCTATTGTATTAATCATGGCTATGAGATGGCACAAGCACTATTGGATGGTGCGCCTATTGCCAGTAAACATTATTCTGTGATTTTCACGCTTAGTGCTTTAAGTAGCCTATTTTCTGCGTTTGGAATGTGCATGTCTGGACAAGCAGCGATGAAGGGGATCAACCCTTGGCGTGATGCTCTTGACACACTGGTCGCGAGTCCACTGCTCACCATTACAGATACAGCATACATTAATGGCGGCTTCTCTATTAAAGCGTTTGATAGTGAAGGCTTTGCAACCCATGACACGTTATTAGTCGGTGATGGCAAGCTACAAAGCTTATTACACAATAGTCACACAGCGAGCTATTTTGGTATTGACAATACTGCCAACGGTTCACGCTCAGCTAAAGGTGGCTTAGGTGTCAGTTCTCGCCATACTGTTATTAGTACGGGTGCAAGTTCTGAAGCAGAAATCACCGCTGGTGAGTATCTAGAATTAGTCGAATTACAAGGTGTCCACTCAGGTGCTGATGCAGTAAGTGGCGACTTCTCATTTGGTGCTAGCGGATTTCTCTGTCGTGATGGCGTGCGTCAACAAGCCGTTCGCGGTATTACTGTTGCTGGTAATTTCTATCAAATGATCAAAGAAATTGATGCTATCAGCAACCAATTAGAAAATGATTATAATCGCAGTTTCTACGCGCCTAAAATCCGTTTTACACGCCTAAATATTGCTGGCAAATAATCAATAATCCGTTGTGATAATAAAACCTTACTGATGATAATGTTCTACATTCAATTCAGTAAGGTTTTTCGCAAACGCTAACACTTTTCTGTATACCTACGCCCTATTTATCTACACAACACACAATCATCATGATTAGATTTAAGATCTATTGCAAAATGCGATACCATGAGCAAAACACCGAATAAGAATAAGACCATGAATCTTACTGCTATTGCGACACTCCAAATTGATAATAAAATGTTTGCCAACCCACGTCGAATTGCATTATTAAAAGCGATTGATGCTACAGGCTCAATTAGCCAAGGCGCAAAATTAGCAGATATTAGCTATAAAGCAGCTTTTGACGCCATTAAGGATATGAACAGCTGTCATCAACAACCATTGGTTAATAGCGAAAAAGGTGGCAAAGGCGGTGGCGGCGCAACCCTGACACGTTTTGGTCAACGTTTAATCCAAATGTATGATCTGTTAGATAAAATTCAAGACATGGGCTTACAAGCACTTAATGATGATAATGCTCCGCTTGATAGCCTATTGGGTATAATGAGTCGATTCTCCTTACAAACCAGTGCGCGTAATCAACTATTTGGCCATATAACGACGATCGAAACCCATGATCTACATGATATCGTTACTATTGCAATCACAGAGCATCATCATATTCAGGCGACAATCACCCACGGCAGCACAATCCGCTTACACCTCAAACCCAATAAGGATGTGGTAACATTAATTAAAGGTCCAGCCATTACGGTTTGTAGCGAAGAAAATCTCATTCATGGCAAGCGAGATCGATTTGATAACCAATTACTTGGTACGCTGACCGCAATGAAGCAAGATCGCCAATCGACTGAAATCACTATCAGCTTAACCGATGAAATTAGTATTTGTGCTTTTGTAGATAATCAAGATGTTATGGATGAAACATTACGCTTAGGAATGCCTATTTACGCTTTATTCCACTCCACTCAAGTTATTGTGGCAAGTATGTATTAAATAGCAGAAATATGCTCAATAATCGTATTACGCTCAAAGGAATGAGCTTATATCGTCGGGGATTGGTTCTGGATTCTGTGAATCAACACTGCATTCAGTTGAGAACGCATTATAATTAAACCCCTTCTTTATACAGGCAGTAAAATTAATATAATCCTCATATTGCTGAATAATAATCAGCCCACAAGAAATAAATACAAATACTAACGTTATTATATTTAGCCAAATTTTTTGCTGCTTTAATGAACGTAAAAAAAGCACGACCGATAACGGTACACAAGCAAGACTAATAAACCACAGTACCGATGATGACAATATCATTAAATAACCACTACCCAATAACACTGGTAGCAGTTTAAGGCTTTTTATGCAAAATATCCCGTTATAATGTAGAAATATACCTATTTAACAAAGAAAGCACACAAAGAGCGATATTTTTAAATCTTAGTGATGCTTATGTGAGCATATTTCAATCCTACAAACCATAGTGTCTATTTATATTGAATACAAATAGACACTATGGTTTTGTAGTGACGTTGAGCAATAAATTGAGAATTAAATAACAAGACCACCATCGACTTTTATTACTTGCCCTGTAATAAAACTCGATTGAGCACTGGCTAAAAACAATGCGCAATTAGCAATATCTTGCGCTTTACCCATCCGTTGTAATGGCGTTTTTGATGTCATATGATTAATCACCTTTTCAGGTAAATCAACCGTCATTGGTGTTTCTATAAACCCAGGTGCTATACAATTTGCGCGTACTTGTGCACCTTTACGAGCAAATTCTTTCGCCCATGATTTTGTCATTGCAATCACACCCGCTTTCGTCGCGGCATAATTAGTCTGACCAATATTACCATCTGTACCAACAACAGAAGACATGGTAATAATAGAACCACTTCCTGTTTGCATCATTGTAGGGGCAATGGCTTGGGTCATATTAAACACCCCTTTCAGATTCACATCCATGACTAAGTCCCAATCAGACTCAGTCATTTTATCAATCAAGTTATCACGTGTAATACCGGCATTATTCACTAACACGTCAATCTGCCCATATTGCGCTGTAATTTTTTTGGCAGCTTCTGCAACACCCTCTCTATCACAGACATTCAGCTCTAAAGCTGTAACATTAGCAAATTGTTGCTCCAAATCAGCCATCATGCCCATGTTCATATCACAAGCAATAACACGGGTTGCATTTTGGCGGGCAAATGTCTCAACGATGCAACGACCAATCCCTTGAGCCCCACCTGTTACAAGGCATACTTTATCTGTTAGCATATTTTTCCCTCATTGTATTTATTCGCGTCCTACAACCAAGCTAAAACTCAGCACTTACTATCAGTCTAGATAACTCTCGCCAGAACATTAAGCTCAATATCACAAGACACAATTGCAGAAATAAGACACTTACGCTCAAATTCAAGCGGTAACAAATGCAACTATGTTTATATTAAGTATACTTTGATCATAGAAGTAATATCGATAAATCGATAACGCAGGGAAAGCGATGTTAGATAAAATTATTTTTTTTCTTCATGTAGTACGCTGTCAATCCGTCACAGAAGCAGCCAAGCAATACGGTATCTCTGCCTCAGCAGGAAGCCGTTGGATCACTGAACTTGAAGAAATGATGGGCATAAGCCTTGTTAAGCGTACTACGCGAAAAATTTCAGTCACCCAAGCAGGACAACATTTATTTCAACGATTTACGCAAATTAATAATCAAATTACTGATGTTCTCAATGAAATTCAAAATATCAGTCAAGAAGATATCGGCACCATCAAGGTCGCATGTACCCCGTTGTTTGCTAAATATTATCTAAGCGAAATCATTGGTGAATACGTCAGTGATAATCCTAATATTAATTTCGTAGTCATTGAAACTGCTTTTGAGGTTGATAATGTCCATGAAGTCGATTTTGCTATCCGTGCCAATGCGACATACCGTGGTTTTCAAGACAAAGACAGTTTGTTAGTAAAACGTACGTTACTACGAGAGCCGCTTAAAGCATGTTGCTCACCCGTATATATCGCCCGTTACGGTCAACCCGTTGTGCCGAATGATCTCAAAAAACATTTATGCTTATTTGCGACAACATTGGTGGGTGGGAATCGCTGGATATTTGAACAAGATGGGGAATATAATTCAGTCCAAATTTCGCGTACCGTTGAAGTCGATGACAGTGAAATTTTAAAAAATATTGCCTTAGCTGGCGGTGGGATTGCTTATCTACCCTACAGTTTGATTCAGGATGATTTACAAAATAACAAATTAGTCTCAGTACTCAATGACTATATTAGTAGCGAGTTTGAATTAAGCTTGTATTACAAACCCAGAAAATACATGCCTGCACGTTGTGCAAACTTTAAGGATCATTTACTCAAACGGGTTACAGATATTAACCTGAGTCGTAATGTCACTTAAGGTGCTATAAATCACATACAAAAAAGCCAGACTTTCGTCTGGCTTTTTTATTACACTAGCGCAAATTATGCATCAGTGCGAGGCTTACGGTCGCCTGATGGACGTGCTGCACCATCACGGTTGCCACGGTAACCACCACGGCTATCGTTGCCACGGTTGCGATCGAAACGACGCTCGCCACCGCGCTCACCGCCACGGTTGCCGTCACGGCTACCACGATGACCACTACGCTCACCGCCACGGTTGCCGTCGCGATTACCTGTACGTGGACGGTGCTCACGTAATACTTCACCTTCAACAACAACTGCTTTCACGTCATTCTGACGAATGCGTAGTTTCTTCAGTTGCTCTGATACTTCTGCTGTCATCTTCTTAGGAAGTTGAACAAAAGTATGAGAAGGAGCAAGTTTAATTGCACCGATGAACTCTTTGCTTAAGCCAAGTTCGTTTGCGATTGCGCCAACGATATCTTTAACTTGAACACCTTGCTCACGACCAACTTGTAATTGGTAAGTATCCCAATCAGCGTTGTTGAAGCTACGACGCTCACCACGCTCAGGACGATCACCACGACGTTCGCCACGCTCAGGACGGTCACCACGACGGTCATCACCACGACGCTCACGACGTTGTGATTCACGCTCGATAGCAGCGATCATTGGGTCTGGACCTTTGTAGAATAAAGGACGGTTACCTTGCTGACGCTGAAGAAGCATTGCCGCTAGTGTTGCTGCATCAACATCGATTGACTCTTGTAGTTTTTCAACAAGTTCAACAAATGCATCCACGTTAGTTTGTTCTTTTTGTGCTGCTAGTTCTTCACCTAAACGGTTTAAACGAGATGCAGCAACTAGATCACGTAGAGGAAGTTGGATTTCTTCCATACGAGACTTAGTAACACGCTCGATAGTACGTAGCATGCGGATTTGGTTAGTACGAACCAATAGGATCGCTTTACCGTCACGTCCAGCACGGCCAGTACGACCAATACGGTGAATGTATGATTCAACATCAAATGGGATATCGTAGTTGAATACGTGTGTAATACGTGGAACATCAAGACCACGTGCCACAACGTCAGTTGCAACTAGAATATCAATCACGCCACGTTTGATATGGTCAACAGTACGCTCACGAAGCGACTGAGGAATATCACCGTGAAGTGCCGCAGCTTTGAAGCCACGAGAAGATAACCAATCAGCTAGACGCTCAGTATCTTGACGAGTACGAACGAATACGATTGATGCATCTGTGTTTTCAGTTTCAAGCAGACGACTCATTGCTTCGTCTTTTTCTACGCCCTTAACAACCCAAAATTGTTGAGACACTTGAGAAACAGTGCGGTTTTCACCTGCAACGTCAATACGTGCTGGATTACGTAGGAAACGATCAACGATTTCTTTAACGATAGGAGGCATAGTTGCAGAGAAAAGTACACGTTGTGCAGTTTCTGGTGCTTGTTCCATGATCCAAGTAACGTCGTCAACGAAACCCATTTTTAGCATTTCATCAGCTTCATCAAGAACGAAAGTATGTACTTCGTCTAGGTGAAGTTGCTTACGTGAAATAAGGTCTTTAACACGACCAGGTGTACCTACAACAATGTGTGAACCATTTTTTAGTGCACGCATTTGGTCAACGATTGAAGCACCGCCGTAAATCTCAAGAACCTTAAGGCCTTTGATGTTTTGACCAAGTACTTTAATTTCTGCAGCAACCTGAATTGCAAGCTCACGTGTTGGAGCCATAACAATAGCTTGTGGCTTATGCTGAGAAAGATTTACTTTATTCAGTACAGGCAGCGAGAACGCTGCAGTTTTACCAGTACCAGTCTGTGCTTTACCAAGCGCATCTCTACCTGTTAGAAGTAAAGGAATTGAAGCCGCCTGAATAGGTGTAGGCGAAACAAAACCCATAGAGTCTAGAGCAGATAAAAGCGTATCGGCCAAATCTAGTTGGCGAAATTCTGTAACAGTTTCTTGCATTGGGATCCCAATATATGAACGACTTAAAAACGGGGCCCCTTTGCTACAGAGGGTTCTGCAACAGCAACCACTAGCACGGGCCTCGACTAATAGGAGGCGTATTGTGGGCTAATACTTGATAAAAAGCTAGAAAAAATTGAACAACGTCACAAAATAACTCACAAACATCTATTTATTGAACAAATAGTACGACTGATAAACATCCGCTAATTTCTTATCGATTATCAATTAACTATGTTGTTGAAAATACGAACAATCATATAATTCAAATCCTGCCATCTTTGATTGAACATACTTTCGTTATTAGATTAGAGTTATCTTTTATTAGTCTTTTTATATTAATCGTTACCCTTTATCTTTTTATAGAAGTTAGTTTTAAATTTTTTATTTCCTGCTTTAATACCAGTAACACTGAAATCTTATTATCTATTGATTATAAAGATATTTATTTTTATTTACTGACGATTTATCACACAACAACGTGGATAACTTAAACTAAAAGCATAAAATATACTGACTTAAGGCTATTTTTTGTTTCTAGCTTACATTTACGACATAATTTAAATATTTTGTCATATATTGTCATTGAACATTTGAATTATGATAAAAAACGCGTTAAATCACAATTAACCGATTGATTATATAGCTTATGATTATGCCGAATGAAAATTTAGACAGTCAAATCTTGGTTTTAGATGACCAAAAACGTATAGTGTCTATGTCGATAATCTGAGACCAGACATAATGTTTCAAGATAACCCGCTGTTAGCACAGCTAAAAAAGCAAATCCAAGAAACACTTCCTAAAAAGGAAGGTTACATCAAAGCAACCGATCGTGGCTTTGGCTTTCTAGAAACTGATAACAAAGAAAGCATCTTCATTCCGCCTATCTATATGAAAAACGTTATGCATGGTGATCGTGTTATCGCCGTGCTTCGTACTGAAAAAGAGCGCGAAGTTGCTGAGCCACAAGAGCTTGTTGAGCAATCTATTACACGCTTCATTGGCCGTGTAAAACTGATTCGTAATCGCCTACATATCATTCCAGATCACCCGCAGCTAAAAGAAGCGATTAGAGCACGTGCAGCAAAAGGCATTAACCCAGAAACCTTAAAAGAAGGTGATTGGGTTGTTGCTGAACTGACTCGCCACCCTCTTGCTGGTAGTAATCAACCATTCTTCTGTGATGTCACTCAAAAAATCACTGACAGTAATGACAAGATTGCACCTTGGTGGGTAACACTAGCTCGCCACCAGCTTCCTAATGCAGAGCCAGCACCACAAGATAGCTGGACGATGCTTGATGAAGGTATTGAGCGCCAAGACTTAACTGATTTGCCTTTCATTACTATTGATGGTGAATCAACCAAAGACATGGATGATGCTTTATATACTGTCGCTAGAGATGACGGCAGTTTTGAAATCACCATTGCGATTGCTGATCCTACTTCTTATATTGCTGTTGGCGATAAGATGGATGATGAAGCACGTGAGCGTGGATTTACCATTTACCTTCCGGGCCGCAATATTCCAATGCTGCCACGTGAACTAAGTGATGAATTATGTTCACTTATCGAAAATGAAAAACGCCCTGTTTTATGCTGCCGTGTTTCAATTGATAATAGCGGTGTCATTCAAGATGATATCTCTTTCTTTGGCGCATGGATCAAGTCTCAAGGTCGTTTATCTTATAACAATGTGTCTGATTTCCTTGAAAACGGCCATTGTGATGACTGGACTCCAAGCCCAATCATAGAGCAACAAATCGTTGCTCTACAGGGTTTTGCTACCTTACGTTCTGATTGGCGTATGGCAAATGCAGTGGTATTCCCAGATCGCCCTGATTACCGCTTTGAATTAAGTGAAGATAACGACGTTGTTGCTATTCACACCGATTTACGTCGTATTGCTAATCGCATGATCGAAGAAGCAATGATCACCGCTAACATTTGTGCGGGTCGTGCTTTACAAGAGAAATTTGCAACGGGTGTATTTAACGTTCATAGCGGCTTCAACCAAGAAAAACTTGATGCTGCAATGGAGTTCATCACTAATGCAGAAGCACCGTTTACTAAAGAAGACGTTGTTACTTTAGAAGGCTTCAGTGCATTACGTCGATGGTTAAATACGCTAGATAGCACTTACCTTGATAACCGTTTACGTAAATTCCAAGCATACAGCGAAGTCGCTAATACACCGGCACCTCACTATGCAATGGGACTGGATGTTTACGCGACATGGACATCACCGATTCGTAAATACGGTGATATGATCAACCATCGCTTACTTAAAGCGTTGATCACAGGCAATGAGCCAACTCAAAAGCCTGATGACAATGTGGGTGATGAAATTGCTAATCACCGTCGTCATCACCGTATGGCTGAACGTGATGTGTCTGATTGGTTATACGTGCGTTTACTTAAAGATGCCGTGAAGAAAGAAACGGTCTTTAAAGCTGAAATCTTTGATATTAATCGTGCTGGTATGCGTGTACGCCTACTTGAAAACGGTGCAGCAGCCTTTATTCCTGGCTCGCTGATTGTTGATAACAAAGAACGTATTGTGTGCAGTGGTGAACTTGGCATTATCAGTATTGATGGTGTTAAAGAATACCAACTAGGTGATACTTTTGATGTGAAATTAGCCGAAGTTCGCGCTGCAACACGTCAATTAGTGGCTAAACCTGTACAGCAATACCCTGCGCCAGAAGTGACTCCTGCGCCAGAGCAAGCAACAGACGCACCACAAAAAGCATAACGATGTAAATCAGCTTTACCACACTACAAAAGGCCAGTGAATGCTGGCCTTTTTTACAGCTTTCACACTATTATTCCAATATAAATCATTCAAAGAAGTCAGCTATCAATGTCAAATCACATTCCAGCAAGCAATAACAAAAAAAATCACAGCTCAGAACAAATTCAGCTTATCGAGCAACAAGTAAAACAGTGGCTAGAAGATGTTGTTATCGGTCTTAATTTATGCCCTTTTGCTGCCAAACCTAACCGCAATAAACAAATTAAAATCTTTGTCAGCGAAGATGATAATGAAAATGATCTGCTTGAAACCATTTATATGCAGTTCAAAGAGCTTGATGAAACACCAGCAGAAACACTAGAAACAATTTTAGTCGTCGCACCTTTCTTATTTGAAGAATTTGACGATTACAATCAATTTCTCGATCTTGTTGAAGGCTTGGTGGTACAACTAGGTAAAAGTGGCATCTACCAAATTGCGAGTTTTCACCCTGATTACTGCTTCTATGGCGCAGAGCCTGATGATGCAGAAAACTTGACTAACCGTTCACCCTACCCTGTGTTTCATCTTATTCGTGAAGAAAGCATGGCTAAAGTGATCAAGCATTATCCAAATCCGGAAGCGATTCCTGATCGTAATATCGAATGTGTAGAAAATTTAACCCCAGAACAAATGCGCCAGTTATTTCCTTATTTAATCAAATAACGCTACGCTTACTGCAGGTTGTAAATATCTGAACTAATCACACTAAAATGACGGCAATATCGAATCATTGTCGTTGTTTATTTGTTATATTCATGAGCAGCTAGATTTTTCGTTTAGGTCTCATCATTCAATGCTATTAATGTCACGTTTATACTCACCCAATACTCGCTTTATACTGCCTTTTTTCATTACCACACTCATGATCATCAGTTATCCTTTATTAATACCGATGATGACTGCTTATTCAGCATTATGGATCAATCTTCCTTTTGTATTATTGGGTATCGTAATAATCCTTAATTACAGGCTTCCTCAAGCTGAAAGTGGGCTAATTGCCATCATTATGTTGATTGCCTACAGCATGATTATTAACTGGCTCCAAGTGTCATTAGCAAACACAGATACCAAGTTGATATTTTGCCTTTTAGCGACATTATTACCGCTGAATCTGCTATTGTTACGCTTTATTCGGTGTTCACAGCGGTATGTATTCGCATCAGTAACGCTAGTGTCATTACTGATGATCCAGTGTGCTACTGGCGCAGCGATTAGCTATTTTTATCAAGCTGATTTCTCAACTTGGCAACAAATCCATTTGTTTACCTACCACAATATTTCATCATTACCGCTTATATTGATTGTGTTTAATCTCGCAATAAGTTGTTGTACTGGCGCGTTAGCCATCAAATATCATCACCGTGTTGATCGCCATATATTTATCTGTACGTTGCTATCAACTACCACATTTATCTTTTTTCATTACCCTTTTATTTCCAGTAGTGCGTTTACACTGTGTGCGTTGTTGCTATTAATTGACATCGGCTATTGTCGTTATCAGCAAAGTTTTTATGATGCATCGACTCAACTTGCTGATCATCGCGCATTGGAGCAAGCCTTAACTCGCCTGCACTCCCCTTACACTATTGCCGTTATTGACCTTGATAATCCCGACAAAATTATTGAGAAGCATCATCCCCAAGCTATCGCAGATATTCAACGCTCAGTGGCAAACTTACTCACACAACAGCCACAATTATTACCGCACTGCTATTTTGTGTCACAGCAATTTATTGTCATTTTTGAGCATATGGATTGTGATACTGCACTGGTGGTATTAACCCAATTACAGCAAAATATTGCGGTAGAAAAACATATTATTGAGCCGATTATCGTTGAATCTGAGCATGATGAAACAGCAGTAAAACCAAAAAAAGGACGTAAAAAGACTCTTAAAATCAGTGTCAGTATGGGTATTAGTCATGCTCATGATGAACACCAACCAATGACGGTTTTAGAGCGCGCAACTGATGCTTTAATGACAGGAAAACAAACAAAAAAGAAGAAAAATCAGATCTATACTGCGGTAAACAATGACCAACAAGCACTTATGTCATAATGTAACAGGCAAATAAAAGCCCGAGAGTTATCGGGCTAACTAAAAGTTTACAATCATTATTGTAATTTTAGTAAAGAGCAAGGCACAACCATAAGTCGTATTAGCGCTCTCAGCGGCCATACCTGCGCTAACGACTACATAAGAAACATTTTTATAACATTAATTACCAAAAAATAACCTCCTTATTTGCCGATCGAGCGAATATCTGAACATAACAGTGGTAAATTGAAATAATCTTACTTCAAGCGCTAGCTTACTGCTCAACTGCTTATTTGAAATTTTGGTATAAAATAATAAGAGCTAACTAATTATTGATGAGCCATCACACGGGAGGATTAAAATGAACAACCAAGATAGAATTGAAGATATGGAACAAAAAATATCCATTGCCTATCAAGAAGGTCATTTTGAACAGGCTAGAGCCCTTGAAAAAACACTCAAGCGTATTCGTGGACATCATAATTTATACGATGAAAATGACCCCTACTCTCTAGAAGGGCGAATTTTTAACGATGATGAATAACATATCAACGGATAAGTAAGATCTGTTATCTTGCTTATCCATTGTATAACTTATCAGATGATAACTACTGCTGAATCTCGGTGTTATTTGCTTGTTCATTTAAAATAGCACCCGAATACAAATCCATTTCTAACTCAACTTGCTGGCCGGCTTTATTACGCGCTTTAACCATAATCTCATTATGCTTGCGCTCGACTTTAATCATTCGAAAATCATAATAACCACTCGATTCGAGCTGCTTCATTGCTGTAGGTACACTTAGCATTTCAACCACGGATGTATCAATCGGATCTGCATTGCTAACATAGCTTTGTAGAAGACAACACATACTGCTACTAATGAATAAGACTTTTATACTTCGAATCACCTTTACCCCTTAATAGCATTATCGCTATGGTTTGATTGAATAATAACGTATTCGCAAACTATGATGCCAATAAAAATCTATGCCAACAGTAGCCTATAATAATTTATCAACCCATGATAATTATTAGCGGTTACATCCTATAGCTTGCCATTATCAAACATCTTCATTTTAAAGGATAACATTATGTCAATATTATACCGTATCGAAACTGATAGTATGGGTGAAATAGAAGTTCCTAAAGACGCGCTGTACCAAGCCCAAACCCAACGCGCAATCAATAATTTTCCCATTAGTGGCTTAACCATGCCAAGTGCCTTTATTCAAGCTCTGGCTTATATCAAGCAAGCGGCTGCGCGCACCAACCTCGATCTCCAACTGATTGATGACAAAATTGCACACGCTATTATTGACAGCTGCCAACTGATTATTGATGGCGATCATCATGACCAATTTCCCATTGATGTGTTCCAAACGGGTTCAGGCACAAGCTCTAATATGAATGCCAACGAGGTTATTGCCACCTTAGCATCACAACAATTAGGCATTACAGTAAGTCCAAATGATGATGTTAACTGCGCTCAAAGTAGTAACGATACCATTCCAACCGCCATTCAAGTCAGTGCCGCATTAACTTGCCACCAGCAACTCTTACCGGCATTACTTCATTTAGAGCAAGCACTCGAGAATAAAAGTCAGCAAGTTAATCATTGTGTGAAAACAGGCCGTACCCACTTAATGGATGCAATGCCGATAACCTTAGGACAAGAACTAAGTGGCTGGCAAAGCCAAATTGAACATGCGCGACGTGGCATTGAGCTAGCACTAGACAATGTATCGGCATTAGCGCAAGGAGGAACCGCGGTGGGTACTGGTATTAACACCCATCCACACTTTGCTGCGATTTTCGCAAAAAATATTGCTATCGCAACCGCAGTGCCATTTACCACTAGCAGCAATTTCTTTTACAGCATGAGTAGCCAAGATGCTGTTGTGGCTTTATCAGGCCAATTAAAAACTCTTGCTGTTGCTATCATGAAAATATCAAATGACTTACGCTGGATGAACTCAGGTCCGTTAGCGGGTTTAGGTGAAATTGCATTAGAACCATTACAACCTGGCTCATCTATCATGCCCGGAAAAGTTAACCCTGTGATTCCAGAAGCGGCAGCTATGGTTGCAGCGCAAGTGATCGGTAATGACGCAACTATTACCGTCGCAGGTCAATCAGGCAACTTCCAACTCAATGTCATGCTACCTGTTATTAGCTATAACTTACTCCAAAGCATTAGTTTATTAGCCACAACAGCAACGCAATTAGCTGACAAAGCGATTACTACATTTACGGTTCGTGATGATCACCTCAAGCACGCTCTTAGTAAAAACCCGATTCTTATTACTGCATTAAACCCTGTTATTGGTTATTTAAAAGCAGCAGAGATTGCTAAGAAAGCCTATAAAGAACAACGACCAATAATTGATGTCGCAGAACAAGAAACGGATTTAACCCGCACTGAGCTAGAGTTATTATTAGATCCTAAAAAACTCACTCAAGGTGGCATTGCGAAATAACACCGCATGTCACTATAAAATAGAAAACATTGTTCAGTTTTTGAGCATTAATCCAGTGAATGTTAGTATTAAGCAATAAATCACTACCATTACTTGTCCAATAATAAAACTGGATGTAACGTATAATATAAATAAACGCCAGTTCAGTACTCTGCACTGGGTATCACTTACAAGCAAAGAGCATTATTAATGAAAAAATTTGTTTTAGCAGCAGCTATCGCATCAACACTATTTTTAGCAGGTTGCAGTGATAAAGTTGACGAATCTACACTTACCAATGTTGTTCAAACAAGCCAATATGAGCAACCTAATCTAGGTATTACTGCACAAACAACACCTTTTGCAGTTAAAAACCTAAAGATCACCAAAGTATTACTTGATACTAAAACAGACTACAAAGCAGAAGTAAGTTACGACTTGGTCGCTAATAAGAGCTTAGATGAATTTAAAAGCTCAATGAAAGAAGTAACGGCTAAATCACAAGCACCAGCTACAGATACAGATACAGATACAACAGCTGATGCCAAGAAAGATGATATGTCATCAGCGTTACATACTCTAAAAAACAACCTTGCTGCTGAAGTAATGGTCGTTGCATTTGGCGCTAAATACGGTGATTTTAAAGCCGGTCAAATTGTTGATACTGTTAATGAAACTGTATCATTGAAAAAAGTAAATGATCAGTGGGTTAAAGATTAATTGTCTTACCCGCAACCATACAAAAACCGCCATCACGGCGGTTTTTTTTATTCTATTAAAAATCGTTATTTACATTAAAAGCTAGAGCGAAGCGATAAACTCAGTTACAGTTATTGTCATAGATGAATGGATATTATAAGGAAGAATATACGATGAATCTTACTCAAGCAGTCCTGACAGTACCTTCTCATATGGTACCTGGTGGTATGCCACAGCCTAATCTCAAACAACTGGGGTTTAGCGATTATAAACGTAGTGTAGATGTTGATACAACGACACTGACACGTTTTGAATTTTCTCGTCCAACCAAACATGCGACTGAGACACAATTTGACGAAGCAATTGAACAATTTATTTGGTTATTCGCTAAAGGCACGCCTTATGTTATAGATAAAACCTTTGCTGATAATACTCCCGATAGCCATTACCGTTATTACTACACCAATAATCAACGTGTGTGCGAATCTATCAACTAACCTATATCTCTTTATAGCCAATCTGTCATATTCATCCTCAATATTCTGAAACCAGATTGGCTATAACGCACACAAATCTTATAATTTTGCAAGTATTCCACTGTCACAATGCAGACGAATCCAATCACCATCGTCTTTCAATAATAATAATGTGCCGTCAATATTGATTGATTTTTCAGTTAGTTGATTAAGTTGATGATCATTACTACGAAATACACGTTTCAAATTCATGCCTAATAATGTATTCAAATAATGCTGTAATGCTGGATCTTTTTGAAATAGTACTGACGAGTTATCGGCCAATTGAAATTGGATTTGTTCAATATCAGTAACAACAACCTGTTGCTGGGTTAACTCAGATGCTAGATTAATATCATTGATGCAGTTTGTTGTTATTATAATTGTTGTATTTGTCATCATTGTTCCTATCTACAAATTAATATCCTGTGATTTACATTACACCCGCTATCACTAAATGAACATAAGATCATTTTTATATTGCAACAACTTCGCTTTATTGCTCGTGTCACGCACAGTAAATGTCGTAAAAAAGCCATAACAACGTCATAAAACTGTCATCGCTATTTCCTACTCTACAGTCCATTGCACCACAATCATAAAGCTATAAACAATAACGGAAGGAATGACACGTGCCATTGACAACCCAAGCAACAACCGCCATTAAAGCAACAATGCCAACTTATCTAGCTATTTTTGACTTAGATGAAACGCTCATCGCCGCTGATTCAGCCAGCTTATGGAATAATTTTATTGTTACTAAAGGATTAGCCCCTGTTTCATTATTAGCCCAAGAACAAGCCATGATAACAGCCTATAGTAAAGGCACACTTGATATGGATAGCTATATGGCAGCAACTCTTGCCCCACTCAAAGGCAAAAGCCAACAACAAATAAAACCCTTGGTTGATGAGTTTATCGATAACATCATCACACCAGCCATCTACCGACAAGCACTTGAGCGTATAGCGTGGCACCGTAAACGTGGCGATCATATTCTCATTATTTCCGCAACTGGCGAGCATTTAGTAAAACCAATAGCAGCCGCCCTTGGAATCAATAATGTCATTGCGATTAATTTAGAGCAAGATCATGGTGTTTATACCGGAGCGACAACCGGTATTCTGAGTTTTAAAGAAGGCAAAGTTGAACGGTTGAAAATGTGGCTGCAACAACAAAGTCATACTTATAAAGGCAGTTATGGCTACAGTGACTCTGCCAATGATTTACCCCTACTTAATGTTGTGAATAAACCTTTTGCCGTTAACCCTGATCCAACATTAGCGATGCATGCGCAAATGAATGAGTGGACGATCATGGATTGGCGCCATGAAAACAATATTCTACGCTGAACATTTAACGCCTCTTCTCACAAAATATCCCTCTAGCCAACCTTCTCGATTCACTATAACAGGCTCTCAAAAGTGAGAGCATGTTAACAAACGATAAATAAATCTATTAACTATGCTTGATAATACATTTTCAGTACCCATTTACAGATAGTAACAAACTAAATGAATTATCTTGTAGCCAACTATAGATGTAGTACAACGAACGTAATACAGTATTCGCGCATTATATTTCGATTTACAAATTACAACGGTGTATTCATCACCAGTTCAATATATTTATGAGAATAATGTAGTTTGTAAGTAATCTTATTTAGCAAGGCTGAGAGTCAAAGTATCTCATCAGCCAAGCAACGGTACACCCTACCAATGACAGGGTATTGAGAAGGTAATCATCATGACTCCACAAGAAAAAGAACTGATTCAAAGCGTTGCTGCTAAGCTTCAAAAAAGCCCTGAAAGCAAAAAAGATGCTGAAGCAGAGCAATTTATCAACACTGAAATTGGCGCACAGCCAGATGCTATCTACAAATTAACACAAGCGGTTCTTGTGCAAGAGATGGCACTTAAACAATTAAAAGAAAAAAACGATTACTTAGAGAAAAACGCTGAGTATTACAAAGAAGAATCAAACCGTGGCACTATGAGCCGTATGTTTGGTGGTTCTCGTCAAGCACCTCCACAACCGCCACAGCCACCAGTTCGCCAGCCAAGTGCTTTTGGCGGTTTCATGCAAACAGCTGCTGGTGTTGCTGCAGGTATGGTTGCAGGTAGCGTTATCAGCAATATGTTATTTGATGATAAACCAGCAGAAACAGCAGCGGCAGATCCTGCGCCAGCAACGGATCCTGCAGCAGATACAACAGCAACTGATACTGCACAAGCAGATCCAGCTGCCGATGCAACCACAGATCCACAAGCAGATGATTCAAGCTTCTTAAATGATGATTCAAACAGCTTTGCTTCTGATTATACCGGTGGCTTTGGTGACGCTGGTTTTGACGATAACAGCGGCGGTTTTGGCGACGCTGGCTTTGGTGATTCAGGCTTTGGCGGTGACGACAACGGCTTTGGTGGCGATGATCTATTCGCTAACAACAGTGGTTTTGGCGATACTGACGGCGGCTTTGGCGGCGATTTCGGTGGCGACGACGACGACTTCTAAGCTCGTAATAACCAACAAATAAAAAGAGTGCGTTTGCGCTCTTTTTTTATCCCCCAACACCTATAAAGGTTAAGTGTTATACCTGATTAGAAATTTCAGTAGCGTTTGATTTATCGATTAAAGCGCGATAAGCCGTTGCTTCAATGGCCGCAATAACAAACGGAATAGCGATCACAATAACACCCCAAATAAAGATATAAATAAACTTGAGACCCATTGCTAAATTAGGATTAGCAAACAACAAGAAAATTGGTAATCCAATAAAAAGAATATAAAAAGCAACCGGTAATAAACCAGCAATCACAAATGCATATAACTTTTTATCTTTTGTTATTGCCAGTGCATCTTTAAACGAGGCTTCTTTACCTGCTGCAATAGCTGGAAGAACGAAAGATAAACGTGAAAACACAATCCAGCCAACGATACCTAATACCAACATTACGCTGTAAACAAAACCATTTGATGCGATTTGATAATCAGCCTCAATTAACAGCCAAATAGCTTGTAATAAAACAAATAACACTAACAAATAGCCACTATAACGACGTTGTTGAGCATCAAATTTAATCCCCTGCCACGGCGCGTCAGCGGTGTCATCTGTATCATGTTTATCTAATATTTGTTGAGTGCGTAAACAAATAATCGAAGAGATCAGAAAGATCGCTATATTAAAAATAAACACCAATATTTCATTATAGAGTTCATTGCCAGCTACTGAGACTTTCATTGAACGTAAAAAATACGTCACTAAAAAAGGAATCAGTAAGGCTTTTAATAACCTTTTTTTATTATGTAAAACCGTCGATAGCGACTGGCTTAATGTTTCCAAAATCATATCCTAACTCCTTAATCAACGTAGCAATACTGACGATTACAACGTTAGCTTCCTTATTGTTATTTTAAAATTTCCATTTTTACATTTAACACGCCGGATCGTGTATTCCCTATTGCCTTAAATGCAGAACTCGATAAATCAATCATACGTCCTCGAATAAAAGGGCCACGATCATTAACCGTAACAATCACACTTTTATTATTACTAATATTAGTAACTTTCACTCTCGTACCAAAAGGTAAAGTACGGTGAGCTGCGGTTAATTTACCTTGGTCAAAAATTTGACCGTTAGCTGTTTTACGTCCTTGAAACATATTGGCGTAAAAAGATGCTTTACCGTAAATGACTTTATTGGCTTTTTTATGTTCAACTGGCTTAATGATTAATACTGGACGCTTAGTTTCAACCGTTGGTGCTTTATTAAGTTGTTCGGAATTTGTACACCCAGACATCATCATAAGGGCCAAAAAACTCACTCCACAATAGCGTATAACAGACCAATTCATATCATTCCTCCAGCTCATCAAACTTATTCAATCACTCACTTATAGACCAAGTAATACAATCAATTACTTGTTAAATTCTATCATTAAATGTAACTAAAAACCGAACAAGATTATATTCAACTGTTTTTAAAAGAAAAAAAACCGACATTAAAGGTAATGTCGGTTACAAAAAGAAATAATAAAACATACTGTATACACCCATTTTTATCTCTACTTCCAATGTAAAAATAAACAATGACACTATAAACCCAGCAAATAACATACCAATATTTAATCCGGTAAATTTCTGTATCTTATTGCTGCTAATAAGCGATATTGTTAGCTAAATATTACTTAAATATTTTTTAGTACCTAACTACAAACAATTTCATTGCAATATAGATAGCAAAATGCAACACCAATCGCTGCATTATTGAAATGCCGTAATAATTAATTACTCAAATTTACACTAGTCGCTTAGTTAAAATATCTTTAGAATGCGCGTTTTCAACTCCTGTAGAAATCCAATATGTTTAAGCTATTAATCTCAATGCCGCCTCAGATCGCCCTTGCTATCGCAATTATTTTTGAAGTCATTGCCACCTCTTTTATTCCCAAAGCAGAGCAATTTACTAAATTAGTACCGAGCACTATTGTTATTGTCGGTTACGCAGTCGCTTTCTTTTTATTATCGGTTACAGTCAAAACAATGCCAGTAGGAATTGTTTATGCTATCTGGAGTGGTGCTGGGATTGTTCTGGTTGCGACCATTAGTTACTTTGCCTACGGACAGCGATTAGACTTACCTGCAATTGTCGGTATTGGATTAATTATTGCGGGCGTATTAGTGGTTAACTTATTATCAAAAACAGTGTCACACTAACCGCTAGTGACTCTTTACAACATCAAATAAGGAATGAAGGATCAAAGACTTCTTCCTTATTTATCACTGCTACATATTGCGGTTCTGCCGTTCGCCGTTTCAAGTAATACTTTGATACACTTAATAGATAAACTTTTTTAATGGTAGATATAAAATAAACCTATTGAAATATCGGTGCAGTTAGCGTCGTTAATAAGGATATTTTATGTCACATCCATCATTGAAATTCTCGCATCAACACCAAGCAGCAGCGCTGTTATACCGCGCAACCTTTGGCCCTCAAATTGATGATCTAAATCCACTGGCTAAGCTCGATGTTAACCAATGGTTTGAAGAACAATACAATGCCTCGCCTTCTTATCATTTGCCGCAACTGCGTCATGCGGTACTAGTATCAGGTAAAACTGAGCCCACAACTAATTTACGGCTTGGCGTATGGTGGCAATATGCATTAACAGCTAACGATCAACTACGCCAGCGTATGGCTTATGCCTTGAGTCAAATTTTAGTGGTTTCAAGTGTTGGTGTTGGCAATCGCCATGAAGAGCTTGCAGCATATTATGATTTATTGGTTGAACATAGTTTTGGCAATTTTAGAGATTTGCTCAAAGCGGTAACAACAAACGCAGCAATGGGTCGCTATTTAACCTTACGTCGCAGCACCAAAGCAAACCCTAAAAATAATACTTTCCCTGATGAAAACTATGCCCGTGAATTAATGCAATTATTCACTATCGGTTTATGGCAATTAGATAAAAATGGTCAGCCACTCACTGATCATAATGGCGATCCAATTGCTTCATACACCCAAAATGATGTTCAAGAATTAGCTCGCGCGCTTACTGGTTGGCAAAGTGGTCATAATGAACACCCAATGACACCGCGCGAACGTAATCATGACACTGAGCAAAAATTCATTTTAGGCCAGCACTTTGCGGCAGGTCAAAATACCGAGCAAGATCTAGATCAAGCATTAGATCTGCTTTTTAAGCATCACAATACGCCATTTTTTATCGCTAATTTATTAATTAAACGTTTTGTTACCAGCAATCCAACCCAAGCCTATCTTTACCGTGTTGCACAAGCCTTTATTGATAATGGCAACGGTATTCGAGGTGATTTAAAAGCGGTGTTATGGGCAATATTAACTGATAGCGCTGTTATTGATGGTCAAGCAAGCAGTCAAAGTCAACTAGGGTTATTAAAAGAGCCAATTCTCATGGCCGCTAACCAAGCTCGTGCACTAGGTGTGACATCATTAGGGGATTATTGGGAAGTAAAAAGTAATGTTCGCTACTTTGGTCAAAGTCCATTACAAGCAGAAACCGTGTTTAACTTTTATCTGCCAGACTTTGCGCCGCAAGGTGAAATTGCCGCAAATGGGTTAACAGCACCTGAATTTAGCCTATTAAGCAGCTATCAAATGCTCAATATTCATAATCGATTATGTGCAGTCCTAAATTGTCACCAATCAACCAAACCGCAGCAATGGTTTTATGCAATTCAACCTTTTATTGCCGTTCAACATGATAGCAATGCCTTAATAGAGATGATTAATACCCGTGTTTTTGCAGGGCTTCTTTCTGATTCTCTACGCGCGCAATTATTTGACCTGTTAGATAATCACATTGCGATAAATCAACAAGTTCGCCGAGTTGAATCTGCTCTTTATACCGCCTTTACTTCACCAGAGTTCTTTTGTCAGGAGTTCGTAGCATGACAATTACATTATCTCGCCGCCGTTTTTTACAATCAACAGCTGCATTATCAGCCGCGACATTATCAACCCCATCGCTTGCGTTACCACAAAACAACACTGTAGATGGCCATAAAGCACTGGTGGTTATTTTCTTACACGGTGGTAATGATGCTTATAATATGATCGTACCAACCAGTGTTGATGCGTATGCCGATTATCACGCTGCACGACCAAAGTTATGCTTAACTGAAACTGAAATTATTCCGCTACCGGTGGCAACAGATAACCATATAACGCTCGGTATACACCATAAAATGTCTGCGTTAGCTGAGTTATTTAACAATGGTGAAGCCACCGCACTGATCAACAGTGGTCAATTACTCGCCCCAACCACAGCATCAGCCATTGAGACTAACCAAGTTGCTTTACCGCAATTTTTGATGGCGCACAACATGCAACAAAACTTATGGCAAACAGGTTCTAACGGCCACAATAACCCACTTGGCTGGGCTGGAAGAATGATGGACATGCTTAATTTACAGAGTGAGCTGTCGCCGCTTATTGGTCTCAATGGTGATAAGCGCCTATTACGCAGTCAGTCTTTAGGACAAACCGTTGTTAGCGACCAAGGTGTAACGAAATACGCCGAATGGAAAGATGAGGTTAAACTTGATCAATATTTTGCTCACTTTACTGAGCGTAGTTACGACAACATCTACAGCCGCCATTTCGCTAAAGTAATGCAACAAAGTGTGAGTGAAAATGAAGCGTTAAAGCAAGTACTTGCGGCTCATCCTGCAACAGCTGTTTACCCTGAAACCAAATTAAGTAAACAGTTAAGCATGGTGGCACGCTTAATTGATGCTCGCCAAACGCTAGGCCAACAACGCCAAGTTTTCTTTGTTGGCTTGGGGGGATTTGATACTCACGTTAATCAAAAAGCCGTCCATGATGAACTTTATACTGAAATTAGTGAAGCCATGGCAGCTTTTAATCAAGATATGCACTCGCAAAATGTTCATCAACAAGTGACAACTATCACCATGTCTGACTTTGGGCGTCGTATTCAAGCCAATGAATCGGGAACAGATCATGGCTGGGGTGGACATCAACTTGTAATGGGAGGTGCGGTTCAAGGTGGACAAGCTTATGGACAGTGGCCAAATCTTACACCTGACAGTGAAGATGATTTTAACCACGGTCGTATTATTCCAAGTATGGCAGCTGATCAGGTCAATGCTTCTTTATGTCGTTGGTTTGGACTTAATGACCAACAAGTATTAACCCTATTCCCACATTTAACCCAGTTTAACTCACCGTACGTCCCTTTCATTTAAGCGGCCAACACAGGAGAAGTAAAGGCTTCTCCTGTGAATATCTACCACTTATTATTAAATAATATTACTCACATAAGCTGCCATATTATGCATAAAATGGGCACCAAACGGCGTGAACATCAGCATAAACAGCGTAATATTAACAATAATTGTTAACCATAAAATCGCTTTAAAGGGCTGTTTCTGAGATTTATGGCGCAGTATTTTTTGAGCCCATAAAGCACCAGGCCACCCTCCCAGCACAGCAAGTAAATGTAAACTTGCTTCCTTCGTACGCCAAGCATCTTTTTGAGCTGCACGTTTATCATGTGCGTAAACAGCAAACGTGACAATACTTAGGCAAATATAACCAATTAACACCCAATATGGACAGCGCGCTAACCACACCCACCCTGCCACTAATGCCAAAAAGAGAACACTGAAACCTTGTGCTTTACTCATAGGCGCGGTGTATTTATACATACCTGAATGTGATTTAACAAATTGAACCGATTTGGCTGCAATTTTACCGTTTTGGCTCGTACCAAGTTGATAATAAACACGTTCATTAATTCGTGGGCGACTTTGGCGTTCTGCTAAAGCACTCACATGAAAAAAGACATTATCACCTCCAGCTTGAGGTCGAATAAAACCAAATCCTTTGTGGTGATTCCACTGCACAATTGTGCCTTGCTTGCTCATTTTTTTACCTGTGGTTTTACATTGTAAACAGATTAACTGCTGATTATTAACCATGATCCTATTGTAATGTCTGTTGTCTCCCTATTTGAGCGTTATAAATTACTTTTTTGGTATCAGGTTAATATTTTTCTCATTAAAAATATCGCGATTGTTGAGTAGCGTCAAAATACTGCATACAATGGCTATGCATACTAGCGCATTTTTACCTCTAAAATCGTCGTTAATAGTGACATTATACTCAACTATATTGCTTTTTATTGACTAATTACGACCGCTCATCAATTAGGTTAACTATGTTTAAACGTTTTGAAAACTTTACCGAGGCATTTCCTCAGCAAGATCCCGAGCAACCGCCACAAGGGATCATTGCTTTTTGCCGTTACTATAGCCGTGGATTTGAAAAGCCACTGCTGATTATGGCTTTTCTCAGTGCTACCGTCGCGATCCTCGAAGTGATTCTCTTTGGATTTATGGGTAAACTGGTCGACTGGCTAACAGAAAGTGATCCCCATACATTTCTTGCTCAAAATGGCACAAGTCTGTTTTGGTTAGGCTTAGTCATTTTAGTATTGATGCCAACATTAGTACTGATTTCATCACTGATCACACACCAATCGCTATTGGGTAACTATCCAATGTCGATTCGATGGCTAGCGCACCGTTATTTGCTTAAACAAAGCGTGTCGTTTTATCAAGATGATTTTGCTGGCCGTATTGCGACTAAAGTCATGCAAACATCGCTGGCTGTACGCGAAACAGTAATGAAAACTGCCGATGTATTTGTTTATGTCTCGGTTTATTTCACTTCATCGTTAGTCATTTTAGCCCAAGCTGACTGGCTTCTGATGTTACCGATGCTATTTTGGTTAGCCGCTTATGTGTGTATTCAGCTTTATTTTGTACCCAAACTAAAACACATTGCAGCAGAACAAGCCGACGCACGTTCAACCATGACGGGATCAATTGTTGATAGTTATACCAACATTTCAACAGTTAAATTGTTTTCTCATGACCAACGTGAAACTGAGTATGCTGAAAAAGGCATGCAAGGCTTCCTAGCAACCGTCCATACTCAAATGCGGTTAGTTACTGGGTTTAATTTCTGCGTTCAACTTACCAACTACACGCTGCTGTTTGCCATTTCTGCGCTATCTATTTATTTATGGATGCACAGTGCGATTCAAGTCGGTGCGATCGCTATTGCCATTAGCCTTGCACTGCGTATTAACGGCATGTCAATGTGGATAATGTGGGAAGTCGGCGCATTATTTGAAAATATCGGTACGGTTGTTGATGGTATGAAAACCTTATCAAAGCCGATTGCCATTGAAGATGATGCCGATGCTAAGCCTTTAGCAGTAACCCAAGGCGGGATTGAATTTGATGATGTAAGTTTCCATTACGGTGAAAACAAAGGCATTATCAGCCATCTTAATCTCAACATTAAACCCGGTGAAAAAGTCGGTTTAGTCGGACGTTCTGGCGCAGGTAAATCAACCTTAGTTAACCTACTTCTGCGCTTTCATGATGTGGAAGGTGGTAAAATTCGTATTGATGGTCAAGATATTACCGCCGTTACTCAAAACTCACTGCGTAGTAATATTGGCATGGTGACCCAAGATACTTCCCTATTACACCGTTCTATTCGTGAAAATATCGTCTATGGCAAACCAGATGCTGATGATGAAACCTTATTTGCCGCCACTCGCCAAGCGCAAGCGCATGAGTTTATCGAAACCCTTACCGACTCTTTTGGTAATGTTGGCTACGATGCACAAGTGGGTGAACGTGGAGTTAAACTGTCAGGCGGTCAACGTCAGCGAATTGCTATCTCGCGAGTATTACTTAAAAACGCACCAATCTTAATTTTAGATGAAGCAACCTCGGCGTTAGATTCTGAGGTTGAAGCTGCGATTCAAGAAAGCCTTAATGAGCTAATGCAAGGTAAAACAGTGATTGCGATTGCGCACCGTTTATCTACCATTGCCGCGATGGATCGGTTAATCATTCTTGATAAAGGCCAAATCATTGAGCAAGGCTCTCATGCTGAGTTATTGCAGCAAAATGGCATTTACGCACAATTATGGGCCCATCAGACCGGTGGCTTTATTGGCGAGCAGGATGTTTCTGACAGCGTTGATGATTTGAATCAGAATATATAGTTGTATTTGATTTTCTTTAACACCAAGCCGCTGATTTAGCGGCTTTTTTTGAATGCTTTGCGGTGATGATGTTTTTGAATAGGAATAAAGAAAAGCATGGGTACTATATATTTTTACATTTTTCTCAAGCCTGCCCAACTATAGTTACTCTCCCGACAATACTTGCCAGTGTCCAACCTTTGTCATTCCCTACAGTGAATGCCCGCGAGGGCGATAGGGAATCTATTCACAGCGCGTTGTAGAGTTATTATTTTCGTTGATGTCTGTAATGCTCAAACGAGTGGTGAATAGATCACGGGCAACCCTCATTTCTCTATTATTCAAAAACATATGGTTGTCCTATGTTTTTTTCTTTAAAAATTCAACATGCGGTAAGTAAACTCTCTATCGACATCGACCTCACAATCATTCTCTAATTAGAAATAACAGCAGCTAGATAAAAATTACGGGAGTCCCCAGTATTTCTATTTACATTCGGTCAAATATAGAGCCTATATCAGGACTAAACAGCTTATGATATAACTTAGTAGCATAACTATCAGTCATACCTGAAATATAGTCACATATTACTCGTTTTTTATTCGTTGAATGTTGATACTTTTTATAAGTAGATGTCGGAAGTAAACGCTTGGGATTTTCTTGAAGAACTTCAAACAAACTAAGAACCATTTGTTGCCCTTTATACTCTAAAGTTTGAACTTCTGGTCTTTTTATTACATTCTTAAATACAAACGTCTTTAATAGTTTAAGCAATGATTTTGCTTCGCTAGACATTTTTACCTGATATTTAAGCAATGGCGTTTCAAACTCGGTCTTTTCATACACCTCAATGCTAGGTATAAAATAACCGATTAACTTACTAATTGCATGCTTACGGTCTTTATTAGATTCTGAAAAGAGTTTTTCATTAAAGAAGTCAATATCACCATGTATGATATTATCACTTCCCATCTTTGTTATAACTTCATCATTCCATTGTTTAAAAGTTACCAATTGTAGAGCCAATGCATCTTCTAAATCATGAACTCCATAAGAAATGTCATCAGCCAACTCCATTATTGATGTGTCAAAACCTTTAAATTGTGCTCCAGAAACACCATCCTCATCAGTTATTGGTGTCCTAAATAACAATTTGTCATTTTCAGGTATTCCATCAAGAATCCAATCTAAAATATCACTATCATCATCATGAATACACTTTGGTGGTTTATAGCCATCAATATTAATCTTATTTTTACAACCACATATACTGGAGTAATCCGCTACTTCTTTATGTAATACTGGATACTTTAATAACCCCAACGTTGTTCTACGAGTTAAGTCTAAACCACAATCTGGAGAATACTCACCAAGCCTACTAACAATTCTTAATGTTTGCCCATTACCTTCAAAACCACCTTGATCGTTCATATAGAAGTTCAAAGCAACTTCTCCACCATGCCCAAATGGAGGATGCCCTATATCGTGAGCTAAACAAATTGCTTCAATCTGGCTTAGTGTTGGAATCCACTCAAGATAATCTTCTCTACCCTTATACTTTTCACGTAAATGCTCGCAGATTCCAGATCCAATCTGTGCGACTTCTAATGAATGAGTTAGTCGTGTTCTGTAAAAATCACTTTCACCAATTCCTAAAACTTGAGTCTTTGACTGTAATCTCCTAAATGAAGAAGAATGAATGATTCTTGCCCTATCTCTTTGAGCCTGACTATCATCCGTATTTGAATTAAATGGCTTTGCTTCATAACCATCTAAATATCTGCGTCTTGCTTGCCACATATATAAAATCCTTCTGTAAATATAACAATTTATTAATAAGCATCCTTACTTTATACGCAAAAACACACTCATAAATTTCGCTAATAATATTCTATTTAATTCACCAAAATACAAAATATGGGACAGCCATAATTATTCAGAGGTCTATCCGTGATCTATGCAGTACGGGTTTGAATATTAAAGACACCAACGAAAAACTAACTCTACAACGCGCGGGTAATAGATTTCCTATCGCCCTCACGGGCATTCACTGTAGGGAATGACGGCATTTGAACTCGAGCATGTGTTGTTGATAATGGCAACAACGAGATAAAAAGTTATGGGTATCTATTCTTTGGCATACCACCTTTTTAACTAGTTGAAAGTCGAGCATAAGTAAGTGCTAATTCAATTACAGGCATTGGAAAACGCTGCTCTTCACGAATACCATTGAAAGAAGGTAAATAATTAAAACCCTTTTCAGAAACGATTTTCTCGCAAAGTGCGATTACATAGTTCACTTCATTTATGGAGATGTTAAGAGAAGATAAAACATCAGCCACATCGTAGAACTCATATTTAGGTAAATTAGCGGATTCAACCGTAACCAAACGCTCCCCCAATAATTGAATTTTTTTATCTTGTCCTTTGATTGTATTGCTCTGCTTACCCACTTTTTCATCCAGTTTCTCGAACTTTTCTTTTGAGTTGCGAATAAACTGGCTTAGAAGCTGCGATTGTTTGGCTTGTTGATCAGCTAGTTGAAGGATTAGATCGTCATCAGAAACTTCTGGTGGTGGATAAACACCATATTTTCTGATTGATGGCATAACTTCCTTTATGACCCAATTTTGGAACTTCTTAGCACCAGAGCTATTGGATTGAAGAGCAACTCGGTAGACACCAGGTTCACTAACAAAATAGTCCGTTCGCTCAACACCATTTTCAATAATGTTTTCCATAAAGCGCTCATCATCCTCAAGTGAAGACAAACAAGCTCTCAAAAATGAAGTTTGATCCGAAGTTGCCTTACCATCTAGATGTTGCGACTCCTTTGAAATCACTCGAATTACATCAGGTAGCAAGAACAGTGTTTCACCATTTTTCTGTAGCGTTTTTATTTCAAGTTCACCCATGGAACTTGGGTACAACAAAACATCAAACATTCAATTTCCTCATTGATTGACCTAGAAAAACAAAAACACAGGACAGCCAAATCTTTACTTTAAAAAATCAACACGTGTAAGTTGATTCCTATCGTCCTCAGTATCATTCTTTATTAGGAATGGCAATATCTAGGCGAAATTATTGATGTCCATTATTTTTTCGATAATAGTCTATTTAAACTATAAGTATCATGACGTTGGTTGCATTTTTGAAAATGAAGAAGTGATGGCTATCCGTGAACTATTCAGTTCGTGTTTGAGCATTAAAAACACCAGCGAAAATAATAGCTCTACAACGCGTGGATGGTAGATTCCCTATCGCCCTCGCGGGCATTGTTGGAAGGAATAACGAAGTTTGGACTCGAGCATGTATTGTTGATAATGGCTGCAGCGAGATAGAAAGTTATGGGTGTCCATTTTTTTATCGATTTTTTTATCACGATCAAAGCTTAAAACAATTGTACGGTAACCTATTCATTCTCATAAGATATTACTAATACAAGGTCACTTGGTCGTGTCCAACACTTCGGATAAGTGTCGACTCCGCAACACATATCCTTATTGTTATAATCCAGATACTAACTCATACAAGTAAGCTTCCTATTTATATTTGAGGCTACAAAGCGCATATCCATACTTTTGAAGAACGGATGCCAAGGTCGTGGGGCTAGAAAGTAAAAACGATTTCCGTATTCCCATACCAAGCACACCTCTCCAGATAAACCTGCATCATTGGCATAATACTGAAGCGATTGATTTAATTCATTTTGCTGTTGGCTGGACATTGATTGAACTCGAGAAGACACAGGTACGATGATCATATCTTGACCTTGCTCTCTAATATGTGCGACTTCGTATGTTTGGCTAGCCATTGGTTACCTCATAAGACTATTGGCAGAAGCTATTAATATACAACCAAGGGAGTATAGTTAATCGTATCTCGATCTCATTTAGTAAAACATGGGACAGCCATAATTATTCAGAGACCTATCCGTGATCTATTCTGTTCGTGTTTGAGCATTAAAAACACCAGCTAAAAAATAACTCTACAACGCGTGGATGGTAGATTCCCTATCGCCCTCACGGGCATTCACTGTAGGGAATGACGAAATTAGGACGCGGGCATGTCTTATTGAGAATAATCGATGTAACCTTATTCACCTGAATGCTTGAACTTATTAAACGCCATAATAAGCATCGACAAGATCACCAATGATTATAGAATTAGTACAAGCATTTATCTCAAGCCAATCTTTTATATAAGCTCTATCACTTTCAGATGCTGAAGAATATCGTCCGTCACCACATATAAATAGCGAGTAATCATTTAAGATACCACCACCCCCACACCTATAAGGCAACATGGTGTGAAGGCAACATGGGACAGCCATAAATTTCATGAGAACTAACCGTGATCTATTCAGCACAAGTTTGAGCATTAGAGAAGCAACGAAAACAATAACTCAACAACGCGCGGGTGGTAGATTCCCTATCGCCCTCGCGGGCATTCACTGTAGGGAACGACGATAACCAGTCCTGACAATAGCGTTAATTCTTGTCTATTTACTAAAGGAAAATTTACGAGTGTCCTATATTTACAATAAAATTCCTTCAAGATTGAATCTACGTCTACTGTCTCATGTACTTCTTTGATACCGTTAAAATATAATTTTTTGATATTTATAGTTTTTATCCCCCCCCCCAACATGTAATAATGTTAATTATCAGATATGTCGATGATGGAGAAGCTTAGTTATTCAAACGATCATTCTCTCCCGCTAATACTTTCATAATGAGGTCCATCTGTTTCATTATTTGGACATCTGTATTTTGTGACCATTTATAGTGCTTAGCTATCTTATTCAACTGTCTATTTAATGAAAAAAACTTCCTGATCAACTGCTCTAATATCGGTTTCTTTTTTATTGTTATAGATGACGAGTACACTGTTCTTGTAAAGTGACATACATTTTGCAGATATAACTGCAGTTCAAGAATCGAGTTTTGTTCACCTAGAGAGTCTGAATATTCTTTCTGCGCATCTAAAAGTAAATAAAGCACGACAATTGAATCGGCGAGCTTGATTGGTAATTCAGGAAAGTTGGTTGTATTCATATTGAGTCCATCGTGTCGGCTTTTCAAAGAGAAACAGGGCAGCATAAATGTAAATAAAGACTACACTGATGTAGTTATTCACAGCGAGAGCCAAACCTACAACAAGCCACCTAGTAATTATTCATTAACCTACTGAATAGGTGGTTGATCTAAAAGTAGAAGCAATAAAACTGAATGTACCCGCACCAACAATATGATTTAGGACTCTTACATCCTGACTTGAACTCGTAGAGCATGATAAGGCTCTATGATACAAAGCGCTAAATGCTACCAAGCCTTCTCCCCACGATATTTCTCTCGTTGGAGCAATCACCGCGTTACAAAATGACTTGTGATATTCAAATATTTCTTCAACGCCTCTAGCAACATCACAACTCGAAAAACATAAGCAAGTATCTTTCAAGTGAGGCCATGCAATTAGGTCAAGCTCTTTCCAAGTAATAAATCCATTTGTTAACTCAATCCCTTTATCTGAGCCATGCCCGCTAAAATGTACATATTTTATGTTCTCATTTGCTGCATATTTGATGGCTTTTTCAAAGTACGCTTTGTTAACGACTTCAAAGTGCCTTGCTGATATTCCTTGTAGTTTCAAAACCTCTTTGAGAGTTGCACCTTCATATCTGTCATCGTAAATATCTTGTGCATTTCTTGATTCAATAATCAAAATTTCGTTTTTAACCACAGTTACTTTACCCGCAATATTAAACTTAAGATTAAAAATATCTTAGGTTTTTTTTGCAATTTTTTCTCTGACATAACACACAAGATGCATAAAAAGTTTAAAACGCGATTGACGATTAAGAAACCAACGAAAAAATAACTCTACAACGCGCGGATGGTAGATTCCCTATCGCCCTCGCGGGCATTCACTGTAGGGAATGACGGCATTTGGACACAAGCATGTGTTGTTGAGAATGACAACGGCGAGATAAAAAATTATGGGTGTCCTGTGATGTGTTTTTTTCTATCTCTTTTTGAAGTCGTTCAACTTAATGACATTACTCATATCAATCGTCTGGCTTTCCTGTGCCCACTGCAGCCATTGACTCAAAAATTCTTGATTTGAGAAAAAGTGCGACTTCTTGTGTTTACTATTACGAGGGAATTGACCTGCAAATAAGTTAAAACCAATTAGGTCAACATCTTCAAGCAACATACCATCCTCATAGCTATGGCGTTCAAGGTGCCAAAAAAACACAGGACAGCCAAATCTTTACTTTAAAAAATCAACACGTGTAAGTTGATTCCTATCGTCCTCAGTATCATTCTTTATTAGGAATGGCAATATCTAGGCGAAATTATTGATGTCCCTTATTTTTTCGATAATAGTCTATTTAAACTATAAGTATCATGACGTTGGTTGCATTTTTGAAAATGAAGAAGTTATGGCTATCCGTGATCTATTCAACGCGTCTTTGAGCATTAAAAACACCAGCTAAAAAATAACTCTACAACGCGTGGATGGTAGATTCCCTATCGCCCTCGCGGGCATTCACTGTAGGGAATGACGAAATTAGGGCGCGGCCATTATTGGAAGGAATAACGAGGTTTAGACTCGAGCATGTGTTGTTGATAATGGCTGCAGCGAGAGAAAAAGTTATGGGTGTCCATTCTTTTAATTTACAGGGTCTCATTACCATGAGCTGTTATTGGTTTATGCCTTGTAACTCCAGGAATTTTGATAAATCAGTACCAGTGGTAGAACCAATAAAATAACTAGGACTCCACAGGGCATTGCCTTTTGCTAAATCTTGGTTTAGTTCCGGGTGGTAGCGTTTTAATTCGCGTGAAGTTGTACCTTTCAATGTATTGACTAATTTACTTAAGGTTGTTTTAGGCGGGTAATCAATAACCAAGTGAACATAATCAGAACCACCTATAAACTGTTTTAAAGAAATGTCATTTTCGACACATATTTTTTTCATTAATTCTTAAATCTTATTGATTGCACCGCAGTTAAATACATCACCTTTATACTTAGTAATGAAAACAATGTTTGCACTTAACAGGTGTGCAACATTTCTATCTTTTCTTAATTCTTTTGTCATTTTCTTATTAGACCGCGTTTATTAAAGTTATCTAACACTATATTATTCGCGCCATTAGGTCGATTAGACCGTGTTTTTAGTTACTGTTTTCAAGTAACAATAAATATAAGTTAAGGCATGAAACAATGAAAAAAACATTACTATCTGTAGCGGTTGGTTTATTAACCGCAACTTCTAGTTATGCAGCTGAATCTACCCAAGCTAATTACTATCAAGATGCCCACGGTAACTTCATTGGTTATACCCCTGCTACATCGGATGAACTAATAAATGGATATGATAGATATGCAAGATTATTCAGGGATGATTGGAACGGGTTCATGTATGATAATGGTGAACTGTATCATGATGGTTATCCAGATAGACAAGTAGGTATTTTCACAAATAAAACATATTATAAAAGTACAGATTGTTCCGGTACTGGTTATTTTGAATCTAGTATTAGTGATAATGGTTATGTTGAGCCATTTAAAACTGAGGCTATAAAAAACGATAACAATAAGTACATTAAATATAAAGTTCAAAATAAAAAAGGTTATAGTTATGACGACTATACGCCAGCTGTTATGTCATTTTCAACAATAGATTCTGATGGTGCTTTAATTTGTGAAGAAACACCTTATGCAATCCTAGACAGGAAAATACAGGAAATTAAGGACGCGTTAAACGATCCTGATAATTATTATGATGATCTAGATGAATACCTATCAGATCTATATCTTGAATTGAGGGAGAATACTTACCCTAAGTATGTGGCTGAAATACTAGATCACGGTACTGATATAACCAATGCATATAGTTGGATGGGGTTTAAAGATCATGGTAGTGGTCTTGTGACTGGGTATGTAAAAGGTATTGATTTTGACGCGGGTATTGAATTTGTAGACGTGCTAACACAAATACCACCTACACCACCTGAAGAACTAACGTATGTACGTACATCACATGATCTTAATGTACGTGTTCAATCTAAAGGTACAATTGGATCTGTTAGCGTAAATAAAGGTTCTGACATTAAACTAAGCCAATTGTTTGTTGAAAAGATTTCAGCGGGTATTTTTGAAGTTACTATCCCGGAATCATTTTTACCAAAAAATAAAGCTGTTAGACACTTACAATTACAGTGTTCAAATAACGTGGGTGCATCAAGCTTGATACCGAATACAAGTATTGGCTGTTATAAAATGGATAATCAAAATAAAATCCGTGTAACGACAACACGAAACGAAAAATATCACAGCACTGATTTTAGTTTAAATATTACATATTAATTAGCACAAAAGTTACATGACCATTTTCAAGTAAAAAATTAAATAAAAATTATGGCATTAAAAAAATGAAAAAAACATTATTGGCTGTGGTTGTTGGCTTGGTACTTACTGGCTGTGGTGGTGGCGGTGATGATGATAAACCAAGTATTGAAAATCCAAAACCTGAAATAGAAAAGCCTGTATTACCTTTAGATCCATTACCACCAACAGTGGTATGTGATGAAAACTCAACAGATGAAGAATGCAGCGATCTTGATGATGGTTTTACCAATCCATTGTTACCAGTTAAGCCAGTGTTACCGCTAGAACCAGCCCCCCCAACAACGGTATGCGATGAAGATTCAACAGATAAAGAGTGTATTAATCTTGATGATGGTTTCACAAACCCTTCAGAAGCTGTGACAGGTGACACAGCACCCTGTGATGATGGTTCATGCCTAGAAGATGATGGTTTTACTAGCCCTTTGTTACCGCTTGATCCAAGTCCTATAGCAAAATTTGCTAACATTATCGGCTTTGATTTGAATTTTGTAAAAGAAATGTGCTTCGATAATTGGGAGTTAAGCTGTAAATTTGACGAAGAAGAACGCCCTTATTTTCAACTATGGTATGGTGGTGATTTTTCCGATGGTACTCAAATTTTTCCGTTGACAGGTAAAATTGCCGTTGCAGGTACTTATGATCTAGAACATGACGAAGGCAGCATAGTTTCTGCAAAAGTTAAATCTAGTAACGGTTATATTAACGGCGATCCTTCAGATGTTAATGCGCAATTAGTTACAAGCGCAAAGATTGAGAAATTTTTAGAATTAAGTGATTCAATAGCAATATTTCATACAGAGGCAAATCTAAGAAATAACAGTTTCAATATGGGTTTAAAAACAATTAACTTAACTGCTGAATACGTATTAGAAACAAGTTTTGGTAATAGTGTTGAATTTGTTCAAGACACACCCTATGATTTTTCTGACCTGCTAAGTGATAAAACAAAAAACAGTCTATTTCAGGTGTTAGAAACACATTCTAATGAATGGGTTGACTAATAAGTAAAAACAAACCCTATGTTACGTGACATAGGGTTTTTTTGTATCTAAAGACGATCCTGTGCCAAAATCTGTGTCATTGCCTATAAAACATGGGACAGCCATAATTATTCAGAGGTCTATCCGTGATCTATTCAACGCGAGTTTGAGCATTAAAGACACCAACGAAATAATAGCTCTACAACGCGTGGATGGTAGATTCCCTATCGCCCTCGCGGGCATTCACTGTAGGGAATGACGGAATTAGGAAAACATGGGACAGCCATAATTATTCAGAGGACTATCCGTGATCTATGCAGCACGAGTTTAAGCATTAAAAACACCAACGAAAAAGTAGCTTTACAACGCGTGGATGGTAGATTCCCTATCGCCCTCGCGGACATTCACTGTAGGGAATGACGAAATTAGGACGCGGGCATTGTTGGAAGGAATAACGAAGTTTGGACTCGAGCATGTGTTGTTGATAATGGCTGCAGCGAGATAAAAAGTTATGGGTGTCCATTCTTTTTTCTACAAAACTGAACAACAATCAATACGTTATATGTTAATATACTTTTTATTATTACCACCAATAAAATCAGGCGCTTATGGCAAACATCGTATTTATTGCAACCAGTTTAGACGGTTTTATCGCCGATAAACAAGGGAAGTTAGACTGGCTCCATGCAGTACCAAACCCACACAATATCGATACTGGATTTCTGCCCCTAATGGCGCGCATTGATGGCTTAGTGATGGGCCGTAATACTTTTGAGATGGTGGTAAGTTTTGATTGCGATTGGCCTTACACTAAACCTGTCTTTGTATTAAGTAATACCCTGACTCAGGTACCTAAAGGCTATGAAGACAAAGTAACGCTTGTTCACGGTGAATTAAAAAATATTATCACCACACTAAATTCTCAAGGCTTTAATGAATTATATATTGATGGTGGCATAACAATTCAACATTTTCTAAATGAAGATCTTATCGATGAAATGGTTATCACTCGTTTGCCTATCCTTCTCGGCGGCGGTACGGCTTTATTTGGTGATCTACAACAACCATTAAACTTTAAAGTGACGAGCAACAAAGTGATCTTAGAAAACCTTGTTCAAACCACTTACGTACGAGAAAGATTATCTTAATACTCTACAATGCGTGGATGATAGATCCCCTATCGCCTCACGAGCATTGACTGTAGAAAATGACGAAATAAAGCCAGTACCTTATTCACTTTCGACTAAGAGTATTGGCTTTATTTGTAAGATGGCTGTTACGATTGTTTAACGTTTACAGACCGTAAGATGCTAGCAAGTTATGGAAATACAGTGAGATACTTGCCCAAGTTCGAGTGAACCAGCCGCCTTGTTGAACGCCGTTGAGCGCGACAAGTGGCTCGGTTTGAATAACTTTATCTTTATAGGTTACGGTAATTTCACCTAATTTCTCACCCTTATCAACCGGTGCTTTGATATCACGTTCAATTTGAAGCTTAGCTACCAGACCTTTCTCATCAACACTGGAAGGAAGGACCATGGTTAATGGCTTCTCAAGACCTAAAGAGACCGTATTTTGCTGCCCTCCCCAAACCTTTTGTTCCGAAAGTTTACTATTTGCCGCATATAAAGTGTCTTGCTTAAAGAAGTGAAAGCCGTAATTGAATAATGCCTTACTTTGAGCGGCAACATCATTCAACGATTTTGTACCTAGAACAACGCCAACCAACTTCATTGGATTATTTGGGATTTCAGCAGAGCTTACTAGTGAGTATCCCGCAGCTTCTGTACTACCTGTTTTCATGCCTGTCGCATATTGGTAAGTGAACAATAAGCGATTGAAATTGGGTTGACGGATATGATTGTATTCAAAATACTTTTGACTGAAAAAATGAAAGTATTGAGGGTAGTCGTTCATGATGTGCTGTCCGAGCAGTCCAAGATCATAAGCGGTTGAGAAATGTGCTGGCGCAGGCAAGCCCATGACAGTTGTGAAGTGGGTATTGTGCATACCGAGCTTAACAGCAGTCGCGTTCATCATCGCAACAAATGAAGATTGAGAACCCGCGATGTAATTTGCCAAAGTAACAGCGGCATCATTGCCCGATTCAACAAGCATACCTGAGATAAGATCTTTCACAGAAACAAAAGAGCCAGGCTTTAAGAACATTCTTGAACCACCAGTGCGCCATGCGACTTCTGGCACTTGCACTTTTGAGTCTAGTGAAATTACACCGGCGGCCAATTTTTGCTCAACAATGTACATTAGCATTAACTTGGTGGTACTAGCTGGTGCCATACGCATATTGGCATCGTTAGCGGCAATAATCTGTCCGGTGTTAGCATCCATTAAAATGAAAGCGCGTGCTGCAACTTGAGGCGAAAATACTCCTGCCTGAGTCCATTTTTGCATCAAGGTTTCTGGGATCCCATTATTACCACCAGCTTCTACGGGTGCAGAAGGCACTTGTATATTTTCTGGAATACTGGTTTTTACATCGATAGCGCCGAAGCTATTGAGTGGTGCTTGAGCTTCTTTGTATTGCGTTGCCGCAAAGTAATCACTATTAGGCATAGTGTTCGTTGCATCATTGCTAGGTGTAGCAAATACTGTACTGGAGGTAAATAATGCAGCGATGGTTGCTGCTAAAGAAAGCTGTTTGATTATTGTCATAAGAGTTTTTATTTACAGTTATTTACTAAAAGTGCGATATAAAAAAGCGACTGGATAGGATACTAACTTCACTGAGTAATTAATGCCCTACAGAGTTTATCTATCACACCACAAAAATGGTGAGTGCTTTTCCGTTCTTGATCAGCGTTACAATGACTTTGGTTACAAGGTCGTATTTCTATCTTACCAGTAGATCCATTATGGAAACCTGAACGGTTATGATGTTTATGCTGCAGGGAGGAAAAACATGGGACAGCCATATCTTTACTTAAATAGATTGCCTGAAAACAAAAAAGCGTTAGCACATTCTAGTATGCTAACGCCTTAAATAAATCGCACCTCATGTTACGTATTACGCACATGTGTAGGTTTAATGATATTTATTTAACCAATATTGCAATCAGTGCAGCTTTGCAATTCAATTTCGTGTTCAAAAACAGCAACATCGCTACCATCTTCAAATAATTCAGCGATTTCTTGTGCGACTTCTTGCTCATCTTCTGCTTTTACTTGATCAGCAAGTGTTTCTTCTGAGTAACCATAGAAATTTAACAATAAGTAATCACGGACTTCATCTTTAGTACAAGTCACGTTCACCACAAGCTCTGAATTAACATTGCCCTGCGCAATGATCGCCGCTATTTGTGCGACTACATCTTCTTTCATCGTAGCTGTTAACCAACCAAGATCAGTACTTACTGTGGTTTTATTACAGTTAAAACAAGGAAGTTGATGAAAGTAGTATTGAAAATTAGTCATAGGTGATTTCTTCTTTAAATATTGTAAGCCAAGATTATGAGCGTTTTCTGGCAAAATACTACTGCAATAACTATTGAAAACACGATTAACCTGAATAATTAACAGCAAACAAGATGATTTACTTAAAGCGTCACCTCACAATATTAGTTACAGCGTCACTTAAGGTTGCTTTTATTCACATTCATAAAATACAAACCAATACCAAATATTCCCCATTGTAGTGTGTCGTGATGTCTTTCAGTTTTCCATTTACAGACTGATTGATAAACCAAACTACTACAATTTACGAATACCAACAGGGGTTATTGGGGGGTTCAGTTTACAAAATGGTTAAATTGTCTGCTCTATACTGTGAGTTACAACAAATTTGTGATGTTGATATAAAAAATATCAACTCATATTTGATAACGCAAAAAAATAAACTCTTATTATAATTAGCTAACAGGTGTTTACAATAATGTTAATAATGCTTAATGACGCATGAATAAGTGATTGACTTAATATACTTAAAGGAAAATCTAATGTTGCAATAGCGTAACTTGAACCCTTTTAGAGTCAGACGTAACATGCGCACACCTTTATTTGAGAGGACACCGCTTTGAACACACCCAGTCGATACTGGAATGAGATTTTTCCACGTTAATCTGTCCTCCAGCGCTTTTAAGTGCGAGTTGACAATGTTTAACTGTCAGCATGCACTATTCCTTATTTTCGTTGCTTTTGCTTAAATCTTAGTATTCCAGTTTTCATTGGTAGACGCTGTATTATCAGCCTCACTTGGTGTTTTTAAGTGTTCTTTATATCATCGCCATTAGTGGAGATATAAGACATGCTGAACGCATTCACATTAAACGATTTACGTTTACAACGTTTAGATTTAGACGCTCAAGACTCTATCTCATCAGCACTATGGGTTGATCTCATCGACCCCAATCAAGAAGAACGAGAGCGCGTACAGCAAGAGTTAGGACAAGGCCTTGCAACACGCCCTGAACTTGAAGATATTGAAGCAAGTGCGCGTTTTTTTGAAGATGAAGATGGCTTACATATTCACTCCTTCTTTTATTCCGAAGATATGGAAGATTATGTAAGTAATGCTACCGTTGCTTTTACTATTCGTGATGGACGTCTATTTACGTTACGTGAACGTGAATTACCAGCATTTCGACTTTATCGCATGCGGGCACGTACTCAACGGCTGCAACAAGGTAATGCTTACGAGCTACTGTTAGATTTATTTGAAACTAAAATAGAGCAACTTGCTGATGTAATTGAAGATATTTATAGCGAATTAGAGTCTATTGGCAAAACTATTTTACGTGGTAAGCCTGGTGAAAATTTTGATAAAGCCTTATCAAACCTAGCTGAGCAAGAAGATGCTGGCTGGAAAATTCGTTTATGTTTAATGGATACTCAACGCGCATTAAGCTTCTTGGTTCGCAAGGCCCGTTTACCTGAGAGTGAATTAGAACAAGCACGTGAAGTATTACGCGATATTGATTCTTTGCTACCTCACAATGAGTCTTTATTCCAAAAGGTGAACTTCCTGATGGATGCTGCCATGGGCTTTATTAATATTGAGCAAAACCGCATTATTAAAATATTTTCAGTGGTATCTGTCGTATTCCTACCACCAACATTGGTTGCATCAAGTTACGGTATGAACTTTAAGTTTATGCCTGAGTTGCACTGGGAACTGGGTTATCCTTATGCGTTAGGTTTAATGGTACTGGCGGGGTTTGCACCTTACTTATTCTTTAAACGTAAGGGATGGCTATAAGCTACAACTAATCATTGCTATCGCACATTATTTACAAAAAAAAGAACCCTACTTCAACAGCAGGGTTCTTTGTTATTTATTAACCGTTATAATTGTGGCTTCAGGCCAAGTTTTTCTAACACTAACTTAAAGTTAGCTTGACGCTCTTTGGCATTATGCACTTCGCCAGTTGAACATACAGAATCTGGACAACCACGGTTTACAATACCTGACACATCATCAATAAACTCAGTTCCTTTTAGGCCACTATCAACGTACTTTTTCAGTTCGTTGTAGTAATTCCAATCTGCATATTGTCCACCTTCATCAGAATATGCCTGCACTGATGTTACCCAGTAAAACAAACCTGCAATCCACTTAATTTCTTTGTTCTCTTCAGAGCTACAAATTAGACCCGGATTTGAACAGAAATCAAGATCAGCATACAGTGGGTTTGCTGGTGGTGCTTCAACGGTAACACCATCAATGGTTTTACCAATTGTCGCAGGATCAACATGGGAACGGCCTAAGTAATGGTTAAGGGTACCGAAGTTCTGACGGCCTGTCGTTTGAATTACACCGCGTCCCCACCAGCCACAACCTTCAACACTTTCCTGGCTGCTACCATCCCAAATAAACGTACCCGCTTGTTGACCAACATAAGTCTTACAAATATCACGTTCCCACACCTGCTTAGAAGTATCGACATTTTCTGGTACATCATTACAGTGACCATTGTTTGTCCAACGACCAACCGCACCATTAACCAATAGGCCACGCTCTTCAAGTACTGCATCTGGTGCGGCAAATACTGGCGCTGGCGCACCGTACCATTTAGCATGCGTTAATGCACTCACTTCCATCTTGTTATCACGAGGACAAGAGTAAGCGTAATCTAAGCCTGAATCAGGATTCACACCGTAATCTGCATATTTCTGACCTAACTGACCACAACTTGCTGTCATTGGGTAGTCTGCAGGTGCACCGTATTTTACTTCAGACCAGTTATTCTCATCACAAGCGTTATAGCGAATCGTCTCTTGCATGCTTTGGGCTAAGAATGCAGCAATGGCAACTTTAGCGTAGACAATGTTAGTTGCATCATCAGCGTCATCACTCAATAGCCAAAACTTATTACCTGCAACACCAATATTGTGCATTGCATTTAAGCCATCAAGGAAATCATTCCACTTATAAACGGTAGATGGGATCCATTGTGACTGTGGCGTTTCGTAAAGGAAGGCTTCATTATCCATTACATCAGCCGCATTGGTCAGCTGTTGGTTCAATGCTTCTATGCGTGTTAGTGAGCCTTTTTCTAGCTCTTTGCCAACATAGTACAGCGGCACTTTAGCTGTTTGGTAAGATTCAATTTGCGCGGTTAAATTAGCGCTGTTTTTATCAAACAAAATAGCAAAAATATTACTGTAAGCTGCTTTGCGAATTTTCTGCTCTGAGGTTGCATTACCCATAAAGTAATTAGCAGCTTGATCTGTCGGCATATTGGCTAACATCGCAGGTGTTTTTACAAAATCAGTGACTTGCTTAACGTATTCTAGCGCATTATGCCATTGGTCATTTGACAGGGCAGCCGTTGCACTTGACTTAGTAAAGACCACAAAATCAGCTTTGGTTGCGCTATCTGCTGTATAAAGTGCAAGCTTATCTATTAAATCTGCACTGTAATTAGATGCTGCATTCCACACCGACTGACGGCCAGAATGGGTATCAAATGCAAACTCACCAATCGATAATGACCAACCAAATGGCGCTTGCGGCGCAACAGTTGATACAATCAAGTTATGTGCTTGTGTCCAACCCTTTAGATCATTGCTTAGTGCGTTGATCGCATCCACATCGATTTTACTGCCAGTGCCATCAACAGCCTTAATTAACGCTTCTTTAACAGCAACAGTTGTTGTTAATAGGTTTTTATCTTTCGTTGCATTATCAAGCACATCGCTACTAATAATCACTGATGCTGTATTAGCTTTATTCGCTTGTTCAATAACAGCAACAAATGCCGCAGTTAGCTTATTAACATCGGTAAGATCAGCACTGTTCGCTGTCGCAATAGTCAGAGTCTCAGGCGCTGTTGTTGATGGGCTTGCAACTACAAACGTATTAGGCCAACCCGCCACTTCTAAACGTACAGGATCCATTGGGTTTGGCAATGAAAGTACTGGCGCAGTACCTGGTTCTGAACCATCACAATTTAAGTGCAATGCCCATGAAGCGTCGCTACCCGGTATGCTTTGGGTCCAGTAAACCGCAGAATATGCAATGTTGTCATGAACCATAATGTCGCCACCCGTTGCATGATCACCACGCGTCCAGTCAGGGTAAACATTAAATTCTTCACACAATCCCCCCGGTGGCGTTACTGGCGGCTCAACGGTTTCTTCTTTAATAGTGATAGTTAAACTAGCATTAGAAGAAAGTGCTTGGGCATCAGTTGCAATAGCATTTAGAGTAACATTACCTGTTTGCGTAGGTTGCCAATCACATGCAAATACCGTTGTTGTTGCAGCATCAAAGGTACAAATTTGTTGGTTATTTGCGTTAACAACTACTTTGGTCAAATCATTATCAACATCAGAGGCATTAATAGAAATAGAAACAGTGCCCGTTTCTTCAATGATTGAACCGTTAGTTGGAGTAACAAATGCGACAACTGGCGCGCTAAAATCGTCGTTACCTTCAGCTTCAACGTTTACAGCAACAGATTGTTGTTCAATTTTTTGGTTATTTTTATCAAACACAAAGAGATTAATTGCCGCACTGCCCGCTTCTGTTGGTGTCCAAGTTTGCGAGTAAAGCTCAGTAGTTTGATCAATTGCTTTTTCAGCCAGCTTGGTATTATTAATCCAAAACTCAACTTTTGATGCTAATTCACCATCAATACGTGCCTTAATGACAACCGCTTCGTTAGCTTTTAATACTTGGCCTGCAATTGGAGCAAGAATCGATAGTTCGGTTTCTTCTGGCTCAGGTGATGGCTCGTCAGTACACTCTGTTAATGACCAAAACCATGAATCGGTTGTTGGTGTTTCCCATATACTTGGGCTATTTTTAGCGATAAAACATTGGCCATCATATGACACAACATCGCCATTATTAACTTGGGTTGTACCCGGAATAAACGGAATAATAGTGCCAGGCTCTGGATTTGGCTCAGGCTCTGGTTCACCTGAACACTCAGCAGTGTCCCAAAACCATGAATTGATACTTGGCGAGTCCCAAACACCAGGGCTATTTTTAGCTATGTAACACTCACCATTAAAAGACACCATAGTGCCATTTTGAACTTTTGTTTCTCCCGGAACAAAAGAAATAACGTTGGTGTCAGAAGCGTATACATTGCTGCTCAGTATTACACTGAATATAGCCGCTGTTATTTTATTTATTTTTTTCACTTTACTTCCTAAGTATGTCCACTCATTTCAACGAAGCTAACACTCTCATCCTCATAAGTATTGATAGTTGTATTCCGTACAACCAACTTATATTTAGCGTTTGTTTCACCAATGAAGTGTTATTAATCAATACGATACCACTCAATATAATATATTATTATGACTTGTATTAATTATACCAATAGATATATGTAACAGTTGATTAGAATGTGTAAAGCCCTGTAACAACAATGGGCATAGACGCTTGTATCATGAAAAAATTAATATTTTAGATTAAGGCTTTTTGTCACGCAGAAATAAGGTAACATAGCGCCATAAATGCTAACGTACTAGATAGCATATCTTTAAAAAAGAATAGGTTAGAATCAATGGATTACCAACATTACTATGAAACCATGATCGAAATATTGGTTGATAATTTTGATACAGATATTGGTGAATACAATGGTCAAATTGAATTATCTGTCGATGAATATAACGACAGCTGCATGATAGCTAAAGAATTTAATGTGGCTTATAACCCTGAGCATAGCGTACTCGATGTATTACACCAATCAACGCCTGAAGTTGGTGACATAACGACCTATATTGTTTCAGCGCTAGCATTAGGGTGTTTAATTGATTATTTAGAAGATGAACTGATTGTTGATTTTGATGATTAATTCTATCTTTTAACGCTTATCCAATAAAAAGCTAACAATTACGGCTGTTAGCTTTTTATTTATCTTCCCCCCTTCTTAACATCATGATATGTATAATCTTCATGCACATTTATCATGTCTTACAAGCAAGATCATCATTAAAAATATTAATTATTATAAATATCAATTGAAGATTAATTTATGTCCGCTAACATAAGGCAACTTATTACTCGTGTTCACTATTTTATAACATAAGGCAAAGGATGCAGCCAAAAATATATATCAAATTAGAAGATACTGTTTGGAAAGTTACCGAAAATGGCCAGTGGCTAGCAGTAACTCCACACGAAGTGATCGATATTAGTTTACCTTTTATTACAGAGCATACGCATTTTAACGATGTGATTAGCCTTCACTTTAATGAAATAGAAATCCTAACTGATTTAGGCTAGTTTTCCTCAGTGATTATTTAGTTAACAATCTAGATTGAATACGATTTATTTCACATGTTGCCATGCAAACCCACCCCTTTACATACCCCTTTTGCGAGCAACATTTTACCTTCGTATCGCTAAGTAACATATCACCGCTTTCAAACATATAATTAGCCATCTTTGCCTGTTGGGGTAACATTGATGTCAGATAATGATCTAGAAATATCTAAATGGCGACAACAGCGTAAAAAAGGTCTGTTGCGGTTTATTGTGAGCAATAGCCTTCCTGCTTTTTTAGGTGTAATAATCGGGAAATTTATCGGTGCCTTCCTCATGACTGATAACGGTTTTAATGACGTATTAGTTCGAGAAATAATAATCAGTTTTATCGCTCTCGTTACTGTTTTACCATTATTAAGTATCCTTCACTGGCAATGGAAAGAGCGTAAATACCGCCTCCATAATGAAAAATATAATCCAAATTCATTAGATAATAGTAACGACTAAGGGATTAAAATGACGATACAACAAAAAATAGCAATAAGCCTAGGTTCAGGTCTACTAGTAGGATCGGTTGCTACTGTATTACCTACTTTTCAATTTTGGTGTTTTATTATCGGACTCACATTACTTAATTACGCTCTCATAACCAAGAAAAGCTAACGTTTTGCAATAGCTGCTAATTTGTATTGGCATAACAATATTATCGGCATAACACAAATTGTGGTGGTAATAATGTCAGCAAGCGTATGGTACTTTTGATGCATCATTAAAGCCGCATATCCCACCATCGAGAGGATCATTAATACGCTTAATTTGGGTCTATACACCATAAAATATCCGATAAAAACTAAACCAATTGCGGTGTGGGTGCTGTAATCCAAATCAAAAGCAGGCCAAATACCAATTACATTATCGATAAACATAATTGCATAGATAAAAACAGCCGACAGTACCACTCCCCCCAACTGTAATAAACCATCTTTGAGCCCGTGCTGTCGTCCCGCCAGCAGCATACAAATAATGCACACAATCACAATAATTGGAGTATAAAGATCGGCAATAACAGCCCACTGTTCAAACGTCATAATTGCTATATTCCACAAAAAAATAATCATTATCTTCACATACATAACGAATTATTTCATCTGTTTGAAAAGAACAAGAATTGTCAGAGAAGAGGAATAGTGGACAGACATATCTTTTTAAATTACCAAATATATGGATCGTCACCATACAAATATGCTCGCCGTACACAACGATTAATCACATGATAAAAAGGCGTGATTTGAGGCTCGATCAATTTACGTCTTGAGATTGTCATTGGTTGAACCATAAGCAACTTGAAGCTTAAGTGTGGTTGTGCATGGTTAATGTGCAAGGGTGTGGCTGTCCTTTGTTTCTGCTAGCCGGATAATAATTTTATTAGGAGCTCACCTTGTCTACTTTAGGTATTAAAATTTATACCTATAGCGTATTGATATTTCTTTAATACCATTACGCTCACTTAACAATATTAAATCTCACTCTCTGCGACTAATTAATATACTTAATGTCATTTTATGACAGCACTATAAAAGATAACTATCAGGCATTTAATAATAAAAGACTGTTATTTAACCTACATTTATCACAAAACTTGCAAAAAAGATCACAAAAAAACAACGAAAATAACATTTTTTATAAGTTTAATGTTCACTATAATTATTGACCATCTAAGATGGACTTATGGTATTTCACCATACTTTTCCATAATAATAACCATAGGGCCCACGGATGAAGCCACTCATGTATATCGTTGTTGAAGGCGTTATCTGGAAAATAACAGCTGAAGGTGAATGGATACAAATTCCCCCATCAGAAATCCTTGATAGTTCTGTACCTTTCATCTCAGAAAAAGCACAAGTTAACGACATCATTAAAACTAAAAATAACGAAGATGATGTGGTTAAAATTAGTACTTCAGCAAGAATAATGGACAGCCATATCTTTTTAGATAAAATTTCCCCAAAAGACAAGCCATTCCACTACTCATACCCCCTCAAATTTAAGTTTTATAGCTCATTATTGAAATTCTTCGTAAAATCAACCCTATTCGTATATTTTACGATCGGTAACACCCACAATCCTAACGGTTATTGTGGTATTTCCATCTAATACGAAGAATCTATCTCTAGTTAGGATGCAACTGATGACTAGCCAACTTTCCTTTGCACCAGTGTCCACCTGCATGTTGTTTGAAAGCACACATTCTGGACCATTTACCACTTACATTGGCATACCGCTCCATAAACTGCTCGCTATGTTCAAGCCAAGCGTCTGGTGTTATTCCCAATTGTTGTAAAATTTTAGGCTGGCTAGATGATATAAAGCCTTTTTTATCATTGCGAATACAGCGGCCAGTCCAGTCTATAAGTTCAAGATAATCGGCAAAGGCAAAGTTTATTCCTGCCGTTTTAGCCTGATGTTCAGCACCCACAAAGGGTAATAATTGAAAGTGACCTCTATTTGATGGTGGTTGTTTAGTAGAGGTTTTAAGTTGCTGATATTCACGAATGCGCTGCTGAATCGAGGTGAAATCTGACCGTTCTAATGACGGTGTAACGCCAGCTCGAATAGGATTTAAATCAACATACATCATGCATGACAGTAGCGATTGTTCATCTAATAGTGCTTGAGACTTAAATCGCCCTTCCCAAAACGCGCCTTTACATTGGTCTTCTTTATTGGCTTTTCGTGCTATTTCCTCATTAAGGCAGCGCATAAACCAGCTAATACTGCCTAATCTTTGCTGCCATTCCGTGACTAAATTTGATAACGCTTGCTGTTTATCTGTGCCTACTTGTCCTTCTTTTAAGAAATCAAGCGCAATAGGATGACCATTAAATAACTGCAACCAGCGCGATATTACCGCTTTAGGTGTTAACTTTTTCTGCTGTTCAGTATCTATTTTTAGCACCAAATGGTAATGGTTGCTCATCACCGCATAAGCGCAAATATCAATACAAAAAACAGCTGCTAATTGTTTGATTTTATTTACTATCCAACCTCGACGATGGTGATAGTTCTTGCCGTTATATGGATCGTCACCACATAAATACGCACGACGTACGCAGCGATTAATGACATGATAAAAAGGTGTGATTTGCGGCTCGATCAATTTGCGTCTTGAGATTGTCATTGGTTTCACCATAAGCAACTTGAAGCTTAAGTGTAGTCACTCATGGTTGATGTGCAAGGATATGGCTGTCCATTGTTTTTTTAGAAATAACAGCTAATTGGTTAGATTCGCGTTTATAAAGCTTTGATTAGAGATTAAGAAGATTTACTGTACTGCAGATACGAAAAAGCCGCTGATCAATCAGCGGCTTTTCAATGTGTGGCGGAGAGATAGGGATTTGAACCCTAGATACGCTATAAACGTATGCCGGTTTTCAAGACCGGTGCTTTCAACCACTCAGCCATCTCTCCATGACAAATATCATACTGCTGCAGCATATATATGTAAACCAAAAATGAATTAACAGCTTAATTTTAAAGCACTTTAGTGGTTATTTTACTCAAAAATACAATTAAATAACAAAGGTGACATATTAGAGAACAATAAACGTACTCATTGCTATGCTGTAGCCAGAATCTTTATTTTCGTTATATCAGTAATGATCCGTTATAATCTCAACAGTTAACCTATTAGATTGAAAAACACATGGCAAACAAATCAGATTTTACGGACGAAGAATACCAAGCTTTTGCTCAATTAATGGATGCTTATAATCGAACTTTTGCAATTTCACTCACCACCCTCATTTTATCTATTTTAGGTTTTATCGTTGCTGAAACTCAAATCGGTTACGCCATTACCAATAATATTCGCTGGATTTTTGGATTATTAGTAGCCTTACCGTTATTGGTTACTGTTATTGGTTCTAAACGTGATTTCAATAACCTTTCATTTAGCATGCCTAAAACAATTTTATATTCCGTGCTCAACGCTGTAAGTCTGATCACTATTATTGGTTTGGTTTTTAGCCTTAACTAAAAATAATGCTCAATATTTAACCAAATTAAAAATCCTACCATTAAACTTTATAATGAACCATCAAACTATTGGCGGTTCATTTATTATTATCAATTTTAAGTTATTGATAATAATGAAACAAACATTAACATGCATATCAAATGAATCTTTTGCATTGACGAAGCACCCCTCCAAGGAATAACATGCATAAAAAATACATCTTATGTTATTAAGGAATTTTAAAATGGCTATTCATGTTAAGAATAATATTACTTGGGTTGGGCAGCGTGATTGGGAAGTTCGTGATTTTCATGGCACAGAATATAAAACAACCCGTGGTACTAGCTATAACAGTTATTTAATTCGTGAAGGTAAAAATGTATTGATCGATACTGTTGATCATAAATTTACTTTGGCTTTTCTTCAAAATTTAGAACAGGAAATTAATCTTAACGACATTGATTATATCGTTATTAATCATGCCGAAGAGGATCACGCAGGTGCATTAACTGAATTGATGAATCGTATTCCTAATACACCTATCTATTGTACAGAAAATGCTATTGATTCAATTGTCGGTCACCACCATCATCCGGAATGGAACTTTAACACCGTAAAAACAGGTAACACGCTTGATATTGGTAATGGTAAGGCATTAGTGTTTGTTGAAACGCCTATGTTGCACTGGCCTGATAGCATGATGACATACATGACTGAAGATGCAGTCCTGTTTAGTAATGATGCTTTTGGTCAACATTATTGCGATGAACGCCTATTTAACGACGAAGTCGATCAAAACGAACTGCTCGATCAATGCCTACGTTATTACTCAAATATTTTGACGCCATTTAGCCCTTTAGTAACCAATAAAATTCATGAAGTTTTAGGCTTCAATTTACCCGTTGATATGGTCGCAACATCACATGGTGTTATTTGGCGCGATAACCCTACTCAGATTATTGAAAAATACCTTGAATGGGCTAATCAGTATCAAGAAAACCGCATCACGATTTTCTATGATTCTATGTCTAATAATACTCGTATGATGGCTGATGCTATTGCACAAGGGATCACTGAAGTTGATGATGACGTTATTGTGCGGATCTTCAATGTAGCTCGTCACGATAAGAATGAAATTCTAGCTAATATGTTCCGCTCAAAAGGGGTACTTGTTGGCTCATCAACCATGAATAATGTCATGATGCCTAAAGTCGCGGGTTTACTTGAAGAAATTACTGGCTTACGTTTTAAAAATAAAAAAGCTGGTGCATTTGGTAGCTATGGCTGGAATGGTGGTGCTGTCGATCGTATTCACGCTCGTTTAACTGATGCTGGTTTTTTCACTACCGTTGGTCTTAAAACGAAATGGCGTCCAGATGGAAAAGCATTACAACAATGTCGTGAACACGGTAAAAAAATAGCCAAAGAATGGGCTCAAACTGAACGCCCATATGATCATTACACACCTTTCACAACCCAAATAACATCAGCATCAACCATACAAGTTGCAATTGATACACCAGAAATAATCGAACCAACATCCGTTGTTGAACAAGAACCTACTGTAAATACCGAATGTTGCACACAAGCAACCGCAAGCCAAAAAATGTTATGTACTATTTGTCAGTGGATCTACGATCCTGCATTGGGTGAACCCGATCAAGATGTTGATCCAGGTACATTATGGCAAGATGTTCCTGACAGTTTTCTCTGCCCTGAATGTGGTATCGGTAAAGAAGTATTTGAACCTATAAACTAAAATAAGGTTAGCGCGTATAATGTCCAATCCAATTATTGTCATTGGCAGTGGCTTTGCTGCTTACCAATGGGTGAAATCATTTAGAAAGCTCGACCAAAATACTGCAATCACTTTAGTAACCGCAGATCAAGGTGCTGATTATTCAAAGCCTGAGCTAAGCCATGTGTTTAGTCGAGATCAACAACCAACAGATCTTATTAAACAAACCGCTGTTGAATTTGCTACAGAACATAATATTGAATTACTCACTAATACTGTCGTTGATGAGATCAATACCGACCATCAATGGATTCGTTTTAACCAGCAGCAATGGCATTATTGCTCATTAATTATTGCAACGGGTGCCAAATCTTTTGTCCCTAAATTTGAAGGAAATGCTTTAGATAAAATCATTACATTAAATAGCCTTGATGAGTTAACACGTGACCACTCAAAAATTACTACAGCAAAACATATTACTATTTTAGGTGCGGGATTAATTGGCACTGAAATAGCCATAGATTTAGCTACAACTGGCAAGAAAATTACCTTATGCGATAAAGCCGCTGCCATGATGCCAACATTACTGCCTGAGTTTATTGCTGCCGAGTTACATCATATACTGCATCAAAAAAATATAGATCTACAATTAAATACCATTATCACTGCAATAAATACTGATGATAAACAAATAACGATCTCGCAATTAAATAACAAAACGATACATACTGATGTTGTCATTGCTGCGATGGGATTAACACCACAAATTCATTTAGCTCAACAAGCAGGAATCAAGACTAACCAGGGTATTATCGTTAATAATATGCTGCAAACATCGGCAGCTAATGTCTATGCCATTGGAGATTGTGCTGAAATAAATGGCAAAATAAGTGCGTTTATTCAACCGATTATGTTATCAGCGATGGCACTGGCCAAGACGTTGGCTGGAACGCCGACACCATTATCATTACCACCCATGTTAATCAAAGCCAAAACACCTTGGTTACCGTTAAGTTTAGCGGGAATAACCACTATGGAAGATATTCATTGGCAAATAGAGCGAGACAATGACGGTTATGTTGCTAAAGCGCACACTGATGATCAAACCTTAATCGGCTTTATTGCTACGCATAATAAGCAAAAACACGCCTTCGCATTATTAAGACAATTATCACCAACGTTATAATTCATTCAAATATCGGCGCTATTTTCAGGCCCACTATTATTGTGGGCCAATTGTTTATCTCATCATGACATTACAGCGTCTATCTTTAATAAATAAGTACACATATTTATTAAGGTGACATTATTCGTATGAGTCCACTCCAGTCAACCGATAGTCAATTTAAGCGTGCACAAGCTAGTGATAGTAGTGTCCTTAGTGAATGTATTTATGAAAGCTCACATGAACTAATGGACTTTATGTTCACTTCTCGTAGTGAAGCCATTCCGACACTAACTAAACAAGTATTACAACCTCGAGGATTATTTAGTTATCGCTTTGGGTATGTTTATTATCATGATAACCACATTAAAGGCACTGTCGTCGGTTATACTAAGCAACATATGCAGCAGCAAGAGCTTATTGGTGCAATCCAATTATTAATTGATACTCCTTTAAAACTAAAATGGCATTTATTAACCACAGTGCGTAAAGCGTTAAATAATTATGTGCCCTTACCTTCTGAAGATGCATTTTATATTAATAATATTGCTGTCTTTGATGAGTATAGAGGCCAAGGTATTGGTGCTGACATACTTGATAGTTTATGTAATTGGTTACAAAAACAAAATATTTCTAGTATTGAACTCGATGTTACTCAGTGTAATAAAGGCGCAATTAATTTTTATCAACGTTATGGTTTTCATATTATATCTCAATCGGGTTCAGATGAATTAGAACAACAATTTCAACTGCCGATATTACTAAGAATGCGTTATTTTATTCCAACGAGTAACCTAGCTAAATCCTCACCTCGCTACACTAATATCATCAAAGAAGTCTCACGGCTTTACCCTATTGCTGTCGATGATATTTACGTTCCCGGCACTGTCGAACAGTTACAAGATATGCTAAAAAACACTCAAAAGCCGATTTCTATTGGTGGCGGACGCTATAGTATGGGAGGACAAATAGCCCATAGCGGTTCGTTACATATCGATATGCGTGGTTTAAACCGTATTCTTGATCTTAATGTCGAACAACAAACGATTACCGTACAAGCCGGTACGCGATGGCGAGATATTCAAGCATGTATTCAGCACCATGGGCTCGCGATAAAAATCATGCAAACTTATGCTAATTTCACTATTGGTGGATCATTAAGTGTAAATTGTCATGGGCGTTATGTCAGTTTAGGACCTTTAATTTTATCAATAAATTCTATTGTGTTAATACTTCATAATGGCAAGCGTATCAATGCCTCCCCCGCCACAAACAGTGAGCTCTTTTATGCGGCAATTGGTGGTTATGGAGCGGTCGGGATCGTCGTAGAAGCGGAATTATCATTAACGACTGATTGTCATATTGAACGTTTACATAAAAAAATGCCATTAAGTGATTACCCCGCTTTTTTTAAACATCAAATCAATAATAATACCAAAGCTATTTTCCACAATGCCGACATACTCCCACCTCGATTTGATAAAATTCATGCAGTTACGTGGTCACAAACAACCAAGCCCGTTAATGTATCTCCTCATAAAGAACGAAAGCTGTATTTACTCGAGAAATACATGTTATGGACAATTACAGAGTCACCATGGGGCCACTGGCGTCGTGAATATATCTATGAACCATTAATGTATTGGAATAAAAAAATCACAACTCGTAACGAGGAAGCTAATTATAATGTTGCTGAACTAGAACCGATTTCACGAAATCAAAATACTTATGTTCTGCAAGAGTATTTTATTCCAGTTGATCGTATTGATGACTTTACGCCAATAATGACCGAAATTCTTAATCGTTATCATGTTAAAGCGGTTAACGTTTCCATTAGACATTCTCATGCAGATCCTGGCTCACTGCTAGCTTGGGCGCGTGAAGAAGTATTTGCTTTTGTATTATATTACAAGCAACAAGCCAGCGATGCTGAACAACAAAAAGTCGCTATTTGGACTCGAGAACTGATTGAAGCTGCAATTAATGCTGGCGGTTGTTATTACCTTCCTTATCAACCCCACGCTCGTTATGACCAATTTCATCGCGCTTACCCGAATGCAGCAGCTTTATTTGCATTAAAAGACAAATGGGATCCACACTATCGGTTTCGCCATTGCTTATGGGAGAAGTATTATCGTCAAACAGATGATATCGCTATTTTCTCGCGAGCTGAGTGTGGCCAATCTGCATTTCGGCAAGTATTTAGTACCATTAATGGTAGAGACGATTTCTATCTTTTTCTACAAAATATTTATCATCTCTACCCTGAGCATTTATTCCATGCGCTTATTAGCCAATGCTGCCAACGGTTTACTACAGATAAAGACATTTACCATGAAATTCAATACGGTCTTAGAGATATAAAACCCAAATTGGCGGATATTACCTACGCTCTTCCCGCATTAGCAAAACAAAAAAAAGAAATGGCATGTCAAACTTCAACTATTTTAGCCACCACGGAAACACTGAAGGGGTATTTAGAGATTGGTTCCACTGGCCGTTATGTCAAAACACTACAAAAACAGCTGTCTATCTCTGGGCCAATTTTTTTATGTAATGATATTGTACCTGATAACTCGCCAGCAGAGATTGCAGAGCGCGGTAGTATTAAACCCGTAGGTCACTTTTTTGATCTCGCCAATTATGAGCCATTACCTGCCGAGACAATTGCTAACGCATCACTTGATTTAGTCAGTTGCTATATTGGATTACATCACTGCCCACCCCATAAATTAGACGCTTTTATTGCATCAATTGCTCGAGTATTAAAGCCTGGAGGACGGTTTATTTTACGTGATCATAATGCAGAAAATATACCTATGCAGACATTTTGTGCATTAGTCCATACCGTGTTTAATGCCGGTTTAGGTGTAAGTTGGGCTGAAAACAAAACCGAATTGCGTAACTTTCAAGGACTAGATTATTGGATCACAGCATTAGCTAAACATAATCTAATTAATAGCCAGCAATACTTACTTCAACAACATGATCCCTCACTCAACACCTTGATGCGATTTGATAAAAAGATTTAAACAAATAATTAAGATAAAAAACACGATGAATAGACGAGTATTTATTTACCGTCTTTTATCCTTAATCACACTCAATTTAATACTCATGAAATAAAAGTTAATAAAAACGTCAATAAATCTGACATATACCCATGCCAATATTATGGTTTTTAGACGTAACGGTATTAATAGGCATGTTCACAAGACGATTATTCTTAAAAGGTACAGTGGCAACAATGGTCGCTACCTATTTGACTGGCTGTAATTCAAGTAGCAGCAACAGTAACGACGATAAAGACAATACGCATCAAGATTGGAAATTGGTCATTTTACCTGATACTCAAAAATACTCTGAAAATAGCCCTGAACGTTACTTATCTCAAACTCAATGGATTGCTGATAATTGGAAAAATGAGCGTATCCCTTTTACGATCCATTTAGGTGATTTGGTTGAGCACGACGATCAACCAACAGAATGGCAAGCAGCAACCCAAGCAATGGACATACTTGGCGCCTCCGAAAATACCCCTTACTCTGTTTTATGTGGTAATCACGATTTAGCTGAAGGTGACAAATATGATGTTAATCGAAAAGATAGCGAACCGTTCCTAAACTATTTTTCTCAAGATAAGCTTTTATCAGTAACAACTTGTATTGCTGTTAGTGAATGTGGTTTTAACAGTTGCCACCTCTTTACAGCACCCAATAGCGATCAGCAATTTTTAGTCTTTGCTATTGATTGGAATCCATCACCACAAACATTTGATTGGGCACAACAAGTTCTCGATGATTATAAAGAAATACCCGCTATCTTCTCGACCCATCAATTATTAAATATTGATAGTGATGGTAAAAGCCCACTTATCACCTCAAAAGGCTTTGAATTTTGGATAGACTTTATCCACAAAAATGACCAAATATTCTTAACTATTAATGGTCACCATCATGGCGCTGCTAATATGGTTGCTCAAAATGCCTACGGTCGTGATGTACTGATGATGGTCGTTGACTATCAAGCCATGTATTGGGGTGGAAATGGTATGTTGCGTACTGTTGGCTTTGACTACAGTAATAATAAATTAGTTATACGCTCCTTCTCACCTTGGGTACAGAATATACCAGAAGATGAACGCACCCCCTTCGATCTTCCAGATCTGACTGACGAATGTAACCAGTTTGAGTTTCCAATTAATTTCAATGAACGTTTTAATAATTTAAATGAAGGCGAGCTTATTACTCCTTCGGGGCTTATAGATGGCACTATTGGTTACTGGTTGTTAGATAAAGAAAATATGATGCGTGTTGATAATGAAGGCGATATCACAACCATGTTTCAAGATCTATCCGGTAATGGTAGTCATTTTAAAATGGAGCCTAGAAAAGCAAATCAAGACGCTTTAAATAGCTATTTTGAATTTTCGACCTCAAAACCTAATAGCGGTAATTCATCTGGGTCCATTTTACTTAAAGGAAATAAAGCTACAGATAGCGGCGCTTATTTATCAACACTCGGTACGGCTATTACGCAAAACAACTGGGAGCAAGGCTATACCATCGAAACTTTTCTCCAGCTACCTGATGATTGGGAGAGTGATCGCTCTCGCTGGGGAGGTATTTTTTGCCAACAAGCCAGTTGTAATGATTTTACCCCTAACAGCGGTGAAGATCCGGCTGTTGTAATGGCTATTTCCTCCTTACGCGAAATGCAATGGGTAACTATGGACAATAAAAAACAAGATACAACAACAGCTTGGTCGTGGGATCTCGGCACCTCACGTTGGTTCCATATCGCTATAATTAACGATGGTCGATTCACAAAAATGTACATTGACGGCATTGAAGTTATGCGTAACCCAGAGCAACAAAGTACCGGTATTGCTATTAAAGAAAATGCTAATTGGTTAATTGGTTCCTCTTGTTCAAATGATGAATTACATAATCCATTATATGGCTATGTTAGTGAGTTAAGAATAGTCAATCGTGCTCTGACGCTTAATGAATTACTCTTTAATAACTAAATGCGTTCGAATTAACAGGCCGCTAATCTTCCCAATAGAGAGCACAGACTGAACTAAGAGGCAATTGTATCGGGGTGGAAGCACCCTATTCTCGCGATCTTTACACTCGCTACTCAAAACTCGCTTCACCAAAATACAGACGTAAAAAAGCCCGCAATTGCTTGCGGGCTTTTCTATTTGGCTCCCTCTACTGGACTTGAACCAGTGACATACGGATTAACAGTCCGCCGTTCTACCAACTGAACTAAGAGGGAATTATATGGTGGTGGGAGAAGGATTCGAACCTTCGAAGGCAGTGCCGGCAGATTTACAATCTGCTCCCTTTGGCCACTCGGGAATCCCACCGAAATTTAATGGTGCCGACTACCGGAGTCGAACTGGTGACCTACTGATTACAAGTCAGTTGCTCTACCTACTGAGCTAAGTCGGCACACTAATTTCTTTTTATTGCCAAGCCTAAACTCAACAATTAAATTTGGCGGAGAGATAGGGATTTGAACCCTAGATACGCTATAAACGTATGCCGGTTTTCAAGACCGGTGCTTTCAACCACTCAGCCATCTCTCCAATGCCGCGAATAATAGCGGCTTCCAATTACCCTGTAAACCCTTTATTTATAAAGAATAACTCAACCGAACAGCATTTATTCAATTCGAGCCTTCTCTGATCAGACATGGACACTATTTACGTATTATCTTGACGTCGATAATTGGCTGACTGCAATAATATGTCATAAAAAGCTTTCGCAGCAGGGCCAGTCTTAGCTGCTTTAGGAAGCGTTAAATGCATCGGTACTTGATATTTTTGCGCCTGCTCAACCTCAAGCACAACCACTTGAGCATTTTTCCTATCCCTCACCATATGTTTCGGTAAACGGCAATAACCAACACCTTGTTCTACAGCTTGAAATGCATGATCAAAATTATCAACGGTAATACGCTGTCTCGACTTCAACCAGCCAACATCCTGCTGACGTTTTTGCGTCGGTTCACAACCTAAATCTCTGATCACTATTTGAGGCAGCATCGACATATCAGTAAGAGATACTCTAGTTTTTAATGCTAATGAATGACGCTTAGCCACTATTGGCACCATAGTAATGACACCAAAAGCTTCCGCTGGATAATTTGTTATCGGTAAATTAATAATTGAAATATCAGCCCGCTGATTCGTTACCATATCAGTGGTTTTTGTTAATGATGTTTCAACTACTTGAATAGATGTTGCACTATTAGCACTAATATATTGTTGCATTGGCTTATAGAGCCAAGTTAGATCACATAAATGGTCCACTGCAATGGTTATTTCAGATTCAAAGCCTCTGGAAAGCTGCTGGCTTATATCTTCTAATTCACGCGCTTGTTCTAGCATCGTCGTTGCACGTCGTAATAACGATTTACCTTCTTCTGTCAATACTGCACGACGACCTTGTACCTCAACAAGCGCAATACCTAATTGTGACTCAAGCTTTTTAACTGAGTAAATAAGAGTGGTATGACTTTTGTTTAATACAATTGCTGCCGCTTGAAAACTACCAGCACGATCGATTTCATGCAATGTTAACCACTGGTCTAAGGTACTTTTTAATCTCATCTGTCTATTTTTTTCACAGTTAAACTCAGCATTATGAACTTTTCTGTTTATTTTTTATAGTAAATAATAACTCACACACAAACTCATACATTAAAGAGACACGCAGATGACTAAGCTACTTCAAGTTGATTTCGAATTTAACGGACCTTTTGGCGAGGAGATGACTGTAGCATTGATGGATCTTGCTAAATCCATCAATCAAGAGCCTGGAATGATTTGGAAAATTTGGACTGAAAACGCACAACAAAAATTAGGTGGTGGAATCTATCTTTTTGAAACTGAAGCAACGGCAAAAGCCTATTTAGCGATGCATACTGTACGCTTACAGCAATTAGGCATATCTCAAGTACGTGGTGTTATTTTTGATATTAATCAGTCACTCACCAATATTAACCAAGGCCCAACAACTGATAGCTTCTCGCACTAAGGCCCCAATATGACGAATAAAACATTTTTAACATTCCATGGCTGTATTTATTTAATGTTTTCATTAGCGCTATTTTTTATTCCAACGATTATATGGCCTATGTATGGCGTTGAAATAAATGATAAATATGCTTACTTTTTATCACAACATACCACCATTTTTTTAGGCGGCATTGCAGCTATTAGTTTACTGCTAAAAGATATTGAGGCTGGTATTACTGCGAAAAAACTATTCACCGCGCTATTAATTTTAAATATTTTAGGGGCTTTAATTACAATTTATGCTGGTGTAACGGGTATTTTTGTTGGTTTCGGTTGGAGTGATCCCGCTTTTTTCATTATTCTTTCGATTTTTACTTATCTACAATTAAAAAAACAATAAAAGCAACATAGATAGCACTAAGAAGGAGTTTCATAGAGGCAGAAGCTAGCACTCTGCTCTCGCGATCTCGAAACTCGAAACTCGAAAACTCAAATCCTCGCTTCACCAAATCCCAAACGTAAAAAAGCCCGCAATTGCTTGCAGGCTTTTCTATTTGGCTCCCTCTACTGGACTTGAACCAGTGACATACGGATTAACAGTCCGCCGTTCTACCAACTGAACTAAGAGGGAATTATATGGTGGTGGGAGAAGGATTCGAACCTTCGAAGGCAGTGCCGGCAGATTTACAATCTGCTCCCTTTGGCCACTCGGGAATCCCACCGAAATTTAATGGTGCCGACTACCGGAGTCGAACTGGTGACCTACTGATTACAAGTCAGTTGCTCTACCTACTGAGCTAAGTCGGCACAAAATTTCGTTATACAGCATATTAATAAATAACACTGCATCTTTATGTTGGCGGAGCGGACGGGACTCGAACCCGCGACCCCCGGCGTGACAGGCCGGTATTCTAACCAACTGAACTACCGCTCCAATTCTTTATAAAACTCGATTACATCGAATCTCTAGAATTTGGCGGAGAGATAGGGATTTGAACCCTAGATACGCTATAAACGTATGCCGGTTTTCAAGACCGGTGCTTTCAACCACTCAGCCATCTCTCCAATGCCGCGAATAATATAGTCGATAACGGTAGCTGTAAAGTAATAATATTCAAAAAACCACCAGCTGCATTTTTATTAATCAATGAAAACTAAAAACGACCAAAACAAGAACAATAAAGCATCATTCATACACTTTCATCACAAGTAACCGTTATTACAACTATAATGACGACAACACACCTAACTTATGCTCTCATAAAAACAATTAAAGCAGCATAACCACCTAATTATATCCAATATAACGATAATCTATGTTGCTTACATCGATATCAAACGAAATCCTTGTCTACACAAGATAATATACACTTTAGCATTTTATGCTATTTATCAAGCCTTACCAGAATAACAGTAACAATTTGTTTATTAACGATATTTATCATAAACCAATAATAAAACATCATGCTTAGTGTTTATCTTAATGTAATTTTCCGTTTAAAAACCATTAAATACATGATAAAAAGTAGTTAATATATTTAACATTTTTATATCTTTACAAGTACAAATATTAAACCTTTATCTTATTCTCTTAAATAATTATGCACTGTAAATATATTATCTATTAAAAATCAAACGCTTTTATTTATAAACACAGGATTACGTATGGATACAACATCATCAACAACACCAAATCGAGGAACATGGAGTTCAAAGATTGGCTTCGTGATGGCAGCAGCAGGATCTGCTGTAGGTTTAGGTAACATTTGGAAATTCCCTTACACTGCAGGTGAGAATGGCGGTGGTGCGTTCGTCGCTATATATCTATTATTTGTTATCGTGATTGGTTTTAGTGTGATGCTAACAGAATTTGCTGTTGGTCGAAAAACAGGATTATCAGCAGTCGGAGCATTTAAAACAACAGATCGTCGCTGGACTTTTGTGGGCATTCTAGGCGTACTTAGTGGTCTATTGATCATGGGTTTCTACCCTGTTGTCGGTGGCTGGGCCATTGCCTATATCTATAAAGTTTCTACTGGACTATTAAGTCAACCCGACGCGATTGGTGACAGTTTTAGCGGTTTTATTGCTAATCCTCTGCAACCTCTATTTTGGATGGGACTATATCTCTTCTTTAATATTTTAGTGGTTATGCGCGGTGTTTCTGGCGGTATTGAGAAAGCCGGTAAAGTATTAATGCCACTGTTATTTATCATTTTAATGATTGTATCAATCAAAGGATTAATGTTACCTGGTGCAATGGCAGGATTAGAGTTCTTGTTTAAGCCCGATTTTTCAAAAATTGATAGTTCCGTTGTATTAGCAGCATTGGGACAAGCGTTCTTCTCATTAAGCCTCGGTATGGGCTGTATGCTGACTTATGGTAGTTATCTACGTAAGCAAGAAAACCTAGTACAAACAACAGCAATGGTTACCGCAATGGATACAAGTGTCGCTCTACTTGCTGGTATCGCAATGTTCCCTGCCATGTTTGCTTTTGGCATGGAACCTTCAGCTGGCCCAGGTTTAGTGTTTGTTGTAGTACCACAGCTGTTTGCCGAAATGGGTGAAATTGGCTTAGTACTCGCTATTTTGTTCTTTATCGGATTAAGCGTGGCTGCACTTACATCATCAGTATCGTTACTTGAAGTTGTTGTTGCTTACTTAATTGATGAAAAAGGCTTTAGTCGTATAACTGCGGTATTAACAGCCAGTGGTGTAATGGCACTACTGTGTATCTTAGCGTCTTTATCCATTGGTGGATTTGGTCCAACTCTATTCCATACTGGTGCTTTTGATATTTTTGATTTGTTAACCGATAAAATCTTCCTTGCCATTGGCGGTATGTTGGTATGTTTATTTGCTGGCTGGCGTTTAGATCGTAGTGAATTGAAAAAAGAAATCACGAATGACGGTAAGGTTTCGTTCCCACTGTTTAATGTGTGGTATATGTTGATCAAATATATCATTCCAGTAGCTATCGCAATTGTTGCTATTGCTGGCGTAAAAGCTGGCTTTGATAGTAATAAAGGTGAGATTATGATCCTTGGTTTAATTATCATTGGTCTATGCGGGGTTTTCTCAAAGAAACTCTAACGATCATAAACATATAACCCTCTTTGCCGCTGATTATTATCAGCGGCTTTTTTAATTGTCTAAATAAGTCATTTTTTAGATCCTTGTTGCCATTTGTGGTTACAGGTACACTCTGCTAATCATTAACATTATACTCATAAGGGATTATCCATGAAAAATATTATCGCATTTATCTTATTAGGAATGGTTGTAACTGGCTGTGCAGGATCTCAAGGTACTACGATTCAAACCCATGGCAGTATTGAAGCAAGACAAAGTATTAATTAATCATCGTCATCATAATTATTGTTATAAACCGAGCCAAGACTCGGTTTATATTTTATTAGATTGCTCTCAATTCATTGAAATACTGCTTTAACTTATTTAAAAAATATAGCCGTTCATCAGCTGTTCCATGATCGAGAACGTTATAAGCTTCCTGTAATAATGCTAATTCACTACCATTATTTTCAGTAACCGTTAATTCCTTAGCCTCTTTAGCTAGTATTAATTGTGCTCGTTCTGATAACAGCATTAAATCAATTGATAATCCAGCTAACGACAGTAACTTCCGCCAAGCCGTATACGGTATTTGCTGATCGCGACTACTACCAAGCCAGCTATTAAGGGTTCTATTACCTTTTGCTGTCACCCCTAGTTGAATCGATATCTCTGTTTTAGATACTCCAAGGGTTTCAACTAAATAATTTACAACACATTGAACTTGCTGTTTCGTTGGCGCTATATAATTGTTATCCGTAATTGATAATAAACACTCGCTGTCAGGATTGATTACCTCACAGCCAACCATAAACATTTGTTTTATATGAGCATCAGCAGTAACACGTAACATATCCATATATTCAACGCGAGTACAATGTTGCTCAAAATCACTAAAAAGCTCTTCGATTGTAAAATACTGAATTTTATCTTCCATTTATGTTTTATCTTCCATTGAGTAATAAAGGCTAACATCATTAATAGTAGTCATAAGATATAACATATTAAACAGAAAACACTTTTCCTTGTCATAGTCAGTGACGTTACGTGAGCAAGATCTCATTCAAAAAAACATAAAAAACATAGGACAGCCATATCTTTACTTTAAAAATTAAAACAATTCACTGATATCTTTTAGGCTCGATCATACCTTGAGCAGATCACGGATATTAGGCTGAGTAAATGATAGCCTCTAAGCAAAAATTTATGGGTGTCCAGTACTTCTTTACTTCTTTGGAACACTTCGAACCAGCAAGTACCGCGGGGAAAATGGAATAGAATGATAAATTATTTGGTTCAAACGTAAAAAAGCCGCTATAAATAGCGGCTTTTTAATGTGTGGCGGAGAGATAGGGATTTGAACCCTAGATACGCTATAAACGTATGCCGGTTTTCAAGACCGGTGCTTTCAACCACTCAGCCATCTCTCCATGCGGCGTATAATATAGAGGACGGTATTTTATGTAAAGCGCTTATTCCAAAATGGAATCCAACTGCGCAGTTATAATACTACTTTAAACGTAATTGTATATTTTATCACAGACCAACCTTATTATTGGTACGCTATAATACTACTTAATGATCACAGGCAAACGATGCGAAATCGTTATGCACAATTTCAAGGATGATATAATGAATGCATTAATTATTGGTGGTTCTGGATCTATTGGACTTGCAGTTATCAAACAGTTATTGCTACTCAGGCCTCATGCGCACATCCATGCGACATATTTTCGCCACCAGCCCGACTATCAACATCCACACTTACATTGGCATGCGCTAGATATTACGATTGAAGCTGATATTGCTAAGCTTACTGCCCTATTACCCCAACTTGATGTGCTGATCAATGCCGCTGGCGTGCTCCATACTGCTGGGCATTTACCTGAAAAATCCATTCAACAGTTTGATGTCGATTTTTTCCAAACTAATATTCAAACAAATACCTTACCGACATTGCTACTTGCTAAGCACTTTATGGCATCATTAAAAACTTCACCGCGTAGTTATTTTGTCACGATCTCAGCCAAAGTCGGCAGTATTGAGGATAATAAATTAGGTGGTTGGATCAGCTATCGCAGCTCTAAAGCGGCATTAAATATGGCAATTAAAACCATCAGTATTGAATGGCAAACAAAATTACCTTCCTGCTGTGTGGTTGCCTTTCATCCTGGCACTACTGACAGCGCTCTTTCTCAACCTTTTCAACGCAATGTTGCTTCACATAAACTATTTACACCACAATATACTGCGCAATGTTTATTAAATATTTTATCGACGTTAACCCCTAAAAATAGCGGTCAATTTTTAAGTTATAGCGGCGACACCATTGCTTGGTAAAGATCCACTAGCGACATCAACATCAAACCATATTATATTATTATACTTCACGCTAAATTCATCATAAAATGCTGCTTTATTCGTGCTATTCGCTGCTATTTATTTCGGTAGGTATAATGAAAAACCGTTCTGTTGGCTTTGCAATGACCATCTTAATTATTGGTAATTTAGTGGCAGTGCTTTCTGATGCTTTAATTAAAACCATGGGTAAAGATGCGGCTGTATTTCAGTTTGTATTTTTTCGCCAATTGTCAGCGGTAATCATCTTACTGCCCTTTTGTTTACGCGCCACCAAACAGAGCTTTTTAATTGGCTTAAAATGGCATTGTGTACGCGCGCATGTATGGTTATTAGGTGCGGTGTTTATGGTGATCTCTTTAAACACACTGCCGCTAGCCACTGCAAACGCTATTTTCTATGCTGCTCCCTTGATCATGCTTCCGCTCGCCATGGCGATGTATGGTGAAAAGCTAACTCGCTATTCTATCGCCGCAGGTATTATTGGCTTTGCGGGTGTATTAGTTATTGTACGCCCAACCGATATTAGTTGGGCTGCTTTTGGTGCATTAGTGGTTGCCTTTACCATTGCCGTTAATAACCTTTTTATTCGTAAACTCCCGACCGAGCAGAGTGTTGCTCAGACCTTACTGCTGACGAACTTAATCGGTATGCCAGCATCACTGGCGTTAGCACTATGGGAAAATAAACCATGGGACTGGTCGCCACTGATTACAGCATCAGGCTCAAGTGCATTAATTTTGGTGTATGCGGCAACGTGTGTCGTGGCTTACCGTGCTGCAGAAAGTAATAAAATAGCCAGTGCAGAATACAGTGGCTTAATTGGTGCGGTGATCGTGGGCTATTTATTGTTTAATGAAGTACCTGATATCACCACATTAGTGGGAACAGTAATGATCATAGCGCCACTATTATGGTTAGCCAAAGTTGAATCAAAACAGCATAAAAAAGATTCAATTCAAGCAATTGCTGTTAATGAATAATAAAAAAGCGATAACCATTAGGCTATCGCTTATATTCATTTTCGCTTTACTGCCTAATAAGCAATTATGCTAACGCTTTATTAAAGCCATCAAGCACTGCTACCGTATTATGGCCTAAGTCATCAACCGCGTAGCCACCTTCAAATACAAATAATGTTGGAATATTTAATAAACCAATCATCCAGCCAATCTTTGTATAATCATTACGTAACAGCTTAAAATAACTGATCGGATCGTCTGCAAAAGTATCCATACCTAATGATATAATTAACGCTTCTGGCTGATATTCTGCAATACGAGCCAATGCGGTTACTAAAGCGGGCTCATACACTGACCAATCGGTTGTATTAAGCGGTAACGGCAAATTGAGATTAAAACCTAGACCTTCACCTTCACCCTCTTCGTCAGCAAAGCCAAGGTAATGAGGATAATCGTAATCTGGATCACCATGAATCGATGCAAACAATACATCGCTACGATCATAGAAAATACTTTGCGTACCATTACCGTGGTGATAATCAATATCCAATACTGCTACGCGCTTTGCCCCTTGACGAATAAAGCTTTCCGCTGCAATTGCGGCATTATTTGCATAACAATAGCCACCCATTAAATCAGGTGCCGCATGGTGACCTGGTGGTCGACATAACGCAAACACAGCATGCTCGCCTTGCTTAATTAAATCGACTCCTGTTAATGCACACTCTGTCGCAGCGACAATCGCTTTCCAAGAACCCGCCGTGATCGCAGCAGTCATATCGAAACTGTAGTAACCTAAACGGCCTTCGATATCTTTTGGAATACGATTTCGTAGATGGCGCGCAGGTGCAAAGCAGTATGGTGAGGCATCATGCACATCACCAAACGCCTCAACCCATTGATCCCAACAACTTGCAAGAAAATCAACGTAATCATCCGTGTGCACCCAACGCATCGGTGCATCACCGTAGCTATTAGGTTCTACCATCGTAAAACCACCATGACTATTAAGTGCATTAAGCACCATGTCAGCACGTTCTGGCTTTTCAAAACATGGCGTTGCTTCACCATTTAAAAATTCAAAACGTACATGATGTAAACGTTGTTTTTCCGTGTAAATAACTTTCATTATTTCTTCAACTCCATCCAATAGCGTTGGTAAATGGCTGTCGCTTCACCAACATCGGCCAAAAATTGACCTTGTTGCTTAATCGCTTTGGTTGGGAAAATAATATCACTATTACGAATATTGTCAGGAAGATTATTTAATGCCGCTAAATTTGGCGTTGCATAACCAATTTCAGTGACTATTTTGGCTTGATTTTCTGGCTTTAATAAGAAATTAATGAATTGATATGCAGCATCTTGTTGCTTACTCGCAGCAGGAATGACCATATTATCCATCCAGAAGATAGTGCCTTCTTGCGGATACACAAATTTCAGTGCAGGATTTTCATTTGCTGCACGCACAGCGGTGCCATTCCATTGCATACCAACAGACACTTCACCGGCAATGTAGGGAATATGCGGTGCATCGGAATTAAACAATGCAACATTTGGCATTAAGCTTTTCAGCGTTTGATAAGCTTGCTTAATTTCAGCTTCATCACGGCTATTTACACTATGGCCATTCATGATCAGCGCCATACCAAACACATCACGCGGATCGTCAGTTAATAATACACTGCCTTTAAACTCAGGCTTCCATAAATCTTTCCACTGCGTGACTTGCTTACCATCAACCACATCACTGTCATATCCTAATGCAGTGCTACCCCATAAATAAGGAATAGAGTATTGGTTATTAGGATCAAATGGCTGATTTAAAATCGTGCTATCTAACTGAGAAAAAGCGGTTATTTTGCTATGATCCAGTTTAGCTAATAAACCTTCATCAGCCATTTTAGAAACATAGTAGGTTGATGGAAAGACTAAATCATACCCTTTACCGTCGATCATTTTGATCTTGGTATACATCGTTTCATTACTTTCAAACGTTGAGTAGTTGACCTTGATATCCGTTTCTTTGGTAAATTGTGTCAATAATTCTGCAGGCAGATATTCTGACCAATTGTAAATATTTAATGTGGTATCAGCGAGAGCCGGTTGAGCAACAAAAGAACTAAGTAGAAGCGATGCAAGTAGATTTTTTTTTAACATTTCACCTATTACCAATATTTCAATAAAGCTCGAAATAAGCTTTTAATATTGACAATAGCATAAATAAATTTATGTCAGTTATATCGAAATTGTATGTAAATGCTACCGTTATACACATTTGCACACAACTGTGATGTCGTTATAATTCTTTTGCAACCATGCGTAAATTTGATCTTTAACACCACCCCGCTAAATGCATCATCTCACTCCATCACGGCTCATATTCCTGTGTGATAAATATTATTACTGACATTATTGAATAATAACTCGATAGACCACAGTTCCTGATTCTCCACCCGCTAAACTGCCACTTAATTCCCAAATTATATTGCCTTCATACCCTGCTATATTGGCGCCATCTGTCGTTACAACATTACAGGTTAATGAAGCAGGCATTAAGCTATTACTGCACAATACAGGTTGAGCAAGCTGAGTAAATATAGGGGTATTATCATAAACTTTCACATCGGTTATTGCTGCATTGCTAGCATTAGTGAAAGTCACAACATATTCCAATACATCACCAGGGCGCGCATTATTACTGGTTGATGTCGCACTATTTTGCGTTACATTAGTGACTGTTTTACTGAGAGTTAACTCACCTGCACCACTAAAGGTTGCTCTTACAGTATCTTTATCTAATACAGAACGCGTGATTCCATGACCGGTATTTTCTGTATCAGAAAAGGTCATATTAGCTTCAATATCGTAGTGATACTGACCATTCATTGGTACATTCATCGGCACAAACACTTTACTTAATAAACACACCGCATTGTTGCCAGTAACCGTAATTGGTGCTGAAATTTGAGCGTCTATACCATCGATAATGCCATTACAGTCATTATCACGATACAGGGTTGAGTTCCAACTGCTATTTGCTGGTGATGCGCTTAAATTAATAACTGAAAAATCAACACTTCCGGAAGTAGCGGCTGTAAATTTATGCGGTAATAAAATAGATTTACCCGGTTCAACGTCATGGAAGTTATCAGGCTCCATTCTTGGTTCTTTGACTTTACCAAAGTTCAAATTAAACACTTCATCACCAGCATTTGCATTAATGACTATTTGACTATCAATCACACTGACACTAGCTGCTTGTGGAGTGCTGCCCACATCGGCTTCACTAATATCAATCCACTCTGCTTGTTTCACCACATCGAGCAACAGATCTTTGGTTGAAAAATCGACCCCAAGGACAAACTTATAGCGGCCGTCACCCGAGGTTACTTCCGTTGCTATAACATCTCCGCTGTTGTAGCCCGTTACCCCTGTGTCGTTTAGCGTCACTGTAACCGTAAAATTGCCTAACCCAACTTCAGTTCCTTCTTGAATACCATCATGAGCAGCGTTTGCTCCACCAACACCATTATCTTCAAAAACTAAACCATTGAGCACAATGCGATTAAGCAACTCAAACCAATGATCTTCAACTTCACCGTTAGATGCTGCACCTGAGAATGTATTACAGCTATTAATGGCTGAACATAACCGCACTCGCATCACGGTATAACCATTAAATCCCTCAGCACTGGCAGCATCTAACGTGATCGCAATATTATTAATCCCCGTTACGACTGGCTCATCATCTATAAGAAACTCATTGGTATCGGTAAAGACACCATTATTGTTTAAATCAACCCAGATACTCACAAAACCGCTACCTACAACATCAAGAGCTAGATTGGTGCTTGTTTCGACCACAATCTGATTAGGAATCGTTAGGTCTTCATCATCCTGACCATTGGTGTCATCCCCTGATGCATCAGCGGTGAACCACTGCCCGAATTCTGGATCCCAACGGTTACCTAAATAAAGATCAGCACTACCATCAACAGCACCGTCCCAGTAAGCATGACTGGCTTCACCATATGTATCAGCAGCATCACCATAATCGGTAGAATCGTAACACCCTGCACCATCATTACCTTGCAAACTGCCTCGATCAGATGCCGTCACATACTCAACTTCATTGGTGATCACGTTAACGCGGTAAACCACAGCACGATCATTGAGATCAATGGTGCCATTATTATCGCTATCGTGATTACCACCATTGGTAATGGCATACAAACTTATCCCATTATCCATCACTAATGCGCCAGCTTGTAGCTTGAGATTGAGATCGAGCGTTGGCTCTGCACCAAAGTATATTAATGGCTGCGATGTTATCGCACCAGTGGTTAAATCAATCTGATAAAGCGCATCACCATTTAAATCGAGAACGTAACCATTCCCTGATTGACTGCTAATGGCTAAATCAGCACCCACATCGATTGGCCCGCCACCAATAGAACCGCCCATTACACCGATACTTAATGGTATAGTAGTAAAGGTTTGTGTTGCTAAGTTAACTTTAACTAAAGAATCCCAAGAAGTACGCCAGATAATCAGATGATTACCATCTATCGTCACATCGCCTGCGGTGGGTGAACTTAGGGTTGTTGACGTTGCTGATGTGGTTGAATAACCACTATTACGCAGTGAATCACCCGCGCTAAAGCCAAAGGTTTCACCATCTTGAAGGCGACGAATAGTGGCCGAAGACTCAGCACGTATTTCCCCTAAATCAATAAAGCTGGTGCCTGTTTTATCCGTCACAAATAAATGATGAATACGCTCAGATTGAGACATATCGGTAAAAGTACCGTAAATTAATCCATCAACACGGTTAAAACCGATAGCGTTCAAATTGGCAATATTAGTCTGATTAGTGATCGCAACAGGATCAATAATATTGGAGAATGTAACCGGATTACTTGGCACATCTAATGAAGTGTAAGTATAAGTACTGCTACTCACTGGACGAATGGTTTGTAAAATACTGTCACACTGATTATTCCCCACCAGATCAGAAATTAATATGCGATAGTCTTCAACCTCACCATCATTGGCGCGTCCGACAGGACTATTACAATCAACATCGCTACATAGGCGAATACGCAGGTAGCTATAACCAACAACCGCACTATTAGGGATCAGCACATTGTAATTATTGTTACCTATATTCGCACTTGCATCACTAATGATTTGTTCCCCTGAATCATCCCAATCACCATCAAGGTTTAGGTCTAACCAGCCGTAAAGACGTTGCCCAGTTCCCAAACGCGCACCATCTTCAACAACATTGATATTTATCGCTACGTTTTGGCCTTTATTAGCAATAAATGGCACAGTAACACCATCTTCATCAGCAATATTATGATTGTTATCAGCGGTAGCATGAATATTTTGCAGATCACCAAGATCAGCATCCCACAAATTACCTAACCGTAAGTCAATAAAGCCATTGTCATCACTGTCTACCTGCACATGGTGAGCACCATTGTGGTCATATTGAGTGGTATAATCATTGATTGCGGTACCGGTAGTTGTATCAACAGCATCACCAAAATCAGACCCTAGAACATTTGGCGCATCGGTAAAACAGCCTTTTTGAAGGTTATAGCCATCTCCAGTACTACCCGTGAAACCAAACCGCACCATGTTATTACCAATGTCATTACGAATATCTCGCGTAAACTGGCCAATCATGACGCCATCCATGTAATAGGTAAATTGGTTGGTGGTCGGATCCCATTCAAATTGCGCAATATGGTAACGTCCATCTTCAAGCTCGCCCCCTGCAACAGACGTTGCAGCAATTAAAGTATTGGCAGCGCTTGGGGTGTAAACATCACCGTTAAGATAAACGCCTGTATGATCGATAAATTGTCCACCGACAGCATCATCGGTTGCGCCAATAAAGGTATTATCAAAGGTATCAAATTCAAACACTATTGATGGTGAAACAGGTGTCGCCCCAAAAATATCGCCAACACCTAACCCACCACCAAAAGACCCCACGGCATTCAAATCGCGTGAATCAGCAGAAAGCACAAAGGCCATACCATCAGCACCACTTTCAATGCCGTTTGGACAACCTGTATTACAGGCTCTATCACCTAAATACACCGCTAATTCAGCATACATTGGCTGGTTTAAATCAATGTAATCGTAGCTCCATAAATACCCTTGCTGATTGGTTTGCGCTTCGGTAACAACATATTCGCCATTAGCCGATAAATACGCATCGCCACCTTCATAAACAACTGGCGCTTCACAAATATTGGGTTGCACGATATTGGTAATATTAGGTGTGACTACATCGGTATCATCTTCGCCATTACCAAAACCATTATTGGGGGTCGAATCAATATCATTAATCGCTGCTTGAATAATTTCAGCATGGATTGCAGGCGCAGTTGCTGATTGTGGCGCCAAACGAATCACCGCATAATCATTAAAGCCAAGCCCGACAGCACCAATATCGAGCTCACCTGTGATTGAATCATAGATTGATGTTAGCGTAACGCCATCGCCTTCATAAGCACGAACAAAACTGTATCCAGCAGGAATAGGCAGTGTCACCTTGGTATTTAACGCAATAGTCGTACCTGCATTAGCAACGCTAACCACTACATTAAACGGAATCCCCAACGTAACATTCACCCCAGGTTCTAGATCTAAAGTTAGGGATAAATCACCTGGCGGTTTAAGCGATATAGTATGATCTTCAACTTCACCATCGCCTGAACTGCCTAATGGCGTATCACAACTTTCACCACTGGAACAAACACGTAAACGGACATAGGTATCAATAATTTCAATATCAGCGGGCACTGTAAAATTCAAGATGCTATTGCCTGATGCCGTAACCGCCACCGATGCCCTTTCATCCGCTTCAAAAGTGCCACTGTTATCAAAATCGATCCAGCCATAGAGGTTATCATTGCCTGACGATACAACAGGTATTGACAGGGGCAGCGTACTACCACCAGATAAGATTGTTGTTATGGATGGCTGAATAAATCCATCTTCATCATCGGGTATTAGACCATTGTTATCATCCCCATCAGCGATTGTTGTAGGTTGTCCATCATTTTCATTGTCAGGAGAATTACTGCCTAGGTAAGGTAAACCAATATCCGTTTGATGCCGTGGCCCATTACTAGTTAAATCGGTACCGTATGTATTGGGTGAATCAGCAAAATCTGTCGGAACAGGCGCATAACGACAACGTGCGCCATCGTTTCCACTTGCGGATTGACCATTGGTTAAAAACGTTGCATTAACTAACGTTGATGATGGAGCTGATAAATTTGAAAGATCAAATCGCCACAACGCACCATTACTATTATTTGAGGCATACATGAAACCTATATTATCGAAATATACGGCGCCAACAGCACTACTTGTTGTCATATTGCTTTGACCAACATTGGTAACGGCAACACTATAAGTATTGGTAGATCGATCAATGGTTAAATCGAATTTATATAGCTTTTTATTACCTGTTACCCCCCACGCCGTTGAGGTATCAAGTGGGTGAATAGCAATATCACCCAGAGAAATATTGGTTTGAGCAGAACGCCCTAAATATTGTCCGTATGTTTCAGAGTTAGGGTTTACATCTATAAAGTAAAAACGTCGTCCATCCGTTCCCCCTGAGACGAGCACAAGAATATCGTCATCTGTCACATCACCCGCTGGAAAACTGATCCCATTAATCTCAGGCACATTCAATTTTAAAATACGTTGATGAAGACGATCAAAAGCAACAATATCAGAATTTGTTGAACCGCCAGTTGGATACACTCCCCATAATATATTTTGCGCCACACTGTAACCAATACCATTATATGAAGGAGAATGTGACGAACCTAATTGAGTTTCAGATGCTGTTACAAGATTCACCTGATACAATTTTCGAGGTGTACCTTTGGTTAAATACGCACTGGTATCACAGGTTGGGAAGGTATTATTAATAACAATATCGCCGAAGTTCACATCGCTTACCACACCGGCAGTAACAGTGACGATATTCGATGTTGATGAGATATGTGTAGAGGGGTCGCCCACCGTACCACCGCCGCTTGTTCCTGTAACAGGATCAACCGTAGATTGTGTCGGTGGACACGTAGGAGAAGCAATATTGGTTTCATTAACCGCTTCATAAACCTTATATGTGCCAGCACTCCCACCCGTTATCGTATAAGCCCCTGTCGTAGGATCACTGTTTGTGGCATAACACAATCCAGTAGACGTGTTATGCGCCACAATAGGCACCGCAATACCTAATCCCGTTTCGGTACCATCCTTAACCCCATTCGTTGCCGTTCCACCGCCACTACCATCATCATTAAACACAAAGCCCGAGATTTGGGGAGCAACCACAGTTAAGAAATAATCTTCAACTTCACCATCATCAGCTAAACCTTGAGGAGAATTACAACCAACATTTGAACACGCTCTGACTCGTAAATAAGTATTTCCCACAGAGGCATCGGCAGGAACAGCAATTGAGTAATTTTGTGTCGATGGCAGTGCTGTAGAATCAAGAATAACTTGTTCTCCAGCATCGTTCCAATCACCGTCTTGATTCCAATCAGCCCATGCATAAAGTTGTAAACCGACCAGCGTAGATTCAGGATCTTTGGTAATTGTGACTGCTAAATCTAGTGAGCCCCCACGAACAAATGTATCTGTCCATGTCACACCATCTTCATCATTATTATTATCAACGTTATCTGAATTAGCGCCGATATTTTGCAAACTACCGTCATCAAAATCCCACAGTGTACCGAGGCTAATATCATTTTGACTATCATCATCAGTATCAGTAAAAGCATGCCCTGCTCCACCATTATCAAATGTCGTTTGATAATCACCGTTAGCCGTTGACGTTGATATATCTGGCGCATCACCTAAATCATAATCATCAGCAATAAAGATAGCGCCGCCAACGGTACTGAATAATAATCGTACCGAATATGCGGTTGCACTATTAACAACACCTAAGTCCCACTGAACACCGATACCATTATCCGTTCCGGTATTAGTGTCTAAGGTATTATTTAAATGGAAAGGAGCAGAACCTAAGTTACTCCCCAGCATGGTGCCATATGACCCTGAAAAGTAACGATCCCAAGAGCGATCTAATTCTAAATAGCCCATAAATTGATCATCAATACTATAATTTTTGGTCACGCCCACTAACGAATATGGCGCAGTCCCTGGTTGATAATTTGCAGAGTTATATGGTAATGTAAAAGCAGCACCTGCATCACCACCATTTAAATATGTGTCAAAACCTTGTGATAAACCAATATTAGCGGTATTTGAATCATCAAAAGACTCTAAGCAATAGTGCTGATCGAAATATTCGTTACCATTTTCATAGGTGACTTGAGTAATAATTTTTATGTCACTGCCATCATAACTATTATTACCATTACGATCCCAATATCTTGATGACCAAATAGAAAAAGGATCAACTTCAGTGCCACTGCCTGTTACTGAACTCATTAAAAAATCTTTATAATTACAATATTCACCTGAGCTTCCATCCTCAACATGCATATAAGGAAAAGTACTACCACAACTATAACTATTCTGTTGGTAAGATTGCCGCTGGCCATTTTTAAAAACACCATTACCACCAGCTGCAATATGATGAATGACTAATGGCGAACCACTGATTGTTTCATATTGAATATTTGTTTTAGTGGTTGCGCCTACCAATCCAGAAATATTACAATCACCATCGGCTAAAACATCAGGATAATGAAAATATTGAGGTAATGGCGTAAATTGAATATCCCTTTTTCCATAAGCTAACTCTAATTCCCAATCACCACCAAATGCTTCGTTACCGGTTTTATTGATTGAGGCTAAAACGGCGACACCCGATAATTTAGCAAAATGATTTAATAACGTTTTACCTTCGTTAGTTTCTCCTAAATCACACCCCAAAAAATTGATAACACCTTGATTACCCATTATTTGACCAATTTTATTGATTCGTTGTTTATACTGGTCAATGTTCGCCAAGGTAATAATATCTTGACCAAAACGAAGCTCACCGGATTGCCCGTGGGAAAATATATCGATCGTTTTAGAGTAAGGGGTATGATTGAGATGAAAGATAAAATCATCTAATGAATTAATTACTTGATAAGACTCTATATGATTAGAGAAGAAAGGATCTGACACAATATCTTGATCAACAACCACTAATCGATTGGCCATCGGCTGTTTATCACTAAACCAATTATCACCATATATAAATATAATTAATAATACAGCACTAATAATCTTATGCATGAAGTCACCTCATAGAATCTAAGTGAAGTTATGCATGAATAAGACCAACTTAAATATTATTTTTTTTCATATAGTTAAAATTTTTGTATTAAAATAATAACTGCCATTCGCAAAATATTGCTAAAAAATAAGCTATTTATCGCTTATTCAATACTAAATAAATTATATTTAACCTGATGATTTATTATAACCAACTGAAATTAAAATATAATTCAACTAATTGGCGCATTTTATAAATAGAACAAAAAAAGACATATTTTAATAATGCAATTTATTTCAAGTTTTTCAGATTGCTTCGCAATATAGATACAAAAATAACGCATAATAAAAAGGTGCTAATACAACTGTATTTAGCACCTCTTGTTTTAATTACACACTTAACTAGAATTTAACTTTCTTTTTTATCGGCCTGCATTTGCTCGGCTTCTTCAATAAAGTTTTTAGGTGGTGGTGTCCAACCGCGTTCTGATTTAGTGTGCTTATCAGTACGCTCTTGCTTCATTGCCTCACCTAGTGTCTGCTCTAATTGCATAAATAATTCAACATAAGAGCTGTTAAAGCGATCTTCTTCGGTGCTATCACGCCACGTTTGATACAACAACTCTTTGCTTTTTACTTCTGTTTCAACAAACATTGCTTTTTGCTGTTCAGCCCTAAATGGATGCACACCAAGCTCTTTTAACGCTTGCGCGCCCATTGCCAGTGCTGAACGATAAGTTTCACTGATCACATAATCAGCACCTGCGCAACGTAATGAGTAATGATGGCCTCGATCATAAGCGCGTGCTAATACCCGTACATGCGGATAGGTTTGTTTAATATAATGCACTAACTCAGTAGCACGCTCTTGATCATCAATCGCAACCACAAATACTTTGGCATCTTCAATGCCCGCAGTATGCAATAAATCATGTCGAGTTGCGTCACCAAAATAGCTCTTAATATCAATCTGACGCATATTATCGATTTGAGTTACGGAATGGTCGAGTACCACCGTTTTCATACCATTAGCACTTAATAAACGGTTAACTATTTGACCAAAACGACCAATACCAGCAATGATAACTTTACCTTGCTCGTCTATTTCATCTGCTTCTCGATCATTTTTAGCAGCACTAAATCGCGGTAAAATAACTTTATCAAATAGAATAAATAACCCTGGGGTTAAGAACATTGATAATGCAACTACCAGCGACAACGTTTGACCTAACTCAGCCGGTAAGACATTATTTTGAACGGTGTAATTTAACAATACAAAACCAAACTCACCCGCTTGTGCCAAACTAAGCGCAAACAGCCATTTATCACTGCCTTTAACTTTGAACACAAAGGCTAAAATGAATAACACCAATGCCTTAATCAGCATAACGCCCAGCGTTAACCCAATAATAAGACCAAATTGATCAAACAAAATACTGAAGTTAATCCCTGCGCCTACGGTAATAAAGAACAGCCCCAGTAATAATCCTTTAAACGGTTCAATATTTGATTCGAGCTCATGGCGGAACTCACTGTTTGCCAGTACTACACCCGCAAGGAAAGTACCCAACGCTGGCGATAAACCAATAAGACTCATTAATGCTGCAATACCAATAACTAACATTAATGCTGTTGCTGTAAATATCTCACGTAATCCAGAAGCGGCAACAAAACGAAATAATGGACGACTTAAATAATGCCCACCAACCACCACACCTGCAATCGCAAGGATCACTACAATCGCGTATCCCCAACCAGGTAACCCAGCAACTAAACTAAGATCGTCATGATGTTCTGCGGCGGCAGCAACGGTTGTTTGCGCTTTTTCAACTAATTCAGGTAATGCCAATAAAGGAATTAATGCCAACATTGGAATAACGGCAATATCTTGAAACAGCAGAACTGAAAACGCGCTCTTTCCACCTTCCGTTTTGCTTAACCCTTTCTCATTAAATGTTTGCAGTACAATAGCAGTTGATGACAGTGAGAAAATCAAACCAATCGCTAATGCATAAGTCCAACCAACACCGAATACACTCGCAATCCCCATTACTACAGCAGTAGTCACAACAACTTGCAGACCACCCAAGCCCAATAAACGATGACGCATGCCCCACAGCATTTTAGGTTCAAGTTCTAAACCAACTATAAACAGCATCATTACCACGCCAAACTCAGCAAAGTGCTGAATAGTGCTGGTTTCACTGCCCACTAACCCAATCACTGGTCCAATAACAACACCAGCAATTAAGTAGCCTAATACCGAGCCTAACCCAAATCGTTTCGCAATAGGTACCGCAATGACTGCCGCAACTAAATAAATAAATGCTTGTAAAAATATACCAGTCATGACTACTCCGTGATCACACTATCAAGATTATGGTTTAATTTTGATAATTTACTCGCGACATCATAATTGAGCTTATTATCAGCAATAGCAACTAACACACGGCGCCAGTTTTCTAAATGTTTAGTAACACGTTGCTCTTCTGTTGCGGTTCCTGCGCCAAACAAAGCAAATGGGGCTAAAAATTCCATTCCCGTTAACTCTGCCATTTGCTCTAACGGTTGTAATAATTCACGAATCGTAAAATGGTTAAAACCTTCTTTACGGTAACTTGATTCAGCTCCACCAGCGGTCAGTGCACAAAGAAACTTTTTGCCTTGTAATGCTGTGCCCTCACTGCCATAAGCAAAACCGTATTCCAACACTAAATCTTGCCACTCTTTTAAGAGCGAGGGTGTGGAGTACCAATACAATGGGAACATAAACACAATCACATCGTGGTCACGTAAACGTTGTTGTTCTTTATCAATATCAATACGGTATCTAGGGTATTCCGCGTATAAATCGACAGTAGTGACATGCTCAAAACCTTTTGATGCATTAAACAATGGCATATTGATTTCAGAACGATTTTGCGATGGATGCGCAAACAGAATCAGAATTTTTTTATGAGGCTCAGACATTATTTTCCTTATTATTTAGCCTTATGATGATGGCTTATATGTTAATAAAAGCATTTTTATACATTTTCACTTCAATTGCACACTATTTCATTCCACTACGATATATTACCGAATAAATCCGGTTTGTTCATGGATTTTACTTGGTGGCAAACCAAAATATCGTTTAAATTCACGACTAAATTGGGTCGGACTTTCATATCCGACTTGCCCTGCTGCAACATTAGCAGCCATTCCTTGTTGCAGCATTAATGTTTTTGCATTATTTAAGCGAATTTTTTTTATATATTGCAGCGGCGGATCGGTCACTACTTGCTTAAAGACTTTATGAAATACAGAGACACTCATTCCTGCCATCACAGCTAATTCATGCACCTGTAATTTAGTCGCATAATGCTGCTGCACATAATCAATGACTGCTGAAATTTTAGCTAAAACACTGTCTTGTTCACAATATTGCGCTAATAAATAGCCTTGTTCACTATGTAACAAATAATAAAACAACTGTCGTATTAGCGAGGGACCGAGCACTTGTGCATCAAGAGGATCGTGCAATACCTCTAATAATTGTTCGACACTGCGATACATGCGGTCAGTCATTTGTGTTGTCGCCACACCACAACTACCTTCATAATCAAAACGGCTATGCTGCTGAGCTTCAATCATTGCGACTAATTGTCCAATAACCGTGATATCAAAGTCAATATTGATCCCCATTAACGGTTGTTCATGTGATGCAAAGGTTTCACAAACAATCGGATAAGGGGTAGTCACTAATAAACACCGGTGTGGATCATAATTAAATTGGTGTTGATTTAAGTGACCAATTTTTCGACCTTGAAGAATAATAACAATACCTTGCTCATACATTTGCGGACTATATTTTCGATAACCATCAATTCTGAACAACCGTATTCCTGCTAAACAGGTATCAACTCGACCTGAACGTTGTGCTAATCCATAATACTCACATAATGAGGTTGCAAGGGTAATTAAACTGGGCGGCACTACAGCAAGCGGATTGACGGTTAAATATTGACAGCTATCTATCTTCACGACGATGGGATCCATAATTTGGTTTTATTTACCTTAGCAGACCCCTACCATAAATCAATCATCAACTCCGTCAACAAAAGAGAAATAGGCAAGTATTAAAGAGAATTATGTATTAAGTGAAACAGTATTATCACCTAGACTGTGGACATCAAAGATAGTGAGTCTTCGATAAAACAAAATCATTATAATAATCAGCGTCAGCTTGCTGCTGAGAGGGAAAAACAATGGACAAATTTACCTATCAAAGCCCAACAAAAATTCATTTTGGCGAAGGTCAAATTGCTGAAATTGCCAATGACATTCCTAAAGATAAGAAAATCTTAGTGGTTTACGGTGGCGGTTCAATCAAAACCAACGGTGTGTATGAGCAAGTTGCTGCCGCACTTAGTGGTTTTAATTGGGACGAGTTTGCGGGCGTTGAGCCAAATCCACAATATGACACTTTGATGCAAGCTGTTACTAAAGTAAAAGCTGAAGGTTTTGACTTCCTACTGGCTGTTGGCGGTGGTTCTGTGGTTGATGGTACTAAATTCATTGCAGCTGCAGCGTGTTACGAAGGTAACGATCCTTGGGAAATCCTTCATGACCAAGCACCAGTTATTACTGCACTACCTATTGGCTGTGTATTAACCCTGCCTGCAACAGGTTCTGAAACTAATGGTGGCTCTGTGGTTTCTCGTGGTAAAGACAAGCTATTCTTTGGCTCACCATTGGTAAAACCGACTTTTGCTATTTTAGATCCACAAACCACTTTAAGCTTATCACCACGCCAAGTGTCTAACGGTGTGGTGGATGCTTTTGTTCATACTATGGAGCAATACTTAACTTTCCCTGTAAATGCTAAAGTCCAAGATCGTTTTGCTGAAGGTCTATTGCTAACACTTATCGAAGAAGGTCCAAAAGCCCTTGCGACCCCAAATGATATCGCTGTTCGCGCTAATATCATGTGGTCGGCAACGCAAGCATTGAATGGTTTAATTGGTGTCGGTGTACCACAAGATTGGACAACGCATATGATTGGCCATGAGCTAACCGGTAACTATGCTATCGATCATGCACGTACATTAAGTATTGTACTACCAGCGGTAATGCAGGTTTGTCGCACTGAGAAACAAGCTAAATTAGTTCAATATGCAGAGCGTGTATTTGGTATTACTACCGGCACTGCCGACGAGCGCATTGATGCAGCTATTGCTCGCACTATTGCTTTCTTTAAAGAGATGGATGTCCCAACGTCATTGGCAGATGTTGAACTAGGCGCTACAGATATTGATGTGCTGATTAACAGCCTTGAGAAACACGGTATGACCGCATTAGGTGAACACGGTAAACTGACAATTGCAGATAGCCGTAAGATTTTAGAGACAGCATTATAATCATAACCTAATGATAATTTGATACATATAGAGGCTAGGTATTTCATCATACCTAGCCTTTTTTATTGATAATATTAATTGCTTGGTTGAATGATGCCTATCTGGCATTATGCGCCAAAGAATACCGTGGTCTGTCAACGGTACCAAGAGCATGAAGGTAATCTGTGGTAGAAAATAGCCAACAATTAAGTAACAGTTACGACAAAGATGGTTACTTTGTTATTAGAAATTATTTTGATGATGCCCAAATTGCATCATTGAGAAAAGTCGTTTTAAAATTCCATGAATTATGGAAAGCAGACAATAAAGAATTCTATCAAGAAGAAGCGTTTAACTCATCGTTAATTACAGGCAGCGAGTATTTAGCTATCGACGATAGAACGGTACTTTTTAACTTCATCAGCTCAAAAAAAATCATGCAAGTAGTCGATGCAGTAATACCTAATAACCCTGCATTTATGAATACACAGCTATTTTTTAACCCTGTTAATCCGCAACAAAAAGATTTTTGGCATCGCGACTGTCAATATGACTATGACATTAATGATCAAATGCGAATCATCCTTGAAACGCAAGTGCTTCACCTTCGTATACCTTTGTTTGATGAACCCGGTATGGAAATTATCCCTGGCACCCACAAACGATGGGATAATGAAGAAGAATATAATGTTCGCCAAGAAGTTAATGGCAAGCTTAGTAACGATAGCATCTCTGGCGGTAAACAGATTGCACTCGCCGCAGGTGACTTATTAGTCTTCTCTGCCGATATGATCCACCGCGGCCTATACGGATTAGATCGCTTGGCGTTAGATATTTTAATCTTTGATTCAGCGGCTGACTATGTCGATTACGTCGATGATGATTGCTTACCTACTCCATCGATACTTAATAATATTACTGATCCAAGATTGTTTATAAATACGCTGCAGCTAAAATCGATGGCGTGTGCTTAATCAATAAAAATCCTAACTCCAAAAGCGAGGTATTGCGTGATATCTCGCTTTTTTTGTGGGCATTCTTTATTGACCATTGCGAACACAACGATCATTCCAGTCTATATAGTCACCCATGGTCGATGTGTAATGTAATAGCTGCCCATTATCCTTTCTTAACTCTCTACTATGAGAATGGAAAATATTAAATATTTATTATTAACATTTTTAGTTTTTATTTTTGTTATTTTAACTCAATCAATATTTCAGTATTATTGAATTTTAGTAAACCAAATAAACACAATTGTAAAAGGAATATATTGAATGTTAAGCAATATAATGACACCAAGTAAGGTAAAGGTTAAATGTTAAGTAAATTAAAGCTGTTAAATTTTAAAATTATACCAATTCAAATTTTTCTCTTCGCATTTTGGTTTAAAAATGGATTTATAGATAAGTTATTTGGTGTTACTGCTAACGTACTATTTCCACATATTGCTTACAAAGGAGACTCTTGGTCTGGATGGAAGTCATATATAACTGGCAACTGGGATAAATCTTCAGTTGCTCATATGCTCTTTACGCCTATATATGACTATATGTTTCCATTGATAATTATATTGCAATGTTTACCTGCAGTAATTTTAATTATAGCAATTATGAAGGGTGAGTTTTTAAATGATAAAGATAGCGTATTTACTCAACGTTCCGCTGTTGCCTCACTGTTTGTAACTTCAGTATTATTATTTAGCCAAACAATATCAGGAGCACCTGACGGACAATATTTATGGCAATTATTAGGGTTAGGAATGATCTTAATAATATATCTCAAACAAATATCAAACAACTTGCTAGTGAGTAACTAACAAATAAGCATGAAAGCCTCTTTAATTAGAGGCTTTATACACGGAACTGTCATGAAATTCATCGTATTAAACATTATAAAATACAAAAAACGGCCACATCATTATGATGATATAGGCATATTAGGATTTATACTTATAGGGATAATGTTTTTATTTACCGCTTTAGCAATCCCATTAGTAATAGCATATGAAAATATTTTTTCTAAAATAAAGCCCCTATCTTTAAATAAAAAATAGGGGCTTTATTAACTAATATAGTTATTTAAAACCAGTGATAATTAAGCGGTGGTTTTAAAACATTGGCGAGTAACATCACCCCAATATTCATCGTGATAAATATCTTCTACAAATTCATTATTTGTATAAGCACCAATCGCGCGTCGCCAAAAAGCAATCGCATTATCAGCCCCTGCAATTTGCTTGCTCTGCCATAAGCCTGGCATCATATCAAATAGAATATGGGCAAAGCGCTGACCCGCTTTGTGCTGACGAAATACTGGCACAACGTAAAAATCACACACTTCGTAATGATCAACACTCTCGTTAGCAATTGCCGCTAGCCCAGCAGGTGTACCATCAATGTACAATAAATAGCCAGTAACGTTGCCTTCAATCGGCGTATCTAAAGTAAACTTACCCTCTTCATCAGGTAATTTTTTGGTCAATGGCGAAAACTCTGCTTCATAAGCTTGAGTTAAATTTAGATAAATCGCTAAATTACTTGAATTAACAGTTACTAATTCCACAATCATTCCTTTTACTTTGTTTCTGGTAATAGCTTAGTTTTAACTTGTTGAGACTTAGTGCCAGTTGCTTTCATAAATTGCGCTTTAAGGTTATAGCTGATCTCATTAGCACGAATCGTATTGCCATCTTGCACAATTTTAGCATTTTGTTTTAAGACCATCATATTGCTTGATGGCGTATAAATACCATATCCAGACTCACCGTTGATCACTTTGCCATCCTTCATTACTCGTTTGAAGTAAGCGGGCTTGCCATAAACTTCAATGGTTTTTAATTCTTTGGTTTTACCATTTAGTTTAATGATTGCTTTATCTGCTTTGATGGTGACGCCACCCTGCACAATATCAACCTTGCCGATCAACGTAGTGGTATTATTTTCAACATCCACATCTTGAGTAACTGATGATAACTCTATTGGTAACTGTGTGTCTGCTGTAGCAGCAAAGACAGAGCTACTTAAAAGTAAGAGTAAACTTGCAGTAAATAACTGTTTTTTCATTATGTATTGTTCTCATCAATTGCTGCTAATTTTGTCACGATCATACCAATGAATAAGAAGTTAACCATTACTTCAAATCTAAATCACTAAGTATATCGCTCATAATTATATTCTAACTGATTTTTGAATTTTTATCTTAAAGCTATTTTTCACCACGATTTCTCATTCCCTTCAAGACCAAATAAATCTTATGAAATCATAGCGTTATAAGTTAACTTATTTTTTTGTTGCTAATGCAATCAGCAAGAACAGCAACAATTATTATCTCTTTGTCAGCACCTTATCAAACCTGACTTTATTTTAGACGGCAATAACTGATCGTCATTGTTTATATAAATGAACTGCTAATAACACACCAATTTAGTAGTTCATTATCCTGATCTTCTCTTTATCTAAAATACTCGATAATTCCCCCCATTGTTCACCTAGATCAATCAATAGCTCTATGTTATAACATCACATTGATAGATGCTTATTATCCCCTATTGTTTGCACTCATCACATGATGAATATGGAGTTTTACATGCGCAGGAATGTCCTTTGCAGTTTTATGTTATCAATTGCTGCGTTATCGCCAATAACCAGTCAGGCACATCCTCATTCATGGATTGATATGAAGACCTATATCGAAGGCAATAATAATCAAATCACAGGATTTAAAATGGTATGGACATTTGATGCCATGACTACCGCTTATATGCTTGATGGTGAAGATATGTCGCCAAAAAACAAGCAACAAACCTTGAAAAACATTGCGGCATCTGTGATGGAAAACATGAAAAATGAGCACTATTTTACTTATTTCTATGACAACGAAACCCCAATTAAATACCATATTCCAGCAGGTGGCGAATTAATAAAACCACGTGCAAAAGCGACGCTAACTTTTGAGCTTCCATTAGCCAAACCAAAAACGGTCACCAAAGATTCACTTAAATTGTTAATCTTTGAACCAAGTTATTATGTAGATATGTCATGGGGTAACAAAAGTGACATTGTACTGTCACCCGAATTGGCCAAAACCTGTAGTTTTAAACTTATCGAGCCACATCCAACCCCCGAACAAGTTACGTATGCAATGTCGATTCCTGCTGATGAAAGCCCAGATCCTGATGATAAATTAGGTCAGGTATTTACCCAAACAGTTAAACTGTACTGCAATGTCGACAATGCCTTGCCTTCCACTAAATAGCATTGATTTAGGATTTTCCGAATGAAACCCGGCTGTAACTCAATCTCAGAGGCAAAAGATCCTGCTGTTGCCTCTTCATGCTGCGATCCGCATGAGCCCAATGAACACCACCATCGATGTGAACATCATCATTTAGAACACAACCATGATGGTCATAGCGCAACGTGTGATCATCACCATTCCGATATTAACCCTGCATCTATCTCTTGGTTAACTCGAACAATTGTATTACTGTTATTTCTTGGTAGCGGTTATTATTTATGGCTACAATGGCCTGCAATGTTAATGACTAGCATTAAATGGCAACGCGATATTAATGGTCAGCTCAGTGATTTACTTTATGATGCCCAGCAAAACATAACCGCGGCTTATTCATTAGCAGGACTGAGCTTTCTTTACGGTATTTTTCATTCCTTAGGGCCTGGCCATGGCAAGATGATTGTCACCACTTACCTTGCTACTAACCCAGCAAAGATAAAAGCCAGTTTAATAATGACAGTGGTTTCAGCATTTGTACAAGCTATTGTTGCGATTACACTTGTTAGTATTCTATTAGTATTTTTCAAATCATCAATGCGCCAAGTTAACGATGCTGCAGATCAATTTATTAGCTACAGCTTTATGGCGATGCTATTACTTGGCGCGATTGTTATTTATCGCAGTTTAAAACAAGCATGGCAACTTAGAACGGCGCAACATCACCACCATCATGATCATGGTGATAACTGCGGTTGTGGTCATAAACACTTCGCTAACGCTGATGAAATCAATAATGCAACTAGCTTGCGTGAATACATTGTGATTGTGTTCAGTATCGGTATTCGACCTTGTACCGGTGCTATTTTAGTGCTGTTATTTGCCAATATGGTCGGTCTTTATTGGCTTGGGGTTATCAGTGCCATTTTAATGGCTGTGGGTACAGCGCTGACAACATCAGGGATCGCACTATTAACCTTATCAGGTAAAAAGATTGTTAGTCGTTATTTAGCTACCAATCAACGTCAACGTACCATGAGCAGTATTATCATCAAACTGATTGGAGGAATATTAATGGTATTATTAGGTTTATTGCTCCTTAATGGCCACAGCTATGGTATGTCACCAGTATTATAACTATAGCTCTTAGTTTTCATTTAAAAAGGTTGAGAGGCTATCATTGCCACTCAACCTTTTTATTTAATTAATAACACCAATACGCTAACGTTATTCATTTATATCAAACTTAATCAACCACAATACCTTGACGTCGATAGTCACGCAAAATTTGCTGCTCTGCAATAGTCGATAGAATAAACATCATCACATAACCTAAGCCTAACGCAACAATTATTGCAACTACGTTAGCGGTAAATAATGCCAACAGATAATAGCTAACAACCAAAGTGACAATACCACTTAGGCGGATCATTAAACTTAAAGTAAATTTTCCATGCGCTTTTATATAGGCTAACTGGTATGCATTAAGCATCATGAAAATAAAGAAAATAGAGAAGTGAAATAATACAATTTCTGCGCCTTTATATTGGGCAGGGAAAATAAACCCAATGATCTCTTTTCCACCAACTAACATCACCAAGAAAAAGATCACACTCACAATGATCGCTAATCGATACACCCAACGCCGAATAGCCCGTATTTGAGCATGTTCTCCTTTACGGACACTTTGAGATAATTCAGGTAATACAAACCGATAAATCGGAAATACAAATAACATTGTCATGTAAGTAAAAATCGGCCTTACAACAACTTGGAAATCACCTAATTCATCCAGACTAAAACGGGTGATCGTCAGCAAAACAGCCGCATAAATCATCAAAATACTGGCTCCAGCTTCTAACGATGCGGTAAAACTTTTACGCACATAGTTACGCATATTGGGATCGAGCTGAACAGTTGTTAATGGTTTGGTGGCAATTTGTTTTCTACGCTTCCAATACATGAAGTGAGCAACAATCAATGAAGAGACCATCACACTATAAAAAAGTGAGGCTAAAGCGCTAAAATGGAAAATATAATAACAACCAATAAAGGTAATAACGTTAGATGTAGGTTCAATCCAAGTAACTTTATTTGACACGTCATATAAGCGATACATAGCAATTAAATTGGTAAAGTATATCTTTAATCCCATACCAAAAATAACGCCAACCATCTCGAAATAGCCTACATTAATATGGAGTTCATGTTTTATATAAGGTAAAACTAATCCCCATGTGATTAACACCATCACAATTAAACTAAATCGAAAGATATTTATAATATCATGATCGTTATGGGTCTGGCTGTATGTAACCACCATAGACGATCGAAATCCTGTCATTAATATTAACGATAATGACACAATATCAATAACACTATTGAATAACGCTAAATCATCTTTTGCAACCCACTGTGCCAACCAAACTTTAAACAAAAAACCAATAGAAATACTGGCTAATGTTGCCCAAATACCCGCAACAAATGCTGTTTTTAAGCGAGTTAATGTATCAACATCATCAACTAGAGGAATGGTTTGTGGATTTTTCATACTTAGTAACTATAAATGAACATACTGCTATAATACTGGATTTTTCGTATGAGATCTCAACCGAACAGCAGATTTAATTTACACTGAATAGAATGCATTTTTATCGCTTGATTTATAATGATTTATTTTTCATTTGGCGCGCATAAAGCTCTTCAAATTCGGTGCAATAACGGTCTAAATTACACAATAAAAACTGAGGGTTGTTATTTAGCCCACGACTAACACAATAACGGATCGTTTTTTCAGTACTTTTGATTTTAAATCGTACAAAATTCAAACGATATTGTAATCGTTGCTGTGGTAATAACAAAAAACGTACCAATGAAACCATTTTTAACCCAACGAATAATATAACTTAATTATCGCTGCGCATTTTAACAAGTTTTATAAGCAAATTAATCCTTTTAAATGAAATCAAAATTCTTAAAAATATAGTCTCTATTATTTATATGCTTCACGATAAGTTATCAAATTAATTAATACTCCTATCTTATTATTAAATATTTTATATTTACTGTTAAATATAACCACCTACTGTTATTAGTAGGTGATTATTTACTCTAAAGATAGTTTAGTATTGAATGATTAAGCATTGATTAACGATTACTTCAATGCATTAGCAATAGTTGCGGTATTATATTCCATCATCTTAATGTATGAACTAGCGGGTTCACTAGGGCCTGACAATGCATCTGAATATAATTTGCCACCGATTTTAGCGCCTGTTTCATGGCTGATCTGCTCAACCATACGGTTATCGGTTATATTCTCAATAAATACTGCACGTACATGATCATCACGCACTTGATTAATTATTTTCGCGACATCAGCAGCACTAGCTTCAGCACTGGTACTGGTTCCTTGTGGCGCTAAGAAAGTCACATCATAATCACGTGAAAAGTATTGAAATGCATCATGCGATGTAACGATCATCCGTTGAGATGCAGGAATTTTGGCAAACTGCTTTTGAATATCAAGTTGCAATTTATCTAGCTTTTGCAAATAAGCTTGCGCGTTGTGTTGATAATCACTGGTATGTGCCGGGTCAACTTTAATCAATCCTGCTTCAATATTTTTTACATAAGTTTTAACGTTAGTAACACTATTCCATGCATGAGGATCATATACGCCATGATGGTGATGGTGATGGTGATGACAGCCTTCTTTTGCCGATGAATGATGATCACACTCTTCTTCAGCTAAGGTTAGTGTATCGATCCCTTTTGAAGCGACAATTTCTGTACCTTTAAAATGAGATGATTCGATTAACCTTGGTAACCACCCTTCAAGTCCTAGTCCATTAATTACCACCAATTGTGCATCTTTTACTGCCACGGCATCCATCGGGGCGGGACTATAAGTATGTACATCACCATTAATGCCGACAAGATCTTTTACCGCTACATGATCGCCACCAACTTGAGAGACTAAATCACCTAAAATAGAAAAACTGGCAACGACTGGCACCTTCGTTTCTGCCATTGCTGATGAACTTGCTATTAGTCCTAACACAACCGCAGCAACAACGGCTTTTTTATGTAATATCTTCTTGGTTGTCATGTTAACTTTTACTCCAACTTTTAAAAATAATGCCACCTTGGCGACCAAATAATAGTGACAACAAATACACCCCCCCCATCACCAATACGATAGATGGGCTGGTTGCAAAACCTAAATAATATGAAACAATTAAACCGACATAGCAGCTGCTAATCGAAGCAACAAACGCAATAACAAGCATGCCACCTAAGCGACCACTCCAAAAACGAGCAATGGTTGCAGGTAAGATCATTAAACCGACGGCCATTAATGTGCCAAGTGCTTGAAAACCCGCAACGAGGTTAAGCACTAATAGCAGTAAAAAACCATAATGAGCCACACCACTAAGCTTACTAACAGTCTTAAAAAAAGCAGGATCAACACACTCCATGACTAAAGGTCGATACAGCACAGCTAACGTAAGCACTGTTATCGATGCTATTAAAGTCAACAGAATCAAGGCAGCATTATTAAGTGCTAAAGTCGAACCAAATAAGACATGCAATAAATCCATATTGCTACCTTTGGTAGAAATAATGAGTACACCTAATGCAAGTGACAATAAGTAAAAAGCGGCCATACTTGCATCTTCTTCGGCTTTTGAATGCCGTGCGGCAATACCAGACAAAATAGCCACAATACAACCTGCAATAACACCACCAATTGTCATCGCAGTTACAGATATCCCTGAAATTAAAAAACCGATTGCAGCGCCTGGTAAAATTGCATGTGACATGGCATCACCGGTTAAGCTCATTCGACGCAAGGTTAAAAAAACGCCGATCGGTGTACCACTAATGCTTAATAACAAACATCCCCATAGGGCACGCTGCATAAAATTAAAATCACTAAAAGGTTGAGTTAAAAAGTGTATTACCTCAGTCATGGCCACATTCCTGCTGTGCATCCATTGCGATAGGAGATAATGTCGATAAAGACTGAATTTTATCAAAGCAAGGGGTGAGATAAGCTTGATACCCTGCTTGCTGTAAATAATGACTTTGAAGCACTGTTTTTGTATCCCCGCTCGCGACTAACTGTGTAGCAATAAGGATCGTGGTAGGAAAATAGCGGGCAACTAACGATAAATCGTGCATGACAGCAATGACGGTTTTACCTTGCTGTTGGCACCGTTTTATTACTGCCATTAAGTCTTCAGATGTCTGTGCATCAATTGCAGCGAAAGGCTCATCTAATAATAATATTTGTGCATCTTGCAGCAGCATTCTCGCAAATAACATCCGCTGAAATTGCCCTCCTGATAACTCACTAATTTGACGAGTTTCCATACCTGACAACTGCACTGTTTCTAATGCTTGAGCCATGTGATTCGATTCTTGTTGCGAAAAACAGCGCCAAAATGAACTACGACGCCAAGCCCCTGCGGAAACAAACTCAGCAACAGTAATTGGAAAATTACGATCGATGTGACTACTCTGCGGCAAATAAGCGATATCTTTCATGGTGTATTTACCTAAGCACACCTCGCCAGCTGTCGGTGTTATTTGCTGCATAAGTGCTTTTAATAACGTTGATTTTCCTGCACCATTCGGACCTACGATAGCCACTAAATCACCATCATTAATGGTGCAACATATGCTATCCAACGCAATATCATTACGGTAGCAGACTGTAAAATTAACCAATGAAATCATATCATTACCTAAATAAAATAACTTAACGTCCACCACAACAAAGTAATTATCGTCAAACCGATAGCACTCCGTTGGCATACACCGGTTAGCAATAATGAATTTTGATAGTTTAGCTTGTTATGATATGTTATATCATTACATTTTGAGTGCGTGGTTGGTGGATTTTGTTGACGAATCATTACTCTATTCTTTTATTATTTAGCACAAAGACCATTCAGTGGCGCCACCGCCACAACAGAGTAATGTTATAACATAACAATACCAGCAAATACAACTTTGGTTACAAATGAGTTAATAACAGTCTAAGTGTTCGCATTGCATTGGTTAAAAGCACTATGTATAAGTAAGAAAATAATCAATAAGAGTAAAAAAATGAAACTAAGCCCCATAACGTCATCGCATTGGTATCAAATAGAACGTATTCAGCAATTAGCTTATGGCGATGATTATTGTGAATCTATGGCTGTTTTAAAAACAAAAATAGCGATATCACCACAAACATGTTTTGTATGTCTTAATGATCAACACCGTGTTGTCGGCTATCTGATTAGTCATCCTTGCGATAAAAAATCTCTACCTCAGTTAAATAAAGCCAGTAAATATATAGATAGTACGCATTTACATCTTCATGATTTAGCGATTAAACCGACATCACAAGGGCAAGGACTCCCTTCTTTATTGATCAACCACTTATTTGTCGCTCTAAAGGCTATGAATTATCAATCAGCCTCATTAATTTCAGTCCAAAATTCAGCTTCATTTTGGCAGAAATTTGATTTCATTGCTGATAACTCGCTTGAAGTGCCTATAAGTTACGGCTCAAATGCTATTGCCATGTCTCGTTTACTATCAATCTAATATGCGCTATTGGAAGTATTAACTGTTATGTCACAGTTAATACTGTTGTTGTTTATAGAATAGTAATACAGTTACGGCCATTATTTTTAGAGCAATACAGTGCTTTATCGATATGCTTTAGTACCGCTTCTATTTGATCATTAGGTGGCGAAAATTCTGTTAACCCAATTGAGGTCGTAATACGAATAGTGTGCTCTCCAAATAAGAACGGATATTGCTCAATAGCAGTTAAAATACGTAAGCAGATTTCTTCAGCCTGATCTTTATTGGTGTTATCCATAAATAATATAAACTCCTCTCCCCCCCAACGAGCAAACACATCAGTAGAGCGTATGTTATTAATACAGATATCAGCAAATATTTTTAGAACCTCGTCACCAGCATCATGGCCATAACTATCATTCACTTTTTTGAAATGATCGATATCTAAAAAAGCAAGGCTATGCGTCAAACTAATATCTGATGCAAATATAAGCTCCATTTTTTCATTCATATACCTACGATTAGCAACCTTCGTAAGTTCATCAGTAAAAGAAACTTGCTTTAATATATGATTGCTATCAATAATTAGTCTGTTTTTTAATTTTAATATATGTTCACGCTTATATATATAAAACAAAAAAGCACCAACTATGAAGTACAGTAAACCACGAATAATATTCAAATTAAACTTATTATCGTCAACTCTTGTTCTTGAAAAAACCCACTGGCCATTAGGCACATCAACATTGAAAATATTAACAAGCTCGTCTGATTTATTAAGACGGTTATCAAAGATTGTTAGTATTTCACCATCAGGATTAAACCCTTCAATCTTGTAAAATAAACCCTTAAAATTCAATTTATTAGCAAACTTATTGATATCACTAATCGCAATAACAAAACCAGAGAAATTTAAATTATCATCAAAAATAGGTAATCTTAATATAAATGCTAACTTATTGTTTTGAATTAATTTAACAGGGCCAATTAACGTATACTTTCTACTTTTTATTGCTAACGAAACACCCTGCTTTCTTTTCTTTAAACGGTTTAAATCATGCCCAATTGGAGAGTTAACGTCTGAATGAGGATACGTCATTTTAATTATCCCCTGTGGAGCAAATTGTAATTCTGAAATGGCATTATTTGTAGTTATTATTTCTTTTGCTAATGATTCAAACATCTCTGGATTATATTCATTTAATTTAAATAAAGAATTAAACGTTTTTAAGCTTACAACCATATCATTAATTTCATTATTAATAATTTTTGATACACATTGCTCTAACGCTAAATTTTGTTGGTTATTTTTTAGTTCTATTTGTTTTTTTTCGTTTAAAAAAAACAATTCAATCGCGACCAAGGTTAATAATAAGGCAATGACTATCGCTAAACTCGATGGGGCTATTCTTAACTTCATTATTAATACTTCAAGCTGCATTAAAAGTAATATGACATCACTGCATGGTATTTACTCATGTAGTAGTGACATTTATATACCTGTATTTTAAGTCATATAAACCTTCATGAATATAAATATAATTCGATATACGCATTTTGTTACATAAATCCATGATAACAGTAAGGTGTAAAGTCGCCTTCTGAACAATGCCATAAGTATTAATTATTCATACTATAAAAATAAACATCAGTTAACTGTTTTTCTTAATCATCATTGATGATTAACTATTGCTGACATTTTGAACAACAACTATTTAAAATAGCGCAATTTATTCATTTTTCGTATTAATCCTAAAATAAACAATCGATTACCTTGACTACATCCATACAAATATTTATTGTTAATACAGTTAGCGGATATCGTATAATGGTATTACCTTAGCTTCCCAAGCTAATGACACGGGTTCGATTCCCGTTATCCGCTCCATTCTATTTACCAAAACTAAAAAACGATATCAATCTCTTGATACCGCCTTTTAAATATAATCAAATTACGCTTACACTATTAAAGTATTTGATCTGATTGATTCCAAGATTGTGCAAAACCCTTGGCTGAAATCCTAAAGTTCAAATCTGATTTTTGGTTATAGATATTAACAAACACATTATGGATAGTAACCGTTTCAGTGTATTTAAACTGTGTAATCAGAAATGCTAATCCCTCATTGGTGGTCGGTGTATATACCCAATAGTTTTTACTGTCTTCTGTTCTACGACAAATCTTATCCATCTGTACTTTTTGACCATTAATGGTCATTGATACCGTTTTATCAAAACCATTTTTATTACATTGGCTTAAAAAACGTTCAAAGCCATTATTATTATATTTGGCTTTATACAGTGAAAAGAACACTTTTTTTTGTCCCTGTTGCTCATCAATCAACGATGATAAAACATAGTGGCCATCAATGCCTGATGAGTTCCACTCACCCGCTTTAGCATGAATAGGCAGCAATGTGGTACAAATCCAAGCAAGCCAAAAAAATTTACTCATATTATTCCTTTAACATCAATAAAATAAACAATACCCGCATGACATTGTTTTGACCAAATATTAAATCTTATGGCATTACTTTCTAAAAAACTTCGCAATATAATAACGACAAATTGACTAATAAAAATTTTAAATAAAAACCAATCAGGGCTGATCACAAATAAAAATTAAGTAATATTTAACACTGCATATTTTTTGCGACAGATATCATAAATATTAGTGCCGATTTTAATTTTAAAAGGCGATACTCAATGAGCTAAACCTGCAATGTTTTATAAAATCCAATAATGAAAAGAGTAAAAAAAACGGCAACAAATACCACAAAAACATTGAATTGAAATTAAAAATACCAAAATGGAACATAATGCCCAAATACAAAAATAGTTGCTGGTTTTATTTGATAACTATCACAGTATATTCATCACTATGCATTATTTGGTTAATGAATTAATTACAATCCATTTGTCATTTTTTATCGAGTCTATTATGCGATGTACACTAATGTAATCACGAGTTCAGTTGTTTCTAAATGTACTCATCAATCGACAATACAACAAAATTTTCTCCAATTTATTGATGAGCATATCCATTTGCATAACGATACCGACTTCTTTTCTACATTAGTCAATGCTCGAATAGAGACAATTAATCATCTAATGCCATATCAAACAGATAATCTCTATCAGTGCATTAGCAATGATTATGCGCAATCTATTAATGGTACAGTGCCCTTGGGTAGTCTTGCTCCCTATTATATTGAAATAGAGAAACAAGCTATTGCTTTATTTGGTAATATCTTATGTTGCTGGGCTGAATATGAATATTACCGTGTTATTCAACGTGTTATTAGACAGCCTCTGATAAAAAACAACGCTCTACAACGGGTTGATAATAAAGAAAATATAACTGAAGTTATCGCTCAAGTGGAAAATGATACCCGTTTATTTATAACGCCATACAGCGAGCTACCAATGACGCTTGGTAATGCGGTGGCATTAAAAACCATTGCTTGTATTGTTAAGAAAAAGAATTTCTATGAATTACTCTATTTTATGGCGCTGCCAATTCATGGCGAATATGTGATTCATTATCATTATAAAAATACCGATCTATTTCCAACCCTGATTGCAACATCACAGTTTTAAATAGCAACGAATACTCATAATAAAAATGCTCATACTAATATTAGTATGAGCATCTAAAAATCACTTATAAACCAGTCCACATTGCAGCACCAGCCGCCCAGACTTCGACATAACTTGAATTACATCGAAATTTTAAGTATCCCCGATTATTATCTTTTTGATAATTAACATATACCCAACCACGATTATCCTTAGATTTATTATCTAAATGATTATCAGACATTGCTGTTACTGAATAATTGGTTTTCACCGCAATACGCTGTTGGCACATTTCAATATCTTTAACCGTTGGCGGTTGACGTGTTTCAGTAGTGATATCACAGCCAGATAATAGTAGTACTGCTGCTGCAACAAAGGAGTGTGTTTTCATTGGCTACTTACGTTATTAATCATCAAAATTGTCGCTAATGAGAGACATAACACAAGTACGCGCTTAAGCTCTGTTAGCAATGTGCGCGGGATTTTATAGATAAATAAAAAAAATGATAGTACTAATTTGGCTATTTAAACGTTTTTTTGAGCGCTATCACTTATTACCCTTCAATATTAATATTAAATAAAACATTAAAAAGCTGTATATATAAAATCGATATATACAGCATATTAATTCTTACTAAAACACAGCCATTAATTACAATTGCTGGCGTTTTTCATTTAACCAGTTAAACCATGCATCCATACCTTCACCTGTTTTAGCTGACAGCTTAATCACTTGAATTTCAGGGTTTACTTTACGTGCATTGGCAATGCAATCTTCTATATTGACATCAACATAGGGCAACAGATCGATTTTATTTATGATCATTAAATCTGCCGCAGCAAACATATTTGGGTATTTAAGCGGTTTATCCTCGCCTTCCGTCACCGATAAAATAGCCACTTTAGAGGCTTCGCCAAGATCAAAGCTAGCTGGACAGACTAAATTACCCACATTTTCAATAAACAAAAATCCAGGTTCATTAATTGCCAATTGATGATAAGCATCGTGGATCATTTGAGCATCAAGATGACACCCTTTACCGGTATTGACTTGAATGGCAGGCACTGTCGTTGCACGAATCCGATCAGCATCATTAGTGGTTTGTTGATCACCTTCGATTACAGCACAAGCACAGTGATCCTTTAATCGCATCAAGGTTTCGGTTAGTAATGTGGTTTTGCCTGAACCTGGGCTTGATACTAAATTTAGCACCAATTGCTGATTTTCAATAAAATGCTCACGGTTATGGGCTGCAAGTTGATTATTATTGCTCAATATATCCATTTCTAGTGTGAGTAGTTGCCGCTGTGAAACACCAGCAACATGGACTTCAGCTTCACCCTTACCATAATGAAGATCACCGGTATTTAAACGCTCTGGTTGATGGTGTGTATGGTGACTATTGCTATCATGGGCATGATGGTGTGAATGTTGATGATGGGTTTCATGCTCATGATGATGTTCATGCGTTGCTTGCTGAGGCATAGCACTAGCAGGCACCGTATAATGAACATGATGATGAACATCACCCTGATGATGATAATGATGGTGAATAACTACTGACTGTGGCACATCCTTGACGCCATGGTGGTGATCATGATGCTGATGTGGATGGTGATCATCATGGCTGTGATCATGAGAATGTTCGTGAGAGTGACCTTCAATTCGACTATCTCCGCAGCCGCATACGTTACACATATTACTCAACCTCGATATGTTTAATCATTAATTCATCGCCAGCTTCAACTTTTAATTGATAGCCTTGACAACGTGGACAACTAACGCCCCGCTCTGGAATTGCTACATGTTGCTGACAGTCTAAGCACCATACTCGCGCCGCAACAGATTCAATCTTCAGTTGAGCGTCTGCGGCGATAGTGCCACGACTGGCAAATTCAAACCCCGTAGCTAATGCTTGAGGCTCAATACATGACAGTGTACCAATGGCTAATGTCACACTTGTCACGCGCTTAAAGCCTTGTTTTTTAGCCTGTTCAACCACGGTATCAACCGTGTTTATACTCAGTGATAATTCATGCATTGCTACGCTTCCTGTGACTCGCTTATTGACTTGATAGATAGGTGATGTAGCGCATACCACAATTGTCCAGCAGCAATGGCACCATCATTGGACGGTAATTGTTCACCACAATAAAGTGGCTGTGAGTGTTCTGAAAATTGGCGATAAATATGATCGACCAACACCCGATTTTGAAACACTCCTCCACCAAGAACTACCGCATGACTAGGATATTGTTTTGCTATCGTCGCTATCATTTTTGCTATCGCCATCAACATACTGTGTGCCAAGCTATTGATCCATGTTTGACGTTGCTCATCAGTAATATCACTCACCAAAGGCAATATATGAGCAAGCAATGGCTGCCAATCAATAACACCAGTTGCAGTGATCTGAAATGATAACGGAATATGATAGATATTCTGTTTCGCCGCTTGTTCCAGCAGTAGCCCACATTGACCTTCGTAATTAACCTTATCAACTAACCCTAATAAGCAAGCCCAAGCATCAATCAGTCGACCGATTGAAGACGTGTAAGGAGAACGACTGCCACTTTGCCATAGTTGATAAAGGTTATTAAAATGTGCCTCAGTCCATGTTGAAAAGGCACTTAATTGCATCGCTTTAATATCATCAAGTACATAGCACTCAAGTAGCATCGCAAATAATAGCCGTGCTGGTTGTTTGATTGCTTGTTCACCACCAATAAGACGAAAAGGTCGTAAATGACCAATACGTTGGTAGTCTTGGCACGATGCAAGTAATACTTCCCCACCCCACACTGTGTCATCATCCCCCCAACCCGTACCGTCAAAAGTAAAACCAAGAACAGGTTGAGTAAGGTTAAATTCTGCCATTACCGCTAAAATATGCGCATGGTGATGTTGAACTTGAAGTCGATTTACTGGTATTTCAGCAGCAGAAATCAACTGTTCTGCGTATGCTGTGGAATAATAGCTTGGGTGTTTATCACACACAATTTGTGCCGCGGTGACTTGATATAATTGCTGCAAATCAGCCACTGTTTGTTGATAGCGCTGTTCAGTATCAAGGTTACTAAGATCACCAATATAAGGCGACAATACCCACTGCTGAGGTAACGCCAGTGCAATCGTCGATTTCTGCTGCGCACCAAGCGCTAGAGTTATCGTCTCAGCTTTATGACCAAAGTGACTATAAGGGGCATAACCACGTGCCATACGTAGAGTGCGTATTTTTTCACCCGCGAAATGCACGACACTGTCGTCACAGGCATGAACAATAGGACGATTATGATCAAGTACGCTATCAATCAAGCCAAAGAATTGCTGTTCTATCTGCTCGATTTCAGTCGCAATTGGCATACCAGAAACATTAGCACTAGTCATAACTAGCACAGCGGTTGCATTAATTTCAGCTAATGCCGTAAACAATAAATAATGCAGTGGTGTATAAGGCAGCATGACCCCTAAATAAGGCACATTAGGAGCAACATTGTCAGCAAGGCTAACTGTTGATACGTCACAATTAATCGTTTGAGACTTATGCATTAACACAATAGGGCGTGCTTGAGAGTCCAATGCCTGCCATTCAATTGCATCGCCAGTAACTAACTGTTGTGCGGTCTCAATATCAGCGACCATCACCGCTAATGGTTTTTGTTGGCGATGCTTAATCTGGCGTAATTGTGCAACTGCATCAGAATTGGTGCCATCACAAACAAGATGAAAACCACCCAGTCCTTTAATCGCAACGACAGCACCGGCTTGAAGGCGTTGTGCTAGCTGATTAATCGCCACTTGTTGGGTTAATTCAGTATCAGCTATCGCATTGTTACGGTAATCAATAAACCGCGTCCACGGCCCGCAGACGCTACAGCTTATTGGTTGAGCATGGTAACGACGATCCAGTGGGTTTTCATATGCTTGTTGGCAATCATGGCACAATGCAAAACTTGCCATACTAGTTGTAACCCGATCATAGGGTAACGCACGAGTAATACTGTAACGAGGCCCACAATGGGTACAGTTAGTAAAAGGATAGCGATAATAACGTGAGGCAGGATTTGCTATGTCTTGTTTACAGGCATGACAAAGCCCTTGATCAGGAGAAACACACACCGTAGTACTATCACAGTGCTGACTCTTCTCAATACTAAATAGTTCTGTTTTTTCATAATCTTGCCACAACGAGAGTGATAGCACAGCTATATCATCAATACGGCTTAAAGGTGGCGCTTGTTGCTCAAGTGCAATAATAAAACGTTCAAGGTTTTCAATCTCACCTTGCGCCTCTATTTTCACCCCTTCTGAATCATTAATTACCCACCCAACGAGCGCATACTGTAGCGCCAGTTGGTAGACAAAGGGGCGGAAACCGACCCCTTGTACAATGCCGGTAATATGAATATATTTTCGTGCAAAGTTGTCTTTCACTGTATTATCCAGCTAAATTACGACAGCATTAATACGCCACCAAAGGCTGCCATAACAATGCCAACCACACGCATTACTCGTTGGTTGATGGCAGAAGTCATGACTAATTTACCTAGTGCAATGCCTGATACATGTAAGATTGCAGTTGCTAACACGAAACCGGTAAAGTATTCCATCGCTTGTGCATCAAGCGGCATTTCCATACCGTGTGCCATGCCATGAAATAACGCAAACGCCATCACTAAGCCCGTTGCCAATTTTTCAGACAGACGACCGCCAGCTAACAACATTGCGCCCATACCAATCACTGATAAAGCAATGCCCATTTCGATGCCAGGTAATACCATGCCTGCAACACCTAATGCGCCCCCAACAACCATAATACCAATGAATGCCATTGGTAAACGTGATACCGCTTTACCGCCCATTAATGCCGCTAATAACCCCACACCAATCATTACTGATAAGTGATCAAGGCCTGTAAATGGGTGAACAAAACCGGTCATAAAACCCGTTGTTGTATGCGGTCCAATGTGGCCTGGGTGTGCTAAAACGAAGGGTGAAAAAAGAGTAAGCGCACCAGCAACAACATGTTTAATTTTCATTTATATTTATCCTTAATGTAATAGAATCAAACCCCGACTTAACGGGCGATTTATTGCTAATAAGTAAGAAGGAGACCCACTTATTAACATTAAATTCAATACTTAAGCCTTGTTAAATCATCCCTGTAATACGTTCAGGATGCGCATAAGCGTCTGCGCGACCATTGCGACAATGGCCCAATAACGTCAGATTAAGTTTTTCAGCCAAATCGACCGCCATTTTGGTGGCTGAAGAAATTGCTAGCAGCACCTCAACCCCTGCGGCTGCCGCTTTTTGAACCATCTCAAAACTGGCACGACTAGTTACTAATACTGCCCCGCCCGTTAACTGACGTTGATGAATACAGCCCACTAATTTATCCAAAGCAATGTGACGACCAACATCTTCAAAAATGGCTTCTACTTGTCCTTGTTGGTTGATATATACCGCCGCATGAGCAGATCCTGTTAACTGATTTAATTGCTGTTTACGCAATAATTGTTGCAAAACAGGATCAAGAAAACCTAAATCAAACTCCACTGATGATGGAACTGGATTAAGCGCTCGACATACCGTTTCTAATTTTTCTTCGCCACAAATACCACAACCTGTCAGCCCTGCAAGTGAACGACGCTTTTGTTGTAAACGTGCTACACAGCGGTTAGCAATGGTGACATTAATATTGATACCGTCACAGGTTGGCATCATATCGATATCATGAATATCACGATGATGATCAATGATCCCTTCTGATAATGAAAAACCAATCGCAAACTGTTCTAAGTCATTGGGTGTACACATCATTACTGTGTAAGCAACACCATTAAAAGCTATAGCAACCGGCGTTTCTTCAATGATGTAATCAAGCTCATTACAATCAGTCTTGCCTTTACGGTAACGTACAATAGGACGTTCACTCGCATTACAAAACATCGATTCCGGTAATGCTTCGAAGGTGTTCAACATCTTTTTCCTTTACTCATCTATGATGATATTTTTTATTTATAATATTCAGTTAATTAAGCGAAAATCTTGGCTATTCAAACCCATTTTTTGCATCCGCGATAACAAAGTTGTTCGCTTTAACCCTAATTGATTAGCAGCACCATTGGGGCCTGCAATAACACCACCACAACGAATTAATGCATCCACTATCATTTGTTTATCTATCACCGGTGACGGCGATTTAACTGTCGCGGGTAATACTGAATCTTGTTCCACGACTTCAACAGATTTACTAGCCAATATGGATGGCGACGAAACCAATTCTTGTATAGGTACATTAAGTACATGGCCTCGAGTTAAAATAACTGAACGCTCAATCACGTTACGCAATTCACGTACATTACCCGGCCATGAGAATTGCTGCATAATATGCATATCTTCAGCGGCAATTGAGGTAATGTTTTTACCCATTTTTTTCGCAAGTTCGCGGGTAAAATGTTTTACTAATAACGGAATATCTTCTGCTCGCTCACGCAACGGCGGTATTTCAATCGGGAAAACATTCAAACGGTAATATAAATCATTACGGAATTGCTTCTGCTGTACCATTTGCAGCAGGTTGACATTAGTCGCCACCACAATGCGTACATCGACACTGATAAGCTGGTTTTTACCTACTCGCTCAATTTCATTTTCTTGCAACGCACGTAATAATTTAGGCTGTAACTCCAATGGCATATCACCAATTTCATCAAGAAATAATGTACCTTTATGTGCTTGCTCAAACCGACCAACACGTTGAGTAACCGCTCCTGTAAATGCGCCACGTTCATGGCCAAACAATTCACTTTCAAACAGCCCACTTGGAATTGCAGCACAGTTCATCTTAACCATATCGGTTTTACTGCGGTGACTCATTTTATGAATGGCGCGTGCAATCAACTCTTTACCTGTGCCTGATTCACCTAAAATCAATACCGTACTATCGCAACTGGCAACTAAAGCAACCTGCTCTAGCACCTTATTCATCACTTCACTTTGACTAATAATGTCATCAAAAATAGCGTGCTCATCATAGCTATCTTCAATACTAATAAACTTGGTTTGAGAACGATGTGGAATCGCAGATTGATGCACTTTAATGCTGTGCATCGCTAATGCGACTCGTGCTGATATTTGTTTAAATAATTCAATTTCACCTGACTCAAATTGGCTTTCTACCGCTTTGACATAACAGATATAACCAATGGTTACACCGCGAAATATCATCGGTATGACACAAGCACTTTTAGCCAATGTGGAAAAGTAAGGACTATTATCATCCCCTCTTAAAGTATAAATATCAGCCGCAGTTAAAATAACCGCTTTATTATTTTCAACCGCATTTTTGATCATACTGTCATCGGTGAAAAAATGGCATTGATAATCAATTTCACCTTCGATATCACCACCAGAATATTGATTATAATGGCCATCTTGAGATTGAATAATTGATAATTCATTCATTCCAAAACGTTGATATAAAAAGTGTAATAGCGAACTAATCAGTTCTTTTTTTGAACTTTGATTAATAACAGCATTCGTAATATCAACTAAAAATTGATAATCCTTATGCTCATTACTTAATTGTTGCGTTAACGATGAAGCAATTTGATGCTCAAGAATATGTTCGATCATTGCAGCAACCATATTATTGAACAGCTTAAATTGTTTTTCTACATCATCATAACTCGGTAAACGGAGATTAATATATTCAATTGCGCCTAACTGCTGATTTGCTATTAGCAGCGGTATTTTACAATAAGTTTGAATATTAGTGTATGCCGGATGGATAGATAATTGAGGAAATGTTCGATACAGTTCTTCGCCATTAATATAATGGCTATACTCACACGATACAACATGATGAAGACTTAGATTATCTTCTGAATAATCATAGCGTTGAAAGTTTTTATTCGCATCTTGGTAGTATAATATTGATTGAGCATTTATATCATCTTTTAAAATAATATTAACACGATCGGCATTGATGAATAACAAACTTTCATTATTTAGAAAATTTATTACACCAGAAATATCATTAATAGACAATAATGCCTTAGAAAAGATCATTAAATCGCTTTCAAAATTTTCCATCTTGACATTAACTCTTGCTGATAATATGACTTAAATTGTGAATAATAACTCAAGTATTTGTTATACAATTCTCAAGTATTTTAATAACTAAGTATTGATCCATATCAATCAATAATTACTAACAATATCACCACTAAAATAAAAGTAACAATACTATCAAGTTATTGAGCTAAAAATTAAATCAGCGCGGTTAATTTCATGAAAATAACAAATAAGGCACCAAGATAAAAAATAATCAACATTTTATCTTGGAAACCTTATTTTCATTTATGAGCTATACATTATAAATAAAACGTAATAGGTCTTATTTAAATAATATAATTACGCATTAGCTACATGGTTTTTCAAGCGTGCTTTCAAATTACTGTACTCTGTTTGTACATAATTTTCAGCCCACGACTGATCATCAATATTTTCTACTTTAACAGCACAATATTTAAATTCAGGCGTACTTGAAATAGGATCAACATGTTCAATGGTTAATTCGTTACATGCACCAATCCACCACTGGTATGTCATGTAAACCACACCTTTGTTAACACGATCATTATAGTTAGCGCGTGAGATAACTTTACCACGACGAGAAGATACCCAAACTAATTGTTGATCATCGATCCCCAATGCTTTGGCGTCATCTGGGTGCATTTGCACATAACCCGGCTCATCAGCCAATGTTTGCAACGCAGCACAGTTACCTGTCATGGAACGACAAGAGTAGTGACCTACCTCGCGTACCGTTGATAACACTAACGGATACTCAGCATCTGGCTGCTCTAATGGCGGACGCCAATCTGCACCGATGAAGCTACCTTTACCTGATGGCGTTGTGAACTTATTACCTTCAAATAGGTACGATGTACCAGGATGATCTTCAGTCGGACAAGGCCATTGTACAGATTTTAGATCAGCCATTTTTTCATACGTCACACCTGCATAATCAGGACATAACGCACGCAACTCATCCCAGATTTCTTGAGTATTGTTATACGACATAGGGTAACCCATGTACGTTGCTAACAAGCTAAAGATTTCCCAGTCAGGCTTCACATTACCGGTTGGAATCACTGCTTTATAGAAGCGTTGGAAACCACGATCGGCACTACTGTATACACCTTCATGTTCGCCCCAGCTGGTTGCAGGGAAGATAACATCCGCAAATTCCGCAGTTTGAGTCATAAAGATATCTTGAACGATAACCAGATCCATCTTGCGCATGGTTGCACGCATTGCAGCTAGATCGGCTTCAGTTTGCGCTGGATCTTCACCAAAGATGTAAAACGCTTTACAAATACCTTCATCAGCTTTGTGGCCAACCTCAGTTAAGCGGTAACCCGGCTTACCTGAAAGCTCTACACCCCATGCTTTTTCAAACTTTTCGCGATTAGCATCAACATCGACATTCTGATAACCAGGGAACTGATGCGGCAACATACCCATATCACAGGTACCTTGAACGTTGTTTTGACCACGAACCGGACCACAACCAACACCTGGACGACCAAAGTTACCGGTTAACAGTGCTAAGCCTGCTAAACCACGAACCACATCAACCGCTTGACCATACTGAGTAACACCCATGCCCCATAAAATCATCGCTTCAGGTGCAGCCGCGTATGTACGAGCCGCCATGCGAATATCCGCAGCGCTAAGACCTGTGATTTCTTCTACAGACTCTGGAGTATAACGTGAAGCAATTTCACGGAACTCAGCAAAACCTTCAGTATTATTTTCAACAAAAGATTTGTCGTATAAGTTTTCTTCGATAATCACATTCGCTAACGCATTAACGAGTGCCATGTTCGAACCGTTCTTTAACGCTAGCCATTGATCAGCAACACGCGCAGATTCGATCTTACGTGGGTCACATACAATAATCTTAGCGCCATTTGCACGGGCTTTAAGAATATGTCTTGCTACAACAGGGTGAGAATCAGCCGCATTGTAACCGAATATGAGTAAGCATTTAGTAAGTTGAATTTCGGGAATAGCGTTACTCATTGCGCCATTACCTACTGTTGTCTCCAGACCGGAGACTGATGGTGCGTGTCACACCCTAGCACAGTGGTCAACATTGTTGGTTCCGATCACCGCCCTTGCGAGTTTTTGCATCACATAGTTAGCTTCGTTACCCGGACCGCGGGCTGAACCTGTTGTCATTATCGCATCTGGACCATATTGCTTTTTAATTGCCATTAGCTTATCGCCGGCAAATTGAATCGCTTCATCCCAAGACACGGCTTCTAATGCTGATTCACGAGTACGGCGAATCATTGGTTGCTTTAGGCGTGGTGTTAATAAGTTGGTATCGTTGAGAAAATCCCAACCATAGTAGCCTTTCAAACAAAGTTGGCCTTCATTGGTACGACCCATTGCTGGCTCTGCTGCCACCACTTTGTTATTTTCGACAACCAACTTTAGTTTGCACCCAGTACCACAGTAGGGACAAACAACAATTGATTTTTTCATACTAACCTTTTGGCTATAATTGTTATTAATGTGTATTTAAACGAAGGCTTAACGCCCTAGCGAACAATCGCTATAGCAGCATTGAGCGCAGCTGCTTCACGTTTTTGTTTGCTTGTTTGTTGCAATGTTTCAGGTTCAATAATCTGAATAGCGCTAGTAGGACAAACTTCTACACACGCAGGACCTGCTTCACGATGAGAACACAAGTCACATTTCAATGCTTGAGACTTAGGCACCATGCGCTTAAATAACGATGCACTTTTTGATTCTTCAACCATCTTCGTCACGACATTCATTGCACCATAAGGGCAAGCAATGACACAGGTTTTACACCCGATACAACGTGACTGAATCACTTTTACATAGCCATCTTCTAAAACGATAGCGTTATTAGGACAAACCTGCGCGCAGGGTGCATCATCACATTGACGGCACATTACGGGTGTTGTTACATGCGCATTTTTCACCAAGGTTAAACGTGGAGAAAAATCCTTTGGTGCAACACCTGTCAATTTTCCGTCCGCTTGATGTGAGACAACACATGCAATTTCACAAGTTCGACACCCAATACACAGATTTGGATCTGCAAAAACAAACCGGTTCATGGTCTATACCTTGTTGATATCGATACATCGCAACATAGTCTTATGCTGCGATACCTTTTAAGCATTAATCATACCAAAAATAAATATTTGAAGAATTTATTTTTAACCTGCTGAAATAAAATCAAAAAAAAAGGAGGTACATGCAATGCTGTACTTCCTTTTTTAGTAATGTCGATAACCGCATTAATCTCGCCACTTGATTCGACATTATTCGTCAGTGACTATCGACACCTTTCGACACCTATTTATCGACAGTGTCAACCGGCATTAACAATGCTCAAAACCACCCGACCCTTGCCACTCAGGTAAACGTTGATAAATAGTTTCAACGGCGGTTTGCACCATCTCTGTTAACGGAAATGAAAATGCCACAATCGCGGGCTGAATGCCGACAAAAATCACCTCAGGTACAAAGGTTTTTAGATCATCAATTAAGAAATTTAATGGCAAACTGTGAGTAGAAACCACATACATATCAACGATGGTTTCTGGATCTATGATCCTAACTTCTCCAGCTTGTTCACCAATATCAGCCGCATCGACCACAATCACACGTTGCGGTTGTGATTGTCGAATAAGATGCAAGCAATCTTCAGGCATTGAACCGCCTTCAAGCACGCTCCAATTCTCAATCGGATTGTCTTTGATCATTTTCGCCAATAATGGGCCTGCGCCATCATCACCCATCATGCTATTACCCACGGTAAGCACGATATTGCTAACGGACAGATCAACATCATCATTAGAGACACTTTCGCCCATCACGGTTGACAGATTCACTTCCTGCAACATAGTTAGCGTATTCCTCGAATCATCATATACATAGTTGGCTCACGATGAATATCACCCAACGCTGCAATAAAATCGCGGGTTAATTGCTGTGAGCGCGCATTTTGGGTCGAGGTATCTATTCGATCAAAGGCTAACGCCAGCATATTAAGATGTTCTGGATAAATAGTAATTTCGCCAAACACAAAATAGCCCTTCATTTTATTGAACGCTTCACCGTCTTGTGGCAACGCGCTTATCCATGTCAGGTATTCATCACCTTCGCATTCAATCACAGCTTTTAAACAATCAACGACGCCTAAGTGATGGCCAATTGCCAAACTGTAATACATGATTTGTTTAGCTTCTTCAGGCACATCATAACTTTCATCAACAAACTTACGCCCTAAAGTATAAAAATAGATACGGCCTTGAAAATGTCGAGATTGTGTTAATTCCGCTAAAACATCACTCATTGCTGACAGCCTCCACATGATGGCGAACCTTGACCAGAACAAGCTTCTGAGCCCGTTAATGCTGCCATGGTTTTTGACAGTAAAATATTAACAATTTCTGTTAAACGTGGATCATCTTTGGTCGCAAGATAGTCACTTATTTTTTGATCAACGTTATCAGCACTACAGGTTGCTAACACATTTAATACATCATCTGCAATACGTTGTCCTTGTACATAACCGGCAAGTAAGCGCGCTTGGCGTTCAATCATCACCTTAATATCCAATGGAATTTCGGTATGTTTTAAACTCGCCTTTTGCACTTCAGGTTGGTGCACCTTGGCTTTCAATTTTTGATCAAGTAGCCCTAATGCCACTGCAAATCCAAAAATGGTTGCTGCAGGTGTTGGCGGACATCCCGGAATATAAACATCAACCGGAACAATTTTATCTGTACCACCCCAAACACAATAAAGGTCATGGAAAATACCACCATCACAACCACATGCGCCGTATGAAATCACAATCTTAGGATCAGGTGCTGCTTCATAAGCCCGTAATGCTGGAGCACGCATCGCACGTGTTACCGAACCTGTATACAGTAAAATGTCGGCATGACGAGGCGAAGCAACAATTTTGATACCAAAACGTTCGGTATCAAAAATAGGCGTCGTTGCGGCAAAAATCTCAATTTCACATGCGTTACAACCACCGCAGTCAACACGATAGACATAAGCTGAACGACGAATTTCCTTGATTAGCGCATCTTTTAGCTTTTGGCTATTGGGTGGCAATTCAACCGGTACGGTTTGAGTATGAGCAGTGCCAACTAATTGTTTAATACCTTTCACTTTTGCTCCTCAAGGTAACGTAGGTGACTGACATTTTCGCTGTCTAGCATGTTGTTGCTGCGACGACATTCAGGACAAGTTTCAAGCTGTTTACGACGTTCTTGTAATTGTTCACCGCTAACGCCGCTTTGCGCTAAGGTATCAATTACATACTCAAGCAGTTTACGTGCAACAAAAGGATGCTCACATTGACGACAATTGGCCAAGGTGAAAACCGCTTCATCATAAAGATCCGCTTTGCTGGTCACAGCTAGTTCAAAATTCTGAGTCAGTTTAATCGCATGAGTTGGGCATACTTCTTCACAACGGCCACAAAAAATACAGCGCGCGGTTGAAAGCTCCCAGCGACGAGTGCCTAACTTAGTGTCGGTTTCCATGATCAATGCATTAGCAGGACAAGCACGAGTACAAGCTCCGCAAGATAAACACTGATCGGCATCGAGTTCAGGTTTACCACGAAAATCCTCATTAACTTCCATCGGAGCAAAAGGATACTTAGTGGTAACATTACCTGTTTTAAGTACTGTTTTTAATAACTTAAACACATATCCTCCTAAAGCTTAAATGGCGAGTTCTTGCGGTCAATGCTGTACTGCTCAATCGCTTTATAAGGAATAGTTTTACTACGCTGCTTTTTAGTATCAACAATCGTTACGCGGTCAGTACATGAGTAACATGGATCTAAACTACCGATAATTAATGGTGCATCTGCTACTGTATTACCACGTAGCATATAACGTAGTGTTGGCCAGTTGGCGTATGTTGCTGCACGACAACGCCAGCGGAACAGTTTCTGATTATCACCAGTCATACTCCAGTGAACATTTTCACCACGTGGTGCTTCAGTAAAGCCCAACGCAAATTTATTCGGCTTGTAATCGAAACCTTCAGTGAGAATTGCACCCGGTGGTAGGTGATCCAAACCGTATTCAATCACATTTAATGATTCAAACACTTCACGAATACGTACCATCACTCGTGAGAATACATCACCATTTTCCATTACTTGAATATCAATCGGCACGCTACCGTATGACTCTAACGATTGACCATGCACAGTACGTACATCACGATTAAAACCACTAGCACGAATCATTGGACCAACAGGACTGTAATCACGTGCAATCTGCTTTGATAACACACCCACGTTTTCTGTACGACTGCCAATGTTAGGCGTAGCAAGCAATACATCCACCAGCTCTGAGAATTTCTGACGAACTTCTTTCACCATCGCAATACCTTGTACGCGCTGCTGTTTTAGAAAATCGCGGCGCACGCCACCAATTAAGTTCATGCCATACGTTTTACGTGCACCAGTAAGCAATTCAGCAAGTTCCATGGTTTTTTCACGAACGCGGAAAAATTGCATAAAACCAGAGTCAAAACCAACAAAGTGACTTGATAGACCGATGTTAAGCATATGGCTATGTAAGCGTTCAACTTCAAGCAATACGGTACGGATCATCTTGGCGCGAAATGGCACATCCACTGATAGCGCATTTTCGATAGTATTGCTGTAACCAACACTATGAGTAAAACCACAAATACCACATACACGATCTGTTAGCTGTGCCACTTCATGGTAACCCATACGTGTTTCAGCTAATTTTTCCATGCCACGGTGAACATAGAACATGCGGTAATCGGCATCAACAATGTCTTCACCATCAACGAACAAACGGAAGTGACCCGGTTCATCAGAGGTAATATGCAATGGACCGACAGGTACAATACGGTTGCTATCATCACCCAGTTGATTATCAAACTGATAGGTTTCAGTTTCTGTGGTCGGTTGTGGTCGCTGACGGTAATCCATCGCATCTTTACGTAACGGATGAAGGTTTTCAGGCCAATCATCCGGTAATACTAAACGACGCTCATCGGGCAAACCTACGGGATGTAGACCGTACATATCACGGATCTCACGCTCGCCCCATACCGCAGCAGGAATAGTCGGTGTGATAGAAATAAACTCTTGGCTTGTCGCATCAACCAATACTTTTACGGTTACCCAACTTTTTACTTCACCTTCCATAGAAAGCGCATGATAAACCGCAAAATGCCCATTAAGGCTACGTTCATCATTACCAAAAGTAACCGTTAACCAGCCACCTTGATCGTAATAAAGCCATTTCATCACTTCGACCAATGAGGTCATTTTTACTGTGATAGTAACCTGATTTTCTGTCTGCCACTCTTCATCAATAATCGCGGATGGAAAGAAATGATTCACACCATCGACATAGTTTTTACCAATACGACCCGCTTGTGGCTGCGAGTGAAATTGTTGAGATGTATTGTTTGTCATATCTATTACTTACCAACCAAAAATTAAAAATATCAGCGCTAAAACAGCCACTAAAAACGCAGGGAAAATTACGCGATGAACCTGAGTAAAACGTACACGTGCCATGGTGTTTTCAACCAGGCCAGCAACTAAGAACACCACAAACAATTTAATCAACAGAATAATAGTTGCGGAAAATAAACCGCCAAAACTCAAACTACTTGCTTTACCCCAAGGGATGAAAATAGCCAGAAATAGCTGCGCAACAACAAGCTGTTTTAAACCTAAACCCAATTTCACCATCGCCAATGCAGAACCAGAATATTCTGTCACTGGGCCTTCTTGTAGCTCTTGTTCTGCTTCTGCACTATCGAACGGTAATTTGCCCATTTCAATAAACAGCGCAAACGCACACACAATACCAGCAAGAATAATCGTTAATGGATGCTGCCAAGAATTATTGGCTAACGCATGACTGATATAACCTAAGTCAGTCGTACCAACGCTCAGTGCAACCACAATAATTGCTAGGATTAATATTGGCTCAACTAAAATACCAAGTGTTAATTCTCGACTACTGCCCATACCTGCAAACATACTGTTTGAATCAATACCTGATAACGAAAAAAAGAATCGAAAAATCGCTAACAGATAAATATCGGTAATAATGTCACCTGAAATAGGAAATGGTGACACTTGAGTAACCGTTGGTAGTGCCATTCCAATTAATAGCATTGTTACCACTAACACCCATGGCATGATCCAGAAAATAAAACCAGAGTTTGCTGGAGCAACCGATTGGCGACGTAATAATTTGGCAATATCACGGTAGTCTTGTAATACACCCGGACCTTGGCGCGAATGAATTTTGGCACGAATAACGCGAGAGAAACCGGTTGCAAGCGGCGCTAACATCAGCATCAATATAGCTTGGAAAATCGCTAATACGATCCAACCCGCTGTTGGCATTTCAAGTGGGGACATTAGAGACTAACTCCTGAAATGAGAGGAACGAATAACACCACAACCACTACGGCAATAATGCAGAATCGATATACTTTACGGCTATCTAGTGTTGGCGTTTCACCACCATGACTTAGATAAGGCAATACAAAGCGCTCAGTAAATGATTGCTGACGGTTGTTATAAATAAAGCCAAACATATGACGCATCGGACGGGTAATACTCGCCGCTGATACCGTCATTTTTTTCTCATATTGATAACCACATGCCCAAGGATCACCTTGATGTCGACGCTCAAGGCGACGTTGACGGAAGGCGTAAAGCAACGCTGCTGGAACTAAAGTTAACAGTGCCAACGCAATGGCAATTACAGGCGTTGAAAGGATCGCTTGATCAGCAACTGCAGGGTAAACCGTTAAACCATGAGCAACCGTTACTGGTGCCATGTTCAACATTGACGAAGCGATTGAGGAGAAATACGGTGCAATCCACGGTGCACAAACACCTAACACCACACATAATATAGCCAATGATGTCGTTGCAGTAATCATTGCAGGGCCCACTTCACGGGTATTAGCTGCACGCTCTGTTTTGGGTGCGCCGGTGAAACAAATACCGTACACCTTCACAAAACACATACAAGCTAAAGCACCAGTAAAGGCCAGCATTACCATACCAAATGGGCCAAATAGCATGTTAGCAGCCGAACCTACTTTACCCATGCTAAATAATGACTGGTAAATAAACCACTCAGACACAAAGCCATTTAATGGTGGTAAGGCACAAATTGCCAATGTACCAATTAAAAACGCAGCTGCTGTTTTCGGCATTGTTTTTGCCAAGCCACCCATGTCATCCATTTCTTTCGTATGCATGCGGAACACAATTGAACCAGAGCCAAGACATAACAGTCCTTTGAACACCGCATGATTTAATAAGTGGTATAAACCACCCAACAGACCAAGCAGAGCTAACACTGGATGATGTGAGGCAATACCAATCATACTCACACCGACACCAATTAAAATAATGCCAATATTTTCAATGGTATGATATGCCAATAAACGTTTGATATCGTGTTCTGCTAATGCATACATTACGCCAAGCACAGAAGATACCGCGCCAAAGATTAATACCAAAAAACCCCACCACAATTGGGTTGCGCCAAGGAATAAAATCGCAAATTTCAAAATACCGTAGATGCCAATCTTAACCATCACACATGAGATTAAGGTTGAACAATATGACGGAGCAATTGGATACGCTTTCGGTAACCAGCCATGTAAACCAATACCAGCCGCTTTAATACCAAAACCCACTAAAGCCAATAAGAACACCAATGATGCTGTTGCCCCTGTGACAGGATTTTGCATTATAGCGCTGAATTGATAACTGTCAGCATGGGAAGCTACGATCATAAATGCGACCACAACCAATAAGCTCGCGGCATGATCAGCAATAAAATATTGCAAGCCGGCTTTTTTACTTTTAACGCTACCATCACTAATAACAATCAACCAAGAAGCCAGTGAAATGATCTCCATAAAAATAATAAAGACCATTACATTGGCTGACACCACAAGAGCTGTCATCGCTGCAGCAAAAATATTGAAAAGCACATTAACTTTCCAACCGCCTTTGCCATAGTATTCTTCAAGATAATTAATCGAATAAACAGACGCAGCCATGGTGACCACAGAAATAACTACCACCATCAATGCTGATAACATATCCATGCTAAACCAATGGCTCATTGCAGCAGTAGCATCGGCAGTATCGTAACCTGATACGATGGTGCTAATACCTGCAATAATGCCAAACAGGCCACCAAAGGCACTGATCACACCAGCAAGGCGTAAACTTTCTTGCTCATGCTTACGCCCTTGATACGATAAAATCGCAGCCACGGTATAACTGATTAAAGCAAAACAAACTAAAACTAATGGACTCATCGTGTTACTGCTCCACCTTTGGCTGATGCTGAACTATCCGCCGCACATTCACGTTTAATATCGCGTGCTTTAGCAATATTTGCCTCGTCAATTAGCACGATTGCTTGGGTTGGACACACTTCAGCACAGGCTGGTCCTTGTTCACGGAAACCACACAAATCACATTTAACCGCAATGCTCTTTACTCCAGGCTCCCAAGCAAGAATATCTTGACCAAATGTGCTAGGGATTGAAGTTGAAGGGTTACTTGAACGAATGGTTGAAGGGATATAAGTATCGTAACTATTTGCCATCGCAATAGGTCGACTACCATCAAAAGCGATTGCACCAAAAGGACAAGCAACAGCACATAACGTACAACCGACGCATAGTGTTTCATTAAGCATCACACGATCTTGTTGCTTAGTGATCGCTTGCACTGGACATACTGTGGCACAAGGTGCATCTTCACAATGACGACACATCACAGGCGCAGTGGCATCATCAAGTTTAACCACGGTTAGGCGGGGATGGCTTTGCAGTCCTTGTTGTTTATGTACTGTCGAACATGCTGCCATGCAGGTGCCACAACCAATACACTTCTCAGGATCTGCAATTACAAAGCTTTTCATTGTCTACCTAGTTAATCGCAAAAAAAACTATTTAAGCAATAACTATACCAACAAGGAATAACGAGGGTTAATTTCAATTATTTCAGTATGTTAAGAATATTTTCACAACGCTAATTTACTTCCATTACAACGGTGTACTTAATTAAATGTCGTCACTGTTCATGTCGACACTCGACATCGACATATCTCGACACTAAAGTATTTCACTGTTATTTTTATTTTAGCGGTCAAACAAGCTAGAAATATAAATTATATTAATTAATAATATAAGATAATCATATTAATATAGCTTAAAAATAGAAGTATTAGCTAACATTTACATATGTTTTAGATGATAAATATAACCAATTTCAATAAGGTAGCGATTTAAAAATAAAGGCATTATTATACTTTTAAATAATAATGGAAATGTAATTTAAATGAAAAAAAGCTACTCCAAAAAACTATCTTTGCTTATTTGTGGTTTATTAATCTCGCCTTTTAATTATGCGGCAGAATCTACGCCAAGTAATTACTACCAAGATGCTCATGGCAACTTCATTGGTTATACTCATGATCAATATAATTCTATTTATGAAGGTTATGGTGCTTCTTTATTCAGAGATGGCTGGAGTGGGCTAATGGATGCTGATGGCAACTTGAAATATGCTGGTTACCCAGAACATACCTATATTTCGACAACAAATACCTATTATAAAAGTACAGATTGTTCTGGTGCTGGTTATTTCTCTTTATCTACAGATGTTCTTAGTTATTTTGAACCATTTAAGACTGAAGTTGTAACAAAAAAACACAATAAATACAACCAACTTACAGTACAAAAAAAGAACACTATCGCTTCTGAGACTAAGCCTGCTAATGTGCTATCTTTTTCAACGTTAAATGCTGATGGCAATTTAGTGTGTGAAAAAACACCTTACGCAATTCTAAAACAAAAAATAACTGCGCTTCAAGAATCTCTACAAAACAATGGTGGTGATGATGAGTCAGATGAATATCTCTCAGAACTTTACGTGGAGTTGCGTTATACAAAGCCTAGCGATGTAGCAGAGATTGTAGATAGTACTGACATCACCAATAAATACAGTTGGATGGGGTTTAAAGATTACTCCGGTGGTAGTGTATCGATATTTGTTAAAGGGATTGATTATAACGCTGGTATTGAATTTGTAGATGTGTTAACTCCACCGCCTCAGCCAGAAGAACTAACGTATGTACGTAGATCACATGATCTTAGTGTTCGCGTTCAATCTAATGGCTCAATTGGTTCAGCTAGTATCACTCAAGGTCCTGATATAAAAATAAGCCAGCTATTTGCCGTTAAAAAATCTACAGGTATTTATGAGGTTAATATTCCTGAAACTTTCTTACCTAAAAATAGATCTGTTAAAAATTTACAGTTGCAATGTTCAATCAATGTTGGCGCTGCCAGTTTAATACCGAATGCAAACATTGGTTGTTATAAACTATCGAATCAAAATAAAATTCGTGTTGTTACGACATTAAATGAAAATTATTATAACTCAGACTTTAGTCTAAACATTAAATATTAATTTACAACACCAAAGCCAGAGTGGATATATATCCACTCTGCTTTTTATACGATTACTGTATTTGCCACGGTTTTAAAATAATACGTTCATCATTATCACGCTTAACCCAGCCGTCTTTTTCCATTCGGTTGGCTAATGGAATAGAATACTTACGACTTAACCCCGTACGATCTTTAATATCCGTCATGGTAATACGATCATGGGGCTGATGTTCAGCGATCACCGCGCGTACTAAATCTAAATAGATCCCCATATCAAAATAGATATTTTCATCAAGCGCAGTAATATATTTCTGATGACTTAGTTGTCGTAACCATTTTTTGCCACCAACAACTTTGACTTTATTTAGCTCAAGCCCTGCTTTTCCGAACTGACGAATTTGATGCAGAATATTCAGCGCATCTTGCGGTAAATCATCTTCATTATCACCTTGGCCAATACACCATTTACCATAACTTAAATGAACTTTATCTTGTTGTTTCAAACGCTGCATGATCAGTTCAATCACTGCATCATTGATTCGTAATCGGCTACAGAGCTCTGCTGAAGCCATTGCAATCCCCGCACCTAATAATGTTTCAATTTGGTGTGACATATCCGCTAACCATTGGCTATCAAAACAAAATGGTGTGATGTATGTTTGCTGTTCACAAGCTTTAAAATCTGCATCTGCACATTCAAAATAACCTTGTAAAACAAGTAACATTTGTCGTTGAGATTGTGGCTGTAGTTGCTGTGGTAAATTATTTAGCACATCGTATAGACGGCGTTTTTGATACCCAAAAATATAATCGGTCCACACTACCTCTGCGCCATGCTGTAAGCCACTGCCGCCTTTTTGGATCATAGCTAATCGTTGACCAAATAATAACGGGATTGGCTTTTCAAACACTAATCGGGCTAATTCAGTATTGGGAATATAGCTCAAACGTGCAGTTCCGTGCCACGTCCCCATCGCAACTTCAACTTGGCGTTGTTTTTTAACTTTTAACGTTGTTGCCGTTTTAGTTAAACGTACAATACATTGATCGCGTAAGGTAATCTGCTGATTGATACCAGTGATCAATTGCCCTCTGCCGATATCTTTACGCCCCACACCTTTAATGTTTACTGCGACACGACATGTTGCTGAAACAGATGTTAATTGCTGATGATACGCCTGAATCGATCGCACCGTACCTATAAGATTTGATGGATGACAACGTACTTTATCGCCAATAGCTAATTGTCCTTGTGCTAACGTACCAGTAAGCACAGTACCAATTCCGTTAACGACAAATACGCGATCAATATACATCAAAGGATTTGTCGCAGGCTCAAGCACTGCAGTATCATCACTGTTTGCTGGCGCGATAACTTTATGACGTGCAATGTTTACCTGTACGGTATCAATTAAAAGTTGGCGCAGCGCTTCAATGTTATCTTTCTTTAATGCAGAAACAGTCACAATTTCAGGTAACAAACCACTACGTTCCATGACTTGTTCTAACACTTGATCTTCTATTTCAGCTAATTGCTCAGCACTGACTTTATCGCGCTTATTGATACAAACGACAATATCTTCAATCCCCATTGCATGCGCCACATCAAGGTGGGAAGTGGTCATTGGCATCCAGCCTTCATCGGCAGCTACTACTAATAACAACACATTTAAATGCCACACACCCGCAACCATATTGCGCAAATAACGTTCATGGCCTGGAACATCAACCACCCCAATAGTATTGCCATGATCATCTTGAAAATGAGCAAAACCTAAATCTTGGGTCATGCCTAATTGCTGCTCATGAGGACGCGCGGTAATCATGCCTGTTAATGCTTCAATTAATGCTGTTTTACCATGGTCAACATGCCCAGCAAGGCCAACCACTGCTTGATATTGTGTTGGAGTTACCGCCATTATTTAACCTCAGTATTTGTGTAAGATTGAATATAATCGTCAAGTTGAGCAATAAAGACCGTATGATCACGGTCTAATAAAGTCGCGACATTTAATAGCAACTGGTTACTATTAACATAACCAATAATTGGGATCGGTAACTCACGTAACGCATCTAAGTGCAATTGTGCTTTACCCGGCAAGGTAAGTTTTAAGCCATAACAAGGATAGCTTTCACTGGGAATAGCACCACCACCGACTTGCATTACCAGCGGTACGGCTTGTACATACGTTTTCCAACGTTGTGCCCATTGTTGTGCTAACGTCTGGCTGATCTTGGCACGATCTAACGCTTGTTGCGCCACACCAAAACCAGCAGGATCACGGTTTAGTTTCTGAACTAATAATTGCTCAAGCATTGATAAAACAATGCGCCCAGGACGGAAAGTTCGCATCATCGGATTTTTGGCTAATCGTTGACAAAGATTTGGACAACCAGCAATGATACCCGCTTGTGGGCCACCGATAATTTTATCACCAGAAAAACACACTAAATCAGCGCCCATCTGCAAATAACGTGGTAGCGACACTTCACTTTGCGCATATTTCTCAGACGATAAACCAGAGCCTTGATCGATCACTAATGACACATGCTCAGGTAAGCGTTCAGCTACATCCTGAATATCGGGTGACTCAGTAAACCCCTGCATTGAGAAATTAGACTGATGCACCATTAATACCATCGCGGTATTGTCGGTAATAGCATTAATATAGTCATCACTGGTGGTGATATTGGTGGTGCCGACTTCAACTAGCTTACACCCAGAAAGGGCTAGAATATCAGGGATACGAAAACCACCACCAATTTGGACTTGCTCACCACGAGACACTATAACTTCTTTACCCGCCGCTAAAGCATGCAACACTAAGTAAACTGATGCCGCATTATTGTTCACCACCACACAATCTTCAGCCCCAATCCAACTCTGAATCAAGGTCGGTAATAAACCATTACGATCACCACGTTTGCCATCACTTAATTTAAGTTCAAGGTTGTTATAACCAGTATTAACGGCTTTTACGCTATCCCAAATCTGCTCATCAATTGGCGAACGACCAAGATTGGTGTGTACTGCAATCCCAGTAGCATTTATCACCCGCTGCTGGCGACGGCGATACAATTGACGGCAACTATCAACTACTAATGCCATCACATCAAGGTCATTAACACCTTGAGTTTTAAAATCAGGATGCTGACGAATAGAAGCAAATAACTGACGCAGAGTATTTGTGACGACAGGTCGACTTAATAAACGCACATAATCAGCTAAATCTGGATGTTGAAGTAATTGTTCAATTTGAGGCAAGCGATAATTAATAGTGGATATTGGTGATGAGGAAAGACTATCTGAGGATGTAGTGGTATTCACGGTAAGTTCCTTGGCTGAATTGCAGACAACAGCACTCATACTATAAACTCAAGAAGAGATAGAATGAGTGTCAGGGAACCATTTAAACGCGCGAAAAATGGCGGAAGAGGCAGGAATTGAACCTACCAGAGCTTATACAGCTCACATCGGTTTTGAAGACCGAGAAGGCCACCAGACCTCATCTCATTCCGAAATTCATGGCATGATAGTTTAACTGTCATTATTATTATTTGATTTACATCAATTTGTATAACAAATAACTATATACCTAAAAGGTATTGCATCAACTGCACAATATTTAATCATTCAAATATACAATAGTGAGATATTCACAACTAAAAAAGCCCTACTGTATGACTGTCATACAATAGGGCTGAAATAATCAGCATGCGTTTATGGTAGTGGTGTTATCGTACTACCCCATTATCTTGTAGATTTTCAATCAGAATATCAGTTAGCTCAGCAATAATGTCATTCATATTAGTTGGATCAACAGATTCTGATGATGTTGACCAAATCGGCTTATGGCTTTTGGTATCAAACAAAGTAAATTCTACATTTACAAACTCATACGATACGGTGTAGCTATCATCATAAATATAGCTGTAAGAATTATTATAATAGTTATGGAATGAAACACTGCCGCCATAGCCATAATTATTGCCAGGATAACGAATATTTTTATCTTCAATATTGACTAACTGAGCAACAAACACTGTTTGGGTATTATTGGCTTTTATATATCCTGCGATATCATTTTTAGATGGTAATTTATTTGGAAATAACTGTGAACTTGCAATTGCATTAACACCGTTTTTTCTAAAGTCATTTACCATATCATCTTCAAATATACGTCGTACACGTAAGTTATCTGACATTGCTACCACTAAGGTGCTTTTTATGGGCATTTGAGTATAACTCCTATCTACCCATGAAGATGTTAAATTACTTGAAGCACACGATGTGATTAATAAACAAAATAATGAAATAAATAGTAAACGCATAATACATCCCTTTAAGTTATGTTCTAAAATTAACAATAGTACAGGGATAGGAGAAATCAATAATGAAGAGGCTTATACTATCGAGTTTAATAATATTAACAAGTTGCTCAACAGAAAAAAATGAGCTACCCGTTGAAACAGAACCTAACAATAAAATAAAAACATCATCTTTATCTTACGATAATAATAAACCACCAACCCTTTCACCATTGTCAAAATCTATTTTAATCATTGAAAATGAATCGACATCAAATGAAGATCGCCAACAGCAGGTAGATCAAATTTCTACACTTTCAAATAATTCAGATGCGTTGTTTTATTTAGCAGCATTATATGAAGAAGGAAAACTCGTCCCTCTTTCAGAAGCAAAAGCACGTAAGTTGTATCAACAAGCCGCAGCAATGGAGCATCCTCTTGCGCGTTACTACTATGCCCTAATGTTAATTGATGGTCGCGGTGGTGATGTTATGCATGATGAGGCTGAATCATACTTACTAATGAACCATAACAAAGGCCATGTACCTTCTTCTTACTCTTTGGGATACTTATATTTTATTCAAAAAAAACATGAGGATGTTATAAAAACCCTTGAAAAAAATAGCCAACAAAGTAATGAATATTCATCATATCTATTAGCTATTTCTTATCTTGAGTTAAATATAAAAACCACAACAGCAATTGATTTATTGCAACGTTCAGCAGAAAAAGGTCATCAGTTTTCACATTTAATCTTAGGTGATATATACCGTAAAGGTCTTTATAAAACTCCCATTAACACCAAAAAAAGTTATAGTCACCTTCAAGCAGCAGCAAAACAAGATAACCCTAAAGCATTATATGAATTAGCGATGTTAGGGATTGAAAATTTAGATCTTATTAACAATGATGTTGATATAGCAATAACTCAACTTAAGTCAGCAGATAAAAATGGCTATCCAGAAGCAAGTTTTGAGCTAGCTAAAATATATGATCAAGGAGATCTAATAAAACAAGATTTCACACAAGCTATTTACTGGTACAAAAAATCAGCATCACATGGGAATAACCGTGCTATGTATAATCTTGCTAGTATTTATATTAATGGTGATGGCGTAGATAGTTCAATTGAAAAAGCAGAATATTGGTTAATCGAATCAGCAAAGAATGGTAATGATAGAGCTCAAGATATCCTAAAAAAATAACAACCAATAAATAATAATCTCAAATTAAAAACCACTTTATCATAAAGTGGTTTTTAATTTTTTGTCATATCTATATAAGCTCACCGGTAATTTTAATAAAAAAAACTTGCTTAGCAGAAAACTAAGCAAGTGTTGTCGTTACAAGTCAACGATAATTAGTTATCTATTTTAATACCAAACTCCATTGTTTCACTTTCTCCTGGTGAAACATTATTAATCGTACCAACAATTGATCCTGTCGAGCCATTAATAGATGCATTTGCACTAATTGTTCCTTTTGATATAACAGGAACTCTATTAGTAAAGACATTAAACGTCGTATAAGCAGGTGTTGCATCGTTTAATTTCACATTTTTTGCATCTTCAATTCCAATATTTTCTGCTGTTAGGCGGTAGATTATGCATTTCCCCGGTGAAACAGAAAATGTTGAGGTAACATACACCATTGTATCTGACTCGCCATTGCAATCTAAATCTGGTGTTTGTTCTTTGGTTATTTTCATGTTGGTATTAGCAATAGTCGTTATGTCTATAACTTGTGCCGTACCACAACTCACAGTTGCTGCTACTGTAGTGATATTTTTACTTCCTTGAGTAATATTACCAGGCGTAAATACCTTCACAAACAGCACTTTGGTTTCATTCCCTGCTAGCGTTGCAATTTCAGTTATCGCAGTATCAGCAGCACTAAAGACGTCATCACCATTATCTTCATACACAACAGCAGTGAAATCAGGGTTTGAATTTGAAACTACAAGGGCAATATTTGAATATGCATCATTACTATTATTTAAAACATTATGCTTATAGATAATGACTCCCCCAGAATGAGTTACACCTTCAGAGTCGGCTTCAAACACGATACACATACTACTGTTATCAACATTAATAGCATCGTGTTTAGTATCTACAGCCCCTGTTGCAGCAGATACCACTCTAAAGTAAAGAGATTGCAATGCGCTAGGAGCGGTTTCAGGTATCGTTACATCGGCATAAATCATTACAGCATCATCAGGCCCTAAGACTGGAATATTGGTTATAGTATTTTCAGTACTGTCTTTAAACGTAACACTCCATCCTGCAGGTAGCGTATCCTCAGCAAAATCACTGTCACTGTATTGCAACAAGTAACTATCTGCAGTACCGGATGTGTTAGTTACATATAATGTAAATCGTGTGGTTGCACCAGGTGCTGCAAGATTTGTCGTAACTGCTGATGACTCAGCTCCTACACCAAAACCACAATTATCATCGGCAGCATCACAGCTATCTTCTTGGGTTATTGCCGTTTCAGCACGAAAATTATTGGTTAAGTCTACTGTGCTAGCAATGATTGCATCTAACTTATCAATCACCATATTCGATTCAGCAGTGTTGTTTGATGATGTCGCTGTTTTTTCCACTTGATATGGACCGCCCGTACTTGATGCTGGTAATGTCGCAACAAGTACCACTTTATAACCACATGTACCGTTACTATCAGTAACATGATATGACTGACAGCTTTGACCTAATGCTGGAATAATACCAGTATCTGGCTTACCGTCATTATCTGTATCTAACAGAGGAGTCACGCCATCACTTTTATAGAAGAAGAAACTAGTACCAGAAGGAAACGTTGAGTTATCTAAGGTAATATTGAAAATATCTTCGGCATTACCTCTATTCCAAATATAGTTAGTAAAACTTACTCGCTCACCTTGCGTAGCTGTTGCGACTTCAACTATTTCATGATTAGTATCATCACTACCGTCACAGTTGATATCATTACTACCAACATCACAACCACCATTATTAGCGATAACTGCGTAGTTTGCTGTAATTAAAAATGGAACACGGTTAGTATTATTTTTATTTTGCTCACTCGTTTCGACGGTGCCGCTATTATTTTCATCAAACCCAAACACACCGGAGTTATATAACGTTTCAGTTGCCAAACCAGCATCAATGTTAACTTCAAAACTTACCGTTGCCGACTCATCACTGGCTAATCCGTCCATTGTGAATACAATTTCATCATTATTAGCACATGAAGAATCTGGTGCAATACAGGTTGTAAAAGAAAGATCGTGATCGCCTGACACTTCAGATCCTCCCGTAGTAACACCTGATGCGGTAATGATGGTACCTGAAACACTCCATGCTACTTTACCATTAAAACGCATCCCCTCAGGCAGTTCATCTGTAAGAATCACACCGTTGGTTTGAAGTGGATCCATATTGGTTAAACCCACATTAGTATAAGTGAACGTTACCGTGTAAGGACCACTTGGCGACGCACCTTCACTGGCACTTATTGACTTGGTCATTTCAATAATCGGTAAATTTGTCACTGTCAGTGTATCGGTATTGGTTTCTGTGCCAACAGCATTGTTTGCAACCGCAATTCCATCAACTGTCACTGCCTGACTAGTTGCGGTTACTGTTATGCTGTTTGATGCATTTATTGCAGCTGCTGCATCGATGTCAGCTACGATAACAAAATCAAAACTCTCACCTGCCGCCAGTGGCCCAATAATATCGCCAGATGCTATCGCTGTAGAGCCAGCGTCAGCAACACCATCATTGTTAGCATCTGGGTATACCTCTGCGCCAGTAATAACATTTGACGGCAGAACATAATCAAGTTTAAAGCTATCAGTACTATTACCCGTATTTGTTAATACATGATTAAAGGTTACCGTACGCCCTGGCGCACCTAATTTCGATTGATCATTAATTAACGTCAACGCCGCTACAGGTTGGACTAATGTTTCAACTAAATTCGAGGTTGTGCTTCGTAAAATATCAGCACTATCACGATACGTTGCCCCGGCTTGGTTTTTAATTACCGTTCCTGATTCAGTCAAAGCAAACGTAAAAAAACTTGCACTGGCTATGATCAGTAAACTTAGTTTAATAACTAACCTGTAGAAGACGTTCATATGAAGCTCCCTTGCACTATTGCGCACTTAAATGATCAATAGCAGTTTTATACTGCAAACCAACAGGATTAAAATCTGAGTCTAATAAAATCAGTTGTACGCGACGATTGACTAGATTTCTTTGCTTATTATCACTAACAACAAATTGCTCTCGCGCACCACTACTTAATGTCACAATACGTGATGCTGCAATTCCCTGCTGCTTGAAATAATCAGTAACGTTTGTAGCTCGTTTACTGGCTAAAGTATTGTTGTAAGCATTTTGCCCCGCAGAATCAGCAGATCCAATAACAGCAAGATTTAAGCTTGGATTTTTTTGCAATATTGAGATTGCTGACATTAACTTTTGCTGCTGGTCACTCGTTGCGTGTGATTTATCAAATTCAAAATTAATCACGGTTGGCCAAGGCTCTGTTGCATCAACCAATATTTCCACTGGTGGTGTATCAGCACCACAATCTAGCTTTCCATACTCTGTATAAATAGCCCGATCACTTACGCAACCACTTAGCAATAAGCTATTAAGAAATAAGAGTGTCATTGCACATTTCATCATCTATTTCCTGCCTCTAATCGCTCAACCAATCAAACATGTCTTCATCAAGTTTGAACATTAGGTCGAAGTAAAAACCTTGTAAGTTATAACCTTGAGGATCTAAATCATCATCATCGAATCCAATAACGTTATAGCCAATACCTGCACGTAAATTTTTCATTATTAGATAATTGACACCAGCACCTGCTGAGTAACGACGGCTGTTAAACCAATCAGTGCCTAAGACTCCAGCATGTAAATCAACATCCCAGCGACGATTAATGTAATAAATCACACGGCCATCGATGATGGTTGAAACAGTGTCATAGTCTTGTTGATATTCAGTGAAGTCTTCCCACTTCATTCCTACACGTCCTGATACTGTCCACTTTGGTGAAAGTTGATAGTTTTGATGTGTTGACAGAATATGCGCATCACGAGAGATTTCGCTGTGCTCCGTTTTCCACTCATATGCTGCTAACATGTGATAACGGTTATTTAAACGAGGACGATAAGCAACACCTAAACTCATATGGTTGCTCCATGTGTTTGCGCCTTGATCTTTATCCATATAACGATATTCATCACGGACTAAACCACTCCAATCTTGGCTTAAACGCGTTACCCATGCCCCTAATAAACCGTAGTAATCTTCGTTATCACCATGACGGTATTCAACGCGACCAGTAGTTTTATAATTAGGGTTACGAATATCAGCTAATCCAAGAGAGACAGCTACACCTGAGGCGGAGTCCCCTTTTAGAACTTCTACATATTCGACAGAAGGGTCAATACTAATGCCTGGTATCACTTCAAAACGACCGCGGTACCCATTTGCTAGCTCAAGACTTCGACCATCAGAAGCTCCCCGTTGGCGGAACTCACTATAAGTACTGCCACCATTTAGCCAATCAACATCAATACCTGCGGTAAACATATTCGTTGAACCGCTACCTAAATTACTGATTCCAGAAAGTGAATCAATGTATTCATATTGAGTGTAAATACTGGCTTGCTTATGAATATTCCAATCGGCTTTAATATTGAAACGACGCTTACTGTTATGACCAAAACTTTGCTCATATTCAGTATCAAAACGTGCTGGTCGACTAAATAAGCTGAAGTTACGACCAAGGCCGATAATTGCGGTTGTGTATTCTTCTGAATTATTATCAACTTTATTATGGATATAACGAGAACCAATACGTGTCATCCACTGACTGCCTAAGATTTTAGTATCTATTGTGGCACTAATTGATTGCTGCATTTCATCATAAACTAAAGATTCAGAGTGATTAGCCTCAATATTTAAATTAGCAATGCCGGTAAGTTTATGGCGATGACGTAAACGCACTTCTTGACGTGCAGGTGTTACACCACCAGTAGTATTAGTAAAGCCTTCTTGCGCATAAACATATTCAAGTTCAGTTGCAGCGCGCGCTGTCCAATCGCGTTTGAGTAAAAACTTAACAGCAGAGCCTTTCTTAATTTTCTTACCAGTATTGTTAGCGTTGTCAGTCACCGTTGTTGCACTGGCATTACCTTCATGATTCATTGTCGCAACCGAAGCCACTAACTTCGTTTTACTATCAAAATCATAATTTACCCATAAGCTACCAATGTTATAACCTTCAACATCGTGACTGTTATGCTCATAACTTGCACCAGCAGCTAAATAAGGCGTAAATAGATAAGATAATCGTGTACCCGCTATCGTGTATTTATCACCATTACCATCAACATCATAAGCAACCCGAACTTTAATTGGATTCAACTCAGGATCATAAGATGGAATAACACGGTTAAAGCGCATATCACCAGTAAAATAATCAATCGTATAATCTACATAACGGGTCAATGGTTGTTGATTAATGATTAAGCCAGGGCTATTACGATCATAAGTTAATAACGTTACAATATCAGTGTGTCTAACAATACGGTCATCACCAATATTATAAAACATCGCGGTACCATTACCGTCAAACTCTGTGACTTTATGCAAATCTTCAGGACGAGCACCGTATAATTGCGCCGTTAATCTACCATCGTTATACATACCACTTGCGCCATTAAGTATCTGGCTAGTACGACCAATATCAGCATTATCTGAGCCATCTGCAGTGCTGTAATCACCCCACATAATATAATGACGGTCTTTTTCTAATTTGGCATAAATCTTACTGGTACTTCTTGCATCATAACCTTTAATACTTGCATCGCCAGGTAATGGATAATAGCTATCAGGCGAGATTTCACGTAAAAACTCTTCGTCAGACTTCTCACTGTCATAGCTTAAAGTAAGATGCATTCCACCTTTAATATTACCTTTAATGAATATAGCCGCACGTTCATCATCAGTGTAATGACCATCTCTGTAATTATCTGCTTGCTGCGAAGGTTCTTCTCCGCTTACTGAGCCATAACGTCCGGTATAATTTAAGATACCCGTTACAAATAATGGACGTTCGGCAGCTACTTGGTAGAGTTTCATTTCATCAGAGAAATCTTCAACACTGGCTCTAACAGTAATTTCTCCCGTTGTTTCTGTACTACGTAAATAGACCGTCTTTTCACCATTAATAACACGAACCTGATGACCTGACTCTTGCTCTTGAATATCAGGGTCTAACCAAATATCACCCTTATTTGTATCTAAAGTAACAAAGTAAGTACCACGTGAAAGCTTGTCATTTTCATCATAAAGACGAATGATAATTGGCATAACAGAACGGCCACCATCAGCGCGTAATACATCACCATCAGCCATTAGATTTATATGCTTAGCCGATTGTGGCTGTGAGAAATTTTTACTTAATATTACACGTTCATTACCAAATGGGTCTGCCGCTTTCACTTCAATGAGATTCTCGGCAAGAGGTAAACCAACACCATACCAACCCATTATTTGTGCGTTCTCTCTCTTATTTACAATCCGCTCACCAAGTTGTGTATTACTCACTTTATCGCCATTAACATATAATGCTGGCTCTACATCACCACGAACAACAACAATGAAACGGCCGTCATAACTATAATCATTCTTTGGCCAATACCATGTACCTTTTTCAGCTTCTGCTCGAGTGATATTTTTAGCTTCTTTTTCTGGTAACGGGATATCATCACCAATATTATTATCGATATTAAATTTAGCCTGTTGTGGAATATTGTTATAAGACGTTTCAACAATAGTTGTATCTATATTACTGCTCGCTAAATCTTGTTTTAAATTATTTAATTTAGATTGCTGATCACTAAAACCAAATCTAATTGAATAAGTATCATTAATAAGAGGATATAAATAAGCTTCACTTTTAATATTTTCAGGGAAAAGGTTAATAACAGATTCTAGATCTTGCTTTCTACCTTTGCGTGACTCTAATGCGTAACCTTTAAAAACAGTTAATACCGAATTAGTAGCAGTTACATCGTTACTCATATTACCAGTAACAGATGGACCACTAACAATACCCGACTCTAGCTCACTCTGCTTCATGACTTTTGGCTGAGTATCATATTGTAAGCCTTTAAAGTTATCCGCAGTTTCAAGTAACCATTCACCATTGACATTATTATTACGATCTTGAAGCTCTTGATATACTTCTGCTTGATTTTGCGTTGGGCATGGAGCACTAAAGTCTGCTCGATGCATTTCGCCACGTAGCATATCAACAAAGCGTGAGTTACCATCGCCGGCATTACGCGTATCAATTGGTTGTAGTTCAATACCCACAGGTAGTGTTTGCTTATCAACCCGCAATACATGGTTACCCGGTTTTACACCAAACATTGAATATTGACCATTTTCATCAGTGATAACGTAATCACCTGTTTCAAGGTAAATTTTTACGCCACCGATAGGCCAATGTTGATTCTTACGTAATTGATTACATTGTGCATCCACATAAACTTTACCAAATAAAATACCACGCTCAGACATCACACCAGTTTGTGTTATCCGCACTTGATATTTATCGGTATTAGAGACCAGTTGATTGTCACTATTACCACCAAATGTACGAGCTTGGGCATAAACAGAGTTAATACCATCAGAATCCAGCGCACCAGCGGTTAACTGCAATACATAAGTCAATGTATAAGTACCATTTTGCGGTGCTTGCGTTGAACCAGATAACGTACCTATATCAAAACGGTAGGTATATTTGTCAATCCGCATCGGATCTGCAAAAGGTTGATCATTAAGACGGGTACTGCCTGACATATATTTAAATCCATAAGGCATGCTATCAAACACTTGCGCATTAAAGATTTCTGAGTCTGGCAAATTATTTTTAACGATAACGGTGTATTTAATATAGCTACCGATCTCTGCCGTTTCTTTATCTGCTGTTTTTTGTACTGACAAACGGCGGTCTAAATTATTAGGATCAAGAGGAATATCAAATAGGTTAATCGTTTTTTGTGGTGTTAGTTCAAATGTACCTGAATCGACAACATCTTTATTACCAAATGGACCATAAGACTCAGGAGATACATTAAATAAATTAAATGCATCTAAATCAGTATATGCCGACGGCCATTGGTGTGTTGTTGGCGGGGTCACCGTAATATAATATTTATCAAGATCATTGATCTCTAATTTAGGATAGAAAACACGTCCGTCAGCATCAGAGATCACTTGAGCTTCAGGTGTTAAGCCATCAACATTAGGTAGTCGCGTTTTAGCGTCCGGTGCGACACCTTCTACTGCTTTATAAAAGTTAACGGTTGCGTCAGCGACGCCTTTAAAATTGGTCGCATCAAAGACAGTAAATTGAGGACTAATATATGCAATATCACTCAATAATAAACGACCATTTATACTGTCATATACATCAGCGTAGATCTCACCACCAGACGTGACTTCAATTTCACACTCTGGATGGGTATCTTCGCCATTAAGTCCATGAGCACTTAAATTAATAACACCATCAATTAAAGATAATAACGAGGTGTTATCGACATGATTCGTTTCCCATGTTGTTACAAGGTCTTCTAAACAGTGATCTAAATCATTACTTGATGCTGCCTCTTCTGGTGAAATAGGATGTACAGGTATAATACTTCTGAAATGACCTGTATTTGTGCCTGTTTCAGCAAAAACTAAATGAAACTTATCTTGAGCGTTTGAACTTAATAAAACCGGATACTCAGATGAGCTTGGTCCGATAATATCAATCACACCTGGATGTTGATTGGCTTGAGGGAGAAAAACATCAATATATATACTGTCACTTTTAGAGGTAAAGTTATCAGTTTCGGTATGATAGTAAAAATCAGTATCAACAAAATGTGATGTGTCATGATGTGTAATATCTAAATCATTACTTACCACATCTGCGTGTAATTCTTGAAAGTTCAGTAAATCATTTGCATCCGTTTTAATCCTATCGTTGATACCAGATAGCGTATTACAAATTTCATCACTGTAAGAAATATTAACATCTGTGGCCGACAAATTAACTTGCGCTTGAGAGTATATTTCAAATGCTGGAGCACCTGCAATATCATTCACTTCCGCATAATATTTAAAATAGCCAGATGTATTTGGACGTAAATAAGTTGGCTTTACTAAAAAGCCCATTTTCGCTACATTTCCAGAACCATCCCATGTTGCATAATCAAACCAGTCAATATCATGATTTGTCGCATTGCTCTTAAAGCTATTATTAATACCAACTAATACAATACCGCCATCAAACTTTGTTTCAGGTGAAGCAATAGTGATTGGCGCATAATCTCGAGCAGGTTCACCATTAATAATTTTATCTTGTTGTAGCGTAATATTTCCAGGTAACTCTGATGTAATTAATACACCGGTATAACTTACTTTTTTATAATCAGGTGATTCCGTTGAGCCCGTATTAATTGTAAAACTATAAGGTTGCTCAGCGGCTTGTGGTTGGACTAACCCAATACTGGTATAGTCAATACGATATTCAATATTATCAAAGGGTCCTAATTTTTGCTCACAAATAGCAGAAGAACTCGCCGTTAAGTTAACCACAGGACCTGTAGTAACAATAATGCTCACTTCACTTGTTTGAACAACATCAGGGTCAAGGACAGATGTAACAACTGTTTCAATATCATAAGTCGTATTATTAAGATCATTAGATGGAATAGATACGACGTATACAAGATTAATCTTTTCACCAGGCTTTAATTTAGGTGTTATATAGTTACCATTATTATCTTTTTGTAATTCAATTTCACCTGCATCATAAATACCATTACCATTAGCATCAACATATACATTAATATCATCTGAGCTTGGTGAAGTAATATCACCATTATCGCCGGTTAAGTTATTAACATTAATAATATACGAATCAGTAGTATTACCTGTATTAGTAATTATATTAGGCACATTGACCACGGCACCTGCAGCAGTATATTTTTCGGCTTTACCACCGCTAGTATCAGGTGAGAGTTCAAAATCATGAACATTTGCCACTCTGATATATGAAATATTAGAGAGTATTTTTATGGTCTCACCACTTTCAGAATCAAAGTAGGTCATAATGGCTTGATTCATTATTTTGGTGCCAGCATCAGTTATTGCTAATGTCGCTGAACTTAAACTAATTAAAATGAAAACGACCAAATACTTCATTTTATTTATGTAATTTAAGAGGGCCATAAGCGCTCTCCACAGGCTAGAAAATTCAAAGAAATGGATATAAAGGCTTATTGAGATCATTTATTAAATAAGCTCAATAAGCCCCCCTAAATTAATAGGGAGGCATGATTAGGAGCTATTAATCTACTTCTACAACAAAGTGGCTAACAACACGGTCACCTGGTTCTAAATCATTAACAGTGAAAGTTACTGTGTCACCAGAAATAAGCGGAGTAACATCAGCACCTGTAGTACTGTCAGGATTACAAAGTGGACCAAGATCTTCAGTCTTCAGTGCATAGTCAGCATCTGTCGCAAATTTCACAGCGCCAGTATCTACTGAGTTACGACATTGAACTAAGTCACCGCTACCGCCATTTGAGAATTGCGTATATTCAGTACGCTTATCTGTAATAACAGTGTTTAGTGCTGTAGAACTACCTTCGTTAATTGCAACGAGTTTCCACACCACACAATCTCCAGGAGCTACGCGAGTTGTATGTTGTTTCTGGAAGTTCTTCGGCATATCAGACTCACCATTGCCATCACAACCAACATCTATATCAGTAAACTTGTACAGACGTACTTGACCTTTAACGACTTCAGAGTTATCTAAGCCAGTCGCATTCACTGATGGATCTGTTGTTGATACAGCATTAATAGTCGTGATGTTTGTTGTACCAGAAGTTGCTGTACCTGGAGCAAATACAGTCACAAATAGCTCAACAGTTTCACCTGGTTCAATTGTAAGGCTAGGAACAGTATCACTACCATCCGTTGCGTCACACGTCACTTCAATATCAGTCGCAACACCAGTACCTGCTTGTAGTACAGAAATAGGCGATACAACAGGGGCATCACAAAGGTTACCAATCTCTTTATCTGGCGTACCATCACCATCAATATCAATCATGACAGTGTTGTTAAAGCCAGGTGTGTTATTACTTGAAGAAAGATCAACAGTTTCAGTAGTATTACCATTATTACTTAAAGTGTGCTCATAACCGACGTTACCGCCTGGCTCAACTTGCTCACTTAAAGATGCAGGAGAGATATCAATACTTGCTGCATTATCAATATCAAATGCCTCAACCTTACGGTCAGTTGCACCTGAACCTGCCGACTCTACAACCATCGAAATGATGTAATCTAAATCACTATCACCATTAGCATCAATCGCACTAGGCTGCTGGCTATCAGCCAACGCTAATGTAGGATCTAATGGAATAGTAATTTCAGCTGTCACCCATAATACACCGCCACCAGGAATTAATGGTGTTGATGTAATAGCTGCGCCAGTCGCTGGAATATCAACAGCTCCACTGTGGTCGATATCAATACCGTTATGCTTAAAGATTACAGTCCAACCTTGCGGTAATGTAGGTAACCAACCCGCACCATCATAACTACCTTCTGCGCGTAGTATGAATGAATCTGAGCTACCACCTTCATTTGCAATATATAACGGAACCATTACAGTAGTGCCTAAAGGTTCGTTAAATGTTGTTGCAACATCAGCACTTGTAAATCCATCACTAACATCAAACGGATCAAGGTTAGTACCAGGCGTTACATCCGTAATTGGGCTGTTAGCAATATCAACAGTAGGTCCGGTGATCGTTGCTAAACGCTCAATTTTGCTACCTGACTTAGACTTATCATTAAATGACGTTGCTGTAGTTGTCGCATCAAATGGTGCTGTATAATCAGCCGCATCTGCTGGTAACTTAGCAACTACGCGAATCAATACTTCGTTACAATTTACAGTAATGCCATCTACCGTTGCTGGCGTAGAATTGTCACACGTTGCAGGTTGAACTGGGCCTGTATCAGCGCCATTATGCCCATTCGTATCCACAAGTTGACCTGTACCATCAGCATTCCAGTATTGGAAACCGGTTAATGGTGGGAAACTTGTGTTTACTGTTGCTAAATCAAAGCTATCAACTTTATTACCGTTATTGATAATTTTGTTATAGAAGAACACATCACTACCAGACGATGCACCACCTACAGTTTGAATACCATCACCAGAACCATCAGTATCACCACCACCTGATGTACCAGTTTCAGGACCTGTATCAGTGATACCTACACCAGTAGTTGAAGTTGTTGGTGTCGTTGTAGGATTCGTTGTATCCGGACCTGCTTTCGTAGGATCAGGGTTTCCACATTCTCCATCATCAACGAAATCACCATCACCATTTAAATCAGCACAACTATAAGCAACGTTACCAATATCAGTATCACCCGAAATCACATCTGGAGAATATGCAACATAGAAAGTCATCGTCATGTTGTTACCAACATCCATGAACTTATCAATTGCGTAGACACCAGGCAGACTTGAATCAGATGTGTTTCCATTACCATTTAGATCAATACCTGGGCCGATATCAGCCTCATTAGAGTCTGTTGCGCCATCTTGGTCTAAATCAACACCGTGGCTACCTTCATTAACTAAGTTAGCAACACTAGTAATTAAGGTATCATTACTTGATGTTTGTAAAGTACTGGTTGGGTCATATAGCGCACCAGAACTAGCTGTAACTAATGTGGTTCCATCAGGAATACCATCAAATATCACAACATCTTTAGCGGCAGTATTACCGTTGTTTTTAACTGTTACTGTATAACGAATTAAGCTCACAGGTAAGTCATTGCTAGGATCACCATCGACATCAACACCAAGAGACTGCTCTGTTCCAAGATTTTCAAGATGATCGGCCGATTTGGTCATATTAAGTACAGCATCATTTGTTACTGTAATTAAGTCACCATTGGTATCATTAGCACTATCGTTATTACCAATAGGATCAGATACTGAACCATCAACAGCACCACCAGTGCCTTCATGAGCTTCAGCTTCTATCTGGACACCAATTGTTTCACCAATCGCTGTTGTTGGATCAATACTCGCGGCTATAATGAACTTCATGAACGAGCCACCATTGATGGTGACAGTATCTCCAGAAGAAATCGGAGGCTTACCAGGATCAGGCTCACCATTACCATCTGTATCGGGATATAATTTGATCGATGTTGCATCTTGTGTATCTGGTCCTCGAGTATCACCTGTTGGTAAATTTTGACCAAAGGTTAAGGTATAAGTATCGATACCATTACCTGTATTGGTTAATACGTGAGGAAGATAAACGGTTTGACCTGGTGCACCAGGTACATCGAGATCTTTTTCAATTGTTGCACTGTATATTTGTTTAACGGTAACTATGGCTTCATTTGATGTTGCGGTATAACTGTTACCTGAAGTATCTTCATAGGTTACTGTTGCTAAGTTTTTTATATCAGTTCCGGCGGCAGTAGCTGCAAGGGCTTGGCTAGATATTGAACCTGCACCTACCGTTATGAGTCCCGCTGCAACCCACATACTAATAGGCTTTAAATGCGTCTTCATAAAGTGGTTACCTTTTAAGGTCATTAATGAATTACTAAAGTGTGTTACAAACCCTTGCAAAAGCTCGGGGTGAATCATTTACTAATCGTTATTTAACTTCTATACGATAAGCAAAAACTTGTTTTTCCTTAGCATTAATTGGGACAAGTGGCATCCAACGAACAGCGGTATATTTTTCAGGTGGAATAATAATTTCTACTTTTTTTCCATCTTTCATAATTTCGCGTTTCACTGGCTCTGATTCGAATGTTTTTCCTCCATCAATACTAACGACAAAATTTGATTTAATTTTTGTATTACTTGTATCGGCAACATAAAAAGTGTTTTCAGGAATTGGTCCTGTAATAACTAGGCCATTTAAAGGCTTTTCAGAATTATTTGTATACGTTAATTTATATTCAATTTTGTCTTTCGGATAAACCTTCTCAGCTTTTACTAACTCCTCTTTACCTTTCTTATTAATTTCAACCACATAAGCATCCATTTTACTTGTAAGTAAATCTTTATCTTCCGCATAAACAGAAAAAGACATTATCAAACAGGTTACTACCATTAATAATAAGTTTTTCATATTACACCTCATCCATTATGATCCGTGAAATATAAGTAATGCCAGAAGTATGCCAACCATATAATTTATTTAAAACATAAAGAATCATTAGGTTAAAAAAAACAGCAGTTGCACAATGCAAAATAAAAACAATTTCCTTTCTTTTTTGCAAATCTATAAAAAAGATTGTAAACATTTTAATAAATTACAAATAAGAACAACTTCAAAAAAAATACATATTCTTAAAGTTAATAATTGAATTGTTTTCCAGTTTAAATACGACAATTTAAAAATAGCTTAATTTATTATTTAAATGTCACAATGGTGAGAAAAACCCTGTTATCTTCATTAGAAGATAAACTATTTCCTTATGTTATATAAGTTACTGGATATATCTATTATAGAAATTTAAAAAAGATAACGATTAGTTGATTAGATATTTGAAAATATAATTTCATATTGCAATTTATAATTCTATTTTGCATGACATATTTCAAGATTATATGCTGAAACTTAAATAAAATAAGCAACTGCTTTACAAACGATACCCTCATCCCAATAGACATCGTTCTATTCAATAGTTACTTGATAATAAATAGAACCGTCTTCAGATGGCTGTAATTCACCCATGAACTCAACCTTTATTTGGCCTTTATAACCACTAATATTATTACCATGAAGCGTTATAATATTGCAGTTAAGCCCAGCAGGATAAGTATAATTATTACAATCAAGCGGTTGATCTAATACTGTATATGCTGGCGTATCATCATAAATAGTGACATCAGAAATTGATCCTGTTCCAACATTTTCAAAGTGGATGTCATAGCGTAAGACATCATACGGTTTAGCGGTATTTTGAGTTGTAACACCACTACCTTGAGTGAGATTATTCACTGTTTTTGTCAACTTTAATTCACCCGCACCAACAAAAGTCACTTTGACTGTATCGGTATCAGTGACAATTCGTGAAATACCATGCCCAGATCCAGACACATCTTCAAATACCATGGTGGCTTTTACAGCATACCTTACTGAAGCATTTAATACGGCATCACTTGGAATGTATATTTTGCTTAATAAACATAGATCTGTATTACCAATAACAGTTATAGGCGCTGTAATAACATTATCTATTGTATCAATAGCACCATTACAATTTTGGTCACGGTATAAGGTTATCGACCAATTGTTATTTATAGGAGTGATAACGACATCATCGATAATGAGGTTAATACTACCTGAGGTAAAGGTATGTAGTTGATGGCGCAGTAATACCGAATTATTAGGCTCAACTTCAGTAAAATTATCGGCCTCTAGTGTTGGCGGTTTCACTTTACCAAAATTAAGATATTCAACGTTATCTCCAGCATTCGCTATTACTGTAACTTGGTTATCGGTAACGCTACTACTGCTCGCTTGTGGTATTGAGGAGAGATCACTTTCACTGATATCTATCCAGCTAGCTTGACCAACAACCTTAATGATTACAGGCTGAGTGGCGACTTCTACTGGCAGTAATATTTCATAGCTACCATCACCACGACTTCGTACGGTTGATAAAATATCACCTGGGTTATAACCCACTATCACAACACCTTGATAAAGGGCTTGTACAATAAACCGGCCTAATCCTGCTTCTAGCCCTGATTTCACACCATCATGTGCTGTGGCACTTCCTGCTGCATTATCTTCAAAAATAAAGCCTTTAATAACAATCTGATTGATCAATTCAAAAGGGTAATCTTCCACCTCACCATTAGGTGCCAACATACCTAGTTGTACATCATCTGATGCGTTACATTGATTTGCTTGTTCACATAATCGAAAACGTATGGTGGTATTACCGTTATAGCCCTGAGTATAGGCAGCTGGAAGGAGTAATTGTACTGAGTTAATACCATCAATAACATCGAGCTCATTAACGATTTGCTCTCCGGTATCTCGATAACTACCATTACCGTTCATATCAACCCATACATTAAGTTTCAGCGAGCCTGATGCTTGATTGGTCACTGCGACATCTACGTTAACAATGCTATTTACCACAATACTGGCTGGCATATTGACACCATCTTCATCATCAATATCATGAATATCATCACCGCGTGCATCAGCACTATTGAACTGCGTTAGCTCAGGATCAAACAACAACCCTAAACGATAGTCTGCGACACCATCTGTATCATTATCATAAAATTGATGTGTAACATTACCGTCAATGTCTGCCGTTGAGTCACCATAATCAGCACTCAAAAAACAACCAGCACCATCTAAAGTCTCATTGTAAGCATTGCCCATTGCGGCAATAGCAACAATATCACCAGTGACCGTATTTATTCGATACATTGCGGACCCCGTATGCTCAGGTGAACCATCACGATCGATATCATGCGAGCCATTTTTGGTAATAGCATAAGCAAAAATAGTGTCATCCATCATCAAAGCACCAATAGCACCACCAGCAATAGGCGCACTAGCACCGTTCCAATTGAGGGTAACGCTATTGATGGTGCCTAGGGTTGGATTCAATTGATATAACTGTCCATTTAAAAGATCGGCATTATAGAGATAGCCATCTCTATCAAAAGCCATATCGCCCCCCATTGGGGTTAAGGCACTTTGCAGAGAAACAATCGTAAAGGTTTGATCTTTTAGATGTATTTTTATTAAATTTTGCCATTGCTGATGATGTAAATAAAGGTAGTTACCCGTAGGATCAATCGCACCACGGGTAGCACTATGAATAGTGACGCCATTAACAACATTTGCAAGTGGTTGATTCTTATTAAATACAATCGAGCTTGACGGAATTAGTTGTAGTGTTTGATTAACGGCCGAAACAATACGTCCTAAATTAACCACTTCACTACCACTTTGATCAGTGACGACTAAATGCGCATCGCTATTAACTGAATTGCTATCGGTAACAACGCCATAAATTAAATAGCTTTCAGGATGCATACCAAGACCATTGAAGTGATCAAAATTGGTCAAGCTTGTAATCGTAACCGGTTGCTGTAATGACGTGGTTAATAGTGGTGCAGTATCTGGTTGCAAGCTTTCAAGTCCATAATTACCATTCGCGCCACTTGATAAGGTAAAATTGTTACAGCTGTTGGTAACTAAAGAGACTGCTGTTGTCCATACTTGATAATCTTCAACTTCACCATTACTCGCACTACTTCCCTGTACGACATCATTATACTGATCACATTTCCCCACAGCGGCGCAATAACGCACTCGTAATATGGTCGCACCGTTATATGATCCCATTGCAGTCGTATCTAATGTCAACACTATCGAGTTATCTCCCGCCGTAACAGCATAATTCGTTAGTAATTGTTCACTGCTATCAAAACTGCCTCCGTGTTGATAATCTAACCAAATATTGACCACACCGGGCTGAGTCGCCGAGAGTGTTATAGTGTTTGTACCTGCCTGTAACTGAGCTGGGATAATTACCCCATCTTCGTCTGCTAATGTATATAAGTTGTCATCACGGGCATTCGTACTGGAATGAGCATAAAATTCACTATCCCATAAACTCCCTAAAGAATAATCATTAATGCCATTACTATTATTATCCGAAAATTGATGACTTACAGCGCCATAGCTAGTATCAGCATCGCCATAATCTTTTGCTGTTTCAATACAACCAGCGGCATCAGAATAAGCCAAATTCGAGCCAGAGATAGAGCCTAAATATAATGCTTTTTTAGACAATATATTGAGTTGATATAATGCAGAGCCCACACCATCAAGACTGCCATTTAAATCACTGTCATAATTGCCATCGATCATTAAATATACAAAGCTATCTTCCCCCATCACCATACCGTAACTTGTCGCTGCTGGTACCGTGGTATTAAAATCAATCGCCGTTGTTGCTATTGCGCCACTGGTTGGATTAATAATATAAAGCGTTCTTGCGGCGAGTTCTGTCGCATAAATATTCCCAGTCTCAGCACTAAATACCCAATCAGAGTCAAAAGGTAACGAGAAGCCACCCCCCGTTGTCATGCCAATATCTGGTAGTAATAAATTAACTGCATCAACAGTAAAGGTGTTTAAATTGACGATTAATATTTGAGCACTGTTAATATGCCCTAAATATAAATACTCCCCACTATGATTTATCGTACCTAATTGACCAACTAATGAAGGAAAAGCAGTAATAGGAGCACCGGCAAGAACTGCAGTCATCGCACCTGTAGATACATTTACTATATCGAAACTATTACTCGCAAGCGGAGCACCGACATCCACAATATTGCCTGATTTATCAAACATCGCGATATGGAGCGTATTGCTATTATCAATGAAACTACCATAGAACACCCCTCCGACACGATCAAAAGCAATACCATTGAGATTATCAAACCCTGTTTGATTACTGATAATATTCGATAAACTGTAAGGCTCACTGGCTATATTTAATCCAGCAAAATCAAAACTGGTTGCGCTGCTACCACTGGATTGATAGATACCGTCACATGTTGTACTTGGGAAAACACCTTCAATCACTTTCGCTAAGTGATCTTCTACTTCACCATTACTTGCTGGCCCTGAAATAACATCACATTGCGCCGTTGCATCATCAGTACATAATCGCAATCGTAAATAAGTGTCTCCAGTAACAACTCCCACAAGCCCATTCCAATTTAAAGTCACATTTGCTTGTGTTGTCGTTGCACTAACAGCAATACTGGCTCGCTCTGATAGCTCAAATCCATTAAGTTGATTAAAGTCAACCCAAGCATATAGAGTGGCAGCTTTTCCTGAATTATTCGTGATAGGAACCGTTAAACTACCGCTGCCATTATTTACAAACACACGAACTTGGTTATCAAAACCATCTTCATCATCAGGCGTAGTACCCACACTATCATCACCATAAGCATCTATTTGTGGCGCACCATCAACATCATTATCAGGTTTATTATCACCAATCCATAAATTGTTATTGCGAGTAACATGATAAGGTCCACTTGAACTATTAAGTGTTTGATAACTATCAGGCGCATCACCAAAATCAAGGCCTAATGGCGCATAACGACAACGGGCACCATCATTACTCGACATCGTAAATCCTAAGTTTGACACTATCGTTGCGGTGTAATTTGCTGCAGCACCATTGCCAATTGGAATTTGAAGAACGGGTGCAGATATATTACCTTGAGTGTATTTGCCGTTATTAACAGCATACATATTACCGGCTTGATCAAAATAAATAGCACCATAACCAGAAGTAAAATGATTATTATTATAATTTCTCGTCACACCAGCAGAGATGACCTTATTGACGTTTTTACTATTATCACGAGTATTTGTTGCTGGATCAAAAATAGCAATCGTACCATTACTCCGTAATCCGTATAACTTACCATCAAGTGGGTTGATCGCAAAATCAGCGGTCCCAAATGAAGAAATACTTGGTCGGCCAACTTCTTGCAAATAGGTTTCACTAGCAGGGTTCACATCCACTTTTAAAATATAGCCCGTGTTACCACTGGCCATATAAAGAATGCCGTCATCAGAAATAGTGGCATTATTAAATGCAATATTGATATTGCTTCCCGTCAGAGTTATAGGTAATAAATGGACATTATAATTGCCATCAACTAAACCAATTAACTTGGCATCTGTTTGCGTGATATCACCAATAATATGGTTATATTGCATCATATAACCAACTTGCAGACTGCCATTTTTATAAGCACTTGTAATATTAGCGGCAAGCTCTTCGGTATCACCAGTAAATAAGTCAACCGCAAATAAATCTGCTGGTGTTCGTAGTGATAAATAACCATCAGCATCACACGATGCAAACCCTGGCGCACTTATATCCGCAAAATTATTCCCCGAGTCGTCACTGGTTATCGTACCTAAATCAATAATATTGCTTGAGCTTGATGTATAACCATCAGGATCAGTAATAGTATTGTTTACCAATAAACCATCACTATTGACAGCACCGACTTCTGGCGGACAAACCAACGGTGCTGGTGTGGCCTCATTAGCGGTTTCATAGAGTTTATATTGATGATTGGTTAATGCGGCTAGCGCATAGTCACCATTTGTATTTGTGGTCGTTGATTGACAAGTATTGGTGGTAATATCGTATAAAGTAACTACAACATTACTAATGCCTAACTCGCCAGCATCAAGATTCCCATTGTAGTAACTCATGCCATCGGTAACAGCATTGTTACTATCTGCAAACACCTTACCACTGACTTTAAAACCAACAATTACCGCATAATCTTCAACTTCACCATCAATAGCAAAGCCTGCTGAATCTGTCGCTGTCAATGTTTGAGTTGTTATACGTAAACGTGCAAAAGTGGTTGCAGGTGCAGAAGCGGCAGTAAAACCAGAAAACGATAACGTCGCAGAGCCGTTAGTTGTTGCATCAGCATCATTACATTGCGCTTGAGCAAACTCATTATTACTCGCGTCAAAACTGCCATTGTGATTAAAGTCGACCCACGCATAAACCGTCGCTCCTAAGTCTACATTACCATCATGATCATTACACACCACATCAACTTGATAATCCGTACTATCTATAAAGAAACCTGGCATACCTGTCACAGCATCTTCATCATTGCCAGCACTAATACCAGAAGTATCTACATTATCATCATCAGTAGCAGTATTTGGATTATCTTCGACACCATCTGAAAAACCATCACTATCAGCATCAGCAGCAGTTGAGCCTAAGTAGAGGCTATAGCGATAGCTACCCAACCCATGTTCAGCGCCATTATTAGCACTTAACGTATGATAACTATTCGGTGCATCACCAAAATCTGATGCTTGGCTAAAAGTGATTTTATGATCCTCAATTTCACCACCAACAACAGTACCCGTTGAGGCTTCATCCCATGAGGTTGGGCCAAGATCTTGTGGTAAAGATTGATTACTAATCCGTAAGCGTAAATAACTCGTGCCTTCTTGCACCTGAGTAACATCTATCCAACGTAAAATTGCGGCACCTGTTGAAGATTCATCAACATCGGTACACTCTCGATAAGCATATTCAGAACGCTCAAACTGCTGGTTGCCATTAAAATCAATCCAACCATGAACCGTTGCAGCTAAATCATTACCCGCCACAAAATCATTACAAGGCACATTTAAAGTAAACGTCGATTTAGACGAATCAAACACTAAATTATTAACCGCATCTTCATCGCTCAATAATCGCAACGCCGAATTATCATTAATATCATCTTGATCCGCATCGACACTTTGGTAGGTGCCGGGATCCATATCTGGCTCAATATCACCTAAGAAAATACCGCTCACAGCCCCTATTTCATGGACCGGACCATTACTCTCTAATAAAGTATGAAAAGTGTTATTTGTTCCATCATCAGGTGCATCACCTAAGTCATTAGAAAAGAAAGAAATATCTTGCTCAATAATACATATTTTTTGGGTGTTGGTATAAGCCCCCGTTGATCCTGTCATACCATAGTAAATTAAGTTTGAGCCGCCAAAATAACTATTGACTAAATCCGCTGTTAACGATTCATATAACTGACCATCAAAATAATAATCAAACGTTTGCGTAATTGGATCCCAATCAAAGATGACTTCATAATATTTACCGTCTTCAATATTAGATAAACTGTGATAACTCGTCCCTGGAATCAAGCCTAAATTTGACGTTGATGGCAGCATCATCGTTGTATGATCATTACTGTTACTATCGCTATATTGACCATTTGTCCACGTATCAAATTCAACCCCAATCGAATTACTGATACCTTGAGCACCAAGTCCGCCGCCTAATAAACCTTGTGTTTCTGTGCCTGATGGATCGTTATGCATCACAAATGCAACGCCATCAGCACCATTACCGTCACGAGTTCCCAGATAAACACCAAAACGCAATCGAAATTCAGCCGACATATCAAAGCGATTTTTAGTCCAAAATGCACCGCGTTGGCTCATTTGATCTGCAGTAATTATCACTTCATTAGTGGTGGTATTTACACTCGAGTTTGAACTTGCTGGCATTTTAAATTGATCACCCAGTGCTAAACATTGCACTGGAGCTATCGTAGCTTGATGATCTTCTACTTCTCCAGTCGCAGCATAGCCACTGATAGTGTTACATTCATTTGCATTTTGACAGTATCGTATCCGCGCCCATACTGTCCTATCTGAAGTTACACTGGCAGGCATCGTAAATGCGTGGACGTTACTGCCAGTGGTTACAGACCAATCCGCAATAACGAGATCATTAGCTTCAATAAATTGACCATCATTATCCCAATCAATCCATATCGATGCATAACCATTTTGACTCGCTTCAATCGCAATAGATGATCGATTCCACGCTAAACTATTATTTCCGACAATGCCGCGATAAAGGGCAAATTGAACCCCATCTTCATCATCTCCGTTGCCATTATTATTACTTCCCCCACCTGTAGCCGCATCATCTTCATCAGCTAATGCCCAGCGTGTGGATTCTTCGTCAACACGATCACCTAAATAATAAATACCTGTGGTATGAATCGCCGCTTCTTGGCCTGTTACTTCATAACTTAGTGGTGCATCGCCATAATCACCACTACGGCTAATCATAATCATGTGATCTTCTATTTCACCATCATTAGCAATGGCGATGCTTCTTTCATCTTCAGAAGTTAAACTGAGATCGGTATTACTAAACTGTGCATCAGGCACAATGCGCAACCGCATTACCGTAAAACCGACATCAAATGTCGCGCTGTCTAAATTACCCCAGTTAAGTTGAACCTGACCATCAGTGGCTGGGGTAAAATCAGCACAAGATCCCGCTGTAAATTCATCATTACTGACTTCAAAAATGCCATTACGGTTAAAGTCTATCCATGCATAAACTGGCGCGCCATTACCATTACAGACAAGTGTATGGGAGAAACTTGTCGACTGATTACTGACATTGACGATGTCAGTAATTGCATCTTCGTCGTCAATATTTGGCATAACATCCGTTGTATCATCGGCATCGGCTTGTAAGCTCTGCAATGTTCCATCATCTGAATCTGGCGCAATACTTCCAAGATAAACACTAGCGCCATTCGCCGGAAGAAGATGATAAGGACCATTGGTTGAAGCGAGTGTCGTATAATCATTAACGCCAGCAGTTCCACTATCATTATCATCAGGCGCATCACCATAATCATACTCCGTAACACAGCCAACGTTGATACCATCAATTAAATTACCTTGCCCATCTGAAACCCATTGTACGGGCAGCCAAGCAATACGAGTGATATATTGATTTGCGGGTACGGTATACAATCCTAAATATTGAATAAAACCAACATCCGTCGTGCTTTTTTCATCGGTTAATTGTAGTTGTTGTAAATTATCTGGGGCGCCGATTTGCATTTCAGCTTGCTGATTACCGCCACCACCTGCCACTTTTCTTGGCGACCAATAAAAGTCCCAAGCTAATATTTGCCCTGGCGTAGTAACGATATCTTGATAATACATTTGCGGAATATACGTATTAAGTTCAGCCATATAGCCGCCGGCAGGGGTTGTGGCATTACCTGGACCATAGTTAGTGCGCGATTGAACGAGGTTGCCCGTCAGGTTCCAGTCATAGTTGGTAAATGAATCAGCCGCTTGCGGCCCAATAGACCATCCTGGTACGTCTTCTTCAAGAAAATATTCATTAGTAAGGCCTGGGCTTGGAGTACCGTCAGGTATATCAAAACCGCCATTTTGAATCACTCCTACATTACACCCTGTAATAGAAAGTGAAGGAGCTGCAATGTTAACTAAATAATCTTCAACCTCACCATCACTGGCAAGTCCTGTGGCTGTGGTTATTTCTGTCGCATCAGAAGCATAACGCACTCGCATGTAACTTTCACCGTGAACACTAGAGCTTGGTATACTCAATGTTATGGTGTTATCACCTTGCACAACAGCGACTGATTTAACTAATTCACTGCTACCATTGACCGTGTCAGACCAATCACCATCTTGATTAAGATCGAGCCAAATACTGATAAAACCAGATGCGGAAGCCGTAATAATCAATTCATTATCAACAGTAACGTCTGCGCCATTAACATAATAATTTGTTTGAATAATTGCCTGATTACTCGCACTAATTATCGCATCATTGACATTAAATTGGACACCGTCATCAAACACATCACTATCAGCACCAATGCTGGGCACTGCTTCTGTATCTTGAGCGATATGATTACCACAATTAGCCGCAATAGATGTCCCTAAACACACCCCCGTCACCACTGTATGCCTAGCACCATTGGCGGCACCAAATACAGGATAAGAGGCAGCAGAGTAACCATTGTTTAAATCTATACCTTCAGGTGCATCACCATAATCGGCGCTAATTGCCATAGTGACCGCATAATCTTCAACTTCGCCATACACTGCAGAGCCATAAGCGCGATCATCTCGATGATCACCAATGCTGCTATCAACTAAATTATCATCGGTGATCCGTAAACGTAAATAAGACTCACCAGACTCAATACTCTGATCAACCCATGTTAAAACCGCACTCCCCGATTGAAGAGAAGAATTATCATTACAACTCTGGCTCGCATATTCATTTTCTTCAAACTCACCATTACGATTAGCATCAATCCAGCCATGAACCGTTGCGCCAAGATCACCACTGCCTGCACTAAAATCATTACAAATAACCGTTAATGAAAAATCAGCATTATTTACCACGATGGGAACAACAATACCATCCTCATCATCAGGTGTAGCACCTTTAATATCATCATCAGAAGCGTTAAATTGGATGTCTACACCGTTGTTAAATCCATCAGTATCACTGTCAGGTGCTTGATTACCTAAATAAATAACATCATCAATAATATGCGAAGGACCGCCATTAATTGATAAGGTTTCATAATCACCCTCGCTAGTACCAGTCACGGCATCAGGTGCATCGCCATAATCACACCCAGAAGCATCACTGATCACCATACTCATACCACCAAAAATATAACGTTGGGAGCTTGGATCATTATTATGTGAGGTATGCGCTAGCCAAATCCCTTGAGATGGGTCAAGAGTACGTGCACCTATATGCACTGGAGATTGAGCAATAAGAGAACCATCATCATTCATAACAGTCAGTTGAATTGTTGTTGACTGATCTGATTGAACATACATACTAAGACGATAACGTTTAAATACTGTTGTACTTAATGATCCCGCAACCGAACCAAATTGATTCACAGTGCTATTAACAAAACCACTTATTTCACTATTAGCGCCATTCCAATTGGCATCTTTACCAACCCATGCTGTATAGCTGTTATCAACATCCGTTATAAAAACACCATTCATGTTAGTATGATCAGTAAGCCAAAATAGCAAATCACCATCTCCAGAATTTAAATTTTTCAATCTAAACTCGGCTTCAATACCCACAGGGTAAGTAAATTGTTTTCCTGGTGATAAAACTTCTAATTCAAATCGCTTTGCAGGATGGCTACCACTGGCTGGCATAGAATGCAATTCATCACCGACAATACTCACACCACCTAGTGCGGTATAATTTGCGAGTGTAGTGATATCGGCACCAGTAAGAGCTTGGGCTGAGGAAGAACATGTGAGGATATTGGCTTGGGTAAAATTAGGAGTAACATTAATTTGATGATCTTCAACTTCACCAAATCCTGCAAGCCCTAAAGAACGAGGGTCTTCATCGGTTGCAGATGCCGCACTATCTGTTAATAATTGATCACTAATACGTAAACGCATAAAGAAGCTATTACCGGACGATAACGATGGTAGTGTCGACCAAAGCAGACTTACGCTGATATCACCATTCGCGACGAGCAACGCATCACCTGTTTCTGTCCCGCCATCTACAAACTCATTACGCTCAAATTGACCATTATTATTCCAATCGACCCAAGCATAAAGATAGGCATTATTAAGTGTGGTGTTGTGAACTAATTGAGAGAAAGTTAACGCGGTACTGGTATCATACAAACCAATGTTAGCTAAGTTATCCTCATCATTAGTATTGGTTTGATCGTCAGCGGTTGCTGTAGCGTTTTGTAATGAACCGTCATCTTCATCTGGCGCTGTTTCACCGAGATAAAGGCTTAATAACAGCTCATGACGAGGACCATTATTACTTAACAAGGTACTGTAATCGCTACTATTTGTATCGGGTGCATCACCATAATCATAACTAATATTAGCGTTTGCATTGGCAGATAAAAGCAGTCCATTAACTAGCGTCAACACACACAAAAGGGGAAAATATGCAGAGCTATTTTTTATTTTAGATACAAAGCGATTTGATTTAGGCATTATCAGTCCCCTTGTAATATTTATGCGTCCATTCAATGCTTTTAATTTAATTTTTTACTCATATTTCAGTAAAAAAGCATACTACTCAACTAACTGGTTAATATTAAAAAACAACTATTTAGCATTATAGGAAGCAAAATAGGCATTATTTTAATAATCTCTGTGTTAAATCTGATAACCAATTAATCCTAATTTTCTCAGTTATAATTCGTTATTAAACTTAGGACGAATTTACACCTGACAAGCTGTGTTATTACTGCTACTGACAGCAATAACATTGAAATGAGGGATTAAGGTATATTGATGGCAATTGAGAATGTGACTGGATATTAAGAGATGATGTGTTACTTGAAGTGCCTCATCATTATCAAATTGAACATTTGAACTAATAGAGACGATATGGCTACCACTGATCATGTGCCAGTGATTGTATTTAATCTCGCCTTTGATGCCATCAGAATATGATGCTGTTGCTGCGGGATTTAGAAAGTCAGTTGCAGCTACACGAAAAGGCATAATCGTAACCAATAATGCCATTATCGTTAATACTACTTTTTTTATACTAATACACATGAGCATATGCCCCTTTTTATTAACATAAGGGTACATATGCAGCATACATGCCAAATATAATAGGCACTCAATCAACTCATTAGACGTATATTAGTTGATTGAGTGAAATGCGTTACGCAAACCTGCATTGCAAAATAATAATATTTATTACTCGATAATTATTTGATATTTAACAGTACCACTTTCTCCTGGTTGTAATTCATTCGTCAGCGTCCACTTCACTTCACCTTGATAACCAAGACCATTGGTACCGTCAGGTGTTGATACTGCACAAGCTAATGATGCTGGTACACCGCTACAATCAACAGCAGTATTCAATGAACTAAAGGCTGGTGTGGTATCAAAGACTGTTATTTCTTTAATTGGTCCACTACCAACATTGCTATAAGTAATAACATACTCTAATACATCACCCGGCTTACCGGTGTTACTAACACTTGCCGCAGAACCTTGAGTAATATTTTGTACCGTTTTCTCAAGTTTTAGCTCACCCGCCCCTGTATATGTGGCGCGAACAGTATCACTATCAACCACTAAACGTGTTACACCATGCCCAGTACCCGTTGAATCCTCAAATACCATATTTGCTTCAATTTCATAATTATACTGAGCGTTAAGTGATGCGTTCGCTGGCACAAATACCTTACTAATTAAGCAAATAGCGGTATTACCCGTGACAGATACTGGTGCAGTTATACTTGCATCAACCCCATCAACATTGCCATTACAGTTATCATCGAGATAAAGCACAGAGCTCCAACCATCGTTTGCGGGTTCAACATTCACATTAATAATAGAGAAGTCAACAGTACCAGATGTCGCAGCTGTAAACTTATGCTCAAACATAACAGGCTTACCTGGTTCTGCTTCAGTGAAGTTATCAGGCTCCATACGTGGTTCTTTAACTTTACCGAAGTTAAGTTCAGTAATAATATCTCCAGCATTAGCATTAACTACCATGTCACTGTCCGTCACCAAGGTACTGGTAACTTGTGAAATAGTCGTCACATCTGATTCACTAATATCAATCCAATCTGCTTGTTTAACAACATTGAGTGATAAATTCTTATTGGCAAAATCAACACCAATTTCAAATTGATATGAACCATCACCCGATGTAACTTCAGTGGCAATAATATCGCCATTATTAATACCAGTAACACCAGTGTCTTTAAAGGTCACATTAACCGTAAAGTTGCCTAAACCAATTTCACCACCGTCGATAACACCATCATGTGCCGCTGTTGCTCCACCAATACCGTTATCTTCAAATACAAAGCCACTTAAAATAATACGATTAAGTAACTCAAACCAGTGATCTTCGACCTCACCATCAGCAGCTGCGCCCTCAGGCGTATTACAGCTACCTGCGGCAGAACATAGGCGTATTCTCATTACTGTATTGCCATTAAAGCCGGCTGCAGTGGTGGCATCAAGTGTAATGGGGATAGTGTTATTACCCGTTATAACGGCTTGATCATTAACAAGCTGTTCATTCGCATCGGTGAAGTCTTCATTATTATTCAAATCAACCCAAATACTAATGAAACCATTACCCACAACGTTGATCGGTAAGTTTGTTGCTGTTTCGACCACTATTTGTGTTGGAATATTCAGATCTTCATCATCTTGACCATGAACATCATCACCCGACGCATCAACAGTACTCCACTGGCTGAACTCAGGGTCCCAACGACTACCAAGCATTAAATCAGCACTACCATCAAGAGCGGCATCAAAGTATGCGTGACTTGCAATACCGTAGTTTGCATCAGCATCACCATAGTCAACAGCATCATAACAACCTGCTGCATCATTACCTTGGAGTGATTCTGCATCTGTTGCTGTCACAAATTCAATTTCAGCTAATGGTAAGTTAATACGGTAAATGACCGAGCGCTTATCAAGGTCAATCGCACCACTTTGGTTAGTGTCATGATTACCACCATTGGTGATAGCATAAAGACTTAATGCATTATCAATAATCAACCCACCAGCTTGAAGCTTATTGTTAACATCTAGCGTTGGCTCGCTGCCGAAGTAAACTAAGTCTTGCTGTGCAATCGCACCAGAAGTTAAATCAACGCTATAGAGATTACCACCAACCAGATCAACCATGTAACCTAAGCCTGTTTGTGGACTAATGGCTAAATCAGCCCCGACTTCAATTGCACCGCCTGTTAACGAGCCACCCATTGCTGCAATATCAATATTCACCACAGTAAACGTTTGACTATTAAGGTCAATTTTCACTAATGAGTCCCATGTTGTACGCCATACAACTAGAGTGTTACCGTCTATTGTGACGTCACCCATTGTTGGTGAGCTTAATACGGTTGCAGTTGAGCTATAACCTGAATGACGCAAGCTATCTCCTTCAACAAAGTCAAAGCTTTCTCCATCAGTTAACCGACGTATCGTGGCATTACCTGCGGCAGTAATTGGTCCTAAATCAATAAAGCTAGTACCTGTTTTATCTGTCACAAATAAGTGATGGATGCGATCTGTTTGTGACATATCGGTAAAGGTACCGTAAATAAGGCCACTCGTTCGATTAAAGCCAATCGCGTTAATATTGTTAATATTTGGCTGATTAGTAATAACAATAGGACTCACAATATCAGTGAAAGAAATTGGATTACTGGTCACATCAATCGCATTAAAATTATAATCCGTCGTAGCAATAGGTTTCTGAGTTTGAACAATCAAGTCACAAGTGCTATTACCCACTAAATCAGAAATTAGAATTCGATAATCCTCAACCTCACCATCGAATGCCATACCCGTTGGTTGACTACACTCAGTGCCGCTACATAAACGAACTCGTAAGTAGCTATAACCAACGGTTGCATCGCTAGGGATTGGAATAGTAAAACTATTACTACCAATAGCTGCATTAGGCTCGGTTACAATTTTCTCATTAGCATCATCCCAATCACCATCAAGATTGAAATCTAACCATGCATGAAGCTGCTGGCCTGTTGATGTACGAGCTGCATCTTCAAGTACCATTATTTCAAGGTTAAAATCATCACCTTTGGTAGCAGATAGCAATGCGTTAATACCGTCTTCATCGTCAAAGTTATTGTTGTCATCTGCGAGTGCACCAATATCTTGTAAATCACCAAGATCAGCATCCCACTCATCACCAAGACGTAGATCTATCGCTCCATTATCATCAGTATCCGCTTGTACATGCATCGCTCCATCATTTTCATAAATCGTGGTGTAGTTATTAGGTCCAGTGCCTACCGTGGTATCTGGTGCATCACCTAAATCAGAACCCAATACATTTGGCGCATGAGTGAAACACCCTTTTTGAAGGTTATAACCATCTCCTGTACTACCTGTAAATCCAAACCGAACCATCCTCGTTCCAATATCCACACGAATATCACGCGTAAATTGACCAATCACAACACCATCCATGTAATAGGTAAAGATATTGGTTGTTGGATCCCACTCAAATTGCGCAATATGGTAACGACCATCTTCAAGCTCTCCACCATTGACTGAAGTGGCTGGAATAAGTGTATTCGCAGCGCTTGGTGTATAAACATCACCATTTAAATACACGCCGGTATGGTCAATATATTGCCCACCTAACGCATCGTCTGTTGCACCGATATAGGTATTATCAAAAGTATCAAACTCAAACACGATGGACGGTGATACAGCCGTTGAACCAAAGAGATCACTGACACCTAAACCGCCACCAAATGCTCCAACTGCATTTAAATCACGAGAATCGGCAGAGAGGACAAACGTCATACCATCAGCCCCTGACTCAATGCCATTTGGACAACCCGTATTACAAGTACGATCACCTAAATAAACAGCAAGCTCAGCATAAAGTGGTTGATTTAAATCAATGAAACCATAGCTCCATAAATAGCCTTGCTGATTAGTTTGGCTTTCAGTCACAATGTACTCACCATTTGCTGATTGATAAGCATCGCCACCTTCAAATACCACTGGCGCATCACACGCACCAGGCTGAATAATATTAGTAATCACTGGAGTAACGATATCTGTATCGTCTTCACCATTACCAAAACCATTATTCGGGGTTGAATCAATATCGATAATATCGGTTGCAATAATTTCAGCATTAATACTTGGTGCCGACATATCTTGTGGTGCAAGGCGAATAATCGCGTAATCATTAAACCCAAGTCCAATCGTACCCAAATCGAGTTCACCCGTTAACGGATCATAGGTAGTAATTTCGGTGACACCATCACCCGCATAGGCTTTAACAAAACTGTATCCTGCCGGTATAGGTAGGGTTACTTTAGTATTTGCAGCAACTGTTGTTCCCTTATTCTCTACACTCACGATAACGTTAAATGGAATACCTATTGTTACGTTAACACTTGGATCCAGAGTTAAATTCAACTCAAGATCACCTACTGGCAGTAAGCTAATCGCATGATCTTCCACTTCACCATCTTCTACACTGCCCGTTGGCGTATTACAGCTAAAGCTACTTGAACAAGTACGTAATCGAACAAAGCTATTTATCGGTTGCACATCAGCCGGTACAGTAAAGTCGAGTTGTACATCACCATCAGCTGAAAATACAGCTGTCGCGTATTCATCGGCATCAAACGAACCATCACCATCAAAATCAATCCAACCATGAAGATTATCATTACCCGATGTCACGACAGGAACCGTCAGTGATACCACGTCATCTTCGACAAGGAAGCCATTGATTTGTGGCTGGGTAAAACCGTCTTCATCATCAGGAACAAGGCCATTGGCATCATCACCATTAGCAGTCGCCGTTGGTTGACCATCATTTTCATTATCAGGTCCGATTGCGCCGATAAATGGCAATCCAGTGTCAGTTTGGTGACGAGGTCCCATATCAGCAAGATCTGTCGCGTAACCTAATGTTGTTGGTGCATCACCATAATCAGTTGGTACTGGCGCATAACGACAACGCGCGCCATCATTGCCTGATGCTGCTACTCCATCCCCACTATTAATTGCTTGCCTTAAATCAGCGGCAGGTGCGCTGAGGTTAGATAAGTCAAAACGCCATAAGCTACCATCAGCATTCACTGAGGCATATGCAAAGCCTAAATTATCAAAATAGAAGGCACCCACAGCACCACTAGCTGGAACGATATTCGTTTGGCCAATATTTGTCGCTGATGCGGTATAGGTTGAACTTGCTCTATCTGCAATAAAATCAATACGATAGAGTTTCTTATCAGAGTCAACTCCCCAAGCAGTATTGGTATCAAGTGGATGAATCGCAAAATCACCAAGGGCAACATTCATTGATGCAGAGCGATCTAAGTATTGTCCATACGTCACCGAGTTAACATTAACATCAACAAAGTACATTCGACGACCCGTTGCAGCATCAGAGATAAGTATTAAAATATCATCATCTGTCACATCACCCGAAGAAAACGAAATACCGTTTAATTCAGGAATATTGAAACTCAATACTTCTTCATTATTACGGTTAATTGCTACAACATCGGAGCCAATACCGCTTTCATTCTTACCATAAACACCCCAAATTAAGTTCTGCGCGATACTATAACCAATCGCGTTATAGGTTTTCGACGACGCTGCTCCTAATTCAGTTTCATCAGCAGTCACTAAATTGATTTGATACAACTCAGATGGCGAATTCTTCGCCAAATAAGCACTCGTATCACAGGTTGGGTATTCATTCGTGTATTGCTTATCAGCAAAGTCATGATTAACACTGGTTGTCATTACCCCAATATCATGAACATTAGGATTTACAGAGATATAATTTGGCGGATCGCTAATATCACGACCAAGTGCTGTCCCTGTTACAGGGTCGATAGTGCCTATGCTTGGAGGCCCTGCACTACAATCAAGCGGTGGTGTAATACCATCAGTTTCATACAGTGCGTAATCTTTATTTAATTCGCCATCAAAGCTGTAATAACCAACATCAGCATTATCAATGTTGCCATCACCATTAACATCAGTAGTGCCATCACTGGTTAATACTGACGTACATACATTATCCGTTTTATTATAAAGCGTGACATAAACGTTGGTAATACCAAGCTCATCGCCGTCTTTAATTGCATTGGTAGAGGTGCCTGTTGAACCACCGTTATCATTAAATACATAACCGGTAATTACTGGACTAATAGTAATCGGATGATCTTCAACTTCACCATTTGATACCGAATCGTAAGCTCGATCATCACTATCTAAACCATCTGCATCAACCAATGTATCATTGGTTATCCTTAAACGAATATAACTATCACCAGCACCTGTTCGTTGTAGCCCTGTCCAATTAAGCGATGATGTGCCATCAGCTGTTGCGGAGGTGTCATCACAAGCACTTGATGTATATTCAGATACTTCAAAGTCACCATTAACATTCGCATCAACCCAAGCATGAACTGTTGCGCCAAGATCGCCACTACCACTACTAAAGTCATTACAGGCGACATTCAAACTAAAATCATTACTTGATAAGCTTAATGTTCCTGTAATAGCATCTTCATCATCTGGGGTTGTTCCTTTGGTATCATCATCAGAACCATTACCATTAACATCAGCACCATCACCAAACGCATCTGTATCACTATCTGGTGCGCTACTACCTAAGTAAATAAAGCCATCAATCGCGTGAGAAGGTCCATTAGATACAGCCCGCGTTTTGTAATCACCTAACGTTGTACCAACATTGGCATCAGGCGCATCACCATAATCACAAGCTACCCCATTCATTGCAACAACGTTTATTTCACCAAAAATATGTCGCTGAGATGCAGGATCATTGTTATGACCTGTATGAGCAAAATAAATGCCCTGACTTGGGTCAAACGTTTGATCGCCAGCCATTACAGGGGAAGTTTCAATAATAGAACCATCATCATTCATTGTAATGACTTGCATCGTGACACTATTGTCGCTTTGAACAAACATATTTAAGCGGTAACGTTTATAAGCCGTTGTCATGTATCCCGCAGAATTTGACATTACGGTCACAGGTGATTGGCTATAACTCGAAACGGTGGTGTTCGTGCCATTCCACAGCGCATCTACACCTAAATAAACAGCATTATCACCGATTAAGACGCCATTCATATTAGTATGATCAGTGAGCCAAAATAATGCATCACCATCACCCGAATTTAAATTTCTTAACCGCATTTCTACTTCAATACCTATCGGGTAAGTAATCTGTTGATTCGGTGCTAGAATTTCCAATTCAAATCGTTTTGAAGGCTGACCACTTCCCGCTTGTGATTGCAGTTCATCTCCAACAACAGTGACTCCCGAAAAGCCATCCGCAGGATCGTTGTTATAACCATCAAGCTGGGTGATTTTCTCACCCGTTTCAGCACTATTTGACACCGCACAATAGACTTGAGGGATAGTCGGCTCTATTTCAACAACTAATATCTGATCTTCAATTTCTCCTGCGCCACCATTACCAAATGAGCGAGGATCTTCTGAGCTACCGCTTACGCTGTCAGATAGTAGTTGATCACTAATCCTAACGCGTAAATAGTACTCATCCATTGACGACAATGCTGGCAATGTATTCCACAACATAGACGTCTCAACATTTGTACTGCCTGTTGAAATAATGATCGGAGCACCTGCACTAGCACCACCGCCAACAAATTCATCTTTATCAAAGGTTCCGTTATTATCCCAGTCAACCCAAGCATACAAATAGGCATCAGAACCAGATGTATTGTTAACGAGTTGATTGTAAGAAAAAGCAGTGCTTGTTTCATAAAGGGCGGTAACACCTAAAGAATCTTCATCATCGGTTCCGTCTACATCGTCCCCATCAGCATTGGTTGATTGCATACCTTCAGATTCATCGTCAGGGGCTGTTGTACCAATGTATATATTGGTCGTCCCATCGTTTACGTGATACGGCCCGTTATCATTACTAAGCGTTCGATAATTACCTACGCCATTACCAACACCCAAGTCAGGCGCATCACCGTAATCATATTCAGGAATAGTATTACAACTAGAGACATCATAATGACCTGTATCAAATGTCCAATTAGTAGCCGTTGGAATATTTTCAATTGTAAAAGTGATCGCCTGCCCAGCAGATAACGTAAAGACTGGATATGCAAGCCCAGCAGAGCCACCATCAACATGCTCTCGTCTAAGCTCTAAAACGGTATACGTTTGCCCTGGTAAAATATCAACACCATCAGGATCATAGTCAGTAGTAACATGATTACCAGTTCCTGAGATTGGTGGTCTTAAATAAGTTCGCCCTTGGCCAAAGTTTCCAGACACTCGCAGAGTTGTATCATCGCTATAAAAGCCTGTTTGCCAGAAGTTATTTATCTCGATAGAAATTGCATTACTTTCATAACCTGCTGCTGGTAAATATTGATACGTAACTTCAACTTTTCCATTAGTCACTGTTGGGAAATGAGTGCGATATTGCGCGACATCTCGAACAATTAATGAATCAGTTCGGTGATTATAAAAACCAACAAATCCACTATTTGCTTGATCAATCGTATCATTATGCGTCGCTTGTAAACGACCAATCGTAGGTCCATCTTTACGAATTAAATTAGCAGACCATTGGTTACTCGTAAATTGTTCACTATAACTGCCATTACTACCCGTCCAATGCATATAATGAGTAGTCGAATTTTCAAAGGTATCTGTTACACAAACAGCGTTAACAAGCGTTGACGGATCAATTATGGTAAGAAGATGATCTTCCACTTCACCAGTTGATGCTGCACCAAATGAACGCGGATCTTCGTCACTTCCTGTAGGACTACCTGTTAACACCACATCAGACAAACGCATACGTACATAATATGTCGCACCTGTTGTTAAGCTTGGTAACGTATTCCAAGTAATGGTTGCTGATGTATCGCTATTCGCAACTGTTAATGGCATGCCAGATACAGCCTCATCAGCATCAAAACGTCCATTATTGTTCCAATCAACCCAAGCATATAAATACGCATCACTGCCTGTGGTATTAGTCACTTTCACTGGCATGCTATATTCAGCGGCGGTATTGACTAATTCAACCTGAGAAAGACCATCTTCATCATTATTAGTATCAAGATCATCACCTTGCGCCAATAACTGATCAACACCTAATGCATCAGATTCGCCATCTGTCGCATTGGTACCTAAGAATAAATCAGTTGAAATTGAATGACTTGGACCATTGTCGGCTTTCGATGTTCGGTAATCTTGCGTGTTGATACCAAGAGTTGAATCAGGCGCATCACCGTAATCTGTTATTGAAACCGTTCCTCCTGTGAAATCACAATACGCATACACTTCAGGTAAACTTTCTACCCCGAGACTGCCTGGTAATGTCAAACTGGTTATGTAAGTTGGTGTCGTCGCCCAATTTTCAATAACATCTAAATTCGTTCCACGCCACGCATATAAGCGACCATCAGGACCAAATTTCAATGAGTTGACAGTGCCAGGCATGCCACTTACTGCGGTAACAGTATCCGTCGTGATGTCATAATAAGTCAGAGGACCGTTGTCACCACCGCCAGCATTTTCAAAGAATACACGTTGACCATCAGGAGAGAATCTTGGTGATGACCCCACTCTAGCAATGGTATCCGTTACTGAAATAACATTAATTATCTGACCAGTATTCGCATCGAAATCACCAATGAAGATTGCACTAATACCATCTTTTGCAATAGCTAACTTACCTGTAACTGGTGAGTAATCCATTGCCCCTTTACTATTGGAACCATTTGAGCCTGGCACTGAACTAGTAACAGGTGTGAAAGATATACCGGTTGATGTCAATGCATAAGCCTGTAATTGACCACTTTGATTAAGTGTTAATAACCACGAGTCCGAACGATTACTATGTGGCACAACTAATTGAGATTCTAATCCGGAACTACTTTGAATTGTTCCTAGGTTACTGATAATGGATGTTGAAAAATCCAACTCGCCTGCACTGATTTGAGAGAAGTTGTTACCAAAAATATAGAACTTATTAAGATCACCACCTGGCTTGGGTGTAATTGCAATAGGGAAATCAGCAGAAGCACCCGTTGGGAACGGAACAGATAAAACAGCATTGGTTTGACCATGGTAAATATTACTACCATCACCATAAACAATTACTTCACCATTAAGAGGATCTGTGATGGTTACTGTACCTTCTGTCGCACCAGCGCCCGTTGCCATGTTCGTACCATTGGCTTGTGTAATGGTTGGATAGCCGCTTCCATCTGGATTAGTGAAATCGATAATTGCTCTATTACCACCTTGCACCCACCATTTCTGGGTAAGATCTGCGCTATTTTCACAATTTTGGATGACATAGCTTGTAGCCACCACTAATTCATGATCTTCAACTTCACCATCCGTTGCTGCACCAATTGAACGGCTATCTAAAGCATCACCCGTATTAGCATCGGTTAATGTGTCTGTGGTTATTCGCACACGCATAAAGGTGTTAGCTGTGCTTACAGGGCTCCAACCAGACCATGTTAATGTCGCACTACCATCACCACTTCCGGTATCGCTACACGTTACAGGTGCTGCGGCTTCTGTAGTTTCAAACACGCCATCTTGGTTAAGATCAATCCAAGCATAGATGTTGGCACCATCACCATTACAGGCAATTTCTTTGCTATAGCCTGTTGCATTAGTTTCAATGTTAATGGGTGTTGCAAAAGCATCTTCATCATTTGTTCCAGATGAAATATCATCAGCCGTTGCATCACTGTTTTGTAAAGTCCCATCATCAGTATCTGGTGCGATAGTACCTAGATAAACGGTTGCACCAGTCCCTGGTACGGTATGAGATGCACCACCTGTCGCGGCGAGTGTTAAATAATCACCGCCACTACTCGCATTACCATCATCWGGCGCATCACCGTAATCAATACTTGATACGATACAATTTTCATCAAACGCACCCACTATTTTTGTTGGTTGAGCTGAGTTTCTATCATTGTGATAAACAATACGATAAATTGCCTGACCACCTGTATCAGCCGTGGTTAATACAATCGGTGGGTTATATGGCGTAGACATACCGAACGTATTAGCTTCTACCTGTGTTTTTCTTCCTATCTCATTATCGTTAATATCGTAAGCAATAAGTGTTAACACCGTTCCACCATCACCTGAGCTGTCAGGTAAAACGCCCGCTTCTGTTACTGGACGCACAGAACCATCAGTATTTACAAACTTRACATTAAGTGCTCTAGAAAACATTCCAAAGCCCATTCCTGGCGCTGTCACTACTGATGAATTTTGTAAGAAACTTAGTGGTGAACTCTTATTTGCACTAAAGATTTCAACACCATAACGTCGGTATTCTTCTTTAGGATATTGACCTATATCTAAATGAGCAGTGACATCGGTACCTGTCGTTGCTATTGACGTACCTACCGTTGATACATTCGTAATACAATCGGCAATCGTGACTTGATGATCTTCAACTTCACCATCCGTTGCTGCACCAATTGAACGGCTATCTAAAGCATCACCCGTATTAGCATCGGTTAATGTATCTGTCGTAATACGTACCCGCATAAAGGTATTAGCTRTGCTTACAGGRCTCCAACCAGACCAYGTTAACGTCGCACTACCATCACTACCTCCGGTATCGCTACACGTTACAGGTGCTGCGGCTTCTGTGGTTTCAAACACACCATCTTGGTTAATATCAATCCAAGCGTAGATATTAGCGCCATTACCATTACAGGCAATTTCTTTGCTATAGCCTGTTACATTGGTTTGCATTTGTACAGGTGTTGCAAACGCATCTTCATCATCTGACCCTGTCGATATATCATCAGCCGTTGCATCACTGTTTTGTAAAGTGCCATCATCAGTATCTGGTGCTATCGTACCTAGATAAACGGTTGCACCAGTCCCTGGTACGGTATGAGATGCACCACCTGTCGCGGCGAGTGTTAAATAATCACCGCCACTACTCGCATTACCATCATCAGGCGCATCACCGTAATCAATACTTGATACGATACATTCTTCAATCAATGCACCAACAATACCGATAACTGACGCTGAGCTACGATCATTGTGATAAGCAACACGGTGAATCGGTACACCACCCGTATCTGCGGTAGTCAATATAATTGGTGGGTTAATATTACTGTTATTGTGCGTATTGGCTTCGGTGATTGTTTTAGAGCCAATTTGATTATTGTTAATATCAAATGCCACTAACGTCAGTTGGGTTGCGCCATCACCCGCTTGATCAGGCACAATACCCACAGCGTTCGCGGTACGTTTACTACCATCGGTATTGACTAAATCAATTGACAATGCCCGATCACCAACCCAGAAAATACCTGGTTGGCCGCCATCAGTGTTAATCAATGCATTTTCACGGAATGGATAGTTACCTGATTTGTGTGATTCATAAATTTCAACACCAAATGGACGATAGACCTCTTTAGCTGGACGACCAGCAGATTGGGATTCGGCAGGGCTAACGTAATCACTAAATCCTGTCGATACAGAGGTTACACAATCTGCAATTGTGACTTGATGATCTTCAACTTCACCATCGTTTGCCATACCAATTGAACGGCTATCTAAAGCATCACCTGTATTAGCATCGGTTAATGTATCTGTCGTAATACGTACCCGCATAAAGGTGTTAGCTGTGCTTACAGGGCTCCAACCAGACCACGTTAACGTCGCACTACCATCACCACCTCCGGTATCGCTACACGTTATAGGTGCTGCGGCTTCTGTGGTTTCAAATACGCCATCTTGGTTAAGATCAATCCAAGCATAGATGTTGGCACCATCACCATTACAGGCAATTTCTTTGCTATAGCCCGTTGCATTAGTTTGAATTTGTACAGGTGTTGCAAAGGCATCTTCATCATTAATACCTGAAATCCCTTCATTACTATCATCTGCTGTAGCATCGCTATTTTGTAGTGTCCCATCATCAGAATCTGGTGCAATAGTACCAAGATAGACTGTCGCGCCAGTATTAACGATTGCGTGAGCAGCACCACCTGTCGCGGCTGTAGTTAAATAATCATTACCACTGTTAGCATCACCATCATCGGGTGCATCACCATAATCAAGATCGCCAGCACCAACAATAAAGTTTGCAGAGAATTCTGATGTTTGACCTGGTACTTGACCAGTTCCTACAGCATGATCGGAGAAACTAATCGCACCAATTGTATCTCCAACAGAGAGCCCACTAACGTTAACTGTACCGCTAAACGTTCCATTGGTTTGCTGAGTCAAACTGCCAAGATAAGTAACACCCTCACCGTAGGTTAACCCTGTAATTTCATTACCAATATTAGGCATGAAACTCCAACCACCAACTGGGCTTGCTGTTGTTGAAGAAGTACTGGTATCAGTTGCATCTCCACTAACGATATAGAATTGAATTTCATAGCTATTTTCGCTAACAAATGCACCATTACAATGCTTACCTTCAACGGTTAAGGTATTACCGCTCAATTCTGCTTTTTCAATTAATGGTAACGCTGGCCCCGTAACTGTAGGTGTACCATGATAGGTTGCTAAATAACAACGTCGGCTATCTCCCTGGTGAGGATTAGTATCTATACCATCCTCTTCGCCAATATCGATAGCAATACCACCATTATTACCAAATTGGTTTTTGCTTATTTTAATACCACGACCTAAACCTGGTGCATAATCGATACCATTAACACCCGCAGCGCCATTTATTACCTTATTGTATTCGGCCACAATACTTGACCCATAACCTAAACTAATACCTGAATGAGGGTACCATTCTGATACATGCGCATTATCATAAGCCGTATTTGATTTATCAAAGAAACCTTGAGTATTGGTAACCGTATTTTGTAAAATATCAAGATAAGACGCACCAGATGCATTATCGATACCTGCAAATTTAGCATTATCAATATAGTTACCTTTGATGGTGGTGGCGTTAGTTCCGCGATCAAGCACGATACCAGAACCATCAACATCAATAATATAATTATCAGAAATAACAAACTTATCACGAGGATCTAATGGGCCAGTGATATACCAAATAATAATGGCTGTATCCCAAGTGTTAGCAAAATAGTTACTGTCTATTTCACCAGAGCCGTCGTAATCAATTTCTCCCCCCCAATTAATACCATTATTGATAATAGCACCACGGTATAATTGATTTGCAGCTTCCACACCCGTTGGTAGCACACCAATAACATTATTATTAAAGTCAAAGTCTTGGATTGCATCTCGAGCGAAGAACGCAGGGCCAGATACAGTGCCATCACTATCATCTGAATATACGCCCATATTCTGCACCGTAATATTATGGACATTTGAGGTGGTTTCTATTGCAGCACAGCCACTCCAACTAATAGATTCTGCATTGGTCTGTGCATAAAAACTACGGCCACAAGTATTATTACGAAGGTGATTAATAGCAAAATCTGGTGCATCGACTTGAGAAATTGTTCTCGTATTCCAGTCTGCCCCCACAGATGTCACTGGACCTAATAACGATGGATCTTCATTCCTGTCTGCGTTACCGTCCTTGTAATCATAGGCTTTACCATCAATAGTGGTATCACTGTCTGTTAATGCAGTAAAAGATGTCGTATCCGTCGTTGATGTTTCCCACCACGTTGCACGGTTAGGCGAAACGGCTGGCACAAAACGCATAACATTCGGACCACTGTAAGCATTCGCATTTTGTAAGAACTGTTCATAAGAACCAGTGCCACTACTTTCTGTATTAACAACAACATTAAAGCTAAACCCGAAACTTAAATTTCCAAGTACTTGTATTTGCGAATCAAGTAAGAAGCCCGTAACGTGCTCTCTCGTTCCAGCATCGGTTTTATCATCTGCAGCCGTTGCTGATTTACCCCCATAGCAGGCATCGTTAAAATGCGTAGTATCAGAAGATAATATACTCCCACCACTACCATCAGCACAGTATGATTGAATTCCCCATGTTTGAGGTATCTGGAATTGAGTTGCCATACCAAATGTCTGCTCTGCAACCAGTCCAGTACTACCATTGCTTGAGACAATTGGTGCATCAGGGGCAATCCAATACACACCCGTTCCGAGACCTGTAAATTCATAATCACCATTTGCGTCTGTTGTCACTGTACTGACCAACGTATCGCCACTATTTGGCAAGTTATCGCCATCATCAAAGTATATCGTCACTATCACATTTGATAGACCACGTTGATCACCTGTATTATCATTAAAAACCACATCGCCATCATAGAAGATACCATCGCCAGTTATGTCTTCAAAAACAGTACCATTAACTGAAAATGTACCAGTAGGAGGTGCACTTGAAGGGGCGTAATCTCGATAATCAAGATCAAGTTGGAGCGGTACTATTGCACCATCTACCGCATCATTGTCAGCATCACCAAAGATAGTTTTTAGATGTGCAACAGTACTCGCTGTCACTTCATCTGTCGGGCTCCAATTACCTGGCGCTGAGCCAATAACACTTGAATCATCAATTGAATCAAAAATATCTAATAAACCATCACCATCAGTATCGGTTGTACTGGTTATTGTATTAGGATGGCCAGCACCATTTTCAATAAGGTCAGACATACCGTCACCATCTGAATCATCATCAATATAATCAGGAATGGTATCACTATCGCTCGGCGCACTTTGGTCAGTATTAACAGGTGTGAGGCCCAAACCACCGGTACTACTTGTTGTAAGGTAAGCAGTATTTAAACCATCATTAGCAATGTATTGTGCAAAGCTATTTACATTAGGAAGAATATAATCATCTGACGTTTGGGCTTCGATATTATCTGGAATACCGTCATCATCTGCATCAATATCTCGGTGATGCCCAGCTTGTGTTACATCAAGGTCTTTAGTTAATAACTCCACCCCACAAATCGCAAAATCATTACCTTGACCACTGTTATTACTCCCACTAGCAACAAAGTTATTACGTACAGCAATGGTTGTTAATGGCTCATTTGATGATGGCGTGTAATCAAACGTATAATAATATTCACCATTAACGATGGTTTCATTAGGATTAATAATTTGGTTGTTAATTACACCTTGTGTTTTTGTCATTGTCGTTTGAGACATTAACACGCGTAAACGGTATGTGACGCCTGCTTGTAAGGTTGTAGAAGGCAGATATTGTGATTTAACACGATAAAATTCGTCATTAAATGATGTAGCTGTTAATCCTTGTCCAGCACAACGACCTGCAGTATCAAACTCATTACACAATGTTAAATATGCGTAATAACGACCACTGGTACAACTACCACCATAACCTTGCCAAGTATTATTCACTTGGTTACCGGTGTTACTGCCCATTCCATGTTGACCTGCACATGCCAATGCATTACCCGATGGATTACTATCACCAACACCACCAACATGAGATGGCGCATAGTAGAAGCCATCACCAGTATGTTTAACTAACGGGCACTGATTTGAATCATTGACGTTGGCTGCATCAAAATAGTCACGATAAAGATAATTAGGATCGAACCCCAACTCATCAATATCTAGAATACCGTCATTATCATCATCAATATCGATTGAATCAGGCACACCATCACGGTCAAAGTCTGATTCTGTTGAACCACCACCAGTACCACCACTTGCAACAACGCGAATCGAGTAATCTTCTATCTCACCATGGGTGAACGCGACACCAAGTGCTCGAGGATCTTCCTCTGCAACTGTGGCACCCGCTAACGCTAATTTAGTCTCAGACAAACGGAAGCGAATACCATAATGCTGATTCAACAGTGGCCAACTTGTAATATTATCCCAAGTGATACTGTAATTTGTTGCTGAACCGCCATTATCAGGAATAACTATCGCACCATCATCAGCAATACTGCCAACTGAAGTTAGCTCACCAACATCTAATTGGCCATTATGATCGGCATCTAGCCATGCATATAGATACGCATCTGCTCCTGTATTATTTGATACAGGAATATCAAAGGTCACTAAATTATCTGTTTCATTCACTGTCACTTGCGGTGCTGGTAATGCATCTTCATCATCACGTATTGCCGTTGGTGTACCGGTGTTATCATCCTTGTTCGCATATGACGATGTATAAGTGGTGTTATATGTTGATGTATTGTAAGGATCCGGATCGGTAGGGTTAGTACCAATAAATAAATCGGCACTTGGGAAATGAGCGGGTCCGTTATCACGTATATGTGTACGATGATCAACCGTTGACGTTGTTGATGATGTTCCATCCGCTGTATCTCGCAAATCTCCCATATCAAAACGACCGAAATACACGCGATGATCTTCAACTGCACCTATTTGTTCTACAACACCTAATGAACGAGGATCTTCATCCGTGCCTGTTGCGCCTTGTAAATCAATTTGCGTTGCCGACAAGCGAATTCGCATAAAGTAATACCCGTTATCAAAATCACTTGGCACAGTGATACGGGTATCCATAATTTCATTCCAAGTGGCATAGAATAATGCCTCACCGACGGTTCCTGAATTCGAAGCAGCTAAACCTTCATCTACTTCAAAAATACCGTTTTTATTCCAATCAACCCATGCGTAGAAAAATGCATCTTGACCTGTCTCATTTGTTAATGGATTAAAACGTACCCAATGATCATCGTCAGCATTACCAACATTAATCACCTTATTTGGATAATAACCAGACAACGCACCTTCATCATCTGTGTCTGTATTATCATCACCGTCAGCGAGTAAAGTAATTAAAGCATCTGATTCAATATCGGTTGGATTTGGGCCCATATATAACTGTGTCGAAGGCAAATGACGTGGACCATTACTTGCCGCTAATGTTTTATAACTTTCTTCGCCATCTAAGCCATCTGGCGCATCACCAAAGTCATAGACAGGTTGTTGACTTGGCTCATCACCATCTCTGAAATCTAAATCTTGAGATAAGGGCTCAAAACCACTTACATCACCATCAACATCACCAAACGAATTCACCCGTTGAGCAATAGACGCAGTTGTTAATTCATCATCGGGATGCCATGCACTTGCGCCACTACTGTCTGTGGCATCAAATATATCCCATAAACCATCACCATCGGTATCAGTATTAGCACCACTGCCTGGGTGAATATTATCAGGGCCATTTTCGGCGATATCTAATACACCATCACCATCAGAATCGGTATCAATATAATCAGGGGTTGTATCAACACGAATAGCAATACTTGACGTAGCATCAGTATTAACTGGGATCAATCCTGGACCACCATTGTTAGTGGTAATATAACTACTATTAACACCGTCATTAGCATTATAAGTTGCCGCATCATCATTTGATGGGAAGATATAATCTTCTGTTGTTTGCGCTTCAATATTATCTGGAATACCATCATCATCAGCATCTATATCTAAGCAATTAGTGATTGAAGCTGCAGTTTGCGCTTGAAATAGCACATTATCAATTGAGAAATCATTACCTGAACTTTCCGTCGTACGATTATAAACACCCCAATCAATGGATGTTTTATTGCCGCTATTCCATGTAAAAGTAAATGTTTTATATTCTGCGGTTGTTATAGATGCAGAACGATCTGGAATATATTGAGCAACAGAGACACCATCGACATAAAAATGAATTTCAGGCTCAACATTCGGCACGGTATTAGATGGATGGCCCTGCAGGTTATTAGTATTAATTTTCACATCGACACTAAATACATAATTAGTATTGGGTTGTACCGGAAGTTTATTTACAGGCTTATAGATATAACCCGCTTGTTTAGGATCGTTAGCTTCACACACATCAGTCGATGGCACACCACCGCCTTGATAATCATGTGTACCAAAAATTAGATAAACATTACCGTTACCATCATCCCAAAGAGTGGTTGTTTCAGAACAACCAGACCCTGCAAGGTAACTACCCACTTGTTGACCTTGTGAATTAGTTGGTGTTGTACCGCCGCCTAAAAATGGCACTACTAAGGTTGGTTCTAACGTATATTGACCAGTCGATTCAAATCCTGTGGCTTCTACTGTTGTTGTATCAATAGCTGCTTGCAGGCTTGGAATTTCATTAAAGGCATCTGCAAAACGTTCAAAGTTTTCGTTATGAACAACACTACAGCCTTCATCAACATCTAAAATACCATCATTATCGTCATCTAAATCACGGCTGTCTGGTACACCATCTTTGTCAAAATCACCACTTGCAACACTTGGTGGTGATGTTGGAACTATAAATTTCTCAATAGTAACTTGGTGATCTTCTATTTCTCCATTCGTTGCATCTGTCGCAAAATTACTGCTACTGTACGAGCGACAACCAAACTCAGAAACACCAGCACTTGGCATGCCTTGTGATACATCAAGCTCTTTAACACCACCTTGCATGGTGTACCGAATACAGCCGTCACCAGCATCGTGTGCAGCATGAAACTGACGATCAGGATCATTTAAATTGGTATAAGTCGTTTGTGTTCCTGTTGCCCAGTTATAAGAAATGGCATTATCTAAACCTGCAAAATAGGTTACCATTTGACCTGAGCTATTAAGTGCAGCGACTTCTTGGAAGTAAACACCATTAGTATTAAAATTAATGCCGTTTAATAACGCATTATTAATTTGTCCTGTGGTTATATCAACACAAATAACCGGATCGATAGAAGCATCACCACCACACACAGCAACAGGGTTTGATGATGAGTCATACGAGACAAAGAAATTATCTCTTTCTGCATCATCTTCTTGTATTAAAAGAAGAATAGGTTGTTGACTATTAAAGTCACTACACATCTCATCATTCGTTGTATCCCAACACATAACAAAACGCTGTCCAGCATTACGTGAATATGCAAAATAGACACGATCACCAATCACTTCAGTTCTGGTGTCTGCCCCTGTCACACCAAGACCAACAATACTTGTAATATCAATAGGATAACCAGAACAATCTGTCATCATGGTTGTGACACACTCAATTTTTGTTGAGTCATCCATCACATACATTTTATTACCGACAAGCCCTGGCATTGAACGACAAGTATGATCTGTGCTGCCACAATTATTGGCAATATCGGTTTTGCCATTGCCAAATGCACCCATGAATGAAACAAAACCACACGAATTATCGGTGTCCATATTCCAACATGACATTCCATACTCCGTTGGAATATAGATTTTATTATTTACAGCAATATGATTACCTTGGTGAGGCGTTCTGGTATTAGCATTGCCTCCTGTATCCAAATGTTTACCATCTGGATTACCAGCGCCATTATCATAACCAGGACACAGTGCGCCCGTTATGATGTCATAACAAAAAACCGCTGGCTCATGTGGATTTCGGTGATGTGCTATTGCATAAACACGAGTTTCATCGCTGTTAGTGAATAACCCATAACTATCATGACCAATATGACCAAGCCCTGTTAGTGAACTACCACTGGCTAAGTCATCTGTTGTGAGGCGAAAACGAGCAAACGTTAGCCCGTCTTGTATTTCAGATAAATCATTCCATACCAAAGTAACATTACTGCCATTTGTACCACTAGGTACGGTAACACTTGCAAATTCATTTGTTTCAAATTGTTGATTTTGGTTTAAATCAATCCAACCATATAAGTTTGCAGTCACACCCGATAAATTAGTTACTTTAACGTCGGTAGAATACGTAGTGTCACCGTCTTCATACGATACAATATGTGATGTAAAAGACTCCTCGTCATCACCATTAGCATCATCTCCAGTTGCATCACTATTTGGCTGACCGTCACTTTCAATATCTGGCGCGACATCACCGATAAATAGATTACTACTTGCGACATGATTAGGGCCACCACTTGATATTATTGTTTTGTAATCATCAGGTGCATCACCAAAATCTTTCGTTGCTAATACTTCTGAACTAAATAACGATACAATAGAAATAAATCCTAAAGAGAGAAAGGATTTAAATATCTTTCGACATGAGTGTATATTTTTACCTACATAATAAAATAGATCTATCCCTATTTTCTTCAATACTGATAATAATCTTATTCCTTGTATAGAAATAAGATAAATAAGTCGGCCTGCCAAACTCATTTTTGATAATATGTCCAAACATTTTGAGTAAAGAGAACTCAACATAATGAGATTCCTTAATAAAGTAATTATCAGTACAAAGAGAAACAGAAAAATATAGACGCCATCGTTATAAAATTAACGAAAATAAAATTCACTATAAAACGCGTCGACTGAAATAATATTAATATCTGTATGTTTTTATTTAGCAGGTTTCATGCCATAAATAATATACAATTTTGACTTGGTATTTTAACAACATAAAAAAATCACAATTAAATTGTGATTAAATTGCATTGCAAAACAAATATAACATTTGGAATGTAGCGAATTAAAAAATATTAAATAAATAAGCCACCATTTAATTAATTTTATTTATAATAATTAAGTAGTGGCTTTATTATATTTGAGAATTTTACTCAATAATAACACGGTAACTTACTTCACCGGTTTGATTAGGCTGTAAACTCCCTGTCAAGTGCCACTGAATATCACCAACATATCCCGTATTATTTATGACAGGTAATAAGAGCTGACACATTAATCCAGCAGGCATTACCGCGTTAGTGCAATCAACAGCTTCAACTAATTGTGTATATGCTGCAGTGGTATCATAAATATTAATATCCGTCACCACTCCGGTGCCAACATTAATAAATTCAATCGTATACTCAAGAATATCGCCAGGTTTACCCTGATTAGATACCGTAGCTGTAGTAGCTTGCGAGATATTTGCCACAGTTTTATTCAATTTGAGTTCTCCCGCACCGCTGAAACTCACTCGCACAGTATCAGTATCAATAACTTGTCTTGTAATACCATGCCCTGTACTCGCTGTGTCAGCAAACACCATATCAGCATATATATCATAGTCATAACTTGCATTAAGCGGTGCATCGACAGGTGTAAAGACTTTACTTATCAAACAAATATTTGTATTGCCTGACACAGCAATAGATGCTGATATTTGCGTATCGCTACCATCAATAATTCCATTACAATTCGCATCTTGATAAAGCACCGCCGCCCATGCAGTACTTGGTGGGGATCCAATAGGATTCATAATCGTTAATGTCACATCACCAGCAGTATCACTAGTAAATTTATGTTTAAACAGTGCAACATTACCCGGTTCAAGCTCAGTATAATTATCAGGTTCCATACGTGGCTCTTGAACTTTACCGAAATTCAGCCCCATAATATAATCCCCCGCAGAGGCATTAATCAGCATCTGACTATCAATAACACTGCTGTTAGTCACTTGTGACACCGTAGTAACATCAGCCTCACTAATATCAATCCAACGCGCTTGTTTAACTACATTCAGCACAAGATCTTCATTCGCTAATAAGACAGGAATAACAACCAGATAAGACCCATCACCAGAGGTTTGTGTTGTTGCAATAATATCTCCAACAGTATAACCATGAGCGCCAGCACCGTTGTAAATGACATTAACAGTAACATCGCCAATGCCTTGCTCTTGACCATCCATAATACCATCATGTGCTGCCGTTGCTGCATTAATGCCATTATCCTCAAACACAAAACCACCCAATATGATCTGATTGATGAGTTCAAATTGATAATCTTCTACTTCACCATCAACGGCTTCACCAATAGCCGTATTACAACTTGAGGCCGTACTACATAATCGGAAACGGGCGACTGTATCGCCGTTATATCCAGCCGTTAATCCTGCATCAAGATTGAGATCGATATTAAAACTAGCAGTATTAACAACATGATCTTCAACAATAAGTTCTCCAGGATCATTGAAGTTACCATTACCATTTAAATCGATAAATATATTTAGGAAACCACTGGCTTGTGGCACTGAGATCGCAACAGGTGTAAGCGTTGCAACCGTGATACTGGCTGGCATTGTTACACCATCTTCATCATTCAGGCTCTGTAAGTTATCACCAGTGGCATCAAGTGAGAACACACTGACAAGCTCACTATCCCATTGATTTCCTAGTGTTAAGTCTTGATCTCCATCAAAGGCAGCATCACCATCATTACCTATATCAGAATAATTATGGTAAACAGAACCATAGCTGACATCTGCATCACCATAATCACGACTGCTATAACAACCCGCTGTATCTTGACCCGATAAACTGGTCGCGGTCATGGCTGAGATATACAACAAATCGCCAGTAATAACATTGAGTTGGTATATCGCCGCTTTATTGATCACGTCATGAGTATTATCACCCGTTGAGTCATGATTGCCGCCATCAGTAAAGGCATACAGCATTATACCGTTATCCATTACAGTTCCCCCTGCGACGGCAACTCCTGTATTAGCCACTGGCATTAATCCATTAAATTGTAAAGGCTTCTCGGTCACATCACCTGTTAATGGATTGATTTTTAAATACTTATCATTGGAAAAGTCAATACTATAAATAAAGTTATCATGCTCACTAAATGAGAAGTCATTTCCTAGTGTAACCACAGCAGATAGAGGTATCGTTGTGAATGTTTGGGTACTGAGCTCAATACGTACCAATGCATTCCATTGTGGTTGCATCACATACAAATACTGACCATCAATCGAAATATCACCTAAGGTAATAGCCTCAATATTCACTCCACCACCAATACGTGACAATGTCTGGTTATTACTAAACGATGCATTGCCATTTGCTAAATGCGTCACAGTTTGCGAATTATTAGCACGTACTTCACCTAGTGGTACAAAATCAGTGCCATCACGATCTGTGACAAATAAAATAACATTTTCATCAGCAGTTGATGTGTCGTAGAACACACCATAAAACAAGCCATTTTGACGATTAAAGCCGATACCATTTATATTTTCAGCATCAGGATAACCAGCAACGACTATTGGGGTGACTAAAGCCGTTAATTGCGCCGGACGCGTTGATGGGTCGAGCTCTGTATAATCAATACCATTACTGGTGTTTTCATGGGTCTCAATAATAATATTACAACTGGTATCGCCATTTAAATTTGAAACAAAAATACGATGATCTTCAACTTCACCGTCAGCAGCAGGCCCAGTTGGATCAGGATAACCATCACTATTGGTATCTAAAGCGACATTGGTTGTTGAATTAAAGTCAGAACTGATACGAAGTCGATATCCTGTCACACTATTACTAATATTAGCGCCTGTCGTGCCAACATTATTCCAGGTTAAGGTCACGGTTGAACTACCGCTCGGGGCTATTATCCAAGCACTTTCATCATTTTCAAAGGTGCCATTGTTATCAAAATCTACCCAACCAGAAACATAAGCATCATTTCCGGTGGTATTAGTCATCGGGATAACTTGAGTAACCGTTGTATTAGAGACATCTAAGGTCACTAAACTCGATAATACATCTTCATCATCCATTGCCAAGCCATTATAATCATCGCCAACAAAATCAATATTTGGTTGACCATTATTTTCATTATCAGGTGCAACAGCACCTAAATATAGCCCCACAGTATCGGTTAAATGACGTGGGCCATTTGTCATTAAGGTCGTCGTATAACCTTTTATTTCTGGCGCATCACCAAAATCTAATGGCATAGGTGCAAATCGACAACGCGCACCATCATTTTGGCCGGTCGATGCATTCATCTGAGTAAAATCAACCGCGGTATAATTACCCGCCGTTAATGAAGGATCTGAAAGATCAATACGAATAATACGACCAGGATTAGGATTTTGAGCCGCATACATAAAGCCTTGGTCATCAAAATAAATCGCTCCCCACCCTGAAGAGGTTGTTCCAACAGCACCCACACTACCAAGATTGGTTCGAGTCCCTGTTATTGGATCAAACTTCACTAAACTCCCGGTCGGCGTTAACGTATAGAGCATATTATCAATTGGATTGATTGACATATCTGCCATCGTTGGTGCAGAGACTGATAACTCATCAATTTGGCGCAGGTAATCAATACTATTTGGATTAACATCAATACGATACATTGATGTTCCACTGTTATTCATCAGTAATAACACCCCATTATCGTCAATATCACCGCTGTTATAATTATTTAATGCCATGCTGCTATTGGTTATCGGCAGTACAAAAGCAGTACCACTACCATCAACCATCAATATGGTATCTTTATTTTTAATATTGTCGCCAATAAGTGTATTGGTAATAACGTTATAACCTGTTCCTCCAAATACACCTGTTGCTGTTGGTAGCACATCATCATACAAAGGTGTTACTTGGCCTAATGCCAAATTAATACTGGTGATATCTGTTGGTGAATTACGTAATAAATAACCATCAGTGCTACAGGTTGGGTAAGCCGTAATTGCAAAGTCAGCAAAATTAACATCTGTCGTATCCGCGAATATGGTCAGTGCCTGCATATTAGAAGAACTTGAATGTATATTTGCTGGATCACCTATTGTAGCACCAACATATTCTCCAAGACTGGTGTCTAATACACCTGCCGTTGGTGGACACGTTGGCGTAACGAGATCCGTTTCAAGTGCTGCTTCATAAATATTATAATTACCCCCTGGTATTACCATATTGTATTCACCTGTGGCTGCATCTGCCGTTGCTACATAACACAAGTTAGTCGTTAAATTATGCGCAATCACAGGAACAGCAACGCCTAATCCTGCTTCTGTAGGATCTTTAATTCCATTAAGTGACGGTGCAGTACTGCTGTCGTCAAATACAAACCCAGATAAATTAAAGCTACATAAAGCAGGTGCTGTTGGTAACGGTGCGGCAGTCACAACACCACCATTACCACCTTCATCACCACACAATAGCTGACCACTACAACTTTCATTACCGCCACTGATATCAACGGTTGCGCCACTGCTATTAAAAATAACCCCGCCGCCGCCACCAGCAGCAGATTGACCATGACCACCAGAAGAACCTACACCATTACCACCGATAGCATTGACAGTCAGCCCTGCTAACGCCCCCCCATCTTGGTTATAAATAACCACCGTACCACCAGCACCACCGCCCCCCGGAGAATCGCCGCCAGCAGCTGCAGATTGATTACCATTGGCATTAATCGTCCCGCTGCCCGTAATTGTTGTGGCATTGATATAAACAATACCGCCACCATCAGCACCATCACGACCCGCTGAATTATTTTGATGCCCAGCACCACCGCCGCCACCAAAGAGTAAGCGAGTATCATCAATCAAACCAAAGCCTGTTCCTGGTTCTCCTGCGTAATAGCTTAATGAATTGCTATATCTACCACCTCTGCCACCAGGGCCGACATTGGCACCACCACCACCACCAGAATTTACATTACCGCCACCGCCCGCATTGGCTGGCGCACCGATACCATAATCACCATTAGGATAACCATTACCTCCAAGTGCAACAGGTGTACCTGCAATACCTTCACCTTTACCACCATCAATATTTGATGCAGATAACACATAATTAAGGCCGGTTGCCATTCCATTGCTGGTGTTTAATTTACCGCCTCTAAAACCTTTACCATTAACATCAATCGTATTGCCATTGAGATCTAAACTGCCATTAACAAACAGTGAAACAATACCACCGCTGCTACCATCCCAATCTGCTGCAGTAATGGTGCCAGTAAGACGCACGTCTTCATACATAGGGACACGTACAACTTGGTAACTACTTTGGCTATCAACCACAAAACTATTGGTAAGGTTTTCACTGATCACTAGCGTTGGTGCGTTATAACTCACAACAGTTGCTAATTCATACTGACCGCTATTACCGTAATTTAGCCAACCACTGCCATAGCCTCCCGCTTGACCACTACCATAACTGTCTGTATTTGAAGTATCTAAGGTCGTATTTTGAATTTGGATGATCATAATACGATCACCTGGATTTAACGTCTTAGAGGTATCTCCTGTCGCAGCACCTAACTCAATGGTGTTTGTTCCCGTCAGTGCAGAGGCCGTTGCTGGATAATAGGTATTCACCACACCAGTAATATCAACAGGTGTGCCAACTTCTCCTTCTATATTGGCGGTATTAATACATTGGCTAGCAACAACAGCAGGAGAAATTGGCTGAATAGGCCCTTTAAGAATTGGAATTTGATGATCTTCAACCTCACCATTGATAGCAGTACCGTTATAATCTGCCATCGTAAGAGTTTCAGACGTAATTCGTAAGCGAAGGTAAGTTTGAGTTGCTGTTGTGCTGGTATTAATCGCGGTAAAGGTTAAGGTTGCACTACCCTCGGTTACTGCATCAGCATCCACACAAGGAGCTTGACTAAACTCACCACTATCAGCAAAATCACCATCGGCATTGAAATCTCCCCATGCATATACATTTGCCCCAATATCAACGCTACCAGTGTGATCATTACAACTGACAAGTTGAGTAAATGAGGTTGCGCCTTGGGATAAGAAGCCCACAGTGGCAATCGCATCCTCATCAGCATTATCGGTAACATCATCATCGGTGGCATCAAAATTATCATCAATACCATCGCCAAAACCATCATCATCACTGTCTGCTAATATCGCACCTAAACGCAAGGTGGTATTACCTATTCGGTGACGCGCACCATTAGCAGTAAATAAAGTGTCATAACCTAGAGTTTGGGGTGCGTCACCATAGTCATAGCCAACATCCAACATAATACGATGATCTTCAACTTCACCATCATTGGCCATGCCATGTGGGGTCGAACATTGGGTGGCGGTTGAACAAATACGAATTCGTACATAACTACCGCCATCTAACACATCAGCTGGCGTTGTGAAATTCAGCATTATATCGGTATTATCATCAGCAGCCGTTATTACTACTGGGGTTGCAGCCTCTGTACTTAAATCAAACCGACCATCACGATCAAAATCAAGCCAAGCATAAACGGTGGCATCAACATCAGTATTAACGTGAACAGTCAGGGTTTCATTACTACCTGGCACTGCCATTAAAGTAGTAGCGCTAACGATACTATCTTCATCATCAACACCCGCGACATCGTCATCTTGGGCGAGGCCATTATCATCAACCCCATCAACAAAACCATTGGCTTCAGTGTCTGTGGCATTGGTACCAAGATAAATTGTTGCTGTTGGAATATGCATTGGCCCTACACCTTCGCCATCAGCGTCAGAGCGATCAGTGCCATAGGTATCAGGTGCATCACCAAGATCAAACGTTCCCATTACAACTAAATGATCTTCAACCTCACCATCGTTTGCAATTCCTCCTGTTGACGTGGCAGATATAGCATCAGTTGTAATTCGAACTCGCGCATAGGTCACACCCGCAGTTAAGCCCGTTAACCCGGTCCAATTAAAGCTGTATTGTCCTTCGGTAACACCATCAGCAACAGTGGTCACTTGAGCTTCATCGGGATCAAACTTACCGCTCTTATCAAAATCAACCCACACAATTAAGTTTGCCATGGCACCAGAGTTATTGGTCGCTTCTACTGTTAAGCTGTAGTCGCTAGCATTAATATTGATTGGTGAAATAACATTAATACCATCCTCATCATCTGGTGATGCTTGATTATCATCGCCATTAGCAAGCACAGATGGCATACCATCAGATTCAAAATCACTACTTTGATCACCAATAAATAACACGCCAGCGTCAAAGTGGAATGGCCCACCATTACCAGCTAAAGTGCCATAAATATCAGGCGCATCACCATAATCGACATTATCAGAAACAATCAATGCATAATCTTCCACTTCACCATTGCTCGCTTCTCCTATTGGCGAGCTACAATCAGTGGTTGTATTACACACTCTAAAGCGCATATAAATAGTATCGCTATTCGTTAATGTAGCGGGCACTGACCATGTCAATATATTGGTTTCATTAATATCACCATCAGCAACAACAAGAGTTTGTAATTCAGATGCTTCCAGATCGCCATTAAGATTCCAATCAGCCCAACCATAAACAGTACCGTCAGTGCCTGTGGTATTCGTGCTAGTAACCCTCACTGAATATTGAGTCGCAGTACTTGATAATGGCAATATTTCAATACCATCATCACTGTCACCATTGGCTGCAATCGTTGCGTAAGCATCGGTTTCACCATCAGGTGGCGTACCTAAATAAATAGGCTGACTAATATCATGGCGTGGACCATCAAATTGATAAGCCGTAATATAATCAGCGTTTCCAACACCTACACCTGTATCGGGTAAATCACCAAAATCAAGTTCTAAGCTTGAACAACTACCGTTAACATTGGCAGGATCTGCCAACCAATTATTACGTGCCGTAAAGGCTGTTGTATCCTCGTAATAGTCATGAACAAAATCCATTAACTCTTGGTAGGCTGATACATTATGAGTGGTATAACTCGGGGTAAAATAGAATTGACGCTCACCAGAACCAATCCAAGGCCCAACATGCGATCGCGGATACACATACCCACCAGTTGATGTTGGTGCATAAGGAATCAGCCATGCCATTGCATCAACATTATTACAAGAACCGGTTACCTCAGGTAGCGTATAAATAACACTACGGTGATCAATACCTGTAATGGTTGATAATGAACCTGTGGTTTGTACTGTTAGTTGATTAGATAACCCTCCAGGGCCATCTGAAGAATGAAAACGTGGTAATTGCGTTGGTCCAACATAACCTGCAAATGCAGTTGCACTGGTGCCAGGGAAACCAGCCTGTTGCCCCATATAAGTATTAATTTTTGTCGAGGTCGCATCAGCAAATCTATCACCTTCAACAATAGAGAGTAATACTCCGCCCTGATTACGATAGGCTAACAAGGCATCAATTTCTGCCATCGAATCGGTGCTGATCCCACCAGCACGATCAGATTGATAAAGAACAAATTGATAATCAGGTAAAGTAAAGTCAGTCACAATATTATCGTTTGGAACTAAAATATCGTAGCTGACATAACCGACACCATAATTATTCTCCATTAAGGCTACGGTATTATTCGTCGTCGTTGGCAATGTATATTGAATACTTCCAGAGCCTTGCTGGATCAGCATATGGAAAGTCACTTTATGGAAATGATCTTCAACTTCACCATCTATTGCGGCGCCATATGAACGCTCATCAATCAGAGTCGCACTATCATCTGTAAGCGTATCGGATGTTAAACGTAATCTGATATAAGTATCACCAATATCACCACCACTACCGGCAGATAAATTATTCCATGTTAAAGATACATTCTGATTACTGGCGCCATTCGCAACAGCCACACTGGTATATTCATCCAACTGGAATTCGCCATCACGATCATGATCAACCCACGCATGTAGGGTTGCTGCGGCACCTGTGGTATTGGTCACGGGTGTATCAAATGTCCATGTTGTCATTGATGGTGAAAGCGCAGGGAAATTAGGCGATGTTTCATCTGCCGTCCCATTATTATTATCATTTAACGCATCAGTGCTTGGTTGACCATTGACATCAGCATCGGCCATGATATTACCAATATACAATGTGGATGACGGCACATGATTCGCACCATCATTGGCAGCGATAGTATGATAACTATCCGGCGCATCACCCCAGTCTTGACCACTGAGTAGCGTTATTCTAAAGTCTTCAACTTCACCCGCAGACGCCATTCCACCAACACTGGTATTGGTAAAGCCATCACTGGTTGGCATCAACCGTGCTCGACCAAAATAATACCCTGCCGTTGGCGAAATACTATTCCATGTTGGGGTTTGTACTTGATAACTACTACTTGGAGAAATAGTAACTGATTGCGCCTCTGTACTATCAAATTCGCCACTACGATCCCAATCAATCCAGACGATTAAATCAGCATCAGCACCAATATTGTTAAGCACATTGGCATCTAGAGTATAAGAGGTTGCTGCTGTTGTTAATGTGGAAAGCGTTAAACCATTTTCATCATTGGTTGCTGTTGTGTCATCTAAAGTCGCATTATCGCTGGCTTGCGCATCTTCGCCATCCGTCGCTGCGGTACCAATACGTAAAATGGTACTGGTTGGATGTAACGGGCCGCCATCTGCAAAACGAACACCGTAACTGGTTGGTGCATCACCACCATCATAATAAACGTTATCGCTTAATAGATAATGATCCTCTACTTCACCATTTGTTACACCACCATAAGAGCGCGGATCTTCATTAGTGCTTACTACTGTATCAGCTAGTAAATCAGAACTAATGCGCACCCGTAAATAACGATCAACATTAGCAGCTAAGCCTGGGGTTGATAGCCAATTAAGGGCAACAACTTGATTAGTTGTTGCTGTTGGCACTACCACAGCACCTCCGACTGCGGTTCCATTACCTATAAACTCATCACGATCAAAACGACCATTACCATCAAAATCAATCCAAGCATAGATATAGCTATCACTGCCAGTATTATTTGTCACCATTGCATTTGCGCTATAACGTCCTTGGCGAGTGGTAAGTGGCGGTAATACCATACCATCTTCATCATCATTTACCGTGGTATCATCACCGCTTGCTTGCAGGGCAATGGTTGCCGTCGCGTCAGTCTCTGCATCAGGTAAACTGCCTAAGAACAAATTACTGTCAATACCATGGAAAGGTCCATTGTCTGATTGGGTAGTACGATAATTATTCGCCGCCACATTGTTCGCTTCATCGGGTGCATCGCCATAATCAAATTCACCGATATAAACCATGTAGTCTTCAACTTCACCATCCAGTGCTTGTCCTGCCCAATCAGCGGCAGTTAATTCTGTTTGGCTGCTGAATCTGATTCGCAGTGCCATAGCACCATTGGTTAATCCACTAAGTCCTGTCCAGCGTAATTGCGCTGTTTTATTACCGTTAAAATAAGGAATATTATTCGGACTAAAAATGGCAGGGGTAGTGGCATCATAATCAATACTTGAGACAACCTCAGCAGCACTAAACTCACCATCTTGATCACTGTCTAACCATGCAACAAGCGTGGCTGGTTGCCCTGCTAAGCGTGAGTTTTTAAAGCTCACTGTCACGCTGTAATCTGAGGCTGATGTGGCAATGTTCGCTAAAGGCTGTGGCAGACCATTTTCATCATCGCTGCCATTTAAATCATCACTTGATGCATCACTACTTGGTATGCCATCACTGTCGGCATCAATGGTTGCAGTGCCTAAATACACCGTACTTTTATGGCCTAAACCATGGTGAGCACCATTGTTAGCAGACGTCGTTTTATAATCATCAGGGGCATCACCATAGTCTTGATCACCAATATAAATACGATGATCTTCAACCTCACCATCACTGGCACCAAACAACGAACGTGTATCTTCAGCGGCTGCGGTATTTTGATTATCAAGGCTATCGGTGGTTAATCGGAATCGAGCCACCGCAAACCCTGCTACGATACCAGGGAAATTGCTCCAATCTAGATTCATATCGCCATTGGTACCATCAGCAACGGTCACTTGTGCTACTTCATCAGACTCAAATTGACCATTACGATCCCAATCGATCCAGCCATACAGATACGCGTCTTTACCGGTATTATTGGTTACTTTAACCGTTGCGGTGTAACTTGTTGGCACTGGTGAATTATCAAGTCCGCGTAATGTCACTCCGTCTTCGTCATCACTTGCAGTGTTATCATCACCATCGGCATAGGTATTGGCACTACTTGGATTAGCATTGGTTTCACTATCAGGTACAGCCTGTCCCATATATAGATCGTTGCTGATCACATGGTATGGGCCATGATCTTCACGGCGAGAACGGTAGTCTCCTGCTCCTGTAGTTGTATTCGCCGCACTGTCTTCAGCATCACCAAAATCGAGATCACCAATATAGATAACGTGATCTTCTACTTCACCATTTTCAGCAGGGCCACCCCAGTCATTGGCGGTAAGTACTGAATTAGTTAACCGCAATCGCATATAAGTACGGCCAGCATTTAAACCAGAAAAGCCACTCCATATTAATTCTGTCGTGGGTATTGCTTGGCTACTGGTATTTGTACCTGACGAAATCGCACTTAATTCTGCAAATTCATTCGCACCATCAAAGCGACCATCTTGGTTTAAATCAATCCAGCCATATAAATTAGCATCTTGACCAGTTGCATTATTGATCGGTACGCCTAATGTATAACTGCTACTCGCTGTAGAAAGAATAGGGAACGGTGTGAGATCATCGGCATTTTCATCATCTTTGCCGTCGTTATCATCACCCGATGCAGTCGATGTTGGTTGCCCATCTTGATCATGATTATCATCATGGGTTGCATCACGAATATAAAGGGAAGCGTGGTTTTGAACATGGTACGGACCGCCACTGCTATACAACGTATGGTAACTATTTGGCGCATCGCCGCCATCATAGGTATCAACACGTACATAATGATCTTCAACTTCACCGTCGCTAGCGCCACCCAAAGATCGAGGATCTTCATTAACCGTATTAATTTGAGTGTCTGCTAATATATCTGTGGTAAAACGTACTCGAATATAAACATCGGTATTGGTCGCAATGCCAGGAAAACTGGTCCAATTTAAATTGGTCACTATATTGGTACTACCGCTATTAATATCTGTCAGTAGACCAGTATTACCACCATAAAACTCATCACGATCAAAACGACCATTACGATCAAAATCTATCCACGCGTAAAGATAAGCGGTTTTTCCACTGTTATTTGTTAATGTGACAGGTAAAGAATACTCGGTATTGGTGTTATTTAATGGCATCACAAAGACGCCATCTTCATCAGCGCCTGTTATATCATCACCGAGTGCAAATTCTGTTGTTGGATCGTTTGCATCTGCTTCTGCATCAACCGTTGCACCAAGGAAAATTGTATTGGTTACACCATGGTAAGCACCATTATCACTTAATGTGGTTCGATAATTATTAGCGGCAACCCCAACAGCAGTATCTTTCGCATCACCAAAATCAAATTGACCGACATACACAACATAGTCTTCAACCTCACCACCTTGTGCTATGCCGCCCCAATCATTTGCCGTTAACGAACTATTAGCAACACGAATTCGCAGCCCCATAGTACCTTGCTGCAAGCCACTAATATTATTCCATTTTAGGGTCACTTTATTGGTTAGATTATTATTGCCTGTTGGGAAATTATCTTGATTAAAGATGGCATTAGTAAACGGTATTCCGGTCGTAGCGACATTTAATTCATCAACAACCTCATTAGCAGTAAAAAAACCATCTTGATTATGATCTAACCATGCAACTAATGTCGACATAGACCCAGAGGCATTAGTAACAGCTACATCAACACTGTATTCTGTAATTGACGTTGCTACAGTCGCTAGCGGTTGTTCAATACCATTTTCATCATCATTACCACTATTGTCATCCCCCATTGCCGCCGCATCAACGTAAGCTTGGTCATCATCATCAATATTATTAGCCCCCATATAAAGGCTACTGACATAATAATGTGCCGGACCACCGCTAGTCGGTAATGTTAAATAGGTATTCGGAAGATCGCCAAAATCAGTATTTTCTGCAGTAATAAAGTAATCTTCGACCTCACCGTCTTTAGCGGCACCTAATGAGCGTTCATCAATAGTTGCTGATGCATCACCATCAATAAGTACTTCTGAAGTAACGCGCAAACGCACGCCATAAGTACGCGCATCAACTAATGCGGTATCGGTGATAAAACTGACGTTATAGGTTTCTTTTCCTGAATTAGGTGCAATAGTAATCATGCCATTGGTAATAGCTTGCACCACACCACTACTATTAACTGCTGCTTGGGCTATTTCATCATTCTCAAAACTACCATCACGATCCCAATCAATCCACGCATATAAATACCCCACTTGATTGGTATTATTGGTTACTGAAATCAGCGTATTAAATTGATCACCAGCATCAAGATCAGGTAATGGAATATCAGCTAATGCATTTTCATCATCAATAGCATCAGCATCATCACCATCAGCGGTTGGCGTTTGCGGTGTTGGTCCATCAACATCAGGCGCAACATCACCAAGATACAGTCCACTCAATGCCGCAACATTATGATAAGGCCCGCCATAAGTTAGATTAGTTTGGTAATTATTGGCCGCAGTTCCCGTTGAAGTATCAGGTAAATCACCGAGATCTTGACCACCAATTTGAATCATAAAGTCTTCAACTTCACCATCAGAGGCACCGCCACCAATATCTGTTTCGGTGATTGGATCGGTGGTTAAACGGAAGCGAATATAACTGTTACCAACGGATAAGTTTTGCATCTGATTCGCATCAAATGCATAGGTATAGGCCCCGTTTTGTCCTGTTGAAATAACATCAACTCGCCCTTCTATCTCATCAAATACACCATTACGGTTACTGTCTATCCAGCCGGCTAAATACGCATCGCTTCCGGTTGTATTTCTAAGGGTTAATTCCAGTTGATGACTAGCGCCATTTACTGGAATAGATGTTAATGGTTGAGTGGTTGCATTTTCATCATTACTGCCATCATTATCGTCTCCTAAGGCATCACTCGATGAAAAGATACTACTATCACCATCAATGGTGGCGTTACCTAAATGCAAATTGGTAGCATTGGTAATAATATGATGAGGGCCACCTAATAAAGGATCAACAAGGTAAGTAGAAGGAGCATCGCCTTGATCTTGTAGGCCAAAGAAAATGCTATGATCTTCAATCTCACCTCCAGCCTCACCACCTAATGATGATATATCACTAATTTGAGTCACAAGACGGTTGGTTAATCGCAATCTAATAAACGATGTGGTGTTATTTGAAATTGAGGGTAATGACGTCCATTCCAGCTCAACCGGCGTATTGGTTGCGCCCGTTGAAACCACTGCCAGCTGGCCTTCACTATCTTCAAATTTACCGTTGCGGTTAAAATCGATCCAAGCAGCCAATGTTGCATCACTACCCGTAGTATTGGTCACCGGCACAGTGGCTTTGTAGGTCGTCATCGTATTAAATAACGGTGGCAGAATAATCGGACCTTCGTCATCAATAACATCATCGTCATCTGCTGTGGCTGTTGCATTTTGTAAAGTGCCATCATCAGTATCAGGGGCAGTATTACCAATATATAATCCAGCAATAGTAAGATGATAAGGACCAAAGAATTCATAACGGGTCTGGTAATTATTCGCGGCCATGGCTGATGATGTATCTGGCGCATCACCAAAATCAGGATCACCTACATAGATAAAGTGATCTTCTACTTCACCATTTTCCGCAAAGCCTCCCCATTGAGCCGCGGTCAGTTTTTCTGAGGTTAAACGTAAACGTAACCCCATATTGCCTATTTGCTGACCGTTAATATTATTCCAGGTTAAGGTTGTTGTCGGTGAAGTTTGCCCTGAAGTATTGGTACCATTAACAATATCTTCTAATGCGACAAACTCATTAGTTTCATCAAAGTTGCCATCTTGATTGAGATCTAACCATCCATAAAGATGCGCATTGATACCAGTACCGTTATATAACGGCACTGCCAAGGTGTAGCTCGTATCTGTTAAGGTCAAAATTGGGAACGGTGTTAACTCATCGCCATTTTCATCATCACTACCATCATTATCATCACCATTAGCTGCTGCGGTTGGCTGACCATTTTGATCATGAACATCATCATGAGTGGCACTACGAATATAGAGTTGAATATTTGTATGATAGTGTGCAGGACCACCGTTGTTATAACTGGTATGGAATGATTCAGGTAAATCACCACCATCATAAGTATCTATTCGTAAATAATGATCTTCGACTTCACCATCACTCACGCCGCCATAAGAACGAGGATCTTCAGCCGTTCCCGTTACAGCATCACTTAATAGATCGGTTGTTAGACGTACTCGAACATAAACATCAGTGTTCGTCGCCATCCCCGGAAATTGAGTCCAATTAATATTTTCAACCCAATTGGTTACACCGCTACTGACGGTAATTGGCACACCAGCAGCACCACCCGCAAACTCATCACGATCAAAATGACCATTGCGGTCAAAATCAATCCATGCATATAAATAAGCGTCATTACCAGTATTATTAGTGACAGTGGAACGAATACTGTAGCTCGTCTGTGATGTGTGTAGCGGCATAATATACACGCCATCTTCATCATCACCGTTAACATCGTTGTCATCGCCTAGTGCTTTAATTGCTGGTGCATTGGCATCATTTTCAGTATCGGGTGCAGCAACACCAAGATAGAGCTGACTCGATAATCCATGGTAAGCACCGTTATCATTAAAATTAGTACGGTAATTATTAGCACTAACGCCATTAGCCGTATCTGGTGCATCACCAAAATCAAAGTCACCAATAAATACTTGATGATCTTCTACTTCACCATTGAGGGCCATTCCACCCCAATCGTCTTTGGTTAAAATATCATTGGTAATACGCAATCGAACATAAGTGCTGCCTTGCGCTTGTCCTGAAAAATTATCCCATGTCAGAGTGGTGGTTGGTGTTGCTTGATTTGAGGTATTAGTACTATTGGCAATGGATTCAAGTGCAGCAAATTCACCGTCATCATCAAAACGACCATTTTTATTAAAATCAATCCAACCGTACAAATTGGCATTCACACCGGTGCCATTATAAAGCGGAACACCTAATGTATATGTGGTGTCAGTAAGGCCTAATAATGGAATTCGAGTTAAATCATCACTGTTCTCATCGTCACTACCATCAATATCATCACCATCAGCAGCATTGTTAGGTTGGCCATCTAGATCATGAATATCGTCATGAGTCGCGTTGCGAATATAGAGGTTTGTATTGGTGTGATAATGCGAAGGACCATTACTGGTATATAACGTATGGTAGGTATCAGGTGCATCACCGCCATCATAGGTATCAACCCGCAAATAATAATCTTCAACTTCACCATCAGTGGCGCTGCCATATGAACGCGGATCTTCTTGTGTGCCTGTCGCTGTATCTGGCAAATTATCGGTTGTTAGGCGTAACCGAATATAAACATCCGTATTAATCGCAATGCCTGGCAGACTATTCCAATTAATCGACACAGCACCATTGACCGTTCCAGCAGCCACAGTAATCGGAACCCCTGTTGCCCCACCTGCAAACTCATCGCGATCAAAGCCTGTGGTACGATCAAAATCTATCCATGCATAAATATAAGCATCACTACTCGTCGTATTGGTTACTGTAACGGGAAGAGTATAGCTAGTCGCACTATTATGTAATGGAATTAACAATGCCCCATCTTCATCATCGCCGTTAGCATCAATATCATCACCATCAGCGCGGTTTGCTGGATTATTAGCATCTTGCTCGGCATCTACTCCTGCGCCAAAGAACAACTGATTATCAATTCCATGCCGCGGGCCATCATCACGTAACAATGTACGTTGGTTATTAGCTCCGACACCATTGACAGTATCTGGCGCATCACCAAAATCATAACTTCCGACCACAATATAATGATCTTCTACTTCACCATCTGGCGCACCACCGCCCCAACCAATATTCGATAGTCCGGCAGTTGTATAACGCAAACGCAGTGCTGCACACCCTTCTGTTTGTCCGCTTATATTTGTAAAGGTTAGCGTTATTGGTGAAGCTATTGTCGTTCCATGAGGTACTGTCACAACCGCATATTCTTCAGCTTCAAATTGATTATTTTGATTCCAATCTAACCAACCATAAAGATAAGCATCAGTACTGGTATTATTGCGCACAGGCACATAGACCGAATAGGTTGATGCCGTAACGGGTAAAATAGGGGTTGGAGAACTAAAGGCATTTTCATCAGAACTATCGGTAACATCATCGCCATCAGCATCCGTACTTGGTTGACCGTCGCCTTCAGTATCAATGGTGGCACTGCCAATATAAATATTGGTTTTATTACTTAAGCCATGATAAGGACCACCACTTAAGCCCAATGTTGCGAAGGTGTCATCCAGATCACCAAAATCTTGATCAGCCACTTGCAACGCATAATCTTCCACCTCACCGCCATTAGCGTAACCATACGAGCGAGGATCCTCAACTGCGCCGCTAACGCTGTCAGTCAATGGGGCTGCTGTTAGACGAGTTCGTAAATAGACAGTTGAATTATTCGTTGGCGAACTGATGCTTGCCCACACTAATGATATTGCTGTTGCTGTAGTGCCATCTGCAATAATTAACGCGCCACCTGGGCCACTACCGTTTGAAATAAACTCATCTCGATCAAATTCACCATCTCGGTTAGTGTCTAACCAAGCATATAAATAGCCCGAACTTCCGGTATTATTAGTCACCACAGCTTGCGCATTATACGCACTGGCACCACTGGTTAATGGCAATAACAATAAGCTATCTTCATCATCACTGACATCAATATTATCGCCGGTTGCCGTAATATTTTGTAAGCCATCAACTTCAGTATCAGACGCTGTTGTTCCTAAAAATAAATCACTATCAATTGAGTGACGCGGACCATCATCAGCTAATGTGGTTCGATAATTACCAGCACCAATACCTACACCAGTATCTGGCGCATCACCAAAATCTGCACTGATAATAATTTCACCATAATCCTCCACTTCACCATCAATACTTGGTCCCGTTGGCTGATTACAATCACCAGTGGAACAAATTCTAAAGCGGGCATAGGTTTTACCTAAGATAGCAGCAGCGGGCGTACTAATGGTATAGGTTTGACTGCCAACAGTCGCACTGGTATCAGAAATTATTTGTTCGTTACTGTCTAGCCAATCCCCATCTTGGTTCCAATCAATCCAGCCATAAACATGAAAGGTTGACCCAGAATAACTGCTGTGTTTACCGACCGTCACCACAATGTCGCGATCACGATTTAACACATAAAATCCTGCGGCCGTTACTCCATCTTCATCAGCAACATCAACTAAATTATCACCATCTGCAGCAATATTTGGTTGACCGTCAATATCAGTATCAACAAACGCGCCCAAGAAGAAATCAGCATGAGTACCATTGCCACTGGTGGTGACGATATGACTAGCACCGCCTACCGTTCGGCGGGTTGTATAGTCTCCTTTTGCTGTCAGTGAAGTGATGTCTGGTGCATCACCCCAGTCTTTATTATCAATGTCCACCACCATATTAGCGCTAAATTCGGATGTATCTTGTAAATAAGTACCAGAGGTTAACATGGTGCGTTGGGCAATAACTGTAATTTGATCACTAACTGAAAGACCGCTTACTGTCAATGTATTATCAAACCCTGCGCCTGACATCGCAGTGAGGTTTCCTAAATATACCGCACCTTCACCCGCAGATAAGCTATCACTACCAATATCGCCACTTCCCGTATTGGCCTTATAAAACTCAAGCGTGTACTCCCCAGTCGCACAAACATCACCAATCACGCGCAAATCATTATTATCAATAAAGGCATAATGAATAACAGGTCGAGCGAGGTTATTATTTGCCCCCGTTCCGGTTTCATTAATACAATTATCATTATTGAGTGAGACACCACTGCCTGTGGTTGAATTGTGTAAATCAATACTGTTATCAACATTATTGTTAAAACTATTTTTGGTAATTAAAAAACCTTCAACATTCGTATTACCATCAATGGCAATGCCTGAATCACCATTATTATTTAAAATATTACATTCAATTATTGATAACTTACCGCTATGAATATCAATGCCATCTTCAGCATTATTAATAATCGTATTACTAGTGAAGTTTTGAAGTAAATCTAGATTTGATGTATTAGCTTGATATATACCGTCGCCCGTCGCATTTTCTATTTGATTACCATTAATAGTTAAATAAGCAGGCGCACCATATCGAATATTAATAACATGATAAGGGGTCGAAGTTGTCGATGTCGTACCTAACAATAAATTGTGTTGTAATTGCCAATTAATCGCTGTTGTTTGGCTATTTAATGAATTTAAACTTATATTATGGTGCGCCGTTTTAATGGCATTATTACGTATAATCCCGCTATTACCATGCAGGGCACTATTTCCTGAATTTGCAATTCCAATACCAGCACACCCTGATGATGTACCGCAGCTTTCTTGGCCGATTACCGCATCATTACCCGCAGGATCGATACCGATTAAATTATATTCAATAAGCGTGTCGGTAATACCGCCACTATAAACATTAATTCCTTGCGAGCCGCCGGTTAATGACAAATTTCTTATTGTGGTATTATCGGCATTAATAATAATAATTTCAGCACTGTATGCACTCGCATTAGTCGGTAAGTCTATTTGTAATTCAGGCTTAGCCAACGCAGCAATATTTTCGACATTACAAAGATGACTACTACCGACGGTTTGCGATGCGGCATAATCACCACTATTGGTATTAAGTACCGTTACGCCATCAGTATGGCTGTAAGCCTGACCATCTAATGTGGTGTTAGCGCCATTAGTGCCTGTGATGGTGGTTAATGAAGATGTGGGTGAAATAATCCACCAATCGGCACTGGCATCTGCATCATTTGCTGCAACAGCTGGAACAAATCGCATATTATTTGCCCCGGCAATTGCGTTAGCATTAATAATAAATTGCTCTAACGAGCCTTGAGCTGTTGTTGCCGTGTTCGTCACTACATTATAAGAAAAACCGAAATCAAGCTGGTTAACTGAGTTAGAATTAGCAGAAAATACAACCCGTGAAATATGTTCGCGCGCAGATAGATCTGCACTACTACTAGTATTGGCACGATCACCATCCCAACCACCATAACAGGCACCTGTTACAGCAATCGGAGTTGTATCAGCAACGCCATCCGCATTCGCATCACAATATCCGCTGACAAAAGTACCATTAGCATTATCGGTTAACGCTGTGGTGTAGGTTTGCTCTGCTAATGCAGAACTGAAGGTTGGAGGATTAGGAGAAACAAAGTAGGTCACCCCTGGAATTTCAACAAAGGCATAATAGCCATCAGCATCAGTCGTCGTAGTTAAGGTTGGGCCGCCATCAGCAGCATTAGGGATCATATCGCCATCATCAGTGTACAAATAAACACTGACACCACTGACGCCGACTTTATCCGCTAAATCGCTATCTCCATTTACATCATCATAGATATAACCGGTGATATCAACACAACCGACACAAAACTTATAATCTTCAACTTCACCAGCAGCAGATGATGCACCAAATGAACGCGTATCTTCAGCACTGCCTGTTGCTGTGGTGGTTAATTGTGTTTCGCTAATACGTACGCGAGAATAATAGTAGCCATTGGCTGTAAGTTCAGCGAGAGAATTCCAAGTTAGTGTTTGAGGCGTATCTATGGATCCATCCGCAACGATAAACTCATTACCGCTTCCGGTACCACTGCTAAAGAGTTCATCGACATCAAACGTACCGCTATTGTCAAAATCAATCCATGCATATAAATACGCATCAGCACCCGAAGTATTGGTTACATTTGCTGTAATTGAATAGTTTGTATCAGTATATTTTAAATTTGGAAATGTGACTCCGTTTTCGTCATCAGCAGCGATACCGTAATAACTACTGCCAGCATTAAGATCATCGGCTGTGGCGTCAACATTCTGCAGCCCTGTGCCATCATCGTCAGGTAAAGTAGCACCAAGAAAAACCTCATAAGTGGATCTTAATGCTCGATGCGAAGGTCCATTATCAGCTTGACGAGTACGGTAATTCCCTGGTCCTGTACCATTTGATGCATCAGGCGCGTCACCATAGTCTTGAAAATAAGGAATATAGTACACATCCATAGTGCCCCATGCTTCCCCCATTCCACTTACAAGAATATTGGCATTTACTGTAAACTGCTGTGGTAATGAACCGATATTGGCGTTAGGGCGATTATAAGAAGTACGGCCAAGTTCACAAGGACGACCACCCGTGCCTCCTTCTACTTGGAAATGACGACCATTAAACCAAAAATCTGCACGATCATCGGCAGCCATTTCTCTGACTATTGCGTGACTAACTTGCACATCACCAAGATTATATGTTGATGATGCACTTGCTACATGGCAGGTACCACCAATGTAGTTATCACCTCGCCGCCCAGCAAACACACGAAAACAAGCATACTGACCACTACTTGCACATGATTCGAACTGACCTTGAGAAAAGCCACTATTACTCACTACATAAGGTTGTTCTGCTGCTGTAGAGAAACTTAAGCAGAAAACAAAAATAATAGAGAATGCTTTAATAATTTTATAATAAAGACGCATAAATATTAGCAACCTTACATGGCTTTATTGAATAAACAATCTCAACGCAATAGAGACTATTTACCAGTAATGCCCGTATAGATGCATTTATCACGCCAAGCGATAAAACATTAATCTAACAATATGAATTATTTAAAATAACAATTAAAATCTATGCTTAATACTTTTAATGATAATGATATTTATCTAATATTAAGATGCATATTGCATATCCAGTCATGGTAAAAAACATAGATTATTTATAGTTACCGCACATCATGAGTGCGAATTTCTCGTAAATAACGGTAAATAGTATGGATGGATATATCTAGCCCTTTTGCCGCAATTTGAGCGCTATCTTTAAGATCAAAAATGCCCAAATCATGAAGTCGTGTCACTATTTCTCGACTTTTCTTTGACGGTGGAATTGCACTATCGGTAATGACTTGCTCACGCACAGTTTCAATTGAACTATGCATCATTTCATCATTATTTCGAGCAAATGTTTCCGCAGTAACACCGTGATCACAATAACTGTCAATATTTGGCATCAAGCTATGAATCATGGATTGAAAAGGTGCATCTAAATTAAAATTAACACAAAGTAATCCAATTGCTTGCTGCTGTTTATTACGGATCACTGTTGTTAATGAACGCAACATCTTACCATTAGGCGACTTGGTTATATAAGCTTTAGATACATCCTGACCTTCATTTAATTTTACTAATGCAATATTGGTAATGGGTGCACCGACTTCACGTCCCGTAATATGCCCATTAGCAATTTTCATAATTGACGGATTACGTGAATCCAAACAATGTAGCAATACTTCAGTATGCTCTCCCCACATCGCCGCAATACCATCAACAATATTTTCCATTGCGTGAAGAATGTCATAATCACTCTCTGTCAACTCATGCATTTTTTCTACCTTATTTAAACTCAAGACTACTTAATGAGTTTTATTATATTAGCAATATTTAAGCAGACATAATATCAATGATTACAGTATCTGTATGTTTCATTCCTATACGTTAGTTTTACTGTCTATTAGTACTATGCAAGAATAATATAGATAAAAAAAATCCCAGCCTAAGCCGGGATTTTTTATTTAATCATGGATAAATAACAGCACTCGCCACTATTTAACTCATCAATTAATTTTAGATAAAGCGAATTTTAACTGCTTTAAGTTTATTGCTTGAATCATCTAACGTAAATTCAACCATACTACCTGATGATGGCTGTGAACGACTGCAAACTTGAGATGCGTCAAAACGAATATCGCCACCAAGGTCGCTAGTAATTAAACCAATTTTTTCAATTGGGTTGAAGCTACGAATAATACCTGTTTGTGAAGTCATAGTTTATATTTCCTTTACGCCCAAATATTGCTTTTGTAGTTAGCATATATATTTGAGGCTATCAATTTGAGTTTAAATAGTTTTATACCAAGCGATTAATTCACCTTGATATAGAGCTTTACTCATTGACCTACTACTTCTTAACTATAAGATCACCCTTCTTATAGCTTTGCACTGCTACAACGTTTGCAACATAAACGAATAACAATGATTAGAAATGACATTGTGGTTTTATTTAAAACACATTAGGTCTGAGCAACAGACGGAGCGAACATTAACGCCAAATTTTGATACTGTAAATATTTTTTTTATAAAAATTGATGAAATATTGTGGATAACCACTGAACAAATTCACAACAACATGTTTTAAAACAAAAAAAATTAAAATTAAAAAATCAAAATAAACGCGTCAACCGTTCAAAAAACACACAAAAGAGCCAATAAAACATATTACAATTACATTAGTTATGGTATTTATTTCGCAGTGATAAGAAATTGTACTTGTGGTCGAACAATAAATAGTCTGCATTTTTGCAAGGAATAATTACGATATAAAATGATTAGGTTTCTGATCTCAGCGCATGTAAAGTATACCTATATATACGATAGTTATAAGGAACCTCGATGAAAGGTATTCTATCAATACAGTCACATGTTGTTTACGGTCACGCTGGTAATAGTTCTGCAGTATTCCCTCTTCAGCGTATGGGGTTTGAAGTGTGGCCACTACACACTGTACAATTTTCTAACCACACTCAATATAAGCAAGGTTGGACAGGTAAAGCCTTTCCAGCAACAGACTTGATTGATCTTGTCAAAGGCATCAACAACATTGATCAGCTTAAAAACTGTGAAGCAGTCCTTACCGGGTACCAAGGTAGTGCTGATCAATGTTTAGCCATTATTGATACGGTTAAAACAGTTAAACAACAAAATCCTAATGCGATCTATATTTGTGATCCGGTGATGGGTGATCCTGAAAAAGGTTGTATCGTCGCTGATGGTATTTCTGAATACCTTATTAATGATGTCATGCCACTGGCAGATGTTATTGTTCCAAACCAATTTGAACTTAGTCAGTTTGTTGGAATGACAATCAATACATTAGATGATGCGGTTAAAGCCTGTCAGCATGCATTAACATTAGGACCTAAAATGGTACTAGTGAAACACCTTCATAGTTTATCATCTGATAAATTCTCAATGATGCTGGCAACAAAAGATGGCTGCTACTTAGCTCAACGTCCACATTTAGCATTTGATAATCAACCTGTTGGTGTTGGTGATCTTATCTCATCACTCTTTACTGGTGGTTTACTGAAAGGTTGGACAGCAGAGCAAGCGTTTGAACATGCACATAATGCATGTTATGCAGTATTAAAAGAAACCCATCGTCGCGGTGAATGGGAATTACAAACTATTGCCGCTCAAGACGAAATTGTTGCACCGACTGAAATTTTCCCAATCACTGAAATTAAATAATACCGCCTTTCTAATAGCCAATAAAAAAGCAGCCTCGCGCTGCTTTTTTTGTTTTTACTCTACTCATTTTCTCAAAATAAGAATTACAGCACATTACCATAGGCATCAAATGAACGCCGATTAACAATAGTTAATGTCGTTGCCACCGACAGCACACCTGATACAAAAATTGCTACCATAATCACTAACTGATATTTAACCGCAACCAATGGCATCGCTCCACCTAAAATCTGACCTGTCATCATACCGGGTAAACTAACAATACCTAATGTTGCCATTGATGCTAACTGTGGTGCCAGTGCTGCTTTAAAAGCGGTACGAATAAAAGGTTGAGCCGGATGTGGCGCTCCCAGCGTTAAATAATATTGATACTCGTGATGATTTTCTTTAAGTAAACTGCCCCAACGTGACAACGCCAATACATTTGCCGTTAAGCTATTACCTAATAACATCCCGGCAATGGGGATCATATATTGTGCTTGCCACCACGGTGAAACTTGAATAACACCTGCTAGCAGCGCTGGTAATGCCACCGATAACGCGACAAATTGCCCACAAATAACCGCAGGTAGGACGCGTTTTAAATTAACCTCAGATCGTTTACAAATAGTATAACTGGCAAACAGCGCCATCACCGTTAACCAAACGACATTAAGGCCAATACTCTGCCAACCAAATAAGGTATGTAAATAAATACCGACCACAGAGAGTTGTAATGTCATTCGCAGTACAGATGTGATCATTGTACGACTCAATCCAAGCTGCCAGCGCTGGAATAACACTAATGGAATCAATAATAATAAATAAAACCCAGCCATTGCTGACCAGTGTAAATCGATAGAGTGAGTGATCGCTGTGGTCATTGAGTCTCTTCCTGTTCCATATCCATGTTATAAACCTTATCTGCTGTCTCAAGCCACAAAGGATCATGAGATACCGAAATACAGATGACGTTTAATGAAGCGATTAACTCAATAATGGTATTACGTGCAGTAGGATCTAACGCTGAAGTTGGCTCATCCATTAACCACACTGGCCGCTGCATCAACACTGCGCGCGCAATGGCTAAGCGTTGCTTTTCACCTCCAGACAAAATTGCAACCTGCTTATCAAGGGTGGTCTTTAATCCTGCTCGTAATAATGCTTGCTCGCAATCTTGTTTTGATGGTCTCGCCACTACTGATGACATCGCTTTAAGATCCCAAGCTAATAGTAATACCTCCAGCACAGTGTCAGCTCCCATGACGGCTTGTTGAGGCAAGTAACATATTTGTTGACGCCAAAAAGACAACTGCACCGCATTAATAGCCTGTTGTTGATAACTAAAGAGCCCATGCTGAGGTGATTTAAGGCCGGCAATGACTTGTAATAAGCTACTTTTGCCACATCCAGATGCTCCAGATAAAGCCAAGTGTTGTCCTGCTGATAAAGAAACAGTCAGTGGATTTAATTGAGGATGCTCAAAGCCTGAACGTAATTCAAACATACATAAGCATGTTGATGCTGCGATAGTATTGGACGGTAAACTCATCATGAGATAACACAAATAACCGTTAAAAGGAGTGCTGTAAGTGTATAAAAACCAGAGAATTACACAAACAGTTTGATTTAATAATCGTTATTAGTGTGATCAATAAAGCGCGAAGAGAGTAGTAACAGCCTAAAATTTAAATAAAAAAATACCGACATAACGTCGGTATTTTACAAACTTTAACGACAAAGCAAATTAGATAGCTTCAACGTTTGCAGCTTGAGGACCTTTCTGGCCTTGTTCTACTTCAAAAGACACTTTTTGGCCTTCAGCAAGAGTTTTGAAGCCTTCGCCAGTGATAGCACGGAAGTGAACGAATACGTCAGCGCCGCCGTTGTCTTGAGTGATGAAACCGAAACCTTTCTCTTCGTTAAACCACTTAACGATACCAGTTGATTTAGACATGACTGTCTCCAATATTGTATTAAATAATTCGCAAAATTGCGTAATGTAGCCAGAAAAAGAATTATTTATGTTATAGCTTATGAGTGGAAAGCTCCATGACACTGGTAAAGCGTTACAGAGAAAGTTTTCTAAAACATAATGTTACATATAAATAGGTCTGAATTACAGGCCGAGGTCTATACTAATGAAATTGATTCGATTGTATAGCCTTTTTTTTAATATTTAACGGTCTAAAAACAATAATTTTTTTTATTACTTATCATTCAAGACATTACACTTAAAAAAATAGCCGCTACAGCTATTCTAATTTAAAGCAACACACTGAAACTGTTCATTTTTTATCAACTTATACCGTATGTCAACCCCATATATTACGTTCAATTAAATATGAATAGTTCTTCATTTTTTAGACGATAAATAGGAAAGAGCAACACAGTTAATATGTTGCTCATTATATTTGATTCGAAAGTTATTATTTATTAGTAATACGATCGAACGTTACAACAGAATAGCTCAATGGCACTAATTGAGGACGATCTTGCGCGATATAATCAATAAAGGCTTGAGCGTCGGTATTACATACCGTATTCGCGGCTTTACAATTTGGTGCTGCACCTTGGTAGTTCACTTGGTATTTATCGCCTACTTTCTCGATATTGTTAACTTTAAAACCAGTAAGCTTGCCATCCATGTAAGCGAGATCTACACGCCCAGAATGGTTCTTCTGTGCTTGATATAATGGCGTCCAACCATCATTTCCGGTTGCGTTATAATTGTTAATAGCAACATTGTACGTTTTGTTATCTTGAATGGGTGTCCAAACAGGATGCTGCTCAGTACCTGTCATTATCTCTACATTGCTAAGCTTACCGGCTTTATGCGCTACGGTTTCTGTAAAGTTATAACGAATATGACCACCATACGGGAACTTGCCTGCATGAGAACCTTCAGGAAGCGTCGCTGTAACAGTTTGTTCTAATAACTGCTTAATCACTGAACCTTTAACTGGAACAACTGACATAAAATTAGAAAACGGTAATAGCTCTAAAGATACGTTACCTTCGCGATATTGCCCTGCTTCAATATTAGTACGAATACCACCAGCACCGATCAAGGAGAAATCCACTTTCATACCAGTGACTTTTTGTACTTGAGGCTCATTTGCCCAATAATATTGTCCTTCAGCAATTAATGGTGCAACGTCTGAACCATGATTATCACTACCGCGATCGCCTGGACGACGTTCATGTTTAATTTCTAGAGGTACTTGAGCAATGGTCTTTCCATACGCTTTATCAACCGCAGGTTTATATTTGCTATCAATACGTTGACGTAATAAAACATCTTCATCAGCTATGGTGATTTTCTCGTGATTATCAATAAATTGTTCTATTCGTGTCGTTTCTACGGGACTAAATTTATCTTTTTTGCTGCGATCTGCACGATGATAAAATTCATCATTACTTAGCAATGTATTATGCCCTACGCATTGGGTCACATCGCCTTTAGCGTCAAAGCTTACATTTACTCGACCAATCGCTTGTGCATATTCTCCCGCTTGAACAACACAAGTTTCAGATTTACCGTCAGGGTTCTTTACCATCTGAGCGTATATACCATTATTGTTTAACCCTAGATCAGTAAAGTCACCTAATAATGTATGTGAATGACCACCAACAATTAAATCGATACCATTCACTTTTGATGCAACATCTAAATCAACGGCGTTACCGATATGGGTTAAAGCAATAATATTATCAATCCCTTTGCTTTGTAGCATATCGACTGTCGCTTGAGCCGTTTTCACCATATCATTAAATTTAACATCACCCGTATTAGGCGCAATATTTGGCATGTTATCAAGTGCTAAACCAAATACCGCAACAATGTTTTTATCTTTGGGTAACTGATTAATATTTTTGACAATAGTTTTGTTGTTGCCATCAAAAGCGAACACTTGGTAAGGCCGTAAATTGGTTTGATTTTTCAGATCGGCATCTTGACTGGTATCAATATTGGCCGCTAACACCGGAAAATTAACGCTACTAATAAAAGCGTTGAGTTTTTTATTATTTAAGTCAAATTCATGATTACCCAATGCCATTGCATCTAGGCCCATTTTACTGAGCATATCCGCATTCATCGCACCATGGTTTAACTTAAAATATGCACTGCCTTGCCATGCATCACCACCATGTAAAAACAATAAACTTTGATCTTCTTGCTTAGCTTCATCTTTGTATTCCTTCGCCATCGTCTGTAGGCGAGGATAGCCACCAAATTCATTATAGACACGTGTACCATCAGCTTTAAAACTTGACTTCACTGGGTCAAAATTAGAATGGGTATCATTAATATGAGCAACCGTCAGTGAGAATGGTTGGTGCTGAACAGTAGATGGGGTTGCACAACCTGAAAGCGCTAAAGCGATAGATAATGCGATGAGTGGCTTATTAAACATAGGTGATCCTTACTTTATGGTAATCGTTTGCGCCGCAAGCATACTCCACATCAAATACCTTTTCAGTAGCATGTATCAAAATATTGTTCTTTTAAATGCCTTATTTGTTTCGAATTAATGCAAAAACGGCTTCTTTAATAAAGAAGCCGCTATTATTTTATTGGAGTAATTTACCGTTATATTCGCCCGTCAGTGTTTTTAAATAAGCCGTGATTTTATCGACCTCATCTTGAGTTAACTTCACACCTACTTGGTACTGCGCCATATCAGCGACTGCTTGTTCTAACGTTAGTGCACTCGCATCATGAAAATAAGGTGCTGTTAAAGCAACATTACGTAAAGTGGGTACTTTGAAACGATGCATATCATTTTCATCTTTAGTCACGTTATAGCGACCGTTATCGACATTTGATACATTGCTACGATCACCAAAATAATCGTCTTTAAGGCCCATGACTTCAAACGTTAAACCACCCATCGCTTCACCAGTATGACAAGTTTGGCACTTATTTTGTTTAAACAGTGCATAACCTTGTTGCTCTTCTGCTGTCAGGGCTGTTTTATCACCTTTTAAGAACTTATCAAAACGGCTGTTTGGCGTCACTAACGTCTTTTCAAATTCAGCAATAGCATCCGTAATACTATGTTCTGTAATACCTTTTGGATAAATAGCATCAAACTGCGCTTTTAATGCGGTATCTTGATCTAACTTACCAATAATTTGTTGCCAAGATACTGCACCCATTTCTAATGGATTTAGTGGTGGACCACCAGCCTGAGCTTGAAGATCATCTGCTCGACCATCCCAGAACTGATGAATATTAAACACCGAGTTAAACACCGTTGGCGCATTAATTGGGCCTTTTGCTCCATTAATACCAGTCGAGGTATTCAAATTATCAACACCACCAGTATCTAAACCATGGCATGATGCACAAGAGATAGTGTTGTCACCCGATAAACGTGTATCGTGATAAAGCACTTCACCGAGCTTAACTTTTGCCTCATCCACTGCAAATGTAGTTGAAATTGGCTGTACAGCATCATATTTAAATTCAGCGCTAACCTTTGGATCAGCATAATATTTGCTACGCTCAGATTTCACCCAATTCAGTAATGTTTCGGTGTTCTCTTTAGATAAATCTGAACGCCAATGCATTAATAAATATTGCTTAGGTGGCATAGCATGATCAACCAGTACCGACTCTAATTTCGCTAGTTCAACCTCAGAAATAGGCTGATTATTCTGAACCTGTTGCATTAATGCCGTAATATTAAATTGACGTTGTGCTTTTTTAATATCATGTTCCATCAACTGTTTAGCTACCGGCATATCAGCATAAAATGGCATTTTGCTATCGGTAGTATGGCAATACTGACAGCCTTTTTCATTAAACAGTTGAAATGCTTCTTTTGAAAGTGGATCTGCTTTAGTCAAATTCGCTTGCGAAAGATTGTGTTGAATTAAATTTTTATCGCCTTGATCGACTGCATATACCGTTGCTAAATAACCGACTAAACCAGCACTAATTGCACACGCTAGATATGTTGTCTTTCTCATGAAAATTCCCTATGAAAATATTTTGGAAGAAAATAATCGCTCGTAAGGAATAATTCAAATCGAAAAAAACGTACACTTTCATAGGTAAATTCGATTAGGTGCTGCTCCCCTCATGGGAAATTAAAAATAAACCATAAATAACAACTAGATAGAGAGCCAATAAAAATAGTTAGTGAGAGGTGTAGCAAAATTTAACTTATGCTTTTATTGTTCTAGATCAATTTATAAAACAATCATTATTGTACTTTTATTGAACTTTCGATGAGAATGCTACAAAAGAAAATCATATTTACTATTTTAATCATATTTTCCAACACCTTAAAAAAACAAAAGAATAAAGATAATAATATCAATGTTCTTTTGTATGAAAATAAAACTTACTGAGTGATTTTTAGATCGGTTTTAGGTATACAACAACATGCCAACACTTTACCTTGCTGCCGTTCTTGCGGTAACAATGCAGGTACATCAGGTTGCTCAACTTGCCCCGAGGTTAATGTCACTTTACATACACCACAAAAGCCAGCTCGACAGCTGTAATTAAGACCAATCCCCGCCGTTTCAGCTTGCTCTAATAATGTTCTTTGGTTATCACCACTAAAAATATGCCCATTGATATTAAGTTTTAGGGTTTGTTTTGGCGTTAATGTTCCACGTAAAGGTCCAAAGGCTTCTTGATGGTAACGTGCTGGAGAAACACCTATTTTTAGCAATAATTTTTTTGCAGCAACCATAAAAGCATCAGGGCCACAAACAAACACTTGGCGCTTATCTAAATCACTGATCATTGCTAAATGACTCAAACTTAAACGGCCAGATTCACCTTGCCAGTCTCGTCGTGGTTGGCTAAGCACAATCCGTAAATCAAGCGATGGATGCATATTTTCAAGTTGATGTAATTCTTGTTGCGAAGGAATATCGGCTTCAGTACTGCATTGATGATAAAACACGACATCGCGAATATTATCATTATCAGATAAATACCTCAGCATAGAGAGCATCGGTGTAATACCACTTCCTGCTGATAACAATAATAATTTATCAGTATGAACACCTAAATGAAAATCGCCATTAGGCTTGTCAGCAACCAATACATCCCCAACTTGGAAATATTGGTGTAACCAGTTAGAGACACGACCATCATCGATACGTTTGACCGAAATAGCATAACGCCCTGGTCGAGAAGGACTCGATGAGAGCGTATACCTGCGTGATATAAACTCACCATTAATTTCAAGTTGTAACGGCAAATGTTGGCCAGGTAAATAAGTCGGTAACGGTGATTGTTGATGTGATTCCAACCAAAACGTTGTGAAATCAGCGGCAATGTCTTCTCGTTCAACACAAGTAAGTTGCAATTTCGTGACTATATTATCGGCATACACTGGTTTGGGTTGTGTTTCTAGTATTTCGATTTCATCACCAGCGCGAATAATACCTTCATTAATCGCCACTAAATTTTGACCAAAAAACACTTCGCCCTGTTCATCAGCACGAAAAGTAGCCATGGTTTTTAATGGCTCTTTAAGTGGACTAAATTCTCCCGTTAGAGGGTCAACTGTCGTCAAAATGCAACGCGCACACGGTTTGACAGCTTTAAACTCCACCTCACCAATACGGATCCGCTTCCAGCCATCTTCTGCAAAAGCGTCAATATTAGACACCACTAAATTAGTTCGAAACTGTGCCATTGTGTGCTGCTCACTGCTACGTTCATTTAACGCTGCTAATGATGCTTCACTGATAATCAATAGTGGATAACCGTCAGCAAAACTAACGTTATGTCCAATTTTAGGTCGTACTCGCTGAGATTGTTGACCACAAAAAAGTAACTGTACTGAATGACCAATAATGTCACTGAACCATTGGTTGGCTATTACCGTGGTTGTATGAGCATTAAAATTATCATTCCAGACCGTGGCTGCTGCATCTTTCATATCAAAATCAGCATACTGTAAAACAAGATCGGCTTTATTTGGATATTGCAGCACTAACCCTGCCATGGTCAATATTGCATTAATTTTAACCATTTGGGGATATTTACGCGCAGTGATCATCCCACCATCATCACTAGCGACCATAAAACGTCGATCAAACGCCAGCCCTTGTTTTTCAACCCAGGCTTGAGATTGAGTTAACGCCGCAATCGATTTCACGGGATAAACATGTATATGTGATAATGTTGGTATTGTTGGTATTGTTGGTATTGTTGGTATTGTTGGTATTGTTGGTATTGTTGGTATTGTTGAGGATTGGCTCACGGTGATCTCCATACACAGAAACATTCCTAATAAATTTACCCCAATTATTTAACATTTATCGCCAAATAAACAGCCAATAGTTTATTTATGAATAATTATTTTGCTTAGTAATGGCAAATTATTACATATATAAAACCATTAGTTATGCTAGATTTATAAAAAATTTATAACATTTATTATTCTATCCTGATTCCCTCTTGGAGATGATATGCCCCTTTTACGATCCTTTTGGCGCTACATTGTTCATTACTTTCCTAATGTAGGGTTACGCCACCTACACACAACCCTTGCAGGATTAATTATTCTGCAAATCTTAAACAGTAATCTAGTTCACATGACTCATACTGGTGCAGTAAAAGCTGGCATGTTTAATACACTATTTTTATGGGTACATATTGTTTTAGGATCGTTAACAGTACTTGCGACAATTGGCATGATTATTTTCATGTTAACCAAACAATCTTTTAAACAATTCTTCCCATATCTTTTTGGGGAGAATGCTATTTTAAAAGACGATCTCAAGCAGATTTTAAAAGGCAAGCTACCAGAACCTCGTGAACAGGGCCTTGGTAATGTTATTCAAGGGTTAGGTATTGGTGCATTAATCTTAATTGAAGCTGCGGCATTAATCTGGCTGGTGCTGTGGCTCAATCACTCCCCTTATGCCAACGATGCACGTGAAATTCATAAATCACTAACAGGGCTTATTGAGGCTTATTTGATTGGTCATGGTGGCATGGCATTATTGCATTTCTTTATTGAACGTAAGCGTTTTCAATAGTCATGATAAAAAGAACAAAAAAAGCAGAGCTCAAGGCTCTGCTTTCTTATTTGAGATTTACTTTGCTTTAACTGCCCAACCACCGCATTGTTGTGGATAAACTCGTCTAATGACTTTCTTATTCTGTTTTTTAAGCAAAATATGACAAGTTTCAATAATTAAACCAAAGGCCATAGCAAAATACACATATCCTTTATTCAAGTGAATCGCAAAACCTTCTGCCATCAACATACCGCCTAACATCACTAAGAACAGTAGCGCTAATGTTTTCAATCCAGGATAACGCATCACATAATCGTTAATTTTCTCAGCACATAGCACCATAATGACCGCTGACGCTAAAATAGCCGCAACCATCAAAGGCACTTCGCTGGTTAAACCAACCGCAGTGATCACTGAGTCCATTGAGAATACCGCATCGACTGCGACAATCTGCAATAACACTAACGCAATACCGGCTCTTACTGTACTTGCTTGTTGCTGATGAGCATGGCTGAAACACATCCATAATTCTTTTAAGCTTTTGGCTAATAAGAATGCACCACCGCCGATCATAATTAAATCACGACCACTAAAGTTATAATTAAATAGATTAACTAATGGTTGTGTTAATGACATTACCCAGCTGATAGAGAACACTAAACCGATACGTGCAGCTACTGCTAACGCGATACCGAGGTTGCGGGCCATTTTACGCTGATGTAATGGTAGACGTTCACAAAGTACAGAAATGAATACAATATTATCGACACCTAATACTACTTCAAGTGCAAATAGGGTCGCAAATATCATTAACGCTTCAGGTTGAAGAAATAACTCTAGCATTGAACAAACTCCATAGAAAAGGAGTTAGGAATTAAAGAACAACTCGAGGGGTCGTCCATATGTATTTTGATACCTCAATAAAGAATGAGTTTGTATTTGAGCAGTAAAATCGAAAAATGAAAACATAACAAATGTAACTAAATGTAATGAGTTTTGATTGGTTCATACGTAGAAAAAGAAGTCATCTGGACAGCCAAATCTTTTTGTTCTTAAATAGCTCTATCAAAAACAAACTATTCCACCTTAAATAAACTCTTCTACTATAAAAATTGCAGCTTATTATTTATATTTTCAGTTAAAACAATGCGATTTCCATATTTCACGATCAACAACACCCACAATCCTGATGGTTATTGCGGTACTTTTATCTCGTTATAAAAAGCTATATCTAATTAGGATGTAGCTGGTAACTCGCCGACTTTCCTTTGCACCAATGGCCACCAACATGCTGTTTGAAAGCACGCATTCGTGACCATTTTCCACTTACATTGGCATAACGTTCCATAAATTGTTCACTATGCTCAAGCCAAGCATCTGCTGATATTCCCAATTGCTTTAAAATCTGGGGTTGATTCGATGATATAAAGCCTTTTTTATCATTGCGAATGCAGCGACCAGTCCAGTCGATAAGTTCAAGATAATCGGCAAAGGCAAAGTTTATTCCAGCCGTTTTAGCCTGATGTTCAGCACCAACAAAGGGTAATAATTGAAAATGTCCTTTATTTGATGGTGATTGTTTAGCTGAGGTTTTCGTTTGCTGGTATTCACGAATGCGCTGCTGAATCGAGGTGAAATTTGATTGTTCTAATGACGGCGTAATACCAGCCCTGATCGGATTTAAATCTACATACATCATGCACGATAGTAACGCTTGCTCATCTAATAATGCTTGAGATTTAAATCGTCCTTCCCAAAACGCCCCTTTGCATTGATCTTCTTTATTAGCCTTACGTGCTATTTCTTCATTAAGACAGCGCATAAACCAGCTAATACTGCCTAATCGTTGCTGCCATTCAGTGACTAAATTTGATAATACTTGCTGTTTTTCTGCCCCTATTTGGCCTTCTTTTAAGAAATCTACCGCAATTGGATGACCATTAAATAACTGCAACCAGCGTGATATTACTGCTTTCGGTGTTAGATTTTGCTGTTGTTCAGTATCTATTTTTAGCACCAAATGATAATGGTTACTCATCACTGCATAAGCACACACATCAATACAAAACACAGCAGCTAATTGTTTGATTTTATTTACTATCCAACCACGACGATGATGATAATTTTTGCCGTTATATGGATCGTCACCACATAAATATGCCCGCCGTACACAGCGATTAATTACATGATAAAAAGGTGTGATTTGCGGCTCAATCAATTTGCGTCTTGAGATTGTCATTAGCTTCACCATAAGCAATATGAAGCTTAAGTGTAGTCACTCATTGTTGATGTGCAAAGTTATGGCTGTCCATTGTTCTTGTTCTTATAACAAAATAACGCCCAAAAAAAGAGGCGCTGATAATCAGCGCCTCTCATTTAATATTATCGAGTAGTGATACTACCGAGTTGTAACCTTATTTTTTAAGGTCAAAACGGTCAGCGTTCATTACTTTAACCCACGCATTGATAAAGTCATTGATGAACTTATCTTCAGCATCGGCACATGCATATACTTCAGCGATTGCACGTAGTTGAGAGTTAGAACCAAATACTAGGTCAACACGTGTTGCCATCCACTTCTGCTCGCCAGTCTTACGATCAGTACCTGCAAAAATATCTTGGTCAACAGAGGTTGGTTTCCATACTGTTGCCATATCAAGTAGGTTTACGAAGAAGTCATTGGTTAATGCTTCTTTACGCTCAGTGAATACACCAAACTCGCTTGCTTGATAGTTAGTATCAAGAACACGCATACCACCGATTAGCACTGTCATTTCAGGTGCTGTTAGGGTTAGCAACTGTGCACGGTCTAGCAGTAACTCTTCCATTGCAACAGTGTATTTTGCTTTTTCAAAGTTACGGAAGCCATCAGCGATAGGCTCAAGAACAGAGAAAGAAGCAACGTCAGTTTGTGCTTGAGTAGCATCAGCACGACCAGCTGCAAACGGTACAGATACATCACGGCCAGCTTTCTTCGCAGCCATTTCAATACCAACACCACCAGCAAGGACAATTAAGTCAGCAAGAGAAATCTCTTTGGCAAAGTTTGCCTTAATGGTTTCAAGTACTGTTAATACTTTATCAAGCTGAGCTGGCTCGTTCGCTTCCCAATCTTTTTGAGGCGCTAGACGAACACGTGCACCGTTAGCACCACCACGCATATCAGAACCACGGAATGTTGATGCTGATGCCCACGCTGTTGATACAAGCTCACGTACTGATAAACCTGAATCTGCGATTGCTGTTTTTAGTATTGCAATATCTGCGTCGTTAACAACATCATATTCAACTGCTGGAATCAGATCTTGCCAGATGAATTCTTGAGTTGGAATTTCAGAACCCAAGTAACGTGCACGAGGTCCCATATCACGGTGAGTCAGTTTAAACCAAGCGCGTGCAAATACTGCTGCAAACTCTTCTGGGTTTTCATAGAAACGACGTGAAATTTCAGCATAAGCAGGATCAACACGTAGTGAGATATCTGTTGTTAGCATTGTACCACGGTGCATACCTTCACCAAATGCATCTGGGTATTCATCACGGCCATCTTTAGCGATCCATTGATGTGCACCTGCAGGGCTCTTTTCTAGTTCCCACTCATGACTAAACAAGCTATGGAAAAAACCATTACCCCATTGTGTCGGTGTTGTAGTCCAAGTTACTTCTAAGCCACTTGAAATAGTATCAGCAGCATTACCACAACCGTAGCTTGAAGACCAACCGAAACCTTGCTCTTCAATACCAGCAGCTTCTGGTTCTGCACCAACTTGAGCGGCATCGCCAGCACCGTGGGTTTTACCAAATGTATGGCCACCAGCAATAAGTGCGACAGTTTCTTCATCATCCATTGCCATACGTGCAAATGTTTCACGAATATCATGTGCAGCTAATAGTGGATCAGGATTACCATCTGGACCTTCTGGGTTTACATAAATTAGACCCATTTGAACAGCAGCTAATGGATTTTCTAGATCACGTTGCGCGTCATCTTTCTCGTAACGAGTATCATCAGCTAACCATGTTTTTTCTTTACCCCAGTAAACATCTAGCTCAGGTTCCCAGATATCAACACGACCACCGGCAAAACCGATTGTTTCAAAGCCCATTGATTCTAGAGCAACGTTACCTGTAAGAATAATTAGGTCAGCCCAAGAAATTTTGTTGCCATATTTTTGCTTGATCGGCCAAATTAAACGACGTGCTTTATCAAGGTTAACGTTATCAGGCCAGCTGTTTAATGGCGCAAAACGTTGGTTACCAGTACTTGCACCACCGCGACCATCTGAAGTACGGTAAGTACCTGCGCTATGCCAAGCCATACGAACAAAGAAAGGACCGTAATGACCAAAGTCTGCAGGCCACCAATCTTGTGAATCAGTCATTAAGTCGCGAAGATCTTGCTTCACGGCTTCTAAATTTAATGTTTTAAATGCTGCTGCGTAGTCAAAATCAGCACCCATTGGATTTGATTCACTACTGTGTTGATGCAGTAAACCTAATTTAAGTTGATTTGGCCACCAATCACTAGGAGAAGTACCATTACCAGGGTTAATCGATGGATTAACAGTTTGTGTATGATTAAAAGGGCACTTTGACATTATTATTATCCTAATTGTTCGTATGATTATTGATAATCACTAAATATCATATTGTTTATAAACATAGTCTAATCAAAAAATATAGTAACGTTCTTTTTATGGATAAATTTAAAATCTAATTACTTAAATTTATTCACTGTTACTACTTAGGCTCGTTCACTTGTTAAACATAATTTATAGCACTCAAATAAATAAAGACAATATTACTTTTCTATTACTTCAATAGGTCATACTTATCAAAGAAAAAAACACCATTAGATTAAAATAATTCATCGTCACCATTAAAATAATGAACACACAAAATTGCAGCGCTTCTGTAAACTAAGCTGTTATTAATCAATCATATTTTCGGGTTAAATATACCCAAATGTCATTGATATTCTCACTGCTTATCATGGATCATAATAATTAGGGATAATAATGAAAAAAGCTTGGCTTGCTGTCGCTAGTTGTTTATTAACCGTATCATGTTCGTCGTCTTCGACACCTGATTGTATTTATAATTGTGCGCCATCATCAAGTGTTGGAAATAACAATCTAAATGGTAATAATAATCATGTCGCTCTTACTGAAGCACAGCGCCTCGCATTATTTAAATACCTTGAGAACCAAGTTAAAAAACAATGGGGAGATGATGATTATTTACAAGCAGGAAAACATCGCTACGTAAAATATTTTGATGGTTATCGAACTCGTGCTCATATTGATTTTGATAATGGTAAAATTTATGTATCTACAGTTGCTAATTATGCGCCACAAGCAACACTAAAAAAAGCGATTGAAGCAACCTTATTAATGCCTGCAGATCCATCTCAAGTTGATCTTTTTAGTGATAAATCAATTCCGCTAAAGGGTAAACCTTTTTTATTAGGCCAAGTTAAAGATCATGAGAATCAGAATATTCAATGGCCTTGGCGTGCGGGTAAATATGCAGATTATTTAATTGCAAATAAACTTAAAACAAAAAAACTTCAACATGGTACAGCCTATTATGTTGAAATTAATATGGTCGATGATCATCTTGAACAACGTGAATATCAATATGCAGATCTGATTCGTCAAGCCGCTAAACGTTATGATATTGATGAAGATTTAATTTACGCTATTGTAAAAACAGAAAGCAGTTTTAATCCATATGCTGTCAGTCATGCAGGTGCTTATGGCTTAATGCAAGTTATTCCTAAAACGGCAGGAGCTGATGTTTTTAATTTAGTAAAAAATAAATCAGGTATTCCAACTAAAGAGTATTTATTTGATCCGGCCAATAATATCGATACCGGAACGGCTTATTTCTATATCTTAAAAAATCGCTACCTCAAAGAAGTTCAGCACCCAACGACTAAGCACTACACCATGATTTCAGCCTATAATGGCGGGACTGGCGGTGTATTGGCAACATTTGATACTGATAGAAAACAAGCAATGAACGATCTCAATCAATTGCAACCAAATCAAGTATATTGGGCATTAACCAATAAACACCCCAAAGCGGAAGCTCGTCGTTATTTAGAAAAAGTACTTCATTTTCAAAAAGAATTTGAAGCTATGTAATATATAAGTTAATTAAGCTGCTTAACCGAATAACTCTACATTATAGGAGTTATTCTTTATATAGCAGCTTTAAATATTTCTATATGTAATATTAAGCTATTACTCAAATATAAATTTAATTAAAACAAATAAAGGCTCATTAAGCATAGGTTAAGCTTATATTTAAAATAAAATATTCGTGATATATAATAGATTTATATTATTTAAAAACATTGACCTTGCTCTTATTTTAATATGACATTGCTATAACAATAAACCTATTGTCTCTGTATACTGTATTGTACAACTCTTAGTGGACAACCTTTTGGATTATATATGCTTATCTTATTAGTATTATTTATTCTATCTGCGCTTGCATTGATTATTTCACTGCGTTTGTGTCGATTTAATGATAGTCCTAACCAATCATCACAAATATCCGCCCCCCCTAAAAAAACATATAACAATCATGTTATGTAACTCATAAAACACACACCATGCTTTTGGTGTGTGTTCTTAATAACATTAACAATAATATGCATTAGCCATTTTTTGTAATTGCCGAACGAATATAACCTTTATTTTGCTGCAAAAGTGCTGTAGCTGTCACGACATCAACTCCTGTCAATATCATTACAATCGCTGTTTTACAGTGGCCCTTTGAGGCTATTAATGCTATTTCTGCTTGTTCACGATCACACTCTGTTGCCTGCATCACAATCTGCTTTTGACGTTCAACCAATTTAGCGTTGGTTGCTTCAACATCCACCATCAAGTTACCATATACCTTACCGATGCGGATCATTGCACCTGTGGTTAGCATATTAAGTACTAACTTTTGCGCTGTACCTGCTTTCATTCGAGAAGAACCGGTGACAACTTCAGCCCCAACAACGGGTGTGATAGCAATATCAGCAACTGCAACCATCGGACTGTCTGGATTACAACTCACACAAGCAACAATAGCATTAACTGCACGCGCATAAGCCATCGCACCTAATACATAAGGTGTACGGCCACTGGCAGCAATACCAACCAAAACATCACGATCTGAAAAATGAATTTCTTTTAAATCTTCAGCGCCCATTTCAGTATTATCTTCCGCATTTTCAACTGCTTTCAAAATAGCTTGATGGCCACCAGCAATTAAACCAACGACTTGTTCTGGCGCACTACCATATGTCGGTGGACACTCACTCGCATCAAGAATACCTAACCGACCAGAAGTACCTGCGCCAATATAAATTAACCGACCACCATTTTGAAAAGCAGCTGCGATAGTATCAACAGCTTGCGCAATTGCTGGCAATGTTTGCTCTACAGCTAATGCGACTTTTTTATCTTCATCATTAATAACTTTCAGCATCTCTATCGTAGATAAAGTATCTATCGCTTCACTGGCACTATTACGACTTTCAGTAACTAATTGTGTTAAATCTATTTTCATGATGAGTCTCTAAAATAAAACCATGAGTGGTAACATGATGCTTGGTTATTTTTGTTATGATAGCAGCATCCCCCTCTTTCTAGATAAAGCCTATGACGATTATTGCTAAGATTGCTAATATAAAATCGCAACTATCACCCAGTGCGCAAAAAATTGCTGCCTTAATATTACAACAACCCGCAGTCGTTGTATCATTGTCGTCTCTTCAATTGGCACAACAAGCGAACGTTGGCCAATCAAGCATTGTTAAATTTACCCAAAAACTGGGATTTTCCGGCTTTCCCGCTTTTAAAAATGCCATAAAAGAAGAATTAGCTCGCCAACAAGCAATTGGTAATGATCCGCTACAATTACAAAACCAAATTAGCGAAAGTGATACATTAATAACTATTGCCCAAAAATTAGCCCATCAAAAAACAGATGCCATTATTGAAACCACCAATGCCATTGATGAGCAAAATCTTAAAAATATCGTTGCCTTATTTATTAATGCCCACCGTATCCAACTGGTCGGTTTTGGTCACTCAGCAGTAGTGGCGAAGGATTTCAGTACTAAGCTACTCACACTTGGCATGATGGCGATTGCAGAACAAGACAGCCAGAGCCAAATTGATATTGCCAATACACTGGGGCCAGCAGATATTCAATGCCATATTTGTTATGACGGCAATCATCAGTATGCATTACTCGCCGCAAATAATGCAAAAAATAAAGGGGCAGCGATAATTGCATTAACTTCAGTACATGAAAGTCCATTACGACAATTAGCACAGTTTACTCTTGATACACTTGCAATCGAAACATCCAGCCTGAGCCAATCTCAACCACACAATTATTCACTGGCTTCACATGCAGCACAACAAACGCTAACTGATCTGTTATTTATGGCATTAACGCAGCAACCTCACCATTCAGCGCAACAATGATACTGAAATTGCTTGTCTATCATTAGCAACATAAGCTGTTAATGGCTAAAGTATGACGGAATATTTCACTAAAAAAACGCTAATAATGCATTTTTAGCAATCAAAATACGAAAAATGAATGGAACCACAGACATTGCGGAATGTCACACTGTATAATAGCCTCCATAAAATACAGTTCCAGCGCTAACAATAAATCCAGTAAAACGTCATTGTTTTACTCATAATCACTGCTGGATTAATTTTTCATGACTACGGATAGAAACTGAATAAGTAATGACACAAGATACCCCCCAATCCACACCGACTGTCCACAAGAAAAAGACCATCAAAAAAGTGGTGCTATGGACACTTGTTGCACTATTAACGCCAATCGTCACTCTCTCTGGGGTACTTGCCTATGGGGTTAAACTTGATCTAAGTACTCATCGAAATGAAATTAACCAATGGCTAACCAAGGCCCTTGATCGTAAAACGAATATCAAAGGTAATATGGCATTAACGCTGTCTTTTAGCCCTGAAATTGAGCTCAGCGATGTCACGATCGCTAACCTTAAATCAATGCCGTGGCAACCAATGCTAACTTCAGGCGAGATTGCAGCAAAAATTTCAGTATTACCCTTATTACAAAATACTCTTAAAATTGATTATCTTAATCTTAAAGATATTTCTTTAAATCTACTTCGTGATCAACAAGGTCATGAAAACTGGATGTTTAATAAACAACCCACACCGGAAAAACCGACGTCATCAACGGCTTTTAAACTGGTATTGAGTAATAACATTAATGCTGACAAAGTTAGTGTTAACTATGAAGATCAAACCAAAAATACCTATTACAGCGGTTACCTTGATCATCTTGCACTGACGAAGCCTGATAAATGGTTATTAGTTGCTAAAGGTGATGCCATGGGAAGTGAATATAACCTTTCGCTAACAGGTGATCTGCAAAAATTAATTAACAATCAACACGGTCAATTATTTGCGAAAGGCAGTTTTGCTGGAGCACAATTAGATGTTGATGCTAACATTTCACCATTTAATAGCGGTGATGATTCAACTGCAAATATCAGTTTAAATTGGAAAGATACTAGCCAAATTGCCAGCTTGTTAGATCTTGATCTCCACCATGTTGCTCCCTTATCGGTCACAACAGCACTTAGCGCATCAAACACCGGTTTTGCCTTTAAAGATATTCAAGTTCGCAGCCCAATTACCTCTGCCAATGGCAATATCAATGTTAGTTTTGCGCAAAACGCGCAGCAACTAAATATCATTGATGGCAAGTTAGATATTCCCAAAATCGACCTTCGTCCATGGCTGCAGCCGCAACCACAAATGCTGCGTGGCACTATGTATGCCGCAGCACCACCACAATCTCCATTGCAAAAAGCATTAGATCAATGGTTAGTAAAAACGCGTACCCACTTTGGATTAACCATTGGTGAAATTAAAGGGCTCGGTACACCTGTTAACACTATCTCACTCAATATTGATGGTGAAAAAGGTAAATTATCGGCTCCAATGGCAGCAAATATAGCCAATGTTGCCTTTAAAGGTAACGCTAGTATTGATGCAACGGAATGGACATCTAAAGTTGACGTCACATTAGGCGCTAAAGACTCACAATTAGGTGAGATGGCTGGTTGGATTTCAGGCTTACCTAACGCGACCGGGCACCTTAAAAATGCTCAACTGCAATTGACAACCGAAGGCACAAAATTACAACAATGGTTAGATAACAGCCAACTTGGGCTTACCATTGATGATGCAAATGTCGACTGGGGTGCTAAAGCCTCATTTGCAATTGATAAAGCCAAATTACACGCTGGCATGGAGCAACCTTTCAGCTCTCGAGTTAATGGCAAGATCATGAATATCCCCGTTACAGTCACAGCTCAAGCGGGTACATTATCAGACATTATTAATCATCGAGATTGGACGCCATCACTGCACTTCTCAAGTCCGGTGATTGATATTAAAGCTCAAGGTAAGTTAGTGCATACCGACTGGCAACAAGGGAGCTGGTTTGATCTTAATGTCCATAGTAATGACGCTGGCAAACTGAGTCCATGGCTAGGCACTCGTGCTTCTATGCACGGAAAAATCAACTTTAAAGGTAAGCTAACCAATACTGGCGAGTGGCTTGATCTTGATATTCCCAATGTGACCTTACTTAATAGTCAGGGAAAACTAGATTTACAATGGCGACCACAGCAAGGCCATCAGTTTTTAAAACTTAACAGCCAATTTAACACTCTGGATTTTACTCAATTAAGTCAGTTTGTTGATAAAGCCGCTTTGCCTAAAGTAGAGCAAACCGTTCCTACCCAAGGTGTTAACCTCGATGTACCAATTTTAAGCAATAAAGTCGTTATTGCCGATGCGGATGTTAATTTACACGTCAATAAAATGCTGTGGGCACAACAGCAAATTGATGATATGGCATTTAAAGGCAAAGTGCGTAACGGCAAACTCAGCACATCACCGTTTAGAGCTAGCTATGCGGGAAGTGTTTATCATGGTGATATTGCATTTAACATTAATAATCAGCTGATTAATTCACAATTACAGTTAGCAGTTGATAAGCCTAATATTGGCCGTATTTTGCAGCAATTTGATATTGTTAATAATCTCGGCATGAGTTTAGATAGCGCTAAGCTTGCAGTATCATTATCAGGTCGCACCCTATTAGAGTTAATGGAACAGGCAAAAATTGATGCTCAGCTTAATGGCGGTAAATTAAAACTTGCTGATAGCTACACCGGCAAAGCCTTTAATATTACCCTTAACCAAGGTCATTTCGTTACAGGGCCAAATACAGCCACTCACCTCACCCTTGAAGGACAAGCAGCCAATAAACCGGTAGCGATTAACCTTGATTCAGTTTCATTAAAACAAGCCAATGATGGTCGTAAGTCAATTCCCATCAAGCTTCAAGCAACTGTCGGTGAGATTGCCGTTAATGCTCAATCACAAGTTGTATTACCGCTTGATCCCAAAAGACTTAACCTTACCTTTGAAGCGACGACACCAAATTTAAATCGCTTTGATGACTTTACTGGTATCAAGTTACCGCCTTATGGACCTGTTAAGGTTGCAGCATCATTATCAATGGATCGCATCGGTTACCATCTGCGTAACATGATCATCAATGTCGGTAGCAGTACCCTTAAAGGCCATGGTGATTTTTTACCACCATTAAAAGGTGATGGTCGCAATCGTCCTGATGTAAAACTGGTATTAAATGCACCGTTTATTCAGATCAATGATTTCAAACTTAAAAACTGGCAAGCATGGCTACCAGCAGACAAAAAATCACAGTCCGTTACTGTCTCTAAACAGCAACCTGTCGATGTCATTAGCCCACAAGGGTTAAATTTACTCAATGCTGACTTTAAACTTAATGTCGATAATGTCCGTTCAGGTAAAGATTGGTTAGGAGCGGGTAAATTAGATTGGACCTTGCATAATGGCCTGCTAACACTGAAACCATTACATATTCAGTTACCGGGTGGGGATATCAATATTGATGGTTCAGTTGCCGCTAAAGGGAATAAGTTTGCGATTAAACTTAATGGCTTAGTTAAAAACTTTGACTATGGCATTATTGCGCGTCGTATCGATCCAACAACTGATATGCACGGTAAGATCAGCGCTAAATTTGATCTAAACAGTGTTGCTAATACACCAGAAAGCCTGATGAATAACGCCAATGGTTTTATTGGCTTTGCCGCATGGCCAAAAGCTTATCAAGCAAATCTTATTGATCTGTGGGCGGTCAGTTTAGCTGATGCGGTATTACCCACATTTACCACCAAAGATCACTCCGTGCTCAATTGTGTTGCTGGCGGTTTTAATATTCATAATGGCAACATGAAACAACGTGATTTATTACTTGATACCTCACGAATTCAAGTTCATGGCGCATTTGATGCCAGCTATAAAAAACGTGATTTCAATTTATATTTATCACCGCAATCTAAAAAAGCACAAATTTTTAGCTTGCAAACTCCGGTTGAAGTTCACGGTACATTTGAAAAGTTTAATCTTGAAATACCGCTATCAGCCATTTTGAAAACTTCGGTTCGATTTACCACCAGCCCAGTTGTCGCACCGCTGCAATGGCTATTTGAGAAACCGATCGCTGCCAATGGCAGTGCTGAGTGTCAACGCATCTGGCAAGCACAATAACTGCTTAATTGATTAGGCTGTTACTCTTCTAATGAAAAGATGGATCTCAGATCCATCTTTTTTATCATTTATTGTTTTTAAATAAAGAATCACCTTTAAAGCTGTGATGTTATAAAGACATCAATATTGCTGCCATAGAATAACTCACACTCGTTAGGTTGTTATGAATTCAAAACTCAATAATGTATTACTGAATATCGCCCTTAATCTTAGTGCCAACCTCGCCAGTGATCAGCACTATCAACACCTAATTGATGGTATCGACCAAGTCTTTCCCTGCGATGCCAGTGCGTTATTTGTATTGGATAAGCAAGGACTATTAATTCCTGTCGCGGTTAAAGGCTTATCAACTGCGGTTCTCGGACGTCGTTTTTTCCCTCAAGCTCACCCTCGCTTAGAAGCGATTATGGCAACCAAAGAGCCGTTACGATTTGATGCTGATTGTCCATTACCCGATCCTTTTGACGGTATGTTATTAAATGAAGCTCAAACCATTGATATTCATGATTGCCTAGGTTGTAGCCTATACGTCGAAGGTCAACTTGTTGGCGTCCTGACACTTGACTCACTCACCGTCGGCGCATTTGATAATATAGAAACTGTGGCCATTGAAACTTTTGCAGCTCTTGCCGCAGCAACATTACGCAATATCGCTCAATTTAATGCCCTTAAAGATCAACATAAAAAACAAAAGTCACTGACGGATACCCTGATCCAGCAAGCACGCTCACAGCAAGGTGAAATGGTCGGTATCAGCCAAGCAATGCAACGATTACGCACTAATATCGCCACAGTTGCGACATCTGACTATGCGGTATTAATCAGCGGTGAAACCGGAACTGGTAAAGAATTAGTTGCCCATGCGCTTCATGCTCAATCTTCACGGGCTGACACACCAATGATTTATGTTAATTGCGCAGCATTACCTGAAGGATTAGCTGAAAGCGAATTATTTGGTCATGTAAAAGGGGCATTTACCGGTGCCAATAATCATCGAGCAGGTAAATTTGAACTTGCAGATGGCGGAACGTTATTTTTAGATGAAATAGGCGAACTGCCACTGCTACTGCAAGCAAAATTACTGCGTGTTCTGCAACAAGGTGAGCTCCAACGCGTTGGCAGTGATCAACATTTACATGTCAATGTACGTATTATTGCCGCGACTAACCGTCAATTAGATACCGAAGTCGAACTTGGTCACTTTCGAGCTGATTTGTACCATCGACTGAATGTTTTTCCTATCTTTGTACCCTCTTTACGTGAGCGCCATGACGATATTCCAGTTTTGGCAGGCTACTTATTAGAAAAAGTGCGTCATCAATTTAAGCTGCCCAATCTTCATATTCAGCCTAATGTTTTGCAAATGTTGGCTTCCAAATTATGGCCGGGAAATATTCGAGAATTAGAACACACGTTAACCCGTGCAGCATTACGCGCTATTCAAGACAATCAGCATACAATCACTCGTCATTATTTCGATATTCCCCTGACCGATGATGTCAAAAATACATCGCCTTTTTTTCCAACGACCTCTCAACCGATGCGTCAACTGGTTGAGCAATACCAGAAACAACTTATTGAACACGCACTTGAAAAAACACATACCAATTGGTCTAAGGCAGCAACGTTTTTACAGATGGATCGTGGCAACCTCTATCGAATGGGGAAAAAATTAGGCATAAAATAATAAACCACCCAATCGTGATGTGAAAAACACAACAATCATGATGTATTTTTTACATCACCACAACCACTAAAATTCAAATAAAACATTAACTTACAACAACTTAAAAAATGGCACAGTTAATGCTTTGCACTCACAATTAATGATAAAAATAATCAAAGCTGTGGAGATTTTTAATGTTTTGTATTCAATGTGAGCAAACTCTTGAAGCACCCAAAAAGAAAGGCTGCGCTTATGCCGCAGGTATGTGTGGTAAAACGGCTGAAATTTCAGATCTACAAGATGTCCTTGTTTACACGCTACAAGGGGTTTCTTTTTGGGCTGATTTAGCCCAACAGTATAATATTATTGATGATGAAATTAACCATTGGGCTCCACGAGCTTTCTTTTCAACATTGACCAACGTTAACTTTGATCGTGAACGTATTCTTGAGTTAACCAACCTTGCTGCTGATTATAAAATGCGTTTGAAAACAATCGTCATTGCCGCAGCAAAACAAGCCAAACAACTGCTACCGAATCTTCCCGTTGTGGCTGAATTTGAACTACCAAGCAACGCTGATGACATTTTAGCTTGTGCGCCGCAAATGGCTGTTAACCGCGGCTATGAAACCACAAATGAAGATGTCATTGGCTTACGTCTATTATGCCTTTACGGTTTAAAAGGCGCGGCAGCTTATATGGAACATGCGCGCGTATTAGGTCAAACAGACAACGCGATTTATGCTCAATACCATCACATCATGGGTTGGTTAGGCACAGATCCTAGCGATCTTAATGCACTACTTGAATGTTCAATGGAAATTGGACTAATGAACTACAAAGTCATGGAAATGCTTGATTTAGGTGAAACCAATACCTTTGGTCATCCAGAGCCAACCCAAGTCAATGTAAAACCCGTGCAAGGTAAATGTATTTTAGTCTCTGGTCATGATCTGCATGATCTTGAAAAAATCCTGCAACAGACTGAAGGCAAAGGTATTAATGTTTACACTAACGGTGAAATGTTACCTGCCCACAGTTATCCAGAACTTAAAAAATATCCGCATCTAGTCGGTAACTATGGTGGAGCATGGCAAAACCAACAACTAGAATTTGCTTATTTTCCAGGTGCGATTGTGATGACATCAAACTGTCTGATCAACCCCTATGCTGGTGAATATGCTGATCGTATCTTTACTCGCAGCATTGTAGCTTGGCCTGGGGTTACACATATTGATGATGATGATTTTAGTCAAGTCATAGACTGTGCCTTAGCGTTAAACGGTTTTCAGCACACTGAAATCGAACACCTGATCACCATTGGTTTTGGCCGAAATGCACTCATGAATGCTGCACCTGCAGTTATCGATCAAGTGAAACAAGGTAATATTAATCACTTCTTCCTTGTTGGCGGCTGTGATGGTGATAAAGCAGAACGTAGTTACTATACCGATTTTGCAGCACAAGTCCCTCAAGACTCACTGATCTTAACTTTAGCCTGTGGTAAATATCGTTTTAATAAAAATAACTTTGGTGACATTAATGGCATTCCACGCCTGCTTGATGTAGGCCAATGTAATGATGCTTATTCCGCGATTCAACTTGCGCTAGCATTAGCAAAAGAATTTGATTGTGATATTAACGAATTACCACTGACCTTAGTACTGTCTTGGTTTGAACAAAAAGCGATTGTAATTCTACTAACCTTATTTGCACTTGGGGTTAAAGGTATTTATACCGGCCCTACAGCACCGGCATTTTTAACCGATAACTTACTCGCTATCATTGCTGAAAAGTTTGATATGCGTTCAATATCAACTCCAGAAGCAGATCTTAAAACAATACTCAGTGCATAATAAGTTTGATTAGTGGTGATGATCTAATTGGTGATCACCACCAACAACACCAAATTGAATAATTATGCTATTTTACCTATTACACCAATAGCAAAGTATTCACTACTAAATCTTAATATTTAGAACATAAAACTATTTAATCATCTCATTTAAACTCACATCAACAATTACCTCGGTTATTTTGATCTTTCTACATCTCAGCTTTACCTTTATACAGAATAATGTACCATATAATAAAAAAGTAATAAGGTAGCTATAATGATTCAATGTAAACACTGCGGCAGTTTTGATATAAACCGTATTCGTAGAAATATCTTTAAACGCTTATTTATAAGAAGGATTCATTGCTGCAATAATTGTAAAAACCACACTTATGAGAGCAAGTATAATATCTAACACTTAATGTAAATTATTATATATATCAATTTACACCTATAAATAATCAATAACTAATTTTAAAAAATATATTGAATTTCATCATAAAAGTAATAATTAACATCAATAGTTATTTTGAATTAATTTGTTAGTGAATTTAAAAAGTTCGTCATTAAATTGTCAATTAGCACTCATTTGTTAACATTTTATTTGCTTATTGTATCTGTTTTGGGTATTTTTATTAGGATTTAAATGTTTTATTTGGAATAAAGTGTTGCGTTTTAATGCTTTCAACGGGTTAGTCAGGTATCAAAAATATTTAATAATAACTGATTCTGAGCTATCTAAGTGAAACAGTAAATAACAGTATCAGGTGTTCTAATTACCCAAACCAATTATTTTGGTTAGAATTTACTGATCAGGCAATATAGGAGATCCAATGTCTACTTACTATATCGTGTTAGCGATTTATTTTTGTATAATTTTCGCTATCGGAATAGTCGCGGCACGAAAAACAGAAGGAAATTCCGATTATGTTCTTGGCGGTCGAAGTTTAAGTCCAGGTGTTACCGCCCTTGGTGCTGGCGCTTCAGATATGAGTGGTTGGTTATTATTAGGCTTACCTGGCGCGGTATTTGTGTCAGGTTTAGATCAAATTTGGTTACCGATTGGTTTAACCATTGGCGCTTATTTAAACTGGCATTTTGTTGCACGAAAACTGCGTATTTATACAGAAAACGTTGGTGATGCATTAACAATCCCTTCTTACTTTTATGCTCGATTTGGCAGTGATAATCGTACTCTTAGGTTAATGACTGCATTAGTTATTCTTATCTTTTTTACACTTTATGCAGCTGCAGGTTTTGTAAGTGGTGCGTTCTTAATTCAAACCTTATTCCACATTCCTTATACACAAGCAGTCTGGATCGGTGCAATCTTCTTAATGGGTTATACTGCCATTGGCGGATTCTTAGCAGTTAACTGGGTCGACTTCTTTCAAGGGTCATTAATGTTCTTTGCGCTATTAATTACACCAATAGTGACATGGTACAACCTAGATCCAGCCATTAATCAAAGTGTATTACCCACTCACTACTTCTCAGTTATTAGTGATAACACCAGTACAATTGGCGTATTGTCATTACTTGCTTGGGGTCTAGGTTACTTTGGTCAGCCACACATTTTAGTCCGCTTTATGGCTATTGGTGATGTAAAAGGCATGAGTGTTGCTAGAAAAATTTGTATGAGTTGGATGGTGGTTTCTTTAGTCGGTGCATTTGCCGTCGGTATTACTGGCGCGATGTATTATTCAGGTGCGCATCATAACTTCGATAACGAAATGATCTTTTTAGAACTTGCCAAAGGCTTATTCCCAAGCTGGATTGCAGCGGTTCTTATTGCCGCGGTACTTTCAGCTGTCATGAGTTCTGTGGCGGCACAATTATTAGCATCATCAAGTGCGTTAACAGAAGATATTGCTCATTTCTTTGATATTAAATTTACTGGAAAGTCTCAAGTTCTTCTTGGCCGTTTAGCCGTTGTTGCAGTGTCATTAGTAGCGATGATTTTTGCAAGTAATCCACAAAGTACGATTTTATCTATTGTTGGACACGCTTGGGCTGGTATGGGTGCAGCATTTGGACCTGTGGTGTTGTTCTCATTATTTTGGCGTCGTTGTAGTGCACATGGTGCTATCGCCTGCATGGTTGTAGGTGCAGCAGTTGTACTTGGTTGGATTGCAGCTCATTCAGCATGGCCAAATTCAACTTTCTTTAGCTTATACGAAATTATTCCAGCTTTCTTATTAGCATCTATTGCGCTAGTTGTGGTGAGTTTAAAAGGTGAAAAACCCAATGAAAAGACTTTACGTCATTTTGATGAGGTCAATGAGCACTGCCAAAAGCTGCGTCTACAACAGCAGCGATAACCGTTAACGATAAACAAAACCCGCATGCTACTCTTATCATAAGAGAATCAATGCGGGTTTTTTATCATCAGTCATCATTTATAACGATTAAATTTCTTTCATCGCAGACACTACAGATGGGTCATTAATCAAGTTAAATAATAAACTCTTAGCTGCCGTTCTCTGCGCATCAGATAAGACTTTCTTAGGATTTTCTCTTGATTGAATTAGGATATTTGTGATGAATTTACTGTTTGTACCCGATAATTCATATACAAATCGAAGCGTATCAAGCAACTCATTTTGCGGCAAACTGTAAACAGCCATCTCGCAACTAAGACCATCCATCGCTAAAAAATTATTTACGACAGCTTTACGCTCAGCCTTAAATATTTCTTTCGCTTTAAACCCGTCAATAAGAGCCTGTACTCTATCAGCGATAGCAACAGGTACTTCCATTGTTTTAGTTTCATGAGTCATTATTGCTTCCCCTGTTTTCGTTTCATATCTGATATTAATGTTTATTTATGTAATTCATAAGCATGAACGATAATTTTATCACCAATTTAGCTTAACGCTCTAGCCACAAAAGCTAAACTACTTTACTACTCTAGCATATTAATGCCGTTGAATGTGCAAGATAATGCCAACAATAGCGGCATAAGAATATTTATTAAAAACCAAACTTAATCATTAAAAATCAACAATATAACAATATATAAATCACAAAACATTGCCTTAAAATTACTATTTTTCAAAAAACCTACAAAAATAGGTGTACATCAGCATCACAGCTGCTATTATCCGTCTCGCTCTGTTGTTTAAGAGTTATTAAATGCAACACCAAGTAACAGTTAAACTAAAGCTACATTGACGTTTTCGTTTTGTATCTCTGTGTTTCCCTTGTATTGGCAGTAACATTAATAATTTAACCACGTAGCACATCGCATTTTAGCGGTTAATTAATCTCAACTTATAAGGGACATCTCATGTCTAACAAAACAACTGGTCTAGTAAAATGGTTTAACGAAGAGAAAGGTTTTGGTTTCATTACTCAAGACAACGGCGGTGCTGACGTATTCGTTCACTTCCGTGCTATCGCTTCTGAAGGTTTCAAAACTCTTGCTGAAGGCCAAAAAGTGTCTTTTGAAGTAGAGCAAGGCCAAAAAGGTCTTCAAGCTGCAAACGTTGTAGCTCTATAATTTATCTTTATTGATAAATGAAAAAATGCTGGCTAAGGCCGGCATTTTTTATATCTGTTATTTGGGGATATGAAGCAAAAAGCCAACCATTTTTACATAGTCGGCTTTAGTATTCAGCATGCAAATAGCATTATTGGTACATGGTTATCGACGCAAAGCATTGAGCTTACTTTGCACTAAACCAAACACCGTATTCGATGGATAGAAACCCTGCTCAGCCTCCACACCTACTGCATTACCAGTAAATATTTCAATTGCTTGTGAAACATGGCTTATCGCCCAAATAGTAAATTCGCCCTTTTCAACAGCTTCAACAATGTCTTTACGTAACATTAAATTATGCACATTAGATTCAGGAATAATAACCCCTTGTCCTGACGTGCGTCCTTTAATACCACAAACATCAAAAAAACCTTCTATTTTCTGATTTACACCACCAATTGGCTGCGCTTCACCAAACTGATTCATTGAGCCTGTGATCGCAATATCTTGCCGTAATGGTAAACCAGAAAATGCGGAAATAATCGCACACACTTCCGCCATTGACGCACTATCACCATCAACTCCACCGTATGATTGCTCAAAAGTAAGATGGGTTGTTAACGGTATTTTGGCTGTTTTGCCAAACACAGAAGCCAGATATGCAGAGAGGATCATTACCCCTTTTGAGTGAATATTACCACCCAACTCAGCACTGCGCTCAATATCAAATACTTCACCATCACCATAAGCGGTTGTAGCAGTGATTCTACTTGGCGCACCGAACTGATAATCAGAGGTTGCGATCACTGACAGCGCATTCACTTGCCCAACAGCTTGTGAATCAACGTCAAGCAGTGTGGTGCCTGTGACGAAACTTTGCATGACATGATCTTTTAAACGGCTCACTCGCAGTTCTTGATTTAACATTGCTTGTTCAACATGACTACTGCGGATCATGGTTGCATTAGAAGCACGAGCAACATAGTTAGTTTCACGCAATAAATTAGCAATATCTGCCGAATGTAGCGATAACTTGTTTTGATCATCGGCTTGGCGAGAGCTGTATTCAATAATACGAGCAATGGCTTTACGATCACAATGCAGCATATCGTTATCATGCACAATACTGGCAATGAAACGTGCATAATGCTCTTCTGAAGTATCATTACGCGGCATATCATCTTCAAAATCAGCCGTTACACGAAACAGTTCTTTAAACTCTGGATCGTAGTGTTGTAATAACTGATAGGTTTGATAATCACCAAACAAAATAATTTTTACATTTAATGGAATCGCTTCTGGCTCTAATGAAATCGTACCTGATAGCGTAACCTCTCGCTCAAGAGAGCTTAGATTTAGTTTTTGTGCTCGCAATGCACGTTTAAGACCATCCCAAACATACGGTCGCTCAAGCACTTTTACTGCGTCCATCATCAACACACCACCATTAGCACGATGGAGGCTACCTGCGCGAATTAAAGAAAAGTCAGTAAACACGGTACCTTTATAGGTCGCGTTTTCTATATAACCAAAAATCGAATGGTAACTGGGACTTTCTTCAACTTCGATAGGAAATTTACATTGATCACTTTGATGAACTAACACATTAACTTGATAACGACGCGGCATTTTTTTATCTAATGATGCATATGCGAGTGCCACTTGCTCTTCATTTTCCTCAAGAAAAATATCAATATGCTCTAAAATATCGGCATACATATCAGCTAAATATGCTTTTACATCCGCTACTTTTTTATATTTTGCTTGCAGATCTTTAATACAATGGCCAACAACTTCTTGAGCTATATTTTCATCGAGTTTTTGTTGCTTCTCTGAATATTGTTCTTCCCATTCTGTAAGCTTACGTACAATACCACGCAACTCAGCTTCCAATGCATTAATGGTATTTTCAAAAGCGAGCTGATCATCTGCTGATAAGGCTGCGAAACTGGCTTCAGTGTGCGGCTCTTTTCCATTCATTGCCACTAACTGATAATCACCTTGATTGGTGATTGATACGCTAATACCCCGTTCTTCGGCACTTTGTGTGAGAGATTTTAATGTTGCTTCTTGCTTTGACGCTAATTCAGCTTTTAATTTTTCAGCACGCGAATAATAAAGCTCATTATCAAACGCTAATGGAAACGCTTTTACTAATCGCTTCATGAGGTTTTCAATGTCTTTTTTAAAGCTACAGCCTTCCCCTGCAGGTAGTTTTAATACTTTCGGGCAACGTGTGTCACCAAAGTTAGACACATAGCACCAATCATACAAGGTATGACTATTACCATTGGGCTCATGTCGATTTAAATAACGCATTACCATGGTGCGTTTACCTAAGCCATTACGGCCAATGGCATAAATATTATAGCCTTTTTCTTTTATCGACATCGCAAACTCAACTGCATGTTGAGCCCGTTCTTGTCCTACTATTTCATCTAATGGTGTAAGGTGCTTAGTTGACTTACACGCATCACTCAATCCATTTAGGGCTGCAATACGATACAGCTTGTCACTGGTTAGAGGCGCTAAAGGCATAATCGATCCCTCTTGTTTATGACACTTATTCTAAGTTTACGCACAAATAACTGACTATTAGGTGATAGAAACTATATTTAGTGCGAAAGATCTCACTATTACACTGATTTTGCTTTAATTTTAACCAAAAAAAAGCCCGATCCAATATTTGTATTACTACAAATACCACATTGAGCTTATTTTTTATGCTGTATATCAACTACATGGTCAAAATAGACATTTAGCCTATGCTTGCCATCGCACCTTTACCGACACCTTCGTAAGCAAAAACATCAAGTCGATCTGTGGCTACTAATTGCGGTTTCAGCTGTTCTGCAATATAGCAAGCCAACAACTCAACCGTGGTATCAGTGGCTAATATTTCAGTCACTGACTTTGTGATCGCTAATTCAAATTCACCTTGTGGCGCGGTATAACGAAAACCATAGTGTGTTTCATCATTAATATTTGCCGCGGCGGCACTTAAATTTAACTCACTGACACTAATAACATCTTCTTGTGAGCCTAAGTAAATATCTTGCCAACGTTGTGCCCATTGTTGCTCCAAATCAGCATTACGTTGACCATTAACTACTAACTCAACCGGAGAACGATGTCCATGAGCAATGCGTTGACAATTACCATCATGTTTTTTCAAACCGTGGCTATAATGATAAAATGCACCGTCAATATTTTCGTGACGTAAGGTTATTTCTAGTCCTTGTACATTACTTGGTAAATTGCCAAGCAACACTTGCTGTACATGCTCAGTTACGGTCTCAATAGTGATAGCTTCAGCATCAACAAAACAAAATGCCTGTTCTGGGCTATGTAAGTGAATCGCATGCTGTTCGCTGACTAAATCAACCGTCATGTAATCCGCTTTAGTAGCTGCGGTTTGAATGGCAGTTGATGCAGTAGGAATCAATAAGCGGTGATCAACATATTGATCAACGAGTTGTTTAATTTGCTTTTTTACGCGACTGAAATCAAGCACCATGCTCATTTCATTCAACTCACCCGACATCACCACATCAAGAATCCAACTCTCACCCACCATTCCCCGTTGTGGGCACAAGTAAGATGCGTCAATTACAGTGAGATCTCTAACGAATAGCTTCAAGGTGAAGTCCTTTATTGATAATGGTTGTCGTTTACTAGGGGGATGCATTATACGCGGCTAAACGGGTGAGTAAACCTTCTGTTTATCCACCCTTCAATAAAATGGCCTCAATCATTATTAAATCAAATTTAATATTCATCGAAACCACACCAACAAATAAAAAAAGCATATTAAAAACGGTAATTTAATGATGCATACCCGGTTGAAACACTTTTCATTTGCGAGATGATTTTATTTGATGACCAGGGTTTAGTATCTTCACCTTGTGTTGCAGTATGACGCACACCAATTTCAGCAGATATGTTATTTGAGATCCGCCATGCAACACCAGCCTGAATACCAAGCACTTCTCCTGACTGGCTATGTGAGCCATACTGGTGGCCTTTACTGTCAGCGATCATATAACCTAAATGGGCACCAATGAATGGATTAATACTTTTATCAGCGCGGAAAATATAATCAGCATTTAATAAGTGCAGTGTCACATCTGTTTCAATGGCTTTAATGCCATTTAAATTAGAATCAGCTGTCATTTTTTGCCAGCTGTAATAAAGTCGTCCTGCGCCACCAGCCGTATAATAACCAATATTTGCACCAACAAAACCTGCTGCATCAGGCGAAGAGAAGCGATCATTACTGCTAGTAGTGGTAATTGCAATCATACTAATATCACTTGTCCCCCCCGTAACACCGATAAAATAATGACCACTATCATCAAATTTAACTGATGGTGCTACCGTGTTCGCATCACTAACTGGCTGTAAAACAAAGGATTCAGATGCTTGTACTGAGGCAGATAACAATAGCGCAGTTATTGCACTCATAATGATGGTTTTATTGCTCATAGGTGACTTTGATCCTCATTGGCCCTATAAAATGATATTACATCACTGATATTTATAATAAATTCATATATTTCATCATACATCAATAATTCATCAAGCCCGAGTAATAACCGTTATCATCTCACGTATGAGGTTAAACTATTTACGAGCATTTTAATGGCCCACAATAAAATCGAATATAAAACTGCAAAATTATTATACTCACAGGGAATACGCAAAGGTGATACTGCTCACAAAAACAGCTTAACTTTCCCCGTATAACTATCATATTATTCACCCGATATTATGAAGAACATGAAAAAAATCACCTTTTTAGCCTCTGCTATCACAGCGGCATTTACTGCAGTAGTAGCATTGCCTGCCAGTGCTTGTACTACTATCTTAGTTGGTAATCAGGCAACAACAGATGGTTCTTACATTATTGCTCGTAATGAAGATTACCAAGCAACCAACGCTAAACATTTTGTATTTCACCCCGCTGAAAAAATTCAAAAAAGTGATTTCCACGGTAATGCAAATAATTTCACCTACCCTGCAGCTAAAGATGCATTGCAATATACGTCAATGTCAGATTTTGATACCAATAATAAGAGTATGGGCGAAGTCGGCTTTAACTCTGCTGGCGTCGGTATGTCTGCTACAGAAACTATCTATAATGGCGCCAAAGCTCTTAAAGCCGATCCTTATGTCACCAAAACGGGTATTGGTGAAGATGCAATTGAAAACGTGATTTTACCGCGTATCCACTCTGCAAAAGAAGGCGTAGAGTTACTTGGTAAGATCATTGAAACGCAAGGTGCAGCGGAAGGGTTTGGGGTCGCATTTGTTGATAATACCGGTATTTGGTATTTAGAAAGTGGCAGCGGTCACCAATGGATGGCAGAGAAAATTCCTGCGAATAAATACTTCGTTTCAGCAAACCAAGGACGTTTAACGACTTACTTACCTAATAACCCTAATTACATGGCATCACCAACATTAGTCAGTTTTGCTAAGCAACATGGTTTATATAAAGCAGAAGTAGGCAAGCCATTTAACTTCCACGCTGCTTACTCACAAGATACACCTAACGATGTGACGTATAACTATCCACGCGTGTGGACGTTACAGCATATGTATACCCAAGGCTTAACCACTAAAATCGATCAAGGCACAACGTTCCCTGTTTTTCTAAAACCGACTAGAAAACTCAGTGTTGCTGATGTTGAACAGGGTCTACGTAATCATTACCAAGGCACATCACACGACCCTTATGCAACCCAAAACCCGAAAGAAGCTTACCGCCCTATTTCGGTATTCCGCACCCAAGAATCACACGTATTGCAAGTGCGTCCTAATTTACCTACCGCCATTGGTGATGTCGCTTACATTTCATACGGTATGAGTGCGCTTGGGGTTTACATTCCTTATTACCAAGGTATGACAGAAGTTCCACATGCATTAACTATTGGTACTGATAAAGCTGATAGCGCATCTGCTAATTGGGCATTCCGTAAGCTGCAAACGTTAGCAATGACCAACTGGAAAGTATTCTCTCCTATCGTACAAACGGCTTATCATAAGTTTGAAGTACAAACAGCTACTAAGCAACGTGAACTTGAAAAACATTACCTTAAAATTTACAAGCGTCAGCCTAAACAAGCACAAGCCTTGATCAATGAATTTGAGAAGACAACTGTTGCAGATGCATTGGCATTGACCGATCAATTAACCAATACTTTATTTACTAAAATGACATACACCACAGATATGACTTATCATTTTGAAGGTGCATAAGTTTTTATTAGATTGAGCATATAATGTAAAACAAGGAGATCAATTATGGTCTTCTTGTTTTATCGATACAAACTATTCATCGTAAAAATACCCACCACATTGGCGATAAAAATGACATGTAAGTTTGCTGTATTATTCGCTTAAAAGCATTTTTTTCCGTTGCCAGATCAATTTAAAAACCCAACATTCTTTGTAGAATTACAGCCAATTCGTTTAGTTATTAAACTTAATTATGAAGGCTACTGACAATGAAAAATTTTAAAGTCACTTATGTTGTATCACCATATTTTGATATTCCTTGCCAATGTAATATCAATGCGATAAGCGAATCAGAATCACAAAAAAACGCACAGCAAGAACTTGATCGTCGTTATCCTGAACAAAAATTCAGTATTATTACTATCAGCGAAAACTAAATTATTTATTTCCAACTAGAAAGAGCTATGATTCTAATTAAATATTCTGTAGTAGTGGCTATTTCATCGTACTATTACAGAATAAATTAAGCTTTGGTTATCATTCGTAAAGTATGTTTTACCCAATAAAATGCTAACGCAGCAGGAGCCAATAAAATAATTATTGCAGCAACATAACTAATAACCGTAGGTAAACCCATCCCCCATGCGAATGCAAACGCAATTCCACTAATTGCGTCGGTTATCATTTTAAGCAATGAATACTGGCTAATAAGTAATGGTAACCACGGTAAAATTAATATCCCAATACTAACACTGACAATATTTATTTTAGTACTTTGCTTAAACATTTATAGAACTCCTCATTGATACATCATTATTGTTAATGTGATAGGGCTATTAAGCAAACAAAATTATAAACAACATCTAAATACGTAAAAACTTGTCGTAATTAACAATACATTATTACTCGCAAGTAAAACTAATTTAACGTTTGCAGTCATTATCATTTACTTAAAATTAAATATAATAAGTCACACAACATCAACTTCTTTGATGTTATTTAACTGTCTTTACTGTGTATTCCTGATTGCTGAAATAGCAACCTTTCCTATTTGGAGGACACAATGGATCAACAACGCGCAGAAAACCTTTATTACTATTTACGATCCCAAAACACACCACAAAAAGAAATGAATGTGGTGATTAAACAACTTATTGATAATTACAATATTAATTTATATCCACTCGATCGTCGTTACCGTTCTCGTATCGGTTATTCTCCTAATCGCTACGATATTAACAGTTATGGTACTGTCGGTTCACGCACAATGAATCAAACCCGTGGTATGCAGAAAACACATTAACAAAAACCCCAATAATCATAAACCGACTATTGGGGTAAATATTTTGGTGCTTATATTAACATTACGGCTTAATACCGATGTTAATTAAGTTAACCTTTAAGACGATCAACGATTAATGGCACTAAAGAAGTATAAGCATACCATCCTGCCGCAACAATTATAATCGTCCACACTATACGAGATAACCATTGTGTCCGCTGCATGTGACGCGAAGGATCAGGCTCTCCGCAATGAGGGCAAAAGTGGGCACGGCGAGAAACACTACCATCACAAGCGGGACAATCAGTTAAACGCTTAGAGCGTGGCTTTGTCATAGTTTCAGTCACTATCTTATCATTAACGGCATCAGAGCGAGATGCTGGTTGACTAAAATCAGGGGTATTCGCCGGTGGCGCTTTATGCCCTGAACGTTTTTCTGCGTGTAATGAAAACGATACTTCATGTTGAGCATTATCGTCATCAAGTGCAGAAAATTCAGTTGTTTTCACTGTAATTCACCCTTTGATTAATTTCTGTACACAGAATACGCAATATTAAAATAATAGTCTCAATTAATCTTGTTACGAGCACAATTTTAACACTAACATTTCTGAGTTCATATCAACGAAAATTATTGTGGCGGCTTTATCAAGCATACTTATTACTGCTCATTCAGCAATAAGTATGCTTAGCTGTTTTTCTAATGCTACACTCTTAATAAGCGCTTAAATTCATATAATTGGAAAAGGAGAACCATTGTATGTCTAAAGTAATTATTGCTCTATTAACCACTGCAATACTTTCAATTTCAACCGCAGTCACAGCGAAAACAATCGAAATAGCGCATCCTTGGTCAAAAGCGGTTCCACCTACATCCAATGTTGCAGCGGCTTTTTTATCCATTATTAATCATAGCGATGTTGACGATACGCTTATTGCAGCACATTCACCTATTGCCGAAATAGTCGAGTTACATACCCACAATAATGACAATGGATTGATGCAAATGCGTCAAGTTAAGGCAATTGATGTTGCAGCTGAACAACAGCAGCAATTAGTCCCTGGTGGTCTACATGTAATGTTATTTAATCTTACACAAGTGCCATCGATTGATTCGCAGTTTCCACTCACCCTCACCTTTAAGCATGCCGGAGAAATAACGGTCAATGTTACTGTTAAAGCGGCAACATACAGCGGTGATGATAATCATATACCACATGATGTGAGCCATAATACGCAACACCATCATTGATGATTTCAGCGTACATGGTTTATGTACGCTGGAATAGATCGCCATACACTAGCTATCAATTAACGCCCATTAAGGTTTTATATTTCATGATGGCTTGTTGGCAAAAATCACGCTCATCATCATCGTCAATATTATTGGTTAATTCAGCAAACGCCTCATAACCGACTTTACCGTTTTTCACTTTCCAGACAGTATAAGAAGCTTGCTTATCTAACTCGATACGCATTCTTTCGCTGTCTGATAATTGGGTTAAATTATACATTGTCTTCTCAAGCAATCTTTTTGTTAATTCTACCCAAGATTATGCTCAAGAAGAACCTCTTTCACACCCATTACTGTAAGCACTCTTTCATTATTAAAAATAACGATATAACGATCACTACCAATGTAATGGATTACATTTTTTATGTTGTTAATTTTTTTGTAATCCATACATAAACAGCAATAAAAAACAAAAAAATATAAAATATCAATAAGTTAATAATTTAAAACATGACCAATGACTTAATTATGCATTTAATTAACCCTAAAAAAGAAAACGCTACCCTTCACGGTTTCAACAGATTTAGTTATCTATGTCATTCATTAACTAAAACAGCCCAGTTTTTGTGATCTAGATCTCAAGGCTTGAATATTTTATTCAATAAACTAGGTTCATAAATTGAAGCATAATCTTTGCTTCTGAATAACTCATAACTCTAGGAGCACTTCATGGCTACTCCACATATCAATGCTGAAGTTGGCGATTTTGCAGAAACAATTTTAATGCCGGGTGATCCACTACGCGCACAGTTTATTGCAGAAACTTACCTAGAAAACGTAAAACGTGTTTGTGATGTTCGCAGCATGTACGGTTTCACTGGTACTTATAAAGGCAAACCAGTATCAGTAATGGGCCATGGTATGGGTATTCCATCTTGTTCTATCTATGTCCATGAACTAATTAGAGATTTTGGTGTTAAAAACATCATTCGCATTGGTAGCTGTGGTGCTGTTCATGATGACGTTAAATTAATGGACGTCATCATTGCAATGGGCGCTTCAACTGACTCAAAAGTTAACCGCATCCGTTTTGCTGATCACGATTTCGCGGCGATTGCTGACTACCATTTACTTGAAACAGCGGTCAATCAAGCACGCGCACAAAATGTTGCAGTTCGTGTCGGTAACGTATTTTCAGCTGATCTATTCTACAGCCCAGAAGTTGGCCTGTTTGATAAGATGGAAAAATTAGGCATTCTAGGTGTGGACATGGAAGCGGCTGGTATCTACGGCGTTGCTGCAGAACTTGGCGCTAAAGCACTAACGATTCTAACGGTATCTGATCACATTAAACGTGGCGAAAAGTTATCTGCAGAAGCACGTCAGCATTCATTCAATGAAATGATGAACGTAGCATTAGAAACTGCCATTAATCTATAACATCTTATCGTGGTACTACTGGCTGTAACGATAAGTCTGTTATAAAGATTATTAGAGTGAAAAATATATCTGTTGTGATGTATTTTTCACTTTTTTATACCTATTAATAGCAATATTATTCAACAGTTAAATAATTTCAATAATAGTAAAGCAACATCATTACGCTTAGGTATAATCATAGCCACCTCAACGCAATTCGGTGACGATCGATGACTTTATCTTCTCTACAAACGACATTGGATCAACTGCCGCCAGCTTGTGATGATTTTCAATTTAATTACTGTAAAACCGTTGCCTGTGTCAATTTTAGTCGCACAGATCCTCAGCTCTACGTATTACAAAAAAACAATTTACAGCGACCGATACTGATTTGTCGTGAGTGTGGCGCATTTCCGCCAGTACTCAGTAACTATGATGTTATTGCAGAAAAACAGCGTTTAACACAGCAACAAAATAGTGGTTTAGCCGCATGTTCAAATCCTGATTGCTCACATTATGGCTTACCTGTTCTTACCTATCGCCAGCTTTATCATGCGTTTGGTTTTAGTGGTGAACGTCAACGTTATCGGTGTAAGTCTTGCCATCATACCTTTGTCGATCCGTGGTCTAACGGTAATAATAAGCACCAACTACAACAAAAATTATTAGCCTATTTATTTACCGGCTATACCGTACGAGAGATTTGCCGTCGGTTGGTTATCAACCCGAAAACTTTTTATGATCAACTTAATCATATTGCTGCTCGTTGCCGTCACCAATTGACGATTTTTGATGCGCGGTTGGGCAAACACGCTCAAGCACGTCACCTTGCAACAGATCTAACCCCGTTACAGCCTCACAGTGATAATGGGGTATTATGGATCGCAACTGCTGAAGCAGATTCTGGTTATGTGGTTAGCCAACATGTTAATTATCAAACGCAGCAACCAGTAACAACTTACGTTAACCAGCACGATGCATACCATATTGGTACCCGCTTTATCGCTCCGCATAGCTATTATCATTCGACTAATACCGTTGTTACTTCACAAGGTCTACTCGCACATATCGATGCAACTTATCGCCAAATCTTAGCCCGTAAAAATATGGAAAACCCGCTTAGTGGCGAGGTTACGATTAACTACCCAACCAAAGGTTGCCTTATTCGTCCTCAATATACGGTCTATAGCCATTTTTTATATTTACGCGAGCTGCTTAATTCCAATATTCCTAGCCTCGCGGTATTTATGCCTCAAGAAACCTTATTACGTTCAGCCTGTTTGTCAGTGTTTATTGATCGGGTCAATAACCATACTCTCCATCCACTGTATGTTGTTGAAGACGCGCAATGGCAACATGGACAACACGCCGAAAAAATTGATATCGTATTAATGGGATGGTGGCGAGACCGCTGGGCATTTAGCCGTAATAAAAACGGTAATAAAGGTATCTGCCATCTTGGTGGCAATAAAAAACAGCAACAACATTGGCTAACTGTTGCTACTCATCAAGCAGCGACAGTCTATCAACAACGTTTTTATGACCAATTTAGTCATATGGTTAATGAACCACGACGTAAACTTCGTCCTGCCAGTTTATTACCGTTGTTAGATATCTATCGTGCTTGGCATAACCTTTGCCATCAGAATAAAGCTGGCATAACACCTGCGCAATCACTAGGGTTAATGTCATCACCAATGACCCTTGAACAATTATTGCAATAAGCAAGACTGTGTTATTTATAAGCACTCACTATAGATGCCATTAGATCACTATCTAATGTTTTTTTTGCACTTATTTTAGCGTCCAATATCATTTAAACATGCTTCTCTTTAGCCCTTCCCTGGCTAAGCAAATGATCAATAGCCAGATCAAATGCTCACTCAATAATAAGTAAAAAAACACCTCACATTTACTCAACAAAGATAATTTAAATTTTATCTGGCTTTTATTGCGATCAAAACAGGATTTATTCCCATTTTGAATTGACAAAAAAGCCAAAAAAGTCAATTATCAATCTATCAAATGCTCTTACACATTCCATCCGCTCACACAATGAGTTAATGGTTATAATCAATGTGGTTAAGAGTCAGTATGAATTCTTTTGAACATAGTGGCATTTCAAGCTATAACTGATGCCATCATGACATAAGCCATATACATAAGGTCGATAGATATGAGCACAAAACTAGAACAACTACGCGCACTAACTACTGTTGTTGCTGACACTGGTGACATCAAAGATATCAGCAAGTACCAACCAGAAGATGCGACAACAAATCCATCATTGATCTTAAAAGCAGCACAAATTGCTGAGTACGCACCTCTCATTGACCAATCTATTGCTTACGCAAAAGCACAAAGCGATGATAAAGCACAACAAATCCAAGATACTTGCGACATGCTTGCAGTAAACATTGGTAAAGAAATCCTAAATGTTGTTCCTGGTCGTATCTCAACAGAAGTTGATGCTCGTCTTTCTTACGACACAGAAGCAAGTGTTATTAAAGCACGCCACCTAATCAAACTTTACAACGATGCGGGTATCACAAATGATCGTATCCTTATCAAGTTAGCTTCTACTTGGGAAGGCATCCGTGCAGCTGAAATTCTTGAAAAAGAAGGCATCAACTGTAACCTAACGCTTCTATTCTCTTTTGCTCAAGCGCGTGCATGTGCTGAAGCTGGTGTATTCCTAATTTCACCATTCGTTGGTCGTATTATGGATTGGTACAAAGCAAAAGAAGGCCGTGATTTTGAAGCACAAGAAGATCCAGGCGTTATCTCTGTAACTAGCATCTATAACTACTACAAAGAACACGGCTATAATACTGTTGTTATGGGCGCAAGCTTCCGTAACATCGGTGAAATTCTTGAACTAGCAGGTTGTGACCGTCTGACTATCAGCCCACAACTTCTTCAAGAACTTGAAGATGCTACAGGTGTTGTAGAACCTAAGCTTGTTGCAGCGACAGAACTTAAAGATCGCCCAGCAGCAATGACTCACGCTGAATTCCTATGGGATCACAACCAAGAAGCAATGGCTGTTGAAAAACTAGCTGAAGGTATTCGTAACTTCGCAGTTGACCAAGGCAAATTAGAGACAATGATCGCTGATCGTCTTTAATTACTAAGCTCTATTTCAGAAAGCGGCTCATCGAGCCGCTTTCTTAAGTTTCAATTTACTTAATATTTTGGTGGAAACACTATGGAACGTAAAATGTTAGCTAACGCAATTCGTGCCCTAAGCATGGATGGCGTACAACAAGCAAATTCTGGTCACCCTGGCGCGCCTATGGGTATGGCTGATATCGCAGAAGTACTTTGGCGTGGTCACATGAACCACAACCCACAAGATCCTAAATGGGCTGATCGCGACCGTTTTGTATTATCAAACGGCCACGGCTCTATGCTTATTTACTCTCTACTTCACCTAACAGGTTACGACCTATCAATTGACGATCTTAAAAACTTCCGTCAATTACATTCAAAAACACCAGGTCACCCAGAATACGGTTACGCACCTGGCGTTGAAACAACAACAGGTCCTTTAGGCCAAGGTATTACTAACGCTGTTGGTATGGCGCTTGCTGAAAAAGCAATGGCGGCACAATTCAACCGTGAAGGTCATGACATCGTCGATCACCACACTTACGCTTTCATGGGCGACGGTTGTATGATGGAAGGTATCTCTCACGAAGCGTGTTCTCTAGCGGGTACTTTAGGTCTTGGTAAGCTTGTTGCTTTCTGGGATGACAACGGTATCTCTATCGATGGCGAAGTAGAAGGTTGGTTTGCTGACGATACTGCTAAGCGTTTTGAAGCATACGGCTGGCACGTGATCCGTAGTGTTGATGGCCACGATGCAACTGCAATCAATGCCGCTATCGAAGCTGCAAAAGCTGAAACAACTAAACCTACATTGATCTGTTGTAAAACAATCATCGGGTTTGGTTCACCAAACAAAGCAGGCTCTCACGACTGTCACGGTGCTCCACTAGGCGCTGAAGAAATCAAAGCAGCACGTGAATTCCTAGGTTGGACTTACGGTGCATTTGAAATCCCTGCTGAAATTTATGCAGAGTGGGATGCAAAAGAAGCGGGTAAAGCAAAACAAGCATCTTGGAATGAGAAGTTTGCAGCATACACTGCAGCATTCCCTGAGCTAGCAGCTGAGTTTACTCGTCGTATGGCAGGTGGTTTACCTGCAAACTGGGAAGCTGAAACAAGTAAAGTTATTGCTGATCTACAAGCAAACCCAGCTAACATTGCATCACGTAAAGCCTCTCAAAACGCACTTGAAGCATTTGGTAAACTATTACCTGAATTCATGGGCGGTTCTGCTGACCTTGCACCATCAAACCTAACGATGTGGTCTGGTTCTAAGTCAATCACACCTGAAGATGCATCAGGCAACTACATTCACTACGGCGTACGTGAATTTGGTATGACTGCAATGATCAACGGTATGGCACTACACGGTGGTTTTGTTCCTTACGGCGCAACATTCCTAATGTTTATGGAATACGCACGTAACGCACTACGCATGGCTGCTCTGATGAAAGTTCAGAACATTCAAGTGTACACACACGATTCTATCGGTCTAGGCGAAGATGGTCCAACTCACCAACCTGTTGAGCAAGTATCATCACTACGTCTAACACCAAACATGAGCACATGGCGTCCATGTGACCAAGTTGAATCTGCAGTTTCTTGGAAATACGCGATTGAGCGTAAAGATGGTCCAACATCTTTAATCTTCTCTCGTCAAAACCTAACTCAACAAGATCGTACTGCTGAGCAAGTTGCTAATATCGTTAAGGGCGGTTACATCCTTAAAGATTGTGCTGGTAAGCCAGAGTTAATCTTGATCGCGACAGGTTCTGAAGTAGGTATCGCAGCAGAAGCATACGCTGAGCTAACAGCCGCTGGTCGTCAAGTACGTCTAGTATCTATGCCTGCTACTGACCTATTCGATAAGCAAGATGCCGCTTACCGTGAAAGCGTTCTACCATCAGACGTTACAGCACGTATCGCTATCGAAGCGGGTATTGCTGACTACTGGTACAAGTATGTAGGTCTTAACGGTCGCATCATCGGTATGACAACATTTGGCGAATCAGCACCTGCTGAAGAGCTATTTAAAATGTTCGGCTTTACTGTTGAGAACATCGTAAACACTGCTAACGAGTTACTTGCTTAAGCATATATTGCTAAGTCATAGTAGACGTTAAAAAATAAAGCCGAGTATTTATACTCGGCTTTTTATTTATCCGGATTTTATTATTGTGCCAAATAAAATACTCTTTCTCCTATCTATATCCACATATCTGCGATATAACTTCCTATATTTAATGTTCAATATTGAATCAAGAAATAGAAAAGGTCTTTATTTGAAAAATTAATAGCTTTTCTATTGGTTGTTATTTGTGCATATTATTTATTAATATAAATACTCATCTCCATTTATATTAATAAAAAACTGTAACTATTAATATAAAGGCTCATGTATGGGCTTTTTTTTGTATGTAATAAACCTATTTTATATATTGGGCAATTAGCAAAAATAGAATGTTTGATTATAAAAAAGTGTATTGTTCAAATTTAAAATAAGCGTAAATTAAATTCCATAGACAGACACAAACTTACTTATAACGCTGTTTATCAAAGGATTTAGATATGTCACATTTTAATAGTCAAGAACATCAAGGTTCACAAAAAGCACATCAACATACTGCTGAAGCTGAGCATGAAAAAATGGAACGTCGTTATGGTGAAGAAGTAGAACATAAACATAACCGTGACCACCATGAAGTTCGTGACCATGAAAAAAGCCACCCACATACACAACACGGTGGTGATCCAAAAGGTCATAAACATCCAGAACAAACTCATGGCGATCGTCATGAGCATGACGAACATCGTCATCACAAAACTAAAGAGCATGATCATAAAGAATCATCTCGTAACCATCACAAAACTTCAACTAAGTAATTAGTTAATAAATTTTAGTGATGAGTTAAAAGCCAATTTAATAACGATAATATTTATCGATTTAAATTGGCTTTTGTTTATATAGAATTAAATTTATTTATTATTCGGTAATAAATAAGGTGAAATAAACGCAGCTACTTCGTCTTCACATAATCCTAATGTTACTTCTATTCCCGCTTGCTTTAATACATCAATACCTTTACCGCTATTACGTGGATCAGGATCTAGAGTTGCTACCACCACTCGCTTTATCCCCTTTTCAACTAAAGTATGTGCACAAGACGGTGTTCGCCCCACAAATGAACATGGCTCTAAGGTTACATAAGCCGTTACATCATTAAGCGGTTGATCATAATTTGCTAATGCCATCGCTTCTGCATGATGACACCCCGGTGCTTGCGTAAACCCTTCGCTGACAATCACGCCATCTTTTACTAAAACACATCCAACTGGCGGATTAGGACGACACGCTGGCAGTGCTTGATGCGATAATGTTAATGCGCGCTGCATAAAGCTGATTTCTTCTGCTAAGTCTGTCATAACACCTTCACTTTAATAGTCTCTTGTTCAATATTCTATAACGAAATCAAGTTTAACCGTTATGTTGATACCATGAATAATATATGAATTTACAACTCACCCTCAATTCAGGTGCGATAGGTTTAAATAGCCTCACTGAATAACATGAGGTTTTTCATGAAACGATTAATCATAACCTTAACATTATCGTTGGCATTGCATTCATTATCCGCATTCGCAACACAGCCAAGTACCACGCCAACACCATTACAGACTCAAGATATGATTGAATATATTGACCATACCCATCAATTAACAACAACAGAGAAAGTCCAAACCGATGTAATACACTCAATCAATACCAATAATTATCTACAGATAAACTCGCACAAAGACGCCCATTTAGAGCGCCGAGAAATCGCACGGCGTCCAAAGAAAAAAAACACCAGCGCTTTCTACACTAAAGCACATACTCAGCCTCAGTAATCATTCAGGTAAGCCTTGATATACTGTTAGCAGTACTCATTAATACCCTCTTCGTCCAGCATATTTTACATTTTCCTTGCTGGACGAAACTATCATTTCAGCTCAATTGAAACATAAACTATCGTATAGTTATCATTTATATACTTTCTGCATCTAATTATCGAAAAGTTAAGCAAAAAATCCCCCTCAAAGGTATAAATTCATTTAAGGTTCAGAAAAGCTATGTTTTTATACATGCTTGCTAAAATAAGCCAAGTGCTGACACTCGCACTCATTAAAAATAAAAGAACTGACGAGCATTATGTCTACGTTTAAAACGACAGTATTAACAAATTTTGTGAATTACCGCTTTATTAGTCTAATTGGGCTATCTATTATTACCGCTGCTGCCGTATTCTCAATTAACACCACACCATCAATACACAATAAAGAGATCCAACTACCTTTAGTGACTACGCCACAAGTGGTGTTAAAGAGCCTAACACCCGCAGCGGTCACTAAAGATATCGTGCTACCACCAACCTATGAATACGAAGTCAAAAATGGTGACACGCTCAGTGAGATATTTGCACAATTAAATTTGCCGCAAACCGATGTTAAAGACATCATGGCTGCAGATTTAAATAGCTTACAAATTGATAACTTACGTCCGAATGATATCTTAAGATTTTGGGTAACAGACAGCAATCATCGTTTAAATAAAGTGCAACTGCAATTTAACGTCGCGCATATGATTGACTATACTCGAGAAAAAAATAACGACTTTAGTGTTAAAGAGATCACCTTACCTGGCGTATGGCGTGAAAAAGTCATCAGTGGTGAGATTCATGGCAGTTTTAGTTCATCAGCAAAAAAAGCGGGCTTAAGTTACACTGATATCCATGAAATTATGGCTATTTTTAAAGACAAACTCAATTTCGATCATGACCTAAAAACAGGTGATCGTTTTGAAGTTGTCAGCAAAGCAAAGTATGTCAATAATCAAGCCAGTGGTGATACTGAGCTCCAAGCCGTTCGTTTATACACCAATAAGCAGCAGTTCTCTGCCTATTTAAACAGTGACGGTAATTTTTATGATCAAAACGGCGAAAGCTTACAACGGGCATTTTTACGTTACCCTACAGCAAAACGGTTCCGTGTGAGCTCACAGTTTAACCCTTATCGTCGCCACCCAGTAACGGGGCGCATACAACCACATAATGGCGTTGATTTTGCAGCACCATCTGGCACTCCCGTACTCGCGACAGGTGATGGCGTTGTTACTCGTGTAACCAACCACCCTTATGCTGGTCGTTATGTCGTGATCAAACACAGTGCCAATTACAGCACCCGTTATTTGCATAACAGCCGTATTCTGGTCAAGGTCGGACAACGTGTGAAACGTGGCCAAGAAATTGCGTTATCAGGCCGAAGCGGTCGTGTGACTGGCCCGCATATTCATTATGAATTTTTAGTGCGAGGAAAACCGGTTAACCCATTAACGGCAAAGATTCCACTAGCAGCATCAGTGTCACACCAACAGAAAAAAGAGTTTAAACTTGATGTGGCGCAATATAATCGTCTCATGCGTTTACCATTAACACATAAAAGCAGTGATATAAAAGTCGCTGTTAATGAACCTAAAGACATATAATTATTACAATATAAGGCACTGTAGTACGACTACAGTGCCTTTTTATTATCTTTCGCAACCATCCCTTTTCACAGTTGATACAATTTGATACATTTCTGCTACTTTAAATCTAATTAAACGTGATATTGTTCCTGTTTTAAAATGGAATTTATGATTATTCTCAAGATGTTATAACGCCTTCATTTTCTATGCGTAAACATTAATCATATTCTAATAGCCCATATACAGGATGTATCCATGGCCACAAAAAATACGCCGTTTGAATTTTCAGATTTGTTGGTTGAACCGGGAAGCCATATCAATTGTGAACTAGAAATAGCTCGTCTTTATACTCACTCACCTTTATCGGTATCGGTTGATATTCTGCATGGAAAACACCCAGGCCCGGTGTTATTGATTAATGCGGCAATACATGGTGATGAGCTCAATGGGATTGAAGTTGTCCGTCAAGTTATTGAAAAAATTGATTTATCAAAACTTCACGGCACTATTATTGCTGTCCCGGTAGTTAACGTTTTTGGCTTTATTCATAAATCACGTTATTTGCCTGATCGTCGAGATCTTAACCGTTGTTTCCCAGGAGCTGAGCGCGGTTCAATCGCTGGACGGATGGCATATCAATACTTTAATCAAGTCGTGCGCCGTGCAACCCATGTGGTTGATTTACACACCGCAGCTATTTACCGCACTAACTTGCCACAGATCCGTGCCAACCTTGATAATCCACAAGCTAGTGCAATGGCAATGGCGTTTGGCTCACCTGTAGTGGTTGATGCAAGCTTACGTGAAGGTTCATTACGGGCTGCGGCAGAAGAGTTTAATATTCCCGTGATCACCTTTGAAGCTGGTGAAGCATTACGCCTTGACGCGCATGCTGTCGGCTCTGGCGTGCAAGGTGTATTAAAGGTTATGCGCCACTTAGATATGTTACGCACTAGCCGCAGTAAAAAAACCATTGAGCCAATGGTACCAAAGGCGACACGCTGGGTACGTGCTGATTCTGATGGCTTACTACGCTCTCACGTTGCATTAGGTGAAAAGGTCGATAAAAATCAAATCATTGCAACGATCAGTGACCCTGCAGGTAGCAATCAAGTAACCGTGATTGCCCCTCAAGGCGGTATTGTAATTGGCCAGCAAACATTACCACTGGTTAATGAAGGTGATGCTATCTTCCATATTGCTTTCTTTGAAGAGCCAGATGGTTTAGTCGAAGAACAAGTAGAATCTTATTTATATGATGCTGTAGAAGAGCTTGATGATGATCTTAAATGGGGCATGACCAGTTAAGTCAACTTTACTGTGAAATAGCGGTACCCAAAAAGCGTTAATAAAAAGAGAAGCTCATTGGCTTCTCTTTTTGGTGGTCTCTGTTACGAGGCTTACTCTTTATTTTTAGCAATTAATTGCTGATACTTTTCAGGAGTATCAATATCATAATAAATACCACTCGCAGCGTTTAATTGTAAGTAATGTTCAGTGCCTGTTTGTAATACTTGCTTCATTTTAGCGGTAATCGGTAACGCTAAAATCGATGGAATTAACACGCTATCAATCAAAACTGGATGCCCTGTTTGATGTTGATTACCCGCAAACACCGCCGTAGCGTGACGAACTTGCAATAACATTCTAAATACCTGCGGATCAATACACGGCATATCAGCATGAGTTATAAAAAACCGTGCACTAGTTACGGCTGTAATCCCCTTTTGAATTGAACTTAACATTCCTTGCTGATAATCAGCATTCACTACCACTTTAATATGCTGCTGATATTGATATCGTAATACCAGTTCATCGGCGCGATAACCTGCAACCACAATCACTCTGGAGCAAAACTGTAATGCATGTTTAATCGCAACATCAAGTAATGTGCTGTTATTGTAAGGCAGCATCGGTTTCCATGCCCCCATTCGTGATGACAACCCCGCAGCAGGTATTACACAATCAACCATGTCGATAATGCCACGAATCACAGTCAATACCATTTTTTACCGCGATAACTTCGGCAATAATAGCAATGGCTATTTCAAACGGCGTTTTACTGCCAATAGCGAGTCCAACAGGCGCATGTAGACGAGCTAATTGTGGTTGCGTATATTCACCAATTCGCATTAATCGCTCTCGACGACGTTCACTGTTTGCATGTGATCCTAAGGCACCAATATAAAATGCATTGGACTCTAATGCCCCCATTAATCCGATATCATCCACTCGTGGATCGTGGGCCAATGCTAATATTGCGCTATGAGAGTTAGCATAACGTTCCACAAATGCATCAGCAGAGCACCATTCCACATCAACTCCCCCCTGTGCTGCAGTCCAACGCCAACTTTGACTATAATTTTCACGCATATCGCATAATCTTACGGTAAATCCAGCTCTCATAGCTAAGCGTGCAACCTCTTCACTGACTTGGCTAATGCCCAATAATAATAATTGCCAACGTTGCTGGTAATGCACCGTTAACCACGGTGAAGGATATAACGCGCTATCAGTAACATTAATAATGCTGCGTTGCTCAGTATTAGGATTGATCGCACGAATAAAGGCAAAAACTTGTTCTGCAGCAGCTAGCCAATCATCAACAAAATGGCAGTCATCAGGCTGTAAATATTCAATCAACAACGAAATATGACCGCCACAAGGTAATTCATATTGACTGCCATTCGGCGCTAAATGACTGCCATAATCAAACTCTTGTAGTGGTTTATCTAATTGGTGCTGTTGAATCAATACCATAAAAGCATCTTCAATACAGCCTCCAGAAACGGATCCGGAACGAATGCTTCCTTCCGTTGCAAATAACGAACCAATTGGACGCGGAGCTGAGCCATAGGTGGACACAATAGTACATAGCCACACAGGTTTTCCCTGTTGTAGCCATGACTGGCAATCTAATAATACCTGTTTATCTAAAGCATTCATAAGTCGACTATCACTTGTTTATTTTAACAACAATATCAACGTTAGCCTGCAACAATGCAGGCTAATATTGTGCTTATTGAGAAGCTAATTGCTTTTTAATCGCTGCGACTTGCTCTGCGGTTGTGGTCGTCATATGTGTCGCAAAATGCTGATGTAAATAGGTTATCAAATCAGCCATTTGTTGATCATCTAAGCTATTTTTGTAACTAGGCATAGCATAATAGGTATGCTCTTGGCTGTAACTTTGTCGCTTAATACCATTATTTAATACCGCAACTGTATTGAAAATATTGCTGTTTCCAATAGTGGCATTATTTTTTAAAGCCGGAGCAACATTGGGGATCCCTTGTCCACTTATGCCATGACAACCAGAGCACTTATCCATATAAATACGGTATCCTGGTAACTTAGTACCATGTTCTGGAACAGTTGAAGCCACTTTTTTAGGTTGTGACTCTAAGCTTGATTGTGGCTGTTCTTGATTCAATAAATAACTGGTTATTGCACTAATATCATGATCATTTAGCTGCGTTAAGCTATGTTTTTCAACAATAAACATATCATCAAACGCAGTACCTTTAGCTGATTGACCTGTTTTTAAAAACTGGGCCAAATCATGAAATGTCCAATGTTCTTGAGTGAGGTTTTTGGCGGTAATATTAGGCGCGTTAAGGTTATTTACCACTGCTCCTTCAAGTGCATGATCTTGCTCTGTTGCCATCATAAAATTACGTGGAGTATGACATTCACCACAATGGCCTAACCCCTGAACTAAATACTTACCTCGGTTCCAAAGTGGACTTTTATCAACAGTTGGTGTAAAGCTTGCCTTATCAAAACCAACTAAATTCCAGAGCTTTAAGCCCATGCGTATATTAAACGGAAAACCAATACCATTTTCTCTATTGGGCTGTGTCGCAGGCTTGGTGTGCATGAAATAGGCATATAACGCTTGCATATCATGATCATCAATTCGGTGATACGACGCATAAGGCATTGCAGGGTATAAATTACCTTTAGGGGCGACACCATTACGAACAGCATCAACAAATTGCTGATAACTATATTTGCCAATACCGTGTTGTTTATCACTACTAATATTGGTTGAATATAATGTTCCAAAGGGTGTTTCAAATGCACGCCCACCGCCATAGGCTTGACCTGTAGCAATAGTATGACAACCACTGCAATCACCAGCAGCAGCTAAATACTTACCTTGTGCGATCAATTGTGCCATATTTTTAGGCAATGGCGCTTGAACATCCGTTGATGGTGCTTGTGCACAGACCATATTAGAACTTAAGAGTAACCCGCTAATTACGCTGACTTTTAGATTTGGTTTCATTTGACTAACCCCGGCTGTGAAAGAACTAAATCACGTAGGCCAACATAATATTTGCGGTAACCAGAACAACGACAAATATGCTTCTTAAGGGCATTTTCGATCACATTCTCAACCTGATCTTTCTCGACAGGCTGTTTTGCTAATTGCTCAACTAGCACTGTTGACTCATTCACAAAGCCAGATGTACACCAACCACATTGAAAAGAAAAATGATCAACAAATGTCTGTTGTACAGGACTTAGTGCCGTAATTTGTCCCATTAAATTACGCTTAGCATGGCCTTCGATGGTACGCAGTTTTTTACCATTAAAGTTACCAACGCCATTGATACAAGTACGTTCAGTATGCGAGCCACCATCTGCATCATCCACAATAATAGAACAGGCATGACACACTCCAATACCGCAACCAAACTTTGTCCCAGTTAACCCTTGGTATTCATGCAAAAAGTCGATCATTTTAACTGATTCATCAACGTCAATTGGACCGACAACATTGCCATTAATTGTCATAGTTACAGAGATCATGCGAGTGCTTCCTTAATATCAGCGGCGGTAACAGGTAGATGGTAAAAACGTTTATTGGTAATTTGGTACAGTGCTTCAGTAACAGCAGCGACAATTGGGATCATCACTACTTCAGCAATACCTTTACGCTGATCAGAATTATTAAAGGGTGGCAAAATAGTATGATTCATCTGCCATACACCAACATCAGTCGCTAGTGGCACCTGATAACGATTGAGATTCCAAGTACCATTACCAGGGCCTTCTTCACCTGGTGGTAAGTATTCGTGCAATGCATGCCCAATCCCCATCACCAAACCACCTTCAATTTGACCTTCAACCAGTTCTTTGACGATCACCTTACCTGCATCTAGCCAAGTTTGAGTTGCAATGATTTCAACCTTTCCAGAACCTTTTTCTACCGCTAATTCAACTAAAGTTGCACATGGTGCGTAATACACCACCATTGCGTTATTTAATGATGTCGCTGGGTAATTAACTTTATTACGATCCAATAAATGCCAGCCATTACTGGCCATTAATTTTTTCTTAGTAGCATCAGCACCATGACCATATTTAATCGCCATTGCATCTAATTGATACGTTTGTTTTTGTCCTTCAACAGTAAATTCAGCTTCAACCCAACCCCAACGATTAAAAGTATGTACCATGGCGGCTGTAACTAGACCTTGCTGATGTACATGTTGAGCTAACATATCAAGTGGCAGTGGCTCCATACCTTTGGCACTTAACTTACCATCAACCCAGACCGCATCTTCCATAGCACCGAAATCCATCGCAGCCAGATCACCGCTGTAATACAACTTGCTCCAAATCGATTTTGCCGCAGGCCATAAGCCATATTCAAAAATAACTTTCGCCGCATTTTCAGTTGCTTTAGATTGGAAATAAGCAGAGGTTGATGCCGACGATGCGTAGGGAATGGTTGGTGTCCAACGGGGATTTTGTTGCATTTTATCTTGATAAGCTTGGCTCATCGTAAACGGAGATTGGGTATTAAACATTTGCAGTGGATCCCAACCATGCACTTCCGCAAGATTAATGGTATCTGCCGGACGACCAAAATAATCAACCAACACTGCAGCTTGAGAAGTTTGCGCTCCCGTACCAATTTCTACGGCAGAGATCCCCATTACTATACGGCCGCTTTTATCTAACTCAATATAAGTTGCAGGCGCATCATCACCGGCTCCATAATCTTTAGTACAAATAGCAAACCCAGTACCAAAAAGCTTGTTGGGGTGTTTAGCTTCATATTGTTTACGACGTTGATGACGATTAACCCACATTTCATGTTGCTGAGCTTGAGTGAGTATTTCAGCATAATGTTCGGTACTGGTTGGCACAGCACCTTGAGTGTTAAGTTGACCTGTTTTAATAACATTGCGTAATCGTAAGTCAATCGGATCAATATTGAGTAATTGGGCCGCTTCATTAACCATCATTTCCATTGCTGACATGGTCTGCAAAGTACCAAAACCACGCATCGAGCCTGATGCTGGATTTTCAGAGACATTAGCGACAGCTGTAATATCATTTTTAGGGAAATAATAAATAGATTGTAAGGCACTTGCGCCGACTTCCGCGACCACAGAACTAAAGTTTTCACGGCCGCCACCATCAAGTTCCATATTACTGACAATACCTTGGAACTTACCGGTAGTTTTATCTATCGCTAACTGATTGGTCATCATAAATGGATGGCGTTTTAGACCCGCCTGAAACTGTTCAAAACGATCGTTTGCCATTCGTACCGGATGATCACAGTACATCGCGGCTAATAAACCATAAAAAGGCAATATCGAGTGATCTTTACCGCCAAAACCACCACCAATAAACGGTGAATGAACCACTAAATTTTTAACTTTACTCGCAAGTGGACCTTTGGTCAGCATTGAGGTTGCAAAGCCAAAAAAGTTATTTGGTGATTGCGAAGAAGGAATGGTGTGCATTGTTTGAGTTTTACTATCAAACCAACCATTAAAGCACTCCGGCTCCATAAACATTGGATCAATAAACTGAGTTTGATAGTCACGTTTTAAAACAAAATTATTATCATCAGTAAGGCTAGTTTGGATCTCTTCTGCAACGGCCATTTGTTGTTGTAATGGCGTACCCAAACGGTCGGCCCGAGGCCAAAAAGGCTTATGGTCAACATAATTAGGGAAATTAACCCCATTTTGTAATGGGCTATATTTATCAGGTAGGATCCCCTCAGCATTACCTTGTTCACGAGTAATTCGCCATACGCCCCAAGGATCTTTACTCGTAGCCACTAATGGTTGCTGCTTACCATATTTAATTATTTCGGTATTAAATTGCAGCATATTTTTAGCACGATGATAAGTAAGAAAATCATCAAAAATAAGTAGCATTGCCGCTTGACCAATATAATCAGGCATTGCTCCTGCAGTAGCTAACATATTGGTGCCATAAAATGGTGGCAATTCAACATTGTCTTGTTTTAATGTTGCAGCAGTAACTATTTTACTCGGCTGAGCATTCGCCGGTAATAGACTTAAATCAACATCTTGATAAATACGATCGGCACGATTTAAACGAATATAATAAGCCCATGATTGTTGACTTGGCCAGCCATCAATATCGGTTGAACGTAAATCACGACCATATACTTTTTCACCAGTTACTTTTGCAATAGCATCACTACGAAAGCGAACTTTAAAATTAGATTTCCAAGATGATGCTAACTCTGGAGCAACTAAACTATTACTACCATCTAAATTAAGATTAAATCTAGCTAAAGCGGGGACGGTATAAACACAAATACCAGCGATGATACCATGCTTAATAAAACTCCTTCTAGAAAGTTCCATTGACATGACAGACTCCTTTTCCATTTTAATTATATTTTTTATAGATTATTTAAAATCGAAAACTATTTTTTATTTATTACTATCGACAATCAATAGTAACTATAAAAAACGATAATCATATTTTTATAAAATAGTGGCTCACACAATAAACATGCTTTATCAGTGCTATTTTATACTCACAACAATCATAAATAACAACCAATTAAAACCTTAACCATGAATACACATTCACCGCGAGAGTGTATAAAAAAAGGAAGACAGTCATAACCACAAATAAAAACGGCAATATAATTAATATATCATCTCTCTTTTATTCATATTTTAAAATACCAAGTGTCACAGCTCTAAAAAACAATAAAAAAACCGATAAATATTGATTAATAAGTTATCAATTTAATTACCTATTATTTATTTTCAAACACTATTTACCAAATAAAAAAAAGGATAGATTCTTAAATCTATCCTTTAAAATTAATATTTAATAAATATCACATCACTCAATGACGGTATGATTCATAAAGAAACCAGACACGGCGTTCGGTTTCATCAATCCAATTATCAATCATGCTCACTGAAGAGAAGTCATTACGTTCATCACATAATATATGAGCAGCACGAAGTTCTGCGGCTAACTGTTTATTGTCTTCGCACAATTCAGCCAGCATATCTGCAGGTTCAACATACTCAGCATCATTATCTAAAATACGCTGCATTCGTGAAATTTCACCAATTGAACGTATTGTACGACCACCAATTTTACGTGCACGTTCAGCAATATCATCAGTCATTGCAAACAATTGTGCACTCTGTTCATCCAACATTAAATGGTAATCACGGAAATGGGCACCACTCATATGCCAATGGAAATTCTTGGTCTTTATATAAATAGCAAATACATCCGCTAAAATCGCAGTTAGTGCACCACTGATCTCTTTAGTCGCGTCTACACATAAATCTGTAGGTGTGGCTAGAGGACGAGTAAGGTGTTGTTTAGCATCTTCAATTTGAACGTCATTCAAGATAGTAGTACTCATCGTCTTTTCCTTTATAAAAACAATTTATTGGACGAAGTAACTATAATCCAATTCATTTGTATGACAATAATATCTACCTGCAGATTAATGCAACCTAAATTTGCTTTCTTCTCGGTTAATAATTACAACTTTATTTCAGTATACTTATTGTTTTTGCTCTTTCTTTGACATCAAAATTTAATAAAATTTGCTTAAATATTACAAGCTGTTTACCCTCTAAAAGCAAATGCATCAATAATAATAGATAGGTACTACAATGGATAATTCAGTGAGATACGCAATCGGAACACCTGGAATAAAATGGGGTGCCACAGAAAAAGCGGAGTGGTTAGCACAAACCACTATTAAACGTAGTTATCTAGAACAAGTTGTTTCTAAAATTCACGCTTTAAGTGAAAAGTTTGATGTTGAACAATACGGTGCATTATCTTACGCGCCAGAAAAATACCCCCTACTTGCAATTAAAAGCCATCATTGGGATAAAACTAAACCAACAGTACTTATTACAGGTGGTATTCATGGCTATGAAACCAGCGGTGTACATGGCGCATTAGCTTTTCTAGCACTAAAAGCTGAACAATATAGTGCTGACTTTAATATTTTAGTGGTGCCTTGTGTTAGCCCATGGGGATATGAAACGATTAATCGCTGGAACCCCAATACGGTTGATCCTAACCGTTCGTTTTATGCTAACAGTCCAGCAGAAGAATCAGCAGCATTAATGCAACTCGTTCAGGCTCAACAAACGCATTTTCTAATGCACCTTGATCTACATGAAACAACAGACAGCGATGAAAGTGAGTTTAGACCAGCACTAGCGGCACGCGATGGTAAAGAATATATCGCAGATATCGTACCTGATGGTTTTTATGGTGTTGGCGACAGTGAAAATCCTCAAGATGCTTTTCAAAAAGCCATTATTGATTCTGTTCGTCATGTCACCCATATAGCACCAGCAGATAGTGAAGGTAATATTATTGGTGAACCAATTACTCAAGAAGGGGTGATTAATTATCCATTAAAAGCATTAGGTTTATGTGCTAGCGTAACCGATGCAGAATACACCTCAACTACCGAAGTTTATCCTGATAGCCCACGTGTTACTGATGATGAATGTAATATGGCGCAAGTTGCTGCGATCGTGGGTGCGCTTGAGTATTTAAAACAACACCAATAAGCTGTTTTTACCCACCATTAACCGCGCTATGGTTGATTATCTGGCTATAGCGCGAAGGTTTTTATCATGTCGACTTATTACCACACCATAAACACACCATTGGGCTGTTTAACGCTATATGCCACAGATAGTGCACTAACGGCTATTTTATATCAGCACCAAACACCAGCGATTGAAACTGCGACGTACTCACCACAACACCCTCTTTTAGCTGAATGTGAGCTGCAATTACAACAATATTTTTCAGGGATACGCCAACAATTTGATTTACCGTTAGCACCGCGAGGTACCGATTTTCAGCAGCGGGTTTGGCAAGCATTACTAACGATTCCGTATGGCAGCCATTGGAGCTATCAACAGCTCGCTATCACTATTGGTAATCCAAAAGCTTGCCAAGCAGTGGGAATGGCAAACAGTAAAAATCCATTATCAATCGTTATTCCATGCCATCGTGTGATTGGCAAAAATGGCAAATTAACCGGTTATGCTGGCGGGTTAGACAAGAAACAAACATTATTAGCACTTGAAGCAGCAAATGTTTAATTCCAGCCAATAAGCCAAATCTGATCATTCTTTAAATCTTGCCATTTAATATCATAAAGTCGATTGGTCATTACAGCTTGAATTACACACTTTTCAACTTGTTGATTATCATTAAATAACACCGTAACAATCTCAAAATGCTTTTCTTTATTATCCACTACCACTTTGGTCCATTTACTATGCAGCAATGCTTTGGGGTTCACTGGGTTAGCCATAATTAATTTCCTGACGGGGTATTACACTCTACCCTATCACGCTCTTGCGGTAACATATATGCTTGTTGCTGTAAAATCTTTGTCAAGCCGCCTAAGCTTTGAACCACAATCGATGCTTGTTGGGTAAACGGCAAATCCTCACCATTAGTCACTAAACATGATGGCATATTCGCATGGTAAGCTGCTTGTAAATCATAAATATAATCACCAACATAGAGTATGTTTTGCGGCGCTAATTGCCACTGCTCGGCAATGTAAACTAAAGCATCAGGGGCTGGTTTAGGCGCAAAGTCTTCACGTGAAACAATATGCTTAAATTGCAATTTATGGTGATTTATCTTCAACATTGCCGCTTGAGCGCAATTGCGTGTTACCACTGCTGTCGGAATATTTTTTTGATTGAGATAAGACAGTAATTGTTGGCATTGAGGCATAATGGTGGATTGGCGAGCATCAGCTAATTCATAATCAATCACTGTTTGTTGTAATTGTTCGCGTAAAGAAATATTCGGTATCTCATCAATATATTGCAATAAATCAGTATCAGCCGAACAGCCTAATTGTTGGCGTAGCCAGTCAAAATCTAATGCTGAGCTTACAAGCGTATTGTCTAAATCAAAAATAACACCGTTAATCATATTGCAAGGGATCGGCGTCTGCATACCATTCTCCATTATCAGCAAAACCACACTAATCAGTGTAAGAACATATGCATCTAATGGCAATTGTAGAGAATGAATTCAGCGAGAATGATCACGACCTGCTACTTAGTCAAGCGACTTAACAAACAGTAGCTTGACGTTTTAGTTGTATTAATCAATCACGATAAACAGTCTTTATGGATTTTAATCACTACTTTTTTAATCACCATCGGCGCTGTAATCACACAACCAGGTTTATGTGGCTGCTGTGGAAAAATAGCTAAAAACATTCCCGGCTTTAATAATAAGGAGCTGGTATTGGGCATGGTTTCAACTAATGTAAAATCATTATCACTGTCATAATCTGTAGCAGGAATGCAATCCGTTAAATTAAGTGACACATCAATCCGCTCTTCGCCACTGATCAGGTATTGAAAATCAATATATTGCTGATGTACTTCACCTTGTTTATTAGCGGCATCTTGAGTTTCAAAGCTCATCACATTAGCAAAAATACGATCACCATCTATCTCATAGCGGCCATTCTCTAACTGCGCTAGATCTTGTGTATTTATAAAATTTATCGCTTGCTGAAAAGCTGTTGGTAATGTGTGTGGCGGTTGTTTGATTTCACCAAAAAACATAGTCTTATCCTTTAGAAAATAAAAAGCGGACAAGCACCTATCTTCTCCGCTTTGTTTTAAGTTTGTTTTTAACCAGTCGAGTATTATTCAGTTACTAAATCAAGATCTTGGGTCGATTTACTTTTAAAGAACGGTGCCGTAATAAAGCCCACTATCACCACCATTAAAGTACCAATCACACCATAGAAGAAGAAGTTCAGGTCAGTAAAGCCACGTACAAATAGAATTGAGGCAACCGCAGCAATCACACCACATAATGCACTACCCGCATTAGCACGGCGAACAAAGATGCCCAACATAAACAGACCTGTCATAGGGCCGCCCATTAAACCAATTAAGCTGTTAAACGCATCCCATAATTGGCTTTCATTACTTTTAATTAAGTACACCGAGGCAGCAACACCTAATACACCCGCAACAACCGTTACAATACGTGCGGTGTTAAAGCTTTGCTGAATATTTTTTTCTTCGCCAAAGCGGTTATAAATATCCATGGTGTAACATGCAGAAATACTATTTAAACTACTTGAAATACTTGATTGAGAAGCTGCAAAAATCGCAGCAATGATCAATCCAGCAATACCTGCTGGCATTTGTGAAATAACGTAGAAAGGCAAAATACCGCCAGTATTAAAATTCTCAGGTATCAACTGTGGGTTTTGGCTATAGAAAGCATATAACGCGGAACCGATAGCAAAGAAGAAGATAGGCACACAAGCGACAAGTTTCGCGTTAGTAATCAGTGTTTTTTTCGTTTCTTCAATTGAATCAGTCACAATATAGCGCTGTACTACATCTTGACTTGCCGTAAATTGCTGTAAGTTAGCAAACAAGAAACCAATCATTAATACAGGTAAGGTGCTGTTAGTCCAACTCCATTCAAAACTTGAACTTGGAAAGTATTTATCTTGCTCAGCGCTTAGGCGGAACACTTCAGACACTCCACCATCAACATGGAAACAGATAGTGACAAAGATTAACACCGCAGCAACTGATAACATAATCCCTTGAATAACATCTGTCCAAATAACCCCTTCAATACCACCAAGGAAGGTATATACAATACATAACACACCAATTAAAAATACGATAGTTAATGGATCAATATTTACAAAAGGCATTAATGCGAGTGCGGTTAAGTACGTAATAATCGCAATACGCCCAATATGGAATAACATAAATGACATACTCGCGAACAAGCGCATCTTAATATCAAAACGACGCTCTAAGTATTCATAAACAGAGGTAAGATTAAGTTTTCTAAAAAATGGAATATAAAAATAAAATACAATTGGAAGAATAAGAATCGCTAAATACTGCCCAACAAGAAAAGTCCAATCTGATGTGTAAGCCTTAGCAGGAATAGACATAAATGTAATCGAACTTAATGTCGTTGCAAACACACTAACACCTGCAGCCCAGCCAGGTATTCGACCACCTGCTTTAAAATAATCATCTGCAGTTTTTTGACGTCGGGCAAAATAAACACCCACCAACATTACACCAATTAAATATGCGAACAGCACGATATAATTTAGCGTACCAAATGCTTGAATTTCCATATAAGCCTCACCATGTAGGGGTTGAGATAAAATATTTAAATTATTATTAATGACTTTGTTGTTGTGCAAACCAACTTGCAGCACCTAATAAACCTGCGTCTACTCCTGATTGAGCAAGAATAATATGAGGTCGATAAAGTGCTGGTTTTTCATTTAGATATTGTTGAATGTAATGACAATAATTTGGAGCAAGACCAACACTCCCCCCGATAACAACACTATCGAGATCTAATGTAATGGTCAGATTAGCAATTAATTCAGCAACAGCTGCCGCTGAAGAGTGAATAATATTTAACGCGTCACTATTACCTTCAAGTGCCAGTTGATAGACCTCTTGTCCACTGTATAAGCAATCAAATAATAACGACCCAATTTCACCAATTGCCGTACCTGAAGCTACTTTTTCAATGCATCCTTGACGGCCACAACCACACATAGGCCCATTTGCATTTACTACCGTATGTCCAATATGACCACTAATCCCACGTGCACCAGTTTGTAGTTGTTGATTCAATACTAAACCGCCGCCAATACCAGTCGAAACGGTAATAAACAGCATATTATTATTAGGTGTAAGCGAAATATATTCATACCACGCAGCCGCTTGAGCATCATTCATTGCATAAGTTGGTAATTGTGTGATGCGCTGAATTTGATCGACTAATTCAAATTTATTTAAACCGCCTAAATTATCAGGGTTTAAAGCGGTTAAAATACCGTTATCAATAATGCCTGTTGATGCGATTGCGACAAATTTTGCTTGGTTGATAAATGGTCTTAATAATGACGCTAATGCAGCAGACAAAATAACCGGCTGTTGCGATTGTGGTGTCGCTATTTGGCATCGTTCAATAATATGATTAGTTTCACAATCTACTAATGCCGCTGCTATTTTCGTACCGCCAATATCAACCGCTAAACAAACGCTCATGCGATATCCTTAGCTGGTAATTCTGTTACAGTTGCTGCTGTATTTACCGCGTCTTTAAACCATTGGCAAATATGTTCAATGCGAGTGATTGCTGAACCAACAGTAACGCAATTGGCCCCTGCTGTTATTGCTTGCGCTGCTAATAATGGCGAGTTATAGCGCCCTTCTGCCATAACAAAATAGCCACGTTGATGAAAAGCCATGACAAGTGCTAAATCAGGTTCAGTGGGAACGTCACCACCAGTATAACCCGATAGTGTTGAGCCAATAATGTCGGCTCCTAGTTGGTGGCAGATATCACCATCAGCCAAAGTCGCGCAATCAGCCATAGCTAAACAACCATGTTGGTGAATAGCATTAATTAGATTTTCAACCGTTTCTGGGCGTTGACGTTGAGTTCCGTCAATCGCAATAATGTCAGCACCAGCGGCAGCAAGATCAGCTATATCCTGCACGAAAGGCGTTATTCTTACCGCTGAGTCGTTCAAATCTCGTTTAACAATACCAATAATAGGTACATCAACATGTGGTCGTGTTGCTTGTAAATTCGCAATACCTTCAATACGTAACCCCGCAGCACCACCTAAAATCGATGATTGCGCCATAGCCGATACAATCAGAGGTTGATCCATTGGGCTGCCATCAACAGGCTGACAAGAAGATATAAAACCATTATTTATATGTGCAAGAAGTGTTTGTGAACGCTTAACCATGATCGTTAGCTCCAAAAATATCAACGTCGTGAAGTTTGACTCCATAATGTCGTTAACGTTGGAGTGGCGCAATAATGAACTGCTTAAATAGAGAGATATTGCACACTCTTTATCTAAAATAACGGCCAAATTACGATATTAATCACAGTTAAAAATAATTCATTCGTTGCATTTAATATCTAACAAACAACCATAAAAGCTAATTATTGCCATAAAAAAAGGCCACATTTAAATGCGGCCTTAATGGTATTTCCAGTAATTATTTAATCTAATGCTTGGGTTGTTTTATACTTCTGCTGGCGTGTATGCTCAGGGTTATCACGAACTAATAACGTATAAAGTATATCTAATACAAACAGTTGCGTTATTTTAGTACCAATAGAGTCACCTTGCAATTGCCCCTGTCTATTACCATTAATTAACACATAATCCGACAATTCAGCCAACGGTGATAAAGGGTTATGTGTTAATGCCACAGTTATCGCACCGCATTCTTTCGCTAATGCCAATGCTTTAATCGTCTCTTTTGAGGTTCCAGAATGGCTAATGCCAATCGCAATATCATTAGCAGTTAATAATGCCGCTTTCATATACATAAAATGATTATTTGTTAATGCATCGACATCAAAACCAATTCGCATTAATTTATTTTTGGCATCTTCTGCGGTAATACCTGATGAACCCACGCCAAAAAAATAAATCCGCTGTTGCTGCTGAAAAGCACGCGCAACCGCTTCTAATTCAGAAAAATCAAGTAAGTTAAGTGTTTCGCCCAATACATTATTAATGGTTTGCTGTAACTTACGGCCGATATGTTCAGCATTATCCTCAGGGGTTAACTCAGTATCAAGCATATGTTTTTCAGTGTCATGAGGCGTTGCAACTTCAATCGCTAACTTCATTTTAAGATCTTGAAAACCTTTAAAATGAAGTCCTCTACAAAAACGAATAATACTGGCTTCGCCAACGTTAGCTTGTTGTGCAAGTTCTGCAATTGAAAGCTCAGTGACATACTGAGGTTGCGCTAATACATAATCAGCGATACGACGTGCCGATGGTGTCAAGCTATCACGAAGACTACCTAACGTATCTAAAATTTTACCTACTTGAATAGCATCTGTTGCTGCATTCATACGTTATCCTTGCCTTTATTCAGCTTAGCTGGCGACTTTTATCATATCATCATTATGAAGTTTTACTCCAAAATCAAATCTAATCATCATTCCAACTCAAAATAGCGATACAAAATATTTTATAAATAGAAAAAACAATTAATAGCAATAGATCACAGTTTCTATTAAAAGCGCTAAAAGTCGTTTCTTTTTTATTGCCAAGCTAAATATCAGTTCGTATGATAATCCAACTCCATAATTATTAAACTTTAGAAGTAAAACTTCACAAACAAGGATCTGAGACATGGAAAAGCTAACTGGTTTAATTGCAGCCCCTCATACACCATTTTTAGCTAATGGTGAAATTGACTATGTCGCTATTGATGCTATCGCCAAGCATCTTATTGATACCAAAATTGTTGGGGCTTATGTATTAGGCACAACAGGTGAAGGGATCCATTGTTCTGTCGCAGAACGTAAAGCCGTTGCAGAACGTTGGGTACAAGCAAGTGCAGGCCAATTAAAACTAATTATTCATACTGGCGCATTAAGCATTGCCGATACACTTGAATTAACCCGCCATGCTGATCAGTTAGACATTTATGCAACCTCAGCTATCGGTCCTTGTTTCTTTAAACCTAATAATGTCACTGACCTAGTAAATTACTGTAAAGCAGTTGCTGATGCAGCGCCATCAAAAGGTTTTTACTACTACCATTCAGAAATGAGCGGCGTAGCGGTTGATATGGAACAATTCTTAATTGCCGCTGACAAAGTGATTCCAAATTTATATGGCGTGAAATTTAATAGTACAAACTTATATGAATACCAACGTTGTTTACGCGTTTGTGATAGTAAATTTGATGTACCATGGGGTGTTGATGAGCATTTTCCTGGCGCATTAGCTGTTGGGGCAATCAGTGCTGTCGGCAGTACTTATAATTATGCAGCACCACTTTATCACGACATGATTGATGCTTTTGCGAAAGGCGATCATCAAGCAGTGATCAGTAAAATGGATAATGTTATTGCGCTTATTCGTGTATTAGTTGAATACGGTGGTGTTGCGGCAGGTAAAACAGCCATGATGTTGCATGATATTAATGCAGGAGATCCACGTTTACCATTACGCATATTAACAATAGAACAAAAACAAGATGTTATGTGTAAAATGCGTGATGCGATAGGAGCATAAATATCAAATATAAATGAAAAGGCCAGCATAGATGCTGGCCTTTTCATTATTTACACTGTGAATTGACTGTATTTATTACAATTCAGTGTCAATAGGGGTTGAACGATGAGTCTGTTCAATATACAACAGTGTGATTGCTATCGAGATCGTTAAAGCTAATGCCGGTAATAATGAATATTGAGGGATTGTTTGCATAATTACTCCACCAATCACTGCACCGCTAATTAATGAACCCCATAATCCAAGATATTGAAGCAAGCGCTTTTTATCACCTTTACCAACAATCGCCAATGCCAGTAATCGACCAATATTGACTAAATATCCGGTAGCGTAGGTCAATGGTATTGCTTTTTCAATCGTTAATCGCAAGGCAATATTTTGCATCCCCATTGCATAACAAATGATAAAGTTCACCGCTAAAAAAGGCACATAATATTGCATGATGGTTGCAAATAGCAGTACAACGGAGACCGATGCCATCACGACACCGCGGTAGAATCGACGACTAGATAAGGCAATTAACTCGCCAGACATTGCCCCGATAATGAAAATACCCAAGATTGCAATATAAATAGAAGCTCGAGGAATATCATCATAACTGAGCATCATCCCTAAGTGCGTTGAGTTGCCACTCATAAAAGAAGCAAATACCCCATCTTTAAGATGTAAAAAACCAACTGAATCGACTACCCCTGCCACTAACAATAACAAATAGGGCATTAATGATAAAAAGAACCGCCTTTCATTTAACATTGACTATTTATATCCGACTATATATCCATATTAGAACAATCAGTAAACCCTTTGCACTCAATCAATAAAAAGAGGCTATTTACTGTTATTGCGCGTTATTGTAACTAAATATTTCACCATGGCTAGTAACTTCAATTATTAACAAAAATCGCGCTCAACTCCATCTTGCACGATAGGTGAGAATTCGCCGTTGTCTTTAAGAATAGTCAAATTTAAACATGTTCAAACGGTGCTTTTAGAACGCGGTTTTTATGAAATTAACGTAGATAACTGTAGCGAAGACTTAGAAAATACAATAACAATGAAAGGTGTGCTAACCATAATTCATGGTTATCACACCTTTTACAGGTTCACTAATTACGCATTCAACATATCAAGCGCAATCGCTTCAGCAACTTTAATGCCATCAATACCCGCAGATAAAATACCACCCGCATAACCTGCACCTTCACCAGCAGGATATAGGCCTTTAGTATTAATACTTTGGAAATCTCTACCGCGTTTAATTTGTACAGGAGAAGACGTACGTGTTTCAACACCCGTTAGCATGCTATCAGCATGTGAGAAACCTTTGATCTTTTTATTAAACGCCGGTAATGCTTCACGAATCGCTTCGATAGCATAATCTGGCAAGCTAGTGCTTAAATCAGTAAACTTCACATTTGGCTTATAAGACGGCTCAACACTGCCCATTTGACTGACAGTTTTACCCGCTAAGAAATCACCTACACATTGTGCTGGCGCATCATAGCTACTACCACCAAGAATATAAGCATTACGTTCTAACTTACGTTGTAGTGCAATACCTTGCATTGGATCGTTTGCAAAGTCTTCTGGTGAAATACCGACCACAATCGCACTGTTAGCATTACGCTCACTACGTGAATATTGGCTCATGCCGTTAGTTACTACTGACTCAAGCTCTGATGTTGCAGCAACAACGACACCACCAGGACACATACAGAAGCTATAAACAGAACGACCATTCTTACAGTGGTGAACCAGTTTATAGTCAGCAGCACCTAATAATGGATGGCCTGCATTTTTACCAAAGCGCGCAGCATCGATAGTTTCTTGTTTATGCTCAATACGGAAACCAACCGAGAATGATTGTGCTTCAAGGTGGACACCTTTGTCATGCAACATCTTAAAAGTATCGCGTGCGCTGTGGCCAATCGCTAATGCAACATGCTTTGACGGGATCACTTCACCAGTTGATAATGTCACACCCGTTACTTGGCTATTATCATCAATATTAATTTCTTCAACGCGGGTTTCGAAACGAATCTCACCACCAAGTTCAATAATTTTACGACGCATCTTCTCAACCATCGTTACCAATTTATAGGTACCAATATGGGGTTTACTAAGATAAATAATTTCAGCCGGTGCGCCCGCTGCAACAAATTCTTGTTTTACTTTAAGACCAAGAAAACGAGGATCTTTTACCTGACTGTATAGTTTACCGTCAGAGAATGTACCTGCGCCACCTTCACCAAATTGCACATTTGATTCGGTGTTTAGCTCACGAGTACGCCAAAAACGGAAGGTATCTTTGGCACGTTCATGCACTGATTTTCCGCGTTCTAGAATAATAGGTTTAAATCCCATCTGTGCCAAAATAAGGCCAGTGAACAAACCACATGGGCCCATACCAATAACGATTGGACGCTCAGTAATATTTTCAGGCGCTTGGCCTACATATTTATAGTTCGTATCTGGTGATGTTTTCACCTGATGATCGTTAGCAAACGTCGTTAGTAATTGCTCTTCATCAACGTCTTTTAAAGTGACATCTAAAGTATAAATCAGATAGATATCATTCTTTTTACGGGCATCATAACCACGTTTAAAGATATGAATATCAACTAGTTGGTCTTTATTTATCGATAACTTGTTGATGACAAAATCATGTAAAGCTACTTCACTATGATCTAACGGTAATTTAACTTCATTAATACGTATCATTAAGTCCACTAACTCGATTGGAAATGCAATAAAATATCTCGGAGAGAATAAACCTAGCCGCAGATGGTGGCAGATTTATACCTTAGCCAAGCATTATCTCACAGACTTTAGTGTTTATCCCAATATTTGCATGATATTCCTATCTAAAACACCACCATAAAAAACAGCGTCAAACCTATAAAATAAAAAAAGGCTTATGCCGTATGATATAAATATCAGCATAAACCTTATTTTTTAATGGTCTATATTAATTAAAGATCGTTATTTTACTAACTGGCAATGGCCAAATGTTTGCGGGTTATGGAAGTTTGGCTTAGGTGTTTTAGGATCTATCCATGTCATCCACCCCATATCCAACTTGCCATCTGCTTGTTGAGTGAATTCTGCCCGCATTAAAGCACACAATAATTGCGTTTGTTGTTTATTCTGCCATAGCGATAAATCGGTCAATGTTTGCAGGGGTAATTTACCTTCAACAACATAGCCGCTATCGGTTAAACTTGCTTTGGTTTCTAAGCCTTTCCATGTCCAATTACTGTCTAATGATGCCCGTTTTTTATTGACCATGTCATAGCTGGCTTCTGCACTAAACACGCGTGCTTTAGGATCAATTTCCATGGTGTAATAACGCGATAATTGCACATCTTTGGCAAGGAAAATTTCCACGCGATCGGAATCTAAAATAGCACGTTCTGGATCTGTGCCAATCGCAACATTCGCATCCGTTACTGTGTATTGAAAATAGACAGAATCAGCATGCCACACAGCTTTAAATTCTGTTGCTGGTGCGGGCGTATCACGCCAAGGAAAAGTAAAATCGGTTAATGCTTGAGCTGATTTCCATTCATTATCATGGGCGATACCATCAATAACAGGAGCAACCTTAGCATGATTGATGTTATATACCGCAGCAACAGGCTCAGCCGTTGGAGTCACTGTTTCAGCAACCACATGGTAACTTGTCATACTTGCTGTCACAGCAGCAGCTATAATGGCTAACTTATTCATTACAATATCCTTATGTATATTCATCGTTTTTAGCTAATTCGATATGAACCATAAAAAAGCCGATCTCGCATGTAGATCGGCTTGAACTCACCTAGCTTTCAACTTATAGCGTTGACGTTATTGTTATTTATTCGACCAGATCAGCAACTGCTGTTGCAGCTAATAAAAATGCGCCAGCACCGTAATCAATATTATGTTCAAAGGCGACATCACGCGGATTAAATGCAGGTAACTGTACCCAACCGATCATGCCATTATCATGAATACAGCTTTGCAGAGCAGTCCATGACGTTTCAACCACAGGCAGATATGTTTCAGCATCAAGATGCCCGTGTTTAATTCCCCACGCTAAACCGTAACAGAATAATGCGGTAGCGCTGCTTTCTGGTGCAGGGAAATTTTCAGGATCGAGCAAACTTGTACGCCAAAAACCATCAGCTTGCTGATACTTAATCACTTCTGCTGCAAGCGAGCTAAACAACGCTAAATATTTTTCACGCTGTGGATAATCTTCTGGCATACGCGCAAGTAAACGTGGCACAGCGGCTAATACCCAGCCAATACCTCGGCTCCAGAAGACTTTATTACCGTTAGCTTCTCGTAATTCGCCACCATTACCGTCAGGAATATAACGGTAATCACGGTAGAATAAACCCGTTTCAGGATCGAGCAAATGCTCAACTGAATCCCAAAATGCAGTGTTCATGTAATCAAGGTACTTAGGATCACCGGTGCGTTGGGTTAATGCCGCAAATGTGGGCGGTGCCATAAATAATGAATCACACCACCACCAATCTTTACGACCAGGCTGTGGATTATCAACCATAAGATCTAACGCTTTAATGGTTGGCTCTAACGCTTCCACTTGATCAATTAATGGATAAACATCAAGGTAGGCTTGGCAGCAAATATGATCATCAGCAAAACGATCATTAGGCCCGGTTCTAAAACCAGTATGAAGGGTATAATTCATCACCCCATCAAGGTATTCATTATCATCTGTTGCTAGCCATGCTGCAGAGACACATGACCAAAATACGCCACGCTCCCAGTCAGTATCTTTAATAAAACGAGTTTTACCGCTGCGACGAACCACACTGCGAGTTTGGTTTTGTGCTTGGTAACGATAAACACGCTTCATTGCCGTTAAAATCGTTTCTTTTGAACCTAATGCTGCCATGATCTGCTCTCCTTAGCGCGCTAACCAACCACCATCTACCGCGATGGTGTAACCATTAATGTAATCACTCGCACTTGATGCTAAAAAGACTGCTGGGCCTTCTAAATCTGACGGTAAACCCCAACGATTAGCTGGAATACGCTCTAAAATTGCCGCATTACGTTCAGCATCAGCACGAAGGGCTTCAGTGTTATCAGTTGCCATATAACCTGGAGCAATCGCATTAACATTAATATTATATTCAGCGAGTTCAGTCGCTAACGCGCGGGTTAGTCCCATAACTGCAGATTTACTTGCAGTGTATGATGGTACGCGAATGCCGCCTTGGAAAGATAACATCGAAGCGATATTAATAATTTTGCCGCCATTACCTTGTTCAACAAAACGTTTAGCCACGGCTTGTGATAAGAAGAACAATGTCTTTTGGTTAATGTTAATTACATCATCCCAATCACTTTCAGAAAATTTAAGCAGATCTTGACGACGAATAATGCCAGCATTGTTAATTAAAATATCAACATGCCCCATCACTTCTACCGCTTCTGCAACAATGCTTTCCAGCTTATCTTGCTGCATAAGGTTGGCGGTGATGTAATGGAATTTACGTCCTAATGCTTCAATTTGTGCTTGAGTTTCAGGCGCGGCTTGATGGCCAATACCCACAATATCAGCCCCTGCTTTTGCAAGTCCTAATGCCATACCTTGACCAAGACCTGTATTACAACCAGTCACAATCGCGACTTTACCGCTTAAATCAAACATATTCATCGAGTTCTATCCTTGTATAGTAACGCTAGCAATAGTCGCCAACGCTACTCACTAAATTCATTAATAATTAACCACAACGGCTTATTTAAGATCGCTCATCGCAACATGATCCATATCGTGGAAAGTTTGGTTTTCACCTACCATTCCCCAAATAAAGGTATACGCTGCAGTACCAACACCAGAGTGAATTGACCAACTAGGGCTAATCACAGCTTGTTCATTGCGTACCACAATATGGCGAGTTTCTTGAGGCTCACCCATGTAATGGAACACGATGTTGTCTTGGCTCATATCAAAATATAGGTACACTTCCATGCGACGCTCATGGGTATGACATGGCATAGTGTTCCACAAACTACCTGCAGCGAGTTCCGTCATGCCCATTAATAACTGACAAGTTGGTAACACTGATGGGTGTAAGTACTTATAAATAGTACGAACGTTACAGTTTTCTTGACTACCAATTTGCTCTGGTGATGCATCTTCACGGGTAATTTTACGGGTTGGGTAACCATGATGAGCAGGCGCACAATTTAAGTAGAAACGGGCTGGTTTATCGGCAATCACACTTTCAAAACGAATATTCTTAGCGCCCATTCCCACATAGATAGCTTCACGTGAGCCAATCTCAAATGTTTCACCATCAACAATCACTAACCCAGGCGCACCAATATTGATCACACCTAATTCGCGACGTTGTAAAAAGTAATCAACCCCTATTTCTTTACCGCCTTCAAATTCGATAGCCGTTGTGGTTGGCACTGCTGCTCCCACAATAATGCGATCGATATGACTATAGGTAAGATTGATTTGACCTTCTTGAAACATATTTTCAATTAAGAACTGCTCACGAATACCTGCAGTATCTAATTGCTTAGCATGCTGGCTATGAATTGGTTGACGAATTTCCATGAAAAACCTCTTAAATCATTACATTACTCACAGCAGTTAAATAGGCTGTGAATGATTACAAATTATTGTTGAGCCGATGCTGGGTAATGCCACTCACCATCGATTAACGTTGCTTGAATTTCAAATTGGCTATTAAGCACAGCAAAACTGGCGTTATATTCAGGGGCAATGGCACCTAATTGATCGTCAATACCCAAATATTTTGCAGGTACTGCGGTTGCCATCTGAATCGCTTCCCATTCCGGTACATTGGCTAATAAGATCATATTGCGAATAGCTTGATCTAAACTGCAAGTACTACCAGCCAAAGAGCCATCATCAGTACGTGCTTCACCATTGGTTACGTTAACCATCTGCGCACCTAGTTGATACTTACCATCTTCAAGACCACCAGCACGCATGCAATCAGTAATTAACGCCATACCTTGATAGCCTTTGATACGATAAGCGAGTTGCATCATTACAGGATGAACATGAATACCATCAGCAATCAGTTCAACTAACATATCGTGATAAAGCACTGCCCCTGCACAACCTGGCTCACGGTGATGTAAGCCACTCATACCGTTAAATAAATGCACACCACAATCGGCACCATGGTGATGGGCTTGGGTCACTTGTTCAAAATTGGCATTGGTATGTGCAATCGAGGTTTTAATACCGTTATCGGTTAACCACTGAATAGCTTCACTAGCACCATCATATTCAGGTGCAAGGGCGACGCGTAATAATGAATCTGCAGCAACTTCTTTTAATTCTGCTAACGCCGCAATGGTTGGCGCGGTTAAATATTGAGTTGGGTGTGAACCTCGATGTGTTGCTGTAAAGTAAGGCCCTTCAAGAAAGCTGCCTAATAACCTTGCCCCTGATGGTTGCGGTTGCTCACAGAAATGGCGCACTTGTTGTAAAGCAGACACGATGTCTAGCCAAGGTGCGGTTACTGTGGTTCCAACCCATGCCACTACGCCTGTTGCTGGTAATGCTTGGGCGATAGTTTGTAAAGCTGCTGGCGTTGCATCCATGACATCTGCGCCTGCACGGCCATGGATATGAATATCAATAAAACCAGGAACTAATGTTTGACCTTCTAATTCAATCACTTCGCAATCAAAAGGTCGGCTATCAGTAACGCTTTCAACCTTACCGTTATTCACTACTACATAGTGGTTATAGCGGATCCCTGTGGGGGTGAATATACGTTGTGGATGAAGTGCAAAGCGCATAATTACAGTCCGTCTTCACATTCAAGTTCAGCTGATTGCGTCATCATGCTGTTAAGTTCACGACGCATGTCTTTCATGCATGACATACCAATATCAAGCAAGGTATCAACAAGATCAGTTAAGTCTGCATCATCACGCTCAAAGGCAGCATTGGCAATCATCGGTAAATTAGCGCCGCCAATAAGTTCTACATTAGGGGTATCCATTACTATTGCTAAGGCGCGATTAGCGGGAGATCCACCAGGAATATCGGTTAAAAATAACACGCCATCACCACTATCCACATCGGCTGCGGCTTGACGTAAAGCCTGTTCTAGCTCATCGGTAGACATGGTTTCAACAAAATCCACATACGTCATTTGTTCTTGCTCACCAGCAATGGCGCGAACCGCTGATTCCATACCTGATGCAAAGTTAATATGACCTGAAACGACGATACCAATCATGATTCTTTCCTTGAAAATAAGGGGGAGCATCGTCCCCCTTGATATTATTGATGATGACTCTCATCACCACTAAACGAGGGTGTTATTACAAAATACCGAGCATGTGGCCGACAACACCGGCTGCTAATGTGCTGAAAATCAATACTGGTGGCTTAGCCCAGAATCCTGTTCCTTTCACCATTTTGAGCATGAAGAACACCAACATCAGCGGCAGAATATTTGGCATCACCTTGTCAAATAATGCGGTTTGCAAGTCGACCACCTTGCCCCCCAGTTCGAGACTGAGGGTGGTCTGCACCTTGATAAAGGTCGCGGAGAGCGCACCAATCACAAAGATACCCATAATATTGGCGGCTTTTGCCAACTTCTCAGTTGAATCGCTCATGTTAACCATCGCGGCAGTACCCGCTTTGTAACCCATGAACATCAAACCAAAGTAAACTGCAAAGTGAACAATTTGGTATAAGAAGAAGAACACAAATGGACCGGCAATAGAGCCTTCCATTGCAATTGACGCACCTAACGCTAGGGTTAATGGCATCAAGGTCATGTGGTCGATAGCATCACCAATACCACCTGTTGGTCCCATTCCCGCCACTTTCATTACGTTAACGGTTGATGGTTTTTCTTTGTTCTCTTCCATCGCAATCGCTGTACCTAATAAGAAGGTAAACAGCTTAGGTGAGGCATTGAAAAACTGCAGATGGTTCTTTAATGCTTTGGCTAAATCGGCTTTGTTATCACCGTGAATTTTTTTCAGTGCTGGAATAATTGAGTAAGCGAAACCACCCGCTTGCATACGTTCAAAGTTAAAGTTACCTTCCATGAATAGACCGCGGATAGAACACATCCAAAGATCTTTCTTAGTGATCACTTTGCGTGGCGTGGTATCTTCGTATGCATCGATATCATCAACCAAACTTACATGTTGTTCCGTGTTTTTATCGCGAAGTGTTCCCGCTGTGATATCAGATGCCATCTTCATATTCTCCAGGTTGGTTGTTATTAGAGCCGCCGTTGTTTGAACCGCTAAAGAAGTAGTACAGTGCTGCAATTGAAGCGCCGATAATTGCGACAGCCATAATTGGTAGTTTTAAGTAAGTAGTCATGACGAAGCCAATGAAGAACACACCCGCCACTTCTTTTGACCACATGATTTTCAACAACATAGCGAAACCAATCGCAGGAACCATCTTGGCACCAATACCCAAACCAGTTAGCAGTGCTTTTGGTGCATTTTCATCAATCCAAGTCGCCGCATGCTCACCAAAGTAAACCGTTACAAAAGCCACTGTGGCATACAGCATTGCACGCGATAAGATGGTGACAATTAACAGCTTATCAATGCCTGCAGAATCCCCTCTTTCAGCATAGCGATCCGCTTTACCCATAGTGAATGATGTCATTGCAAAGAAGCCGATAACCAACATCTGCATCAATACTGCAATCGGCATACCCACACCCATCGCCACTTCTGCTGACTGACCCGTCATCACTGCAAAAGCAACCGCAGCAATCGTACCTAATGTTACATCTGGTGGCTGAGCACCGGCGTTAGGGACTAAACCTAACCAAGCAAGTTCTAATGTCGCACCTGCAATCAAGCCAATTTGCATGTCACCCATGATCAAGCCCACAACCGGACCTGTAATAAGCGGACGGTGAATATTCAATGCAACATCGTATTTATCGATACCACAAAAGAAAGCCCACACCGCTACTAACGCAGCTTCAAAAAACATGATTTATTCCTTTTACACGTTTGGCGTTTGACTATCGCGACTTAAGCAGCGCTGGTAGCCAGTTCAAGTACATTAATTGGTTTTTGATCTGGGGTATTTTGAATAGTGCAAGTTACCCCTTTCGCCACCATGCGTTCAAAAGCATTAATATCTTTATCATCAACAGAAACGGTCTTATTAATCTGACGCTTACCTTCGTGATAATGCATATTACCGACGTTACAATGCGTAATAGGCACCCCACCTTCAACTAAACGCGCTACATCAGTTGGGTTATTACACAAGATAAAAATCTTTTGTTGCGGAGAAGCTTTACCGATAACATCAATTGTTTTTTGGATTGAGAAGAAACGCACGGCATATTCCCCCCCAGCTGATGCTTTCATACCTGCTTGCATAAAAGCCGCATTTGGACCTTCAGCTGCATCATCATTGGCAACCAAAATAAGGTTAGCGCCTGAATGTTTACCCCAAGTAATACGAATTTGACCATGTAACAAACGTTCATCAATTCGTGTCCATACAATGTTTGGCGTTGTCATGATTGTTCTACCTTTCGTAATTATTTCAAATAATCATATAAATAATGGATAGTAACTCCTTGCACTACACGGTTAACTTCGCCAGTAGGACATGGGTTATCAGGTGTATTCCCTAGTGCAAGTGCGCGATGGAACGAGTACATTTGCGCATACAGCATATAAGGAAAAAGTAATTCAACATCGGTCGCGGTTTCCATGCTAGGGACATGAATAACATCAGCACTTGCTTCAATCTCATCTGCTTGCGCTGTAATCGCTACCACTCGAGCTGCAATATTATCGCGACAAAGTTCAGCTAAAAGATCCAAGTCATATTTACGGGTATATGGGTCGTTACTTATAAACACCACAATCATCGTATTTTGATTCACAATAGATTTTGGTCCATGGCGAAACCCTAATGGAGAATCAAATGTTGCAACGACTTTACCTGACGTTAGTTCAAGTAATTTCAATGCCGACTCTTGGGCTAAGCCTTGTAAACCACCACTGCCTAGATAAATAACCCGCTCTAGTTCTTGACTAGCAGTATCCTTTATTTGGGTATTTAAATCTTTGATCAGCCCCACAGAACACTTACAAATGCTTTCGATACCTTTCGTGTAATCGTTGCCATACATTAAAACCGAAAAAGCTGCTAGCATCATTGATGAAAAACTTGAGGTCATGGCAAAAGATTGGTCATTGGTTTCAGCGGGCATAAGAAGTGCAAGTGATTGCTTATCATTTTTACAACACTTATATAACTGCCCATCGACATTACAGGTCAATACTAAGTGAAAACACTCAGTTAATGTTTGATTAGCAAGCTCAACCGCAGCCACACTTTCAGGGCTATTACCTGAGCGTGCAAACGACACTAATAAGGTAGGAATATTTTCGGCAAAACATTGACTAGGATTTGACACAATATCAGTGGTTGAAATAGCCTCAACACGACGTTGTAAACGCTGAGATAAGCCTAAAGCTAAAGAACGACCAGCAAACGCTGACGTACCCGCTCCAGTTAACACAATGCGTAAATTAGAATAATTATAAACTTTATCCATAAAGCATTTAATTTGTGCTTCACACTCACGTGTAATTGCCGCAGTTTGCGCCCAACAATCAGGTTGTTGGTTGATTTCTTTTGCGGTCCAATAACCCGAAAAACGCTGAAGTTCAGCTGCTGAATAACCTAAATATTGTTCCATGTATTTAAACCTCTGCGATTAATTTTTCAGTACATGCTTGAGAGTAAGCACGTAAAACTTGACGAATTGTGTCTAATACCAATGCTTTAGGATCTGATGAAATTAAACCTTCACGCAGATGTTGAAATTGCTGTGGCATATATTGACTAAGAAGGGGTAACGGAATATCCACTCGAGATAAATTTCTAAATAAAGTTGCTTGGGCTTGATTAATCACACTATCAGGCCAGTAATAGCGCATACGATCACTAAAGCTAAAACAGCGCGAGAAGCGTTGTTCAGATTCATTGCCATGATAATATTTTTGCCAATGCTGTGGGGCTTCACACATTTGCGCTTCAATACATTCACGTAAATTAGAACAATGTGCTTTAGGAATAATTTCAGCTTCAATTTCACATAAATTAAATAGTGCTTCACGCATAGCAAAGGTCAATGCTGGGCCCACTTTCAAAATAGCAAAGTGGTCTTGAACTAATTGACGATAAGCTGCATGGGTTTGATAGTCTGTCGAGTGCGCTTCAAATACCATGTGAGGAAAACTATCAACCACACCACTGAGCACATTCGCTTTCTCTGGGCAATAATCAATAACACCAGTATGATCAAATTCAACTCCAGGTTGAACCACTAATCCAATCACACGTGTCCAACAATCAGCTATATTTGCAGCAGCAAACGCACGTTGATGAGTTTCGATTGTTTTCATTGCAGCTTGTGGTGACGTCACTTCCACCGTATTTAACGTTTCTGCTGCACCACCAGGGACAGGCACTTCAGTACCAATGACATACACAAGATCGCTATAACCAAAAGTTGCTAATGCTGTTTTTTCGGCAATTGCACCTAAACGTGCAGCACGTTCCGCAACGGTATCATCAGAGAGAGGAATGGGATCATCAGCGCAAGACATGCTGCAATCTAAATGGATTTTCTTAAAGCCTGCAGCGACATAAGCAGCAATTAAATCATCGGCATTCATCATTGCTTCAGCAGCTGTTAGATGCTGCCAGCGATTAGGACCAAGATGATCACCACCTAAAATCAGTTTATCGGTAGGGAAATGAAATTGTTCAGCCATCGTTAATACAAAGTGACGAAAATCAATCGGTGTCATTCCGGTGTAACCACCAAATTGATCTACTTGATTTGACGTCGCTTCGATTAATAAAGCTGAGTTATCATCCAACGCTTGAGCAAATGCCGCTTCAATAACCAGCGGATGTGCAGAGCAAACAGCATAAATACCATTATTGCCACCTGCTTTATGGCGTTGGACAAGCGTTTGTAGGGTGTTCATTTATTAACTCCACAATCATCATCTGTGATGTGATCATGGAGTTAATCAGTCAGTGCTCTTTTTCAACAATAATAACTTCTACTTTCATTTCACGAAGACCAGCTAAATAATCTTCAGGAATGCCCGCATCTGTTACTAAAATATCAATATTTCCGAACTCACGAATCATATGGCAGCTACGTTTACCAAACTTTGTCGAATCAGCTACCGCAATCACTTGTTCAGAAATTTCACACATTAAACGGTTGAGGCTTGCCTCTTGCTCGCTGTGTGTCGTGATACCAGCTCGTAAATCAAAGCCATCAACCCCAAGAAAAACTTTATCAAAACGAAAATTCTTGAGGCCAGCTTCGGCTTGAGAGCCTGAAAAAGATAACGCTTCTTTACGAAGTACGCCACCTGACATTAAAACTTCAACACCCGGTGCTGAAGCTAACTCCATTGCCACATCCAGACCATTGGTCATGACAACAACATTTTCCATACTTTTTAAGCTGGCTGCGATTTCGCGTGTTGTTGTCCCAGAATCTAAAATTACAGTGTCACCGTCATGAATAAGCTTGGCAGCGGCTTGGCCAAGAAGCGATTTAACTCCTGCGTTATGCCGGCGCTTTTCATGAATAGTTAATTCAGCAATCACACCTGAGTTAGGAATAGCTGCGCCATGAGAACGCACTACATAACCATTCTTTTCTAAGAAACTCAGATCACTACGAATCGTGACACTTGATACATTAAATTTTTCTGCGAGATCCTCGACACGGGCTTTTCCTTCTTGGTTCACCACGTTGACGATTTCCATTCGCCTTTCAATTGCACTTTTCACTTTTGTCTCCTTGTGAAACCAAACAAAATCTCTTTCATTTAATTTCGAAATAATCTTACACTTAAAAAACAAAGCCACAATGCGACAAGACAAAACTTTTGATCTCTTTCACATTCTTTCGATATCTTTCGGTGAAATCTTACGTAAGGTTACGTAAGTCCTTCTATCATATAGAACGAAAGTCAATAAACCAACTATTCATAGCTTGAATTTATAAAATACCGCGTCATCTCTCTTATATTTATCGCAAATTAATCAGTAATTACATTATTTTGCTTTCGATCTCTTTTATGTGACCAATTACACAGTCAAGAAACTTTCATTAGCTTACGATCCGAAGCAACTCAAAAGCTTATGCTCTAGTACTATATATTTTCAATTTATAAGGATTTGTTGATGTCTATATCACGTCGAGGATTACTAAAAGGTATGGCAGCTAGTGGTGCTGTTGCTGCAACCTTATCTGCGGGTTATACCCAAGCGGCAACGGCTTCAAAAGCAAGCTCACAAAAAACACTTAAAAAACCTAATTTAGTCATCATATTTCCTGATGAATTTCGTGCTCAAGCATTAGGTTTTATGCAGCAAGATCCATCAATGACACCCAATATTGATAAATTTGCACGTCAAAGTGCCGTTTTACGCCAAGCTGTATCAAACTTTCCACTATGCACTCCGTTCCGTGGCATGTTAATGACTGGGCAATACCCTTACCGTAATGGTATTCAAGGTAATAGCCACACAGGTGTTGAAGGCCAATTTGGTGGTAAAGATTTCGGTATTGAATTAAAGAAAAGTACATTAACGTGGTCAGATGTTCTTAAAAGACAAGGCTATAGCATGGGTTATATCGGCAAATGGCACCTAGATGCACCACAAGCCCCTTTTATCCCTAGCTACAATAACCCAGCTGAAGGGCGTTATTGGAATGATTGGACAGCGCCTGATCGTCGTCATGGGTTTGACTTCTGGTATGCCTATGGCACCTATGACAAACATATGACGCCAATGTACTGGACCAATGATACAACGCGCGATAAACCTCTGCGGATTAATCAGTGGAGCCCTGAGCACGAAGCTGATATCGCAATTAAATATCTACGCAATGAAAATGGTCAATACCGTAAGCAAGATCAGCCATTTACACTTGTGGTTTCGATGAATCCACCTCATTCGCCTTATGATCAAGTACCACAAAAGTATTTAGATCGCTTTAGTGGTAAAACATCACAACAATTAAATACCCGTCCTAATGTGCAATGGGATAAACTTTACCAAGAAGGCTATGGTCCGCAGTATTTTAAACAATATATGGCAATGGTTAATGGAGTTGATGAGCAATTCGGACGCATTATTGATGAATTAGATCGCCTCAACCTTACTGAAGATACGTTAGTGGTGTTTTTCTCTGATCATGGCTGTTGCATGGGTTCAAACGGTAATCCAACTAAGAATGTTCACTATGACGAAGCCATGCGTATTCCAATGATCTTCCGGTGGCCGGGTAAGCTTAATCCACAGCAAAATGATTTGTTATTTTCAGCACCAGACATTTACCCAACCATGCTGGGTTTAATGGGCATGGAAAATCTCATCCCAGATACCGTTGAAGGTACGAACTTTGCCAATACTCTACGTGGCATTGATGGTGATAGTAAACCAACATCACAATTTTACACTTTTATGCCCTATGGCGGCCAATCATATGGACGACGTGGCATTCGCTCGCAACGCTATACCTTAATGATTGATAGAAAAATTGGTAAGCCGCTGACTTATGTATTGCATGACAATCAAATTGACCCATACCAAATGGAAAATATTGCTGCTACGAATCCAATGCTTATCGACAAATTAATTACTGAAGAATTAATACCATGGCTTGAGCACACAGGCGATCCATGGCGACCAACAACCGTACCGGCACACAGCGCCAATGCTTACTTATAGCCGTTCATAAATAACCTGTAATAGATCTTTTTATTATTAATTTAACGCTGTCTCTATTTAACAGAGAAAGCGCGACATAACTCATATTAAATTAAGGACAATCAATGAATACCATCACTAAAGTAATCCTTGCAACGACCCTTTTATCTGCGACAAGTTTTAGCTATGCCAACGATTACAAAACTACTATTGAATATCGCCATGAATATCGTGATGGTACTAATCGTCATGGCGATCGCGTAAAAGCATTTTTAGATACGGGTAAGAATATTGGTTTTGAATTAGACGCGCGTTATAACAATGATCAACTCAATACCATGTTTGATGGTATGACAATGAACGGCTCTGAGTTTTCAGCGTATTACTACAAAAAGTTAACTGATAACATTATGGGCATCGGTGGCCTTTCACTCGATTTCACCTCGCAAGGTTTAGTTTATGTACCTTACGCACGTTTAAACTATCGTTTTGATAATGGTATTCGTGTTCAAGGTCGTTATAAGTGGAAGTTCTGGGATTACAATCAACAAAACCTTAATCAACAAAATTATATTTCTAAAATTCAAGAAGTTGATTTCTGGCTAGGTTACAACACCAATAATTGGGACTTCCAATATGAGTTCCAAATTTGGCAAGAAATGGAAGGCGATGCACTACCACAATTCGACAATAAAGATACTAACTACCTGCATAACTTCCGTTTAATGTACACCTACAAAACCGTTGAAGGCACAATGTGGCGCCCCTTCGTAGAAGTGGGGAACGTTAGCCAAAGTCGTTATACAGACAATCGTCAAACACGTTACCGTATGGGTATTAAATACACGTGGTAATAACGTAAAATAGATCATAAAAAAATGCCAGTGCTTAATATCACTGGCATTTTTGATTTTATATCTTGCTGATTTAGCACACTAACAATAATAAATTAATGTGCAGACTTACCACGAATTTTATTTATTAAACTCACAACCACCAGCACTGCAATACCGGCAATAATACCTACGACACCGTTTAATAACGGCGGCACAATGGTATGAGATCCAGAAAAGGTGACCTGCTGAGTTAATTGTTCAACCAAGGTGTGTATTTGCGGAATACTGTGAACCACAATACCACCACCGACTAAAAACATCGCAATAGTACCAACTACGGCTAATGTCTTCATTAAATAAGGCGCAACATTGACCAATAACGAGCCAAAACTGTGCTTAAATCCAGCTCCGTTGCTATGTTTTACAAGATACAAACCCGCATCATCAAGCTTAACAATCCCTGCAACCAAACCGTAAACCCCAGCTGTCATTACCGCCGCAATAAGACTCACCACAATAGCTTGAGTTAAAAAGGGATGATCTTGTACTGTGCCTAATGTAATCACAATAATTTCAGCCGATAACACAAAATCGGTTCTTATTGCTCCTTTTATTTTTTCACGTTCATAGGCGACTAAATCAACATTCTCTGCCGATATTTGCTGTGGCTTGACATCGCTATCATGGTGAAATAATTTTTCAGCAATCTTTTCAACGCCTTCAAAACATAAAAATAAACCGCCCAATAATAACATCGGCACAATTAACCATGGCGCCACGACACTGATTAATAACGCCGCAGGGACTAAGATTAATTTATTTTTAAATGAGCCTTTTGCAACGCCCCACACCACAGGTAACTCACGCTCAGCACGCACACCAGTAACCTGTTGCGCATTTAATGCCAAATCATCACCTAAAACACCTGCGGTTTTACGCGCAGCGACTTTGGTCATCACGGCAACATCATCAAGTACCGTTGCGATATCATCAAGCAAAGTTAATAAACTTGCACCAGCCACTAAACACTCCTTTAATTACCCTCTAAAGGGCAAATTAACAATCTAATATTTATAAACGTAATAGATGCTCTTATACACTTTTACGTACTAACATTACATTTATTGGCTATTAATTTCTCTAATATTAAATATTGGGAAACTTTTTTTATATCAATAAATTTAATTGGTTACATATCGAGTAACATATATATTATTAATAATACATACGTAGTTGTTATGCTTACTCTAGATTTAATCTTCACCTTTAATCGTAACAACTAAAATTAATCATAACGACAAATCTTTTTTGTTTGCACTAAAAACAATTCAATTGTCTAATCGCAACGCACCCAATTATTGGTTTGAGGTGTAGACTGAGATTGCATCGGGCATTCTTATTCCCTGTCATACTGTGCTTGTTGTAATAGCACGACCTTTAAAGGTAATGACAATGAAAACTCTCGCCGCATTATACTCGAGGGCTTTTTTTAGCCTCAATAAAGTATGCGACAACGCAACAACCAAAGCCAAACCTCACCTATCAAGAAGAACAATCCGTTTGTTCATGACTTGTAATGACGATTCCAGCTCAGATAGTCCCAGTAGCTTGTAATTGAAAATGCTATAGCGCCAATCTGCGCGATTAGATTTCAATAACAACGTACATTTATTCTGACCGTTATCGTGTCAGTCACCACACTATTTCGATATTTACTGCAGCCAAGCAGGGATGTTATACACCTGTATTTTATGGCTACGGTATTTTCGCTCAGGAAGAGATTAAACAATGAGTGATTGGACAATTAATAATGCCCGTGACGTTTATAATACACCTTACTGGGGCCAAGGTTATTTTGATATAGCGCAAGATGGCTCAGTTGTTGCCCGTCCCGATATTAATAACCCAGCCAATACTATCGGCTTATCGCAACTTGCTGATGAATTAATCGCAGCCGGCGCATCGTTACCGGTTTTAGTACGCTTTGCTGATATTCTGCACCATCGAGTGGATAGCTTATGCAGCGTTTTTAACCAAGCGATTGAAAATTACGGTTATCAAGGCGACTACCTTGCGGTATACCCAATTAAAGTTAACCAGCAACAAGAAGTCGTTAGTGAAATATTAGCCAGCCAATATGCTAAACAGCAGCGTCAATTAGGCCTAGAAGCTGGTAGTAAACCAGAACTTATGGCGGTACTTGCTATGGCGCAAGAGGCAAGTTCTGTCATCGTTTGTAACGGCTATAAAGATCGTGAATATATTCGATTAGCGTTAATTGGCGAAAAGCTCGGCCATGAAGTTTACATCGTCCTTGAGAAACTCTCTGAACTAAAAATTATCTTACAAGAAGCCGCTGAGTTGGGCGTTACGCCACGCTTAGGTCTACGTGCACGTTTGGCTTCTCAAGGTAAAGGTAAATGGCAAGCAAGTGGTGGCGAAAAATCTAAATTTGGTTTATCTGCATCACAAGTATTAACCGTGGTTGAAGAATTACGCCAACGTGAAATGCTTGATTGCTTACAGTTATTACACTTTCACCTCGGCTCACAAATTGCCAATATTCGCGATGTGCGTAATGGTGTTGGTGAAGCGGGTCGTGTGTATGCTGAATTGAAGAAATTAGGCGCAGGGATCACCACCGTTGATGTTGGTGGCGGTTTGGCCGTTGATTACGAAGGGACGCGCAGCCAAAGCAGCTGTTCGATGAACTACAGCATCAATGAATACGCCAATAATGTGGTCTATGTCTTAGGTGATATTTGCCAACAATACGACATGCCAATGCCACGTATTATTTCAGAATCAGGTCGTAACTTAACCGCTCACCACGCGGTATTAATCACTGATGTGGTTGGTATTGAAAGCTATAAGCCAGAATCTATTTCAGCGCCAGCAGCGGATGCACCGCATATTTTGCATAACATGTGGCGCTCTTGGAAAGAACTGACGGATAACGCCGATCACCGTTCATTGGTTGAGCTATACCATGATAACCAAAGCGATTTAGCTGAAGTTCACTCTTTGTTTGCCGTTGGCATGATCAGCTTTATTGATAGAGCTTGGGCTGAACAAGTGAGTTTACGTTTATGTCACCAGCTTGAAAAAACATTATCAGCTAAAAATCGTGCTCATCGTCCATTACTCGATGAGTTACATGAGCGTTTAGCAGATAAATTTTTTGTTAATTTCTCACTGTTTCAGTCACTACCTGATGCATGGGGCATTGAGCAAGTATTCCCTATTTTGCCATTAAGCAACTTAGATAAAGCCCCTGAGCGTCGTGCGATTATTCTTGATATCACCTGCGACTCAGATGGTGCGATTGACCAATATGTTGAAAACCAAGGTATAGAAAGCACACTTCCGGTTCCAACATGGAGTGATGAACAACCCTACCGTATTGGTTTCTTTATGGTTGGCGCATACCAAGAAATTTTAGGTGATATGCATAATCTATTTGGCGATACCGATACCGCCGTGGTGCGTTGTACTACTGATGGTGGTTATTACATCGAAAAAATTGATCGTGGTGACAACGTCGGTGATGTACTGCGTTATGTACACTTAGATTCAAATGAGTTTCTGCGCCAATACCAATTAATGGCACAGCAACACCTCGCTGAAGATGAGCGTGAGAGTATTCTCAAAGAATTGGCAGATGGACTTGAAGGATATACCTACCTAGAAGATGTTCGCGCAATTTAAGACTTAAAAAATAGTCATCCTATTTTGAACACCCTATCACTACAATTAAGCAGTGATAGGACTTTTAGTGGGCCTTTTGCCCTGTAATATTGTTGTTGGAGAAAACCATGGCAACACTAGCTAATTACCCAGATTACTCTTTATATGCCAACGCATTTGGCTTTTTACGTCAACCGTTAAACTTTGCACCAATGGAGTCAGACGCTGATGTTATTATCACTGGAGTGCCATTTGATATGGCAACAACAGGCCGTTCAGGTAGTCGCATGGGGCCGGGGGCTATTCGTCAAATATCAACGAATCTCGCATGGGAAGGCAAACGCTGGCCATGGAATTTTAGCCTCTTAAAATCCATTAAAATTGCCGATTGCGGTGATTTAGTGTTTGATTGTGGTGATGCAGCTCAGATGTGCGAGCGCTTGGAAGCACATGCTACAGGCTTATTAGAGCAAGGAAAAACGCTGCTTACTTTTGGTGGAGATCACTTCGTCACGTTACCATTATTACGCGCTCATGCGAAACGTTTTGGTAAAATGGCATTAATTCACTTTGATGCTCATACTGACACTTATGATCAAGGCAGTAAGTTTGATCATGGCACGATGTTCTACCATGCACCAAAGGAAGGCTTAATTGACCCGACACATTCGGTGCAAATTGGTATTCGTACCGAACACAGTGACAAACTAGGATTTAATGTTATCTCGGCCGATACCGCTAATGATTGGAGTGTGGCGCAGATTGTTGAAAACATTAAAGCCGCTGTTGGCGAGATGCCGGTTTACTTAACGTTTGATATTGATTGTTTAGATCCTGCCTATGCTCCTGGCACGGGGACGCCTGTTTGTGGCGGGATTAGCTCAGATAAGGCACTGAAAATCATTCGTGGTTTACAAGGGATTAATCTTATTGGAATGGATGTGGTTGAAGTTGCACCTGCTTATGATCATGCCGATATTACAGCACTTGCGGCAGCGACCATTGCTACCGATTTATTACATCTGTGGGCAACTAAAAAACAATAACAGACTAATTTAAGCCTATTTTGCGCTGGTTTTACAGCGCAAAATACTAATCCTGCCTTACAATAACGTTACATATACTGCAAACAACCTTTCATAACGCCTTTACCCCACAACATTTTTGTTAATCCTCTCACAAATAAACGACGAAGAATTAACAATGCAGTGGTAATATTTGATTATCTTATCGCTTTATTTTGTTATCAGTTTAGGCTCCAATTTCTTAACATAATTATCTGAAATCAGAAAACCTACTGACCAACTCATTCTATTTTTACCTTGTTGTTGGACGTTAATATGAAAAAACGCTGGATAACCGCTGCGGCATTAGCTTCTATTAGTTTAGGTGGCATATATTATTCCACTACCCATTCACCACCGCTGCACAGCTTTACGACACTCACCGCAAAACAAGCAACCATCAAAAAACAAGCCGTTGCTGTGGGTGAAATCATGCCAGCACAGGTTGTAAAGGTAAAATCTCAGATCGGTGGTATTATTGATGATATCTATGTTCGAGTTGGAGAACATGTAACTGTTCATAGCCCATTAGTGAAATTACGTCCAAACCCGACCCCTCAAGACCTTACAGCTGCTCATGCTAATCTCCTCAAAAGTCAGGCTGATCTTGAACTTGCGCGAAAAACCTTACAAAACTACCAACGTTTAGTGGCACAAAATATTATTCCGGCTAATTTTGGCGATTATATTAAAAGCAAGGCTCAACTAAAATCAGCTCAAGCAACAGTTGAACAAAGCCAACAAGATATGGATTTAAAAAGTCGAGGCGAATCAACGGCAGGTAATGTCAAATTAACCTCGATCATTAGCGCCCCAATTACAGGTACAGTTATTGATATTAAAGTAGACGTTGGTGAACCGATTATATCGACAGAATCAAACCAAGCTGCCACTGAAATAATGACCATGGCAGACATGAGTAATATTATTTTTAAAGGCACTGTAAGTGAACATGATGCGGCACAATTATCTGAAGGAATGCCCGTCACATTAACCTTATCACCTTACCCTGAAAAAAAGGTTGAGGGTGTATTAACTAAAGTCGCAGTGCAGTCAGAAAAACTTAATGACAACAATGCCAACTCTAATCAACAGCAACAAAGTTTTGATAATGGCTTTGCCGTTGAAGTAAGCCAAATCAAATTCCCTAAGGGCATGGTGCTACGATCTGGGTTTTCAGCAACAGCAGAGATCACCTTAAGTAAAGCTGATGATGTAATGACATTACCAGAGCGCGCTCTGCATTTTGATGGCGATACGGCACAAGTTTTAATCCCTGATGATTCAGAACAAGGCTATCACTACCAACCAGTAACACTAGGGTTATCTGATGGTATTAATGTTGAAATTAAAACAGGTATTGATACCAAGCAATCACTGATAGATGCCAGTACAGTAGGTGATTTCAATGACTAAAGTACGCATTGTCATAACACTAATAATGACGGCAGGTTTAAGTTGCTGGAGCCTAACAAGCCATGCAATAACAATCAACCAAGCGTGGATTGCTGCTAAAAATACCAATCCAAGTTATAAAATAAAACAACTAGAACAAGAGCAAAGCCAATTTGATACTAAGGTGGCTAAAAGTGCGTTACTGCCAGATTTATCAGCGACAGCGGGTAAAACATGGTCTGATCACGATGCAACCCAACCCTCAGGCTATACGGTTACCTTAACCCAATCTATCTGGGACAGTCGTTCATGGCTTGCGCTTGATCAAGCGCAAGCTGAGGTCGTTTATGCTCAGCTAGAACTAAAAAAAGAACAAAATCAGCTTGCTTATAGTGTTGTTGATGCCTATTTTAAACTTGCTCAGGCTCAAGTGGCTGTTGGTATTACCCGCGAACAACATCAAGATGCATTACATTTATTAACCTTGACTCAAAAAAAATATCAGGCCGGTATTATTCTTTCAACAGAAGTCGATGATGCCAATACTAATGTCTTTGGTGCCTATAGTGATTTATTAAGTCAGCAATCATTACTGGCAGAGCAACAAGCCATTCTGGCCAAATTGATTAACCAACCGCCACAGCATGTTGATGAAATTAATAGTCAGAATTTACATCGACCACCATTACAAAAAAACACCAAGCAACAATGGCTAAAGTTGGCCCAAGATAATAGTCCTGATCTTCTTGCTGCCCAGCAACAACTGCGTCAGGTTAAACTCGCAGTTAAGCAACAACAAGCAGACTATTACCCTAACCTATCGGGCAATATTAGCTACAGCAATGATTTTAATGGCCATAGTGATAACCTTAACACTGGCATCACCCTCAATGTGCCCCTTGATCTTAATGGCAAAATACGCTCACAAGTCGGTAAAGCTAAAGTTGGTGTCCACATTGCGCAGCAACAATTGCGTCAAGTTGAATTGGATTTAACCAATGATATTAATACTCGCTTTAATCAATTAGATCTTGATTGGCAACGAGTTGATATTGGTAGTAAAAAGCTACAAGCCGATCTCAAAGCACTTAAGACCAAACAAATAATTTATACCTCAGGCACTGACGGTACCACCGCGCTTGATATTATTCAGATTCAAGAAAAGGTCTATAAAAGTAAAGAAAGCCTACAAGATCTTCTTTATACCTATTGGCTACATCGAATTCAATTATTGAGCTTAACCGGACAATTAAACGATAAAACTATCGTACAACTGTCACAGGCACTGCAGCAATGATGACCCTGTTAGCGCAAACTTTACAAACCATTATGGCGCATCGGCTTCGCAGTTCATTAGCGATAATTGCGATTATGTGGGGAATTATCTCGGTATTAGTATTAGTTGCACTCGGTGAAGGCTTTTACCAAACCAATAAAACATCATTGTCATCGCTTATCGACAATAATCAAAAAGTGTTGATGGGACAAACATCCCTTCCGTGGCGAGGCTATCCGGCACGACGGGTGCTTCATGCAACACAAAAACAATATCAATCACTCGCCACATTACCGCAAGTAAAACAGCTGGCGATTGTTTTTAGAGCTAAGAAACCCAATGTCACTGATATGAAAGGCATAAAACTGCGGGCGGTGGTCAACGGCGTTGATACGCATTATCTGCCTTTACAAGGTATAAAATTGCTATCAGGTTCACGTCCAATCACAATCAGTGATCAGCGCAATCACAGCCGCGTCGCCATTATTGGATGGCGATTAGCAAAACAAGCTAAGCTAACTATTGGTGAACAACTGAAAATTAATGCGATTCCTTTTACCATTATTGGCGTAGTACCTAAAAATGAAAAGAACTATTCGTTTCCAGCTCGAAGCCTCATTATTCCATCGGTAACTTATGCTGATATCTGGCAAGGCCCACCATCACAAGCGATTGTTGCTCCACAAAAAAAAGTCTCACTTGCAGCATTACGAAAGGCGATACAAACACATTTTGCTCATGTGCTTCAGTTTGATCCTCAAGATACTCAAGCGATTAATGCACCAGACTTTAGCCACTTCGCTAATACATATTTAGCTCTGTTTAGAGGTATTCAACTATTTTTAGCAGCCAGTGGTGCTATGACATTAGCCGTAGGAGCACTAGGCGTTGCCAATATTATGTTTTTATCGGTGACAGAGCGTACCCGTGAAATTGGAGTACGACTAGCGATTGGCGCGACACCAACCCATATCTTGACGCAATTTTTAGTTGAAGGTGCAGTATTAGTCATATTAGGAACCGCTATCGGTTTTAGCATCTCATGGTTGATCGTCAAGGCATTAGTGATGAGTCACTTACCGCAATGGCTAGGCACACCGGCTCTTACCTCTAACGCAATTTTCTTGACGCTAAGCATCACTGCAATATTAGCATTACTGGCTGCTTTTTTTCCTGCAAGAAGAGCGGCGAACCTCACGCCAGTCATAGCATTAAGTGCGAGGGCATAACATGTTTCCATTGCAACAAATTCTGCATGAGATGGCTGCAGAAAAACTCCGATTGTGTCTTACTATTTTAGCGATTGTATGGTCAACCGTGTGTATAAGCACCATGTTAGCCACCGGTGAAGGGCTTCGCCAAGGGCTTATTAGAAGCACCACCAGTGGTAATGGCGATCTTATTTATGTCACGGGCGGAACAGCCAGTATTACACAAGGGCGTTTCTTTCAAGGCAAAGCATTTGATTTACATTTATCTGACCGCGAGAATTTAGCAACATTACCTGATGTTAAGCGGGTTTCAACATCTGCTTTATGGGATCAGCCCGTCACAAAAGGCGATCGTTTCGCTTATACCGAAGTGTTCGCGGTTGAAAATAATTACAAAGCAATTAATGATTTAACCTTAGAACCCGGTGGACGCTGGTTTAACCCCACAGATACGAGAGAGCAACGTAAGGTAGTGATTATCGGTAAAAACACCGCTATGACACTATTTAATGACAAGCCTTATCATTATGGTGATCCTAAAAAACTTGATAACAATCCAATCGGCCAGACACTTAAAATAGGTAATATTGATTTTACCGTCATCGGTATACTTGATGCTCCAAGACGGATAGAACAAGGCTCAGAATCAATGTATGCCACACTGGTTCCTCTAGCAACTTGGCAACGTTTTTTGCCTCAACAACCGATCAATGCCTTTAACGTTGAACCCCAGCCACATGCTAATCGAGAACGTTTAGCTGTCACGATTCGTCAAGTTTTAGCCCAAAAATATAACGCTAGCATTAATGATGAAACACTGATTCAAACTGATGATATGTTGCTTAATCAAGAATCAATGCGAAATTTTCTGCTAGGTTTACAAACATTTTTAGGCATTATTGGGTTTGTTACGCTGATGGTTGCCGGTATTGGTATTGCCAATGTGATGTATGCCAGCGTTAAGCGTGCTACGCGCGATATTGGTATTCGTATGGCTGTTGGTGCAACTCCCAATAACATTCGCTGTCATTATCTCATTCAAGCTATGCTGACCATGATGATTGGCGGCACGATTGGCTTATGTTTAACGGTCGGATTAATTGCGTTAATCAAAAAAATACCAATGACGAACAGTGAGTTATATATATATCTAGGCAAACCACAACCGGAGTTATCTCTTAGCGTTATGGCTATTGTTGTGATTGCATTAATTGTTGTTGGTATTGTTGCAGCTTGGTTTCCAGCCAACAAAGCGGCCAGTATCACTCCACTAGAGGCACTACAAAGTGAGTAAAATACCCTCGATTGATTCCAAAAATCAGCATCCCTTAGTCTCATTAACTAATATTTGTAAATATTATGGTGAGGGTGAGCACCTTGTTAAAGCACTTGATAATGTTTCTTTGACTATTAATAAAGGTGAGTTTTTATCTATTTTAGGTCCCTCAGGATCAGGGAAATCGACCCTTATGAATATATTGGGGTGTTTAGATATTCCAACTAGCGGTGACTATCAACTCAATAATGAAGATGTTTCAACCTTAACTAGTCATCAGCTGGCTAAAATTAGAAATCATAATATTGGTTTTGTTTTCCAAAGTTTCAATTTATTAGACTATGCCACAGCCCTTGATAATGTTGCTCTCCCTTTAGTGTATCGAGGAACTAAAACCAAGCAACGTCATCAAAAAGCAGCGGCTTTACTTGAACAAGTGGGGTTAGGTGAGCGTATGCATCACAAACCGAATCAACTTTCTGGTGGTCAAAAACAACGGGTCGCCATTGCGCGTGCATTAGTCAATGATCCACAGATAATTTTAGCCGATGAACCTACTGGCGCACTTGATTCTAAATCGGGAGCAGAAATTGAGGCGCTATTTAATGATTTACACCGGCAAGGACGAACACTAATTATCGTCACTCATGATGTTAGTTTAGCGGAACGCACTAAGCGAATTATCACCATTAAAGATGGTCAAATCATCGCAGACAAAGCAACTGGCTATCACTCCCAATAAAACCACAAAAAAACGTCAGTATTATTATAATTAACAATACTGGCGTTATTAATTGGTATTTCAATTATAAAAATAAAATACTGCCCCAAGTGATAACAACCAAAGCGAGCGCAACAAATACCGCAGCAGAGCCAATATCTTTCGCTCGACCACTCAACTGATGATGCTCAGGCCCAATACGATCAACCACAGCCTCAATGGCAGAATTGATCAACTCAGCAATAACAACAATAAATAATGAGCTAATCATCATTAATCGTTCAACTTTTGTCACAGGCATAAAAAATGAAACGATCGTCATTATAACTAACAGAATACTTTCTTGACGAAAAGCAGCTTCATTTATCCACGCAGCTTTTAAGCCTTGTATAGAATATCCAGTTGCATTAATGATCCGTTTTAAGCCCGTAGCACCAGGTTTCATGGTTATCTCTCTGTTTTATAATTAAAAGACTTAATGTGTTTGTGACTAATGATACATTTTGGACAATGAAATAAAAGTAAAAGAGGACAACAGCCCTCTTTTTATTTCATATCTCACTCAATATATTTATTGCTGACACTGGGAGAATATATCTAATTTAGGATCATAAACCTTGGTTTTAACATCCATCATACCTAATAAAGTATGGAATAAATTATCTTGCGAATAGCCACCAGCAGCCGCTTCACGTTGTAAACATTGGCGGTTTATATGCTGGCTTTGTTGATAGGCCGGCGATAGCCATAATATTAGCGGCACTGTTGTTTGCTCTTTCGGCGCAATTGCATAAGGAAGTCCATGTAAATAGACCCCATCTTCACCTAGTGATTCACCATGATCAGCCATGTAAATCATCGCAGTATTGGCGTTATGATCATCACTTTTCAACATATCAATCACACTACTTAAAATATGATCGGTATATAAAATGGTATTATCATAAGTGTTAGTGACCTGCTCACGGCTACACTCTTGTAAATTACTGGTATTACAGGTTGGCTTAAACACTTTAAATTTGGCTGGATAACGATCATTATATGTTGGGCCATGACTACCAATTATATGCAATACAATAAGCGTATCTTGTTTGGCATCATCAATTTGAGCTTGTAGATTTTTAAGCAAGACTTCATCGTAGCAGGTGCCATCGTGACAAAGCTTAGGATCACTATCAGCATTGATCACAATATGCTTAACCCGATCACATACACCTTTACAACCACTATCATTGTCTTTCCAATCAACATCAATACCCGCCCGTTGTAAAATATCCATCGCAGTATCTTGATGGCGAGCCGCTATCGCATTGTAACTCGCTTTGGTCATGACCGAGAACATACAAGGCAATGATACTGCCGTTGCGGTACCACATGATTTTACATTTAAAAAACTGATCACATTACGTTTTGCTAACTCAGGATTGGTATCACGATCATAACCATTTAATGAATAATTCATTGAACGTGATGCCTCACCGACAACCATTACCACAACATTATGCTTGCCAGACTGGTGGTTATCTTTGGCATCAACACCTAACTGAGTGAATGGCATTTTCGCTTCAATTAATTGATACTTTGCATAACGAAATGTTGCTGAAATATAATTGGTTGGGTTAATTAGTGCCTTAATTTCAGAGTGGTTGCGTACCAATGAGGCATAATCTTTATAATAACCTGCTGCAATCACCACAATCACTAAAACTGAAATTAAAATACTGATACAACGTGCAATGATCTCTTTTACAACAGAGCGGTAAACAACCTTAATGCGCCATAAGATCGCAATCGGAATAATTGCAATCGCAACAATCCACACCACACCAGCGATAGAGAAGTAACTTCCAGCTTCTGCTGGGTTAGTTTCAAACACATTCACAATCATCCCATAGTCAAAATAGACGCCATAGCTATACATCGCATAGGTGACTAAACTTGAGATAAATATCAGAATCGCAACTAATGGCCGCTGTAGCCACGGCCACAACAGTAAATTAAAAATAATATTGAGTGCGGCGATAATAAACAATGGGATCGTAGCGATAAAAACGCCATCATTAGTGGTATTTTCAGCAAACAGTTCACTTAGATGCTTCCACAAAGCGATGTTTTGAATTGCTGCAAAAAAAACAGCAACTAATAATATATAAGAAGTACTCGTTAAGCGGAATTTCATTACACCGTATTCCTTCGTTAAAGATAAAGTAAACTTTAACCATCAATGACCTAGGGCTGATGATTATGCCTATGAACATATGTAATAGACATGGATCTAAATGAATTGACGCACAAATAAAATGCAAACATAGATTGAAATAATGATAGTCACTTTTTTTATCTTTGCTGAAACTGTTACACTATTGGCAGTAAAGGAGATGACTGTGAATAAACTTCAACCTATTGATAAGCTTGCTTGGCTTCATATAAAACACCGAAAATTATTAGGTGCTCGATCTTACGGAAAAAGCGCTTACTATATTCCAGGAGGGAAACGAGATACTGGTGAGACAGACACTCAGGCATTAATTCGTGAAATTAAAGAAGAGTTATCGGTGGATCTTATTCCAACATCATTGTGCTATGCCGGTAATTTTCAGGCACAAGCTCATGGAAAAGAGCCTGGCATAATGGTGAAAATGACCTGTTATTATGCTGAATATAACGGTGATTTATTACCCGCATCTGAAATTGAAGAAATTCGATGGCTTACCAGTAACGATACCGATATTAGCTCAACCGTCACCTTAATGATTTTAGCCCAATTAAAAGCACAAGATTTGATTGATTAAAAAAGCGCCAATACAAATCTACACATTCAATAACAACATGTAGCTTTGCATTGGCGCAATGTAAAACGGATACAAGGGGAAAAGTACCCGTTAACAGCGTTATAAACTATAGACTCAACAATCTATCGCTTCAAAACTATTTTAGAAAATCATTATAAAGCATGTATAAATGTGCTGAACTCCATGAGAAGTTATTCGCACCTTGCACTGCGCCAGTTTCAGGGTTGTAGTTCTCTTGAATTGGGCGATCAAGAGTTAAACCTTTCGCATTTTTAAATAACTTATTCACCATCTCGTTGGCTTGTGTAGTGTAGCCATAATCAGCCATTCCTTTAACACCAAAGTAGAACTGATCAACCCAAACTCGACCACGCCAGTAAATATCTGCACCATAAGCTGGGTTATCTTTTGCAGCCGTTCCTAATGGTACTGTGGTGTTAAATTTCTCCGTATTCATCATATTCTCAACCACAGCCGCTGCAGTAATACGATTCGCAGCACCATTAAACAGTGGTGACCAACCTTCAGCACCCATACCACGTTCAACAATCGGATTACCTGCACAGCCATTATTTAATGAACGCGCTTGATTAGCATCGATATTAATGTCGTAGTAGAAACCTGTTTCACGATCAAACATACACTGGTTAATATAATCTTTAGTTTCTGCCGCTTTCTCAGTAAACACAGCCGCTTCAGCATCATGGCCTAATACTGTCGCAATTTGAGCTAAGTATTTATTATCGCTGTACCAGTATGACGCCTGATCAACCGACTCTTGCATCAGTGAGTAACCGACTAATTGATCATTGTCATCACGGTTTTCACTAAACTTCACCTGCCAATCTTTTTTAGCTAGGTTTAATTTAGCTGTGTTTTCGGGATCAATATTGGCATAAGTCACCGCATCGCCATTCACTGAATAAGTATTATCAAATCCATGTTGCTTATGAGCATAACGACCTAGTTGATCGATAAGTGCAATTTCTTTAACGTCGGTTAAGCCTTGTGCATCAGCAATAGTGTCGATAAAACCAAATACTGCTGCATCATCACGGCCAGACTCCCACGATGCTGCTGTTTGTGCCGGGCTATGAATATCAATATAATCAAAAGATTCTAATAATTTATTGTATTCAGCGATACCTTTAGCTGGAATCCATTTCTCAGGATTAGCTGCCGTTTTATACTCATAAATTAACTGGCCATCTTCACTTGTGTGCACAGGATCTACAGCCGCACCATATTCAGGAATACCATTGTTATTAGTATCACGCGCTGTTAGCCACCAGTTATGGTAATCAACTAATTTAGGATACATTTCTTGTAACCAAGCTTGTGCTTCATCGGCGCGGTTATATTTATCTTTCAGGGTTGTGTAAACTTCCCATACCGCCCACGATGCCAAGGATGGTTTGGTATTACGCTCATTCCATGACTGTGAGTCATTCATTTCCGTTAAACCAAGTGCATCACCACGCTCTTGTGACATGTTCATACCAACCACATCAAGCAGATAGCCTTTGTCGTATGGACGTAATATATCGTTATCTTGTACCTGATGTTCAAACACCGTACGAATGTTTGCCATTGCTAAATCTGGATTAAAATGTGCCATTGCATACGCTTGTTTCCACGTATCCCACGGCCAAGTTAAGTTACCAGAGAACCAACGCGCTGTAACTGATGGCGTTACCGTATCATAACTAACAAAACCTGCAGGACTACGCCAATTACCGGTTAAGGTTTCCATCGCTTTTACTGCTACACGTTCTTGATCTGACGTAGCACCTTTATTCACTAAACCATTTTTTAAATATTGTTCCCAACGCTCAGTGGTTGCATTCATATAGCTAATTGGGTGTTTTAAAATATCAGCAACGACGGTTTGCTCTTGCTGCCACTCAGCAGCAGTTAATGTATGGCTAAACACGGTATACAAAGTATGAATTGGTTGTGATCCGATTTCAGCGACAGATTGATACTCAAGCCCATTAATATGGGTCGTAGTGGCAATATTACGTTGAATATTAAACGCGGAAGATCCACTGGTACGCACCATCCATGAATCACGCTCTTTACCAAACGCAATATCAATATCACCGGTTTTGTCAGCTGTTATTGTACGGGTAAAGTTAGGTAATTGCTCAGCGACAGTCGCTTTATAATCAGGATTAGCCTTACCATCTTTAGCATAATAACCATCAACTAATTTACCATTCCAAACCAATTCTAGGTTTGCGCCAGTATCATTAGTAATAATGGTTTCAACAATCGATGAACGCGAAGAAACAAACTGTAACTTCATTTCAACGTTAATACCGTCAGCGGTCATGGTCTGAATAAGTGCGCCAGGAATACTGTAAGCCGTCGCTTTAAAGTTAACCGGCTGACCATCTTTTAAAATCGACAGCTTATCAAAGTACTCTGCAACCGAAGTGTTATATTCTTCAGCGATCGCGGTTACACCAAAGCCACCCATGTTTTCAGAGCGTTGCTGTAAATCAGGTAGCAAATGACCATGCCAAGCACCATTATCATGCAGTGGTGTATAAGCCATATGGTTACCAGCACTGACTTCAGCTAGGTGCTTTGGTGTACCGGTGCGATCGAGAATATTTTGAAATTTCACCGCGACTTGTGGATTTTTCTTTTCTTCGGTTGTGGAATTAGTGTTATCACTATTACAACCTGCGGTGAACATTAACGAGCCAATGGCTGCTGCTAATAAGGTTTTCTTTGCCAACATCTGTTGCTTGATCATTATAAAATCCCCCGATATTTAATGATGTGCTGTATCTTATTATTTTTTGTACAGCTATTTTGTAGTCAGAGTGCAAACTCGTACTCTGAGATTGCGGAGGATAATAATGGTAAAAAAGACAACTAAAATTGAAGTTAATCACGTTTGTTATTTTACTAAAATCTCACTAAAAAAAAGCCGTTACATTTAGACACACTTTCAATGAAAATAACTATCGTTATATGAAGGCATATCACATCGCTAGCGCTAGACTCAAAAGGTATATAAAGTTCAACTATTGATGATTTAATTAACTAAAATCATCACACCGGATCAAGCTTAAAAAACGCTGTGACATTAATTCAAAAAAAAACAGCGTTCTGAAAAATAATGCGATCTTCTATCCAAAAAAGAGCTCTGCTGTAAATCATCTGTATCTGTAACTTTTGTAACGCGAAAAAGAACGCAATGTAACACGTCACCGACCTTGTTTTTTCACCAAAATGTGAACCACATCACTGTCGTTTTTTTAGCAAAAATAAAAAAAGCACCCTCAGGTGCTTTTGTTGTACGCTAATAAATAAATGACAACTATTAAGCAGCTTCTTTCACTAACGCAATAATTGTCCATCCCGCTTTAACGTCTAGTTTTGATACCACAGTAAAGGGATGAATATTCTCTTTCAGATCAACTGCAAATAAAGGAATAACTAAGCCACTACTATATTTTTGGTAATAATTATCAAGGGTAAAATTATCGCTAAGTTTAGTATGCTTAATTTCAGCTCCCTGATTCATCAAACTGGCTAATTTTTTATAACTAATATCATCACCAAACAGAACAACACCACTGTAATCTTGAGTTACTGAATGTTTTTCTAAACCACTGTTATGACGACGGCCATTTAAGCGATAAATATTACGTTGTCCAAAATCGGTTTCATAATGACTTGCCGCAACTGCATTAAAATGTTTATCCGGCGTCAGTGCTAATAAGTGACCCACTCCAATTAGATCTAAATATTCATCAGCATGGCTAGAGACCGCATTACCATAATAAGTTTCTAACCCCGCCATGCGCGCCGCACGAATATAATCCCAGTTAGAATCGGTCATTACCACGCGACAATCATATTTTTTAAGCGCTAAACCTATTTCTCGAGCAACATCATTAGCACCAACAACTAAATAGCCCTTTGGTGATGGTTCAGAAACACCAAGTAATCGCGCTATTGGGCGTGCAGTTAGGCTTTGTAATACCACCGTACCGATTATCACCATAAATGTCAGTGGCACTAACAACTGAGCACCTGCAACACCGTCATCCATCAGTTTTAAGGCAAACAGTGCTGAAATAGCCGCAGCAACAATACCTCTTGGCGCTACCCATGCTAAAAACAATTTTTCCTTAAAGGCTAATTGGCTAAACATAGTAGAAATAAAGATAGATGCAGGTCTTGCAATTAACTGAATGACGACAAATAACGTGATCGCTCCCCAGCCTAATGCATGAAAATCAGCTAACTCAATACGAGAAGCCAAAATTAAGAATAAGCCTGAAATTAACAAAATAGTCAGGTTTTCTTTAAAATGCAGAATATGGCGAATATCGACATCCTTGGCATTTGCAAGCCACATTCCCATTACCGTTACTGCTAGTAATCCGGCTTCTGATTCCAAAGCATTTGCGCCAGCAAACACACCAAGCACAACAGCGAGTACCGCAAAAGGTTGTAAATATTCAGGTAGTAAATGATTACGTAATACATATGCAATCAACCATCCGGCAATGGCACCAATCACTAAACCAACCACCAGCATTAACCCAAACACTGCCAAACTGTGCATTTTGCTGCTAGAAACAATAAATTCGTACACGATCACGACAAATATTGCCCCAATCGGATCAATTAAGATACCTTCCCAACGCAAAATGTTCGCCAATTTCGCTTGAGGTCTTACTGTACGTAACAGTGGCACGATTACTGTAGGTCCGGTTACGACTGTCATCGAGCCAAATAAGAATGCCAATGACCAGCTAAAATCTAATAAATAGTGTGTCGCAACACTGGTGATGATCCACGTAATAATGGCACCTATGGTAACGATACTTTTAACGTTTTTGCGGACATTTTTTATTTCTGCAAAATTGAGCGTTAAGCTGCCCTCAAATAAAATAACAGCCACTGCTAATGAAATCAGTGGAAACAGTAAATCACCAAAGAGGATATTAGGATTAAATATGCCAGTAACAGGGCCGATCACTAAGCCTGCTATAAGTAATAATAAAATTGCAGGTAATTTCATACGCCATGCTAGCCATTGACAGCCAAGCCCCAATACCCCGAGGCCTGCAATTGTCAATCCAATCATTTCTTGATGCATAAATGGATACTCTTTTTAAAATTCAATATAAATAGCAACATGGTCTAATAACCTTAAATCATTCGCTTAATATTGCTAACTTATATACTAAACAAACATATTTAACAGCATATAATTACAACTAAATCACATTTATAACATATAAATATTTATCAGACATTAACCATGTAATTTACTAATAAATTGTTTCGCTAGTATTTTTATAATAAAAAAGCCGATGGTCGCTTTATAGAACAAGCATACCATCGGCTTAATAAGGTTAGATTAAGGTGTTACAAATCAATTAGCGCAGTTGACGCGAACGGAAATTACGCCCTTTAATACGGCCTTTTTCTAATTTTTGTAATGCTTCACGCGCCACTTCACGTTTAACCGCAACATAAGCACAGTGATCAAACACATTAATTTTACCAACGTCAGCACCAGCAATGCCTTTATCGCCAGTTAAAGCACCTAAAATATCGCCAGGGCGTACTTTTTGCTTTTTACCGCCATCAATCATCAGAGTGATCATTGCTGGACGGAACGTTGGTTGATCTAATAAGTTGCCAGCAGGTAATGCTTCGCCGTTAATATCACGATCAAGGTAATCTTCAAGTAACTTAACTTTATAATGTTCTTTATCACTAAATAATGAACAAGCAATACCTTTACTGCCCGCACGACCTGTACGACCAATACGGTGAACATGCACTTCAGTATCCCGTGCTAAATGATAGTTAATCACCATATCAAGGTTATCAATATCCAAACCGCGCGCTGCAACATCTGTCGCAACTAAGATTGATTTACTCTTATTAGAGAACAATACCAGAGTACGATCACGCTCACGCTGCTCTAAATCGCCATGTAGCGCAATAGAACTAAAGCCAAAGTCTTCTAAATCATCAGACATTTCTTGTGCTTCACGCTTGGTATTACAGAAAATCACACAAGATTCTGGACGGTGTTGATTCAGTAACAAACGTACTGCATCTAAACGGTCTTCATTGCCATTAACCTTGTAAAAGTGCTGTGAGATACTGCTATCATCATGGCTAGATTCTACTTTTACTTGGACTGGATTTTTCATGATACGCTTGGCAATTGATGCAATTTGATCAGGATAAGTCGCACTAAATAGCAAGGTTTGACGATCGCTTGGCGCGACATCAATAATTGCATCTAATGAATCTTGAAAGCCCATCTCTAGCATGCGATCAGCTTCATCAAGCACTAATGTATTTAGCTCATCAAGACGTAAGAAGCCTTTGTGAATATGCTCTTCAATACGACCAGGGGTACCCACAATAATATGCGCACCATGCTCTAATGAACCAATTTGCGGGCCAAATGGCATACCACCACATAACGTTAGTACTTTAATATTATGAATGGCACGTGCTAAGCGACGGATCTCTTTAGCAACTTGATCGGCTAATTCACGTGTTGGGCACAATACTAATGTCTGCACGCGAAAACGTTTTACATTAAGGTTATTTAATAATCCTAAGCCAAACGCTGCGGTTTTACCTGAACCCGTTTTACCTTGAGCAATAACATCTTTGCCGTCAATAATAAGCGGAAGGCTCTGAGCTTGAATAGGTGTCATTGCTTCATAACCCAGTGAGTCTAGGTTGCTCAATAGATCAGAGTGAAGATTTAGGGTAGAAAATGCCGTCTGACTCAAAATGATGTCCTGTAAACGTCAACATACCCGCTTTACCGTTAAATATAGGTATCGATATGTTGTTTAATATAAGGTTGCACGCGGTAACACATGCATAAGGGCTGCGACACTAACAGCTAATGGCTACGCTGACAATGCTATAAATCAACACTCCTATTTTAGCAAACATCATTTATATTTGAAAATGCTACTACAACAGTACAAATCAGCATTGATAACTAACCAATAACCACCCTGTCTAGCCTAATATTATTCCTGTTACGCATTATAAACCAACGCTTACCTATACTTGACCAATTCACTAGGGTATAATCTTTTCCACACCTTTAATTGGCTATTAACCTCTATTAAAACAAGGAAATATCATGAGTCAGTATGTTGTCTGTGCGCTGTATAAGTTTGTGGAACTTAGCCATTATCGAGAGTTACGTGAACCACTACTTGCTCTAATGGAAGAACATCGTATTCGTGGTACCTTACTCCTTGCAAATGAAGGCATTAACGGCACCGTTGCTGCTGATCGTAAAGCGATTGATATTTTATTAACGTGGCTAAATGCCGATGCTGCTCTCGCGGGCATTATTTGTAAACAATCACTATCACATTCTCAGCCTTTTAATCGCACCAAGGTAAAGCTCAAAAATGAAATTGTTACCCTCGGTGTTGAAGGTATTGATCCACGTCATGTTGTAGGTACTTACGTCAAACCTCAAGCTTGGAATGATCTGATTGCCGATCCAGACGTATTCGTTGTTGATACTCGTAACGATTATGAAATTGAAATAGGTAGCTTTAAAGGCGCAATTAATCCCAATACCGATACATGTCTTTTCCAGTTTAAAATGTCCTCATTATTCCCCGATTAAAATGTCTCCTTTTAAGGTAGTTCATTAGGGTGAATTTGAGGTTATAGAGTAGGGAAGTCACGGCTTTTTTCTGGTACTGGGTTTAAATTGTTCTGGGTGAACTAACACGGGATTGATGGCTTCAAGTTGACGGATTGCCCGGTGTTGGGCGGTTCGTTTTGGGGCACTTTTACTGCGACTACGCTTTTGTTGTTGGTCATATTGTTGCTGTTTCGCATGGGCAAATTTCAATACTGCGCCCAAACGTTTATTATCGACCACCTGACCTTGGTCAACATCTTCGAGCTTATCAAACACTTTAAATTCTAATTTACGATGGCCGTATTGAATGGCGATGGTGCCATCTGGGCGATCTAGAACGTTAACAACTTGATGTACAAGTCGTTGATTTTCTTCAGTTGGAACAATTAAATAGATAACTTTGTCGTATTGAAATGTCAGTGACTTTGATAATTTCCTTGGTTCTTGCCACRCAAAAATATCATGTAATTCATCAGTCGATTCACGTAATGGCCGATGCATATCTTTAGGATATTGAGCAGCTTTAGCAAAACGTTGGTTAAAATCAGTGRTAAAGTCGGGGAGCCACGCATTAGCTTGTTCAATATTATCAATGTGTTGTAAACGCATTTCTTTGACTAAGCGATCTTGTAAGGTCTTGTTGGCACGTTCAACACGACCTTTGGCTTGAGAGCTGTTTGCGCAAATCAATTCAATGTTTAAGTCATGCAATACACGACCAAACTGAGTGATGCGGTTTGTTTTTGCATCCCGTTTATTGACATGAAACACCGCATGCCGATCACTGTAAAAGGCTGTGGGTTTACCATGGTGTTCAACATATTCACGCGTGGCAACCATGTAATCAAACGCAGATTCTGTTTCGCTAAAACGTAAGTTCATCAGTTTACCGGTGGCATCATCAATGAAAACCAACAAACAACATTTGTCACTGCGGCCTTCAAACCAATCATGATGTGAGCCATCTATCTGAATTAACTCACCATAACAATCACGTCGATGACGTGGTTGATAAACACGAGGCTTACGTTTGAAATGTGGAACCCAAAGGCCATCAGCGATCATCCATTGGCGTAAAGTTTCTAACCCAATTTTAATACCGTGGCGTTCAATCAGTTTTTCACGTGCTAACGTGGGCCCGAAATCTGCGTAATATTCGTGGATGAGGTTTAAACATTGATGACGCATATCAGCATTAATTTTATTGCCTGGTGATTGTCCGCGACGTTGATGAACCAAACCAACAGCACCAAGATCTCGATAGCGTGTTATTAATCGTTGAACCTGACGAACACTGACATTAAGAAGCTGTGCAGCATCTTTACGTTTGATTCGTTTTTCACAAACATCACGAATTGTACCTAAGCGAAATATCTCTTTGTCATTCATGGTAACCAACATATTTTGTTTAACTCAAATTGATCAGCAGATACTGATCACTATAGAAAAACAGGACATTTTAGCTTTGCAGAAAAGAGACATTTTACCTTGGGAGCTACACCTCTAGTGCGCATTATGTACCTTATGTTAAATAGGTTATCCGATATTGATAACCTGATATAAACTAAACTAGTTGATTGATTATTAAGTCTATAAGTGTTCTCACCCATCAATGAACTTTGTCTATTTAACAGTATTTGCTATTTACCATAAAATAGGTAATTAACACTGACTTTAAATACTGCCGCACATTTCATTTTGCTTGGTACTTAAATTCAGCGTAAATTACTTAAATCTATAACTGACGTTGCTAGCGTATTTGAATAGTTTGAGTTTGCGATCCGTTGTGGGCAAACATAACATCTTTCATTTGTGGTGCCGTAGTTAACAATGGATTGTTTGAATAACCAAAGCGTTCAATCGGCATTCCATCGTTGCCTAACGTTAAGTAATAATTGCTGTCGTTATCTTGAAATGCAAACACCGCATAGTTACCCGATGGTAATGCATCAATAGTGATCCCTTGCGTGAGTTGTTGTGGCGCAAAACTCTTCACATACACCGTAGCTCTTTGGCGTAAATCATCTTGCTCGTCATAAACCATGACAAAAAAAGGTGTTTTGGTGTCTGTAATATTGGTAGCTTTAATTGTTAATGATGAAACGCCTTGAGCACTAACAACATTACCCAGTATCACAACCGCACATGCCATACCTAAATAACCAACAACTCTTCGCTTGCTTACAGCATCGGTTTGCCACTTTTCTGTTAACCATACTGACAGCCATAATGTTGCGCTAAGCGTGAGGATTAATACGGTAAAATAAGGCGCTAAGCGTAAGTTATGCAGTAATGGTGCACTTAAATAGACCAGCACAATTTGCCAGCTAAACACCCGCAAAGAATGACGGCCAATATAACTAAGTGCGGTTATGTGTAATGCATTTGGGTATCGCTTGATAATGATCGCAATTAAATAAACCCACACTGCAATATTTAATGCTCGTAACCAACCAAGTTCTGGCTTATCTGCATATGAGTACAAAACCCAGCGATTAATATCGTAACTTACAAATGCGCCATGATGAGCCGCAAAAATAACCGCAGCGATAATTACCGCAATAGCTGTTAATGCAGGATGATGCCAACGTAAGGTTTTGTTTTGAAGCATATAGCCAAGTGCAGATCCGCTTACAAACAATAGCTGCCAAGCAAAAACATTAAAGTAGCCTAATTGTAGCGTAAAATTTGCAAACACGAACTCAATCAATGGCTGTAAAACTGTCGTATTGATAGTGCTACTAAACATCCATACCACGACACTGACGCTGATCACTAACCACCCTAACCCTTTACGGTATGCGATGATGAGTAACGGTAACAACAACATAAACACTATATACAGCGGAAGAATGTCAAAATAGCTTGGCTGATTAACAAGAGTTGCACTGGCTATAAAGGTGTTAATCGGACTTTGAAGCACATTATGCGCACTATTTTCAAGAATCGGTAATACTGATGGTAATAGCTGAGATGCGATAAAAATCCATATAAAGACAATAACTAAACAGCCAATGTGATACCTGTAAATACTCAATGCACGTTTGAAAGCTTTATTAGTGAGCTGGGCGTTGGTGAATGTATCGCGGCTATATATTGCTCCTGCCAGTAATCCTGAAATAAAGACGAAACATTCTGCTGCACCGAATTGTCCTAATGGCTGTAATGTGACTAATTGTATTGCTGAATAGCCACCACTTACCCAGACTAAGTGATTGATTGTCATCAGCAATAGTAATAGACCGCGTATGCTATCTAATGCAGCAATTCTTTTCATAAAGATGACTCTAATTATTTGTATTAGCGTATTTTTATCAATTATTGTGTATTTTTCACTCTATAGATGAACATTTAATCTCATGATTGGATAAAGAACGTCTTTTTATGTAATCGCGATAAATTTATACTTTCCGTTACAATAAAAACGCTTATCTTCGCCATGAAATTGAGTATATTGATAGCTCAATCGATACAGAGACTGCATAACAATGACAAACTCATCTTTAGCGACACCTAAGAAAACCATTGGCTTAACCAGTGACAATATTGCTGGTGTTTCACCACAAATATTGCAGCATTTAATTGAATTTAGCGCTGGTGATGCAACGCCTTACGGTAATGATGAGTTATCGTTACAGCTTGATCGTAAAATGAGCGAGTTATTTGAAACAGATGTTGCGGTGGTTTTAGTACCAACAGGTACGGCGGCCAATAGTTTGTGTTTAGCTGCAATGTCTCCTTCTTGGGGCGCGGTGCTATGTCATCCAAACAGTCATATTAATAACGATGAATGTGGAGCACCGGAGTTTTTCAGTAATGGCGTTAAGCTACTGACTATCGACGGTGATGATTGTAAGATCGATCCTATCAAACTTAGCCAACGCGCTTCGTTAAAAATTGGCGATGTTCATACCGTTCAACCCGCAGTTGTTAGTGTAACTCAAGCAACTGAAACCGGCAGCGTTTATACTCTTGATGAACTTCGCGCAATTGGTGATGTGTGTAAAAGCCATAATTTAAAATACCATATGGATGGCGCACGCTTTGCTAATGCTATCGATGCGTTAGGCTGTACCCCTGCAGAAATGACCTGGAAAGCGGGTGTAGATGCCCTTTCTTTTGGTGCGACTAAGAACGGTGCTTTTGGTGTTGAAGTGATTGTTCTATTTGATACTAGCTTAAAAAATGAAATTGAATATCGTCGTAAACGTGCTGGGCATTTAATGTCTAAAATGCGTTTTCTATCAACACAAATAGATGCCTACATTACCGATAATTTATGGCTAACGAATGCTCAACATGCTAATGCAATGGCAACCAAACTGCGTGACGGTATTAGCGCGATTGAAGGTGTAGAGCTATTGCATCCTTCTAAAACAAATATTGTCTTTTGTAAAATGTCACCAGTAACAATTGCAACCTTGCATGAACATGGGTTTGAGTTTTTAGCTAATCGCTGGGGCGACGGTGTTGCACGTTTAGTGACTAACTTTGCGACCAAAGCTGAAGATATTGATGCCTTTATTACTGTATTAGCAGCGAGCGATAAGTAAGTAAGTAAAAGAGTAACGGCAATCATATGACTGATTGCCGTTATTAACCATTGGCTGTTGATTGTTTTATTCTTTGTCTTGAATAATCCGGGTTAATTTAGGCGCGATAATCAATGTAAAAAAAGCAATCGCAGCGGTTACATACCCTATTTCACCAAATACTTCGGCATATAAAACAAGGGTTTGATTAGAATCGATAACGCCTTTCGGTGCGGCAGTTAAACTAGCAATCCATCCAGCTAGAATTGCGGCGGTTGCAGACGTTAAAAACCACATTCCCATCGCAAAACCCATCATTCGCTGTGGTACCAACTGCGCTATCATCGCCAGCCCTAAACCTGAAACTAATAACTCACCCACTGACTGTAATAAATAACTCGCCACTAACCAATTTGAGTTGATGATCCCTTGCGTATTAGCAAAGCTCGTTGAGTACTTTAAGATCAAAAACGCGAGGCTACATAGCACCATCCCAAAGGCAAACTTAAATGGCATTGCAAATCGTTCACCGAGTTTATTATAAAGAATGGCTAATAATGGACTGGCAACCATGATCCAAAATGGATTTAACGCCTGAAATTGCTCTGGTTCAACTTTAAAACCAAATAAATCGTGACTGACATTATGAATAGCAAAGAAGTTAAGCGAAGTTGGCATTTGGAAATATAAGGCAAAGAACACCACCCCTTGCAACATTAATACAAAGGCAACCAACATCTTTGCCCTTTCAAGCCCTGTCGATTTAAACGCCTCTTTGAAATAAACAAACACAATGATAATGCCAACAACGACCAGAATAGCGTGTGCATAAAACAGATGTTGTAATAACACCGCACTTAGGAAGCTCAATAGAATTGTTATAACCACAACTGCCGCATAGTAAAGTTTATTCACTGGCACCATATCAGGTTTAGAACCAATGTTTTTAACAATTCTACCCATTACCATAAAGTTAACCATTGTAATGAGTAAGCCTATTGCACTAACACCAAATGCCATCCCATAGCCCATCTTCTCTGCTATCCAAGGGCTTAATAACATTGAAAAAAATGAGCCAAGGTTGATCGCCATATAATACATGGTAAAGGCACCATCGAGGCGAGGATCATTTTCTTCGTAAACTTTGGCCAACAAACTTGAAGGGTTAGCTTTAAATAAGCCATTACCCATGGTGATAAATCCCATTGCTATATAAAGCAGTTCTTTACCCCCAAACTCTCCCGCCGCTGAGATCCCTAATAACGAATAACCAATTGTTAGAATAAATGCGCCAAGCGTAATGGTGCGTTTCGTACCTAGTATTTTATCGCCAACCCAACCACCAATTGCCACTGAACCAAAAATCAATGCTGAAAAAGCGCCAAACAATGTGAACGACTCTGATTCAGACATTCCAAGAATGCTAACAAGGTACACCGTAAGAATGGCTTGCATACCATAGAAGCCAAACCGCTCCCAAAACTCTATCGAGAATATGAGATAAAACGGTTTAGGTTGCTTAAATACATTTACATCGGACATACAGTCTTCCTTAATCAGGCGCAATTGCTTTAATAGTAGACGCGATCTTTCAATATCGACTAATGAGACTTATTCAAAAACTTAATGCAATCTCATGTAAACCAATTCCCTTTCTGTAAATTCTATGTGCGAATGCCATGCAGTTGAGATAGCTACTTTTTACTAAAATATGCGCATTTTCAGGGTACACCTTCAAAAATGTCCGTTTTGAAGTGTTTTTTGTCAAATAATCTAAATTAAGCTAACTGATGTAGCGATATAGTACTTACCAAGAAAAGGAAGTAATTAAATAAACATTTAAGAGGTTATTTACATAATGAAGCATGTAATTTAACGCCATCATTAAGTATAACTAAATAAGTAATTAAGAAGAATAAAATATATTTAACAGACTAAATTTATTACTATTCAAAAATAGTGAAAAGCATGATTGATATATTACTTTTATATACCACATCTAATTGTTGTATTTCATTATTAATTTAGTAGGTATAAATTTTATTCTGCTAGTTCTCCAGATAAATAATCGAGTATATTATGCCTAAAAATAAAGAATTATTTCGTGACCTATTAAAGCAAGCTGATATTGAAATTAATGGTACCCGTCCATGGGATATTACTGTTAATGATGACAAACTTTTTGATAATATTTTATTAGATGGCACTATCGCTTTTGGCGAAGGTTATATGGATCGTTTATGGGATTGTGAACGTATTGATATTCTAATTAGTAAATTACTTCGTAGTAATATAGAAGATAAACTATCTGGGATTGATAAAGTTAAGTTTGCAGCTAATTATGGTGTAACTAAACTAAAAAGCTTAATTAACCCACAAGCAGTAAACCGTGTTAAGGAAGATGTGCCTTTCCACTACGATATCGGTAACGATTTATTTGTAAATATGCTCGATGAACGCATGGCATATACCTGTGCATATTGGAAAGATGCAAAAACACTAGATCAAGCCCAAGAACATAAAATGGATCTAATTTGCCGTAAGTTAGATTTACAACCAGGTATGCGTTTACTTGATATCGGTTGTGGTTGGGCAAGTTTCATGAACTACGCAGCGGCTAAATATGGTGTGATTTGTGATGGTTTAACCTTATCAAAAGAACAAATGGCGCTAGGCCAAGAGATTGCAGATAAGAAGAAATTACCCGTTAAAATTATTTTGCAAGACTACCGTGAGTTTACGCCAGAACAACCTTATGATCGTGTTGTTTCTATTGGTATGATTGAGCATGTTGGTCCTTCAAATTATGATGAATATTTCAAATGTGCTAACAGCTTTTTAGCCGATGAAGGTATCTTCCTATTACACACTATTGGTAGCCCAACTTCTAAAGATGGCACCGATCCGTGGATCAATAAATATATTTTCCCTAACGGTGTTATTCCATCACTTGCACAATTAAGTGGTTCAGTTGAAAATCAATTTAATATTGAAGATGTGCACAATTTTGGTCCAGATTACGATTTAACACTAATGGCATGGTGTGAAAGATTTGAAAAGAACTGGTTCAAAATTTATAAAAATTACGATGCAACGTTCTACAGAATGTGGCGTTTCTATTTATTAAGCTGTGCAGGTGCATTCCGCTGTCGTGATATTAGTTTATGGCAAATAGCGCTAACTAAAATTGGGGCAGATCTTCCAGCTAATGCTCGTGCTGCTTAATTTATCGCTGGTATATTTTAGTCATGAATATGCCAGCGATTTTTTCCTCACATTATATTAAACATGTGAGTTGGAGATAAATATTATGAGAGGTCAACATATCTCTTATTGTAAGCATAATATTGAGCCATTATATTTCAAAAAAAACAACATAAAAGATATTGCGCTTGTTACTGAAGGTGGTGGACAGCGAGGAATATTTACAGCGGGTGTTTTAGATGCATTTCTTGAGAAAGCGTTTAATCCTTTTTCATTATTAATTGGTACATCAGCAGGCTCTCTAAATATTGCATCTTATATTTGTCAACAACCAAAGCATGCTTATCGTGTTATTACTGAAATAACAACAACTCGTGAGTTTTTTAGTTATTCTAAATTATTTACTGCTCGCGGTGGTATGAATCTCGATTGGTTGATAGAACAAACCCAAACTAAATTAAAATTAGATTGGCACACAGGTCGCAAGAATATGATCAACCGTACGGTGTTAGCAACAGCATCAGGCTTAGATCATAATCAGGCCGGATTTTTTGACCTCAATGCCAACGATTGGGATCAAAAATTAAAGGCATCGTGTGCTATTCCACTCTTAAACCGTCAGCCGATTTATTCCGATGAACACTATTGGGTTGATGGTGGCTTACATGCACCAATTCCAGCGAAAGAAGCATATGATCGCGGTTATAAAAACATTGTTGTCATTCGTACCAATCCAGTCGGATTGAATGCAAACCACCAATGGTTAAAAACTCTCAAGCGTGGATTAACACATACCAAAGCAGCGGCTTTCATTGATATGCTGTTGTTACATGAGCAAAAATACAATGAGAGTGAAGACTTCATCAATAACCCACCTGATGATGTCAATATTTATGAGATTTACCCACACAAGGCTTTAGAGTCAAAATTAATTGGCAGCGATATCAATGCACTTAACCATGATTATTATTTGGGGCATCAAATGGGGTTGTATTTTCTAAAAACCATGAACAGCTACTGTCAATGTACCTCATGTAGTGAAAAAGAATCAGCGGCCATTTAATTTATCTCTTCACTATAAACATAAGAATAGGCTATCTGTTGTTATCATTACGTCATAACGACTAAGTTGTTATGGCTTGATAAACTTATAGCCTATTCTCATAGATGAAAAACGATACTATTTGAGATAGCTATAATTTGACTACACTAGTTAAGCTGCCTGAGTCAAATAATGAAAATAAACTCTCTCATGATTGTAATGTCCTCAGCGTTATTTTTAGGGTGTGGTGGTGATAGCGCCGATGATAACAACGAAATAGCTGATGATATTACCTCTGAACAACCTCAATTAGAACCAATCCCAGAATCTCAACCCGACCTTAAATTGAAAGTCAATGATATCTCAAATGGTTACTATGAATCACTTTATGATGCTGGTGGTAATAAACTCAATATAGATAAAGATCAAGTATTACTAATGCAAAAGGCGTTTATGGAGGAATTAAAGCCAAATTTGAGTAATGAACAACAAAAAGAGTTTATGGAAATAGAATCCGATTTTGCACAGATAAAGCAATCTTCTGATATTGAAAAAGTGCTGTTCAATAATGTTTTGATTGATGCCATGATTAGCAGTACTAAGCCGCAACAACAAGATAAGTACTTTCCCGCTTTCCGTTTATTTCGCCATCATACCCATCGTTTATTCCCGCTAACTCGTATAACAGATTATCAGTGGCTGCTTGATTTACTTTCTCAACGTTCACTACTAAGCCATTTAATTTTGATCCCTCCACAAGAAACTGACGATTACATTGAAACATGTCGTGAAAATGATGTACCTATTCCGCCAGCTTGGGGATCTGATCTATGGGTTCATCAAGGTACCGCCACGACCGATTTTTTAGACAGCGATAGAACAGAGGTTTACGCCTATAAAAGCTCCACGGTGCCAGGTGCTTGTATGGCATTACCGCGCTGGGTCGTCAATGACACCACAGGCGACGAATTTATCCAATTTCTTGGCATTATTTGTCAAAGCCAAACAACGGGTAAAGCTTGTTTTTGGGATAATATAGATAACGAAACTGGCACCAGAATAACCGGCGGCAATGATTTAGCCTTTAATATTACTGATATTCAAAATGGTAACACACTTGCAGAAGACTGTACTGGCTGCCATAGAGGTAAAAATGTTTTCTTAATTCATCCCGGTACCGCTATTGATATCTCTGCCGATCACGATATTGATCCCAATGTGCGCTATCAGCCAATTTCTTCTCAAGGATGGACAAACCCTCCAGCTTATGCAGAACGAGGGGATGGTGCTTGTGCTGGGTGCCATGAAATTGGTGAACTATCATTCAATTATTGCAATGTGCTATTGAGAAATGCGGCTAACCAAACGATGCCAAGTAGTGCAGAACCAGCAAATTGGGTTGGTGATGAAACCTTTTATGGTACACATATTCAAGCGATGATAGACGATCGTTGTTCTGAATAAACATAAAAATCAGGCAGTAACATTGACGTTACTGCCTGATTATACCGTTCTATGATAATGAAGCGCTAAGGCTCTATTTTATCAATCAACCGCCAGCTAATTTAACGGTGTGGCCTTTCTTTTCAAGATGCGTTTTAATGACATCACGCTTGTCACCTTGAATTTCAATTTTTCCATCTTTAACAGAACCACCACAGCCACAAACTTTTTTTAACTCAGCAGCAATCAGTTTCAATTGAGTATCTTCAACATCAAGACCAGAAACAATACAAACACCCTTGCCTTTGCGTCCTTTTGTTTCGCGTTGAATACGAACAATACCATCACCTTTTGGGCGTGTTGGTTGTACTTTTTCTTCTTTAATTCGACCGGTTTCGGTTGAGAAAACTAAACGATTATTATCACTCATTGTGCAATCTATCTCACTTGGTTGCTTGATTATGTGAATAGCATTAAAAGTTAACACATCAATCTTGCGAAATACTCATGAAGCAATACTATCAATAAATGGTACTCAAACGGAACATCTTATGATTCGTAATGTGATTTTTGATTTTGGTGCAGTCCTATTTGAGTGGAATCCACTTCAAATTGTGAATAGTTTTACAGCATCGCAAATTGAGCGCGATATCTTACTGCGTGATGTCCTACAGCATTCTGATTGGCTATCGCTTGATCGTGGCACGATGCTTATTGCTGAAGTGATCCCTAAGTTTTCAGCGCGTACGCAAATTCCGCCGCAGCGCATGGAAGATTTTATTATTCATATTCAACATAGCCTCACAAAAATAAACCAAACTGAAATATTGTTTCAAAAACTTACTCAGCAGCCATATTCTCTCTATTATCTAACCAATATGTGTAGCGCTTTTTTTGATACACTTTATGAGAAACATGATTTCATTTCATTTTTTGATGGCGGATTAGTTTCAGGCAAAGAATTAGTCATGAAGCCAGAACAAGAAATATTTGTACGACTGTGTGATCGCTATCAGCTAGACCCCCAAGAAAGCCTCTTTATTGATGACAACGACGAAAATATTAAAATTGCCACTGAGCTGGGCTTTAATACTGTCCAATTTAGCCAAACACCAACCTGTTTTCAGCAAATAGAAAAACGCCTTCTTCTACATTAAATGATGGTTATTGAATAATTTTACATAAAATTGAACATAGTTATCATGACTCAGTCTATTATCTATATTGAAGAGCTAATAATATCAGGAGTTTATGTGAAAAAAGTTTTTATTTCTGCCATGTTCGTTGCAGCAGCAACAGTATCAACCATGACCTACGCTGCCAACGAGTGTAATGGTAAATACATTGTTGGGCCGATTGAAACCATTCATGTTAAAGATCTTGATATGAATTTCAAAGCACGCATCGATACCGGTGCAAATACAACATCAATCAATGCTTATGATTTACACGTTATTGACGGCAATAATAATCCTGCTGACGATAAAGAAAGCTGGCATCAAAATTTAGGTAAAATGATCAGCTTTAAAACGGCTAATGCTCGAGGACAGGAAGAAACACATACTGGAAAAATAATTAAAATCAGTAAAATACGCAATGCTCAAGGTGTTGAACGTCGTTATGCTGTCGTTATGGACTTGATTTGGAATGGTAAGAGTCACGCAATCCCAGTTAACTTACGTGATCGTAAAAAACTAGAATATAAATTATTGATTGGACGTAATTGGCTTGATGGTAAATATCTGGTTGATGTTTCAAAAAGTGATGACGATGATTAATCACTAAATAATGAATTTAAACAGTGCCTACCCTAAATAGGCACTTTTTTTAAACCGGTAATATTTTATCTAAATACTTTTTAATTGAAACAATATCACCTTTCAGTAATTGACCGCGAACAATTGCGTACCACTCATTGGCTTTACCATTATCGTTTTTTAAAACAATGCCACGATAATTCTCAGCACTCGCTGTCGTTAATGCGTTTGATTTGCTTTGATGTGAAGCAAACCGTTCTGGCGGCATAAACGCCTTAGTATCACACCACCAATTAACACTCTTTTTTACATTTGCCAGCATGCCTTGAACAACTTGTCCATTAATGACTGCTTTCCAATCAGAGGTTAACCCAGTGCTATTTTCAATAATATAACCACGATGAAAAAGGCGTTTTTTCATTGTCTATTACCTATCTGATTAAAGTGTTACATTCGTTAATAATCATAATGTTAAACTAGTTACATAGTAATAATACTTGCGTGTCTATGCTAGCTTTTTATGATTATTCTTTCGTTTTTCAGTGATCGTTGTTATTATTAAAACATTATAAAGTTATAGTGCATTAGGTGTTATTGTGGCAAAGAAAATTGCAGTTATTGAAGACGACCAAATCCGTAGTGCTAGTATTAGTGATTTTTCCAATGTCGCTGAGTCAATTACTATTTGGCAACGCTTAACTCATCAGCAATATGCTAAAAATACGCTGGTTGCATTTAAGAACGATTGGAATAACTTTTTAGTCTTTTGTGCGCAGCATAATGCATTACCATTACCCGCATCTGCGGAAATTGTTCACCGTTATATTGAAAAAATGGCCCAAACCCGCAAATTGGCTAGCCTTAAACGTTACATTGTCACTATTAGCTTGGTTCATCGCTGTCATGCTCTGCCTAATCCATGTTTAAGTAATGAAATAAAACTTGCGATGCACAAACAACGTCTTGATAAGCATGATGATTATACTAATGCTCATGGCTTTCGTGATAATCACTTACATGATCTTCTTGAATCATTTATGCGCTCAACTAAAGCTAAAGATGTACGCGATATGGCAATTTGGGCGATGACCTTTGAAGGAATGTTAAAACGCTCAGAAGTCACCGCATTAACTATTAATGATATTGATATTGCACAAGATGGTCTTATCACCCTGTGTATTAACGATAATTTAGTCGGACTCAGTGAGGTAGCGTCTAGTGCAGTTAATCGATGGCTAACATTATCAATGATTGATAGTGGATTCGTGTTTCGTCGTATAGATAGACACAATAATATTGGCGACAACCCTCTCGATCATTCTTCTATTTATCGTATTTTTAGGCGTGCCAGCCAAGAGTTAGAACTTCCCGCTGATGTCATATTCTCAGGTCAATCACCACGAGTCGGTGCCAGTCAAGATTTAGCCGATGCTGGGCTGTCTATTCATCAAATTCAACATCAAGGTCGATGGCGCAGCCCTGCTATGCCAGCCCAATATATTGGTCAACGAGCTAAACGAGATAACACTCTAAAGAAATTTGCCGATAAAAATAATAAATAAAACAGCAGCAACAAAAAAGCCAACCGCTATGGTTGGCTTAATTATCATTGGCTTATGTGATTTACTTGACTGCGTTTTTAATCGCTAATTCAATAAAATCCGTAAAGCTATGGCCGTAGTTCTCTAGCATTTTAGGGAACATTGAAATCGGTGTCATTCCCGGGAATGTATTGATTTCATTTAGCAAAATTTCATCATCTTCGCTTAAGAAGAAATCAATGCGAGACAAATCTTTAAGTTTCATTTGCTCAAACGCTTTACGCGCATAATCCTGAATGGCTTCGATTTGCTCTGGTGTTAGATTGTTTGCTTCAACTTGCGTGGTTGATAAGCTATCAGTGCTATATTTTTCTTCATAGCTATAAAACTTATCATCTGGACATGACACTTCACCGGGCTTAGTGATAATTAACTGATCACCAAATTGATACGCCGCAACCTCAAGCTCACGTGGCTTAATGGTCTTTTCAATTAAGACTTGGTTTGAATACCCAAACGCATTATTAACCGCAACGCGTAGTTGCTCGGTGTCCGCTACACTGTAACAACCGACAGATGAGCCCTGACATGCCGCTTTAACAAACACCTTACCCCATTTAATCAATGCGGCTTGAGCTTGTTGGTGAGCATCTTCTGTATTCTCACTCAAAAACACATAAGGAGTATTAGGAATATTTAACGCATCAAACCATAACTTAGTGGTAATTTTATTAAAGCAATTTGTACTCGCTTCAGCACCACAGCCTAAATAAGGCAAACCTGCTAGATCAAACAGTGATTGCAAGTCTCCTGTTTCGCCGGGAAATCCATGCACACAAGGGATCACGTAATCAATTGTGATGCGTTGCCCACCGGCAACAGAGAGTGTTTTATCCAAATTCAATTCGCAAGGATGTTGGTTTGAATCTAACCAGCCCTCATTTTTTGTCATTTCTACACGTGTATAGCTAACGCCATCAATCGCTTTTAATTGCTGTTCAATAAAGTTTGCAGACACTAGAGAAACTTCATGCTCAGCGCTACCGCCACCGCATAATAATAAAACGTGGATAGAACTCATTATCGTTCCTTAATTATACCAAACACAATACAATGCAGATCACAAAGACCTTGGAGACTACCAAGGCCAATAAAAGCAAGGCATTCACTGTTGATTATAGTAATCAAAAAAGCCAGTTGAATGTAGCCTCAACCTCATCATATCGTGAATTATTTTTAAATCACACCAAGTTTATGCTGCAAATGGTGATAAAAGCACCGTTTATATACTGTTAAACACTGAATTACTGTAACTGTTTCAGTTGTGGTGAACCTGTATGTTCAATATCGTAAAAGTTACGCACAAATGCACCATTGTTTTGTACCGCTTGAGGTAATGCTATTAAAGCAGCTTTGGCTTGATCATAGTCAGCATAATGACCAAGTAATAATGTATAAACTTGGCTGCCAGTTAACATTTTCTTATTAACCCATGCTGGCTGCTGACTTTCTAATAAAGATAACAATGCTACTAACGAAGGTTCATCTCTTGAGGTTGTAATTTGAATGCTATAACCATGCATATCAACGGTTTTGTAACCATCTTCATTGGTTTGAGGTGCTTCTTCGACTACTGTAGTTTCTGGTGTCGCTTCTGATACAGGCTCAGTCATTGCTGCGGTTGGTTCGACAGCGGCTGGTTCTGAAGGTGTAGCTGCTGGTGCTACTTCAGCGTTATCAGTGCTATCTGTGACAATAGCTGCCTCATTGTTTGCTGCGGTTGCTTCAACTGCTGGTTCGACAGCGGTTGCTGACGTAACTTCCGCGTTATCAATGCTTGTTGCTGGATTTGACTGTGCGGCATCTGTGACAATAGCTGCTTCATTGTTTACTGCGGTTGGTTCAACTGCTGGTTCAACAGCGACGGCTTCTGGCTCTAAGGCTGCTGCTGGTGCTGGTGCTTCAATTTGCTGTTCGCTAACAGCGATCGAATCAATAGATTGATAAAGTGGATCGGTTTTAACCGAAGCATCTAATTCAGCCACTACTTTTGGCTCTGAAAAATTATCCGTCATTTTTGTGGTATTAATGGTATCCATCGGTGTTTGCAGTGGTGTTTTAGGCGGCATTAATTGAGCACAGCCGACTAAACTAGACAGCAGACTCAATGCTATAATTTTTTTCATTTCATTCCCTCTTATTCGCAACCGAATATTGATGCACTAATCATAAAAACAATTAAATGACAGATAGTTATCAATAGTCTGCCGTAGCTTTTGATTACGATCAAACTGTTCATAACGATAGAACAATCGAAAACGATTTATGTTACCTTGATCACAATAAATAGTGTTTTGCTAACAGTAATATGACGGGCATTCTTTATTATGTTTTTTCATCACTAACCTAGGAGTTTCAATGGCTGATCCACACATTAAATGCGAACTTGATTTACTCGATAAACTGACTGTTATTCTTTATCGTTCTGCATTTACTCTTGCTGCTATTATTATGGCTGTTATTGGCACAGAAACCGATGCCGCCACTCCATTTCTCATTATGTTGGCTTTACTAGCGTCAACAACAGTACATATTTATGACAAGCGCTTTCGCTGGTTAATCCAAGGGGCTGGATTATTTGCTGCTATTTGGTTTATGGCTGGATTATGGCAACCATTGGCATTAGGCGCTGCATTATTTGTCTTTAGCGCACTTTCAATTAAAGAATATTTTTGCTTTAAAGTTAAAATTCTTCTACTAACACCAATCGCATTGGCTGGATTTTGGTTCTGCTTAGTCTTTGCTGTCGCGAATGTCGCAATTGGGTGTGCGATGGTAGGAGCGGCACTGCTGGCATTTGCAGCTTATAGCAAATGGCGTATGCCACTACATTTTGATATCGGTGATAAGAGCCGCTACCAAGTATAACCGCCCTATTCCATTTTCATCCACCAGCTACAAAAGGTTAAATGATCTCTTGTAGTTGGTTTTTGCGTCCATATTTTTGTTGATACATTTCTTGATCGGCTTTATCGAGCGCAATCGTAATATTATCTTCGATACTGACAATGCCATAAGAAAAACTTAAATTCAGATCTTGCGCCCAAAAATACGCCTCGATATTGGCGCGAATGGTTTCAATCCGCTGCTTAACAACTCGAATTGACACGCTATCAAGTAATACTACAAACTCATCACCGCCAAAACGGACCATAGCATCGCTATCTCGCAACATAGTTTTGATATTTTTTGCAAAATCCCGTAAAACGTCATCGCCTCGATTATGGCCATGGGCATCATTGATAAGCTTAAAGCCATCTAAATCCATAAAAACCAAGGTTTGATAAGCACGTGCATAGGTCGATTCAAGATAACTCTTTTGAAAACAGCCGGTCAGATTATCAACGGTGATATTGTCATTTTGTTCATAAACACTACAAATTACAAACGCTTGATTAAAGTGGATAATTTTCTGTCGATAAGTGTGAAAATATTGCTTACCACTATCTGTATTAACTGTCTCATTTGAAACAATAAAACAAGTATCACTATTTAAAAGCTCTTTATCTAAATCAAGACAAGTACGATAATCAGGAAAGCGTTCCAGCGTCTGTTCTACACTATAATCGACAAGATCGACACCTAAATAATTAATATGATTTTCATTATTATAAATTGCATTACCGTCGCAATCACGAATGATCACTAATGCATTACAGGTGCTCATTAATGACGAAACGAGTAGAAAATGAGAACTTGTTTTACGTTCAAGTAATTCATTATAATTTTTATTAATTCTACGTTGCTCACTATAAACATCAAAAAAGTTAGGACTTATACCTATAATATTATAACGATCTATTTTAATTATATTTTTTATCGCTTTTTTTATCGCTTTAGGATTAGGCGCTCGATTCATTTCATAAATAGCTTGATCAAGAAAATTGCATAACGAACTATTCTCTTTTTTCTTAATCGTTATTATATTCTTGGTTGGCTTTATTTGTTCAATATTAAGCGGCTTTGAAAAATAGAATCCTTGATAAGTCATACAACCAAATTGTTTAAGTAAATTTAATTGTTCAAAGGTTTCTACGCCTTCAACAATAACATTTTTACCAAGAACTTTGGCAATCTTTTCATATGTTGTCTTTACTAATGAATAAGAAATATAACTCTGATCTATATTCTTAATGATTTTCCTATCTAACTTAACATAATCAATATCAAGCTGAAGAAATAATTCACTATTAGCATAACCTTTTCCATAATCATCAAGTGCTAATTGCACACCTTTAGATTTCAATTGCTTAATCGATGCCTGAATACCCTCAACATTATTTGTTACGTCATGCCGAGTAAGCTCTAAAATAATATTTCCTTCATATTCAAATATTGAAAGACAAGCTTTTAAAAATTGTTCATCAAGTAAGCTAGAAATAGATATATTAATCGCTAACTTTATTTTTTCTGAGTGTATTAATTTAGAGCGTTGTTTAATAACATACTCAATGATAGACAAATCAAATTTAGCATGGTCATCTATATTGTTTTCCACATAATATTCAGTGTCAGATTCATTTGTTCTTAATAAGGCCTCATAACACGATATTTCACCATTAAAATATCGAGGTTGAAATTGGAAATAGCAATTAGATAGCATCCGGTCATTCTTTTTAGTATTTTTTAAAAGAATAATCTAAAAAATCACGAACCCCAAATGGTATTTATTATTAATTAATAACTTATTCTCATTGGGAATTACAATACTTTTATTGGTATAAAACTCATTTATCAATTAAATAAATCTAAGCGCTGAATTTATTTTTTTATAAAATCAAGCAAGTTTTACTATATCCAATTTTCTTTTCCTAAATGACTTCTCTTGGTACATTCTATTGTCTGCTTGCTTTAATGCAGCCTCAACACCATTTTGTAAAGAGGCTACGCCATAAGAAAAACTTAACTTCATCTCTTTTTGAGTAAAGTAATCTTCAATATCTGTTCTTAATTGCACAATTCGCTGTTGAACTGTTGTCATAACGTGACTATTCAATAAGATAATAAATTCATCCCCACCAAAACGCACCATAACATCAGAGTCTCGCAACATACTTTTCAAGGTTTGCGCAAAGTCTCGTAAGGTTTCATCACCAACACAATGACCTAAATTATCATTAATCGCCTTAAATCCATCTAAATCTATAAAAACCAAAATCTTATGCTGTTTCATATAGCTAGAAGATAGATAATTCTTTTGATAACAATTTGTTAGTTCATCTATCACAATAGTATCGATTGCCTCATATACTGAGCAAACAACAAAGTTTTGACCAAAATGAGACACTTTCTGCCTATAGACATGAACTAACTCCATGCCATTTTTTGTTTTCATTACCTCATCTGACATCATAAAACACGAGTCACTTTGCAACAGTTCACTCTCTACATGTAAAGTCGTACGGTAGTCAGTAACTTGCTCGCACACTTGATCAATTGGCATATCAACTAAATCTACCCCCATAAATCGAATAAAATGATCATTATTAAAAATAACATTACCATCAACATCACGAATAACGACTGCACCATCACAGCCACACACTAACGAAGCCGCTAGCATATAATGTGAATGTTTTTTATTTTTGATTATTTCGCGGTAATTTTTATTTATTCGATGTCGTTCAGAGTACAAATCAAATGTATTAGAGGTTAAACCAATAATATTATATTTATCGATACGCTTAATGTTATCGATAGCTTGTTTTACATTTTTAGGTTCTTGAGAGCGATTTAAATCAAATATAGCCTGATCTAGCTGCAATGAAAATTGAATACGTTCATTTTTTTCTCTATATTTAATCAGTCCTGTTTTTTCTATCTCACTGATATTAATCGGCATTGAAAAATAAAAGCCTTGATAAAACATATCACCAAACTCTTTAACTAAGTTAAATTGTTCAAATGTTTCTATACCTTCAATAATCACCACTTTGTCTAAAACATTAACGATATGGTCATATTTTGATTTTAAAATTGAATAACTAATATAATTACGCTCAATATTTCTAATCAAACGTCTATCTAACTTTATATAATCGACATCGAGGTATAAAAAAATATCTGTATTTAAATATCCTTTACCATAATCATCTAAAGCAAAATTTACACCTTGCTCTTTAAGCAATAATATAGATTTTTGTATACCGTCAAAATCATCTGTTTGATCATGATTTGTCAATTCTAAAGTAATATTTTTTTCATGTTCAAAAATATTTAAACATTTACGAATAAAGACATCATCAAGCAAACTCGCTATTGATATATTTAATGATATCGATACATCATCACAAATGTGTAAAGATTTTCTATCTTGAAGTACTTTACCAATAATATTTAAGTCAAAAGCAGCAGAATGCTCTATTGAATATACAAATTTTTCAACATTAAAATCATTAATATCACTTCTTAATAATGCTTCATAAGAAGAGACTTCACCATCGTAGTACCTTGGCTGATACATAAAGTATAAATCATTGGTCATTTTTATCTTTCACCTAAAAATATTCACATAATAATCGATAGTAATACACATGTGATTAACATTATCAATACCAAAATAAAATAATACTCTTCAAATCATGATTGTATTTCTTATTGGAATACGAATACCCTCTGGAAATATTTCGCACCATTAAATTTTCATTTAGATCACATTATTATTACAAAAAAGGTGCCCTTCTACTATTTAAAGATAAAGTATAACGACGACGATTAAGGGTAAATTTATGAGTAAAATAGCAGCGCTTCTAAAACCGACTAGCATTGCAGTCATTGGCGCATCAAATAATTCACAACGCATTGGTTATATCGTTGTTCGTAATCTGTTATCCGGTTGCTTTAATGGTCCTATCATCCCTGTCACGCCTAAGTACGCTGCTGTGGCAGGAATTCTTGCTTATCACAATATAGAAGCAATACCGATTACGCCTGATATCGCAATTCTTTGTACACGGGCTGAATACAACCCTGATATTATTACTCAACTCGGAAAGAAAGGCGTAAAGGCGGTTATTGTGATTGCTGCTAGCATAATATCAGCCTCGACTGACAATAACGCCGTTAATTACCACCAGCAAATGTTGACCAATGCCAAGCGTTATAATATGCGTATTATTGGGCCAAATAGCATGGGCATCATTCTTCCTTGGCTTAACCTTAATGCGTCAGTCTCTCCTATCGCTGCCAATAAAGGCAATATCGCGTTTATTTCACAATCAGCAGCAGTGTGCACCACTATTTTAGATTGGGCGCAAAATAAACAGATCGGCTTTTCGACCTTTATCTCATTAGGCGATGGATGTGATATTAATTTTGCAGAGTTACTTGATTTTCTAAGCCAAGACACAAAAACAGATGCTATCTTGCTTTATATCGACAGTATTAACGATGCACGGCAATTTATGTCAGCGGCGCGGGCGGCTGCACGAAATCGCCGTATTCTGGTATTAAAAAATGGCCGAACACTGGCAGGACGATCAGCTGCCTTATTACATACAGCGGGTGAAGCAGGCCTTGATGAAGTTTATGATGCTGCAATTCGACGATCAGGTATGTTACGAGTACATACAACCCATGACTTATTTGCCGCCGTTGAAACGCTGGCCCATTCAGTTCCCTTACGAGGAGAACGACTGGTTATTCTGACCAATGGAGGCGGCCCTGCGATCATGGCGGTAGATGCACTCTCTGATCGCGGTGGAAAACTAGCGACACTCAGTGCTGAAACCATTCAACGCTTATCTGCTGTATTACCAGCTTATTGGTCTCAGGCTAATCCGATTGATATTATGGGGGATGCTAATACCGACCGTTATCGACAAGTACTGACGATTTTATTAGATAGCGATGACTTTGACGCACTGCTTATCATGCACAGCCCTTCTGCTGTAGCCAATAGTACGGATACAGCGCAAATCATCACAGAGACTCTCCACCAGCATCCTCGTAGCCAACGGGTAAACGTACTGACCAATTGGTCTGGTGAAAATGAAGCCGCTGAAGCACGATCTATTTTTACTCAAGCACGCTTACCCACCTATCGTACGCCTGAAAGTGCTATTTCAGCATTCATGCATTTAGTTGAGTACCGCCGTAACCAACGCCAATTAATGGAAACCCCTGTCTCTATTGGTGAAATTAGCGCAGATCTCCACTATGTGCGTAATGAAATACACCGCTTGCTGCAGCAAAACATTCATCGCCTTGAAACCCATGAAATACGTCCTTTACTCACGAGCTATGGTTTTACGACACTACCAACATGGATAGCTTCTGATGCTGCTGAGGCAGTACATATTGCTGAACAAATCGGTTATCCGGTAGCAGTAAAATTACGTTCAGCCGATATTCGGCATAAATCAGAAATTCATGGGGTGGTATTATACCTACGTGATGCGAATGAAGTCGCTAATGCTGCTGATGCAATTTTGTCACGAGTGGCCTTGCACTATCCTAGCGCACGTATTGATGGGTTGTTAATTCAACGCATGGCTGATCGTTCTGGCGCTCAAGAATTACGCATTGGTATCCATAATGATCCAGTGTTTGGGCCTGTGATCATGCTTGGTGAAGAAACCATTCATTGGGATATTGAGCGTGATGCCGTGGTAGCATTGCCGCCATTAAATATGGCCTTAGCCCGTTATATGGTAATCAATGCGCTAAAGCATCATAAAATCAAACAACGTAGTAGCCTAGAGCAAATATCTATTCCTGCACTGAGCCGTTTATTAGTCAGTATTTCGCAAATGATCATTGATTGCCCTGAAATTCGTGCATTTGATATTCACCCTCTGCTGGTCTCAGGTGATGAACTCACGATCATTGATGCCTCGATGGATATTGCAGCGTTTGATGGTGATATTCAACAACGGCTCGCCATTCGTCCTTACCCTAAAGAATATGAACAACCATGTCAGCTAAAAGATGGTAAGCTGATTTTGCTACGTCCAATCCTACCTGAAGATGAACCCGCTCATAAGGCATTTATTAATCAAGTTTCTGAAGAAGATCTTTATAAACGCTTCTTCTCTGATGTTGGTGAGTTAAATCATGAAGCCTTGGCAAAGTTTACCCAGATAGACTACGACCGTGAAATGGCGTTTGTCGCAGTTTATGAAGATATGATTATTGGCGTTGCTCGTGCTTTATCAGATGCAGACAATACTGAGGCTGAGTTTGCTATTTTAGTTCGCTCAGATATGAAAGGTTGTGGCTTAGGGGGGATTTTAATGACCAAACTGATTGATTATGCCCACCAGCGAGGCTTAATGAGGCTAACAGGTATGACAATGCCAACCAATCGCGGCATGATCACCTTGGCACAAAAAATGGGCTTTAGTATTGATGTTCAGCTCGCTGATGGTGTGGTTGAAATGTTATTAGTGCTCAATCACCATTAAATATAAAACAACACGCAGTGCACTGTTGATAGTTATTAATAGTGCATTTTTATTGTTTTGCAGCGTTACATTCCATCTCATCCGCTATAATTATCAACTATGATACATCTATAGTAGTAACGAGGTGATCACGTGATTATAAAGATGCGTACTGCATGTCTACTTGCCTGCTTATTAATACTTAACCTAAGTTATGCAGGAACAGAACAACCCACAGGTGGGCGCTATGGTTTGGCATTAGATCCAGTTGCAACAGTAAATTTTGTGTTTAACACCCCATCATCGCTACAGCAACAACAAGCACAAGATATTGTGCAACATTCATCTATACTGCCAACAATAAAACACTTGAGCCAAACCCGTTTTATTTTTGCGCCGAGCTTAGACATTGTATTTGGTGGTAATAGAGGGCCTTATTATAATTCGACTCAGCAGCTGATTCAGATCCCATACCTGTATATTACTCAACTCTTACAACATGTGACAGATAGTGGCCGTTACCCAACACAGCAACAACGTTATCAGGCGACAATCGATGCGCTATTATTGACATTGCTCTATGAAATTGGTCATGTGTATATTCTTGATCGCGCGATTCCGATATTAGGCTACAGCGAAAATACCGTCGATAATTTTGTGACAATTTTACTACTTAATGATATCGATAGAGGTGATCAAATAGCGATTAACTCAAACCACCTATTCAGTATTGATGCATTCAGTCAATCACCCCTTAAAGACAATCCATTTATTGAGCAACATGCGCTTAATCAACCACGTTACCAACGTATTTTATGCCTGGTTTATGGCAGTAATCCTGCTCGCTACCAACGTTTGTTTGATAATGACTCAATGGTGCAGCGACAACAACGACAGCAATCATGCCAAGAGACATTTTCAACGACTCACAAAGGTTGGCTTTATTATTTAGACCATTAAAGTGAATAATCAGTCAAAATAAAAACTATAACCCCGCATTTTTTGTAACCAAAAGCATAGTTAGTCATTTTACTGTCAAATAGTATTGAATGATTTTTGTCTGCTACATAGCAATGATAGACTCATTATTATGTCTAAATATACCGCTGATGGTGAATATTTAAGTTAACTGAGTAACTTATTGCTACCATTGGAACATCATTTTCTGAAAAGGTGATCTATCGTAGTGAAATCTTGCTCATCCAATACTGAGCCAGCACCACCAGCAAACTCTCGACCGCCACGGTTACGTACTCGCACTAAGCTGGGTTTATCGTTATTGGTGCTGCTCTTACTCGCACCTATTGTTGGTTTTATATGGCTAAGTATCAATGGCATTACAGTAACGGGGCTTAAAGGGCTCCGTTATGATGGCGACGTGCGCGCAGAGCTGATTTCGTTACGCGTTTTTGATTACAACGTCACCTTTCATAACCTTTCTCTACGCCACAGTGTCGATCCTGATAACCCTATTGATGAAGGCAGTTATCGGCTTTTTGCCAAGAAATATGAAATCGAGCTTTCGCCAGCCGCAACAGCAATGCTTGAGAAACAAGATATCTTCCTGCGTTATATTCATTTTTTTGATGCGACGTTTAAGTTTGTTGATTTTTCCTCCCCATTAGCCATTAATGCCCATGCCCGTAAGGTCACAGCCTCTGCCGCACACAGTGATGGTAAAGAGCCCGCTGCAACACAAATTATTGAACAGGTGGATGTTACGATCAGCAACAGTCCGCATTTAGTGATTTCTGGCCATTCTGAAAAAGGTCGATTAAATTTATTCTTTCCACATTATCAGCCATCACCCCATTACCCGTTACGCTTCACTGACAGCCAATTTTCTATTGGGTGGCAAGGCGATCAAACCCCTGTTACGGTGACTATTGGTGCACTGCATCCTGAATGGGAAACTCTAAATAACACTCTACCTGAGCAAATTATTACCAAGTTATCGTTAGCGTTTGATCTTAAACACAGTTTACCGACAATGAAGTTAATCGCTAAGACAGCGAAGTTAGAACAACCTAAATATTTACCCGAATTTATTAATCGAACTGATATCGATAGTAAAGGGTTTCATCTAGGACAAACCATCGCTAATCTTGCCCGGTTACCGATTAATAAATTTAAAATAAAGTCATTCACTTACGGTGACTTATTAATTGATGCTAAAGTGATTTTAGAGACACCACTAACAGCAACATCACTAACAACTCACTCTACTGCTTCTACAACTTCGATAACAATAGATGAACCAACAACAAAGACCGTTGTTAACCAGGCCTCGCCCTCAAAAACAGCGGCAGAAAAAGCCCACCATAAACAGCAACGTCAACGCCGAGAGCAAGCGCGCCATAAAGTCGAACAACAGGCCAAAGATCTAAATATCGCAACAGAAAATAAAACTAAGGCACGTTTTATTGTAAGAGGAAAAGCGTTAGCCCCAAATCCGTATCAACTTGAGGTTAATATCCACCATTTATCAAAGACAGATGCGCGCGTGCATACCATCATGACTCGCAGTGACGGTAATAGCCTTAATTGTGATGCTAAGATTATTTTTCAACAACCGTTGCCACAATACTTAAACTGCAATGCCAACTTTAAAAATACCAAAGAGTTTACTGACCGTTTAGGGCTCAAAGATGTGCCGAATGCAAAAATAAATGGGCCGCTACGTTTCTATGCTAAGCAAATCGTCAGCAGCTTATCTAAAAAAGCACAACCTATGGTCATAGATAATAAAATTGTTGATGCACACTACCTTGTTGGCATTGAATTACCCGCTTCTTTTGCGATTGAACTTAACAAATATGCCTTTGCTGCGCCGTTTATACATTCTAAACGCAACCATGAAAGCCACCAAAACCAACCCAAACATGTTGCTAATATTCAAATGAATAGTGATGGTAAAATTAACTTTAAGGTCAATTATAACAATGATTTATTCCGCGTAGCATTAAGCGATAAAAACGAAACCATTAGCTTTAAAAACGCTAAAACAAAGTCGGCATTACATTTCTTTATTGATGATCTCAACTGCTTGTACCCTAACTTACAATGCCATATCGATGCCAACATCAGTGCTAGTATTAATAGCCTAGAGCCGATTATTGACAGTAAAATTGATGATGTAGTATTTAATTCAAAGGTAAAAGCAACATGGGCTAATAACTATTTAGTTTCCCAACTTCAACAGACACGTTTACAAGCTAAAAAACTAACTTTCGCAGGTATTCCAACCTTAGCAAATAGCAGTAGTAAGAATATTGATTTCAGTTTAAAACAATTAATCGGTATTTTTGAAAAACAACATGATCAACTCGCATTAACACTTTATCAGCCGAAAAATACTCAAGCGCAATTAAGTGCTCAATTATATGCTCGTCACCAAACGACAAAAAAATCTCAAGCTGCAGACTATAAAACCCAATTAAATGTGAAGGTCAGTAAATTCTTATTACGCCATGCGTTTGTATTTAACACCCAAAAAACGCAATCACAGCCACTGACTCTCAGTAGTGATTTCAAAATAACAATGGCAGCAGCTCAACGTAACCGTCAGCAAGTGCTACCGCCAACGTATCTTCATGGCCATTTTCTATTAGCTGATAACGCGCTTAACGTTAAAACAACCTTAGCCAATCCTTATGACGATATATTAGCGCAAGTTGATGTTAATACGGATTTAATTACTAAGAAGACAACAGTTAAACTACACCGCCGAACGATCTCTTTTACGAAAGAAAATAGCTTAAAGAATTATTATTTTCCGGCGTTATCATTACCGATTGATATTACAGACGGTAGTATTACCACCAGCGCATCATTTGTTATTGATCGTAATAATCAATTAACAGGCACAGCTAACATCGCCACCAACCAACTTTCTGGTTACTATCGTGGTATTAAAATAACCCAACTTAATAGCAGCCTATATACTGCTTTTTCCCCAAAGGGGATTCGTAGCCTGCGTCCAATGGCTTTATTTGCTCAACAACTTAGTCTTGGTGTTTCATTAACAAAACCCAGTTTAATTATCGATTTTGATACACAAACAGATCAATATACCCTACATCGAATTTCAGCCAATTTATTTGGCGGTAGTATCAGTGCCCATGGTATCAAGCGCACTAACAGCCGTCATTTAAGTACGATCCCTATTACAGTATTTGGACTCAATATTGAAAAAGTAACCGATAGTATTGATCATGATGGCATCGAGTTTACGGGGATCCTTGATGGCACTATTCCAATATCGTTTATTGATGGTAAACCTGAGATCCATGCAGGCGTACTTCAATCTCGCCATCCAGGTGGAGTATTACGTTATCTTGATGGCTCGATCATTGATAATAAAGTCAAAGCTGCCGGCCACCATAGTCCGTTAATGGTAAGTGAAATCCTTAAAAATTATCATTATCGTACTCTCGCTATTAAAGTTAACTACGCTAGAGAGGGTGTGTTAGACACGCAATCTCATTTTAAAGGCTATAACCCTGATTTTCAGTATGGTCGGCCGATCAACATCAATTTAGCGGTTGAAGATAATATTTTGGAACTCATTAAAACAATTAACATGATCAATGCTTCTGATATCGAACAAAAAATCAGTGACCATTTCAATCAGCACTAGTACGTAAAAGGTTATCACCATGAATAGTTTGCAAAAAACATTGCTCCTATCTACGCTCTATGGCATAGCACTCATGATTACGATGCTATTACTCAATGGCTGTACACCGACAATACAAGTCGCGACATCGGATAAACCCATTGAAGTTAATCTTAACGTTAAGATTGAGCATGAAATTAAAATAAAAGTAGACAAAGAAATAGAACAACTTTTTGATAATAAAGAGACATTTTAATTTCCCACTTTTCTTTTAGTAAGGTAATCCACCATGAAACCAATCATCTTTAGCTGTTGTTTGCTGGCTTTTTTTTCACATTCAGCTTTGGCACTTAATTTACAGCAAGCGAAGCAACAAGGACTGGTTGGCGAGGCTAATAATGGTTTTATTGCTGTAATTAATGCAACCCATCGCGCTGATGTTTCTCAATTAATAAAGACGGTTAATAACCATCGTCAAAATACCTATAATGCAATTAGTCAGTCTCATGATTTATCTCTCATTGACGTAAAACAGCGTGCTTATTTGAAAGCAATAGAAAAAACCCAAACAGGCAATTACTATCAAGACAGTGATGGCGGTTGGAGAAAAAAATAATATCCTTACAAATAGTAGCTATATATTAAGTTACTCTTAACCCTCGTTTAAATATATTTAACTCACCTAAATAGAATGACATGCGTATAATTTAAGATCTGATAAATAAACCGACTTTAACCATAAAAATGACCTTAAATCAAAAGATTAGACCTGTAGATTTTGTTTTTATAATTACTGCAGTGATATGTTTAGCACCGTTCATTAGTTCACCCATTGCATTAATCCTTGGTTTTACTTTAGCCAGTTTTGGTTTAGTACCAACACAATTTAATCTTGCAGCCTTGACCAAAAAACTTTTGTCATACTCCATTATTGGTTTAGGGTTTGGGATTAATTTAAATGAAGCAATTGAAGCTAGCCGTCAAGGACTTGGACTGATTATATCTTCGATCTTCTTTACCTTGTTTTTAGGCTGGCTCGCAACCCATTTTCTAAAACTTGATAAAAAAACGGGTCATTTAATCGCAGCTGGAACGGCTATTTGTGGTGGTAGTGCCATTGCCGCAGTATCGCCAGCGATTAATGCGCGCGATGATCAAACATCATTGGCTTTAGCAACGGTATTTGTACTTAATGCTGCTGCGCTATTCCTTTTCCCTGCCATTGGTCATTTATTAGAGATGAGCCAACATGCATTTGGTACTTGGGCTGCGATTGCAATCCACGATACCTCATCCGTTGTTGGTGCTGCGGGATCATATGGCGATGAAGCATTAAAAACGGCAACAACACTTAAGCTTGCTCGCGCACTATGGATCATTCCTGTCGCGTTTGGCAGTGCGTTAATGTTTAAAGGCGACAGTAAGAAAATTGGCATTCCTTATTTCATTGTCTTTTATTGCCTTGCTATTTTAGTGGCCCATTTTGTACCACAGTTTCACTCCACCTATATGCTAATTTTTGATGCATCAAAGCGTTTATTAGTCGTGTGTCTATTCTTAATTGGTTCAGGTATTACGGTGAGTAAATTGCGTAATGCTGGACACAAGCCATTATTATTAGGAGTTGTACTTTGGTTAGCGATTGGTGCTGCTTCATTAACCTATATCGAATTATTTCTTTAATCAACGAAAGTTAGACTCATAACACGCTTTTAAGCCAGATATAGTGTCTGGCTTTTTTGTATCCCTCATATCACAAATCTATCATTACTGCAGTTATTAATCCTCATTTGTATGCTTTCCTTGATAAATTTAAGCATTTTCATCGTTTTATGCTATCAATGTATGTAGTAGTTAGCGGTATTTTTATTTTCTTAACACGGATGTAATCAATGAAAACTTCACAATTGAAACTGATGTCAGCTTTAATCTCGTCATTATTAGCGATGAATTGTCATGCCAAAGAACCGGCGGTGAGTGCTGATACTATTTATAGTGGCGGTAATATTATTACTATGAACGATGCTCAACCCTCTGTGCAAGCTATCGCAATTAAAGATGGAAAAATCATTGCAGTAGGTGATACCAGTACGATTAACAACACATTTAAATCACAGCAAACTAAGCTCATCGACTTAGAAGGTAAAAGTTTATTACCCGGCTTTATTGATGCTCATAGCCATTATTTCAACTCATTACAGGTTGCTGATCAAGCACAAGTCTATGCCCCACCATCAGGAACAGGTAAAGATGTTGATAGTATTCTTGCAACAATTAAGCAATATGCTGACGAGCATAAGATCCCTAAGGGCGAATTGATTATTGCTTATGGTTATGATGATACCGTGATGCCAAATGGTCGCTTACTTAATCGTGACGATATCGATAAAGTTTTTCCTGATAACCCTGTACGTATCGACCATGTCTCTATGCATGGTACAGTAATGAACAGTCTTGCTTTAAAAAAATACGGTTATAGTGATCAAACCGAAACACCTGCTGGTGGCGTTATCGTACGTAAAGAAGGCACCAATGAGCCATTTGGGTTAATCATGGAAACAGCGTATCTTCCTGTGCTTGCACAAGCAGAAGTGATGACGCCAGAAGAGGAAATTGAAGCCACTAAAGCAGGCCAAAAATTGTATGCTCAAAATGGTATTACCACCGCTCATGAAGGCGCAACCCATTTAAATCAGTTTGAAACCATCAAACGTGCATCTGATGCTAACGCCAATATAATTGATGTTATCGTTTATCCCTTTATAACCGATGTGGATGCAATTTTAGCTAAGTACCCCGTTGATAAATGGCTGCAATATAACAATCGCCTTAAAGTGGGTGGCGTTAAAGTTACCGTTGATGGTTCACCTCAAGGGCGAACAGCACGATTTACCACTCCATATTTAGCCGGAGGCCCTGCAGGAGAAAAAAATTGGATGGGTGAATTGACCTTTCCACAAGACACAATTAATAAAATGGTTAAAAAAGTCTATGACTTAAATGTGCCTTTAAATTTACATGCTAACGGTGATGGTGCGATTGATGCCTTTTTTGAAGCACACCAATCAGTAGCCAAGGATGATCTGACTAAAGATCGTGACATTACGATGATCCATGCGCAATTTGCGCGTAAAGATCAATTGAGTAAATTTAAACAATATAAGATCCGCCCTTCTTTCTATACCCTACATACTTACTATTTTGCAGACGCTCATCTTAAAAATCGTGGCAAAAAACAGACTGACTATATAAGTCCAATGCGAGATGCTATTGATATCGGCCTTCACCCAACCAATCATACTGATTTTGTTGTTGCACCTTTAGATCAAATGATGATGCTTTCATCTGCTGTAAATCGGTTATCACGAAGCAATCAAGTTATCGGTGAAACACAGCAAATCACACCACTTGAAGGCTTAAAAGCGATGACTATTTGGGCTGCAGAACAGTATAACGAAGAGATGAACAAGGGCTCGCTTGAGGTAGGAAAACTTGCAGATATGGTAATCCTCGATAATAACCCTCTCACCATTGAGCCCACAAAAATCAAAGATATTAAGATTGTCGAAACCATCAAAGAAGGCAAGACTATTTACTTAAATCAATAAATATACCGTTTTTCGTAATCAAAAAAAAACCTCTATTCTTCCAATATTTATTGAAAGCAATAGAGGTTTTATACCTATAAATCAGATTATTAACAATTATTTGTTACTGTTTTATCTCAGCGCCTGATTTAAAGAACAAATCCAGCAAAAATGAAGCCAAACACAATACTGAATACCATGCTTAATAAACCAGGGATCATAAAGCTATGGTTAAAGATGTAACTACCGATCTTCGTTGTACCTGTACGGTCAAAATCAATCGAAGCGATGATTGGACCGTAGTTAGGAATAAAGAAGTAACCGTTAACAGCAACGAAGGTTGCAATGATAACTTCTGGTGGTAGACCTAATGTGATACCTACAGGTACAAGTACTGCTGTTGTTGCACCTTGGCTGTTTACCATTACTGATAGCGCAAATAATGCAAATGCAAATGTCCATGGCGCCACTTCAACTAAACCAGATACCGCGTCTTTTACCATTTCACTGTGACCAGCAATAAACGTATCACCTAGCCATGCGATACCAAAGATCGCAACAATCGCACGCATACCCGCGTGGAAAACAGATCCCTGAGTGATCGCATTACCATCTGGCTTACAGATCAAAATGATCAATGCGGCAATCGCTAGCATCACGATCTCGATCGTGTGTGCCATACCCATGGCTGATCCATTGAAGTTAGGGCGCAGTGCTGGAAATGCCCCCATGATAACAACCGCTAATGCACCAAATAGGAATAAACCAACCGCTTTCTTTGCTTCTGGCTTAATAACGATCTCTTCAACTTTAATTTCTTGTTCCATTTCCTGACGGAAAGCAGGATCTTGCATGCGACGTTGGTATTCTGGATCATCTTTAAGATCTTTACCGATTTTATTTACCACAACACACGCAAGTGCTAAACCACAGAATGTACCAGGGATAGTCACCATTAATACATCAGCTAACGTAATGCCTTGTGGTTCAAGAAATGCAACGAGTGCTACAACAGCTGCTGCAATAGGACTGGCTACAATTGCAAACTGAGAGGCAATAACAGCCATCCCTAGTGGGCGCTCAGGACGAATACCACTACGACGGCTAACTTCTGCAATAACAGGCAACACAGAGTAAGCAACATGACCTGTACCTGCTAAGAAAGTAAACATGTAGGTTACTAACGGTGCAATAAAGGTAATATGACGAGGATTTTTACGAAGAATATTTGAAGCAATTTTAATTAGATATTCAAGACCACCAGCCGCTTGCATTGCTGCTGCTGCTGCTACAACCGCCATGATCATTAACATTACATCAATGGGTGGGCTAGTTGGTTGCAAACCAAAGATGAAGCTTAAAATGGCAAGACCAATACCACCCATAACACCCAAACCAATACCACCGATTCGAGCACCGACTAATATACACACAAGTACAATCAAAAATTCTACAATAAACACATCTATACTCCCTAATAACAGCGCTTATATTACTGAGTTATATTCAGTAAAAATTCGTGCTGATAATAAAGTTTATATAGAAGCAATAATTAGCACCCAATCACACTTTATTAAAATATATATCAATAAAAATAGTAATATAAACAACTAATTATATTTATGTTTCACCAAGTTACACTAATTGTAATGATAATGTGTCTATTTTGATTGGCTATTCCAATATGAGCTACTTCATCCTCGATAGGAATCAACAGATGTTATGGTTCAATAACGACTTTTTTAGAGGCAGTTAACACTTCATAATGGTTGTTTTTTACTCGTTGCTCACTCATTTTCAACCACAACACAACGGCTAAAATAGCAAAGGCGCTTAAATCACATAATGCACTAGTGATCCCAGTTGTCACTAATGATACTCCAATCAATAACATTGCCATCACTGTTGCGACAATACGTCGTTGACGATCATTAACCCTGAGTAACCACGCTTTCATAATTATCATCCATATCAAACCTTACTTGTTATTAATATGTTAACCAATGTTCGATAGTTTAAAAAATACTGTTTACCTCTATGAAAGAGTAAAAAGCTATATAACGATATGACGCTATTAATTATTAAGGCAATATAACGTATTCTCATTTAGCATAATGCACTTGCTTAAAAAGCGTCCAGTTAATCATAAATGTGTAATTTTCATGTCAATATTTTGCCGTTTTTAGCTACAATACACCCCAAGTATAAAGGCATTTATTAATGATGATATTTACATCACAAAAATGATGGATACCAATATCACATTTATGAATCATTAAATATTCTTCGGAGAAAACAATGGCATCTCGTACGCTAAAGGCAGCAGTTGTCTTGGGTCTATTTGCATTATCTGGTTGTGCGTCATCTAACAGCCCTTGTGATACAGGTTACCTACTACCATCTAAACTTGATAATGAAAACCTTCAATGTCAACAACAGCAACAACAGCCAGCTGAAACTGTTGCCCCAGAAACGACAGTAACCAGTGAACCGGTTGTTGATAGTGACTACATTGATAATGACAATGCGCATCTTGCGGATGAAGAATCAATGACAAACGATCAAGCATTTGGTGACATTAACCCTTCGCATTTTACCGTACAGATTTTGGCATTAAGTGAAGAGCGTAACCTGCGTGGTTATCTTCAGCCAATTACTGGCAATCAACCAATTTGGGTTAACTGGAAACACGCATTAGGTCGTAACTGGTATGCGGTTACTTACGGTAATTTCGCAACCCGTGAAGAAGCAAAACAAGCAATTCAAACATTACCAGCAACGGTTCAAGCACAAGGCCCATTTGTATTAAGCTTTGCTGCTGTTAAAGCTGATAAAGAAGGTCAAGTTTACCAATTGCGTTAATTGCACTGCGGTCGTTAATACTGTTGCGAATTAACTTAGACGCATAACAAAAAACCAGACGCTAGGTCTGGTTTTTTATGTCTTACTACAACGAAGAGCAAGTTACGTAATCATATATACAGTTATGATTATTGGTCGTCTTGACTAACATCTGTATTACGTTTTTTCTTAGGGATAAAGACATCATTACCCACTGCTTGGTTTTCGTAAAAACGCTTATCAACTCTCTTTTTCGCTTTTGGTGCGTGAGTTTGTTTTGCTGCAGCAGTCGTGTTAGTTGTTGTTTTCTTAACAAACTTCTTCTTCGGTGCTGGTTTAAGGCCTTTAAACTTACCAACTAAGCCTTCAATTGTGGTGAACTCAATCTTTTGTTTTAAGAATGCTTCCACCGCTTTAAAGCTCTTCCAGTCTTTAGGTCCAACAAGTGACACTGCATCACCCTTATTACCTGCACGACCAGTACGACCCACACGGTGAACATATTCTTCAGCATGTTTTGGCATATCAAAGTTAATGACTAATGATACGCTATCAATATCAAGACCACGTGATGCAATATCTGTTGTTACCAGAATCTTATGGCAGTTACGCTCAAACTGACTCATGATGCTATTACGTTGGGTTTGATTTAAGTTACCACTTAGTGCAACCGCTTTAAGCTTACGCTCGTTCAATTCAGCAGTTAAACGATCGGTATCAGCACGTGTTGCTGTAAAGATAATAACTTGATTGTAATTTTCAACCTCAAGCACTTTATCTAGCAATGCTTGTTTATGATCTAAGTGATCACAAAGAATAAAACGTTGCGTAATATCAGTATGCTCTTCTGCTGAGTGACCAATTGAAATACGCTTAGGGTTATCTAGCATTTCAGAAGCCATATCAAGCACATCTACATGATCCATCGTTGCAGAGAACATTAATGTTTGACGACGACGATGATTTGCAGCTTCGTTAATACGACGTAGTTGAGGTTCAAAACCCAGATCTAGCATACGGTCAGCTTCATCAAGAATCAGCATTTCTAAGCCATCAAGATGTGTACTACGGTGCTCTAGGTGATCGGCAAAACGACCAGGCGTTGCAACCACAAACATTGGGTCATTACGTAATGCTTTTACTTGGTCGTTAAAGTTTTCACCACCAACAATCAAAGTACCATCATACGGCGTACCTGCATTAAGCGTACGTAATTGTGCAAAAATTTGTTTCGCTAGCTCACGCGTTGGTGTCAAAATCAAAACACGTGGATCACGACGAGTAAATGGCTTACTACGATACATACGTTGCATCGCTGGTAATAAAAATGCCAGAGTTTTACCGGAACCCGTTTTCGACGACGCTAAAATATCCTTGCCTGCAATAGCAACAGGGACTGCCGTTTGTTGAATTTCGGTTGCTCGATCAAACGCCAAATGATTTAGTTTCTTTAGTAGGCGTGGGTCTAAGCCAAGATCTTTAAAATGCAAAATGATGCTCCGGTAAAAACAACTCAATCTATGAGTGTGTACTGTCAAATATGATGTATATCACAATATTGTGAAAACATTAGCTGGAAATTATAACACAAACCAATTTTAAAAAACCTAAAATAAGTCATCACATTAAGGTTATCAAATTGATAATCTTTGTTGCCACATATGCTGTAAAAACGTTACTCTTAAATCCAATTGTTTATTATAAGGAATTGAAATGATTGAGAACAAATACCCTAAATGGTTAGCATTATGCTATAGCATCTTCTTTATTGCGTTAGGGATCAACCCCGCTTTTCGTGCTGTATGGATAGCAGAAGCCATTCCTCTTATGATGGTGTTCTTATTTTTAGTCTTCAGTTATCGTTATTTTGTGTTTAGTAATCTTGCTTATACGTTAATGGCTATATGGTTGATATTACATAATATTGGTGCTCATTATACTTTTGCTAACGTCCCTTTTGACTGGGTTAACCATTTATTAGATTCTAACCGTAACCACTTTGACCGATTTGCCCATTTTTCGATTGGCTTTTATGCCTTTCCTATTGCTGAATTCTTAGTCCGCAAAGGACATTGCAAACCTATTATTGCAGCGTTATTTGGTTTATTTGCCATAATGGCAACAGCGGCAGCTTATGAAATCGTCGAATGGTGGTATGCAGCAAGTGCTGGTGGTGAAGCAGGGATTGAATTTTTAGGATCTCAAGGCGATATTTGGGACGCTCAAAAAGACATGTTAGCCGATACACTTGGGGCAATATTTAGTTTAACCATTTTCTTTATTGCTAAAACGTATCAAACCCAAGATAGTGTGTTAATTACCTCTGAGAAAAAGCATTAATATGTAATTTCTTCACTAGGTTTCAGCATATAAAAAAACCCAGCACTTATGTTGGGTTTTCTATAATAGAATATTTATATGACTAAATATTACTCTGCGTCAGGGTAACCATCAGGGTTAGTTGACTGCCAACGCCATGTATCTTGTGTCATGTCATCTAGAGTCAATTTAGCTTCCCAGTTAAGTTCTGCTTTTGCTTTTGCTGGATCAGCCCAACATTCTGCAATATCACCCGCACGACGTGGCGCTATTTTGTAAGGGATTTCAACACCTGAAGCGACTTCAAATGCTTTTGCCATTTGCAATACACTATTACCGTTACCAGTACCTAGGTTGTAAATGTGTAAACCCGCTTCACGGCCTTTATGTGTTAATGCTGCAAGGTGACCATCTGCAAGATCAACCACGTGAATGTAATCACGTACACCTGTACCATCAACTGTTGGGTAGTCATCACCGAAAACAGATAAGAACTCACGACGGCCAACAGCGACTTGAGAAATAAATGGCATTAGGTTGTTAGGAATACCTTGTGGATCTTCGCCCATAGTGCCTGATTTATGTGAACCTACTGGGTTAAAGTAACGCAGTAATGTTACGCTCATTTCAGGGTATGCGTGTTGAATATCGGCAAGACACTCTTCTACCATTAGCTTACTACGGCCATATGGGTTAGTTGCACTGGTTGGGAAATCTTCAGTGATTGGCACTGATGCAGGATCACCATAAACAGTTGCTGATGAACTAAAGATGATCGCATTTACACCTGCAGCACGCATCGCTTCAACAAGTACTAATGTACCACTAACGTTATTATCGTAATACGCAAGTGGCTTTTCTACTGATTCGCCTACTGCTTTCAATCCTGCAAAATGGATCACAGCATCGATATCATTTTCAGCAAATACACCATCTAAAAATTCACGGTCACGAATGTCACCTTTATAGAATGCTGGTGTCACACCCGTTAGACTATGAATGCGTCCTAATACTGTTTCTTTACTATTGTACAAATTGTCAACAATAACAGGGGTCATACCCGCTTCAATCATTTGTACACAAGTATGACTACCAATGTAGCCCATGCCACCAGTAACTAATACACGCATGGTGTCTCCTAGTCGTTAATACGTAGTTTCAGTCTAAATATTAATACATATCCGTATGGCAATAACACGATATTGTATAAAAATTTATTATAGAAAAAGATTATGCTATCGATTGTTTTATTTAGCAACCGCACTAATCCAGTCAACCTTCAATTCTGACAGAATCTTTACCAAAAAAACAAATACAGCTCACAAATTTATTTTAAGGTTAGCGTTGATAATATATTTATCATGACAAAATAAAACAGTGTATAATTTATTTTTTAAACTATTCGAGTAACCAATGAAACGATTTCTGCATTCTCTTATTCTTCTATTATCACTAAGTTTCGTCGCAACTGGCTGCGAAGTAGTACGTTGGAAAACTGAACATGATCAATCAACATTAAAAAAAGAAGGCTTCAGTAAACATCAGATGACACTCCAGCAAGGTGGCAAATTAACATATTGGGAAGGCGGCCAAGGTCAGCCGTTACTGCTTTTACATGGTTTTGGTGGTACCGCCGCAGCTACGTGGAAAGCAGAAATGCTGCAACTAAGTAAAAAATACCATGTTATTGCTCCAGATTTACTGTGGTTTGGTGAGTCTTATAGTAATAGCTCTCCCCAGCTAGCCACTCAAACAAATGCAATTTGGCAATTAGTTGATAAATTAAAGTTAAATAATATTGATGTAGTAGGAATATCTTACGGTGGTTTTATTACTTATGACATGATGCTAACACCTGAACGCATAAATAAAGCCGTTATCATTGCAAGCCCTGGCCCTTTATTTAATGACCAAGATTTAACTGATTTAGTTAAACGTGCAGGAACTCAATCACCGGAAGAGTTATTTGTACCTAATAATGGTGATGGTGTTAAACGTCTTTACGACAATGTATTTATTGAAAAAAAGATCATCCCTGATTTTATTGCTAATCAAATCTACCTTGATTATTTTTCGCAGTGGAAACCACAGCGAACTCAATTAATTCAAACATTACTTAATGATAGAGATCGCATTCAGCAATATGATCCTAAAAAGTTACCGCAAACCTTACTCATTTGGGGAGAAAACGACCAAATTTTCCCACTAAAGAGCGGTATAAAACTGAGCCAATACATTCAAGCACCCATTGTAGTATTACCGAAAACAGCACATGGTATTACTAATGAGCAGCCGACAGTTACTGCTGATTTGATAGACACTTTTCTATCAACGCAATAACGCTTATGACTCAAAAAATAAAAAGAGAAGTTTAAGCTTCTCTTTTTAATAAATTTATTGTTGTTTTTGTTGGAGATAAACGAATATTTCATCTTTCAACAATAGCTTTTCTTTCTTTAATTGCTCGATAAGAGTCCCATCAAAGCCATTAGAAGATGCCATTTCATTAATTTTATCATCTAATTCATTATGCTTTTTAAATAGTCGATCAAAGTGAGCATCATGCCCTTTTAGCGATGAAATTAAGCTTCTATACTCTGGAAACATTGTCGCTCCTAATCATTATCTAGTACGCACAAATATACCAATTACAAATAAATATTCATGAATAAAGATCTCATTTTTAATCATTTAACCTAAAATTCAACCACTTTATAGGCGATAGGTATTTACAGTAAGCACCATAACTATGATTAATGCATCGATAGTAAACTAATCAACTCAAAAAAATGATAACAATGAAAATAACCCTTTTAATATATTAACTTACATTAAATTAAAAAAATAATTAGACATCAATCACAATACTGATATGCTCTGCACAATAATACATTATGTATTGCATTCACTTTTGTAATGTTATAAAGGTCTGTTCCATATCATGGCTACACTGATTAAAAGTACTCAACTTCAAGCAACAAATTTTGCTTATATTGAACTGAGCGAGAAAACATTAAAAAAACAGCTCTCATTGCTATTCCCTTTTTCTGGCGCTATCTGCGCAATTATTGCTTTTACTTATTTGGTTTCTCAACAAGGACACTATTTCACGCTTGTTGGAATATTAGGCATGATATTGTGTTACACCCTTGCAGCATTAAATCGAACCCTCTTTTCGGCAACTATTCTTTTTTGGATCTTTTTAATCGCAACCACACTTGTTTGTTCGAGTGGTTTTTATTTTACGGGTGCGCGCCACATCAGTAATACCATTGGCTTGACCATTCCACTATTGAGCTTTTTTGCTTTGCAAATCAGAACTGCTACTTGGTATAGCAGTATTTTTGGCATGTTATATATTGTGCTCAGTGTGTCAGAAATAGCCAATAAACAAATGCAGATTTCATCAGCACTGCAAAATATTTGTGCTTATTCTATTATCTTTGTGATGGCTTTTTTATTATCTCGCCACCGTTATGATGCGATTCAACAAGTAAAAAGAACCACAACTAATGATTTCCTAACCGGGTTACTAAACCGTGAAGGACTATTACCTCTTTATCAAAATGAATCATCTCGCTGTAAGCGTTATCGCCGTGATATATCAATGCTATTAATTAATATTGATAAATTTAGAGATGTTAACGACCGTTTCGGGCTTGATGCAGGAGATAAAACCTTAATGATGCTGGCAAAATGTCTTCGTGAAATGTGTACTGAAAACATGCACATCGCCCGTTTGAGTAGCCAAGAGTTTTGTATCATTATTCCTGATGCTGATATTCAAAGAGCCGAGCAATTTGCCGTTAATATTCGAGATGAAATAGGCCAATGGGTATTAGAGCTAACGACTGGGCATCAGATTAATATCACCGTCAGTATTGGCATTACTAATGTTGAATATCAAGACTTTAGTTATGACTATATCAAAGCAGAAAGCGCATTGATGCGTGCAAAACGTTGGGGTTATAATCAAATCGCGACTAATGAATAGAGAATAATTATGACGATAATCACCCATTACCAATGGAAATGTTTCAGTATTGAAGAGCAACCACATCTTTTACCTGATGGCAGAGAGATCGCTTTTACAACGCTAATTCACCCTGGTGCTGTTATTATTATTCCTATTGATAGTGATGGTAATCTGGTGATGGTTCATCAATATCGCCCCGCGGTAAAACAATGGTTACTTGAGTTTCCAGCAGGTACGATTGAACCAAATGAAGATATTTTAATCTCTGCCCAACGGGAATTAGCAGAAGAAACTAACCTTGCAGCAAAACAATGGCATGCCTTAGGCGAACTATTACCAGTGCCTGGGTTTTGTGACGAGATTCAGTATCTGTATGTTGTTAAAGAACTCACCCCTACTCAAGGTGAACTTGATGATGACGAAATCATGGATGTAGTTACTTTTTCTGTTGCTGAAATAGAACAAAAAATTATAGATAATCAAATTCAAGATAATAAAACGTTAGCTGCCTTTCTAAAAGCACGACTGCTTGGCTTCATTTAAACCGCATCACGACTAACATAGTGCGATATTGAATAATAAATATCGCACTATATTTATACTTCTTCATACATGAAAAACCACTCTTCATACATATACATCCCGTTAATCGTCATTAGATTATTTACGTCGAATTTCACGGTAATAATTCCAAAGACCTATGCTGATATCATGTTTTGCTTTCGACAAATTGTAGTTATAGCTCCATTTTCACTTACCTTTAAAGGCGAAAATAACAGCACATTAATAAATTTATAAAATTAATGCTTCTTTTTTTATGCCTATAATAGAATTTTATAAATCATAACTAATATCTTTATCACGTTAAATTAAAAAACAACATACTAATTAAATATAAGATAATTTAGTAACACTACAATTAATTCTTATATATTGATTTCAAAAAACAAACATAAACGATTGATTAAATTAAGATTAAAATAGAAAGGCAATATAAATGAACGATAACAAATAATATCGATTAAATTATAAATTAATACATATATTATAAAATAATAATAATCCTTTATACTAATAGGGAATACCTATAGCACCAATAGGCATAACTGATTATGCATTTTCACTTAGCTCCTATTATTATCTGCTGCCATTTTGCTTAACAGTAACGGAGTTATTTATTAAAAACTTTCACTCGTTATTTATTATATATAAAGAAATAAAACCCACTTCAATATAAAAATATTCAATATTAAAAATAGAAAGTATCTGCTCAACTTTTATAACTATTTACCTAAAGAAATTATATGCCTTTAAAAAGAAGAACATTTATTAAATCAAGTTTATTGGGAACAGCTGGCTTATTTTTAAGCTCCCACGTATCAGCATTACCTCGTTTTTCTTTATCAGAAAAATCCAACACTATTACTGTTTCTTTTTGTGGTACAAGTTGTACTCGCGATGAAGGCCAAATCTCTCGCGATGGAAGTAATAAAAATATATATCTACCGTCAACGGGCTATATTCCTATAAGAATTATGAAAGAGCTCGATGGCTTTGGTAAAAGTGTTCGCGGTTGTGGTCAAAATGATTGGGCTACATCAACTACAAGTGAACCTTTACTCGTTAAAGGTCCATTGAATGCCCCTAGCTCACTACTTTCTTATATTCAAAGCTACATTAGTGGTGACCAATATTCGCTAGTTGAAGCAGCAAAAGGTGATTCAATGCCAGCGCTTGCTTTACACGGCGCAAACATTGCTACTGCAAGTAAAGCAGATACATTTAACTTTATTGGTCATAGTCGTGGAGCTTGTGAAGCCATTATTGCCGCATGGTTCCTGTATGCCTATGGCGATGAAAAAACACGTAATACCCCTGTTAATATTTTTGCTATTGAGCCGGTTCCCGGTCCTGGTGCATGGTATGGCTTATTAACTCAGCTACCACCGAATGTTGTTAACTATGTTGGTGTTTATGCGTGGGATATGTGTAACAACATCAACACTGCAGATCACGCATATCAAGCAGTTGTTCCACGTCCTAATGGCCGTATGCGTGGGGAAAATAATGATATCAAACTACACAACCAATCATGGTTCAACTGGGCAAAACGAGAAAGCGCTTGGAGTGTGTTAGCGGATAAAGCTCAACAAAAGAACCCACTAGAACACGATGACGAAACACCTCAACCTCAGGGTTACGAGCTATACACCAGTCGTGGTCGGCACAGTACCGTTGCTGGAAATACAACAGCAGATGGCGCATACGATCCAAGCAAAGACAGTGATAATGTTGCACCGGTTCCTGAGTTAATTTACAAGATGGCTCGTGGTTACCTAACGCAATGGGGAACGAACTTCACGATCCCTTGTACCGTTGAAGAAGATGTTCTTACTTTAAGAAAACATATTCATATGTTCCACCGTGAATTTGATCAGATGGGAGGCGGTCCTTTACGTAATAGTAGTTTACCAAACCGCCCTTATGTCCGTCGCTTATCATCAATCAGTGGTTATAACCCGCTTAATACTTACTATATGGAAGATGTTGTTGGTAATCCTCCATACAAGCTCACTTATCCCGTTACCTCTGAACGCACAGGTAAAGGTTGGGTTGACTGGAAGTTTTTATAAGCCTTCAGATAACCATTCAACCCATATAGCCATTTATAAAAAAAAGCGAATAAACGAGAAAGAATATGAGCAAAATTGATGATGTAAAAAACGAACTAGTTAAAAACGAGCTCTTCTACCACGATAGTGAAAATAACTATGTTCGACTGCTTGATACACCCAATGTATGGGGCATGCCTTTTGGTCCTGAGATTATGCCTCGTGCATACGAACGTCAAGCTGAATTTGAACGTGCAGTCGTTGAGATTATTCAAAAAGCTCGCTACCGCTGTGATCTTTCATCGCTAAATAGTCCAGATCCTGACTGGGGAAAACCCATCTTAGGTGCTATCGATACCGCTCTATCAACTAAAATGGGTCGTACAGAGCCGACACAATTTCGTTTCCTATTTGGACAAACACCGTTATACCCATTTTATAAGCCAGGCAATCTTGTTGATTTTCAGGATGCTTTAAAACGACTCGTTGAAGAGCGTTCAGCCAATTGGGAAGTGATGCCAGAATTCATTGTCGGTCGTTTTTATGAACGAGTAGCAGGATCACAACAATCACTACAAACCAAATTTTTACCGGCTGAACTTGTATCAAGTTACGGCACTAAAATGACATGGAACCACTCTAAAATTATTGCAGTAGACGGTGTTGAATCCCTAGCTGGCGGCCATAACCTTAACATGGATTTATTTAGAAGTTACCCACCAGTTCATGATGTATCTGCTGTTGTTCATGGTGATGCAACATACGGTGCGCAGCTTTACTTAAATAATATGTGGACGGGAACTACAGATCTACTCACTAAAGAGACATTTGATATTGAATCAATGGCATGGGTACTAAAAGACTCAGAGCCTGATTTTCCAAATGACCCGTTAGAACTTAGCTATGTTCTTGATTATATGAAAGATAAGCAAGAACAGTTATTAGATATTCATCAAACAGGCATTCAACCCGGCGTTGATCCTAAACAACCTGAATTGGAACTTCTTCCTCCGGTATTTGCCATAAAAGACTTCGATTTACGCTCTATTGCTGATCTTAAAGCGCCGGTTTTTGAAGATCGCATTGTATATAATAGTTATGAAAACCTTGATAAATACAAAAGTGCAAGCCGTATTCTTACGGTTGGTAAATACTGGACTGGCTTAAACCGTAGCACTGACTTTAAGATCGGTTCTGAAATAATGAAGAAAACCTTGATCTTAAATGCGAAAAGCGTTGTACGTATGTCACAACAAGACATTATCAGTGCATGGAAAAAGAACTGGAAAGATCACTCTGTTGCTCAATGGATCATTGAAGCATTACTAAAAAACGAAGACTTACAAGTACTAGTTGTTGTTTCTGCACTTGATGCTGGCGCAGGTGCTGCTGGTGATCAATATTCTTTTGGTTCTGGAGCAATTAGAACTTTTGGTCTACTTAAATACTATATGACGCATGATGTCGCGACAGATAAGTTACTAGATGATACAGATGGTAAACGAGCAAATGCACTAAATCGACTTTTTGTTGCACCATTCACATTTACAGATAAAGTACCTGAAGGTGACTTTATTGAAGGTAAAACATATAAATGGCCGAAATTACCACCGGAAGGTCGTACCGCTACGCTAAAACAGCGCCCATTATCAGAAGAACCACCGCACCATGGCATTATTGGTCACCCATTCTATGCAACTATTAACGCAAGTGGATACTTCTACGATCGTGTTGATTGTGCGCCCGGTAACCATGCAAAAATCATGATCGTCGATGATGAAGTTTGCATCATTGGCTCTGATAATCTATATCCTGGCAACCTTTCAGAGTTTAATAATCTCATAGAAGGTGACTTTGTCGATGAACTATTAAATGAATATTGGAATCCATTATGGAAATATTCATCTCCACATGCCTACTCGGGTAATAATTCATAGACATTAAATAATATAATAAGTAGTCAATTTATTTGACTACTTATTTTTAAACTCAATAAAATACTCTCATATCTGAAAAATTACTATTCATACAAATACATCGCTTTAATCGTCATTTCAGTTTATAAAAGCATTTTTACGAGATGAACTATCGTGTCTTTCTTACTCGCTTTGATTTTCTCCCTTTCATCGAATCTCGATAATTTCGTTATTGGCCTAACTTATGGTGTAAAAAATGAAAGGATCCCATTAGTTTCTAATGCCATTATTGCTTTTATTACATCCGTTGTTACTTTAATTTCAATGCTTGGTGGCCAGTTAATTACTCAACTCGTGCCCCATAAAGTATCAAATGAACTAGGCTCTATTATTTTTATATTAATGGGTACATGGTTTATTTGTACTGACATGCTAAAAAAGCAGCAACAGAAGCAAGAAAAAACCAGTACAGCCCTTAATTTCAAAGCTGCTGTTATGCTTGGTTTATTACTATCAATTAATAATATTGGTGTCGGTATTTTGGGCAGTATTACCCACCTCAATATTTACTTAGTTGTCGCACTTACCTTTATTACAGGTATGATATTAACGTATATGGGTAATCATATTGGTGACAGCGTAACAGGAAAGATGGTTGGAAAATATAATGATTTAATTTCTGGTGGGTTACTTATTCTATTAGGCGTTTTATCTTTGTTGTTTTCATTTTAAACCACGACAACTTACAAAACATGAAACCCAGCTTTATCTCATAAAATAAAGATCTGGGCTTCTATGCTTTTAGATTATAACGAAATCTGCCAACGCTTAAGAGGTTCAGCATGGTTTATACCAATGCGACCCCAGCGATCAACACTATCAATAACCATCACATTGACGTCTTTAGGTAATAATGCTTGTTGGGATGTAGTCAGTTTTTTAGTAGTTAACAGCCATAGACTATCATCGTCTGCTAATAAACTAGCGAGTTTATTCTTATCTGCTGCGGTCCATTCTAATTCCGGTGTTGTTAAACGATCGACAACAAATAATTGGTTACCTGAAGCAAAATCTTCAAGCTCATTAGAAAGTAAAACAACCGAGTCAACACCCGCTTCGATTAATACTTGTTGCTGTTCGTTAATTAACTGGCGCACATCATTCATTAATTGTTGCTGATTTTTTTCGATTTGTTGCGCTTTTTCAGGCCATAAGCGTTGTAAATCATCGCTGACAATTGCCGCCATAAGACTAAGGTTAGTAGGATTTAACCATGAATAAATTGAGGTTGAACCATCTTCTAAACGCAATGCAGCAACACCTTGTGCTCGCGGCGAAATTGCTTGTGATGCATCAATCTCTACTATCTTAATATTACCTTGACGAGCGTTAACATACAGTGGATCTTGCGGCCAAATAGCCCCTAATGTGATCACAGCTTGTGCTTTTTTACTCGCCTCTTTTGTTACCTTGTCACCTTTTGATGCAAACCAATTTGGTAATCGTGACACACCGTAACGTTTAGGCGGTAAATATTCTGTTGTCAGCCCAGTATTATTGGTTAACTCTGTTGCCAGCATATAAGTAACCGGAGTTGCGGTTAAAATATCTTGCGCTTGAGCGTTACTCGTATAACTCCAGCCTGCCGCGATCATTACAGCTGTGCACAGTGATTTTCTCAGAAAGCTTATCGGTTGTTGCTGAACATAAATCATGGGAATTCCTTAAAAAATACAGCGACTACCCTTTACGAACAATGCGGTAACAGGTGGCAATTAAAAAGAAAATAGCAGAAACAATTATAATCGCGGCTCCCGAAGGAACGGGAAGTTTAAGCTCCATTGGTAATACCGTACCAACAACGCAGCTGATGGTAGCCAATAACGCTGATAGCAATACAAAACTGCCCATATTTTTAGTTAATAGGCGAGCTGTCGCTCCTGGAATAAGTAATAGAGCACCAACCAATACTGCACCGACGATCTTAACCGAAGCAATGGTGACCAGCGTAATCATCATCACAAACAAGTAATCATAAAAGTTAGTTTTATAGCCACGAACACGCGCAATATCAGGACTAATACAAGTTAACAAAATACGATTAAAGGTCGGTATCAATAGCACAATAATCAAACTGCAGCTTATTGCTAATACCCATAGATCTTGATCGGTCACCGTTAGGATCGAGCCAAACAGCACGTTTTCTAGCATGTGAATATTAATTTTACGGGCTACATACATTAATAATGCCGCGCCGACCGCTAACGCCAATGCTAAAAACACACCGACTAGCGTATCGTAAGGCACATTGGTTCGATTACGAACAAAATGCAGTAGCAACGCAAAAATCATACAAAAGCTAAATAAGCCAATAAACGGATTTTCAGGCGGTTCACCTAAGAGTACACCTAAAGCAATGCCGGTTAAGGCAGCGTGCCCTACAGCCTCAGAGAAAAAAGCCAACCGCTTAGCAATCACCAATGTGCCTAGCCCGCCTAATAACGGGCCTAATAATAGCGCCGCAACAATGGCATTCACCATGAAGGCATATGAAAAGCTGTCACTTAAAAAACCAGCATCAACACCTAATTGTGCCCAATGACGTAATAATTCCATTACGCGACCTCATGTTGCTTCGCCGCAATCGGCGCATGGCTATAGTGATTAAATAAACGTTCAATTTTTTCAGGTATCAACACCTCAGAGTGATGACCTGAATCGACAAGAATTCGATTAACAACATGGACTTGTGCATTCAAACGACGTACCGCAGTAACATCATGGTGCACCGCTAACACTGTTTTGCCTTGGCCGACAAACTCATGAATCAATGATTCTAAATAACGTACACCTTGTTCATCCATACCAGTGGTTGGTTCATCAAGCACCAGTAAATCTGGGTTATCTAATAATGCTTGAGCAAACAATACGCGTTGCTGTTCACCACCAGATAATTGTCCCATTCGACGATCAGCACGATTAGCCATGCCAACACGCTCAAGTTGAGTCAGTGCAAAGGCTTTATCTTGCTGACGTTTACGCCAAAATAACGGCGAGCGAGTCAAGTTCAGTAAAATAAAATCCATCACGGTTAACGGCAGGCTTTGTTCAAACATTGCTTTTTGAGGCACATAACCCACAGAGCCCGGTTTGCCGTTATTAGCCTCATCATTCCATAAAATATCAATCTGACCTTTAAACGGTGTTAAACCAAGAATAGAACGCAAAAGTGATGTTTTTCCGCCACCATTTGGCCCCATAACGACATGGCACTGACCTGCTTCAAAGCTATGATTTATATTAGATAGAATTTGGTTTTCGCCGTATTGCAACTCAAGGTTTGCAATCTCAATTTGAGGACCAACACTCATGCTTGTTCCTTCTTGGCAGCAAATTGCATTGCTTGTACTAATGTGTCTAAGTTTTGCTGCATTTCAATTTCGACTTTTTTCGCATCATATTGACCATGCGTCATGTGTGAGAAACGGTATAACTTCACCCCAGTCGCTTTTTCAATGGTATCAACATAACGGTTAGGCATATTTAACTCATAAAACAGCACATCAATACCTGATTGCTTGATTTTTTCAATCGTGCCTTGCAGCTGGCTCGCACTTGGTTCAACACCATGAGCAGGTTCAATCACCGCAGCAACATCAACACCAAATTCTTGTAATATATAGCCGTAAGCATTATGCGTTGTGGCGACTTTCATTCCCGAGGTATTTAAGTCACCCAGCGCTAACATTGACTTACGCTTCATTAATCGAAATTTTTTCGCATAATCACGGGCATTTTTACGGTATTCACGCGCATTATCAGGATCGAGTTCAGCTAATTTATTCGCAATGGTATACACCTTTTGAATCGTGGTTGATAAACCAACAAAGGTATGTGGATTAACAGCACCGTTACCAACAGATTGCCCCATTGCCGGTAGTAACGGCACATCATTATTTGCTTCAAGTACGACTAAATCATCACGATTGGCAGCATCTATCACTTTAAGAGCAAAATCATCATGACCAATACCATTAACAACAATAACGTCCATTTGTTTTAGACGGCGAAGATCATTGGGTTGTGGTTGATAGTTATGGGGATTAAAACCGGCATCAACTAAAGGTAAAATATCAGCCTTATCACCCACCACTGCTTTTACATAGCTATAATACGGTTGCAATGTAATACCAATAGTTAGTTTTTCAGCAGCTGCACAGCTAAAACTGACCAATAAAGCCGCAGCGGTTAGCGCCGTTTGAATGACTATTTTCATAATATGTTTACTTCAACGTTAGAGAAAAGAATAACCGCCAGCTATATACCAACACCTCAATGCGTTTGAGACTGCTCATTACTGTCGCGATGAAATACAATTTGTGTCCAGCCATTATCGATAAGTTGCTGAGCTTTAAATTCTGCATCCTTATTGATAACTAACGGCGTCGTGTCTTTAGAAAGTGCTAACCAAATATCAGGTTCAGGGCTATTACTGTTAAGAACAACAGATGATGCACCTTGCTTTTCAACGCGAATACCTTGATAAATAGCCCCATTAATATGTTGCCATTGATGACGGCCTTTTCGCTCCCAACTCTTATCTTCGATGAAAGGTGCTAGCCATAACTCAGATAATTCCGTCATATTTGGCCATCGATTTTGATTATCAAATTCACGACTATCTTGATTTATATTGCGAATTTCTTCATGAGCAAGGCGTAACTCGGCCACCATTGCTAATTCATCAGGGCTTAACTCGGTGATGGCTACTTGGTGGGAATCTAACGGCTGTGATTGGGTTTTATCTTGATGCAAAGGCAATAATCCAGCTGCGACTAATAAAATAGCGACGATAATACCGCCAACCCATTTGCCTTCTTTGCCACCATTGTCTGATGCTACAGATTGACGGATCATTTTTCGCTAATCTCAACAACATCGACTTCAACAGGGCTTTCATGGCCAGAATCAAACACTAAATAAAAATCAGTCTCTGGTTTAACAAACTCTGCAATTGAACGTTTGTCGGTATTGACTTTGGCAATAAGATTATCGTCGTAATCATACATATTAACGTTGTAATCAATCGCTTTACTGCCATCGCTATAGCCAGTCTCACAAGCTACTTTGTCACTTTCAAACCAACAGCTCATTAATGGGAAATGCGCTTGAGCTGCAGTTGAAAATAAGCCTAATGTTAATAACGATAACTGAATAAGTGCTGTCTGCTTTTTCATAACAATCTCGAATCTGCCCATATTATTGATAACTGTAATAAGTGACATATAAAGGGAATAAAACGGCTGCCTTCTATCAGAAAGCAGCACGATGGATAAACTTACTGTAGTGATGCTTCAAAGGTGATATGCACATTAACGTTAGCAGTATCAACCATTGGGTTATTGGCAATTTCACCACGGTAATTTGCTTTCATGATATAGCGTCCAGCCGTTGCTGGTGTAAAGCTCACCATGCCATCTTTATCACTCACAACATCAATTTGTTCTTGATGATTACGATATAACGTCCCTTCACGGGTCACTTCAGCAACAACACCCGCTTGTGGTTTGCCGTTAAAGTAGAATTGAAAAGTCACAGGCTCACCTTCAACAATATCAGCAGGATGAGTAATAGGCAGTAATTCTAAATATTTGCCAGTAAGCTCCATCGCTTTAGTGCTTGGCTTACCCACAGTGACATAGGTTTCTGCACGGGTATAACCCACTTGGGTAATAACATCGCGAGATTTTTTAGGTAACACACTATCGCGCTCAACTTTATTGGCTGCAATCCACTTAACCGTATCGCGACGACCTGCTTTATATTGCGTAAAATAAACCGGAGTCTGATTAACTTGAATTTTATGTGTACCTTGCTCTTCAAAATAGAAGTCAAAAATCGCACGACGTTTACCACGAATAGTAAAGTTAGGACGCTCTGTACGACCATCAGGCATCACAACTTCTGCAGTTTCCGTACTGGCTGGCTTATCATAAACAAAGGTACCGTGTGACGCTGTAACATCAAAAGATAACCAATCGCCACCTTCCTTTGATACCGTAAAATGTGACGGTAACACCCATCGCGGATGCGCATTTGCCGATGCTGAAACAGCCAAGCCTGCAACAACAGCACATGCCAGAGAAAACGCTTTCATTTTATTATTTTTCATAATGTTACTATCACTCAAAGTTTGTAATTAAGCTGAATAGCACCGGTTTCTTCCGTTGGTGCAATAACATGGCTAAACGCGTTTTCGCCTAGCTCGATTTTTTGACGTAAGTAGTTTCGGCCACCGTGTTCACGTACAACTTCTACATAAAAGGTGTAATTGCCCTGTTCAACAGGCTGCCCTTTATCATTTAAGCCATCCCAAACGAACTTATATTCGCCCGCAGGACGTGTTGCCGATGTAACCGCATCAACTAACTCACGATCGTAACGACCGACTTTGCGCCACCAGCTACGTAAATCTTTTAACCACTCATCTTTACCAACCCACAACTGCACAGTGCGTACAGGTTTACGGTTAGCATCTTCAACCCATACAGCAACATATGGACGTGCATACATGGTGGTTTCAATCGCTGGTAGTGTGAAATTCACCTCAAGCTGAGCATTTTCAGGCACAGGTTTGGCAATCGCACTCGCCAATGGTGTTAACAATAACGCGGCTAATAATGGTTTTTTTATGACGTTAAACATGGTGATAACTAACCTTAGATAAAAGCGACAATCAAATACTGCTATGGCACAGCAAAGATATAAATCAGTAAACTAATCACAGAACCGAGCCCCATCCACTTTAAAGAGGTCTGGAAGGTTTTCTTTTTAGGTATTAATAAGCACACGCCGGTTAATACGAACATCACCATCAATAAAGCTGTAATATCAATAAACCAGCGCCAAACTTCACCACTATTACGCCCTTTATGAAGGTCATTCAGTACAGCAATCACACCATAATTGGTACTTTCAATAGTGGCTTGTGCGGTTGTCATATCAATAAACACCGTGGCGTTATAACCTGGGCCTTTATAATCGAGTGAAATTTCGCCTTCTAATAATTCATCGCCATCTACATCGGTAAATATATCAATCGCAGAAGGTGTACCAGTTACATCACTATGCTTAGCAAGATAAGCGATCAAGGCTGAACGATCTGGTGCAAATGGCCCTTTATCAGAACCTAATAACTCAGTCGGAATAACCAGTTGCTGTTCGATAACATCTGGTGATTGACTCACAAAAAGATGAGGCCGATTTAAAGTGATCCCAGTAATGGCAAAAAATAGCACCACCAGCAGCAGTGCCATTGAAATATAAATATGTAAACGGCGTGCCCATAATTGCACTGCCTTATTTTTTAACACCATTACAAACATCATGTGTAGAAACTGGAATAATGATAATTTAATTGATAATCGTTCTTATTGGCATTCAATTTACATTGTTTACGTTGGTTAGAAACGAGTTACGAAAGTGCGAGGTGCGAGGTGCGAGGTGCGAGGTGCGAGGTGCGAGGTGCGAGGTGCGAGGTGCGAGGTGCGACAGGAAATACCTTTTATAACAAACATCAACCAAGGTATTTTGATTATCGACTATTTTTATCGTAATTATTACATGCACCCCATAGAATGGATATTTCAACCATGGTTCTAATCTATTTGAGTTACATATTATATAATCAACAAACTTAAACTTTGTAGAGCTCGATATATCCGCATTTTACATGCACTAATAGTAATCTGCAGAATGTGACTGATCTCACTTAATGAAAAGTCTTTATAAAACCGTAAATTTATAATCTCTTGCTCATTTTTAGACAATGATGGTATTGCTTGATTAAAGGTTATTTCTAAATCAATATTATGGTTATTAACTTGAGTAAGATGTTCTAAGATGTTCATAGTAACAATGTCTGTTTTATATTTATAATTACAGCTTAAAAATGAATAACACACATTGTCTGTTATTTTAAAAATCCATGTTTTAAATAAAGCCTCATGGCGATATGTTGGTAATGCTTTATATACTCTAATTAATATTTCTTGAACAAGATCTTCTGCAGACGTTTTATCCCTTATTTTATAGACACATCGATTATGTAGTAATGCTAAATAAGGCTGCATTAACAGATGAAACCACTCATTTCTTTCTTTTTCATTTGATTGAAACATAGAAATTAAATGGCACTCTTTACCATGATCATTATCGTATTCGTTCATAATAGATTCCATTCTAAATAGCATTCAATTTAACGATAAAAAATACTTATTTTTACGCCCTATTGAATGTAAACGAAAAAAAACACTGACTTGTCTTATAACAAAGAAGTCAGTGTTTATATAAATATACGTACCTATTTCAAGCGATAAGTCAAACCCATTTGAAGGGTTTTATCCACATCATCATTACGATCTGTTACCCCAGGAACATAGTCGATATTATCGTCTGTTTTCGATAATCCAGCGGTCAATGTTAAACTGATAACATTAGAAACATAGTAGCGGAATGTTGATTTTAGGCTATTGGTCATTAAATCTTCTGAGCCGTCGCTCTCAGAGTAATTTAATAACCACGTATTTTCCCAATCAATATTGTCACGTAATTCATAGGTTAATGACATTGCATTTGACGCATTAAAGCCATTATCACCGTCATCAAGTATCGCGGTTAATATTGCCTCATTAGAAAACTGTAATTGGTTATTAATTGGATAATGATACTCTGCGCCGACTTCTAAGGCTGGTTTAGTATCAGAGCCATCATAATTGGTTAATACCGCACCAACACCAGCACGTACTAACCAACCGTATTTACGGGTTGATATGCGTTCATTAACTAATACATCATAAGATTTAATCGCACCACGCGGCCCGAGTTGAGTCCCCAATGCTTTACCAATAGCTTCGACCCAATATTCGGCATAATCAGCCGAACCATACCGGCTACGATACTCTGGCTCTTTCGCAATTATTTTGGCAACTTGTTGATATGTCGCACGTGAGATCGAACCTTTTAATAACCCACGTTCTTGTAGCTCCTGCACCACACGGATCGTTTTTGCCATAGGGGTAGCATTTACTACCCGTCCATAGCCAATACCAACGGTTAATTTAGTGAATGGATCAACCATATCTGTCTGTGCACCGATCTCTGCTTTACTGTACCAAAAAGCATTATTCTGAGTCGGGTTAAAATACATATCATTGGTTAATGAGGCTAAGGCTTGATAATTCTTTTTGGTGCTATCACCATCACTGCTGCCACGACTCATCGACGTATCACCGATAAAGTTTACACGGGTATTTCTATCTGGTGATGAAAAGACTTGATCATAATTCGCACTAACATCGGTACTGTAACTGGTTTGATCTTGGTTACCACTTTGCAAGTCAAACTGGGCGTTTAAATAAGCATCTTGATAAGCGGATGTTGCTTCTTCATAGTCAAACATTGTGATCTCTTCAGCGCCTGTCGCGGAAGATAAGAGCAAACCAACAGCCGCGGATAGTGCTGTAATTATTGGTTTCATGATGTTTCTCCTAATTGTTTATTGTTTTATTTTTGTCAACTCACCACTTATTTTTAGTGGCTCCCTAACTCAAACTTGATAAACATTAAAAAAGTCACATTCATATTTTGTTTTTTATCAGGTTCCTAAAAATAAGAAAGGCGAGCTCAATGGCTCGCCTTTCTGAAAACTAATAATATATCCAATAATTACTATATTAGTTAAGCACTTGTATCCATCTTACGCATTTGAGCTAAATATTTAACCCAACTTTTCGCAGCTGAAGACGGCTTGATATTCTCAGCTTGCTTTGCGTGAATTATCGCTTGTTCGAGGTTATTCATTTTGTAATAAACTCGTACTTTGGCTAATTCTACGTCGGCACGTTTATCTTTGCGCTTAACACGATCTAATTCAACCAAGGCTTGTTTATACTTCCCTTCTTGAACTAACAATTGCGCTAATTGCCAACGGTAGTGATTATCTTTAGCCGCTACTTTGGTCCATAGCTGAATCGCTTTATTCCACTCGCGTGCCATTTGCCAATAGTTTGCTTGTTCAATCAATAATGTTTTATCGCTATTCGCATCCTTCAATGCCGCAATTTGTTCAGCAGCACGTTCTGGAATACCACGTTGAGCATACAATTGAGCTAATACTTTAAGATCTTGCTGACTCAGTGCAACACCTTGGTATTTAGCCAGCTTTAATGTCGCTAATGCATCGCCGTTGTTACCCGTTCGCATTTGAATACTGGCTAACTGCTGCCACCAAATTAACTTATTCGGTTCAAGTGCAATTAAACGGTTTAACGTTACCGAAGCACCTTGCCAATGTTTCAATTGAAGCTGTGCACCTAGCTTAATCGATAATGGCGACATGCTATCTTTAACGCGATAACCGTCATAACGCTTCATTGCAGTTAGCACTTGTTGCCATTGTGATTGCTGATAATGCGCTTGCGCAATACGTAACCACAACTCAGAGCCTTTTTGCTTAGCCGGAATATTTTTAGTTAACTTATAATAATGCGGTAAAGCTTGACTGTATTTCGCCTCTGAAAGCAGAATATCCGCCAACATGCGCTCAGTCGTCCATGCTTGATCATCTTGCAATAAACCACTATTTACCGCTTTTGTTAGCAATTTCACTGCTTGTGATGTTTTACCTTGTTGCCAATAAAACACCCCTAACATACGCTGAACATAGGCTTTATCATACGCAGCACTTGGGTTCATTTCAGCTAACATAGCGATAGCTTGATCAAGCTTATCATTTAACTGTAAGTTATTGGCACGCTGTACCTTATTAGCCGTTGCTTGTGATAACTGACCACCATTTGCATAAGCATAGGACAGTGGCAGTGAGGCCGATAAGGTTAACGCGATAATAAAAGCGATCTTTTTCATTATTGATTCAACCTAAATTCAAGACGTACTGTCTGCCCTTGTTGCGCCATTGCGGTACCATTGACGACTTGTGGTTGATATTTCCACTTGCGTAACGCACGAATCGCTTCTTTATCAAATAAACGTCGTGGTTTAGCATCCATAACAGCAATATCAATTGGTCGCCCTTGGGTATCAATGGTGAATTTAAGCACCACATAACCTTCTTTACCCTGACGTAAAGCCCGTGAAGGATAACGCGGCTCGACTCGATAAAGCGGCATCGCCTGTTGTGATTTACCTAATCCATTACCTATCGCTGCGGCACTACTAAAATCAGTAAATTTAGGCGCATTAACCGCTAAACCGTGAATCGATGTATCCAAACCTAAACTTGGCATTGAAGCCATCGGCATTGCAGTTGATGTTGCTGCTTGAGACTGCGATGGTTGCGCTTCTGGTGGTGGCGTTGGTGTTTCTGGTGGTGGCGGAGCAACACGCTGGCGACGTTGTGGCGCTTGCTCGTGTTCTACCATCACCATATTAAACGCTAACGGCGGCGAATTATCTTGTGGTTGATGATTACCGTTATCCACCATCCATGCCATTAACGTAAACAACCCCAAAGCCATCGCCAGCGCCAATGGCAATGCCATCAATATGCGCATCATTAGTTTTTCTCCGCCGCCAGAGCAATATTCTTCACTCCTGCACCTTTTGCAGCGTCCATCACTTTAACAACCGTGCCGTTATAAGCATGTTCATCTGCTTGGATCACTAAAGCTGCATCTGGCTGTTCGGTTAACATATGCTCAAGTGTTGCTTGCACACGTTCTGCATCTACCACGCGCTTATCAATGTATATATCATTAGCTGCGGTGATCGCCACAAAAATACCGGCATCTTTTTGACTAACAACATGACTTGCTTGAGGGCGATTAACTTCAACCCCAGATTCACGCACAAAAGAACTAGTCACAATAAAGAAAATCAACATGATGAAAACAATATCTAACATCGAAGTTAAATCTATTTGTGCATCTTCACGCACTGACGAGCGACGACTGAGTCTCATTGCTGACTCCTTAATGATTTTTCTAATTTCAACTCACGCATTTGGCACGCTTTTGCCAATCGAGCATGAATAAACATTCCAGCTAATGCGGCTACCATGCCCGCCATGGTCGGTAATGTCGCCAGTGAAATCCCTGACGCCATTAATCGAGGTTGGCTACTGCCTTGGGTTGCCATAACATCAAACACAGAGATCATACCTGTCACAGTACCAAGCAATCCTAGCATTGGACAAATAGCCACTAACACTTTAATAAAATTAAGGTTTTTGTTTAATGCTATTTTTGCATCAGCTAACCAGCCATCACGAATAGCATGGGCATACCACGATTGATGATCAACACGTGCTGCCCATAATGCTATCCAGTGTTGTCGCTGCTGTGGAAAGTAAAATGCAAGGTAAATCACTCGCTCAAAGACTAATAACCACAACACAGCAACAACCGCAGCTAACCACCACAGGATCACACCGCCTTGCGCCATAAAATGCGACAGTGAAAACCACCAGCTTTGTAATATGCTGCTATCCATTAGGCTGCCTGTTCAGTTGTCATGCCAGCATTCTTGATGCCATTGTTATCATTTTTTTCGGCTTGTTCCGCTACTAAGCTGATACCCTGCTTTTCAAGGATCATACGAATATTTTCAGCTTGAGAACTTAAAATATTATGCGCCAGCAATAGTGGCATTGCCGCAACTAGGCCTAATACTGTGGTAACCAGTGCCATTGAAATACCACCAGCCATCACTTTAGGATCACCATTACCAAACTGAGTGATCACTTGGAACGTTTCAATCATACCGGTAACTGTACCCAACAAACCTAGCATCGGTGCCAAAGCTGCAAACAGTTTTAGCATTGATAAGCCTTTCTCTAGCCCTTGTTGCTCATCAACAATCGCTTCTAACAAACGCAATTCTAACGCTTCAACACTGCGGCTTTGCTCTTTGTTATATACCGCAAGAACACGGCCTAAAGGGTTATTACCAGGTTTAGATGGTTGCTTCAATTGTGCTTTAATCTGTTGACGTATCAGGGCTAATTTAGCACCACGGAAAATCGCGATACCTGCACCAATAGCAAGCAGTAATAAAATCACTTTACCGACAGCACCACCCGCTTGAAGGCGATCCATTAGCGTCGGAGACTGTGCTAATTGCTCTAGCATCATTCCTCGCGAAGGATCAACAACTACCATTTGATTGGCTGTTGATACAAGTTGATCGTAATTTGCTAATGTCGGTGCATGCTCAGGTTGCTGTAAATACGCCATAGCCACATGTTGACCACCATCCCAACGTAAATAACCGTTGTCACCCACTAAGCCCATACTACCTAGACGTAATGCTTCAACGTTACTTTGTTCACCATCACCATTGATATATGGCACGGTCACTTTGGCAATTTGGCCGCTAGCAACAATCTGATCTGTCATTGCTTGCCATAAGCCTTGTAGCTGTTCCATTGAAGGTAATGCTTTAGCTGCAACAATGTCATTTACCACGGCATTATCTTGGCTGTTATCAATCGCTGTTACGGCATGTTGCTGCTCAGATTGAACTTCTTTAGCAGTCTGACGTACTACGCCAAATAGCTCACCTAAGCTGCCGCTTTCTAAACGCAATTGCTGCTCTAGCGTTGATAGGTGTTGTTCATTAGTGCTAAAGGTTGTACTTAATACTTCAGTAGCGGCTTTAAGCTTATTACGCTCAGCTACCAATGCATCATATTGTGCTTTCACCGTTTGCTGAGTACGATTAAAACCCGCTTCACGCTGAATATTATGCTGGGTTTGTTGGCTTTGTTCTTGTTGTGCTTGTTTTACTACCGATTCTGCATTCACGGCAAATGGCATACTTGCGACACAAAGGGCAGCAACTAACGCTTTTAATTTCATGTTATTTACTCTCTACGTTAGTTGGTGAACCAGAAACAGGTAAGGTAATTAAACTTGGTGCAACTTGGTTATCAGCAATTGCAAACGCTTTATCAATATTAGCGCCTTCACTTGCATCAACGGCTTGCCATTGTTTAGCTGCTGTATTCCAACTCCAGTAATGACTACCATTTAAGCTACGAGCAACCAGCGCAATACGCCCTAAATGAAGCACATTAACTTCAATTGTTTTGTTATCGGCAAGGGTAATTTTTGCTTGGTAAGCCGCAAGCTTAGTGCCGTAATCCATTTCAATTTGGTAGGCTTCTAAAATACGACGGAATTTCTCTGCATCACTGATATCAGCTTGTGACATCATCGTTTCAAGTTTATTGACGCGCGCTAAACGTGCTTGATGTTTAATCGGCTTATCGTTTTCAACAATCGTCTTTAAGCCATCAATCATTTGATACATTAACGGCACAACACCTTGACGAGTTTGCTTTATATCTGCGATTTGTTTATCAATTGAAGCCACTTCTTGTGCCTGATTTAACACCAAACGTGCTAAGTGATCATGATAAATAGTGAGGTTTTTAACTTCTTCTTGCAGTTGTTCTATGCTGGCTTTCATTGCCAATGCAGAATCGGCACTTTTATCGATTTTATCCTGACTTAACGCAGACGCAGTATTGGTCTTGTTCTCTATCGTACGCGCGGTATCAAGATTAGATGCATGAGCGCCAGTAGTGACGCTCAGAATAACAATAGCAAGGCTAGTTTTTATAAAGTTCATAGTATTTAATCAATCGTTATCTGTAATAACCAAAAAAACAAAAAAGTAATGTTAAAAATAAAAAGTATCGCAAAAAGTGCTGAACTATAAACAATAACTATTGTGATGAACAGCTTATAGATCGCAGCAAGGGGAAGTTAATACTTCCCCTTTATTTATTCAGTTTACTTATTAATATTTAAACTCAATGGTTGCCATGAAGTTACGGCCTTCGCCTAGTGTCACGCCAGTCGCACCAACGTAATCACTGCTGGTTGAACCGCCACCAGCCATGTAATCTGTATCAAATAGGTTTTCTACATTTACACGACCAATGATATCCAATTTGTCATCGTATTTGTAAGTATGTGCAACACCAACATCAACGCGAGTGTAAGCATCTTTCTTAAAGGTATTTGCTGCATCACCGAAGCGAGATCCTTCATAAATGACACCTAGGTTAACATCCGTTGCTTCCGTTACGTTGTAAGTTGTCCATACGCTAGCTGCAAACTCAGGCACATCAACTGGGCGATTACCTTGGTATTTCTGATCTTTAGTGTATTCTGCATCAAGGTACATTGCTGATGCACTCATGCTTAGCTTATCCGTTACGTTACCTTGTAACGCAATTTCTGCACCATTATGAACACGCTCACCACCTTGCGTTTTCTCATACAGATTGTTGCCTACTTGAACATCGATCGTCGAGTTCTCTTGCGTAATGTTAAACACTGCACCCGACACAAATAGGCGATTATCTAGCAGTTCCCACTTAGTACCTAGCTCATATTGCTTACCACGAAGTGGATCAAGTTGCTCACCATCATTAACGTAGTTCTTAGAGCCAGATGATACTGTACCTTGCGGTTCAAAGCTTTCAGAGTAAGCTAAGTAAATAGAACCGTTTTCTGCTGGGTGGAAAATCGCAGCCACTTTAGGTGATACTGCTTCTTCTGCCGCTTTTCCTTCTTGGGTTTGGCGATCAAAACGAACACCAGCAAGTACTTGCCAATAATCGTTAATTGTTACCATGTCTTGTGCGTAGAAGCCCCAAGCATTGTAAGAAGAGTTAGATTCTTTTGGCTTACCTGCTTTGTAACTAGGAACAGGTGTTGATTGGTTTGGTGCCACTTCAACAGAGTTAAATGAACGTTGGAAACGATCATAGCTATAACCTAACCAGTTAGAGCCCACTAATAGCTGATGTTGCATGCCTAGAGTATCAAACTCACCGACGAAATCTGCATACGCGGTTTTGAATTTCCAGTGATCTTGACGATCATTACCACCTTGTTTCACTAAGCCTGATTCTTCAAAATTAGCGAAGTTAGGATAACTTTCTTTGTCATGACGTTTGAAATCTTGGTAGTTAAAGCCAGAATTCAGTGCCCATGTATCATTCAATTGTGCTTTAACATCAAAGCCGTAGTTTTCAACTTCGTTATTTATTTTTGACCATTGCGCGTCCCATACATGATCACGACCAAGTACAGGCTTACCGTCAACAATATAAGCACCAGAATCTACACTGCCTTTATCGTTTGTACGATCATAATGTAGTGACACTGTCACATCATCGTTAATATCATAATCAACAAATAAACCACCGACAAAGCGGTCAGTTGAAGGTGTAGAACCATCACCATATTTACGCCATGAATCGTAATCTTCTTTTGCAACAACAGCGCGTGCACGTAGAGTTTCATCTGCATTTAATGAACCGCTCACATCTAGCACACTACGAGTATGGTTATTTGAACCCACATCTTGGCTAAAGTTTACTTGAGTATCGTAAGTCGGCTTTTTAGCAACCATGTTAACCAAGCCACCCGGCGCTGATTTACCGTAAAGCAGGCCTGCTGGGCCCTTCATTACTTCAACTCGCTCAAGTAGCTCAACTGGCTGACGGTAATGAGACCAATGCTGGTGACCATCACGCAAGAAACCACTGCTGCTACCTAGTTCAAAACCACGTAAAGAAAAACGCTCACGGTTACGACCAGTACCGCCGGCAGAAATGCTCGCATCATTCTGCAATACTTCACCTAATGTGCTTGCACGCTGCTCATCAATTAGCTTCTCATCAATAACAGAAACTTGTCCTGGAGTTTCAAGCTGTGTCATTTCCATTCGCATTGCTGTCGAATTTGTATCAGCTTTATAGCCATAATCACGTCCAGTGACCACCATATGCTCATCTGTATTTGTAATTTCTGCGTGAGCAATCGGTGCAGATAATACTGCACCAATCAATAGTGTTAGCTGACTCTTAGAAAACATATTCCGTTATCTCCAATTACCGTATCTTTGAAAATAAAACTAATCGAATAAAGCTGTTACTTAATACCGCATCTTTAAAAACTAACTGAATGTAGGTTTTTAAGGATGCTCCGTATAAGGTGCTATAGATTCAAATAATTTAGGGTTTTGGCGGTGGCATTATTGCGCTGCCAAATTTTAAACAAGAATATAAGTGATAACCATTACCATTTGCAGTTAAATTTACATTCTTTGCATTCGTAAAGTTTTTGTCAATTAACAAAACCATTAATAAACGCTCGTTTTATTGAGCGTTTACTCATACTCCAAAACAATTATTCCGTACTCAATACTGTTTTTTTCAAAGACTTTCGCGACAAACGGGCGTATAATTCTGTCGTTTTTATTGATTTCTGCGGTATTTAAAGTGACCCAATTAAGTCTTGAAGCTATTCGTCAACAATTAGAAGAACGCAATTTTATTGCTGAGAAAGTTCGCATTGTCACAGTAGAGGCAATGGAACCAGAGGCATTAGCAGCCTGTACCACTACAGAAAATGAAACATTCTATAACAGCTATATGAATGTGATTTATTGTCGTGGAGATCGCTATGTTTTAGGTTATCGCTGTAATGAGGCAACTATCATTGACCAAGCGATTATTTTTAAAGACGGTAAATATTACGATCCAACTTTACAAGCTAATGGTGAAGGTGAGTTTGAAGCGTATCCATTTGCTGTATTAGCGGAATTTAAAGTCTTTGACATGATGACACATGCTAAAAACAATAAAGACTTTCCGCCCGATGTTGACTTCCTATTTACACGTAAGAAGCACTTCAAAAACGTAATTCGATAAATATCCCCTACCCGTTATTACTGTTAATTAATAACGGGTACTTCTTACCTTTCTTGTCACACATTAATAAAATTAACAGCAATTTATTATTTGAATTGTCATTTATATTATTAACAAAGTTGTTTCACAACTGATACGCAAAAGCTAACTTGTGTAACAATCACATCATCTACCCCTTGAGAATACCCACAATAAATGTACCATTTTATCCATACACCTCATTGGATATTTTTATATGGATCAGGCTAAAGAATTAAGACGTTACTTTACGAATGATGAGCGCCAATATATTTTTATGCTACAAAATCAGGTGAGGCAGTTAATTATTCTAAAAAAGGATCGTGTAGAAATTGATAGAGGACTAAGTGCATTAGAAGAAGCTTTGATTGCCTTTGAAAGTAAAAATAATTAACACTGCATTATTCTATGTTCTAAGAAAGTCCAGCTAGCACTGGACTTTAATATATTACTTTTTTAAACCCATACTTTGTAAATAATCTAATTCAAGATTAAATTTCTTAACATAACGATTCAAAGTATTAGGGGTTACGCCATGAACAATCTCTGCTCTATATGCTGTCATACTATGAGTAATCACGTCATAAACAGCAACTTTTACAGCTTCTGCCTTAAAAATATGATTCGCAATATTGTTAAATTTTTCTTTGTCCAAATTTCATTCCAAGCGGCTACAAATCCTTTGTTAACCCATGATAAACATCAAAGTTTTAACCTTCAATGGTTTACGGAAAAGTTCTTAACAATATGAATAATATGACTTATCAACGGAATATCTTCCACTGAAAATATAATGTATCTATACCAGCAAAATATAATTGCATCGTATTTAGTTTGGCTTTTCTAATAAAAATAACAAATTGAGCGTAAAGTTATATTTTATAGTATGCCAATAACAACCATACTGCCTGTACGGCAGTGAACAATTTTCTAGTATGTTGTTCTAATCATAAAAATTTCTAAGCTGCCTGTGCGGCAGTGAACGTTTTAAGGCAAGCCGAGGTAAGCCACCTATGTTTCTAAGCTGCCTGTGCGGCAGTGAACGGCAAGACGGCGTTTGTATTTCCTGATGTTGATTTCTAAGCTGCCTGTGCGGCAGTGAACATGATGATGGTGTTATCGATGGAACAGATATATTTCTAAGCTGCCTGTGCGGCAGTGAACCGCCATATTTCACGATACCCACGTGAATTTTATTTCTAAGCTGCCTGTGCGGCAGTGAACGCAAAGATGGCTCTGCCACGCTGACGACACGCTGACGACACGCTTTCTAAGCTGCCTGTGCGGCAGTGAACGACACGAGTCCAAGTGAATCGGCATCCTCTGATTTCTAAGCTGCCTGTGCGGCAGTGAACAAAGTGATGGTAAATCTAGTGGACATAATTCATTTCTAAGCTGCCTGTGCGGCAGTGAACGAAATGTGGTGGAATCTAAAGCTATGGATTGATTTCTAAGCTGCCTGTGCGGCAGTGAACACTGGGGATTCACAGTGTTTCAAGTAGCAGAATTTCTAAGCTGCCTGTGCGGCAGTGAACAATGAAAAGTTACAAGGTATTTTAGATAAACATTTCTAAGCTGCCTGTGCGGCAGTGAACGTTAGTACGATTAACGATATAATCTGGACAGTTTTCTAAGCTGCCTGTGCGGCAGTGAACGCGCAACCAGAGCAATGGCGTGATGCGATTTGTTTCTAAGCTGCCTGTGCGGCAGTGAACTGCACGGGCATCACAACCACCTTTGAATTGGTTTTCTAAGCTGCCTGTGCGGCAGTGAACTGATCCCGCACCAACGTATTCGCTACATTGTATTTCTAAGCTGCCTGTGCGGCAGTGAACCACTGGCCGTTACCATCGCTTTTAGAAAGTCATTTCTAAGCTGCCTGTGCGGCAGTGAACTATCAGGTTGATTTGGTTGATTTGCAACATTTTTTCTAAGCTGCCTGTGCGGCAGTGAACAGGTATGCAGCTAAGGTAATGGCAGCAACAAATTTCTAAGCTGCCTGTGCGGCAGTGAACTAGCAAAGAATAACCAGATAGCAATTGCCAATTTTCTAAGCTGCCTGTGCGGCAGTGAACACTCGGAAGTAAACAAAGATCGCGCAACCAGTTTTCTAAGCTGCCTGTGCGGCAGTGAACAAAGCTGATGTAATCGAGCAAGCATTATTTAATTTCTAAGCTGCCTGTGCGGCAGTGAACAGCGATTCAGGCATAATTCATCAGCTTATTGTTTTCTAAGCTGCCTGTGCGGCAGTGAACAATAAAATATAAATCAAAAATCAAGTTACAACAAACAATTAAGATAATAATTGAATTTTTACCAATATTTATCACACTTCATCTAACCTGTTGTATTTAAATTGATTTTTTAAAGAGCTATTTTTATTGGTTAAAACCATGGAACGGTGGCTGTTTTACTTAAGCCATAAGAATCAAATACGCCTTCTACGGGATCATTCATCAAATCACTAAAATCAAAAAATTTACGGTATATTTGACCCGTTGAACTACTGAACAAATCAAGATAGGGCTGCTCAAAACCTTGGCTCAGCATTTTTACTTTGTAACGTTTAATTCCATCTTGATCAAGATTGCCTCTTTTGATCAATCGTCTTAGTTTTGCATTACTCATATTGCTTTTTTTAGCTGAAATATTTCTGTATTGAACTTGTTCTGGCACTGCAATCACAGCCCCGACTCGACAACAACCGCCCAACGATTCTAACCACGCTAAACCTTCAAGATCATTTAATAAGCTAGCCTCACCATGTATTCGAAATAATCGACCTAGTTTTACATGTGCCTGAGGAAAACTAATCCCTATTTGATTAGTGTTTAACTTCACTAATGCTTTATGGAACTTAGTAAATACTTTGCAACTAAGCTCTGTTTCTCTCATTTCAGCATTAGGCTTTAACTGAATATCAATATACGAATCCATTCTCACTCCTACACACGAATACTTGCAACATAAGCTAGACCTTTTTTCCCAAGGTAAAAACTAGAAACACCTGCATTCTCTATTAGTGTTTTTATTTCTTGCCCTTTAATGCGATCAACATCAATAATAATTTCTAACTGGCCGCTTGCTTTCGTCATCATTGAGGTTACTTCACCTTGCCCTTTTATCTTTTGTTTTTTGATATAAGGATTACCCCATATTAATTTCTTAGGGCCTGTTGTGAATCGTCCCATAAAATCTTTTTTAGTAAATCCCTTTTTTGATATTCCACTAATGCCACCAGCTTTTGTTTTTGCACTCGATAAATCATAATTCTCACTTAGCCGGCTTAACTGTAAATATAAAGCTGAACAGTAAAGGCTAATGGGAGTTATCAATCCTTTATTATTTTCATATTTAATATCTGGAAATTCTTTATTTAATATGTTTATTGCATTGAGTACACATCCTTCGTTCTCAACCGCTTTATCTTTATTTAACAATTCGAGACGACTAATAATATTTAAAGGATCTAACTGAATATCAGTTTTTACCTTAGCGCCATGGATGATAAAACAGCATAGCTCAGTAAATTCTAAATTAAGTACTCCCCAAAATTCAGGTGAATAATCAGAAGTGAACATAGAGTCAGATATTTTTATCATACCGGTATACGAATTTTGATCAGTACTACCATTCATATTACGAATATACGTTATTTCATTAGTAAGTTGTGCCTTATCAATAAAACTGACTTTATTTTCTAAATCTTCAAAATAATACCCCGCAGCAAATGTTTTACTGCGAGCTTGATAGAGTTTACGTTGGTCACCAATTAATCGGTTTAATAGTCCCATTACAGTATCTAACGCAATGTCACAAGTTTTAAAATTGCCGTCTTTCTTTAGATTAGTCATCGAACCTAAGAATTCTCTTCCTTTATTAGGCAATGGCTCACTATTTGAGCCGCCTAAAAAGGAATTACGCCAACATGAATCATATGCAATCGTAATTTTCATCTAGCCTCCTACTTTGCGTAAAAGTACTGGGCATATTGAGTTTGTGGTTGCGTTACTATTTCTGATTCATCACGTTTAATCCGCATCATTTTATGGCTGTCATTATAATCAACAGTCAGTTCATCAACATACATATAGCCTTTAGCTTGGCGAATACTTAAATCTGCAATTCGTGATAATGTATATTCGACTAATGCTTGTACTGCATCATTATCTAATACGATACCGCACTCGCCTTCTTCAAAAATTGTACCTTTACGAACATAGTTATTATGAAATGATGCTTTCGGTTTTAGAGCAGGATTGAGCGATTGAATAAAGTTTTGCACGACGGCAGCAACCTTCTCACCTTGACCCTCTGTAATAACCATTGAAGCGCGATCAAATTTCTTATCAAGAGAAATAAATTGAAGTTGCTCAATGCTGATTGAACCATAAGAAATATACTCAGTGTCACCGAACGTCGTTTTAGAGAAGAAGGATGAACTATCGCGTTCACCAGCTTGACCAAACTGCTCAAAATTACCATTTCCTAGTTGATCAACGAAATCTTCAATCAATAATGGACTAGTTCTTTTACATTGGCTTGACGGAACCACATATCCACGAATAAGGCCTGTTATAGAAGCTAATACTTTCTCTAAATTTTTATCTGCTGCGTAGTGCAAATCAAAAGCTTGTTCTTTAAATAAATGGTGGCGAATACAGTTTTGACTGATATATAAGGGTGTTTTTTTAAAATCGATATCTGTCGCTTGTTTTTTATATTTATAACCAGTTTCATCTTTTACTCTACCTGTTAAGTTTGAATACCCCCTTAATTTAGGTAACGTATGGTTATCAACTGTTTTACCATTATCGCCTGTAAGTGTTGTTGGTCCATTCCAATTAACCACACCATGACCTAGTGCTTTAATTTTAAAATCAACACTTTTAATACCTGTTACTTTTTCCATGTTTTATTCCTCGTTAATTGTTTTATTTATTTGCTGTATTGAAATTGCACCAATAGCTTGTTTATCGCAGATCCCATAATAGATAGCATGAGCGTGCCTCGCACTCTCACCGCCAACTTGAAGTAAGTCGTTGCTGGTATAACTTAAATAGATGGGTGATTCTGGATTTCGAGCTTCATTTAAAACTGCATTATCATTGTAAGATTTGATTCCGCCCATAATGTTGTGATGTTTTTTAAACATATGTGCAAGCAAATCTTTATCACTTTGACCATATCCTCGAATGGCATTCGTGGAATAAGTTAAATTATCAATACTCGATTCATCATCTAGCGGTATTGTATAAGCATATTGTTCTAAAAATTTAATCTGCTCTGGATTAGTTAAATCGACCAAAGCTAATTGCACGAATCGATTATCCCCTCTTAAAGAACCTTTGCTGATTTTATTGCGTTTTTTTTCTTTATTTTTCTTTGGCATTACGACAATGGGATCAATGACTTTTGCGTCTATTCTTTTAACGCTTTCCTTTAGAACTGCAACTAAATCACTTTCGATACAATGCCTCGTCCTTTCTGAACGATGAAATTGACAATAAAGCTGGTATATTTCCGGTAAGGTAAAAACCTTATCACCAAGACCATTGACTAAGTATTGATACCAAGCACGAACTGAACTTAATACATACATTTTGGATAAAAATCTCGATGCCGGACTGTTCCCTTTTGCTTGTTCAATCGACTTAGGCACAGCTAAGATATAAATATTTACACTCTCATTTTCACCAAAGCGATCTAAACGCCCTAAACGCTGCAAACAATCTTCAGCACTGGTGATTTCTGCCACCATATGATCACAAGTTATATTTAAAGATGCTTGTACAATTGGCCCACTTCGCAATACATCATATCTACGAGTACCACCTCGTTTATAAGACTCATATACCTCCGTAAACAATCTTCCTTTATCACTATTAGTAAACTTTGAATGAAACAAAACTGCATTTTCATTGTGCTGATTAGCAATAAAACTATTTTGTGCCGTTAACGCCATATTGCTAATAACAAAGGTGCTATCTGTTTGTGGTAAAAATAATGGGTTAGCTTGATCCAACTGACTATCATCAAAAACTGTAAAGTTAAGTTGATACTGACTTTGGTTAAATGAAGGCATTACAATAATATCTTCTTGATCAATTCCCAATAAATCTTCTACAAAAACATAATGTGGCGTCGCTGAAACTAACAAGGTATTAGCTTGCTGTTGCTGCATTCTTTTAGCGGCGACTAACTCAGCAAAAAGTAAGTTAATAGCAGGCATATTCACATATTCATGAAACTCGTCAAATACAACATGGACATTTAGAAAATCGATTAATGTATTAGCTTTAGTATGACTAATAACTGAACCAAGAATTTGATCTATAGTGGTGATAATAATGTCACCCGAAAAATTATTATCTTCTGGTATTGGATTTTCCCATTGATTATGAAACTTAAATTCCCCCGTATTAATTTCTATCGTGGCGTTTGGCAAATATTGCTCGGAAGTCAATTCATAAAATAAACCTTGGCAGACTTGTACACGTGGACATATCCAAATAATTTGCTTTGCATTTTTTAATTTTGCCCATTCCAAAGCAATTTTAGTTTTACCGCACCCAGCGGCCCCAGCTAAAACAGCTACATCATCTGTATTTGTAAGTTGTTGTGCGATTTCACTTTGCTTAATACTGCGTTCACTGTTGGGGAAAAATGAACTAAGACAGCTTTCAATTTGTGAGCATAAGCTTGTTTCAACTTTAAATAATGCATCTACTTTTTCATCAAGTTTACGATTTATGATCGCTTCATGAAGTTCTGTCGCACTTAACCCTGATATCAACCTATCTGCAGTGATCACACAAGCACGAACAATATTATTGAGTGCATTTTTCTTTACATTTTTATTATTATCAATGACTGACTCTTCTAATTCATATTCTTTGTAACTGGGCAGAATTGGTGCGTCAAGAAGACTGCTCTCTATATCATTAAAATCTTTTATTTGAATAATTTGATCAATATATGTTTTATCTTGCTCTCTATATTTCTTATCAATTCCTACTATTTGTTTTAATAATGGCTGAACTTGTTCAATAAGTTCTCTTAATTGAATGCTCTTTTGATTTACAATGAGCTTTTTATAAATATCTTTATACGTTGTGAAACTATTTTTATCTTTACGGAACGGCTTTGAATGATGCCAATATACAGCATGTTTAATTGAACGTTTATTAGATGGATTTATTGCCTTTAACTCTGCGTTATCTAATATATGGTATAACAATAATGAAATTTCATTATGCCTTGGATGTTTTTCAAAACTAAATTTTGCGTCATCAATATGTTGGCCATCATCAGCTATATAGCCTTTCTTTTTGGGATTTGTAACCCATGATTGGAATAGTGGATCTATTTTCCCCAGGTCATGCAGACAACCTGCAATAAAGTTAACTATTGAAATTTGTAGGCTATCAGGAAATAACCTCTCATGTAATTTCTCTGCAAAAAATCCAACTGCAAATAAATGTTCAGCTAATGGTTGCAACTTAGTGTTCGCGTAGAGTACACCTGTTTTCGGTTTATCTGTTATTACATCCATAAAAACCTCTTTTTCCGTTATATTAACTGGTACTACACCACCACTATTAAATTTTGATTTATTACCAACCACCCATAAAAATTGACTATGCGCACGACTCCTAATCCAATGGCAACTTACTGCTGTATTTTTACTGGCTGTTTGCCTCAGCATCTTTTTTACCGTTAATAAACCATCTTCAGTAATTAAGGTTTGCCAAGTGTTATTACCAATACGATTAGCAAAAGCATCAAGAACACGACGCGTTTTTTTGAGTGAATTTTTTTCACATTGAGAAACAAAGGTCACCATCATAGGTTTTGTTTCTCTATTTGGGTTTCATTATAATCTTGTAACGCTATGTTTTTCACAGTATCAAACATAAAATCGAGGGCTTTATGATCAGTAAAAGTATTTAGCACTTGCTGTCTAAATTCTTGTTGATTCATATTTTCTTTAGTACAAATAAACGCCCAAGGCAAAACAATGGCATCTTTAATAAGATCTGCCACATCAAATACCAGCGCACCACGGCGCGTTTTACCATGCATTACTGCAAATCCATGTGGAATGCCCAATACCCATAAACAACTGGCAGCTAAACCATATGCTAAATAATTACCATGATTAAGAAAGTCATTAGCTTTATTCGTTGATTGATGTTGACGTGTAAAATCTTTTAGTTGGGTAGCATTGGCGGCATGTTTATAAAGCACTTTTGTGAGTTGCGCCTCGGTAAGCAGCAGTTCAGATTGCTTAGTCGCGTTAGTGGTTCTTGTCGAAAATGTCTCTAATGCCGACTGAATGGACTCATCATTAAAGTCAAAGCCCTCTATTTTTAGTTCACGATCTTTCTGCCAAACCCGCTGTAAATATTGAATTCGTGCTTGTTGAAATAGCTTACCAGCCTCTAAACGTTTAATATCATCGAACCAAAATTTTAGCCAGCCATGTAAATATTCTGTTGGCCTATATTCGCTTTGAGGAGTAAACCATTCTATTTCACAAGCCATATATAACGGTGTACCGCCGCCTCCACAGAAGCCAATTAATACACCAGCTTGAGATAGCATTCGTATAGCAGCTTGAGTAATCGACGTACCAGTTCCTAAAAGGATAACGGTCGTATTAGCAATAGGAATATTAAAATAGTGATTTTCTTTTTTTGCCTCTGTCAAATAAAGAACTCGCCCATCTTTTTGCATTACTCGACAATATTCTAAGTAGTAAATATTGGCTCGTTTAGAATGAAGAATTGCTTTTAAATCAGATGGTGAGAAGTCATCCATGACTAGTATTACCTATAACTTATTAATCATTTATTTGAATGATACCCTTTGTTATTATTTAAATAATTGATCATTGTTGCATATCCGATATTTCTTATTAGCAAAAGCGTAATCACAAATACCCTTTTTTATTTACTAACCATCCCACCCATATAAAACAACAACTTAAAATATCGTTAAAAAAAGGGTTTTTGATGGAAATTTACTGTTTGGCTTTTATAAGCAATAACTTATACTAATAGTGCTTCAGTTCACTGCCGCACAGGCAGCTTAGAAATATAATTACCTGTAATCTGTGTTTGAACCACGGTTCACTGCCGCACAGGCAGCTTAGAAAAACACGTTCGAGCTGCTTATCGTGCTGCTGAGGTTCACTGCCGCACAGGCAGCTTAGAAATCTAATGTCACCATCCTCGCGCCATTGTTGCAGTTCACTGCCGCACAGGCAGCTTAGAAATTTCGCTCGTCGTGAATATCTTGCAGTTTGTCGTTCACTGCCGCACAGGCAGCTTAGAAAGGAACCATTAGGTGCAAGTGGCTCAATTGCTGGTTCACTGCCGCACAGGCAGCTTAGAAATATAGAGTAATGTAATTGTTACCTATTAAGGCGTTCACTGCCGCACAGGCAGCTTAGAAATTTTATTTGGTACAGCAATAGTAAAACTTTGTGTTCACTGCCGCACAGGCAGCTTAGAAAACCACCATCAATTCCATCTATAGCCCCAACGAGTTCACTGCCGCACAGGCAGCTTAGAAAACATATTAACTGACGCAATGACCGTGAGTGGAGTTCACTGCCGCACAGGCAGCTTAGAAAGCTAAGACGGAGCGCATGACACAATCAGGTTGGTTCACTGCCGCACAGGCAGCTTAGAAACTGTACAGTCAACGGCACCCCGTTCGCCGTGAGTTCACTGCCGCACAGGCAGCTTAGAAAAGCATCAATCCAATTTTGATTGATAACGGAATGTTCACTGCCGCACAGGCAGCTTAGAAATGAATAAGCTTCTTCTCATTTACTTGGCCGCGGTTCACTGCCGCACAGGCAGCTTAGAAAAAGGAGTTGATCGCGAGCTTGTTATTGTTGAAGTTCACTGCCGCACAGGCAGCTTTAGTTACTGGCTGCAGCTATTGCTTCTTTTATTTCATCAGAACTATACCCTTTTGAAGACAAGTAAGCATAGGCTTTACTTTTATCTTTAAAGTCAGATAGATCAAACCGTTTTTTAGCCAGCACTAATTGACAATTTTCATAAAAATCGACCTCACCTGCCTCCTCTAAATCGTAGAGTACTTGCTCAAGATGAGTAATATCAACATGCTTCATTTTAAGCTCTTGCTTGATCACCGTTTTACCTTTGAGCTTACGTACTAACTTCAACACTTCTGTTTCTAAATCTGCATTCATGCCTTTGATTTTAGCTTTACTTAATAATGTATCTGCGGCGGCGTGTTCTGAAATTGCAAATGAAATGTCCTGAAAACTAAATCCACGCTTAGTAAGATCGTTGGTTACTTTTTCTTGTGTCGTTTGACTAAAATCCTCATAGTTACTTAGGCGACGGGTTATTATCGCAAGTTCTGATACCTGATTTTTATCGATGATCTCAGCTAAGGCTTGTTCAATGATGCTTTCTGGAATACCTTTGGTTTTCAGTTTTTGTTTGATGTATTGCTGTCCGTATTCATTTGAAAATGCTCTATCACTAAAATGCAGTGCAAATGGAAGATCATCTTTTAAATAACCAAAATCTTTCATTTGTTGTAATACAGTTTCTATCCAATCTTGCTGCTCTGTTTTTGCTTCTAGTTTTTTGCGCAGTTCATGTTCACTATGATCTCGTAAATTCAAATGATAGATAGCACTGTTAATTACATTTTGAATCGTTTTAGCTGGGTACGGTTTTTTCATTTTATTAATATTCACTATTTAACGAATCGAACATTGACTGGATAATATCTCTATTTTATCGACGTATGGTAGCCTTTAGTGTAATCACAGTTAACACAATATAATAGATAGCAATTAATACCGCAGGTAACGCATCACGATCAAACGCTGAGCTAACAGCAAAAATACAGTAACAAATAATGATAATCGGAATAATAAACACGCTGTTATTACGCGGATACACATCTAATAACAATAGTAATTTATGAATACCCGCTAGCACCAATGGTAATGTAACCATTAAAAACCATAACATAATCAATCCCTTTTAAGTAAACATGCCTTTAAATGGCTATTATATACGTATTATCACATTGAAAAAAGCTATCATAATGTAACACTTTAATACTAATTAACCGCTTATATTTAAGTGAAAACCTCATAATCTAATAATTATATTAGTCAGTTCTATAAAACGAATAATCAGTAATAAAAATATATCACTACACACTATTTTATACTTGTATTTAGAAGTAAATATCGTCCACTTTTATAACGTATAAATTAATGATAATGTCAGAGACTATTACTGGAAATATTATAATGGAGTTATTATGTCTAAGGTCGCCTTAATTACTGGAGCAAGCAGAGGTATAGGTAGAACTATTGCATATTATTTTGCGCAGCAAGGATACTCATTAATTTTATTATCTTTACATAAAGAAAATCTTCAGAAAATACAATCAGAACTAACTCAACAATATTCATCATGTAACATAGAAGCAGTAAATGTCGATTTTAATCATCCCAATGATGTTGAAACCGTTATTACGTCGATAATTTCTTCTCATGAAAAAATTGATGTGATGGTTAATAGTGCAGGAATATTAAAGGCTGGAGGTACTAACCTCTCTTTATGTGAACTGTCTGAGTTAATAAACATTAATTTACTTTCAACAATAACTGCTTGCAATTTAGTTGCTAATAAGATGAAACAGCAAGGTTCTGGCGAAATATATAATTTAGGTTCAACCGCAGGATTAGAGCCTGTTCCTAAAATTGCCGCTTATTCTGCAACAAAATCAGCCATCGTTAGTTATACTCAATCGCTCTATCATGAACTGCTACCATTTGGTGTGAAAGTCTGTTGCTTATGCCCTAGCGTGGTAAATACAGACATGACCAATGATGGTCGTATTGATAATAATCTAAAGATTGATACAGAAGATTTAGCAAAAGCGCTTGATTTTATTCGTAGTTTATCTTCAGCAGCCGCAATTAATACTTTGGCAATACGTTGTAAAGTCATCGATTTAGAAAAGCAGCCCTAACCGATAACATGCACATAGTAAGTATAGGCAGCCATACTTTCACACAAAAGTATGGCTGCAATAAAGCTAATCCACTGTAGTTCTCTATTGCTATAACAGCGAATTGCTATTTTTTATCTGCGTATTTCATTGAGTCTAAAGCCACAGCAAAAATAATAATTCCACCTTTTATTATATATTGCCAATATGGGCTCACACCAATATATGTCATACCGTAGTTGATTACCGTAAATATCAATACCCCAGTTACAACACCAGCAACACTACCGACACCACCAGCAAAAGAAACACCACCAACAACACAAGCAGCAATCGCATCTAATTCATACATAAAACCGAGGTTATTTGTAGCACTGCCAATTCGTCCTGCTTCCAACATGCCACCAAAAGCATAAAATACACCGGATAAAGCATATATTTTAAGCAAAGTCAGCGGAACGTTTACACCTGATACTTTAGCCGCTTCAGGATTTCCACCAACAGCAAATAGATTTTTCCCAAATACCGTTTTATTCCAGAGGATCCAAACAAAAACAATCGCCACAGCAGCATAAAATGTTAGATATGATAATCTGAAATCACCTAGGCGAATAAATCCTTGTGTAAACTCAGAGAAGCGTTGATCAAATCCTGCAATTGGTGATGCACCAACTGAATCAAAATAAAGAGAATTAATACCGTAAACAATGATCATTGTTCCTAAAGTCGTAATAAAAGGTGTTACTTTTAAATAAGCGACAATTAATCCATTAACAAGTCCAATTAAAGCACCAACAGCACATACGGCAATAATAACGCCAACAATTGGGATCTCACCTAAATTAGGAAAGACTTTGTTCACATTATCAGAAGCTTGTAATAATGTTGCTGATAAAACAGCAGCTAAACCAACTTGCCGACCAACCGATAAATCGGTACCTTGTGTAACAATGATCCCTGCAACACCAAGTGCAATGATAATACGAACTGAAGACTGAGTAAGAATATTACTTAAATTTCTCAAGCTAAGAAAAGAAGGCTCTTGTATAATTATTATCGCAAGTAATATAAATAAAACAGCATAAATACCACCTTCTTTAAGATAACGGGTCATACTTAATTTTTTTAGATATTCCATGTTGTTAACCTTATAAATAACGTGATGCTAAACTAAGAATTTCATGCTGGGTTGTTGTTTTGGTTTCAACAATGCCAGCAGCACGACCATTGCTCATAACTAAAATACGATCAGTAATTCCTAATAACTCAGGCATCTCTGATGAAATAATAATTACGCCTTTATCGCGGTTTGCTAAATCTAGAATAAGTTGATAAATTTCAAACTTAGCTCCAACATCAATCCCTCTTGTTGGTTCATCTAACATTAAAATTTCAGGCTTGGTCAGTAACCAGCGGCCAATAATAACCTTTTGCTGATTTCCTCCCGATAACGATCCAATTTTTGTTTTATGTGATGGCGTTTTAACGCGCATAGAATCAATTACCCATTGGGTATCACTATCCATTTGGCTATAACTTAACAATCCCCCCCATGCTGTATAATTTTCAACGTTAGCCACTAACGCATTAAAGGTAATATCCAAGTTACTATATATACCTGTTGCTCGTCGTTCTTCTGTCACGAGTGCAAATCGATTCCTAATAGCCTCATGTGCATTACGATTTAGCACTCGGTTATTATTTAAAATTATCTGTCCCTGACTGCATTCACGAATACCAAAAATTGCTTCGACAATATCTGTCCGTCTTGAACCAACCAATCCCGCAATACCAAATATTTCGCCTTTACGTAAATCAAAGCTAATATTTTGAATTGAAGGCTGATTGAGAGCTGTTAAATCTTTAATCGACAGTATGGTTTCTTTAGGTATATTGGTTTTATCAGGGAATCGTTGTGTCAGTTCTCGGCCAACCATCTTTGCGATAATTTGATCCATATTAAGATCAGCCAGTTTTTGTGTATCGACCCAGCGTCCATCACGTAAAATAGTTATTTCATCGCAAATAGAAAAAATCTCATCCATTTTGTGAGATATATAAACAATCCCACAACCTTTACTTTTAAGCTTTTGGATTATTGTAAATAAATGATTAACTTCTTTTTCTGTTAGTGAAGATGTTGGCTCATCCATAATGACAATTTTTGCGTTATAAGAAAAAGCCTTTGCAATTTCTAACATTTGCATCTGTGATACAGATAATGTTGCAACTTTTACTTTGGGATCGATATCAATATCTAACTCAGAAAATATTTCTTTTGTATCTTGATACATTTTTTGATGATCAATAAATATTCCTTTTGTTGGATACCGCCCTAACCAAATATTATCCATTACTGTGCGCTGTAAAACTTGATTCAGTTCCTGATGAACCATTGAGATTCCAGCTTCTAACGCTTGTTTTGACGACTGAAAATTAACCTTTTCACCTAGAAAAAAAATCTCTCCCTTATTTTTTTCATAAATACCAAACAGGCACTTTAGTAAAGTTGATTTACCCGCACCATTTTCTCCCATTAATGCATGGATTGAATAAGGTCTAACATTTAAATTAACCTCATCGAGTGCTTTTACTCCGGGAAATTCTTTACAAATGCCTCTCATTTCTAAGAGAAACTCATGGTTATCAACCGCTGTCATTATTAATACTCCATCTAAATTAATACAACGACATGGCAGATAACGATCTGCCATGTATCTGCTAATGACTTAATTCAGATTGGATTTATCAATACCAACGTAAGGAATTCGAACAACTTTATTGGTGATTATCCACTTCGTTCCTTCCTCTGCTGGTCGACCATTTGCAAGGTTTCGTGCCATTTCAAATGCCGCTTTTGCTTGGTTATCGGCATCATTCAATACAGTACCAACCATTGACCCTGTTCGAATTAGCGCTAATGCTTCTGTTAATGCATCTACACCAAAAACAGGCATTTGCTTTTTATCTGCTGCTTTTAAAGACTCAATAGCCCCCATTGCCATACCATCATTATTCGTAATGACAACTTCAAATTTATTGCCATTCGGACCTGACACCCATGCATCCATTTTATCTTTCGCCATTGCGGTATCCCACATAGCGGTATCTAAATGCAATTGCTCAGTTTTAATACCATGATCATTAAGTGTTTTAATCGCATACGTTGTTCTAGCTTCTGCATCTGGGTGACCAGGCTCACCTTTCAATAACACATATTGTAAAATACCATCTTTATTTAAATCCCATGCAGCATTAGCTTGCCAATGTTTAGCAATAAGATCGCCTTGGATAACACCAGACTCTTTAGAATCAGTACCGACATAATAAGCTTTGTCGTAACTTGCTAGTACTTCTGGTGCTGGTTCTTTATTAAAAAACACAATAGGGACATCATCCATTTTAGCTTTTTGAATAATGACAGGAGCTGCTGCTGGGTCAACTAAATTAATCGCTAAGGCTTTCACGCCACGAGCCAACATAATATCAATCTGGTCATTTTGCATAGATTGGCTATTTTGAGAATCATTCATAAGCAATTTAATATCTTGATCTTTACTGGCTTCTTTCACTATTGCTTGACGAACAACTGACATAAAATTATCGTCATATTTATAGATAGTAAAACCCACCATCGTCTCAGCAAATGCCGCAGTACCCACACTCATACCCGCGCACAAAAGCGCCAATAACTTTAATTTTTTCATATAATTAATTCCTAAGTTTAATTTAGATTCCGTCTCGGAGTATATATACAGGAAAGAAATTCATTTCACGAAGAGAAGTTTACAGCTAACAATAAAGTTAAAATGTGACCAATAATTAAATATGTAATCGTTACCATATAATATTGAAGATAATAATATTTTGATCACAAATAAAAATATCAAACAACAATATCTTACACTGAAAAACCCAACAAAATAAAATCAAAATGATATAAAACAATAAGATAAACAAAATCCAACAAAAGATAATAATTATAATTAAATATCTTTTTATAAAATAATAAAGACTTAAAACATCATCCCACCATGGAATAAATACGTCATCCACTATAGATAAAAATATACTTACTTCTATTATTATTTATATAAAAATAACATCAAAGAAAAAAACAAACAAATAAAACCACCTTTAATTATATTGAAAAATATCTTTCCTAATATAATTATTCTCTTTACTTAAGCCCGCAGTATACTTTGATTAATGTTCCTGCTTATGTTTGTACTTGTAATAACATCCTTGAAGTATCATTGCTGCCATACCCAAGCATGCAAACTCCCAACTACTTAATGTGAAATATGTATTTTTATCAGGGAATAAGCCTAAAAGAAGCATAAATGGCGCCATAATAAATGACCTTTTTTCTTTTGCTTTATTATCCAGTTTCCACCAAAGTATCGTCATCGTTACATTCCCTGTTCAGATCCAGCGCGAGCGAATTAATGCTTCAGTGTAGTTACTTATAGATGATTTACAAGAATGTGGATGACTTATAGCAGCCCTTAAAGGATTCGTCTTTAAAAAGGCCTAAGTTCGATATTAAACCAAACTTAGGCCTTAATATTTATGCAGTTTATGTCTAATTTTCAGCGCTCACTGAACCATAACAGTAAAAGTTAATTTGCTTGCTCAGTCGGTAGTTTACGCCCGGTTACTTTCTTCCAAACTTGATCTTTGGCGCTATTACATACTTGTTGGCCATTTATATCATGACAATTTGGGTTGGTTAATGTTTTACCCTGATACTGACCTGTCAGTGCTTTTAGATAAGCAACCATCGCCTTGGTTTCTTTTGGCGTAAAATCAGTATTACATTGGTATTTTGCCATTGCATTAACCGCCTCTGATAAGGTTGCTGCACGACCACCAGAGAAATAAGGCCCTGTAATAGCAATATTACGTAAATTTGGCACTTTAAAGTAATGCATGTCTTTTTTATCATGCGTCACTAAATAGCGGCCTTTATCGCCTTCAAGGTGTTTGCTTTTAATATCATCAAAGAAGCTGCTGTAAACACCCATTTTCTCATATGACTGCCCACCCATACTTTGGCCTACATGACATGTTTGACAGCCTGTTTTTAAGAATAACTTAAAGCCTTCAACCTCTTGTGCTGAAAGTGCACTTAAATTACCTTCTAAATATTGGTCAAAACGACTATTTGGAGTGATCAGTGTTTTTTCATATTCAGCAATTGCATTAGTAATATTTGCTCCAGTTATGCCATCTTTGTAGGAGTTATCAAATAACTTAACTAATTGCGGATCTTGTTTAAGTTTGGCAATGATATTAGTCCAATTTTTAGAGCCCATCTCTACCGGATTGAAAATAGGCCCCGCAGCTTGTGCCGCTAAATCAGCCGCGCGACCATTCCAGAATTGGCTCATATTAAATGCTGAATCATATACTGTCGGCGCATTCATCGGATCATCAAGATTATTTATGCCTAAACTAGTCGGTAAGTTATCGGTACCGCCATTATGGATAGAGTGACAACTTGAACACGCATACTTATTATTTGCAGATAAGTGGATGTTATTATATAGCGATAAACCTAGAGCAACTTTCGCAGGATCAGTTTTGAAAACGGTATGAATTGGTTGAATAGCCAAATTCTTAAATTGTGGTGCGGCTGTTGGGTTTGGATAATATTGCTGGCGTTGATGACGGATCCAATCTAATAGTAACTGTCGATCATCATTATTAAGGTATGCCGATGGCCAATAGATAGCTAAATATTTAGGGATTGGCATTGAATTATTAGTAATAACATACTCTAATTTTGCCAAAGCAACTTGGCTAACCGCTTGGTGATGTATAACAGCCTGCTCTACAGGTGCGAGTTCAAATGATTGATTAGCCTTATCAATATCACCTTGCATGGTTTGTTTTACACCTGGTACTTGGGCATAAAATGGCAATGGGCTATTACGCGTATGACAATCTGCACAACCTTTTTCAGCTAATAAGCGCATTGCTTGTGCTGAAAGGTCGTCGATATTACGTAGCGGTAATGCTGCTAAACGTTTATTGGCTAAGGCAACGTCTTCTTTATGTACGGTATAAACAATTGCACCATAACCAACAATACCTAATGCGATTGCACTCACAATTGCTCTTTTTATATATTTCTTATTAATCATGATATTAACTCTTTTGAAAACTTCCGCGCGCAATATATACGCTTACAGCATAATTCAAATGGCTAAATCACAATAACAACAATTAAGTTGATTTAAATCAATGTCATATATAAATATGTATTACTTTATTTATAGCAAAAAACAGCTAATTATATCCTTATTAATAAAATTTTTGAGTAAAGCATTAGCAAACAGAATAATACTTCACCCAAAAATCGATAAAATAGATTGATATCGATACTTTTAATCTATTTTTTCTAAAAACCATTCCTTATCTACAATTTATCCCCGCTAATGGCTATTTATGTTTTATCATTACTGGTAATAATAACTGAATTGATAACCCTTGAGGATGGCGATTTTCAGCATGGACGCTGCCATTCATAACTAACATTGCTTCTTTAACAATGGCTAAACCCAGTCCGTATCCGCCAGATTGCTTATCTCTTGCACCTTCAATACGTGTAAAAGGATCAAAAATACGCTTTAAATGCTGCTCAGCAATACCATGTCCATCATCTTCAACACTCAATTGTACAAATTGTTTACCATCAATAACCACCAGCCTTGAAACTAAGCTTATTTGAGCATGATCACCGGCATATTTAATTGCATTGCCTAATAAATTATTTATAGCGCGAACAACCAAACGGCTATCGGCCATCACTAAAGGCATATTATTATCAATATCGGTGATAAATGTTTGCTGTTTTCCCAGTAATGTTTTGATATCAGGCACTGTGGTTAAGCATAAACTCTCAACATCAATAGGGATCAAATTAACATTTTCAGTGGTGTTCTGTAATTGGTTAAACTCTAGAATTTCATTAACCAGTTGGTTCATTTCTTCTGATTCATGCTCTAGACGATCAACAAGGTGCTGAAACTCTGGTGCTACTCGCTTTCTCATTAAATGTAATGATAAATTATGGCGTGCTAATGGCGTGCGTAACTCATGTGACACATCACGTATTAATCGTCGTTGACGTTCAGACAAGCTCTGAATTTGTTCTGCCATCTCATCAAAATCAGCCGCAAGAGATTTAAATTCAACAGTACTATCTTTAACAGTATTGGCGACCCTGACAGAAAAATCACCGTTTGCTAGGCTACGACTCGCCTCTTGCAAAGTATTTAATGGCCGTTGTAAATATCGAGCAATAAGAAATGAAAACATAAACAAGATTAAAACAGCGATCACAACTTGAATCAGCCCAAAATAAAATGAAAAATATTTAGCTGGATGCAGTTGATGTGGCAGTTGCACCATTAATTGATTGCCATCTTTTAATGGGATCGCAAAGATAGGTTGATTTACTCGAGAATCTAATAGCGCATTAATACTACGCGCATAGTTTAGTTTAAACGCAAAATGGGGATGCATTTTTCTCGTCCCCATTTCATGCTGATCTTTGTCTAATACAAACAAATAATAAGGCTGCTTATTTTCCCACTCACTAAGTTGCTGTTTATTACCATTATCAATAAGTTGCTGAGCTTCATCTGCCATTACCAATATTTTTTGTTGGACGTTTTTTGGCACATGTAATAGCGTTTTAACTAACGCTATTTCAGCTAAATTTTGCAGTAATAATATTAATAACAAACTCACGGTAAAATACGAAAAAAGCCGCATAACCAGACCGTGCTGTTGATGCGGTTTATACCATGCTTTACGCTGAGAAAGGCTTTCCACACCATGATCCTTTTAATTATTGATTATTGATTAACACTTTCGGTGTAACTATAGCCACGTCCTCGTACTGTTTTAATATGCAGTTTAGACATTCCTGCCAATACGATTTTACGGCGTATATTACTAATATGCATATCTAAATTACGGTCAAAAGGGCTCAGCTCTTTTTTTAGAACTTGCTGTTGTAGTTCCGCTTTTGAAACCACAATACCGTCATGTTTAATTAAATATTCTAGCAATTCAGCTTCAGTGCTGGTTAATGGTAAACGCGACATTTCTGCAGCCATGTTTTCTGCACCAGAACGGATCTGATGTCGTTGTCGCTCAAGTCCAACTCGACGTAAAATCGCACTGATCCGTGTCAGTAATTCAGGCACTTTAAACGGCTTCGTAATAAAGTGATCTGCCCCTGCCTGTAATCCATCGAGCATGGTTGCTTCATCACCTAATGCCGTTAGCATTAAGATCGGGGTCGCAAACCGTTGGCAAATACGCCGTGCAACTTGCATACCGTCAAGATTAGGCAACATCACATCAAGTAAAACTAAATCGACACCTTTATTTTGTAGATACTCAATCGCTGATTCACCACAATGAACACAACTCACATCATGGCCTTCATCCTCAAGCACTTCTGTCAGTAATTCACACAACTGTATATCATCATCAACAACTAATATCTTTGACACAATTTATCACCCCAAAAGAAAACATCGGCATAGTAATATGCTTAATATGCCTATTCAACCATGCATCAACAATCAGCTCATCATTCTCGCTAATATTTAGATTAGAATGCTGATTAATGATGCATTTAAATACGTTTTAGCTACAAACGAGGATCAGTACTCGTTGATGGCTGAACGGATGTCGCTATAGGGGTAATTGCCTGACATATTTCGGCTAACGTTTTGGCATCTCGTTGTGGTTGATACCAACTATTTAATCCCATTTGAACCATCGTTACCGCTTCTTCTGGCGTCATGGTGCCATTTAACACTTCAACACTGGTTTGCCATAATTGCAGTTCAAAATCAGGGGTACCACGTGACAATATTTGCGCTGAATTTCGAATTGTTGAATCACAGCTATTGCGCCATGCCATCATCTCATTTGCGATAGGATGCTTTACATCAAAAAAGTGATTAGATAATGAAAAGAAACCCGGAATGGAATTGGTTAATAATTCAGCAAATTCAGCTGTGGTCATCCATTTTAAAAATACGGTAGCGGCGGCATTTTTTTCTGATGCGGTATTTAAGCCCATGCCTAAATCCGTATGATCACTGATGTAGCATTCATCGCCTTTTTTAACCACAGGCGGAGCAAATACACCAAAATCAACGCTATTAGCAAAAGTAGAAATATCCCATGATCCTGTTGGATAGATAGCTGCTTTACCTGTTTTAAATAACTCAATAGCGTTAGCATAGCTACGCTGCTGATAATTGTTACCTAAATATGGCATCCAACTTGCTAGTTCACGATATACATTAAGATATGCCGTATCAGTAAACCGTTGTTGCGCTTGAATTAACCCTAAGCGTCCATCTTCGCCTTGCCAATAGTTAGGTCCAATATTTTGAAACCCCATTGTCGCGGCTTCCCACTTATCTTTAGTGCCCAATGCTATAGGTACATAACGTTGGCTGGCTTTAATTTTTTCAAGCACATGTTTAAATTCAGTGGTAGTCGCTGGCACTTGCAGGTTTAAATCGGAAAAAATGGTTTTATTGTAAAAAAAACCATGAATAACCGATGCCATTGGTAAGCAAAATGTCTGAGCACCAGAATCTGTTTGCCATGGCCCTAACGCAAAACTAGGGAAATTTTCCATGCCTTGCATTTCAGTAATATCACTAAAATGGCCTTGCTTAAATAGCGCTAATGAGCCATCAAAAGGTCGACACGCAATCAAATCGCCCGCCGTTCCCTTAGCTAAATCACTATTTAACTGTTGATTAAACGTCGATGGATCAGCCGGAGAGCGATAAGTAACTTTAATATTCGGGTAATGTTTATTAAACGCTGGAATAATGGTTTGATCCCAAATGGCATTATCATTACGCCATGAATCAATCACTACTTCACCACTGATTGGCTGTACATTAGCTATTACCAAAGTGGGAACAAATAACACTGAGTAACAAACTGTTTTTGTTAATTTTTTAAAAGAGTTACGTGCATATTTAGATACTAAGAAAATTTGCATAATTAGACCTTAAAGCGTTCAATCAATTGACGTTGTTGAGTTGCCAGTTGTGATAACGCTTCACTGCTTTGTGCAGATTCCCTCGCTTCACTTTCTGCGTTATATGCCACAGCAGCAATGCCATTGATATGCTCCGACACATCTTGACTCACAGCAATTTGTTCTTCTGTTGCATGAGCGACTTGAATCGCCATATCTAAAATAAGATGCATTCGCTCAGCAATGGTTTGTAAGGCAATATCTGTCGAACGAGCCTGCTCAACACATTGCTCAGTTTGTGTTTGCGAACGCGTCATCACCTGCGATACTTGCAACGCGTTTTGCTGCAAATTAGTGATCATTTGCTGAATTTCTTCTGTTGATTGCTGAGTACGATTGGCAAGGGCTCTCACTTCATCAGCAACAACGGCAAACCCACGACCTTGATCGCCTGCGCGCGCAGCTTCAATTGCCGCATTAAGGGCTAATAGATTAGTTTGTTCTGCAATACTACGAATTACGCCTAAAATACTGCCAATATTGTTTGAAAATTCAGATAGCTTTTGAGTAATAGCCACCGCTTCTGTCATTTCAACTGCAAGTTGCTCGGTGATAGTACGGCTGGTTAATACTAACTCTCGTCCTTGTTGCGCAGCTTGGTTTACTTCATTCACTTCTTCAACCGTTTGTTCTGAAGATCGTGAAATTTCTTTAGCGCTAACTTCTAATTCTGAAATAGCTGCAGCCACTTGATCCGTTCGTGACTTTTGATCTTCAACACGATTCATGGCTTTTTCGCTAGTAAGTGCTGTCTTGGTTGCTTCATCCACTAAATGAGCTGAGCCGAGATTAATCTGGGTTAAAATTTCGGCCATACTTGCGGATAATTGATCAATTGAACGTGATAATGCACCAAATTCACACCGTGATTGATAATTTGTTCGCTGCGTCATATCTCCTGCAGTCATTTTTTTTAATACTGCGTTAATCTTTACTAAAGGTGTATGAATACTTTTTGCGGTCGTCACAGCCACAACTAATGCAATCACAGCAGAAATAATAGCAGCAATAATAATACTCAATGTCGCTTGATTTGCAGCGTCATCAGCGGCATGTTGACTTGCTTTAGCATTCGCTTGAGCGTATTCCATATATGCTGTTAATGCTTGTTGTGTGACTGTTACTTGTTGATTTGATTTTTCATTTAATGCCGCAAGCTCTGTGGCTAGGCGATGCTGTTTTTCCATCACCGCGAGCATGCTATTTGCCCCTAATGTCAGTTCGTAAACACGGTTTAAATTTTTGCTATAACGTGCTTTTACATCTTTAGCGACATCAATACGTGCAATACCTTGCTTCGCCATTTCAATATCTTTGGTTAATACCTTTGATAATGTCTTGAGATCTGTTTGAGGATTTGCTCGACGAACATTTTTCAAATCACGACTAATACCACTAGTGATCAATTCCGCCCTATTGCGCAATGAACGTTTATGGCTAGCACTTTGAATAAGTAAATTAGCAGCCGATTGGTAAGTATCTTCTAAATGAATAAATTCAAGATTTAATCGTTGATGTTGGCGTTTAACCCCTAACCATTGATTATAACGTTCAATAGTCGTGTTTGATGTGGTAAAGAAAGTATTTGCTGCCGATAATGCTGCTGTTAATTGAGCCTGTGCTTTAGCATCAGTAGCATAAATTTGAGCTTGTTGTTCTAATAATCGAAACCGATGTTCCGCTTTTTGAACATCCACTTTTTTTAGCGCTAATAAATCAATGTTAGTTGTCGTTTGATAATCAATCACTGTTAACTGATTTTCTCGCAGACTTGCTAATAACTGGCTGGCAGAAATCACCATCGGCGTTGATATTTCAGTAACATGCTGTAATCGACTGTGGATTCTATCTGTATTAGCATAACTTACCCCACCAATAATGAGAATAAGCACTAGCATTAACGTAAACCCAGCAATGGTACGTTGAACAATTGAAAAAGACATACCGCGCTCTATTATTAAAGAAATGAAACCATTACCAATAACTGCATCAATAATGGATAGTCGCTAAATATAATTATTTCGGCACTCAAAATAAAAAAATATCAGTCATTTCAATACATAGATCACACTATTTTACTTCTATATTTTTATAAGACATACAAGCTTGTCGTTAATGAGAAATTATTTCGCTAGCGAATGATGGCTTCATTATATTAGAAACACTATTTCAACATTTAGCGTTTAATAACGATTTGGGTATAGTTTTATATTTTAAATATTAAACTATATTTTAACCCCAAATACAAAAAATAACCTTTCTGTTTGATCATTGAACTAAATCAATAAATTTATTGTTATTCACGAATTTCAATTAACTATATGTTGACTTTGCCAGAGGCAGCACCAAATCTAGCTTTAGCGCATTTCCCACAGAGTTATGCACAGCTTCTGTGGATAAACACATTTTTGGGGATAAATTAATAAAACAATACCTTATCAATTTATAGAATTTTACCCATAAAAAAAATTAATCATAACTAATTGATTATAAAGAAAATAAACAAGTAAAACTATTAACCCTAAATATGGTTACTCAATAAATCAACATCTTTATTAATTTATTTCTTCACTAAAAACATGTTTATTGTTAATAAAATGATACTTATACATTGAATGAGTCTGTGTATTATAAATATACCAGTGCTAAATTTCCGTATTAAACAAAGTATAAAGATAACATAGCCAAGTCTTATAAATTAAGTAACTTTATACCATCCCATTGTTTATATTCAAAAAAAAATGGAAGTCCACTAATAAAGCAGACTTCCATATTAATCACTGTTAATTTGGCTATTAGTATCAGTTTAATCGTATTGCTATTGCTGTTTTTATGCTATTTAAACTCTTAAACGTCTAAAAAACGCACTGCTACATAGCAATAATAAGCCAATAAAACCAAAACTACCGCCGCCATCACGATCTTTACCTATATTGCAATTATTGGCTGAAAGGCTGTCATTACAGCCATCACTGCCAGTACCACCACCGTCTGTACCACCGCCGTCTGTACCACCGCCGCCAGTACCACCGCCGCCAGTACCACCGCCGCCAGTACCACCGCCGTCTGTACCGCCACCGTCTGTACCGCCACCGCCTGTACCACCACCGTCTTGATCATCATATTTATCATTAAGGAAATCAGGAGGGGTAATAGGGTAAGTTGGTATTTTGTTACTGTTATCAATAATCCAATTAGTATAATTACCAACACGAGCATAGAAACTAGGGCGTGTCATTGAACCGCAAACAGGGCTACCAACCGTCCCACCACTGACAATACCCACCTGTAACTGATTACCTTCACTATCAACAGCTAAAATAGGACCGCCACTGTCACCTTTACACGAATCAGCACCAGTCAGTTCAGAAATCACAACAGGAGGCAAAGCACATAATTTAGTAACATTTGCTGGGCTATCAATAATTAAACCTGGATTATCATTAGACTCAATACGCTCATAACAAAGATCAATTGGGAAAAAGCTCAACATCGCTTGTTGCAAGGTATCAGACGCTGAGTCGCTACTTCCTAATGGATCCGTTGCTCCCCAGCCTAATACCTCAATATTTTCGGGACGATGGTCAGTAGGAATAGGATCATTGGCCACTTCCCATTCTGTTTTTAAGCGTTGCTCAATCAACTGTGATTGCGATAACGTTGCTAATGTAACTTTACCTAAATCAACAAACTTACGGTTTACCCGTATTAGAGCAACATCATTATCTAGTGCTGAACTAACAATCTCAGTAACCACTTGATCATTAACTGTTGTCTCTTTTATTACAGCTACTGGACTATAAGCAGGATGTATCACCACATGCGTAGCCGAAAATATATGTTTTTTTTGTGGGTAGCTATTATCAAGTAACCCTGCGGTAATCGTAATATCAGAAGGAGCTAATACAACAGCATCTTTATCACTTCCTTGAACTACACAATGTGCTGCGGTCAATACCCACTGATCATTGATAATTGTTGCACCACAAAAAGGAGTGTCATCTGCTTTATTATTCCGTAGCGATACCATAAAGTTTTCAGTGGCGGGTGTATTACTATCAACATCATCACCGCCAACAACATATGGTGAAACGATATTTTGTGATATAACAGCATCAATGGATGCATATACGGGCGTTGTGATACTTGCTGTAATCGCTAACATCAACCCACTGTATTTATATGGGAACATCCTTTTTCCTTTATTTAATGATAATGGCAATAGTTTACCCCTATCATTTTTTTAGTGCTGTTCGAAACTAACACACTGCGATAGGCTTCATTTTTTGATGTAACTACTGCACATATTACTTAATAAATTATGTCTGTAACTGCTACTCTTTCAATGATGCCAGTGTGGCTATATTGTTAAATGTGAAACATTACCTACTTCATTGAGTTAATAGAATGAAGCCATCTGAATATTAAACAGTCTGTTGTACTATAAATTTCGTGATCTGGGACTTGTTTGCTTTTCTTCTGTACAATAGAGCGGCATAATATCGGCACAATAAATCAATGGACAATTCCCATGACTATCGAACAAGCATTAAAAACGCGTAGTGAATCAAAATGTGAGCTATGTTCTTCTGAAAATAATCTAGCGGTATACGCTGTTCCTGCTTCTGAAGACAAGAGCGCGGGTTGCTGTGTACTACTTTGTGATACTTGCCGTGGTCAGCTTGAGAATCCAGAAACAACTGACGAAAACCATTGGCGTTGTCTAAACGATACCATGTGGAGTCAAGTTCCTGCTGTTCAAGTTATGGTTTACCGCCAGCTTAAGCGTCTTTCTGCTAAAACTGACTGGGCAATGGACCTAGTTGACATGATGTACTTAGAAGATGACGTGAAAGAGTGGGCTGAAAAAGGTCTTGTTGAAGAAGAACAAGCTTCAATCCCTACCCGTGATGCAAACGGTGCCATCCTTCAAGCTGGTGACAGCGTAACCATCATTAAAGATCTACCAGTTAAAGGTTCAAGCATGGTGATCAAGCGTGGTACACCAGTACGTAACATCAGCTTGACTGACAACCCACTTCACATCCAAGGCCGTGCTGACGGTGTGCAAATGGTGATCATCTCAGCTTACACTAAGAAGTAATTCTTACTGTATTGAGAATAAAGAAAGCCCCTGCTGTGATTAAACAGCAGGGGCTTTCTTGTATTACACAGATGCTTTTATTGTTGTGGCTGTTTTATTGCAACGGTTTAACCACTACTGTACGGGCTAATTTATCATGCCATCCCTGCTTTCTTTTATCCCATCCAACCCACATTAAACCAAGCCCAAAAGGAATGGTTGACACAAAATAGCCAAAATAACGTATCACCGATTGTTTCAGGCTAGGTTTATTACCGCTGTTAGCATCAACTATCTGCGCTTTAATGACCATTTTCCCGGGTGTAGCTGATTTATAAATCCAAAATAAAATCACCCCAACAAACGGTAATAAGTAATTGAGCATTACATCCATCGGCCCAACAGCAAAACTATCGGTTGCTGGGTACATTTCACCATATGCGAAATACATAAGTGGCGCTGTTATCAATGCGACAATTGCAGTATCAACCAAACTGGCTAATACTCGCGGCCAAAATCCGACATACATCATTGTTATTTGGTCATTCATATCGAGATAGCTTTCTATTTATAATAAAGTTAATCAATCGTTTACCTATTTTTCCATACGGCGCATAGAGATATTTGTTTGAGCTCAGCGCAGCTTGTTGCATCACTGGGCGCATTTTGGATAAACGCTCAAACCCTTCACGACCATGGTAATGCCCCATACCGCTGTGACCGATGCCACCAAAGGGTAAATCTTCCTGCGCGACATGTAACATAACATCATTCAATGCAACCCCACCTGAACGTGTTTGATCTAATACTTGCTGTTGTACTGCTTTATCGTTACTGAATAAATACAGTGCTAATGGACGCTCTCGTGCATTAATATAATCCAATGCTTGTTGAAGGCTCTTATACGTCACTACAGGCAATAATGGCCCAAAAATTTCACGCTGCATAACTGTCATCGCGTCTGTTGGCTGGCAAACAAGTTGTAACGGAAACTTGCGTTGTTGTGGATCAGGGTCTGAATGAGGGATCAAATTAATCACCTTTGCGCCCTGCTGCTGTGCATCTTTGACGGTATCACACAAACGAACAAAAGCAGCATCATCAATAATTGATGTGTAATCAGGATGCTGAATATCGGTAAACCGTTGTGCCATGATCGATTGTGCGTGTTTGATTAGTTCATTTTCTAAATCTTCAGGGATCAGTAAGTAATCAGGTGCAACACATGTTTGACCACTGTTATAAACCTTACCGCCAAGAATACGTGATAACGCTGTATGTAGATCATAATCATCTGCCAAGATAACCGGTGATTTACCACCAAGTTCCAACGTTACAGGTACTAAATTAGTTGCGGCTGCCGCCATAACAGCTTTACCTGTAGTAGTAGAGCCGGTAAAAATCAGATGATCAAACGCTAGCTGTGAAAAAGCGATACCTGTTTGGCCCTCTTCGGCAATAATGCATATTTGATCATCACTGAATTCATGACCAAACAATTGCTGTAATAACTGACACAAAGAAGAGGAATTTTCTGACATTTTGACCATGACACGATTACCTGCCGCTAATGCTGCTACCATCGGCGCAATCGTCAAAAATAGTGGATAATTCCACGGCACAATAATACCGACAACACCTAACGGCTGTGGAATAACTTTATTCTTTGCCGGTTTAAACCATAACGATGTATGTCGACGCTGTGGCTGTATCCATTTCGGCAAACGTTTAATTGCATCGTTAATTGATTCTAACGAGGTAAATATTTCAAGAAGTGCTGTTTCAGTGGCTGAACGACAACCAAAATCAGAGGCTATTGCTTGACAAATCTGTGTCTGATTTTGGATTATCAATTGCTTTAATTTATTTAAATCACTGATACGACTATCTAAAGAGGGCATAGATTGCTGCATAAAAGCCTGATGCTGGCGCAAGCGGTAATATTCAAGTTTTGCAACTGATGTCATCATAGGTTGGTCATCTTCTAGTATAAAATCTATCAAACTGTATACCTAATATACTCATAGCAATACTCTCTAGAACAGCATTATTTTGTTCTCCATCGCATTAAAATCACAGCCGATATCTTATTATTAAGAATATGTACTAAACTTAATTATCATTAAAGGACAGAATTTTTGGGAGGGATCAGATGACAAAACCAATATTATATAGTTTACGTCAATGCCCTTATGCTATACGGGCACGTTTAGGTTTACGTTTGGCAGAACAAGATGTAGAAATGCGTGATATATCCCTAAAAGACAAACCCATCGAAATGCTGGCAGTAACATCAAAAGGCACTGTCCCTCTTTTAGTATTAAATAATGGCGATTATATTGATGAAAGTCTGAATATTATGATTTGGGCGCTGAACCAACATGATCCACACAACATACTATTAGCTGATAATAGCCATTTATTTACAGATATGATCAACCTTATAGCTCGTAATGACTGTAAATATATTGCCGCACTTGAACACTACAAAGCTGATATCCGTTACCATAATCCCGATATCGCTATTTATCGTAATTTATGCCGTTCTTTTCTTGATGATCTCGAACAGCGCCTTAACAAACACCGCTTCTTGATGTGTGATAATCCAAGCCTTGCTGACTATGCAATTTTACCTTTCATTCGTCAGTTTTCTCATGTTGAGCGACAATGGTTTCGCCATGCTCCCTACCCTAAATTACAGGCTTGGTTAGAAATGCATTACCAAGATCCTATATTTTCACAGATAATGAAAAAGCACCCTCGTTGGCAATCTAGCGACACCTCATGCCCACATGAAATAGCATAAAAGATAGGTATCTAACCAATAATCGAAGCTTGAAGCATTAGTCATAGGCTAAAAAATTATTCCCCTGACAGCGTTGCACTGTCAGGGTATTTTATTATTTGTTACGGCTAGCGATATACTCGTCTTGCAACATATACATACGCTTAACGTCAGTATATTGACCGTTAATGAAGATTTCCTTCACTAAATGGCCTTCTTCAATAAAACCGCACTCTTCATATAAATGAATCGCTTTTTCATTTTCAGTTGCAACGTGTAAATATACTTTATGCAAGTTCAAAATCGTAAAGGCATAATTTAAAGCACGGTTAATTAGTGCACGCGCATAACCACAACCTTGAAAATCAGGTGCAATAATAATCTGGAACTCTGCACTACGGTGAATGCTATTGATTTCAACGAGCTCAACAAGACCAATTGATTCTTTATCATTATTTTCAGCAATAAAACGTCGCTCAGTGCTGTCATGAATATGCTTACGGTAAAGCTCTTCCAGCTCATAAAATGACTCATACGGCTCTTCAAACCAGTATGACATAATGGCACGGTTATTATTAAGCTGGTGAATAAAACGTAAATCAGTTTGTTCTAAAGCACGTAGACGAATTTCATTATTCATTATGGTTATCCATTTCCTAAAAATCACTATTGTAGAATAATCTATTAGTGAACTTGTTGTGTTCTAGAAAATATCACTAAAACGTAAAAATAAAAGATGTAAAATGTAAATTTTTACGACAATATGCTAAAAATACAATTAGCCGCTCACTTTGCACTCCAACAGTTCGATAAATCGCCGCACTTTCGCTGATAGATGTTTGCGACTGGGATAAACAACATACACATTTACTAATGTACGGTCGTATTCAGGCAATAGCGCCACTAACTCTCCGTTTTCTACTTCTGATTCAATATAAAACTTGGGTATATGGCAAATTCCTACCCCGCCTACAGCCATAGCGACCATCATCGGCGCGCTATTACAACGTAACTTTTGTTGAACATCAACGTTAAACGGTCTGTCATCAGCTGCTGTATATTGCCATTGGTTTGATTTTTTAAGATTGCTATAACATAAACACTGATGATGAATCAATTCCGATGGATGTTTTGGCACACCGAATTTTTGAATATAACTTGGCGCAGCAACAGTGCATATCGGACTGCTAAAAAGACGTTTACAAATAATACTTGATTCAGTTAGTGCGACTGATGCACGAATAGCAAGATCATAACCATCAGCAACAACATCAACCGTTTTGTCATTTAAATCAATATCTAATTGCATATCAGGATACAAGGCTAAGTAGTCACTAAATACCTGCTGTAAATATGTTGTCCCTAACCATACCGGACAGCTTATTTTAAGGGTGCCTCTTGGATTTAAGCTGTCTTGTGAAATAAGCCCTAATGCTTGCTCTGCATCTATAATTAATTGTGTACATTCTTGGTAATAAGCCTCCCCTTCAGGAGTCAATGCCAGCGAGCGTGTCGTACGATTAAGCAACCGTACACCCAAGCGTGCTTCTAATTTATTAATTTCTTTACTAATGTGTGAATTTGAATGTCCAAGCATTTCAGCAGCAGCACTAAAACCACCACTTTTAACAACTTGAACAAAAATAATGATGCCATCAAATAATTTATTATTAGTCATATGGAAATAGTTAAAATACTTTTGGCCTATTAATTAATTTAGACTATCAATATACACTGAAACAACACCAACAAGGTATCGTTATTAACCAATAAATATAGCGAATCCAAGATTATAATGAAGGATTAAACATGAAATTACTTACTTTTGCCGCTAGCAGCAGTCGCCAATCAATTAATAAGCACCTTGCAACATATGCAGCATCATTAGTTACGAATGCTGAAATTGATTTATTAGATATTAATGATTTTGAAATGCCACTTTATAGTATTGATCGTGAAACTGAATCAGGTATTCCATCATTAGCGCAAGACTTTTTGGATCGTATCGCTCAAGCTGATGCCATAATCATCTCTTTTGCAGAACATAATGGTTCATATACTGCCGCCTATAAAAACCTCTTTGACTGGGCATCACGTATAAACCCTAAGGTTTACCAAAATAAACCAATGGTATTACTGGCCACTTCCCCTGGCCCTGGTGGTGCAAATACAGTATTAACCACAGCCGTTACTTCTGCACCGTATTTTGCAGGTGAAGTAAAAGCTTCGCTATCAATACCGAGTTTTTATGATAATTTTGACTTTGTTACCGCTAAAGTAACGAATGAAGATATTAATATAACATTAACAACCACAGTTAATAGCTTAACTGAAAATAAACAGTCATAAATAAAAAATAGATATTAGTTCCAAACTAAATAATAACATGATGCTGTAGCAGTATTGATTACAAAAAAGCTCTACCGAGATCACTATTAATAATAAATCTATCAGTATAATTTAAGCCAACTAATGATAGTTGTTGCTAATTAACTGAGATTACGGATGAATTTAATTAAAAGTCTTGCTGCTATTGCCATTACTTCAGCCCTGTTAGGTGGATGTAATAGCCATAATACAAATAGCGTTAAACCTGTGGCAAAGGATGTCACTATCGCTACCTTTAATCTGTCATTTGATCGCAGTAGCTTTGAGCAACTCGTTGATGAAATGCAAACCTCTCCTGCTGAGCAACAAGCATTAATTAAAGGCTTTAATGACAATACTCTTACTCCAGAACAAAAACAAAAAGCCCTTAAAATTATTCAAATCCGTAACGTTGCTGCAATTATTCAAACCAAACGCCCTAATGTCATTCTTTTAGCTGAGTTTAATAATGATGGCAAAGGTGAAAATACTGCTGCACTGACAGGTTTCCAAGATAATTATCTTTCTATTGGTCAAAGTCCAAATAGTATTGATGGTGGTGATACGCTAGAACCAATCAAATACCCGTTCTTTGAGAGCTATGCAACCAATACAGGTTTAATGAGCGGCTTTGATCTTAATAACGATGGAAATGTAAATTCAGGTCCTAACGATGCGTGGGGATTTGGTTCGTATCATGGTCAATATGCCTTTTCACTAATGTCACAGTATAAAATCGACACAGCTAATACCCGTACCTTCCAAAACTTTAGATGGAAAGATCTCCCTTCAGCAGAAATGCCAACAATCACCAATTGTAATGATCCTGTAAATAAAATACCTAAAGGTATGGCGTGTGGTGATGACTGGTACACCCCAACTGAATGGGACAATCTACGTTTATCATCAAAAAATCACGTTGATGCACCGATCATTATTCCAACCGCTAATGGCGAGCAAACCATTCATATTTTGATGTCACATCCAACACCACCAGTATTTGATACGGTGACTCAAAAGAATAAAATGCAAAACCGCGATGAGATTCAGTTTTGGAATAACTACATTACCCACGGTGACTTTATTTATGATGATAAAGGCACAACTGGCGGCCTTGCAGAAAATGAAAAGTTTGTAATTGTTGGTGATTTAAACGCAGATCCTTATGCTGGTGATGGTTACCGCCAAACAATTGAAAGCTTATTAAATCATCATCGCGTAAACCAAACTGCGACGGATGGTGAACTGACGCCTAGTAGCTTAGGGGCTGAAACTTGTTTTAGTGATGGCGAATGTCATCAAGATAACCCTTATCCAAATCGTTTAACCAGTAATTTTGGTTTACAAGTCGACCACGCAATTCCATCCAATAATCTTAATATCACTGCTTCTGGCGTATATTGGCCAGCGCATGATGAACAAGGTCGATTACTTGTTAACGATGCGCGTATCGGCAAAAAAGGAGCAGGGAAAGACGTATCTTCTGATCACCGTATGGTATGGATAAAAGCAGCTTTATAAGCCTATTTGTATCTACCGTTATGTAAATTAAGGCACTTAGGTTAAACAACTAAGTGCCTTTTAATTTCAAAAAACTTGTAATTAAAACAAATTTGGCTGATGACTATAGTCAGCACTTAGTGTCTCGATTGAAGTCACGCCCTCAAAATGGGCAATCCATGCCATATTGCTGCGGGGAAATTCTTTTGCTATGGCTTTTTTGAGTTGTTTTAATAAACTCACGCTATCAAAAGTGCATGTTTTAGAATCAAAACCAAACTGCTTAAAGATAAAACGATCAACATCTTGCTTTAGCACCACAATACCACGATCTTTTTTAAATGTTCTTGCTTCTATCGCCTCACCTGCCACCATATCAGTCAACGCTCTCTGAAAAGTATGATGCAATTGAGAAATATGAACCTTAGCCATGACGAACTCAACTTACTTATAATATTAAAGGCAATAATGCATCATAGAATGTTGTTATCACTCGCCTCTATTCAATTATAATTAACGTTAGTATAAATAAGTCTTAAATGATCATTATTTCAACTAACGTCAAGCAGTTATCGGTTCGTATTGCTGTTGTTAACCTGAATCGGCCTCGATATAATTCAGAATCTTACCTTTATTAAAGAGAGTTATTTATAATGTCACGCTTTAGCCAATTTTTTCATGCCTACTGGAAGTTAATCAGCTTACTCATACTCATTCTTATAACCGTTTTATCTTTAACACCTCAAGCTGAATTACCTATTGTTGCAGGCACAGATAAAACCCATCATTTCATTGCTTACGCTGCTTTAATTTTTGCTGTCGCATTTGTAAAACCTAAGCAATGGTTCGCGATTGCCGTTTTTTCTTTTGCTGGAGCGGTGCTATTGAATTGATCCAACCTTATGTTAATCGGTATGGTGAATGGCTCGATTTGGCTGCCAATACTGGCGGGTTAATTTCTGGCTTTATTGTTGCTAGAGCAATGGCTTATATTTGTCGAACTAGGCATTAATACGTTAATTCCATCATTATTTATTCGATTACCTAACCAATTGTTGACAAATTAATGGTTATTTAGGTTTATTTTGTCTATATATAAATGACACTGTTTGTGGTCGATGCAAGCAATATAGCCATACAATATCGGCTGATAATTCAGCATATATAGAGTGAATAACACAATTAGAACTAAATATAAGATTACTATTTTCAACGCTATTATTGCTTATATTTTAAACAAAACAATAAAAGTCATATTTAATCATGAAGTTACGATTGGCATGTTATTTGACTGTAATAAAATATCAATGAAACCTAAAATTCATTAACTTGAATTACATATAAAATGCGAGCAATATCCGAAAATTATATCTAACCGGAATTTGATGTTTCTGTGTGCATCGTCATAATAAAAATGACTTAACGAAATGGATACTCAGTAGCATAGAAATCGCTAATTTGTTAATTCAATGTTTTTACAATCAACAACAAAACAAATAAAGCATTACTCAAAAGTAATGTGGGGAAAAAGAATGAATCCTGAAGATAAGCAGTTTGCTGTAATTGGCCTTGGCCGATTTGGTATGTCGCTATGTGAAGAACTTAGCGAGCGCGGAGCACAAGTATTAGCCATTGATGTTAATGAGATATGTGTTCGTCAAGCAGCCGATATTGCCACGCAAGCTGTCGTCGCTGATTGTTCAAACGAAGCAACCATTGCCGAACTAAAACTTGATGATTATGATTTAGTGATGGTTGCTATCGGTGACGATATCAATGCTAATATCTTAACGACATTATTATTAAAAGATGCCGGTGTTAAAACTGTCTGGGTCAAAGCCAAAGATACCCCACATTGTAAAATCCTTTCAAAAATTGGCGCTGATAAAATCATAAGACCAGAACGTGATATGGGTATTCGTATTGCTCGCAACATGTTAGATAAACGTGTATTTGAATTTTCAGAACTTGGCAGTGGTATTTCTTTAGCTGAAGTTGTCGTAACAGCACGGAATATGGGCAAACCCCTTTCACAACACCCTTGCGCAAGCAGTGATGAAACCCAAGTGTTAGCTCTGAAACGTGGTCCTGAGGTACGTAAAGCTCCTGATATGGAGATGGAAATGCAAGTTGGTGATATTTTAATTATTACTGGCCCTGAAGACGTATTATCAGAAACATTAAGAAAGTTATGAGTTTTATCCCTAATCGGGCAATGTATGTCCCTATAAAAACAGACAAACGCAATAAACGTTGGTCTGAACCAAAAATCATTATCTTTAGCTTTTTAGCGATTTTGATCCCTGGTGCCATTTTATTAACCTTACCGGTATTTTCTGTGTCCGGCTTAAGTTTTGTTGATGCGCTTTTTACGGCAACGTCTGCGATTAGTGTTACAGGACTTGGCGTTGTTGATACTGGCACCCACTTTACTACTAGTGGTAAAGTTTTATTAATGATCTTAATGCAGATTGGTGGCCTTGGGCAAATGACCTTATCTGCTGTTTTGTTATATATGTTTGGCCTACGCGTTAGTCTACGCCAACAATCGCTAACAAAAGAGCAACTCGGGCAAGAAAAGTTTACCAATATACGTTTACTGGTTAAACACATCATTATTTTCGTTATTGTCTGTGAATTGATTGGTACTTTTTTTCTATCACTGCGTTGGGTACCAATGATGGGATGGGATAAAGGTCTATTTACGGCTGTTTTCCACTCAATATCAGCATTTAATAATGCGGGTTTTTCACTGTTTTCTGATAATTTAACCCAATATGTTGATGATCCTTTAGTGATTATCACTATTGCTATGCTCTTTATTCTAGGGGGTTTAGGCTTTACGGTTATTTCAGATTTACAACGAAATTCACATCGTGGTTTTCATTTTTTATCACTGCATTCAAAAATAATGATTATTGCGACACCAATATTATTACTTGTTGGCACAATAATGATTTGGTTGCTTGAACACGATAATATGCAAACATTAGGTAGCTTAAATACTTCTGGTCAATGGCTTGCAGCATTCTTTCAATCAGCAACAGTACGTACAGCAGGCTTTAACAGTGTTAATATCGGCGCATTTACGGAGCCTGGTTTATTAGTTCTGATGCTTTTAATGCTAATTGGTGCAGGTTCAACATCAACAGGTGGTGGTATTAAAGTATCGACCTTTGTTGTTGCAATTTTGGCGACCTGGTCATTTTTAAAACAGCGAGATCGGGTCGTTTTATTTAAACGCACCATATCCAATCAAACCGTAACCAAATCACTGGCAATTATTGTCGTCAGTGGAATTGTGCTATTGATAGCGATGTTTGCTTTAATGCTGACAGAAAAAGCGCCTTTCTATGAAGTCATGTTTGAAACCATTTCAGCCTTTGCAACCGTAGGTGTAACCGCTGGTTTAAGTGCAACTCTTTCTGAACCCGGTAAATACATTATCATTGTGGTTATGATCATTGGTCGTCTTGGCCCATTAACATTAGCTTATATGTTAGCGCGTCCAAAACCTACATTGCTTCGTTATCCTGAAGATAACGTTGCTGCTGGTTAATCGTAACACTCGTTAAAACGATAAAAAAAGCGTGTTTCTAATTATTTCTTTCTGTTTGAAAGTATATAGAAACACGCTTTTTTATATTAATCTCGTGGAAGATCTGACGATAAATGGTCATCGAATCCTACTGTAACGAGGTGTTGATATGCTTGCCACACTGGCTGAGGGATCACTTGTTCAGTTGAAAATCCTAAGGCCGGATAATAGCGAATACGTTGTAAGTCCCCTACCATCACATTGATAGTGTCACCATAGCTAATAACATCGTTAGCAAAGTCATCAAACTCAATCGGCGGAGAGGTTACCAAAGCCGTTTTTGTTGGCCATTGTTTTTCAAATGTTGCCAGTGTTCGACGCTCCATAAATGGTTTTTGTACTAGAATAAAGCTTTGTGGATCAAGGTGCTTATCTTTTAATAGCGCTCGCGTTTTTATAACATTGTCACCCGTATTGGACGCTTGTGATTCAATATAAATACAGTGATTGGGAACACCCATTTCACGTGCTATATTTGCAAAATGTTCAGCTTCTGAGCATGGAAATAGCCCTTGTGTGATTTCTCCAACATTGCCAGAAAATACAATATAAGGCGCATATCCTTGTAAGAAAAGTTGAGCTGCGTACTCAGCAACTCTTATATCATTACTACAAAGCACAAATAAGCAATCACTTTTCAGTAATGATTGATGTAACAAATGATAATCCCAAACAGTTTTAGCTGAACGATAAATGTTTGACGGCATAAGCAATCCTTTGGTTATCTTAAATTCTTATTTCAATAATGATGACGATTAATTGTATATTGCTAATATCAAAAATATCATTCCCATTATAAGTAGTGTTTTGATTTTATTCGTTAACTCACGCTACCATGAGCACCATCAATATGCCACAGCCAAATAATACCAAAACCAATTAACTATGCCACTTCACTATTACTTAAAAATGATCAAAAAAAATGGAATAAGTCTGCACTTATTCCACTCTTTTTAGCAATACACATAATAATCGTATTGATTAACGCTGCCACCATTCTGGCATAATCGAAATACTTGTACCGTGTTGATCACTTAACCAAGCTTGCTCGCTTTCAATCGTTAATTGCAACTGCATTGAACGCTCAACTAACTGCTCTAAGCTCTTTAATTCTTCATCACGGATAAAGACCACTGATACATTTTTTAGAGCACTAATCTTAGATTTATTTGCTTGCCACCACACAGGTGCAGCATGATCACCGTAGGCATAAACAATCACTTTCTTAGCACGATGTGATGCTTTACGGATACGTTTTTCATCAGGTAAACCCAACTCAACCCATAATTCAATTTCATCAACTAAGTTTTTAGTCCATAAATCAGGTTCTTCAGCAGAACTTACACCTTTAGTAAATTGTAAGTCGGTGTCTGCATTTAATCCCCATGCAAGCACTCGCAGCATAAAACGCTGCAATGTTTCTGATGGATGACAAGCAACAGTATGCTGACTATCAAGATAAACATGGCGATCCATGTCTGCTACGTTAATATTTACTTTGTATATAGTGGCACTGATCGCCATGGAAAAACCTTAATGAATGTAATCATTTCTAAATAATAATGTTCGCAGGCCATCGATTATTTATGGCACACACAAACACAAAAATACTGCTGACGTTTTAATCACTAAACAGCATATATAAAGAAGTATTCTGCACAATCAAATCTTCTTTTTGCGCTTTGGTTAAACGTTTTTTAATTCGATACTCAAACTGCATTGCATCGCGTTTAGATTTTACTTGTTGTGACCACATTAACGTTAAAGGGCCTTTACCTTTAAGATATTTAGCCCCTTTTTTACTGTGTTGATGTTCTTCAAAACGACGACCAACATCTGTGGTAACACCACAATAGAGTGTCCCTTGACGAGTACGTATAAGATAAACAAACCAAGGTATGGTAGACATGATAACAAGCCATAAAACAAACAGGCTCAACATATAATGCTGAGCCTATATAAACGATAATGCTGTACGAATACAGGTTGAGTAATCTACCAGTATTCGTAAATAATAGAAACTATTCTGTCAATGATTCTAACATTGCTTGTAATTCAGTCAGTTGTAACTTTAATTGCTCAACGTCTTGCTCTAACGCAATGATTCGCTCTTCATTAATTGTACTACTCGTAGTAGCTGACTTAACGGGAACATAATTATCAACATCGATCTCGCCACTTAGTAAATGCATATAACGGCAATCACGTTTACCTGATTCTTTTGGCAACTTAACAACATAAGGCCCTTTTTCGGCAGAGGCTAGTTGTTCAAGTACCAACTCTGCTTCTTGCGTATCAGCAAAATCACACAAACGATTAGTACGTGTACGAATTTCACCCACACTTTGTGGTCCACGTAATAGCAACACAATAATAGCAGCTAGCTGTTGTTTACTAAATTGCAATGAACCAAATTCAGTATTGCAAAAACGATGTTGGAACTTAGAAACACGACTACCAAAACTTGATACATCGCTCACCATTCGCTTTTCTTTTAGTTCTTCTAATGTATCAAGCACCGTTGCTTCATCAAGAGCCATAACGGGCTCACGACTTGATTTTTGATTACATGCTGTCGTTAACGCATTGAGCGTTAAAGGGTATTGATCTGGAGTTGTAATTTCTTTTTCAAGTAAGCAACCAATCACTCGAGCCTGGTGTTCTGTTAATTGCATATCCATGATCATCCTATTCATCATTACCAAATAGCTTTAGCGTAAGAATACAGTATTGATATTCACCACTCACAAAGCCATTACTACAATACAGTGTAAAAAGACTCTAAGAAGACTAGCACATTTAGCTTTAGCAGCAAGCAGTTAGCTCATCAAATACCGTAATCTTGACCAAAGACAAGTGAATATTAGTTTTCATTATGGCTGACTAAAGAATATGGGTATTCTGCTGTTACAAATTGATCACGACCATTATCTTTTGCCTGATATAGTAAGGTATCAACAGCTTGATATAAATTCTCAACCAGTTCAAGCCCTGTTGGCACCCATGAAATCGCACCTTGGCTCACCGTCAACTGATTGCTAATTAACGAATTCTCATGTGGTACTCCAAGCTGAAAAATTGCATCCTTTAGTCGTTGACACTCTTTAATTGCTTGTTTTTCATCACAATTACAGATTAATATAATAAATTCTTCACCACCATAGCGACCACAAACCTCCCCTGCGCGATTAAATATTTTTTTCAAACTTGTAGACAATAATTTAAGACAATTGTCTCCCTCAATATGCCCTTGAAAATCATTGAATAACTTAAAGAAATCGACATCTAATAGGATAATTGTTAACGGTAAATTGTTGCGTCCATGTAAGGCAATAAACTCTTTTAACTTTTGATCAAGATAGCGACGATTAGCAAGCTTCGTCAGTGGATCTTCATTTGCTTGTTCTAACAATAACTTATTAATTTTCTGTAGCTGTATCGTGGTATGCTCTAACCGTTGTCGCATAACAGCAATTCGGCTCATCGCTTGCATTTTTGCGGCTAAAATAATCGCATTAACAGGTTTAACCAGATAATCATCGCCACCAACATCAATGGCTTTTGCGATAATATGAGGATCATCAAGTCCGCTTAAAAATATTACAGGTACCCACTCTTGATATTGATGCCGAAGTGTGTGAACTAATTCAATGCCATTTTGTTTCGGCATTTCAATATCAATGAGTAACAAGTCGGGCTTAAACTCTGTATAGCAACTCAAGAGCTCAGCACCTGATGATACTGACTTAACAATATGACCAAGATTAGTTAAACATGCCGTTAAATATAACCGTTCACTAGCGATATCATCGGCAATTAAAATCCGCATCACTCCCATATTAGATCCTTATACGATAGCAAGCATACAATATAAAACATATTGCATTGTTCGTGCCATATATGCTGGGTATAAAAAAAATCCCTTAACAGCGTGATTGCACCATGACTATTTACTAAAATAATTTTTATTATAACTTTTATAATCATATATTGACATTTATCAGTAGGAATATAGGATTCCTCCTCTCAAAACACAATGCGTTAGGAAAAACTATGTCTGAAATTAATAGCAACGAAGAGCAAATCATTGAAGAAACAGTATTCACACTCGATGACTGTTCTCCAGAACTTCGCCAAGTAGTCAAGTTTGAAGAAGTGCCAGCAGAGTTGATTGATATGCTTGTGAACGTTTATAAGGTATCAGAGCCTACTTCACGTGAGGCATGGAATACATTGCCAGCCAGCGCACAAAATGTTTTGGATAATTTTGAGCAATTTCACTCTCTTGTTGCACTAAGCCAAAGTTACTCTGGTGTAGACTTCCTTGGTGAAATGCAAGATACCAAATTCCCAGAAGATATGAGTGCAGAAGAACAAGCTGAATACAAAGCATCTATGCTTGATAAAGTGCTGGTTAACTGCGTTAAAGACATGTGTAAACAATTGAAGAAAGCTCGTCGTAACCCGCCAATGAAACGCGAGTTTACTGAGATTTTTCAAAAGTAATTACGATTACAGCTATAAATGATATCTAAAGAAAGAGTATTTATGCTCTTTCTTTTATTTGAAACAACTATTCACTCAGGCTATCAACCATAGTTAAATCTATAAAATGTAAAAATCACGTCAATTAACATCATTTATTGATAAAAAATAACATCTTTGCTCATAAAAAAGTGCTCATATGGCATATTTTTGTTTGTCGCTAGTTTGGAATATTCTTATTTGTAAATTATTTATTTTTTCGATGTGAACAATCATTTAGCCTATTGTATTTCATGGTACTAATTAATATTATCACAACAATTAGATATAACTTTAACACCTATAAGTCATTTTATAACTCTTTCATGATAGAATTGACAAACTAAAAATTAATATGTGAGGTTTATAAATGGCAAATATTGAGCAAATAAGATTTAGAACAAAAGTATGCTTCATTGCAAGCCAAGGCGTACTCAAAACATCTGAATCTACGCTCAAGCTAAATTTGTCAGAACAATATATTCTTAGCTACCTCATCGAAAATCATAGTACTCCTGTCACTAAAGATGAGTTACTCAAGGTTGGTTGGCCAGATCGTATCGTTACTGAAGCCTCACTGTTTCAGGTTATTCGTGCGTTACGTGTAAAACTTAATGAGCAAAACAAAGGTGATGTGATTGAGACATTGCCTCGTGTCGGCTATCAAATTCGTGAATTTACGCGAGAAGAGGTTGATCTAAGCGAACAAAAATCACACTCTATTATTAATAAAATTAATAAAAAGACTGTTGCCTCTGTCGCTATTTTGGGCGTGGCATTATTAGGTAGCGGTGCATGGTATATGTCACCGGCTCAAACAGAACCAACACATTTTTTAACCGAAAATGAAAAAATTGGTACTAATAATATAACGTTCATCACCAAAAATTTAGAACAACAAGTTGATTTAAGAAATAAAATCAAAGCTATTTTTTCACAGCAGGTAGACAAGCACGGAAAAATAATAACAACAGATCATAAAATCTATTTTTATACCTCTGATGATTTTTATTCTATTGCTTGGTGTAAAGTCAAACCAGAAACCAATCAATGTATACCGATGACTGATTTCAGTTATAAAATTGCTCCTGATGAATGGACTCAATTCACTCATCTTATTATTGATAATGAAAAGCTATTTCATGAAGATATTAGTATCGCTTCTGACGCTATCCACGAACCATTGTCAGTGGTCTACCGCTCATATCTTGGCGATTATGGCGTAACATATAAAGTATCAAATTTTTATATCTCGCCAACAGATAAAAATAATGTTTTCGATTACTCAAAAGTCAGTTTTATTGCCGATAAAAAAACTGGACGTTATCAGGCCTTATCACTATCAGCAGAATCGTTAACAATAATTAAAAAGGATGCTCAATTTATTGCGACCTTAAAAATAACTCCTGAAGTTTTTCATTGGGCCTATCAAGCAAATGCCAATTTAAATGAAAATAAATCCATTATCTTTTCTGATGATGATAATGCGTCTAGTTCATATAAAAATAATGCAATTCGTTATGACTATATCATTGCCGCTCAGAAGAAATTACAGCTCATATTAGGTGAAAATTCGGGTCTTTATTGGCTACACAGCAGTAAAAATAATCCATTAACCGTTTTACCAACAAAACATTATAAGTAATTTATCATTTTACATGTTTCCCCTCCCCCCTACGGCTAATAACGATGAAGTGGTAATATAGTGCCACCACCGCCTTTTAGCCATAATTTATTGCCCAATAATGCCTATCGCGCTCCCCTCTTCCAGATAAATAACTACGGTCATGTACCGTAAATATTTCACATTAACACACTCACCCACACTCTTAACCATTATGTAGCAATATGTCATAATATTAGCAATATGTTATGAATATAATTGTTAAATATGATAATGTTCTATAAGGATAATTTATAAAAAACACATTAATAAGTAATGAATCCCCTTATTAATCTATTAGTAAACTCGATGGTTAATCAACATAAGGAATATATAGATGCCGCTTGATCTCATAACTAACTTGCTTACAAGTCCACAACTGTATTTACTGATATTTATTGTTGTTACACTTAAATTAAGCATTATTTTCGTACCACAAAATGAAGCATGGCTCATTGAACGCTTTGGTAAATATCGATCAACCAAGGAGGCCGGTTTAAACTTCCTTATTCCATTTATTGATAGTATTAGTGCCAAAAGAAGCCTCAAAGAAACAGCGGTTGATGTTCCATCACAATCTGCAATAACCAAAGACAATATTAGTCTTGTGGTTGATGGAGTACTCTATTTTCGCGTTCTAGAACCTTACAAAGCAACGTATGGTGTTGATGATTACCGCTTTGCTGTCACTCAACTAGCACAAACGACTATGCGTAGCGAGTTAGGTAAAATGGAACTCGACAAAACATTTGAAGAGCGTGACCTTTTAAATGCAAATATTGTTGCAGCGATTAATACCGCATCTGAGCCTTGGGGTGTACAAGTATTACGATACGAAATTAAAGATATCGTACCGCCAAGCTCTGTGATGGAAGCAATGGAAGCACAGATGAAAGCCGAGCGTGAAAAAAGAGCACAGATTCTTGAATCGGAGGGTGATCGTCAATCAGCAATCAATGTTGCTGAAGGTAAAAAACAAGCGCAGGTGCTTTCTGCTGAAGCTGATAAACAAGAGCAAATTTTAAGAGCCGAAGGTGAAGCTGCTGCTATTTTGGCCGTTGCAGAAGCTCAAGCACAAGCGTTAAGAAAAATCGGTGAAGCCGCAGATACAGATCAAGGTCAAAAAGCGATTCAACTTGAGCTGGCAACTAAAGCTATTGAGGCGAAAAAAGCTATTGCTAAAGAGTCATCGGTTGTTCTTCTTGCAGATGATGCAACCAATGCAAGCTCGATGGTTGCTCAAGGTTTATCAATCATTAACTCAATTAACAAAGCTCAGACAGGTAAATCCTAGAGCTAAGGTGTTATATGTTTAGCAATATTCCGCAAACATTAGTCACTTTAGGGCTATTAGCTCTTATTATCGAAGTACTAATACTCGGTTGCAGTACGTTAGTATTGCTATTTTTCGGCGTTGCTATGCTCCTTACGAGTGGTTTAATTTACATAGGTATTATTGATGCTAATTGGTTGAGTACGATTTCAACCTTAGCGATTATAACGTTGTTATTAACCCTTATACTTTGGAAGCCGATGAAAAAATTGCAAAATAAAGCAGCTAAAACTGATATAAATAGTGACTTTGCTACTATCCAATTTGAACTAGAAAAAAACTTATCACCATCAACGCTGTATCAATATAATTACTCAGGCATTCAATGGCACATTAAATCAACATCACCCATCAATAAAGGTGTTATTGTAAAAGTAGTCAAAAAGGAAGTCGGTATCTTATGGGTTGAACCTATTGATAATACAATTAGTTAAAATAGCATAATAAAACATTTCATCTAAAAATAAGCCGTTAACATTATTTAACGGCTTTTTTAAGTACTATTGCAATATAACACTTATTAATCAACAAGTTCAGTTTTTGCCAATAATTGACAAAACTGATGTTTGATAATTGTTTGGCTAATATAAATAACGTTAATCGTATCATTAAAATACGTATAAGCTAATCGAAATACGGCGTCTTTAGCCGCCACAATTTTATATTCATAAATTCTTAAACCATTATTACGCAATTGTCTAGCCGTCTTTATTTTTGCTGACTGTGTAAGAATTAAATGTGGTAGCCGCTCTCTTACATCTTTATAAATAATTTCTTGATATTGTTGTTGTAAATGAAAAAATTTTCGTAAATGTCTATTTTCGCTATAAGTAATATTCATGGTTTGTTTATCTATTTATACTTTTTACTTATTATATTCCTTAAATTTCAGATATTACAGCTTAAGCAGATTAAATCCCCCTTCAAAAAAAGTGAACATTATCCACAGAATAATTCTTATACTATGCATAAATGACAAATCTGTACCACAATTAAAGTGTACCAGCGAAAAAGGAATACGCTAATGAGTACAAGATTAAGTGATACAGTCAGTATCGAACTACATATTCAAGCCGCTGTTAGGGAAATAGCGACATTTACGGAGCTAACAGCACGTTCGCCGTCTATCGACGATCGAATGCATGAAGCTGTTTATCAAGCTAAGATATTTTTCACGTTATACTTAATGGTGCAGTCACTACATAGTGAGGCCAAAAACACTGCTGCCAATATTCTTTCTCAACACAACATCACGGCGCCTAAAGTTAACTTTGAATGGGTAATACAACATTGCTTTAATATGTTTTATATCTCAAATCACGACTATGCAATAGAGCAAGCGAATACCTGTCGTCAAATAACGACGGTAACATCTAATGATATGTTTAGATGGTTGGCATCTCCTATACCTGAAAACCTTGAGAATATGATAACAGCACTCGCGACTAAGCATGTCAAATTTCTTGCTGACCTATTTTCACAAAAACAAGATATTGATAATGCATTACTATCGGTTTTCAGTCACGCAATGACAAATAATACCTTAGATCTTGGTGTTAAATTATCATCACAGGCAGGTACTCAGTTATTAGAGCAAGTGATCCATTCAAGAACAGGAACTGTATGCCTTATTTTTTTAAATATGACTAACAATAAAGAAGAAAAACAAGCAATAAGCCAATATTTAGCAGATATCGATAGCTTTTATAACACCTTAACCGTTAATGGTTTAAAACAAGGTTTATTTTTTTTAGACAAACTGTCCAAATAACTCTCCTTTCAAATAGAGAATATGTCTCACTCTCAGGTAATCAAGACATATTCTCGACTCACTAGTTTAAATCACGAAAGTTTACACATTAAATATTTTGATTTTTTAACCATATCTTTAGTTATGGATCAGTTAATATAAGCCGCTTTTTATAATGTTGATCGACATATCCAGAGACTGAACTCAGCAATGAATCTTGCAGGAATGACTTTAATGAACCCATCCCTACTATATAGATTCAACTGTTAATTATTATCTTGTTTGTAGAAAAATACTGTTCAACGACGGAAAACATAAAGCATTTAAACAGTAGTTATTAAATAAACAAATAACAGCACTTAATAAATAACTATATTAAATAGTTCACTTCTTATATTCACAAATCAAATAACCAGATGCAATATCTGCCCCCTCTATATTCATCAAATAAATACATTTTTCTTTATTTGTCAACTTTGTGATATCGCTTCCATTTAAAAGCGTATTTACATTAAGAATTAAGGAAATAATTCATTATTATTCAGCTTGCATTATTATTAGGATAACAATGAGTGAAAAAGCTTTCTTTATATATAATTCCTGTACAGATCTTTTTAGCTGCGTATTGGTTAAAAAATGGCTTTCTTGATAAAATAGTTGGAATTTTTCTAGGTATAATTCACCCTGAAACAGCTTATTATGGTTTAACATGGAATGGTTGGCATGATCGTATTGTTGATAGTTGGGATAATAGCCGAATAGGCCATTTATTTTTTAGCCCCTTTTTCGACATTTTATTTCCTACAGTCATTGTTTTACAATGCCTGCCTTTTTTATTCATTTTTATGTCAATCATAAAAAAAGAATTTTTGACTAACAAACATCGTCCATGGTTAATAAAATCAGCTATCTCATCATTTGTCGTCACAGCCGCTATGATTTTTAGTGAAACATTATCAAACACCAGAGATGCAGAATATTTATTACATTTATTCAGCATTAGTATGATATTAATCATCTATGTTCATTTTGTTGAAAAAATAATAGAAAAATAGCCTTCACTAACAAAAATAATGATAACAATAAAAAGAGTCTTGTAACTTTTTTTATTGTTTCATTATTAAATCCTACATTTCTCTACAGCCTTATTTTCTCATAAATAAGAATATTCGATTTATTTCCCTCAATAAAATCGATGCATAAAATAACTCTATGAAAGAAGTGATATTTTATTCTATCCAATGGTAATTTTTTATTCTTAAGTATCATAGCTAATCGATTGAGTTTCATAATTTCATCGACTAACTTTAAATAGAGTGAAAAACAATCAAAATAAGAGGGTGTATTATGCATAAATCGATGAGGAAGTTAGCTTTTGTTACATTAGCAATAATGCCATCATTAGCACAAGCTGAAGTAGGAAGTATTCAAGCAACCATTGAGATTATTCCTCCTCTATCTATTTCACAAACCAGCTCATTAGATTTTGGAACTATATTCTCCGATCGAACAACAGATGTTATTGTCGCTACAACGGACGGTGGTGCAGCAGCATTTACAGTAAGTGGTCATGATGGCTTGACGGTTGATGTTTCAACAGAAGCAACAACAACCTTAACTCATACCACTGATGGAACAAAAACAATTCCTGTAGTTGGTATTAATTTAAATAACGCATCAGTGGTCTTAAACGGTGCCACAGAAGTTAAAGCTGGCGGTACTGCAGATATTGATAATGCAACTGGAGCACTCACTGTGGGTAACTATACCGGATCATTTAATGTTACCGTTGTCTATCAATAAGTATTTATGCGCTTTCCTTTTTATAAGTACAAATGCTTTTTCGCTTGAATTTATTGAACAAGAGAATATTGTCATCACTGTTGTTGAAAGCCATTATTCACAACAGGTAAAATTTTCTAAACATAATATTGAAAGTGGAAGCTTTAGTTTTAAGCTAAAAGGAAAGCCTAATTCTCATGTTAAAATTGACACACTAAAAAGTAAAAAAAATCATATTTTCATTAAAAATATAACATACAGAGATGGTTTTACTTCTAAAGGTTTAGTTGTTATCAACTCTAAAGGCTATTCAAAAAAATTAAGTATTGATGGAACAATTATTATACCTGCTAAAATGCGCAGTGGAGAGTTTATCACATCACTGATGTTACATGCGGAGTATATAAAATAAAAGGAATTACCATGTATCGATTATTAATCTTCATTTTATTTTTCTCCCATCACGCAATGGCAAATATGAAGATAGCGCCATTAAGAGTGATTACAGCAGAAGCAAATACGACTCAAAAATTTCTCGTTTCAAATACTGGAGATAAACCGATTAGAGTCCGTATTGCCCCTTCTTTTATTGCCTCGCCAATGGCTGAATATCAAACTCGGCATAATAATATGACACCAGAGATGGAGGATCTTACGCCTTTCCTTCGAGTCTCCCCACCTGTTATTAGCAAGTTAATGCCAAATGAAAGAAAAATTGTCAGATTACGTATTGCTGAGTTACCAAATAGTTATGAAAAAGGTGAATACCGCACTCATTTAAAGTTTACTCAAGAAGTTATCAGAAAAGTAAATACTCCAGCAAATAATAATGAATCGATCTCATTTGATTTAACAATGCTCGTTAATTCATCGATACCTATTTATTATCAAAAGAAAGATACTAATTCACCACCTAAAGCTATCATTCAATGTAGTAATAATAAACTCAAGATAATTAATAACTCTCGCTACCAGCAAAAAATAGAATTATTAAACGATAATATCTATAAACAATTAATTCTTCTTCGCCAATCTGACCTCAATATTGCTTATAAAGGAAAAACAACGATTAAGGTTAATGATGAACAACAAGAAATCTGTTTATAACATCCTATTTCTGTTTTTTTCTTCATCCTTATTTGCAGAAAACTTATCAGAAGCATTTATCGAAATTCAAACTAATGAGCGTTATGACTCTTTTTTTAGGGTGCTTGTCGATAATGAAACACCTTATGTAAATATATCAACTTTATTGCCCTTACTTTATGGGCTTGAAGAGAAATGTAACAATGATCGTTGCCATTATTTTGTGGCTTTAAAACCAGCGGATAATCAAACAACGATTGATTTCAATAAGCTTCATTGTTATACGACATCAAATAAAAAACGCCATCAGATAACAGTTCAGCATGAGGAGGAGCAATATTGGTTGCATTGGCAAGATATTGGAGTTTGCTTTGATGCCAGTGTTTATTGGGATCCTGATAGCTACATATTAAAAATACAAACGCGTCATCTATCGCCGACAGACATTCAAGAAAGTATTGATCTCGCTCGTTCTATCTCAATCAAAAAAGCACAAATGCTTAACCGCCAAAACGCTCAACCGCGTACCCCACCAACCAATACAACAATGATACAAAATCGATTATCACTTACCACTCAATATACTGCACAACAATTTCGCGTAGAGGTCGCGAACGATTTTTTTTTCGTAACAACCAACAATTTTTCGATGTATCAATGCAATCAAATAGCGCTGATATCTTTAGTTATTACCGCTATTTCTATGAAAACATTCTTGCAGATAGCAGTTTAACTATTGGCGATATTGTCATTCCTGAATCAATGACCAATAGTATTTACCATACTAAAAATGGCTATAGCCTGACTAACTATGAAAGTGACGGCGAAGGCGGTTTTTATGATGAAAGAACGACCCTTGCGGATGCTTATGTCGATATCTATGTTAATGGTATTTTTGTCAAAACGGTGCAAGCCAATAATTCAGGAAGATACATTGTTGACGGTTTTTCAGTTATGCCCGGCGATATGGTTAACTTTAAAGAACGTATTGGAATAGGAAAGATCGTCGATACACAAATTCATATAGCAAACACTTCTGAATCCGTTCTCAAACAAGGTCGTTTCGCATATTCGATTCAGGGCGAAATCGACAATATACAACGTAAACGTGCGCGTTTTAGTTATGGTTTACAGAATAACCTTACATTAGGCTTGAGTGCTTACCACTCAAATGAAACCACAGATTTTACTGTTGGTTTTCGCGCGATTCCAACCTCAAACATCGGTATGACCCTTGCTTGGATCGCCCCTCGTAATGATATTTTAGCTGAAATAGACTTCAATCTTTATGCAAATCATTACTTAAAACTTAATTATAATCGCTCTAATTTATTTTCTGCCAACAATGAGCAACAATTTAGCCAACTTGAATATCGATATTATAATAGTCTGGCATCATTAGCGGTTAATGCGATCAAAAATGATGAACATCTTAATACTAACGTGACTATTCGTTCTCAATTTAATTCAATGCTATCTGGCGCATTTACCATCAATGACACTCGTGCTAATAAATCCCCTTATACAGAATATGCGCTTGCGTTTAACTACATAAAAAGTGCCTCTGAGGCATTAGAATTAAACGTTCTACGTTCACCTCAGGATAATCAATTAGCTTATAATGTAAACTATCGTTACCAATGCGATAATTGTTTTTTTCCCTCACTTATAACCTCAAACCTAAGCAGTTATAGCTTTAATGCGTCTTATAAAAACAATCTAACAGCGTCTGCTGCTTTTTCGATTGAATTAAACCCTGCCCTAAAGTTAACAACCAGCGCGACTCTTAATTCAATTTCAGTATCAGCCCGTTATAGTTATGGGCTTAAACTTGCAAAATCGAATAACTGGCTATTATCCTCAATGGATCCTAATGATTATGGTTATGCGACCATTAACGGGCAAATAATTGACCATACAGGAAGCCCTATTCCTAATGTTAAAATTAATGTTTACCGTAAACAGACAATGTCTGATACTGATGGGTTGTTTAAAATAGAAGGGGTTGCTATTGCTGATAATGTCGCATTAACACTCGATCCTGAAACCATTGATATAAATTTACAGCCACAATTTAACCCAGTATTGATTAATACTCAAAAAGGCGGTGTAACCAATGTCATTATCAGCTTAAATCGTATTTTTGGAGTCGATGGCTACATCACAAATTTTGATGGTCACACCAATGCGACGATTACTTTTCTCAACAATAGCACCCAACATCAGCTTACTTATAAAATAGACTCTGATGGTTTTTTCATGATCGAAGGACTAACCGCAGCAGATTACACTATCACCTATCAAGCCGGCGAACGAAAAGCATCAGTTTCATGGTCTGCTATTAATCAACAACAATGGCTCAGTAATATTCAATTACAGATTAACTGTATCGATCAAGCGCAATTTTGTGGTTTATCAATAAACGCTTCCCACTGAATTTGACAGCAGTAAATTAACTCTTTCAGCAAGTTATCATTTACATTCATCACCAATGATATTACTTTGCGATCACTTAATTACTCATTTCGTAAGCATACTACCATGATCATCGAATCAACGACGTTACTTGCCATTGCTATGATCTTTTTAGGCTCGTTTGTACAAACGGCTATTGGATTTGGGCTAGCAATTATTTCTGCGCCTATTCTTATTATTGTTGCACCACAATATGTTCCCGCCCCTATTTGTCTTGTCGCTTTATTTATATCATTACTTAATAGCAGAAAATATCGCTCATCTATCGAACTTGGTGGACTAAAAATGGCAATCCTCGGCCGTATTCCAGGTTCGATGGCAGGTGCTGCACTACTGGTTTTTGTATCCGCTCAGACATTATCTTTATGGGTTGGTTTATTAGTATTATTGGCTGTTTTTATTAGCATCATGCCTTTTAGAATTGAACCGACACCAACAAGAATGGTTTTTGCGGGATTTTTCTCTGGACTGTTTGGTACAAGTTCAGCGATTGGTGGACCGCCGATGGCTATTTTGCTACAACATCAAGAAGCTAACCAGTTACGTGCTAATTTATCGGCTTTCTTTGTCTTTAGCTCTATTATTTCCCTAACAACATTAATACCCGTTGGTTTTTTAACTTTTGAAAAATTATGGCTAACACTGCCGTTATTACCAGCGGCATGGGCTGGATATTGGTTAGCACTCAAAACAACACAATCACTACCAAAAGAAACGATTCGCTATGGTGCATTAACGTTATGCTTTATTTGTGGTGCACTGGCTGTCTATAAGAGTATCGGGTGAACCGTATTATGAAGTAATAGTAGGAGTGACGATTACTCCTACTATTACCTATACGTCACCTAATCAATATTGACGCGATATACAACACTACCACTTTCACCTGGTCTTAATGTTCCGGTTAAGATCCACTTAACATTACCTCGATAGCCACTTGCATTTAAAGGCGCGATAGGTATGAAGTTACATGTTAATCCAGCAGGTATTGTTCCTGCAGTACAATTAATAGAGCTATTAAGTGAAGTGTGTTCTGGTACTGTATCTAAGATCACTACTTCTTTAATATTACCACTACCAGTGTTGGTAAAAATAACAGTATATTCTAAGTCTTCACCCGGTTTAGCAGTATTGCTAATGTCATTACCATTTGATGTGGTTATATTAGCGACTTTTTTCTCTAGCTTCAGCGTTCCTGCACCAGAAAAAACAGCACGTACAGTATCTGAATCAATGACTGTTTTGGTCACACCATGCGCTGTTGAGGTAGTATCATCAAAAACCATAACCGATTTAATATTGTAGTTAAATAAACTATTTAGTGAGGCATCTGCAGGAATAAAGACTTGTACAACTAAACACACTTCTTTGTTGGTATCCGCATCAACATTTATACTACTTAGAATAGTCTGATTATTATTAATTTGATCATCACAATCTACATTATGTTTTAGCACCGTACTCCAATCACTATTTGCAGGAGTAACTACTTTATTGACGATAGAAAATGTCACACTACCACTGGTATTCGCTTTAAAGTTATGATGAAAAGCAATCATTTTCCCTGGTTCTACTTCGGAATAGTTATCAGGGTTCATAACGGGTTGTTGTACCTTACCAAAGTTAATATTTTTAAGATTATCACCAGCAGATGCAATCACGACCATTTGGCTGTCTGTTACTGTTGCTGATGTTACTTGTGAGTGACTACCGTTATTTTCACTAATATCAATCCATTTTGCTTGGGAAACGACCTCAAGCTTCAAGCTTTTACCAGCAAGAATAACAGGAATAATCAAACTATATTGCCCAGTACCACCGCTAATATCAGTTGCAACCACATCACCAGGGTTATAGCCAGCAGCAGCAATAGAGCCATTAAACAACGCCCTTACCGTAAAGCCAGCTATACCAACTTCATTACCATCTATAATTCCATCATGCGCTGCGGTTGCTGCTCCTAAGCCATTGTCTTCAAATATATTACCATTTAGTACAATCTGATTAATCAACCTAAATTGATAATCTTCAACCTCACCATCAGCAGCTACACTCGCAGCACTATTACACGCACCTGCGGTACTACAGAGACGAAAACGCATAATGCTATCGCCGTTATAAGAATCTGTTTGTGCCGGATCAATGGTTATTTCAAGGTTTGTTGTTTGCTGACTAATGGCTTTATCATTTTCAATATGTTCATCGGTATCATTAAAATCCCCGTCACCATTCAGATCAACAAACACATTTAAGAAACCTGTACTTGCTGGCACAGTAACAGCAATTTGAGCAGGAATTCCCACGGTAATTGATGCAGGAACATTGACGCCATCATCTTCTAGATCTGCATTGGCCGCACTGTCTTCCTTAGTGCTTAATTCACTGTCCCATAAACTGCCTAAAGCCAGATCTTGATTGCCGTTACTTGCGCTATCGTGATAACCATGACCAGCAATGCCATAAGAAGTAACAGCATCACCATAATCACGTGAGTAGTAACAACCGGCGATATCTTGGTCAACGATATTAATATCTTGTCCTTCGGCAAAGAAGGTCATCTTTCTTGTTAATACATTAATTTTATAAATAGCCGATTTATTAATTAAATCATAGCTGCCATCTTGGTTAGTATCATGATCACCATTATTAACAAAAGCATAAATATTATAACTTTTATCTGCGATCAAACCGCCAGAGATTGCTTCGCCGCTATTATCTTGAGGAAATAATCCACCGCTATAAATAATGTTCTGTTCAGTAACACTACCTTGCGCTGTAATAGATGACAGCTTACCTGTGGCCATCTTAGTCGCATAAATCGTATCTGTTTCTGTATTAACGGCAATATCACCATCATGTATATATTGAGTTAACGGAATAACCTCAAATGTTCCAGATGCTAATGCTATTTTTATCAGCCCTTTTAAGCTCGGTGAAGATGCGTAAAGATATAATCCATCCGTTGATATATCTCCCATCGTTACACTGCCTATCGCATTACCTCCAACCGTTAGTGCCAACGCATCGCCATCAGCAAAATTAATCACACCATGGGTTGTATGAGTGAGTGATTGTGCGCCATTCGCCGTTATTGAATCTAAACCTATAAATGAATTACCCATACGGTCAGTATTGAATAAGTAAGCATCGTCACCACTGTAAAAGACACCATAAAATAACCCTAGGATACGATTGAAACCAAAGCTATTAATATCAGTAACAGTAGGATGACCAGCTATAGTAATTGGTGACGACAAGGTTGTGAATGCCATCGGATTGGAGGCTGGATCTAATTGTGATAAAGCAGCGTTACTGCCACCTACCGAATCAGTTCTAAGAATGACATCACAAGTTGTGTTAGCGATTAGATCAGAGAAATATAATCGATAATCTTCGACTTCACCATCATAAGAAATACTGTTGGGCGTATCACAACTTGTATTAAGACTACAAAGGCGAACGCGTAAAAAGCTATAACCCAATAAAGTATTATTAGGGATCGTAATTGAATAAAGTTTACTACCCACAATTGCGCTATTATCGTTAATTACTTTTTCACTAACTTCCCAGACACCATCTTGATTAAAATCGACCCAAGCATGTAGTTGACGTCCGTTATCAACTTCCTCTTGAATTTCAATAGTTAGCTCAAGATCATTATTAATATCGATAAAGGGAGTAGAAAATGTCACACCGTCATCATCAGCTAAGTTATCATTATCGTCTGCTAATGCCAGTTTATCTTGTTCATTTATATTAGGATCCCATAATGTACCTAAACGAAGATCCATAATATAATTACCATCACTATCTGCTTCGCCATGAAAAACATCATTACCAGCTAATAAGGCATCACCCATATCACCTTGTAACACATCCGTCGACATTGCATAGATATTACTTAACCCAGTATCATCCTCAATATAAATACTAATATCCCTATTGCCGACAATACTACTATTATTTTGATAGCGAATAGCTTTCATTAAACCAGCAGCAGTGGTCGTTGTCGCGGCATCATCAATAAAATTAATTTGTAATGGCATTCCAACACCATCATTAATAATGTCAATTTCACCAAATAAAACCCCTTCATAATAAACTTTGTTTTGCGCATCAACACGAATTTCACCTGTGCCATCTCCAACAGACTCGACAAATGTTATTTCGTTTGCAGCATCTTTATAGGCAACATTAATTTTAAGCTGACCACCATTAAGAGTAACACTATCAATATCTGTTGATACGGCATCTGCGTTAACATCTAAAGAAGCAACAAGCCCCATAATATAGAGAGATTTATCGCCATTAATATTTAGAATTTCAGGGGCATTAGGATCGGGAACAATATAGGTAACAGTAAAGTAACCATGAACAAAATTATTTGTAGTATCAACAACTTGAAATGTCATCGGGTAAATGCCCGGATCTAATCCACTCCCAACAGGTCCAGGAGTAAAGGTAAATTCATCAACCCCAGTTTCAACCAAAGCACCAGAGATGTCACCTAAGCTCATAACATCAATATTATTTCCGGTGACATTAAAAGTATAACTGTCTCCTTTTTTAACAATAACTTCACTATCAGTGAAAGCAATATAATTAACAACCGGCTTATCAACTAATTTAAATAATACATCAAAATGTGTTTTAGACTTAATAACGCCATTATTATCAACATCTTCTACAACAATACCTGCACTATATAACCCAGGTGATAATGTGCCAGAGTTATTCCACGTTAAAACACCAGTACTCTCATCAATAGTTAGCCCAGGAGGATTACCACCGCCTCCCATTTCACTTGTATTACCAACACGGAATTTAATATTATCGCCGTCAGGATCTAAGGCTGGAATTTTAATTGTATAATTTGTTAGAACAGAACCGTCAGTGTCTTTTTGAGGAACTTGAAATAAAATAGGAAAATCAATAAGTGGAGATCTATTTCCACCTTGAACAAGAATTGTCGATTGTATATTCCAAGAACCACCAGAGTTATTCTTCAAATTAATGCGACAACAACTACCATAATTAGCAAAATACGTTGTATTTACATCAACATCTTTAATCTGAGTTTCTGATACTTCTAATTTATATTCACCATTGATTATTTGATTCGTAATTACGCCAAGATAGGTTTTTGAACCGCCAGAAACAGTTACTCGATTACCATTACAATCAGAACGGTTAACATGACAGGCTGTTTTTAATGAAATAATCACATCATTTTTGATTCCATCAGCGTCTAAAGCAACAGGTGACCATGTTATACCACCTCCACGCCAGTGAGCGGCATGAATCGCTGCCGAAAAAAACACGGTACAAAAAAACATTAATAGAGTGATAATGCAAAATGTTATTTGTTGATAATTGTTATATTTTTTAAATATCATATCTCATCATCTAACTTTTTTATAAAGGTGAAACAGACATGCATATATTAAACCAACCAAGTATCACAAATAAAAAACTTATAATATATTGATTTGAAAGCAAAAAATAGAACTCACTCATCAACTTCCATTTATATTTGCAAAATACAATTTATTCTTGTTGATGGTTTTTATTTTGATTATCATTTTCCAATAACTCTAAATCCTTAATTATTATTTTTCACACACCGTAATACTTATATTAATGATATTAAAAGAATATAGCGTTATGAGGTTAACCAAGAGTAACAACTCGTAGAGATATTACATCCTCATATAAAACATAGGGTTCTCAGACAAAATCCCTATTTTTAGACAATTTACTTCTAAAACCCGTCATCACACTGGATAAATATTCCAACAAGGGATAAATTAGAACCATGCGCATTTCTTATTAACTACCGTGCCGACAATGATTCAATCCAATATTTTACTTCGTTACCCATTTTTACGAACCTTCTTAAATTTAAGAACAAATATCGCAGCGCTTAGTTTCATTAGCTGCTCTATTCCATTGTTTCTCATGGGGCATGTCACCATGGGGATTGCATTCTCGTTAGGTAGTATTAGCTGCGGCTTTGCCGATACTTCAAGTGTGACCAAATACCGTATTTTAGATTTTTCAATTACCCTACCATTATTTTTCTTGATCAGTTTAGGTATTGAAATCGTTTTTCCGCACTCATTATTATTTGTTGGATCATTAGCGGTCGTTAGTTTTGCACTTTTTATGCTAGCGGTATTAACACCACGATTAGGTGCAATTGGTTTTGCAGCGATTCTATTAGCCATCTATGCAATGCTATTACATCTTGATGGACGTCCAATATGGTTGATACCGTTATGGCTAACGGGTGGCGCTGTTTGGTATATTTTATGGCAAACGTTGGCGATTATTTTTCTTCCAAACCAAGAATCTAAAGATATTTTATCCGATTTATATCAGGCGCTTGCAAAGAAATTGATGATTCATGATCAAGGGTTTATTTTTGCAACAGATAAGAATCAATTATTTATTCAATCTGCACAATTACGATCACAAATAGCTACCCTGTCACACACGCTTGAATACCGAATCCACCAGCAATTTAGTTGTGGTGAAGACAGCGCAAAATTACAAGATCTTTACCGCTTTCTAAAAATTGCAGAGCGTATAAATGAACAAACACGATTGATGTATTTCACTTCAACACCACTTTTAAAACAACATTGCCCACAATGGTTAGAATATATCCACCATGCTAACCAACAAATTAGCCAATATCTTGCACAGGTGAGTGTCAATAATGTTCACCATTTAGCTTTACCTAACATTGATTTTGATGCATTACGTCGTTATCAAGCCCCTAAAGAAGCACAGCAAGAAATCATCGCAGCACAAGCGTTTATTAATAAACTTGATATTATTTATCTGTCTTTATGTGAATTAAAAAACCAATCAAATACATTAACGAGTCCAATTATCACTAAGCCGATTCTATTAACTTGGAAATGGCGTGATATTGCCTCCAAATTAACCAGTCAGATGACGTTGAAATCAAGTTATTTTCGTCATGCACTGCGTGGAGCATTAAGTCTAACCACTGGCCTTATTGTTGTTCGTTTATTAGATCTCGATTTTGGTTTTTGGACACTGATGACAAGTTTATTGATTCTTCGCCCTAATTTATCAATGACGTGGACAAGATTACTGCAACGTCTAACAGGCACAATCTGTGGTTTAATGGTGGTGGGAGGATTACTACACTTTCAAGTAGCAACCAGTATTTTACCGTTTATGTTTTGTATTGCGGCGGTATTATTTTTCCATACCTCTGCCCGTCATTATGGGTTTGCGGTCTTTTTTGTAACCTTATTTGTATTTGCTGGTTTTTCCCTTAATGGTCAAGGCGATAACATTATGTTACCACGACTTGATAACACCGTCTTAGGGGTTATTATTCCACTCGTATTTGTGTTTATTTTAACGCCTGGCTGGCAAAAGAAATCATTTCCAACTCAACTTGATACAACGATTAACGGCTATATCGATTACTTAAAAAGTTTACAAGTATATTTAGTAAATAAACAAGAGTCACAGCTGAATATCGTTCAAAGCCACTTCCAAGACTGTGTTGTTAATGATACCAACTTATTTGATCACTGGATGGGTTACCTTGGAGAACCGCACCGTAAATCACAAACCAGCAGTCATATTTTATTGTGTAGCCGTAGCTCTAATATTATTTTACGGATCTTAACTCAACTGAATGAAAATAAGCAGACACTACCGCTAAACCCTAGTGTTAGTTCAAATCTAGACCATGCAATTACGTCACTGACATTATTACAGCAAAAATTACAGCAATCACCACATCATACTGATTTATTTGACCATATATCTAAACAAGAACAAGTTATTTATCAATCATTTACATATATAGAAAATGAAATTTATCAACTTAATAATACTGAACTACTCGCTTTGTTATCACAAGAAGTTCGCTCGTTTCTTACCACAATGGATCTGCCATTAACGGAAAAATAAAAATACCGACAATCAACATAAGATAGAAATCACTTGATTGTCGGTAATTTTTAACCCGTTCTAGTTAATAATATTAATGGTACAAATTACACCAAAATGATCTGAGACCACATCATAAAAATCACCATTAAAAATAACTCGATGTTGCGGTACGATAACGGGCTGATTTGCAAAAATATAATCTAATCGTAGAGCTTGGCTATTTTGTTGCCAGCCATCAATATTTTTCACCACCGTGGTACCGTTATCTTTACTTTGAGCTAATACAAAGCAATCCTTTAAGTTACAATGTAACGCATAATCATAGCCTTGATCACGAACATGACTTGGATTATTAAAATCGCCGAGTAAAAAGCTTAATCGTGATGATAGCGTTGCTGTAATACGGTTTAAATGATCGTCAAACGGACTTTCTTGATCATTCCACCACCCGCAATGACAATTATAAAAATCAATATGCTGGTGCTGATAAGCGACGGTAATGCGTACCGCTCGGCGATGTTTCCAGTCACTTTCATCATAGTTATCGTTCAAATCAATCACACGATGTTCAACAATCGGCAACCGCGTTAAAAAAGCTAATCCTTCTTGGTAAACCTCGTAACTTTGATGAACAAAATCCCACGTTAACTGATAATGATGTCCTAATTGAGCCAATTTTTGTTGTAATAAATAGCCATAATTATCCTTTCGCACAGGGTGATTACTTAATATTTGATCACTAATAATGTCACTTAGTGAATGCTGATTAACCTCTTGTAAGGCAATCACATCACACCCTTGCTCAATAACAGCTTGCGCAACAATATCTAACTTTTGATATTGTTCTTCTTCTTGCCAACTGTGGGTATTTAAGGTCAATAACTTCATAAATCATTCACTTATCGATACGATATGAGATAAAAAAGCGCAGCAATAATCTTCTGCGCTTATCGATAATATCCAGTCTCTGGGCAAGTATTATGCTATCGCAAACTTATCCACTAATCCTGATTTGATCACATCAACACCTGGGCCATAAATCGCTTGTACCCCTTGATCTTTAATCACCAGTCCTAGTGCGCCAGTTGATTTCCATAGTGTATAATCAGCCACTAGTGCAGGATCTTTTACAGTAATACGTAGACGCGTCATACAGGCATCAACCTCAGCAATATTGTCACGACCACCTAAATTTTGAATGATGATTTCCAGTTTGTCGTCTTGTGACATCCCTTCTGCTTTTTCATCAATGTAATTACCTGCGCGTCCTGGTGTTGGTAGATTAAATTTCACAATTAATAAGCGGAATAAAGCATAGTTAATTGCAAAGAACGCAATACACACCATCACAAAACTAATTAAATCACCGCCAATCCCTGCAGAAATCATCATCGGAATACGTGTTATCAGTTCAATAAGGCCAAATGCATGTACGCGTAAATCAATCAAATCCACCAGTGCAAACGCCAAACCTGTTAATACTGCATGAGCGACATAAAGTACTGGTGCAACAAACATAAACATAAATTCAATCGGCTCTGTCACACCTGTTAGCAATACCGCAAGACAAGCAGAGAAGAACATTGGTTTATATTGCAGACGCTTATCGCTATCAACACAGTGATACATTGCTAGACCAATACCAATTAAAGAAGATGCAGCAATGATCACCTGGCCTGCTTTAAAACGTGCAGGATGAACAGTATCAAGCAGATGTTGGTATGTTGTTGGATCGGTTAGTTTAAGGTTGTTTAAATCACTCACCCATGCGAGCCATAATGGATCTTGACCATATACACTTGAACCTGCACTTGGCCCTGTTAATAGCTGATATGCGCCACCTAGCTCGGTGTAATTCATTGGAATAGTTAACGTATGGTGGAGGCCAAAAGGCAATAATAAACGCTCTAACGTACCGTAAACAAACGGAGCAATAATCGGTGCGCTGTCTTTTGAACTTGCAATCCATTGACCGAAATCGTTAAGCGCGCCTTGTACTAATGGCCATACGACAGCTAAACCAAGCGCAATGATCACTGAATACACAATCACCATAAACGGCACAAAACGTTTACCATTAAAGAACGCTAACGCTTCTGGTAATCGCGAAAAATCATAATAACGGTTATATAAATTAGCACCTAAGTAACCAGAAATAATGCCAATAAATACTCCCATGTTCAGTGCTGGCGCGCCAAGAATAGTCGTAAAAAATTGAGAAACAGGCAGCTCAGTACCAAACAAGCTCATTACTGTTGCATGAGGATCGGTCATCATCGCGCCATTAACGCCAAAAATAACCCCAGTGGTACGGTTGATCAGTATAAATGCAATCACCGCAGCAAATGCACCACCAGCTCGCTCTTTTGCCCATGAACCACCAATTGCCACCGCAAATAGAAGATGAAGGTTAACAATTACTCCCCAACCAATATTTTCCATAATATGGCCAAGGGTTTCGAGTGCACCGACTCCTCCCGCATACATGGCAACCACTTTACCCAATGAAATCATAATACCGGCAGCGGGCATTACGGCGATAACAACGATCAGTGACTTTCCAAATCGTTGCCAAAAATCAAACGATAGCAATTTACTCATAACTATTTCCTTGACTGAGATGGCAGGTTTACGTCATCAATGACCTGCCATAAACACAATTAATGTTTTTTTACAAACACGTAAGCGGCATAAGCAGGCGCAATATGTGTGGTAGTGAAATCTGTTCGCGTGGCTTCATTGTTCGGTGTCTGGTTATCGAGTACTAATTCCCCGAGTTGGTCGCTATCAAGATCAACCACTACTTCTTTATCACTTAAATTAGTAATAATGGTCCATGTGTGATCTGAACTGATGCGTTGATAGGCATAAATATTGGTGTCATTATCAAGCAACAATTGATAGCGACCGACAATCAAACTGTGGTTATTTTTTCGAAGCGCGATTAGCTGTTTATAAAACTGCAAAATGGAATACGGATCATGCGATTGTTGTTCAACATTAATCTCACTGTAATTAGGATTTACAGCCAACCACGGCGTGACTTCTGAAAAGCCAGCAAACGACGTGTTATTCCATTGCATTGGTAAACGGCTGTGATCACGCGAGACTTGATTGAGTAAAGTTAAAATCTGCGCATCGGTTTGCCCTTGCTGCTGTAATTTGATGATCAAGTTTTTTGCTGATACATCATTAAACTCAGCTAGTAATGTAAACTGATGATTTACCATGCCAATCTCTTGACCTTGATAAATAAACGGCGTGCCTTTCATTAAAAAATAACAAGCGGCTAATGCTGTTGCACTACCATACCAATGGTTAACATTGGCAAAGGTATTAATACTGCGCGCTTGATCATGATTTTCTAGGTATAACGCATTCCAACCTTTGCCTTCTAATGCATTTTGCCAACGGGTTAGAATTTGCTTAAATTCCACTAAATCAAACTGATCACGCGATTGTTCTTCAGCCCACAGTTTCATGTGTTCAAACTGGAAGATCATATTAAAAATGCCGCCTTTATCGGTGGCAGTCGCTTCAGCAACCCAAGTCAATGCATCTTGAGCCTCGACACCATTTGCTTCACCCACAGTGACAATATCAAATGGTGCAAAAGCTTGATCGCGCAATTCATAAAGGTGCTGCTCAATACCATCAACATTCATGTGATAATCAAAAGAAGACACATGATCTAATCGCTTAGGGTTAGGTAATGACGGTAGCTCTGGTTGTTTTTGAATATGGCTGATCGCATCGACACGAAATCCATCAATACCGCGCGCTAACCACCAATGGATCATCGAAAACAGCGCTTGCTTAACGTCAGGATTTTGCCAATTAAGATCCGGTTGTTTTTTAGAAAAAAGATGTAAGTAGTATTGCGCCGTATCAGCATCATATTGCCATGCACTGCCATGGAAAATACTTTCCCAGTTATTAGGCTCAAGTGTGGGTTTTTCAGCCGTTGCTTCACAGCCGTCACGCCAAATGTACCAATCACGTTTAGGGCTAGTTTTACTTTGACGAGATTCAATAAACCACGGGTGCTCATCGCTTGTATGGTTAATCACTAAATCCATAATGATACGAATGCCACGCTCATGAGCAGCACTGATCAAGCGATCAACATCTTCAAGGCTACCAAAATCAGGATGAATCGCTTGATAGTCACTAATGTCGTAACCATTATCGTCGTTAGGTGATTGATAAAATGGACAAATCCATACTAAATCAATCCCTAACTCAGCCAAATAATCAAGTTTTGCAATGATCCCTGCAATATCACCGATACCATCTTGATTGCTATCATAGAAGCTGCGTGGATAAATTTGATAAGCCGTAGCGGCCTTCCACCATATTAATGGCGATGATGTTGCATTATTGACGTGATTCATCCCTTTGACCTTAGAGAATGTACAATGCATTCTTTGCATGTGTTACCGATAACACATACGATAAGATCGAAGCTAATCACATGCAAAATATTTTTAAATAAACTGAGAGCTTTCTCTTATTTTTATCTCAAATTGACCTTCACAGCTGCTGAAATCACGTTTGATTAGCTTCTTTACTGCTTGGTAACCCATCTGATAATAGTTAAAACTCACGCTGGTTAAGCTCGGTACTAACAGATCGCTATAGTCATAATCACCAATGCCCACCACCCAAATATCATGACCAATTTTCAATTGCTGTTGTTTTGCTAACCGGTATAAACGAATGGCAATATTATCCGTCGCGCAAAAATACACGTGCTGAGGTTGTAACTGGATGTCTTGGTAGGCGTGTTTTTGCTCAGAATCTGTGACAGGTTGTAGATAGCATGGCAAGTGAGGCACGGCAGCTGCAATAGTGGTTTGGATTAACTGGGTTCGACTCGATAGCATTCGCTGATCATAAATATAATCAATCGCAACCACTGGCGCCTGTTGGTGTTGAAGTTGAGTCAGGGTTTGTGTCACCAATGCAGTAATTGCAGCGTGTTCTGGATAATATAAACAGCAACGTTGCGAGCTCTGTTTACCAATGAAGATCAGGTTTTCTAATCCTTGATAAAAAGGTTCTACGACACTGTGCTTTGACGCAATAACAATGGTACCTAATGCATTCAAACCGTTAAATTCGCTAACCGCTTGACGTTCTGATTCATGGCTAAAGCCAGTTGCATGAAACAGCATACGCGCATTTGATTCATTTGCTGCCGCTAGTGCACCTTTAATCACTAAACTGGTGGTATAAGATTCAATTCTTGGTGCGATAAAACCAATAATATTTGATTGGCTACGAATTGATCGCGCAAATTTATTGGGGGTATAGTGATTTTCTTTTACGATCGCATCAATTTTAATACGATTTTCTTCTGACACATAGCCACCATTAAAATAACGTGACACTGTCATTTTTGAAATTCCAAGCTGCTTTGAAATATCAGCCATAGTCATTTTTTGCGTCATAAAAACTGTATTACTCTATCAATATCATTATTTACAGTATCCAATATATCTGCCTACAACACAGTAACTAAATGGCATACAGCACCTATTATCCTTCATTCTGCAGCCTATAACGGGCTCGAACCCTATCACCACCAACAAAATCACCTCAAACAAACCACAAAAACACAACAAAATTTAAACTTTTTTTCAAAAATACAACGCATGTATAAATTTTAACATTTTTAATACAGTAATTTAAAATAAGCATTTTATTACTAGTGTTAATTGATCCAAAATAGAGAAAATCAGTCGTTATGGTGATAAAGACAGATTAGTTGATTAACTGACAACCAACTAAAAATCTCACAACTAAGCACTTTTTCATCATAAAAAATAATTAAATATTATATATCATGCAGTTATCTTTTGTTACAATGAAAACCGAAGTTATTACAATTCATTAACGAAAATGAAGTGCTATCAGCAGTTTTTAACGTTCTCAGTTGATTTGTATAAGTAAACTGTTTCATGGAGGAAAAAATGAAAATAATCCGTAGTAAGAAGATGATAATAATTCTTCTTACCTTACTTGCAACATTGCTTATAGTGGCTCTTTTTGCCAGCAGTAATATGGTGCTGTTCGACTCTAAAGGCATCATTGGTGAAGCCCAGTCATCATTAATCATTACATCAGTACTCTTGATGGCAATTATTATTGTGCCGGTTTTATTTATGTCGATTTACTTTCCTTATAAATACCGTCATAGCAATAAAGAAGCTGAATACACGCCAGAATGGGAACATTCAACCAAAATAGAAGTTATTGTCTGGACAGTGCCTTGTCTTATTGTTTTAGCTTTAGGTTGGATCACTTACCAAACCTCTTATTCACTTGATCCAAGAAAAGAAATTGTCTCAGATAAAGAGCCGTTAACCATTCAAGTCGTCGCAATGAATTGGAAATGGTTATTTATTTATCCAGAACAGCAAATTGCAACAGTGAATGAAATCGCATTACCCGTTAACCGTCCGGTTAAATTCTTAGTCACATCAGATACCGCCATGAATTCCTTTTTTATTCCTCAGCTAGGTAGTCAAGTTTACGCAATGGCTGGTATGGAAAACCGTTTAAATCTCATGGCACAACAAGAAGGTTCTTACCGCGGTATTTCAGCAAATTACAGTGGTTATGGCTTTGCCAACATGCGATTTAAAGCGCATGCAGTAAGTGATGCCGATTTTGACCAATGGATACAGAAAGTCAAAACCTCTGAGCAAGTTCTAAATAACACCACTTATGACCAACTCACAGCTAATGCTAAAGAGCAAATTAAGGCCCCTCATCCAGTGACCTATTTTGCCTCTGTCGCACCGCTGAAATTTAAAGATATTATTGAAAAGCATGCAGGAGTCCAAAATGGCTTATAAAGGAGATGTATACGCCGAAGCGGATCCAATTTTCGGCAAATTAAATTGGGATGTCATTCCTTTTACTGATCCCGTTGTTTTCCCCGTTATGATGGCTGTTGTCATTGGCGGATTAGCACTACTTGGCTTGATTACTTATCAAAGAAAGTGGCACTACCTATGGAGCGAATGGTTTACCTCTGTCGATCATAAAAAAATAGGTATTATGTACATCATTGTCTCAATGGTGATGCTTGTACGTGGTTTCTCTGACGCAATACTGATGCGCTCCCAACAAGCAGCTTCAACGATTGATGCCAGTTATCTGCCACCAGAACACTACGACCAAGTCTTCACCGCTCACGGCGTGATCATGATTTTCTTCGTTGCAATGCCATTCGTGGTAGGGTTAATGAATATTATTGTGCCATTGCAGATTGGTGCCCGTGATGTCGCCTTCCCATTTTTGAATTCCCTGAGTTTTTGGCTATTTGTTGTCGGTGTTATTCTGATTAACATGTCACTGTTTATTGGTGAGTTTGCCGCAACAGGTTGGTTAGCTTACCCGCCACTGTCAGGAATGGATGCCAATCCTTGGGTCGGGGTTGATTATTGGTTATGGTCTCTGCAGATATCAGGAATTGGTACGCTATTAACGGGTATTAACTTTGTTGTTACCATTCTTCGTATGCGTGCACCTGGCATGAAAATGATGCAAATGCCGGTATTTACATGGACATCACTATGTGCCAACGCACTGATCGTCCTCGCTTTCCCTATTTTAACCGTCACCCTAACCTTACTCACCCTCGATCGTTACGTCGGTACCCATTTCTTCACCACTGATATGGGTGGTAATCAAATGATGTACGTCAACCTGATTTGGGCATGGGGTCACCCCGAAGTTTATATTTTAGTCTTACCCGCTTTTGGTATTTTTTCTGAAATAACCGCCACTTTCTCTCGTAAGCGCTTGTTTGGTTATACATCGTTAGTGTGGGCAACAATGGTAATTATGGTGTTGTCATTTATTGTATGGCTACATCACTTCTTTACCATGGGCGCTGGCGCAAGTGTTAACGCCTTCTTTGGTATTGCGACCATGATTATCTCAATTCCAACCGGAGTTAAGATCTTTAACTGGTTATTTACCATGTATAAAGGCCGAGTCGAATTCAGTGCCAGCATGTGGTGGACGATTGCGTTTTTGATCACCTTTACCATTGGTGGTATGACAGGGGTAATGCTAGCAATACCAGCGGCCAACTTTGTGCTACATAACAGCCTATTCGTTATTGCCCACTTTCATAACGTAATTATTGGTGGTGCCTTATTTGGCTACTTTGCCGGTTTAACTTACTGGTTCCCTAAAGCAACTGGATTCACCCTTGATGAACGTCTAGGTAAGATTTCATGTGCACTTTGGACCGTCGGTTTCTTCGTCGCCTTTATGCCTGTATATGTGCTTGGCTTTAACGGTATGACCCGTCGTCTTAATGTTGCAGATAATCCAGAATGGGCTCCTTACTTATGGGTAGCAGCATTTGGTGTGTGTATTGTTGCGGCAGGTATCGCTGTTCAATTCTACCAAATCTACGTCAGTATTCGTGATCGTAAGAAGAATGTAGATCTCACAGGTGATCCATGGAATGGTCGTACATTGGAATGGGCTACATCATCCCCACCTCCATTCTATAACTTTGCTCTATTGCCAAAGATCCATGATCGTGATGAGCATCATTACGCGAAAGAACACAGTTTAGCCTACCAAGAACCTGAGCGTTATAAGCGCATCCATATGCCCAAAAACACTTGGGCAGGTGTGGTTATCAGTCTGTTCTCATTGATGTTTGGCTTTGCTTTCATCTGGCATATCTGGTGGATGGTGATTGTCGGCAGCGTGGGCATGATTGCATCTTGGATCATTTATAGCTTCCAACGCACTAAAGATTACTATGTTGAAGTTGCTGAAATTGAAGCTATTGAACGTAAGCATTTAGCCAAAGTTCGCGGTGAGAAGACATTTGAAAACGAAGATGGTGAAGATGATGATGATTTCAATCCATCAGGTCTAAATCCAGCAGATTCAATGGCATAAGGGACGAGAGCAGTTATGACTACAGACGTAAAAGATACACTTAACCTCAATGTCCCTGCTCAGTCTCATGACGGTCATGATCTCGATGATCATGACCATCACGACTACGCTGGTGATACTATTTTTGGCTTTTGGATTTACATCCTCAGTGACTGTTTATTATTCGGTACGTTATTTGCCGTTTATGCGGTTTACTCCAACAGTTTTGCTGGCTTAATTGAGCCTAAAGAGCTGTTTAATTTAACTTTTGTATTGGCGGAAACGGCGTTACTACTGTTTAGTAGTTTTACCTTTGGCATGGCAATGTTAAAGGCTAACCATGAAGACATGAAAGGCATGCTCAAATGGTTAGGCATTACTTTTATGTTGGGTTTCTCTTTCTTAATCATGGAGCTATATGAGTTCTACCATTTCAGCAATGAAGGTGCGACATTCCATAGCAGCGCATACTGGTCTGCATTTTATGGCCTAGTTGCAACTCACGGATTACACGTATTTGCTGGTTTAGTATGGATGATTGTACTGTTCTTCCACTTTAAACGTGATGGTTTCTCTGAGGACAACAAAACGCGCTTAGCCTGTTTAAGTTTGTTCTGGCACTTCTTAGATATTATCTGGATCTGTGTGTTCAGTGTTGTTTACTTAATGGGAGTATTGTAATGAGCAATTCAACTAACCAACACGCAACTGGACATGGCCAAGGTGGCCAAGCGCATGGCAGTGTTAAAGAATATGTTCGAGGACTGATATTCTCGATTATTTTAACCATTGTTCCTTTTGCAATGGTAATGGCTGGCGTTGGTTCAACCCAGTTCATTATTGGTGTGATCATGGTATTAGCCGTGGCACAAATCCTGGTACAACTGGTGTTCTTCCTTCATATGAACACCTCATCAGAACAAATGTGGAATACGTCATCGGCCGTATTCGTGGTCGTCATTGTTTCTATTATTCTTATTGGCTCTTTGTGGATCATGGATCACTTAAACCACAACATGCTAATGGGTCATTGATCAGGGATGTTCTATGATTAAACCTTATCTTAAACTCACTAAACCGGGCATTATCGGTGGCAACTTAGTTGCCGCCATTGGTGGTGTTCTACTTGCATCTCAAGGCAACATTAATTGGTTATTACTCCTCGCAGTATGCGTTGGTACAACCTTAATTGTTGCTTCTGGGTGTGTATTCAATAATGTCATCGATATTGATATCGACAAGTTAATGAAACGTACCTGTGAGCGTGAGTTAGTCAAAAAAGTCGTACCTGTCTCCCACGCTTTATTGTGGGCAACGGCATTATGCCTGGCAGGTTTTTTTACCCTTTATCAATTCACATCTTTAGTCGCATTTGAATTTGGTGTGCTTGGATTTGTGGTTTACGTCGGCTTTTACAGCCTCTATTTCAAACGTAAATCTATTCATGGCACTTTAATTGGTGGCTTATCTGGTGCATGCCCACCTGTTATTGGTTATTGTGCCGTTACTGGCCAGTTTGATGCTGGTGCAGCGGTATTATTCATCACATTTTGTTTATGGCAGATTCCGCACTCATATGCGATTGCGATCTATCGTTTCGAAGATTACAAAGCCGCATCAATTCCAGTGTTACCGGTTGAAGTGGGGATTGCGCGAGCACGTCACCATATCATCGGTTACATTATTGCCTTTGCAATGGCGGCATTTACCCTCACTTACCTTGGTTACGCTGGCAGTTGGTATGCATTAGGTATGGGGCTGGTGAGTCTACATTGGCTCTATATTGCCAAAGTCGGCTATCAAAAAGTGCCTAATGCGCAATGGGGTAAAAAAATGCTGCTAAGCTCTATTTTTAACATCATGGTATTTTGCACCTTAATTTCTCTGGATTTTTCATCTGAAACTCTCGAAGAAAACTACCAAGTAAATGCACTTCCAGCAGTAATAATGGAGCCGCATTCATGACCAAAAACCCAACCAAAATGGTGCTTCTCGTCGGAGCACTGTTTCTTGCCACACTGATGGGGTGTTATGTCTATAACACCACGACCCCTGTTGGTGAAAATGTTAAGCCTCTTAAAGATCTCGGTGGCCCTTTTGAGCTTAATAGCTTAAATGGCCCTGTCAGCCTTGATCAATATAAAGGCAATATCGTAGTGCTTTATTTTGGCTTTCTAAACTGCGCTGAAGTGTGCCCTTCTTCAATGGGGGTGCTATCGGCAGCTTTGTCACGCCTATCACCACAAACCTATGACCATGTGCGCGGGCTATTCATTAGTGTCGATCCTGAACGCGATGATTTAGTGTCTTTAAATCAGTTTGCTAAGTATTTTGACGATCATGTTGTCGGCGTAACCGGTACACAACAACAAATTGATGCATTAACCAAACAATACGGGGTCTATTTTGACATTGTCGACATGGAATCATCGGAATTAAGCTACACCGTTGATCACTCTTCACGGTTCTACATTATTGATGAAGCAGGCACATTAGTTGGTGCGATGAGTCACAACACCACCCCCACTGAACTCGCTGCAGGTATTGAGCGCGTTTACGCCAAATCAATTGCTAAACAATAGGAGATATTATAATGAAAAAAAGTTCTTTGTATTTAGCATTATTGCTTAGCTGTTTTCCAGCGGCGGTTTTTGCCACTGAAATGCCTCATGCGGAACATCAGCCACCAGCCCAGCACGATTATACTAATATTCAGCAAATTAACGCTGCATTAACCGTTGAAAATGCGACAGCCAAAGCCACAATTCCAGGTGCCAAAGTCAGTTCTGGTTATATGAAAATCATCAATAACAGTGATAAAGCAATCACTCTTACAGGCGCGAGCACAGCTATTGCCAAGCATACCGAATTTCATCGAATGTTTATGCGTGATAGCAAAATGGCAATGCGTAAAGTAGATGCACTTGAGATCCCAGCTAAAGGCAGTATTACCCTTGCAAGCAATGGCTATCACCTGATGTTTATGGGCGTTAAAAATGCGCTTAAAGCCGATCAAGTGATCACAGTCCGCATGCAACAAGCTGATGGTGAACAGTTTGATGTTCAGTTATTAGTTATGCCGCTGAAAAAGCATTGATCGGAGCGCTGAAATGAAAGATGCACAACTTTTTATTATTGGAGTCTGTCTATTGCCAAATATGTTTATTGCACCAGCAATGGCGAAAACATCAATGGACAGTATACTAGAGAGTCAAGCCATCCCTTGTTCGACCGAATTAATACAACTTGCTGATGTGACATTGAAAACCAACCCCCATCGTATATTGTCTTACACCGATAAAGTAGACGATATTCACCTTTTTAATGCACTGGCAGTAACCAGCTATCGCGATCGTGATAGCCATATTAGCTTTCACGGTGTCAAAAATACCGCAGGTGGCTGTGATACTTCAGTCACTGAAAGTTACGTATTACAAACTTCGTGCTCTGATGCTCGTCACGAAGCATTCAGTAAGTGGAATTTTCAAGGCAAACTCAATGAAAGAACTTATGTACTCAACAGTAAACGTATTAAAGGTAAACAAGCTTTTTTAACTGATCAGCTACCCAATATTTGTTTAGTCACAACTAGGCAAGTGATCAGTAATTAATATTATTGTTTTATTAAGAGTACAGTAATAATAACCACGCATAAAAAGGCTCAATTCAGAGCCTTTTTCTATACGTATTCCAAACTCGAAATTGAGTGGTGAAGATGTTAAAATCGCCGCCCTTATTCGTAATAGATACCATCATGCACGCATCTGACACTAGCTTCACCCGCTTTATCGCAGCAACTGATATCCACCCTCTTCCTGAACGGTTTACATTTCCGTTTTGCTACACGCCTCATCCTTTATGCGTGTTAGCCGCTCAAGAGTTACAGCACCATATCGATACTCAACAGCAGTGGCAGCATAATTTTGGGTTGGATAATGATGATGCGATTGGTCACATGTTTGGCATATTATTGGTTCAAAACCAACAAGGTGAACTCGGTTATTTATCGGCATTTTCAGGCAAGATTGCCAATCTTACCCACCTAGCTCACTTTGTTCCGCCTGTGTTTGATGAACGCAACATCGATCCTACGATGAAGGCTCAGCAAGCCTTGATTGATGAACTTAGCACTAAAATAACCGCAATTGAGTGCAAGCCAAGCTACATTCAATTACAACAGCAGTATCAAACAGCTCAAACTCAAGCCGAGTTAGCCGCTGAGTCATTTCGATTACAAATGATAGAACAGCGCAAACAACGTAAATTACAACGCAAAGCGGCAGAGAAAAGTAACGATAGCGAGTTCATGACCCAAGAATTCCATCGCCTAGCCCGTGAAAGTGCATTTGATAAACACCAACAGAAAGCAATTCGTCAGCAGTGGACTCAAACACTGGCCGATATTAGCGATAAATTACAAGCAGATAAAGCAGAGTTAACCTTACTCAGATCAGAGTACGACAACTTAACAGCAGCATTACAGCAACAGCGTTACGCACAATATCAATTTCTAAATCAGTATGGTGAAACGCAAGATTTAAATGCTCTCTTTGATGATATAACACCACCACAAGGTGCGGGAGATTGCGCCACCATTAAATTACTTCAGCATGCCTTTAAGCAACACCTGAAACCTTTAGCGATGGCTAAATTTTGGTGGGGAGCCTCACCTGCTGCGCAAATTCGTAAGCACAAATACTTCTATGAAGCCTGTAAAAACAAATGCGAGCCGATTTTACAACATATGCTAGCAGGACTAGACATTGATGCGAACCCGCTCGAACAAAACCCAGCGGAAGGCAAAGAGCTAGAGATTGTGTATCAAGACGATGCGATGGTGGTTATCAATAAACCGGCAGAGTTTCTATCGGTTCCTGGCAAAACTATCACCGATTCTGTTTATAGCCGCATGCAAGCGATGTTCCCTGACAGTGATAGTCCATTAATTGTCCACCGTCTAGATATGTCGACCTCTGGGCTAATAGTCATTGCACTTACCAAAGATGCGCATAAAGCCTTGCAAAAACAGTTTATTGAACGCACCGCAGAAAAACGTTATGTGGCATTATTAGATGGTATTGCCGAGCAGGATCATGGTGAAATTAACTTACCAATGCGGGTTGATTTAGACGATCGCCCGCGCCAATTAGTCTGTTATGAACACGGTAAACCTGCACTCACCAAGTGGCAGGTTCTTGAGCGTAAAGACGGTAAAACCAAGGTGTATTATTACCCGAAAACAGGCCGCACTCACCAACTGCGTATTCACTCTGCCCACCACAACGGCATGAACATGCCGATTGTCGGTGATGACTTATATGGTCAAAAAGCAGATCGTTTACATTTGCACGCACAATACCTTGGCCTAACCCACCCCATCACTGGTGAGCCAATGGTATTTGAGGTCGATGCCGATTTTTAAGTCGGGTTAGATAGCGGATATAAAGCTAACAAGCAATAAAGCGAATGTTAGCTTTTTGATTTATTTATCATGGCAGCTCTGAATATTACCGTCAAATAACTAAAAGATAAGCTAATTGAGTCCCGACATATTCTCTTGGTAGTTATCGTAATGACAAAGTCGCTTGGTAATTACGATACGACAGAATCGCTTGGTGATCACAAGAAAGTGCTCACTGTGAAGTGAAGGTTCTGGACAGAAACTGCTTAGATTATTTGCTCTATTTCGGCTAGCAGGTATTAGGAAAAGTAAGGGTAATGTTATATTCGACTTTTCAACATTACCTTTGAGGTATTTCCAATATTTACTTATATAAGGTGCCTTGGGCTTATCCAACACTTTGAATAGGTATCGGCTAAGCAATACGCACCCTTATTTTTTATGTGTCTAATTCGATCTCTAAATTTTGATTTAATCGAATACTGTAGAGCTTTAATATATCTATACTCGTTTTCTTCCCTGCGGTTACAAGGATGTCACAGGTAATTGAAACTTGTTTTTTTGCGTGTTCTGCTTTTAAAGTTTCATATAACTCAGAATCAGTCTCGATATAGCAAGTGAAGTCTTTTCCATCAATACTTAGCCTTAGGTAGACTCGACCTTTTTCATCTTCGATAGGCCAACTATATTTTTCAATATATGCTGGTAAATCAACATACTTTTCAGTTCGGATACTGCTTAAAAGCTTTTTAAATTTCTCTATCTTTTTTCTATCAGAATAATCAAATTCAACTTTATTTGGTACATTATCAGGTAATTCTTCCTTAAAAGACCAATCGAAATTAAATTCAATCTTATCTGAATTACAAGAAAACAAACCCAAAAAATCAGTACAAAATTTATTATCAATACCGACACTAAGCAACTTTGATGGTGAATTTGTATCATCCAATTTTATTTTTTTTGAAACTCTAGATAATGCAATTGCTAGATTTGCGTTAACATATCTACTTAAAGAAAAGTCACTTTCAAGAGAACTACTTTCTTCTCTTTCAGTTTCATCTTGTAATTTGAGTTCAACGTTGTAAATAAATGAACCAGCTTGTGGTGCAAGCATATTGACACCTGCAAGGTAATTACTAATTGCTTTACGTTTACCTTTCGACCTAATATTTCGATCGGCAGAAGACTTTATAATCCCATAAAGGCCATTCAGTGCCTCTAAGCCTTCTGAAAAATTTATACGACCGTGAGGGATTCGCTCACCAGAAGAGCGAACACGCAAAAAGTCGCTACTACAATTCAGCAATCTAAACCGGAAGCGTTCTACATCGAAGTCTCTTGCAACTGCTAACTTCTCGATAACTTCAGTCAACAAAGATTCAGACTGTTCATGATCTACAAGTTTTTCATCAGGCAGCATCAACTCAAGATCGAACTTTTTGTCGTACCAGACACTAAACCTATTAGGGATATTAACTTTTTCAACAATTCCAGCCGTCACGAAAAATTGCTTCAGTGAGACAAAAATCGCTTGATTATCACTCATTTTCTCTCACCTTTAAGTTCTCAATTATCGAACCATTACTCGCTAATTCCATCATTCGCATTAACGCTTTACTGTCGAACCTTTGCTCAAGTGGGATTCTAACAACTCTAGACCCCGCTGTAATCTGGTCATACCCATAAAGACTATACCAATAAGATGCATACTTTATAGTTGTTCCGCTGTCCCTTTCATCTAGCCACTCATCAAACATTTTGGGAGCATAATGGACAACTAATAGTAACGGAATTGGGGAAGGCTTCACCAAGTAATTATAATTTTTCTTCTCTAACTGAAATACGAGTTCATTTTTATCAAAATCAATACACCCATCACGCGCGGTACATTTCAATTGTACTTCTATCTTAGGCTCCTCGAAGTATCCATCAAACCCTTTACCTCTAATCGTAATATCAATCCCGTCATTATCGATCTTTGGCTCATTATGGTTTAAGCCCGTAGCGGCTAATAAGGCTTGCACGTATGCAAGGCTTAGAGACTCTTTCGAATGAGATAAAGCAGTACCACCCGCACCTCTAACCACTTTAGTGTTCAAAACTCAACCTGACCTTTGTGATTTTTGCGTCAAAATATCAGCTATTGAAAAAAAGTCTATGATTAATATCAACTTATACGCATAACTAAAAATTAATAAGTATTCGTACAACACAAAGCATATGACTAAAAGTAAAGGCTACTATACTAGTGCATGCACACTAAATCAGGCAGCTGTAATACTTTGTTACTAATATAGGGGGATTGTGGAGAAAAAGTAAATTTAACTAATATTTAAAGGTAATGTCATAAATGAAACTAATCCAAAATAACGTTAACACGATATGAATGAGTATTTGCTCTGAATGATAATGGGGCAATACTGAGTCAGCGCAGATTTCGCTGACTCGAAGATGGACAGAAACGGTTTAAGTTATTTGCTCTATTTCATCTAGAAGGTATTAGGAAAAGTAAGGATAACGCTTGACTTCTTTTTAGCATCACCCTTCATGATACTTCTAATATTTATTTATATAAGGTGACTTGAGCTTGTCCACACTTCGGGTAGGTATCGGCTAAGCGACACATAAGCTTATAAGTTAACCTATTGTTTTACCATAATTTTCTTGGACAATTCTCATTGCTGACTCGGCAGCAACGTTGTAACTTTCAAACTCCTGCTTGTAAAAATAGAAAAACGCGACCCCAAACTCGGCTAACTCAATAAATATAAAGCTATTTGTAGAGTGGAAAAAGTGAAAATCTTTGTTTTTAGTATGGATAACACAGAGAGAATTAAGCCTGTTTACTTTTGATTTCACGCTTAATACTTGCAGTGCAGAACGAAGATTCGAGAAAACTTTTGAGGGGCTTGTATCCATAGGGCCTTGAAACATTGCTATTGGCATTTTGCCAATATAAGGTATGTATTCCGCACCTTTTACCTTGTTTAGATTTCTTCTAAGGTCAAGAACTTGGAATTTGTACTCTAAAGTTTCTAACCATAAAACGATTAACTCTAAGCTCTCTTGAGAGAACTCTTGCTTGCTCACATCAATTTTTTCAAATTCATGCTTCAAATGCCTTTCCAAGTAGCCAAGCAGATTCGAATTGCAATCTTTGCATGCTGGTAGCGTCGTCTTGTTGTACGTTTGATAAGTGCCATTAGTCGTTGTATTGAATGTTCGTTTTGTACAACGATTATAGACCCACTGAGGGATCACATGCTCTCTAGTCAATTGCTCTGGAGAACCGCAAATTATGCATATGTCTGCGGAGTGATTTGCAATTATTGTATCAATTACTTTCTTCTTATTTGCCCTGATTTTCTTTCTAAACTGAATCAGCTTCAACTGAATACTCATTTCACAAATGACTCCTAACTCAGACACATAACTGTATATTAATAAGCATTCTTACTTGCTCGCAAAAGAATGCCCTTAAAGTCCCACAATCATAATCGATTTAATTCATAAATATCATGACCTTGATATCATTGTTTTATTTCGAAGTGTTTATTTTTAACTTTAAGAGCAGAGCAAGGAGCAAACATGAGTTATCAATATAAAATAGATTATTAGGCAAATACGGCCACTAAAGCTAATACTCGACAGGACCGAAATGTCCTTGGTAACCAACGTGTGTGATGATAAGCCGATTAATGGAAACCATTTCTACTAAATTAGACTGAAGTGGGAAATCAAAAAGAGCTAAATTTTCTATTGTATAAGCCTTAGCATACTTTTCTCGTTCAGGGTGATGCCTACGTAATGACAAACCATAAGCAGTTTCGAATGGATGCCCTCCAGTTCTAGTTAAGCTAAAAAATGATGGATATATAACCCCATCATAACCTGCTTTTTTAGCAACCTTAACTATGGAACGAGATATTTCATAGGAATGAGACTTAGCTAAAAACAACATATGTATAGCCATATCTAAACTCTCAAATTCTGTTGAATTTTCTTCTAAAACATGAGTCAAATCTAGCAACCTCAAGCTTTTTGTAGTTTTTAGCGTAGCTACATAAATATCATCATCTACCGAAGCTCTGCATTCATGAATACAGACATCCAGATCTTGGGAGCCATACATAACAGATAAGTCTGATGAGTCTAAGCGCCCTCTACCTGAAAATTCAATTGGTGGGCTATCATATTCCATTGGATCAGAAGGATTATCAGGGCTAATTCTCAAACGGTAAAATTTAGTCCCAATAGGAAGCATTTTTTCGGGATATTCATGTATTACACGTTTGATAACATCGTATCGTGTACTTTCATTTTGTAAGTCTTTAAGCGGTTCAACCTCACCGATCATCCATAAATTTGGACCGTAATGAAAAAAACCAATTTGAGCGGCATTTTCTATTAACTTGATGTCATTCTTTAACCATGCCGATGGACGGATATCACTTTTACCATAGTGATACTCATTGGTTTGAATTACAGGTGCTGCACCGTAATCACAACGAACTGTAGTTCCACTTACAAAAAAACGCCAAGCCAAATATTTAATCAAATCTTTAGTAAGCTTACGCCCCCCTGAAGTACTACAGTTTGGGCAATCTTCTTGAGATTCATTACCTATTTTATATGCATCGATGCTTAAACCTTCATCATTAAAACAATTAGAACAAAGAAGTATTTTTTCACCAATAGGAGACTGTTTATTCATGTTTTACCTATTTGATTTCCACCTTTAACCACTAAAAATCACACATGGTAAAAATGGTATGCCTGACGAATTTACGCTGGATATTTTGTTAAACTAATTTTCAAATTATTCGCTGTAATAGAAAAGTTCGAATTCCCCAGTTAAAAAAGAGATATCCATACCTAGCTTTCCGCCTAACACTTCCATTAGGCTCATTACAGATAGTTGATATCTCGCCATATTTTTTTGACAAAAGTCTCGTTGATATTTTGGAGCGAAAGAAAAACCAATGTATGTAATGGGATCTTTGTAATGTACTAGGTAGTCTCTTAACTTAAACAACTCAACAAGGTCATCGCGCCATTTTAACGAGCCATAATTTATCTCATTTTTTTTACAAAGATACTTAATCTTATCGACAGTCCCTTTGAATTGCTTTTCCTCTAAACCTGAAGTACTAGGAGTATTTTGCCAAGCTAGATTAACAAACGCTTCAGTTGCTATAGCCCAACCTAAAACAGATTCGATACACAAAGATATTGTTTTTTCATCATCAAACGCTGGACTCATTAACATAATGTCTTTTGCAGTCACAGGATCAGAGTGCCTAACTGAAACCAAATTTTTATCAGCTTCTAACCAACTCCTATTTGCGTTTTTGAGTAGAAGCTGTTCTACATTTAACCTGTATCCGTAACTCAATATGACTCCTATACTCTTGCACAATATCAAGTAGTGGACAATGACATACCCCACTCTAAGTAATTGTGCTGTAAGAGCTAAATTCAATGTAAAACCAAAATATAAAGAGCGTTGAATGTCCATCTTAAACACTCTGTTAAATGACTCTATGCCCCGATTCTTCGATGTGTTCTTCAGTTAGTAATGGAATAATCTTGGGCTCCAACTCTTTACGTATGGTTGCTACATATGAAAGCAGTTTAAAAGACATACTTTCCAAAAGATCTAACTGTTCAAGGTTAAAACACCTTGAACTTCTATTCCTTACAGGCTGAAGCATTTGAAAACTCCCATAAATATGGACAGTAAACTTCATGTCAATAGCTTGAGAATCTGAATGTGCAATAAGCTGATTCCTTAGCTGAATTAATAACTTATGTAAGGATAGCTCGTCAGGCGATAGAATTTTTATTGCGGTATTAGGTAAATCGGGCACCTTGATTTGATTTCGAGAATCATTTCCAGAAAATGGCTTACAATAAGATAAAATCATCGCATTAGTTAAAGCAGATAAAACAAGAAAATTGCCATCTAAATCAACGTAAAGTTTGTTTTTCTTAATGTAGCGAACAATATCATGGGCTTCTTTAAAATCTGCAAATGAGATAGCAACTCGCTTGAACTGCCTCAACAGACCATCACTTTTTCTATCCACAACGACCTCTAATTTACTCGAATCGTATAACATTAAATTAATGAAGGTACACATTAAATATTAAGTAGCACGCATAGTAAAAATGCTACGCGTTGAGAATCACTCTTAACAGTTTTTATATAACAAAATCCACGAGTTCAAGCTTGCCGAATATATCGTGTTTTGCTTCTTTAAGCCCAATATGAGACAAGTCATGATTTTCATTAACCAATCTCGCTATCAATAGCTTGTGTTCTTGCGACATTCCGTAACCAAAGATAATTAACTTAAAGGCATCGAAAGGTATTCGTTTTAGGTTTATCTCGGAATATTCATTAAATAAGTGGGAAACTTGTTCTGGTAGTTGTAAACCAAAATCTGGTTGCACTTTTGCACCAATTTTCTCTTCACAGAACATTAAAGGGCACACTATTCTTGATTCCTCTTCATATGCCCATTTTTTATCTTTCGAATACAGTAACCGATCTGATAAATCCTCAATTTTAATACCTTTACTCAAAAGAGATTGTAGTGTTTCTATCGAGTTACTAAATTTATCTAATTGAAAATGCTCTATTGGCGCACCATTTATCCGCATTGTTCCTTTGTAATAGGTAAGCGAAGCTCTTTTCTCTGGTGTATAAGTTACATCTTTGGGTTTAAATTGATTGAAAAATGAATGTTCTTCATCAAAGGTAACAGCTAAACCCTTTCCATCACTTGCGTAATGAGTCCACATCAGCTCATTCGTAGCTGATTTAGATAGAGACAGTACACCTAACTTACAACTGAGAGCCTCAACTAAAAATAAATTAAGTTTTTGGACTGCTTTAACTAGGTTTTCTTTGTCATATTCTTCTATGGATTGGAAGCCATCCTCCCACAACATATGAGGGAACTGCTCGCCATACCTAACTCCTACAGGCTTAAGGAATAAGTTTTCTAGTTCTTCATTCGATGGAATGTAAGATGGATTCATCTCTATTTTTGAGTGTTCTTTTCGTGCCCAAGCATAATCCGCAGGTGAAAACTTATTAAAATACGGAGATAATCTTGCTTCACTACCCTTGTCGTTTAGATACTTAGGTTGAGTCATACGAAATAAGCCGTTTGAGATGAACTCAACTCTAGGCAACCAATTTTTGCTTTCTTGATCAAAGACTAAAGCATAATATTTTACGAGCACAAAATTTACCTTTGTTATACAGAGTGTTTAATTAGCATCGTTACTTTAACTTAAAAGAATGCCCCTAAAGCTCCATAATCATAATCAATTTAATTCATAAATATCATGAGCTTGGTTGCATTATTTTATTTCTAAGTATTTATTGAAAACATTCAGAGTAAGAAATGTATTAAGTAAGACTGATTTGCATAAAAATAAGTCAACAAAACTAATCCAAATTTACGTTAATACGATATGAATGAGTATTTTCTCTGAATGATAATGGGGCACTTCTGAGTTACGAAGTGCCAACTATGAATTGTGAACATAGGCCCCATAATTTCCCTTTAAATATTTAAAAACTGGTTATAATGGCGATAGATAATCTACTATCCACGCGTTGTAGAGTTAGTGTTTATCTGTGAAATTTTACGTGTTTTATTGGTGTCTTTTAGGCTCAAGCACGCGTTGAGTAGATCACGGATAGCCTCGTCCCTCGCCTTCCGAGATGACGTAAATTAAGCAGAGAGATTGCCTAGCTCAACCCCCGTCATTCCCTGCAGTGAATGCCCGCGAGGGCGATAGATAATCTACTATCCACGCGTTGTAGAGTTAGTGTTTATCTGTGAAATTTTACGTGTTTCACTGGTATCTTTTAGGCTCAAGCACGTGTTGAGTAGATCACGGATAGCCTCGTCCCTCGCCTTCCGAGATGACGTAAATTAAGCAAAGAGATTGCCTAGCTCACCCCCCGTCATTCCCTACAGTGAATGCCCGCGAGGGCGATAGGGAATCTACTATTTACGCGTTGTAGAGTTAGTGTTTATCTGTGAAATTTTTCGTGTTTTATTGGTGTCTTTTAGGCTCAATCACGTGTTGAGTAGATCACGGATAGCCTCGTCTCTCGCCTTTCGAGATGACGTAAATTCAGCAGAGAGATTGCCATGCTCAATCCAGCCATTCACTGTAAACACAGCCTAAAACGCAGTAAAAACAACTAAAAAGGCCTGACTCCGATTGAATATCGAAATCAGGCCTGACTAACCCGCTGAACCTAAATGTCCAATGATTAGAGAATGCTTATTAAATCGGCCTCTCAATCATGTGTTCTTAACTTAAATCAACATTTTTGGTACCGAAGAACCATGTCATCGCAAATCCAACAAGGTATGAAATTAGCAAACCAATGGTGAATATTGCCATACCAGCAAAAATACCGGAGCTTGATGTCATTAATGGCAAGGCAACAATACCTGATGGGCCAAATACCGTATTTAAACCAATTGGTAACCCCATGTAAGAGACTAACCCAATAAAGAAACCACCCGCCGAACCACCAATACAAGCAGTAACAAAAGGTTTAACACGCGGTAGCGTAACGCCATAAATAAGCGGCTCACCAATACCTAAGAAGCCCGGAATAATCGCCCCTTTCACTTGTGTGCGTAGCAACGAATCCTTTTTAGCTTTCGCATATAACGCTAATGCTGCGCCAACTTGTCCTGCTCCTGCCATTGCTAAAATAGGGAAAAGTGAATTAAACCCTTGCGCATCCATCAGTGCAAAGTAAACAGGTACAAAGCCTTGGTGAATACCAAACATAACCGATATTAAGAATAGTCCGGCTAAGATCGCGCTTCCTAACGGGTTACCATTAAGGTTGATAAATAACCATGACATACCTCTAAATAACTCACCGCCAATCGGCATGATGATCACAAAAGTTACCGCGCCCATAATCAACAAGGTGATCATCGAGGTTAAAATCATATCTAGATTATCAGGAATAAATTGACGAACCTTTTTCTCAACGCCAGCACCAATAATGGCTGCTATTAACACTCCAATAATATTGCCTCGAGGATCAATACCATTACCAAAAAAGTCGTTCATTCCCGAATAAATACCAGAGGTGGCATCTGGGTTATAACCTAATACAAAAAAGGACGCTAAAATCGCACCATTGACACCTGAACCGCCAAACGCTTGCTGCGCATTATAACCAATAAGGATACTTAAAAAGCTAAACAGCCCTTTACTGAAGACCTTCATATACGCTATTAAATCAAGTAAATGCGCATTAGGTGCAGTTTAACCAATGACAAAAAGTTGTTCTAATAATGTCGCAATACCTAATAATAAACCTGCCGCAATAAAGCCCGGAATTAAAGGCGTAAAAATGGTCGCAAACTTACTCAAAAAACGTTGCGCGGCACTGGTCTGTTTTTTCTTTAATTGTTGTTTATGCGCAGAAGCAACATCTTTCAGATTCGAATGCTGATTTGATGTATCCCCAGGCTCTTCCGACTCTTTATCAAGCATGCTATTTAACATTTCAGCCGCCGTTTGTGCTTTACCCGGCCCTAAAACAATTTGAAACTGATCATCACTCTCAACTAACCCCATTACTCCTGCAATGCGCTTAATTGAATCTCGATCTGCTAAACTATCATCTTGTAATGTAAGACGTAATCGCGTCATGCAGTTACCACATTTGATAACATTTGCCTTACCACCAATTGCCTCGAGTATTTGTTGCATCATTGAAGCTGTTATTTTGGCCATCTTATGCTCCTTAATAAAACCTGTTGTTCAATCATTTTTGGTCTAAAAGTGCATGACGAATAAAGCCATTATGTTTACTCAATTTTGCTGCGGCTAGCTCTGCATCGATATCAAGTAAAATCATTAAGATAGCGGTTTTACAGTGATTATTGCATTGTGCAAGTGCCTCTGCTGCTTGTGATTCTAAGCACCCCGTCGCTTCAACCACTATATTATGCTGACGCTGAATGAGCTTGGCGTTAGTGGCTTCAACATCAACCATTAGGTTTCCAAACACTTTTCCGGTACGAATCATTGCGCCAGTGGTTAACATATTCAGCACTAATTTCTGCGCGGTACCAGCCTTCATTCTTGAAGAACCCGTTACCACTTCAGGACCAACAATGGGGGTCATATTAATATCTGCTATCTGCGTCATTGGGCTATTGGCATTACAACTTAATGTCGCAACCGTTGCGCCAACGCTTTTGGCGTAGTTCATCGCCCCTAATACATAAGGTGTACGCCCACTTGCAGCAATTCCCACAAGCACATCTTTGTTATTAAAACCAATCTGTTGTAAATCTGCAGCGCCAAGTTCAAAGTTATCTTCTGCATTTTCAACTGCTTTTAAAATCGCTTGATGTCCACCAGCAATCAAACCAACCACTAAGCTAGGATCTGAGCCATATGTTGGAGGACACTCACTCGCATCTAAAATACCTAATCGACCAGACGTTCCAGCTCCGGTATAAATCAACCGACCGCCAGATTGGAAAGCATTTGCAATAAGATCAACAACCTTCGCTATTTCTGGAATAATCGCTTCTACTGCTATAGCCACTTTTTGATCTTCTTGATTAATCACTTTCAACATATCCATTGTTGCAAGCATATCAATATTCTCGCTTTCGGCATTTCGGCTTTCAGTCACTAAGGTGGTTAGATCGATTTTCATCATCAGCTCTCTTCAGTTGCAGATTAGGTTTAGAGGCATCATATAGAATAAAAAATTCGATTAAGTGACAATAATCACAACTAAAATTATTCATTTCATGCCAAAATTAAAGAATAAATGTGATTCACAATAGCCATCACCAAGCAGAAAACAGCATAAAAACACTATAATTACATTAAGTTATCGCTAATCAACAATAAGAATAATCGTTTAGCGTTAATGAATAATTAATTCAAAAAAAATCAGGTGTTCATGAGTATTTTAGAGAGAATGCAAAACCAACGAAGTCAGTTATCGAGCAATGGAGTGAAGATAGTAGACTTTATTATTGCAGATCCCGCTTCCTTAAGCGGGTATGTAAGTCAGGATTTAGCGCTAAAGGTGGGAGTTTCACAATCTGGTATTATCAAATTTGCGCAAAAGCTTGGATTTAAGGGATTCACAGCCTTAAAACTTGCCATTATTGAAGATCTTGCTAAACAAAAGGCAATTCTAGAGCCTAAAAGACCGATCCATAACAAAATTCATAGCGATGACTCTTCATTAACCATTGCCCAAAAGTTAATTCAAGAGAAAACCCACGCCTTAATTGCAACAACCAATGCTATTGATTTTACCAAGTTTGAGGCGATTGTTAACCTGCTCAATCAAGCACAACGTATTCAAATTGTCGGTATTGGTGGTTCAGCATTAACGGCAAAAGATCTCACCTTTAAGCTGTTAAAAATCGGGATCACCGCACTCAACGAACAAGATACGCATGTTCAAGTTGCCACTGCAAATACGCTCACTAAAGACGATATACTCATCGCAATTTCATTTTCAGGAACACGCAGAGAAATACTTGTTGCGGCTCAATCTGCCTATGATAAAGGCGCAACAATTATTGCATTAACCAATATTAAAAAAAGCCCCTTACGAAAATTGGCTCACTATACGATTGATACCATTGCTGATGAAAAACAGTTTCGAAGTTCTTCTATTTCTTCTCGTACGGCACAAAATGTCATTACCGATCTGCTTTTTATGACGCTATTACAACTTAAAAGTGATAAAGCAAAACTATTACTCAATGAGATATCCTCCGCAGTGGAAAGGATTTGATTTATTTTTTACACATAGCATGGGTATAAAAGGCATAGTATTTTTAATAAAACTCGGCTGGTATTTGGGCTTCATCCGGCCACTGAATTCCCTTTTCATCATCTTTCTCACTAATCACAAAAGGAACGACCCATAGCTTTAAGGTTTTCTCGCTTTGAATCGGGAAATCAAAGCTATGTGGTATTGCCTGCTTAAAACCTGAGTGTGAGGGATATACCAAGAACATTTCTGGGTTTTCTATCTCAGTATCAAAGTAGTGATGACCGTATGCTAACATCTGATAAAAATCACTTTGTGATAAGCCATATTTATCGGTGCCATTGGCTTTTGATGAATCGAGTAATTTCCACTTAGTGTCTAATACCGTCACAACTTTACCGCTATGTTCAATCACCATGTCAGGCTTGAGCTTAAACCAGCTCGATCCATTGTGAGTCACTAAACTCTTACTCTGTAGCTGTGCTTTTAAACGATGTGTTGTTTTCAAAGCTTTACCGAGTGATTGAGCAACATAGTCTTCAAATACACGCTCCATCGGGAACAACAGTGAAGCAGCATGATGATCCCCTTTCATTGTTTGTGGCGATAGTCCGTCTAAAATCAACTTCACCCAAGCTAAAGGCAATTCATAATAGTTCATTCCCCTACCTAGCGCCACCAGCGAAAAATCATGCTTATGGTTGTGACTAACTGGTACATCATGAAAGACGATTTACCAATAAATATCACCGAACAATTACTAACCATGCTTACAGCGCTGTAACGTCTAAATACATTAACGGGCAAGCATCCCCTAACAGTTATGGTAAACTCAGTGATAAGTATTTGTATGTAAGCGATCGCAGCATTACCAATGTGGATAGAAAATGATGTCCACTGCTATCTTTTACAGTAAATTTTAGTACCTCTGGTTGTATCCCATAGGCTAACTAGAAAAATAAAGAGTATATAAATCAAATGAGTAGTCAAAGTATCCAGTGGTTCCCGGGCCATATGCACAAAGCCCGCAAAGAAATTGAAGAGGCAATGCCGAAAGTCGATGTGATCATCGAAGTGCTAGATGCCCGTATTCCTTTTAGTAGTGAAAACCCACTGATCAAATCATTCCGTGAAACTAATGATGGCAAACCGGTTGTTAAAGTACTTAACAAGCGTGATTTAGCTGATCCTGAAATGACCCAACTTTGGATCAATCACCTTGAAAAAGAGCAAGGTGTAAAAGCAATTGCGATCACTACCGAGAACTTAAACGAAGTAAACCAGATCATGGATTTATGCCGTAAACTTGCGCCACAGCGTGAAGAAGCCGGTAAAAAAATTCGTACCATGATCATGGGTATTCCTAACGTTGGTAAATCAACCATCATTAATGCCCTTGCAGGACGTACAGTTGCGATCACGGGTAACCAACCTGCAGTTACACGTCAGCAGCAACGAATTAATTTAGATAATGGTATTTTGTTATCTGACACACCTGGAATTTTATGGCCTAAAGTAGAGAACCCACACAGTGGTTTTCGTCTAGCGGCAACAGGTGCGATTAAAGATACCGCCATGGATTACATTGATGTTGGCTTCTTTACTATTGAGTACCTTATTAAGGCTTACCCAGAATTAATCAAATCACGTTATAACCTTGATGATGACCTTCCTGACTCTGAAATTGAACTAATAGAAGCGATCGGCCGCAAGCGTGGTTGTTTAAAAGGCGGTGGTCGTGTTGATTTACACAAAACGTCAGTTATTTTAATTAACGAATTACGTAATGGTACTTTGGGTAACATTACTCTTGAGCATCCAGAGATGATCACTGAAGAGTTGATTAATGTTGCGATTGCTGAAGAGCGTAAAACTGAAGCAAAAATCAAGAAGAAAGAAGAGCGTCGTAAGCGTTACCTTAAAAACAAACGTTAATTAATAAAACAATATTTTTTTACATAAGTTTTAATAGTCACTTCCATCTATTTATTAATTTATATCTGATGGAGTGACTTTTTTTGACCAATCAATAAATACCCTCCCCTAAGAAGAAAATTTATTGGTGATCATTAATTTTTTTCTTCCTAAATACCCAAAAATCAATCATTAAACTCAATTACAACACTAATGAATTTGTTGTTATTAATTGATTGATTCAGCCACACAATTATTGTAACTCATTAAATAAACACTACTTTTACCTTTAAAGTACTCTATTGAATGCATTGGATTAAACATAACTCTAATCATTTTTTTTCTATCGATAACATTATAATTAAAAACATTGTTTCGGATTAGTTTTTCTCATTTTACTCCCACCTCAGTTACGTGAATAATCGCTCCGCTTTCAGTCGAAAGTAAACCTAAACAGCACTGTCTCTTCTACCTAATCAGCCTTTCTGGTTGGTGGGTTTAATACTCTTTCAGGATTACTCCTTTTATTAAAAGAGACAGATATTCTAAACCGAATTTATGTGGAGAGTACGGTAGTGCAACAAACCACTACTTGTCACCAAAGCAACGGCATGCTTGTGCCAGTTGCGGGACTAACTGTATTTGCAATTGCTTCAGGCTACTTAATGAGCTTGATCCCGCTATCATTAGCAAATTTTAATATTGATAGTAGCTATGCTAGTTGGTTAGCGAGTATCTATTATATTGGCTTATTAATCGGATCATTAATGATTGAACCGATTATTGGCAAAATAGGTCACCGTATTGCCTTTATTAGCTTTCTTGCATTATTAGCTTCAACGGTTGCTGTGTTGCCTTTGTTTCCACACAAAGAAGTTTGGTTATTTGCACGTTTAGTTGCAGGTATGGCTGTTGCAGGTATTTTTGTTGTCGTTGAATCATGGCTATTGATTGGCGATAGCGCAAAAGAGCGCGCTAAACGTCTTGGTTTTTACATGACGTCATTATATGGCGGTACGACAATTGGTCAGCTTGCTGTTGGCTATTTCGGTATTAAAGGGTTCATTCCTTTTGTTGTGATCATGGTATTACTGCTACTTGCTATTTTACCACCATTATTGATCAAGCAAGGCCAGCCAGATAACAGCGGTCACCAAGTATTGTCACTTAAACAAATTTCACGTTTAAGTAAGCCTGCAATTATTGGCTGTATTACTTCAGGCGTAGTAATGGGTAGCATCTATGGCCTAATGCCATTGGCACTGAAAAAGAGTGAGCTAACAACTAACCAAATTGGTGTGTTAATGGCTGCGATTATTTTAGGTGGTATGGTTATTCAGCCTATTGTTAGTAAGCTGTCGATTCGTATGAGCAAAACATTACTATTAGCATTAATGTCATTGTTAGGTGTATTTGCGATGGGTCTAACTTACTTATCACCAGATTACATCGTGTTAATCACAGCATTAGCGCTACTTGGTATGTCTGCATTTGCGTTATACCCAATTGCGATCACATTAGCGTGTGATAATTTAGATTCATCATATATTGTTGCAGCGACGCAAGTGATGCTATTTAGTTACAGCATTGGCTCAGCATTAGGTCCAATTGGTGCTAATAGCTTTATGGCACAAAAAGATGGATTAATGGACTTCTTCTTTATTGTTCTACTTGCAACAGCTATTTATATGCTATTTGCAAGTTTACAACGCAAGCCTCAAATTTTGGCAAGCTAAGTACAATAAAAGAGCTAAAAAAGGCGTGATGGCAGTAGTTATTAACACTAACTAATTTGCTATCACGCCTTTTTGTTATCTGATAATAATCAATTAAAGAGCTATTTATTTAACCAACGCTGCAGCACCAAAAACACCCGCACTGTCACCCAAATCTGGCTTCACTATTTGAGTATTAAGCTCGCCATTAAAGAGATGCGGTAAAATCGCCGCTTTGGCATGCTGATATAACGCATCAATATTACCCACGCCACCGCCAATCACTATCACATCAGGATCTAACACATTGATGATCTGCGCCGCTGCAATACCAAAGTAATGCGACATTCTTGCCAAGGTTGCTTGCGCCTGAGGATCATTCTCAGCGGTTAATTCAACAATCTCAGGCAATGAGAGTGCTTGCCCTGTTTGTTCGAAATAAAATCGCTCTAATCCTTTGCCTGAAATCACCGTTTCTAAACAGCCGGATTGACCGCAATAACAAGCTGCACCGTTAGGTTCGATTACATTGTGTCCCCACTCACCAGCAATACCATGACAGCCATATAATCCTTTACCATTAACGACAACACCAGAGCCAACGCCAGTGCCCATAATGATCCCAAACACCACTTCTGCATTGGGTTTAACTCGCTTTGCAGCCCCAAAGTGCGCTTCTGCTAAGGCGAAACAGTTGGCATCGTTAGCTAACACTACCTTAGCGCCAAGTCGTTTAGTCAGATCTTTATCAAGCGGTTTACCATTAAGGGCGGTTGAATTACAGTTTTTCATCACGCCATAGTGAGGATCTAACGTACCCGGAGTACCAAAGCCAATCGCTTGAGGTCGTTGCCCTAATTGCTCAGCACAGTGGTTAATCAATATCTCAATTTGATTTAAAATATGATCATAACCTTGATCGCTTTCTGTTGCGATTCGCTCTCGTACTACACAAGTATCAGTGCTACGTTCAATCACTGCACACTCAATTTTGGTACCGCCTAAATCAACACCCCAATAATAACGATCCATTGTTACTCCACTGCTATTTTGTTATTTCGAGTTAGTATACTTGAGGCATAGGAGTAAATACTGCGATCTTGCCGAAATTTTATTCGATAATATCTATTATTGGGGCGATTAAAGCGTAAAAATTGTGCATTTATTAGCTCACAGCAACAGAAATACATTTTCTTGCAAAATATCTCTTGTAGCGAAGCGATATTATTTTAAAGTAGCGGTACTTTTCATCGATGCGCAATTTCGCGTGGCTTACAGTAGTACTAAATGAATAAATACCGTCCTTATCTTGATATGCCTCTTTGTATATCAATTCTCCTTTTGATTACATTTAGTTCATTAACCGTATGGAGTGCCAGCAGCTTTAGTGTACCCATCATTGAGCGTCATCTTATTCGTGGCATGCTAGCGATTGGTGCATTAATTGTGATGTCTGCAATCGCGCCAGCCACTTATCAACGTTATACACCCTATTTATTTCTGCTAACGGTAATTTTATTACTGGGTGTTTTTGTTAGCGGTGACAGTACCAACGGTTCACGACGCTGGTTAGCGCTTGGGCCGATTCGTTTTCAGCCATCAGAGCTGGTAAAAGTCGCTGTGCCGCTAATGATGGCGTGGATTTTAATTGCAGAAGCAGGACGTCCAACTCTTAAAAAAATCCTGATTTGTTTGATGATAACAGCGATTCCGGCTGGACTGATTTTTATTCAGCCGGATCTTGATGGTGCCATCTTTACCATTTTGTACGCGTTATTTGTACTTTATTACGCAGGCATGAGTTGGAAGTTAATATCAACAGTGTTAGGCATTATTGGCGTTAGCATCCCTTTAGCTTGGTATTTTGTAATGGCAACCTACCAGAAAAAACGCGTACTGCAATTTCTTAACCCAGAATCAGATCCACTTGGCTCGGGCTATCAAATTATTCAATCAAAAATTGCAATTGGCTCAGGAGGCTTGCGCGGTAAAGGTTGGACAGATGCCACTCAAGGTAATTTAGGCTTTATCCCTGAAAGTCACACTGACTTTATTTTTTCAACCTTTGCTGAAGAATGGGGATTTTGGGGAAGCGCATTACTATTAGGGATTTACGCCTTTATGACCTTTCGCGTTATTTGGTTAGCTAATCAATCGGAATCACCGTTTGCGCGTTTAGTCAGTGCCTCTTTTGCCCTTAGTTTCTTTTTATATAGCTTTATTAATATTGGCATGGTGAGTGGTGTGTTGCCTGTAATGGGAAGTCCGTTACCTTTCTTTAGCTATGGTGGTTCTGCCATTATTACTCAAGGGGCTATCTTTGGCATGATAATGTCTTTGTGTTTACGTAAAAAATCTATTTGCGCACCAAGTAAATAATCCTTTCTTGTTACAAAAAGCCATATAAAAAAGCCAATCATGGACATTATTTGCATGATTGGCTTTTTACTATTTTTGCTACAACATTAAGGTTAGATTAACGCTCAGAAGCAGCTTCTGTCGCAATCTTTAACGCAGGAGAAGTAATCTCTACACGACGGTTCTGTGCACGTCCTTCAGCAGTATCATTGCTAGCCACAGGATGTTGTTCACCCATACCTTGCGCTGTAACTTGTGCAGGATCTGCAACATATTTGGCTAATTCAGAAGCAACAGCGTTAGCACGTTTTTCAGATAATGTTTGGTTATAAGCCGCTGTACCAGTATTAGACGTATAGCCAGTTACAACAACGGTAGCGTTAGGGTAACGGGTTAAACGCTGCTTCATAGGTTGCAGTGCTTTTTCATTATCAGCGGTTAATTTATACTGATTAACACCATAACCTAATGATAATGTTGATGGCTCAATTGTTACCGTTTGTGCCATTGCAGGTGCAATAGTATCAACGACTACAGGCTTCGCTCCCCAGTTGTAAACCAAGCTTAAGCCATAGAAGTTAGTATCAAACTTATAGCTTAAATCAGTACCACGAGGTTTTGAGGTTAAATCGTGGTAGTACTGGTATTCAAGACGTGTAGATAAGTGATCGGTTAATTGATACTCAACACCCGCACCAACAGTACCTACAACATGATCATCTGTATCACTGATCCCATTACCATGGTAAGCCGTTAGCATATAACTGCCGCCCGCTTTAGCAAATAAGCCCCAGCTATCATTAAGATGCCACGTTGCTTTACCCGTTAAATCAAACGCGTGTTGTTTAATATTTTGATGGTTAACCTGTGCATCACCCAGCCACGTATAGCCAGTCTCAACCGCGAACCATGGGGTAATGTTATAACCTGCAAAAATACCAGCACCCAGATCGTTTTGTTTCAAACCAAGGTTCGATGCATGGCCATTATGTTCAAAGTGTGAATAATTAGCATCACCTAAACGAACACCAACATAATAAGGATTAGCAGGAGCTGCATGAGCAACGCCAGAAAGAAGAACAGCAAGCGGTAACAGCGCAAAATATTTTTTAGACATATTATTTACTTTATAATGATTAATATTAGATATATTGTCGATGCAATTAACTGCACAGTTACTAATAATGCCAAAATAGTATTTATTTGTCATACTTAAATAAAAATAAAGCCATTTAGTGATGATTAACATCAAGATTGAATCGCAAAACACCAACAATAGCTCAAATAATCAGTAATGCGTAATAGCAATCCCTATCTCAGCGGCTAACTGCTGCATTTGCTCATCAGTATCTAATTTCACCGACCAATTCAAACCACTACCAACAGCAGTGATCACATTGCCCCCCCCAATTAAGGTTAATTCGTCAACTTGTGCCTGCATCGTAATTCGGCAATCACCTTCAATTCGAATAACAACTTCATGTTGAGTCGCAATAATTTTGCCTTGAGAAAAAGTAATGATCATTGTGTTTACTGCTTTTTATGTTTTAAAACGGCCATCGTTAAACGACTGGTACAAACGAGTCGCTGACGTTCATCGCGAATTTCAATCTGCCATACTTGCGTTGTCGCACCAAGATGCAACGGTGTCGCCTTTCCTGTCACCACGCCGCTACGTACCGCGCGAATATGGTTAGCATTAATATCTAAACCGACGCAATAATAATCAGTGGTTACTGCAAAATTAGCCGCTAATGAACCTAATGTTTCAGCTAAAACGACAGAAGCACCACCATGTAACATGCCTAATGGTTGATGAGTACGGCAATCTACTGGCATGGTTGCAGACAAAGATGAATCATCAAATGCAACGTACTTGATCCCTAAATGTTCGACTAAGGTATTTTTAGAGGTCTGATTAAAAACGTCTAACGTAAATGGTCGTTGCCAAATAGCCATAATATTCTCTGGTTAGTTATTAGGTATAACACCTACTGCTGCGGGATAGTATTATGATATCACTCTCACGATAAGTTCGAAAAAAATACTCAGATTATCGACAGCAAGCGTCGTTATGGCTTAGTCAATATACGGCAGTTAACAAATAGCAGCAAAAAAAAAAGCGCCAACTAGGCGCTTTTTAAAAATACATTTACGTAATACTTATTGAGCAACAGCTGCTACAGCTTCTTGTTCAATTTCAAAACCAGGAGTCGTTACATCTGCACGACGGTTTTGAGCACGACCTTCAGAAGTATCGTTTGATGCAGCTGGGTCTAGTTCACCACGACCTTCCGCAGATACACGGCTAGGATCAATGTTGAAGTGCTTAGTTAAGTATGTAGCAACAGTAAGAGCACGTTGCTCAGATAGGTTCTGGTTGTATGCTTCAGCACCAGTGCTATCTGTGTGACCAATAACAACAAGTTGTGCTTCAGGGAAGTTCACAAGACGTTGTGCGATTGGGTCTAGACGTTGCTTATCTTCTGCAGATAGTTCGTTGCTATCAAATGCGAATGGCATTTCAGCAGAAATAGGCTCTAGTTGAATAGTTGTAGCTTCAACAACTTCAGCAACAACAGGAGCAACTACCGCAGGAGCACCCCAACCGTATACAAGGCTCACACCGTAGTAGTGTGCGTCCCAGTTGTATTTAGTCTCAGCAGGTTTCACTTCCATATTGTGGTAGTACTGGTATTCAGCACGAGCAGAAAGGTTATCTGTGAAGTGGTATTCTGCACCAAGACCCGCTGTAGCAATTAGGCTATCGTCACGATCAGATAGACCCGTTACTTTATCGTGGAAACGAGAGAACTGCCATGCACCACCGATTTTAGTGTAAAGATCGATTGAGTTAGTTGGCTGGTAAGTGAACTTACCTACAAGATCAATAACTTGTTGCTCAACTTTTTTGCTATGAGCATCATCATTTTTCAGTGTTACTTCGCCTAACCAAGTATAACCTGATTCAATTGCGAACCATGGTGTTACGTTGTAACCCATGAAGATACCGCCAGCAAAATCATCTTTATCGATAGAGTGAGAATCGCTTGGGTTAGTGTTAACGTTACCAGCTTTCGCGTCAAAATCAGCGTAATGAACACCACCAGCGCGTGCGCCAACGTAAAATGGGTTTTCAGTTGCTGCGTTTACTGCACCTGAAACAAGAAGTGCAAGAGGTAAAACTACCAGATTCATTTTAGACATTATTTATCCTTTATTATACTTATAACCACTACTGCTGTTTTATTGAGATTCCAACATAGAAATGTAATTCGCGACCACACTTTTATATTTAAGTTCAAAAAAACAGGATGCAATTTAGCAAAAGAAAAAATAAAAATCCATAATAAATAAATAATAACAACCAAAAAAAAATATAACGCATTGAAAATAAAGAATAAATAAAAAGCAATATTGGCTCTATTTATTCACTAAAACACGAAAATTATTTTCAAAAAGGATATGTATCATTCATATAACAACCATAATCAAGCATAAATATATCAAAAACAAATAACAAGACCTCAAAAACACCCCTAAAAAACCAACAAATACCTATAAAGAATCCAACATGCTAAATAATGAAACTATTTATAAGCAGAATAATACTTTACCGCTTTTGATTGGATTTTAATTAGTGGCTATTTCTCTTTATCGTATTACAACGTAAAATAAGTTTACTCATGCATTGAAGGGATTTATTGCATATGCTTTTATCAAATAAGTCCTTTCTATTGTTTTTAGCTGATTGACGTGTTCAAGCATTATGAATTTAATTGAAAGTAAAACGACATCCCTTCTCATCGCTGATTCACCGATCACGGTGGGTATTATTGGTGGCGGTATAGCTGGATCGACTATTGCACTTCGATTAGCTGAACAAGGTATAAATGTTCAGTTGTTTGAAGAAGGGAAAAGTCTTGTAAATGGCCCACCTATTTGTCACTTACATGCCGGTGGTAATCTTTATCGTGAGATATCAGATCAACAATGTATAACGCTACTTAAGCAATCTATTGATACATTGCGCGTTTACCAGCACACCTCAAATATTCGACCGACTGTTATTGCGATCCCTTGCAGTGATGCTGGTAATCCTGATGATTTATTGCCACGTTTAACATTATTACAGCAAACCTACCAAGCACTGGTTGCAGACGATGCGAAAAATTGTGTATTGGGCAACCCAAATGATTATTTTAAACTCTATCAACGCAGTGATTTAGAGCGTCTAGCATTACAAGATAATCCTCAACAACCTTTAACACCGGATCAATGGATGATCCCAGTTGCTAAATCAATTAATTTAGATCAATTTAAATACCCATTAGTCATGGTGCAGGAATATGGCTTAAGTGTTTTTAGAATTGCCGCAACACTGGCACTTGCCTTACAACGATTACCTCATTGTCATGTAAATACCAATACCAAAGTGACGTCGTTAGCTGAGCTACCTAATGGCTGGCAAGTTAGCTATCAAGATGCTACTCATCATCAACAGATTAATGTCGATTACTTGGTTAATGCTGGCGGCTATCGTACCGGAACAATTGATGATTTAGCACATATCCCCCGTCAACGGATGGTGGAATTTAAAGCGGCCTATGTTACCCATTGGCCACAATGTGATGCACAATGGCCAGAAGTTATTTTTCATGGTGAACGTGGTACGCCTAATGGTATGGCTCAATTAACACCTTACCCTGACGGTTTCTTCCAACTTCACGGTATGACGCAAGATATTACTTTATTTAAGAATGGCTTAGTGGCATCCAATGGTAATAGTGCTCAGCCACAATTAGATGCATCTTTTAAAGAGAAGTTGCAGCAACATTGGACGCAACAAGAAATAGAACAGCGCACTCAACGCGCCATTAACCACATGGCACAGTTTGTTAATCACTTTGATCAAGCGACGGTTGGTGGTAAACCTTTATTTGGTGCTCAGCAAATTCCAGGGAATGATCCAACTTTACGCGCCGCTGATGTTTCTTATTCGCATCAACGCTATGCGCGCTCTGAAATTGTTAAAGCCTCATCGGCATTATCTGTCGCTGACGCGATCATTGAACAACTGGCAGCATTGGATTTAATTCAGTCACCACTACCACAAACCCGTGAAAACGCATTTCCTGTGGCTCAGCAATTAAGCCTCAATGAAATCGTTAGTTATGCTGAAAAATTAGCAGCAGAGCGTGGTTTTCCAACCTCACTTGCGCGCCCAATTGGTCACTAGATATATACTGCGATAACAAATACAAAAATAGCTGCAATTTGCAGCTATTTTTATTTTATTTAGTAACAACAATAAACATTATTTTTTGCTTATTTCTTTATTACCTATTTCTTTATTACCTATTTCTTTATTAATAGCCGTTAAAGCCTGTTGCTGAGAAGCTAACGTTGCTTGTTGAGTCTTTAATAACCCCAGTTGTTGTTCATAATTATCACAGTCTTTTTGTGATACCCAATTCCAACTATTACCTGATTTAAACTCGTCACAAGCCTTTTTAAAGCCATTTGTTGTTTTGGTTAATTCAACAACTTGTGCTTGAGTGGCTTCCACATTCGCTTTCATCTCAGCTTGGCGTTTAAAATACTGCTGCGACTTATCAATCACCACTTGCTGTTTATTAGTGGTGGTTTTTAACTTAACAACTTCAGTATTTAGTTTCTTTTTCGTCACTTCTAATTTTTTTTGACTTACAGATAACTGCTGCTTTTTTTGTGCCAAAGATGCCAGTTGTTTTGCAAAGTCCTTTTTTTGTTTTTCTGCTAATGCAGTCATTGTCGCTAACTCTGTTGTTGCTTGAGCTAACTGTTGTTGCTGCTGTTCATTTTTTGTTACTAATGCTTGATATTGTTCAGTGCTATGCTGAAGCTGATCTGTTTGAGACTGCAGTTGTTGCTGACAAGCTTGTAGGCTAGGTGCACTACTGTTCTGCTCTACTTTCATTCCCACACCATAACCAATTGCACCACCGGCGATGAGTGCTAAAAGAGATAACAGCAAAGGGGTTTTACTCGTCGACTTAGTAGACATAATCACTTTCTCCATTTTATTTATTGGATTAAGAATCACTAATAGTTTTATCTACCAATGAAGTTACCACTTTCACTGGGATAGATTGTTAATTTTGCATCAAATAATCTTTTATTGTTTTAAAAAGATCTTAATTATTAGTTAATTCGCATCAATCCCTTGCCAATTCTCAATTTTAATAATGTGTTTCAACCGTAATATATTGTGATATTAGTCCATAAATATTACTCAACCACACTAGGATTAATTTAACGGATTTCAATACACCGCAAAATATATAGGTATGTTTATGATCACATCACTGATTGCCTTAACTGTTTCAGCATTTTCACTGCCTTTGCTTGAGAACTCTACCTATAGTCAGACCGACACTAAATGTACACTCACGGTAAAAGAACAACATTTACAAGAGAATACCGTTCTCACCATGTCTACAGATAAACGCAATAACTTTGATGTTAAAATTTACCATCTTAATGATCTTCAAGCGCCATCCCGCGGTGAATTAAGCCAGCATTCAATGGATAATATCGAACAATATCCATCCTTTAACTATATTGTCGACCACAACTTATTCAAACGGCTTGATAACCAAACAGCGATTTATACCGCCACCATTGCCAACGATAATTTTAGCCCTCAACGTTTTACTCAAGCATTTAAGACCCACAGCTATCGCACCACATTACACCTTGAGGGGCTGAAACCTTTTACTTTTATTGCTAGCCAACGCCAAGCCGATGCCTTTTTTCGTTGTGCAGAACAACAAATATCGACCCTCGCTAAGCGTTAGCCATAATCACGATTAGCTTAGTTTTAGAATTAGATCACTGTCTTTGATCCAGCCCTGACGACGCATTATATAAGCGACAATAAGTGTAATCAAAGCAGGTAAAACAAAATGCATCAGCACAATTAATCCATAGATATAACCACTGCTCACACCAGGTTGTTCCATCGCAATCAATGTTTGAATTTGCCCCACTAGGCCTGATGTTCCCATGCCGGCCCCCAAAGGTGTATTTTCCATATGAAATACCACCGTCGCGATAGGCCCCAACACCGCTGAAGCAATAATCGGTGGAATCCATATTTTGTAGTTCTTAACAATATTTGGCATTTGTAACATCGATGTGCCTAACCCCTGAGCAAATATGCCCGCCCAGCCGTTAACGCGATAACTCATAACAGCAAAACCAACCATTTGTGCTGCACAGCCGACCGTCGCAGCCCCTGCTGCCAACCCATTTAAACTCAACATAATTGCAATCGCCGCACTACTTATCGGTAAGGTTAATGCCATGCCCATTAATACCGCCACCAGCGCGCCCATGAGTAATGGTTGTAACTGGGTTGTCGACATAATTAATTGACCAAACTGGGTCATAACAGCGCCAACCAAGGGTCCAATCCAACTACCAATAAAAACGCCAACTAACACGGTAACGGCTGGCGTCACTAAAATATCAACCTTGGTTTCTCCAGCAACAACTTTACCGCACTCAACCGCGCAAATGGTTGCAACGAATGCACCCACGGGCCCTCCCATTGCCGCCCCAGCAGCACCAGCAATGGTAGAGGAAAATAACACTAATGGTGGCGCTTGTAGTGCATAAGCTATCGCAACACCAATGGCCGGCCCTGTCATTTGTTTTGCTATTGGCCATAAAACATCACTTAACAGCGGGATTGATAACTTAATACCAATAGTGTTTAGAATTGAACCAATTAACAACGAAGAAAACAATCCGAGCGCCATAAAACTCATGGCATGAATAAAATAACAATGAAACGAAATCTTGATATTTTTAGACACTAAAAACGTGTTAACGCGAGAAAAAAAACCAGATAAAGAAGGTTGCATTACAGCAAAGACCGTATGAAAAGCTCAATAATGACGAAATTTTACCTTAGCTCGCCTATAAATACAGTCAATAAATAACCTTTTTTTAGCATTTTGACTATATTGATACTCAACATACTTAATTCCTATTTAGCACCTCAAACACATAAATAATGTAACTGTAACTTGATTCACATTCTGTAGTTCCACCATTCGCACAAACGTAACTAAAAACAGGACACAGTAATTTACCCATTTAGCCCCTTTATTTACTGTTATGTCTTAATGTTCACGAGGGATCGATAGCATGACATCATTACCATTCCAACTCTGTAACAATCATTACAATGTGCATAATTTTCAATGCATTGGAAAACGATTAACCTCAATTGCCGCTTTGGTTAGCCTTTCACTCAGCTTTCCTGTTACTGCAGAGCAGGTGTCATTGATGTTGGCTAAAAGCTTACCCAGTGATCAACTTAATGCTGTCCATTACAGTGATGATGCTCAAATCCACGACAATTTTACTATTGCGGATTATTTAGTCAGTGAAAAACTGGATGGTATTCGTGCTTATTGGAATGGTAACCAGTTGCTGACAAAAACAGGCAATATCATCCATGCGCCTAATTGGTTTTATGCTAATTTCCCGTCAATACCGCTTGATGGTGAACTGTGGATTGAACGCGGTCAATTTCAAGCATTAACACGCACTGTGCTTGATAGTAGCCCCAACCATGAGGCGTGGCAGCGGGTTAATTACATGGTGTTTGATCTGCCGCATAACACAGCCCCTTTTGAACAACGCTACCGTCAATTGCAAGCATTGATTGACCAACAGCGGGATCATAATCATCGCCCAATCAAACACCTGCAATGGGTTGAGCATAAATCTCTCGATAATTTGGCAATCTTAATGCAATGGTTAGATATTGTGAGCAGTCATGACGGCGAAGGGCTAATGCTGCACCATAAATCAAATAATTACACAGCTGGTCGCACTGAACATTTATTAAAGCTCAAAAACCACCAAGACGCCGAAGCGATCATTATTGGCTATGAAGAAGGTAATGGGAAATACCAAGGTATGATGGGGGCGGTGTGGGTCAAAACATCAACCAATGACACCTTTAAAATAGGCTCAGGTTTTAATGATCAACAGCGGCAGTCTCCCCCTGCTATTGGCTCGACCATTCAATATCGTTATAACGGCTATACCGATCGAGGAATTCCTCGTTTTGCTCGCTTCGTTCGTATTAGAAATACACCTGATAGCTAATAACGACTACAAGTTATATAGCAATAATGTCATTGCCTACGACATTTGTTGTTACATTATTCACACAAAAACCAACATCAAGTCATTGATTAGTTATCGTATGGCTTTACTATACGATCATATATCTACATCTATAATGGACTATTCATCATGACGCTATTAAATATTTCTCGCCTTCTAACCACCGCTATTGTGCTCACGATTGGCATCAGTAGTCACGCTAATGCCATGCCTAAAGGTGATGCCACTAAGGGTGAGCTCAAAACACCAAGTTGCCGTTTTTGTCATGGCAGTAATGGCATCGCATCACAACCAAGCTACCCAAACCTTGCCGGTCAACAGCAGCAATATCTGTATGACGCGATGCTTGCCTATACCAACGGTACTCGAACAGGCCCGATGGCAACGATGATGAAAGGACAATTACAGAACCTTAATTCACAAGATCTGGCAGATATTGCGGCTTATTATTCGGCAATGAAATAACAGCTGACGTTAAAGTAGATCATTTTTAATCGTTTCAAATTGGCACAACCATTCAGAAAGCTCAGCTACCTGACGTGCCAATTCTCGATTAAGCCACAAATAGCCGTAGTAACTAATATCAGTACGGCTATCAACACTTGCTGATAATTTCGGATACAGGGCTAAGATCTCTAACTGGTTTTTATTGAGTACCATCAGTGGTTTTTCTGAATCCAATAAGTCCTCCCCCAATAATTCACACATTAGAGATAATTGCTCTTTAGCTTTTGATAATGCCCGTATTTCCTGCACTTTTTCTTTGCTATATTGATGTCGCCACTGAGTTTGAACGATATTCTCCAGCAAATTAAACATTCTTACCTGACAAGCAATCGCCTTTTTGACTGATAGCTTCATCTTTGGTGTCTCATGACCAATACTCGACTCTAATGCCGTGATCTTATTCAGTGTTTGACGCAATTTTACTAGCTGAACTTCACGATAAGCATCATCACTGTTGACCAACGCATTATGCTCAGAATAGTTTTGATGAAATAAACGTAAAAAATCACCACAGGCTAATTTAAAATGATCAGTGGCTTTGGCTGGAAATAAATATTGGCTCGCGATAATTGCGACTAACCCACCCCACAGCACATTGGTAGTACGCCATAATGCAATATGTAAATCCCCCGGGCCACTACCGGCAACTAATACTAAAGTGACAGAAGTTAAAATAGCGCTGTATGAATATTTACCAAGCGTAAAGTAAAGTGACACACTCAGCATTGCCACTAATAATCCATAGTGCCAATAGACATTATCACTTGGGAAAAAATACAGCGATAAACCGAGAATAGCTCCGATTGTCGTTCCCAAGATTCGCTGACTGGCTTTATCTGATACTTCACCAGAATACTTAGCTGACATCACCACGATGATCGTGATCGGTGCCCAAGTTGCGTAGGGGATCTTAAAAAATATATCGATAGAAAAAGCAATAATACAGGCGCTAATAATACGTAATACATGAAATAGACGCATGTACTTAATAATGTTGAGATGTAAGGCTTTCATTTAGAAGTGTAACCACACCAATGTTTACTCTGGATAGATTGATACAAATACCATACCCCTTTTAAGATAACCAGCCACATAAACGCAGCGCCTATGGCTTTAGTGCATAACTTATCACTATAAAAGCCAAGTTAGTCACATTAATGTGCTTTAATCATTGTTTTAATAAAAAGTATGCATTTTTATTGTAGCGTCATCACTTAAACTAACAATGAAACCTTATTTTGATGAACAAAAATCATTATCGATAGCCATCGTTTGTGATAGCCTAAATTAATACTTATAACGATAACGAGTAAAGACCATGAAAATTTTCAGTAACTTTGAAAGCGGTAGCATCAATGTAGTTAAAGCAGAAAGCAAAGACGACATTCAACTTAGTATTCCTAACGATAACCAATCTGAATTACATCAATGGTTTCACTTTCGTTTAGAGTCAGAAGCTCAGCAGCCACACACCATTAAGTTATTAGATCTTGCTAACTCAGCCTACCCTGAAGGTTGGAATGGCTATGATGTTGTGGCTTCTTACGATCGTGAAGAGTGGTTCCGTATTCCTTCAGAGTTTGATGGCGACACATTAACGTTTAACGTGATCCCTGAAAATGAATCAATGTACTTTGCTTACTTTGCACCGTACAGCTACGATCGTCATCAAGATCTATTGCATCTTGCACAAAGTCATTACAACTGTCGCCTAGAAACACTCGGTCATACATTAGATAACCGTGATGTTAGCCTATTGGTGATTGGTGATGAGCAAGACGCTGAAACCGAACAAGCACCAAAGAAAAAGATCTGGGTTATTGCACGTCAGCACCCAGGTGAAACCATGGCAGAATGGTTTGTTGAAGGCTTAGTACAACGCTTATTAGATGAAACCGACACTGTTGGTCGTGCCCTGCTAAACAAAGCCGTCTTCTATGTAGTACCAAACATGAACCCAGACGGCAGCGCACGTGGTCACCTACGCTTAAATGCAATCGGTGTAAACCTTAACCGCGAGTGGCAAACTCCATCATTGGAAAATAGCCCTGAAGTATTCTACGTACGCGAGAAAATGCTAGCAACAGGCGTAGATATGTTCCTTGATATTCACGGCGATGAGGCAATTCCATTTAACTTCGTTGCGGGTTCTGAAGGTATTCCATCATACGATGCGCGCCTTGAAAATCTTGAAAATAAATTCAAACAAGCGCTATTAACCGTTACGCCTGAATTCCAAGACGAGCACGGCTACGGCAAAGATAAGCCAGGCGAAGCGAACCTAACTGTGGCATCAAACTGGGTTGGCGAGCAATTTAACTGCTTGTCTTACACTGTTGAAATGCCATTTAAAGATCATAACAATCAGCCAGATAGCCTATACGGCTGGTCTCCTGAGCGTAGTATTGGCTTTGGACACGACACCCTAGCAGCAGTACTTGCTGTTACTGATGATCTTCGTTAAGACTGATTATTGCGACTTATAATATTAACGGCTACCTTTGGGTGGCCGTTTTTTTGAGTGTCTTTTTTAAATCTTTTATTTCAGCGCACTATAAGTAGATTCGCTCTCGCCAGCTCGAGTATTTACTCGCCCAATATCCGTCATCTGAAAGTCGAGGAACAAGGCTATCCGTGATCTACTCAACGCATGATTGAGCCTTAAAGACGCCAGTGAGGTATGTTTAATTTTATCGTAAATACAGAACAACCATTGGGTGAAAATTATGAGTGTCCTGTCTTTTTTTAAGATATTTAGCTTTAGGTGAGGGAGAACCGTTTGATAAAGAACAGATACTCTCAGGTACATGCCCTGATTTAAATATAGACAGCACTTCAACTTCAGAATTAATTAAAGATGAACCAATAAGAAAAATAACTCAGTTTCCTTATGATGGCGGTCGTTTAATAACCCAAAAATTAAAAGTATTAGCTAATGTCTCTGAGTTTCAAGATCTTGCTGAAGTATTTGATATCCCACGTTCAACAATCTCAACATGGCATACACGTAATATAACTCCTTATGAAGTCGTATTACGCACACATTTAGCTACGGGATGCTCATTAAAGTGGCTCATGCTTGATCAGGGTGAAGCATTTGAGAAAACAGAAGATTCTTCAATAAGTACACTCCCTATAGAAAAAATATCAAATGGGAGCTTAGAAACTAAAGGTCATATTTCTTTAGATTTAATTACGTTAGAAAAATATGACTTGGAAGAATCAACAACAACTGTTGTAGAGCAAGATCATAATCTCTATTTTGTGAATACACTTGAGACTAACCCAACATCAGGTCGATACTTAATAGATATAGATGGTTCACTATTAATTAACCATCTTCAGCGTTTACCCGGAAGAAAACTTGCAATAAGTTTTGGGGACTCTTCAGTTGAAATAGCACAAGAAGATATTAGAGTGATTGGTCGTATTGTGATAGTAATAGATAAAGAATAGCGATAAAAAATGAGTTAGCCAATAATGGCTAACTCATAAGTATAAAAATCATATCTAATTTTTAGTAATTTATATTAAAGGTATCACTATAATAATATATTATTAATTGTCTAATGATACACCCAGTAAACAAGAGAATTCATTAATAATATTCACATCAAGCGGCCAATCATTAATTAATCGACTTCTCCTACGGACAATTAACCACCCAATAAATAAGGAAATACTTTGCCTATATAAAGGATCAGTTAAGGATTTTAATTTAATCATATCTAACACATATGAATTAGACTTAAAGAAAGTTTGCATTGTATTTACAAGCTGTGAATCAATTAAGTCTTCAAATTCAGCAAGTACTACTAATCCCGACTTTTGCATAACCATAGGCTTAATACCAATAATATCTTCATATAATGAATCAAGATTTTTTTGTATATTAAACTCTTCAATATTCCCCATATTTAAGATTTGATGTACATTGGAGAAAAACTCATCTGTTGTTTCGATTAAAGCCATACTTTTAGCAACGGTTCTGTGAACCTGTGGTTCTACGCGCTTCTTAGCTTTATATATAGAATCATGAGTAAGCTCAGCATAAGCATGCTGAAGAAGAGTTCTTACTTGAATTTCACATGGAGTGTCCTTTGTTATTAAAATATCATCAATGGATATGTCTCTTGATGCCCTAACAACATAATGAACTGACTGATAAGTAAAAAGAAGAGGTGCTTTAATCCTTTCCCTTTCAAAATGACGACATTCCTTGTGATCCCAATCACCACAAGACGTAATAATATGGATTATTTCATCAATATGTTCGAGTAAAAGGACAACAAACCTAATACCAACCTTATCTTCAATATCATTATACGGATCAGTGTAACTTTTCCCTTCTCGATAAAAAGCCTTATCTATCAATGAATCAGCTTCTTTAACTCGAGGGACTGCCGGTTGCTTCAAATATGACGATAAATCATAACCTTTAGATGAAAGTTGCTCAATAATAGTTGATGTGACAAACTTGCCCCATGCTTCATACATAGACTTTTCATTGAGCCACTTATCCAAAAAGGTTTCTTTGTTCATCCCTGATTAACAATCTGATCTTTAATTAAAATATTAGTCCATTTTACAGCATCACCAGCTTCATTTCTTTCAATAGTTTTAATTTGTACTAATTGTTGAAATAAATCAGAAGGAGCAATTATTTTTATGTTCTTACTAAAGGATAACCTACGCATTTTAAGATGACTTGTAATATGTTCTATATCTTTAGTAAATGCAGTAACAGGTAACTCTCTAAGTTCAAGATATTCAACATATAGGTCACGATTTGCAACTGAAAAATATCTATCAGAAAATTCAATCGCGCTTACTATTTCACTATTTTCTACTTTTAAATAGGAAACTAAAGAATTACGTAAGTCGTTCTTATCTTCTGCGCTAATTTCTAATTTATCAATAAAACTACAAGTATAATTATAAAAATCCTTAGTCTGCCTTGCACTTGTTTCTGGGTAACCACAACCAAGAAAATTCGCATAAAAATACTGTGCCGCAGCTTTGCCGTCAGTCTGACTTATCTGAGAATCAGAAATGTATACCTCCCAAGAATTATTGAGATTAAGTTCATCAGAATCTTCATCAATATGATTTCCAGTATATGCAAAACCTGCTGTCTTGAATAATTTTGTCGAAGGTGTTAACAACGCTTCTTCTACATATTCTAATGAAATTTCATTGGTCGATTCATTTTTAGTTTTAGCATAAGCACTATGAATATCGGCTTTCATTATACCTATAATTGTATTTCGATTATCAACATCTCCAAAAATACCTTTAAATACAACAACAATTCCCCCCTGCAATTGCTTTCTCTTCTGAGAATCAGCTAGCTTATCTGCAATATCATACGATAAATTTAAAAAATCATCGTCATTGGCATTACATAATTTCTGAATAATTGTTGCAACATCATTACTACCTTGATTAACAATAACCATATTAACGGCTTTAGACTGCGATCCTAATGCATAGATTACACGTTGCTTAAATGTTTCCAATGCTATTGTGTCAAAATTAATTAATTCATTACTTTTTAAGGGTGGTATTTTATTACCATCAAGATCGCGTTGAAAAATTTGATGTATAGCAATCTTGCTTATATTGAGATCTAACAAATGCATTTATCTTAACCTTCATTACTTATTTGGTATATTTACTTGTTTGGTTAACTGAGGTTTATAAATGATACTCCGCCATTCATTACTATCTCTTTCCCAAATATCTTGATATTTTTCGAATATTTCTGCTGCAAATTCCTCGCTTGTTCGCTCAGATGAAATACAGTAATTCAGATGATTTTTTAAATGATAAAGATCTAACAAAGTGGATTTTTGTCGTACCCATAGTTTCTTGTGATCAAATACCGCAATCCAACCGCTAACAATTGTTAAAAGTGCTCCTAATGCAAGTGCTATATTTTGCTGAACACCTTCATAGCCAGTAATTTTTAACCCCAGCGTTAATGTGATCAATGCCCCAAGTACAATTGATGCGCCATTAACCCATTGAGCTTTACTTTTGTGCTTTTCCACTTTTGGTTTTAATGTACTTATACTGCTGTCAATTTGTTCTCTTAAGAATGAAAACGTAGGAACATTATTTTCTTGTTGATTCATAAGGTTAAGTTTCTAAATTAGTGTAACTAAAAATAAACAGACCGATTTTCCCACAACCATAAGCCATTGAAAATAAAATATGCATCACCGTTAATATCCAGTAACAAAAAACTTTATTAATCTAATTAGTCATATAATAAATAGATATTCGAGATTACGAAAAGATTAATTATAATTTTAGAATTCTTGTTCTAAAAATAAGAATAATTAATTTAGTAACATTTAGTAACACACGTATCAAACTACTCCCCCCTTTAATTGATATAATTACGAATCATAAACGTACCATTAAATTTAACATAGAGTTAACAAATATATAATGAAGAATATCAGAGAAGAATATGAAGTACTATCTCGTGATTATGAAAGTTTAAAATCAGAGATAATATATACTCTTGATAACACGTTCAATAATAATGATATAAAAATACATTCTATTTCAGGAAGAGTAAAAGAGTGGAATTCATTAGAAGAAAAGATGATAAGAAAGGAAGCTACTTCATTATCTGAAATAGTTGATATTGTTGGAGTAAGAATAGTTTGTTTATTTAGATCTGACATTATGGATATTGTGGATATTATAAACAACATCTTTAATGTGATAATTTTTGACGATAAAATAAAAGCAACAACAGACTCAACTTTTGGATATCAATCCTATCATATAATTTCTACATTCAAAGATAATGTTAATGGTTTTCGTTATGACAGAATTAAAAAAATAAAATTTGAAATTCAAGTCAGAACTGTATCAATGGATGCATGGGCTAATATCTCTCATCATTTATCATATAAAACAGAGATTGATGTCCCTTTAGATATTAGAAAAGATTTTAATGCATTAAGTGCTTTGTTTTATCTTGCAGATTCCAATTTTGAAAATGTATATAAATTAAAGAAAGATAATATTGACAAATATGATAAGTCATTAATAAAAAACAATAAAAATAACACATATTTAGATTTTGATTTATTAAATGAATATATGAAAATTAAATTTAAGGATAGTCGACAATCAGAAAACTCAGAGTCTATATCTGAATTATTACAGCAATTACATAATTCTGGATATAATACAATAGAAAGATTAGATAAAGTTATCGACCACGGATATGATGCCTTCCTTAAATATCAGAAAAAATACCCACCAACATCTATAATAGATAATAAATTTAATTCAGTTGGCATTATTCGGATTACAATATCAATTTCAGATGATAACTTTGCATCAAATCATAAGAACAGCATACAAAACAAAAATCGATACAAAGAATTTAGATATCTTATAAAAAATCAGTAATAAGGGATAAGACGTTAATATAAAATAGCTTAATAAAACGTTACTATCCCTAATTATGTAAATAATTTGCAAGTGTTATTATTACTTACAGCTTATTTTAAGTTGTCATATTACAATTATGGAGTTACCTCAAGATGTCAGTTTTAGCTCAGCAATTTAGAGAGATAAAACCCAAATACGAACGACTTGCAATCAATGTGGAGCAAGCGTTAATTCAATTTCTTATCGAGGAAAAAATATCATCTTTTGATGTGGAAAAACGAGTAAAAGAAGAAAAGTCATTCATAGATAAAGTAGTTAGAAAATGTTATGACGAACCTTTTAAACAAATTGAAGACATAGCTGGCGTAAGAGTTATTTGCTATTACAACGAAGATATTGCTGCTATTGATAATATAATCAAAGAGCAATTCGATATCATCTCATCTTCCAATAAGTCCGAGGAATTAGATGATGATAGATTTGGTTACACATCAAATCATTATATTGTTAAATTAAAAGAGGAGTGGTTAAAGGCTCCTAATTACCGAGGTTTGGATGAATTAAAAATTGAAATCCAAGTCAGAACAATCTTAATGCATGCATGGGCAGCTATTAGTCATAAGCTACTCTATAAAAAGAATGATGATGTTCCAAAAGAGTTAAAAAGAAAACTGAATCGTCTTAGTGCTTTGATTGAACTCGCAGATGAGCAATTTGATGATATCAAAAACATGAAAGTTAACTACCAAAATACTGTTGTTGTTAATGAAAGTGTTAGTATAAATGCAGACAGTTTTTTAGCTTTAATGAATAAATATTTCTCTAATAGGAAGATGAGAGAATCTGATATGGCTTCGATCTTGTCTGAAATTCGTGAATATTCAGGAAGTCTTACTGACTTTGAACAACGTATTAAAAGGTGTATATCAGTTTTAGATGCAATGGAAAATGAAGAACGCAAAGAAGTTGAGGCCTATGGCGAAGATTACACTGGCTGGGGGCTAAGCGGTGTAGCTAGAACCATTTTAGATCTCACTAACGACGACTATTGGGAAAAAAGATACTCAAGTGATCCATATACATATATTACAGAGCATTATAGAGAAAAAATTAAATAGTTTTTTATATTAGAATTGATCGTAACCTCCGCTAAACCGAACTCAAAAAGTCACCAATATCATAATGGCGACTTTTTACATCTAAAAATCATTAGATACATCTTCAATTACTTGGTCTATTTAGTTGAATTCGTTAGATAAGAATTAAATCATCTATGTTTAATTCATCATAAACAAACATTGCTTTTTCCCTAAAAAATAATACTGTATATAAAAACAGTATTGTTGGTTTTGTTATGGCGACCCGGAATCTAAAAGACAACAGCAAGAACCCATGGCTTTGCGAGTGTTACCCGCAAGGTCGAGAAGGCAAACGCATTAGAAAACGCTTCTCTACCAAAGGTGAAGCTATCGCTTTTGAGCGTTTTACTATGCGGGAAGTTGAAGATAAACCTTGGCTTGGTCAAAAAGAAGATAATCGACGCTTAACCGATCTTATTAAATATTGGAAACTTGCTCATGGCATGACACTTTCTAATGGTGAAAAAATTTATAGTTTATTAATGCTTATTGCTGAGGCGATGAATGACCCAATAGCCTCTCGCTTAACAAGTAAACACTTTTCAGATTTTAGAAAAAAACGCTTATCGGGTGAGATTTCATTTGTTGAAGATAAATGGAATAGAGGAACGGCAAGTATTGCTACATGTAATCTAGATTTAGCCTATCTTCGCTCTGTCTTTAATAAACTCATAGAACTAGGCGAATGGCACTCCCCTAACCCGCTTAAAGATATGAAACCGTTTCGTAAAAAAGATAATGTAATGGCTTTCCTTACCAAAGAACAAATTACGATCCTATTAGACAGCCTAGCCACTAGGCAGAACCCTGACATTATTAAGGTCGTTAAACTATGCCTATCTACGGGAGCACGTTGGAATGAAGCGGCCCAACTGAAAGGTAGTCAACTAAGTAAATACAAAGTGACTTTTACTAAAACAAAAAGTGGCAAGAATAGATCAGTACCTATCAGTAAAGAACTGTATGACGAAATATATCAACCAACGTCTGGGGCTTTATTTTCGCCATGTTATAATTCTTTTTGGAATCTACTTAAAACAATGGACTTTGATTTACCATCAGGACAAGCATCACATGTATTACGCCATTCATTCGCAAGTCACTTCATGATGAATGGCGGCAATATATTGGTGTTGAAAGAAATCTTAGGTCATTCTGATATTACAATGACCATGCGTTATGCTCACTTCTCACCAGATCACCTATCAGAAGCACTCACCAAAAACCCCCTATTTAGCCTATAAAAAATGGCGACAGAATGGCGACGAACATCATTAAACGTCGCCTAATATCGCAAAAAGTCGTATTTTAAAACAATGCAAGTCATTGATTAAAAACCTAAGTAATTGTTTGTAATCGATTTTATTTTTTAGCGCTAACTTCTTCCATTTAACTTCGTTGCTGGTTCTGAAGGCATTCCATCATACGATGCGCGCCTTGAAAATCTTGAAAATAAATTCAAACAAGCGCTATTAACCGTAACGCCAGAATTCCAAGATGAACACGGCTACGGCAAAGATAAGCAGGCGAAGCGAACCTAACTGTAGCTTCAAACTGGGTTGGCGAGCAATTTAACTGCTTGTCTTACACTGTTGAAATGCCATTTAAAGATCATAACAATCAACCAGATAGCCTATACGGCTGGTCTCCAGAGCGTAGTATTGGCTTTGGTCACGACACCCTAGCAGCAGTGCTTGCTGTTGCTGATGATCTTCGTTAAGACTGATTATTGCGACTTATAATATTAACGGCTACCTTTGGGTGGCCGTTTTTTTGGGGTGTCTTTTTTTAAATCTTTTATTTCAGCGGAAAACATTGGACACCCATATCTTACTCTTTGATATTTCAGCGCGCTCTAAGTCGATCCCCTATCGCCCTCGCAAGCCTTTACTGTAGGAAATGACGGGGTTAGGCTTGATGTAATAACAAAACAGCCCTTGAATAAAAATTATGGGTGTCCTATCTTTTTTTACAGCAATCTATGGAAGTGATGACGCATCATTTACTTATTAAATTATCACCATCCCCTTTTTTTAACGATAGAAAAGTTAATGCAGAGAAAATGGTTATTAAGCCAATAGATATAAAAGTCTGATGGAAATGGGCAATTGAGTCACCATAGCCGTATGAATTAAATAGCTTTAATATACAAGAACAAACAGCAAGACCGAGACTAATTGCTAACAATTGTGTTACCGCTAATGCACTATTACCCGCACTGGCATTTTGATCATTTAAATCAGCTAAAGTAATAGTATTCATTGACGTAAATTGCGTTGCACGCACTATGCCGAGGCCAAACAACAACGGTACCGCAAACCATATCGATAACTGATTAGAAACCAGTCCAAATGCTGCCGTTATGACACCAATAATGACTGTGGCTAACATTAATGTGCATCTATAACCAAACCGATGCAGCACTTTCTCAACGAAAGATTTTCCAAATAAAGCACCAAGAGCTAACGGTACCATCATGCACCCAGCATAGAATGCAGACATTCCCATTCCTACCTGTAACATCAGTGGCACCAGGTAAGGAATAGCACCTGTACCTAAACGCGATAAAATATTACCGCGAATACCAATTTTAAATGTACGAGTTTTAAATAAAGATAAAGGAATTAATGCCTTTTCGTTATTAAATGCATGCCAACCATAACCAATTAATAATAACACACCGACCAGTAAGGTTAATATTGGAAATAAAATAGATACCGCTTGATTTCCAAATAATTCAATTCCACCTAAAATAAAAATTAAGCTAAAGCCAAATAATATAAAGCCTAAAAAGTCGAAATGGGAAGTTGTTGAGGTAAGATTAGGCATATAACGCTTAGTTATCCATAAGCCTATAATACCAACGGGTATATTAATCAAAAAAATCCAGTGCCAACTCGCGTAAGTTACTAATAAACCGCCTAATAAAGGTCCAACAACGGGTCCAACTAAGCCTGGCATTGTTGCCAAATTTAATACACGAACAAAATCTTTTCTCGGATAGCAACGCAGTAATGCTAATCTAGCGACTGGGACCATCATTGCTCCACCAATCCCTTGCAATACACGCGCGATGACTAGTTGTGAGAGCGTTGTTGATAAACTGCATGCTAATGAACCGAGAGTAAATAACCCTACAGCCCATAGAAATATAACTCGAGTGCCAAATTTATCAGCTAACCAACCACTGACAGGAATAAGTATTGCGACCGTCAACGTGTAGCTAATAATTGTTAACTGCATATTAAGTGGCGATTGATGTAAACTTACAGCCAATGATGGAATGGCAGTATTTATAATTGTGGCATCTAAAGTCTGCATAAAAAAGGCTATACCTGCTATCCATGGTAACCATTTTATTTGCGATGCCGATTGGGTCACCTTCATCATATCCACCTCATTAAAAGTAATGGTGATATCCCTCATGATAACGACTCAGTCTTAATGATGTGTAATAGTAGCAAGGGGAGATAAACACTTCTGGTGATTGAGAATAACAGAACCAACTTAACTTAATATGAATAAGTATCAATTAACGAGCACAATAACGTTCAGCAGTAGCAACATAGTAGAACATGGGACAGCCATATCTTACTCTTTGATATTTCAGCACTCTAAGTAGATTCCCTATCACCCTTGCGCGTATTCACTGTAGGGAATGACGGGGTTAGACTTGATGTAAACACAGAACTGCCATTGAATGAAATTTATGGGTGTCCTATCTTTTTCTATCTTTTGGTCTTTTAGCTACTAACTATGATGGCTATCTTTTGGGGAATGGCAGAGGGATAAACAGACAGAAGTGTAGTGGCCTACTTAGATGCAGTAGACCACACAGATCAGGTATTATTTAGCAGCCTAACTTTGATAATGGCTTACCTGCCATCAGGTTAGATTCGATCTGCTCCAAACTCACTCCTTTTGTTTCAGGAATAACAAAAAAAGTAACAATTAAAAATATTAAATTTAAGCCGGCATATAACCAGAAAGTGTTAGCGTTCCCTAATATCTGCAAGAAAGAGAGGAATGTTGCACCCACAATCATATTTGCAATCCAGTTTGTTGCAGTGCTGACCGTAATACCAAAATCACGCGCTTTTAGTGGTTGAATCTCTGAGCATAAAACCCAAATTAAAGGACCTGCACTCATCGCAAAACCAACAATAAAGACTAATAAAACAAACGCTGCACTGTATTGTTCAAATGATGTTGATATTCCAGCATGTAAGAAGTAGCCCAATATAGCCATTGCCGAAGCCATCACAGCAAAACCAACTTTCAATACAGGCTTACGACCCCACTTATCGACTAAACCAATCGCAATAAAGGTTGCAAACACATTAACGAGTCCAACAATAACAGTGCCCCACATTTGCTGCTCAGTACTTGCAAAACCTGCAATTTTAAATATTTTAGGTGCGTAATACATTACTACATTCATACCAGTAAACTGTTGCATTACTTGCAAAGCAATACCTAAGTAAACCACACGGCGACAATTTGGATTAGATTTAAATAGACTCCAACCACCTTGTTTTATCTTTAAACTCTTACGAATGGCGTTTAATTCTTGTTTGGCCTCTTTACTGTTACCACGCAATAATTCTAAGATCCTGTGTGCTTCAACATCTTTCTTTTTAAGAGCCAACCAGCGCGGACTCTCAGGTAGCATCATCACCCCAATAAATAAAATAAAAGCAGGCACAGTAATAACACCCAACATCCAACGCCATTGCCCTGAAAAACTAAACGCAGTGTCAGAAAGAAAAGCAATTACAATACCAATGGTGATCATCAACTGGTACATCGAAATGAGACTACCACGTAAACGCTGCGGCGCAATTTCTGAAAGATATAAAGGAGCAGTAAAAGAGGCAACGCCAACAGCAAGACCTAACAATACGCGAAAAATAATCAACATTTCAGTATTATAGGCCATTGCGCAACCAAGCGATCCAGCAATAAACAACAATGAACCAATAAGTAAAGTATATTTACGTCCAATATTTAATGACACCGGGCCAGACCCAATCGCACCTATAGCGGCACCAAACATCATTGAGCTCACAACCCATTCTTGGCTCTGTGTTGCCAAACCAAATGCTTTACTAATAAAAGGTAAAGCTCCTGAAATAACCCCGATATCAAGTCCAAATAATAATCCAGCTAATGCTGCTATAATACAAGCAACAAATACATATCGGTTTATATCATTATTTTCTTTGAGTCTTTTACTTTGTGCTCCTACCATAATACTCATGATTGCTCCAATTAATATTAATATGAACATACTTTAATTTATCAATTAATTAACATGATAATAATCGAGTAGAAATAATAATAAGGTGATGAATATCACTAATCTAATGGCTAGCTTTTAATAGCATGTAAGAGATATTTTTTACAACTAAGCAGATCAAAAAAAATAATTTAAAATGTAAGTTACCTGTATTGTAAATATTATAATGGCATTTTTATGTCTAAGATGGGCTTATTTACTTGGGAAAATCAGCTATTGTAAATACTATTTAACATTATTTTTAAAGCAAGTTAGTCATTATTTTTTATGATAATTAAATTATGAAAATATAAAATACTACAATCATAGTTCAGCAATAACATTGGACATCCATATCTTACTCTTTGATATTTCAGCGCGCTCTAAGTAGATACCCTATCGCCCTCGCTAGCATTCACTTAGCCCAATATCCGTCATATCGAAAATCGAGGAACAAGGCTATCCGTGATCTATGGATGAAATTTATGGGTGTCCTATCTTTTTCTATCTTTTTCTACTATCACGAATATTTAAAGCCATTAGCGTTAGGTTAGTAAAACCTGCGATCAATTCAATAACCTGAACAATATAAAAGGTAGCAGTAAGCCACTGATTAATGGCAAAATGATAGAGAAATATAATCAATATGAGATGAATATTCTTTTATTATATTTTAAGTTACGCTAAAAAGTATTATTGATTCATCAGTTTTAGTCTTTGTTAAGCTCTCTGTATTAAGAGAGCCATAATAGGTGCCTGTACACTATTATAACCATAACCTGTGTTATTTAAGTAATAGTGTACAAATTTTGTCAATAATATAGTTATTATTTTAACTTTTGCTCAAGCAGCAATTTAGTGTTATCTAACCATTCATAACGTCGACGATACATTGCCCGTTTAGGGCGTGAAATATCTTCAGGATCTCGACGAATATCATCAAGTGTTAACTGGTATAAATGCTCATCAAACTCAGTGCCACCTAACGCAATCCAATGTTTATCATAATCCATTTTAATTTTACCAGTAGCATAACGCTTGGCAGAATAAGTATGAGCACTATTCTTAATCGCTAGCAGCGTATCGACCCGCCAAACATTAGCAATTAATGTGATCATTTTAATCATTAGATCTTTTGGTCGTTGGCCGAATAATGCTTTCGTCAGTAATTTTATTTTTTGATTATTTTCAGGGCTACTCGCAGGGCCTTGTAATCCACCAATCACTAATTGGCGCTTCCCTTCCACGTTACGAATAGAAAATGTAAGCGTATAAAAATTTTCATCAATATCATTAAAGAGTGTAAGGCTCATATCACCCTCTTTTTGATAACGAGAGTAAAAAGCCAATTTAAAACAGTAATTAATATCACCGACAGTAAAGTCAAATAATGTGAATCCGTTACTATCTTTATAAATAGCGTCGCTAATATTGGTCGGTAATTGAGACACAAAATTAAAATGCTGTGCAACAAATTTTGCACGCTCAATGCCGCTGGTGCCGTAAATAACATAAGGGCGAAATGGCTTTTCTAAAAAGCGAGAATTACGCTGGCATAAAGTTTCTAGCAGAGAAGAGTCAATTTCAGAAGTGATATGCTGGAAAGCTTTACGATAATAGATTGCACGAAGTATAAACTTAACGCGATAACGCCATAATGGTGAGTATTTTTCAGCTTGGCTATCGGGATAAATAATTTGCGCAAGGTTACTTAGAGACACACTAGAGACTGTCACACTGTTATTTCCTATATTAAATGATCATTTGTACCAATATTGACGCAAAATACACTAATATATAACAAAATGGTATAGTATACCTTCAAATTATCCACTATTTTCATTAAAAATAAGCATAGAGAAACCTAATTGGCATAGCCGCAATATTACCTCTTTATTAATACTGTGATAGCAGTAGATAAATAACGACATGCATACACTTTCTTTTTGAGCGACAGTTAGTTATATTTCGATATCGACAGAAATAAATACCACAATAAAGGCCGCTTTTACGATGACTACCCATTCAACAGACATTAACCATATTTCAAAATCACTCAAAGAACTTGGCCATCCAACCCGTTTAGCTATTTTTAAACGTGTAATAAAAGCAGGTCGTCAGGGTATTGCCGTTGGTGATATTCAACAGCAACTTGAAATTCCTGGCTCTACCCTATCGCACCATATCTCAAGCCTTGCTTCGGCTGGATTACTGATTCAACGTCGCGAGGGACGCACGCTTTTTTGTGTAGCTCAATACGATGCTTTAACTGATGTGATCAATTTTTTACAAGATGAATGTTGTATTGATGAACAGTAAAAAATAATATCCATATTATTCAATAAATTAAACAAAATCACTTTTTCCAGCCCTAAATAATTCCATAAAAATCGAAATATTATTTTGACAATGGTCTTTTTTGACCCTATATTTCGACAATACTAGAAACACAGAGATGATATTATGTTCACCATTACTTCAGAAATGATAATGAATACCCTTCATATGTTTGGTTTTCTTGCGCTAGAGCTAACCATACTTTTTCTTGCGATTAGTTATTTAGTTGGCGTGTTGCAGGTTTATATTCCACCCGCAAAAATTCAGGCTATCCTTAGTGGCAAAAATGGTAAAGGCTACTTTATTGCAGGATTACTTGGCGCTATCACCCCCTTTTGCTCATGTTCTACTATTCCATTTTTAAAAGGGTTGTTACGTGCTAAAGCTGGATTTGGCACCATGATGGTATTTTTATTTGCCAGCCCACTGCTTAACCCGATTATTATTGGTTTATTTGCGGTGACCTTTGGTATAAAAGTGACGGTGTTTTATTTTGTGATCGCAATGGGTGTTTCTATTATTGCCGGTTATTTATTAGAAAAATTAGGCTTTGAAAAATATATAAAAGCCGAAGCCTATAGCGAGCCTAAACCTTCATGTTGCGGATCCAGCTGTAATGCGACGCCACAACCGACGAATAAATGGCTTCAAATTTGGCAAACAACTTGGACAGATTTTAAAAAAGTATTGCCCTATTTAATTGGCGGTATTGCATTGGGTTCGATGATTTATGGTTTTATGCCTACTGAATTTGTGGCAAAGGTTGCCAGTGAAAATAACCCATTTGCGATCCCTGTTGCGGCTATTATTGGTATTCCACTTTATATTCGTGCTGAGGCCGTCATTCCATTAAGTGCTGCACTAGCAGCTAAAGGTATGAGCCTAGGTGCGGTAATGGCATTGATTATTGGCAGTGCAGGCGCAAGTTTAACTGAAGTGATATTGCTAAAATCTATCTTTAAAAATCAAATGATTATCGCATTTTTAGCGGTTATTATTGGTATGGCTATCAGCGCCGGTTTTCTGTATCAATGGCTGTTTTAAAATAATCTAAAAAAAATCCCTCACTCTTTTTGAATGAGGGATTTATTAGGTTAAACATTAATAATAATATTTATAAGCAGCTATATTAGCTATCACTGGTAATAGTTGATCTTTTACTGGTAACTGTATTGGCCGTGACCACTAGAGAATGTCCAGTGATTGCCATTTGACCATTTTATGCCAGGAACTTGCGTACACTGACCACCAGCATTGATAAAACCAGCCCCATAAAAACCACTGCGAGTTACGCTACATAAATTAGCATCATTATCTGCAACTGCTTTTACTCGTTGACCAACTTGTTGCGGATTATTGAGCGATATCCATTCAAATTGATTAACAGCCGATACTAATGGCATCTCACCTTGACTATCTGTCACTGTAATTTCTGTACCACCGGTACATTGGAAATCACCGTTACCAAAATCTTCAACGTAACCATGAACAGTTTGCTCTACGCCATTAATCGTTAATGGGAATCGGCAAACATTGGGTCTTTCACTTCCCATGCTCAATGTTGCTAACGAGCTACGATCGCGATTTGATAATGTCTTTGGATCAAATCCTTCAGTATGCGCGAACCAACCCGCAGGAATTGCAGACTCTAGTACTTTATAACCATGCTCTTGACCTACAATTACTGGCCCTCTCAGATTGGCAACAGCGGGATTACGTGGTGTTACCACAGTATCTAACACCGATTCTGTACCAGTCGCTGACGAACATTCAATGGTAATACGAGCGGGATGGTTATCCGCTGGTAAATTAAGGTGTAATTTATTACTTTCATTACTGTTATGACGAGAGCCACTTAGGGCGATATTAGTAATATCGCCATTTTCACCTTCAACGATCAACTGGCACTGCTTTTGTGAAACAAAACTATATTGCTTAATACCACCTTGATGAGTTGCATACGCCCAGTTTGCACCGTTAGTATGTTTAACATTGGCAATTTGTGTACACTTATTATTCTCAATAAAACCTGCACCGTCATGTGATGTGCCTGATTTATCCAATGAACACAAAGTCTTTTCACCTAACTCAACTGTTGGCGTATAAGTAACATTACCTAGAATGTCGCCTTTAGAGGCTAACAATTGGTAATCATTAACGCTAGAAACAGGCACTTCACGTTGATTGTTAACCGACCAGTACATCTCTGCTGATACCTGACATGTCGCATCGTCAGCATTTTCAAAACCGACAAAATTTGCGTTCTCGCCATTAGCATTGGTATAGCTAAACTGACATAACGGTAACCATTGATTATCTATTTTAAGTGTTTGCCACTCAGTATTATTACGCTCAGTAGCACTCATATCAGCAACTGATACCCAACCTTCACGTTGAGGAGTTGTTGTACTCGGCGCAGGTAAATCAAATAAATTACCGTAATTTGAGTAGGTTAATGGGTATATCTGGCTCGAATTTGTTTCAGTTGGATCATAAATTCCAAGTACAGTGATCACGGGCACGCCTTGCTGTGTAGCCGCTGCAAAACCTGTTTCTGATTCAACATAACGTTGGCTAGTTTGATCCCATTTAACAAAACCTGTTGAGCTATTCATATCAAGATTATTAGAGCGATTAAACCAATCTTGAGTCACTCGCGTTGCCATTGGGTGCTCTAAAGTATAATGGCTGATTAAACCTGTTAGTGCATTCTCACCACCGCCCATTGCTTCACGCATAAAACGGAATTCATTGGCAAATGGTGGCACAGTTTCACCACTATTATCGTTAGTCATGGTGATTGCTGCATCCGACCAATGAATGTTACCAATGAAACGCTTATAACGCGCATCCCAACCCCAGCCTGATTCCATATCATGAATTGAGGCATTTTGCGGGTGATGACCACGACCAAAATTATGTCCTAATTCGTGTGACCACTCATTACCACGGGTTGAACTTAGCGTAACCATGCCACCGCCACCACTACCACCATGCTCCACTACTTTTGAAGTCACGATACCATCTTTATCCTTAGCTAAATAACGGCCAATACTATTGTGAGCAGTAATATGGCTAAATGGACGTGGCCAACTTGCATCACCACCCGCAGTATCAACAACGCCAAAGTTAGCATTATTAATACCAATAGAAATTAATCGCTTACCAATATATTCACGCATATCACCACCATGCCACCCTGGTGTTTCATATTCACTGGCTTTGGTGTAAACCTTACCATTTGGTAGCGTTACTTTACGAAGATGTAATGGCGTATAATCAGCCACAACCATTTTAGAAACGGGAATTTTCTGGAAATAATCAGTGGCCAACTGTTCCATATTATTAATCATGTCATATTGATTACGAGGCTCAACTAACATACCAATATCTATATTTTGAATAACTAATTCTGGCGCACCACCAAACTCCAACAATTCTTGAGTTAACTCACCTTCACGATTGCGATTATCGCTAAATTTTAGTGATAAACCGGGCTTCATCCACTCCCAGTTTAAAGGCAAACTCCATGCATAGTGAGAGAACATCACTTTACTTTTACCGTTATCGAGCTGATCAGTATCAGGTAATGCACTTGGTGGATGCATTAAGAAACGCCCCATGCTCACGCCATCTAACTCAACATCAACCCACAGCTGATGAACGTTTCTTGATTGAGGCGTAACAAGCAATAAACTCTCGCGGTTCATCACTAAATTAGGATGGTTAAGTCCATCATTACCATAAGGCGCGACGCTAGTATGTGTTTGTGCTAATGCTATGTTTGCTTTTAAGTTACCGACTAAATGATTAACAGCTTGACGGCTATCGTTGTAACTTAAACGTGAAGATAAGGTATTAAATGAAAGGTTTTTTTCATCACATCCAAGTTGATTACACTCAACCAACTTGACGTCATATTGGGTATTTGGTTCAAGATCGGCGATATAAAAACCCGAGTTTTTCGCTGGGTATTGATAAGTAATGGAAGATTCACCTTCTCGGTATGCCGTTAATTCAATTTTGTAGCTATTACCGACAGCCGTATCATCCCAAACCAATTCAACACCAATATCTGACACAGATCCAGTCTTAAACCCAGAAATAGTAGGCATAGATAAATCACCACAGTCAGACATTACTGTTCGCTGTACTAATTCACGTTCCCAAATATAGCTACCATCATCATGCTGAGAGCCTCGCCCTGCTGGAATATATTCAACAAAACATCCTGTATCATCAGAATTCATGATGCCAAATTGACGATGAAGTAAATAAAAGCCACCGTTATACGCAACATATTCCCACTCAGGACCGACAAATGGAAAAGCGGTGCTGTATTCACCATTAGCATCATTTAAGGGAAATATCGGTGATTGTTCATGATTCAACCGATATTCTTTACCTTTATATTGCAAATATTGTCGACCATCACGCTCAATAACATTGCTCGGCTGTTGAGCTAATTCTTGCATATTATTGAGAGTATCAAAGGTATTTTTTGCCATATCGGTCAATGAACTTTCTGTTGCCAACGCCCCAGCACTGAACAAATTTCCGCCAATAAGTACAGCTAACAGTTTAATTTTCATCCCATAACTCCTACGCATCAAGGTAAAGCATTATTTTGCTATTGATAAGATATATTACACCTCACACATATACAATTTTAATTTATATCAATCATTAAAAATTATTATTTATAAAATACTCAAAACCCATTGACGCAATCGTTTGCTTTAATTACATTACGCGCTGATTTTATCTTCCATTATTCAAAGGTTATCAATGTCTTTACTTAAACGCGGTTTTTTACTTTTCTGTCTCCTTTTATCCCCAATGAGCATTGCATCGACACCAGCTTCAGCGCCAATATTGATTCAGGGCGCGATGGATATTGAAACCACTACCCTTATAAATGCCCTTAAAAACAAATCACAAACAACAGTGGGTGCATGGACATTTTGGCAAGGTACGATAAATAATTACCCTGTTGTGATCTCTCGTACTGAAGTGGGTATTGCTAATGCTGCCGCAGCTACAACACTGGCTATCGAACGCTTTAAACCTGGGTTAATTATTAATCAGGGAACATCTGGTGGGCATGATCCACAGTTGCAACGTGGCGATATCGTCATTGGCAAAACCAGTTTTAATATGGGCGCATATAAATCAGAATTTACTGAAAAAGGCCAAGGTATTGATCCAACCAAATGGCAGAATTTTAGCGTGACGATGCGATTACGTGAGCAAGGTAAATTTGTCGAACATAATGCTTTCTATGCCGATCAAGGTTTAATGAATATCGCCCAATCAATGGCAAGCAGTTATAAAAAAGGCAAAGTTGTAACTGGTATTATCGGTACTGCAGATGAATGGAACCGCGAAGTTGATCGTATTAATTGGCTACATAGCAATTTCAATACTGCGGTTGAAGAAATGGAAACCTCATCAGCGGCATTAGTCGCTCAAGCTTATAAAGTGCCTTTTATTGGTATCCGTATTTTGTCTAATACTGATCTGCATAACCAAGATTTTGATCCTCAAACAGCGGTTGATTGTCAGCAATTTGTACTTGATTACACAAAAAAAGTTATCATGATGCGTAATTAAAAAACATCAAAATAGCAAGGGTGTTGCCAGCGCCCTTGCTATTCGATAACAGCGTATTTTACCGCTATAATAACACCTCATTCACCAGTAATAGCGGCTCTATAATGGCAAAATCAAAAGCAATTATTCGTATCGACTCATACGGTATTTACTCAACATGGGATTCTGAATCGAAAAAATTACCCAAAGTGCAACAATTCACGCTCGATGTACCTGCTGAAATCGATATTGAGTTTGGTTTTACCGTTAATATCAAAAAAGCCAAAGGTGAAAAGATCCGCTACTGCATTTATCACCCTGAAATTACCGATGCTGATGGCGAAATCATGGCGCCATTTGATGGTGAATTATATATTCGCAATAACGATTGGGATTTCTATCTCGGTGATACAATTTGGGCCCCTATTGATAATAAAATTGGGCCGTGGCGAATGACATTAGAAATAAACAATACCATCATCGCGGAGAAAACTTTTAACGTATATAGCCACGATGAAAACCAATTCTGGAAACGTCGCGGCTGCTAACTTACTATTATTTAACCTTCCGCCTTCATTTTTGAGATCTTACCTTGCCAACTGGCGTGCTGTTTTGAAACAAAGTTGTCATATAAAGCCTTTAGTTTAATACCTAGACAACATAATCATTCTAAAGGACGCCATATGACTAAGTCTCTACTCGCACTATCATTTCTCACTGCCTGTACTACGATATCGACTGCGGCAATGGCAAGTGAACATATTGCCGTTTCTGGTTCAACTTCAGTTTCTGAGATCATGGAAGTATTAGGGGAAACTTACCATCAAAGTCACCCTGATGTGTTTATCGATATTAACGGTACAGGCTCAAGTGCAGGGATTAAATCGTCCATTGAAGGCGTTAATGATCTTGGTATGGCTTCACGTAATCTCTCTGCGGCAGAAAAAAAAGCAGGTCTGGTTGAAACAGAAATCGCGCGTGATGGTATTGCTGTTGTTGTTAACCCAGCCAACCCTGTCAACAATTTAACTACCCAGCAAATTAAACAGCTATTTGAAGGCGATGTGTCACAATGGTCAGCCGTGGGTGGAAATAGCGATCCCGTTGTGATTACAACCCGTGAAAATGGATCAGGGACACGTGGCGCTTTTGAAGAGTTAATCCACCTAACCACCACAATTAATGGTGTAAAAGTGTCAACAATTAGCCAACGAGCTCAAGTTGCCAGTGGTAATGGTATTGAAAAAACCGTTGTTGAACATAACAAAGATGCCATTGGTTTTGTTTCACTTGGATCTATCGATAACACTCTTAAAGCTGTTACTGTTAATGGTCACAAAGCTTCCGTCGCTGATGTTATCAACAACAGCTATCCATTATCGCGTCCATTCTTAGTATTAAACCAGCCGGGTAAACTCAAACCTGCCGCTAAGGATTTCTTAGCTTGGATCATGTCACCAGCTGGGCAAAAAATTGTTAAACAAAAAGGTTATGTCTCAATGTCTTAACCCCTATCAATTCCTCACAAGCAGCCATCTTCCTTATGGTGATATTTAATTCAACGCTCACCCAAAGTACCTGCTGGTATTTTGGGATGAGCTATTAATATGGATGGCGAGTTAGTGCTCAATCCTTGCGTAATTCTATCTAACACACTATTTACATTACAAATATTTATCGAATATTCACCTGCACTAGCATAAAAAACACAATTCGATTAGACTGCAATAAACACCACTAGTTAATTATTTTATAGGATATAAATCATGGGTCTGTTTAACGCTATTTTGGGTAATGCGGGTGAAATGAGTCTTGACGATGCAACAGAAGAGTTAGCAACGATTTTAGGCGAAGGCGAACAGATTGAATTAGCCTATAAATTAATTCGTGATATGATCATTCTAACCGATCGCCGTTTAATTTTAATTGATAAGCAAGGGTTAACCGGCCGTAAAGTGGAATACCGTTCTTTACCGTATAAATCAATTACAATGTATACAGTTGAAACAACAGGTCACTTCGATCTTGATGCTGAATTAAAACTGTGGGTCTCAGGTCAGCATGATCCTATTGCGCTTGAATTTAACGGTTCAACTAATGTCTACGCCTTACAAGGCCAATTAGCTGCAAAAATTGCAGGCAAATAACGATAAAGCCATTATCTAATAGATTGATATTTGTTGATACAACCATAAGTAAAAAGGTTCGCCAACTAGCGAACCTTTTTCGATTGTGATTTTAAACAATCACTGAGTAACCGCAATCAATGCATCTGCGAGGTAATCAATCTGTTGTTCTTGTAAACCTGCGATGTTAACGCGTCCGTCACCGACCGCATAAATAGCAAACTCATCACGTAAACGCATAATTTGCTCTGGCGATAACCCTGTCATTGAGAACATGCCTTTATGATCAGCAATAAACGTGAACTGATCACAACCTTTGGCTGTTAATGTTTGTACTAAGCGCTGACGCAGACCAATAATTCGCTGTTGCATCATCGTCAATTCTTGTTTCCAGACCGCTGTTAGCGCACTGTCCGTCAAAATATCAGCAACAAGCGCGGCACCATGATCTGGCGGCATGGTATAACTTGCACGAGCGAGGGTCAGAATACGTCCTTTGGCTTTTTGAGCATCACTAATATTAGCGCCGACTAACAGTGCTGCGCCTGTTCGTTCACGGTATAAACCAAAGTTCTTTGAACATGATGTCGCAATCATCATTTCTTCTATATTGTCAGCCATAAACTTCAAGCCAGCGCCATCTTGTTCTAAGCTATCACCGAAACCAAGGTATGCCATATCAACAAACGGCATAAAGCCATTTTTATTGGCGAGCGCAGTGATCGCTTGCCAGTCTTCAAAACTAATATCAGCACCGGTTGGGTTATGGCAACAGCCATGCAGCAATACCACATCATTACTGCCCGCTTGTGCTAATGCCGATAGCATAGCATCAGTATTAACTCGCTTAGTGACGCGATCAAAATAGGGATAAAATTTGACCTTAAGCCCAGCGGCTTCCATCACCGGTTTATGGTTGACATAACTTGGATCGGTCAGCCAGACAGTGGTATTCGCATTCGCTACATGGATCAGATCTGCCAGCATACGCAACGCCCCACTCGCGCCTGGCGTTTGAACACCAACTGTGCGGCTATGTGCTGATGTATCAACAAGCAATAAATCAATCATTGCTTGGTTAAACACTTCACTTCCTGCAAGCCCCACATAAGATTTAGTGGTTTGAGTTTGCAATAAGCGGGTTTCGGCTTGTGAGATTGCCGTCATGATCGGGGTCTGACCGTGATTATTACGATAAACGCCAATGCCAAGATCCATCTTATTTTCACGCTGATCAGCATTATAAATAAGTGATAATGATAATATTGGATCAGGTTGTGCAGCAGAGAGTTGTGTGAACATGAATTAAATTCCATTTAACGAGCATGAGTTCAAATTAGCATTTCAATTTCATGTCGTCATTAGAAATAATCACCTCACACACATTTATTATAAGGAGACAAGATGGATTAATTGATTAAGTTAAACTTTATAACTTAATCAATTATTGAAGGATATTACCAAATGGTTTCATCACCAGGTAAGTTTAGTAATGCTTTTAATGATGGTGCTTTTTCCAGTAAAGAATATAAACGCTCGCTGTGTTCTTCTAATAATTGGCATGACAACTCAACATTGCGCGCTAATACCGCTTTCATCAACGCTTCATGTTCACCGTTATCATGATATTGCTTTTCTGGTGATAAGCGTGCATTAAGTAAAAAATGGCGATAACGTTCTTGCTGATCGTAAACATGCGAGATCATACCTCGAATAAACTCAGATCCCTCACACGCTACTAGCGATAAATGAAATTCTTTATGGCGTAATTCCCATTCATCATAATCAAACAAGGCCGATTCAGGATCTAAACGATTAAGCTTATGAAAAGCAGTTAAAATCTGTAACTCCCAAGCCTCATCACCTTTTTTAATCGCATCCTTTAACGCTACGTGTCCTAGTGCCAAACGGGCTTTTAAAATACCCCGCAGTTCATCAAGAGACACATCAGCTACCCAAAAACCTTTTTGTGGTTTCATAGTGACATACTTTTGCCACGATAATTGCACCATCGCTTCTCGTAGCGGTGTTCCACCAACTTGATAACGCTCTTTTAATTCACTTAAAAGCAGTTTCTGTCCAGCTTCAAACTCACCACATAAGATATCGTGCCTTATTTGGCACATTATTCTATCGCTTATGGTTGCAAAGTTATTTTTAGTCATACCAACCATCTAGTCTTTTCATCAGATTAAATATAAAACTCGTATCATTAACAATCATCACTGATCATTACCAAATTTTATTACTCTTACACGCCACAAAACCGCATTATTTATGAATAATCCCACTTCACTTTAATGCTCTAAAAGTAAATAATTATTCACAATATAGTCACAGTAACAAATCTGTGCTTATGTTTTTGTTGTTAACTCAAATTATGTGTTATCTACAATAATTCGTTTTTTATACTAATAATGACTATTTATAGTTCATCGATTACTTATAAAACTAAAAATCAATAAGTTAAATAAGTCATGCCAATAATATACAACCCCTTACTGAAACTTAAATATACCATAAACATATACAAATTTAATAAACGTTATATTTTTAACCATTATATTTAGAAAAACTACTTCTTATGCTGTTTTATGAGCAATGTAGCGATATTTATACTAAATAAAAAATATAATATTAGACATGAATGCCTAACTTATCTTTTATTATTATGACTAATCGTATTTATTCTATTGTTTGCGTATTTATTATTAATCTCATTATGTTCAATTGGCATAATCAACACGGTGTATTCAGTTTTTCTATCATTCTATGGTCGTTAGTTCCTCTTCTGGGTTTACATTATGTTATTAAACACTATGAACTTTTCCACAATAAAGCACTTACCGTTATCAATTCATATTCTGCATGGGTATTATTCTTTGCTTGGATAACATGTATATGTTTTTCTATAACAATGCCTTACGCTGTAAATGTGATTAGTGAAACCAATGACCATTATATTTCACTGTATATCTTATCGCCTGCCGTTAGTTTATTCGTCGCTAGTATTGCTGCGTTTATCGCCAGCTTAATAACTCTCATTGTTAATCGACTAGTGCGTTAATTATTATAACCACACACAATATGCATATTGCTTAGTAGTTTCCCCTCTTAAATATACAACTATCACCAAAACGACAATTGCTTAAAAATGCAAATTAAACTATCAGAATTTAGCAGCTAAATTCGCTTCCCAAAACTAAAATCGATCATTACTATAAAATCGATTTTTACGGACAGACAGTTTAAATATCGATATTTTTAACATTGATAGAGTATCGTTTTTTAAGTCTTTACTGCTTAACTGATAGATTTTGAGGTCTACAATGGCAAGCTCCAATTCTTCACCCGCTAAAATTGGCGTATTTAGTTTCGTCATGATTACCGCTGCGGTTGTTATGAGTGTTCGTACACTCCCAATGACAGCGCAGCCAGGAATGATGACGATATTCCTAACGTTAGCTGCAGCAATTTGTTTTATGATTCCGACCGCACTTGTTTCGGCAGAGCTAGCAACAGCTTGGCCTGAAGATGGTGGTATATTTATTTGGGTTCGTGAAGCATTTGGCGAGCGCATGGGTTTCGTTGCTGTATGGATGCAATGGATTCAAATGGTTTTCGGCATGACATCGATTCTGATGATTGTCGGTGCAATTTTTGCCTATGCTTTTGATCCAGCATTAGCACAAAACAAGATGTACATTCTTGCCGTAATCTTAGTGGTTTATTGGGCATGTACGCTAGGTAATATGCGTGGTGTTAAAACACTGGGTTGGGTATCTACTCTTTGTGTAATCTTGGGTGTATTTTTACCATTCTTTGTACTTGTAGCATGTGCGATTGCCTACCTTGTTGGTGGTCACCCTATTGTTACTGACCTTTCATTTACTACAGCTAACCTTATTCCTGATTTTTCAGACAAAGGTACTTGGGCATTATTCATTGGCTTCGTATTCGTAGTAATGGGTATGGAAGTATCAGCATCTAACGTATCTCACGTTAAAAATGCTGAGCGTAACTACCCTATCGCAGTGTTCTTAGTGGCATTATTTGTAGTTATTGTGTCTGTTGTGGGTTCATTTGCTATCTTCATTGGTATTCCAACTAAACACATTTCAATGACAGCGGGTCTTATCCAAGCATTCCAGACTTACTTCAAGATGTGGGGTCTAGGTTGGTTAACACCTATCATGGCAATTTGTATGGCTATCGGTCTTGCAGGTCAAGTTAACTCATGGGTTCTTGGTCCTGTTCGTGGTCTACAAGCAACCGCTAACGCTGGCGCACTACCTAAGGTTCTCCAAAAAACTAACAAACAAGGCGTACCTGTTAACCTTATTTACCTACAAGCTATCCTAATCTCAATTGTGGGTGTGCTTATCTGTGTAATGCCTAACGTAGACTCATTCTACTTTATGCTACTAGGTCTAACATCTCTTGTTTACATCGTTGCTTACTTACTAATGTTCTCTGCTGCAATCTACCTACGTTACAAACGTCCTGATATCAAACGTAGCTTTACAGTTCCTGGCGGCAACATCGGTATGTGGATCTGCTCAGGCTTAGGTATCGCAACATGTCTACTAGCGGGTTACTTTGGCTTTCAAGCTCCGTCAAGCTACGTTGGCACTGCAAGCAGTTACTTCAACTTCCAGTTCTTCGGCTTACTTGTCATGATCATTATCCCAATCATTGTATACGCATGGGGTAAACGTTCAAACAAAGCTGAACTAACAAAAGCTGCTGCTAAAGCACACTAATAAATAACAAAACCTCCTTAACGTTTATCAACGCTATCGCAGGTAATAGAGAGAAAGCCGTTAATCGTAACCGTTAATGACTTATCAATAATGGCTTTCCTCTCTATATAACAATCGATTTAGCGGTCTCAGACCAAAAATTATTAAATTAACTACTAAAAACAATATATTCATTATGACTCACAAACCGTCTTTTGAATTGCGTTTATTGATAAGTAAATAGGTTTTATTATGAGCGACAAAATGAACGTAGATGCCCTATTCTTAGGTCCAAAATCAGAAAACCAAGTATTCTTCAAAGAAATGATGGATTACGCTGTCAGTGAACATATGCACTGGCGTTCTGATTTCCATCCTGAAGATGCGCCATTAATGACGCCTGTTACTCAACATCAACCTGATTTCCGCGATACGCTTTACCGTACTGAAGGTATTTTGCAAGATCTATCAGCACGCCTTAAAACAAAGTCAGTGCCATGGTTCTCTCCTCGTTACCTTGGCCACATGAATGCTGATACATTAATGGTGTCAAACCTTGCATACGTGATGACGATGCTTTACAACCCAAATAACTGTGCACACGAAGCGTCACCTGTGACGACAGAACTTGAGTTGGCTGCAGGTCATGACCTATGCCGTATGTTTGGCTACGATGTAAACAAATCATGGGCACATATCACTTCAGGCGGTACTGTTGCTAACTATGAAGGTGTTTGGGTTGCACGTAATCTTAAAACAATGCCACTCGCCATTGCAGCTTGTGATAAATCAAAAGATCTTGTTGAAGGTATGACTGAGCACCAGCTACTGAATATGAAATCTAAAGATATTCTAGATTTAACAGATGAGTTGAAAAAACGCGGTATTTTTGAAGAAGTTCGTGCATTAACAGCACGTGGCGTTGGGGTTGATGCAGGTAAACTAGGTAAGTTCTTAGTGCCTCGTTCTAAGCACTATTCATGGATGAAAGCAATGGATGTACTTGGCCTAGGTCAAGAGCACATTGTTCCTCTAGACGTTGATGGTAACTACCGCACTGACGTTGAAAAAATGCGTGAAGTAACATTCAAACTCATGGAAGAAGGCACACCTATTCTTGGTATGGTATCTGTTGTTGGTACGACTGAAGAAGGCTCTATTGACGCTGTACATGAAGTGATCAAACTTCGTCAAGAGTGTGAAGAGAAATACGGCGCATCTTTCTACGTGCACGTTGATGCAGCATACGGTGGTTACGTACGTTCAATGTTCCTTGATGATGATAACCAATTCATGGAATACGATGCACTGATCGAGCGTTATCGTAACGATGATGTGATCCCTGAAGGTGTTGTATGGCCTAAACGTGCTGTTTACGATGCGTTTGCGGCAATGTCTGAAGCTGATTCTATCACTGTCGATCCACATAAGGTTGGTTTCATTCAATACGCAGCGGGTGCTGTCGCTATGAAAGATAAGCGTATTGTAGACTTAATTTCTTACCACGCCGCTTACGTATTTGAAGAAGCGGGCGACGAAAATGAAGAAAATAAACAAGTCGTACTTGGTTCTTCTATCATGGAAGGTTCAAAAGCCGGTGCAACAGCTGCTGCAGTATGGGCCGCTCACCGTCTAGTACCACTAAACATCAGTGGCTATGGTCATGTGATTGGTCGCGGTATTGTGACTGCCGATTGGTTTGCGAAGAAATTAGCAACAGCAGAACCATTTGTTGTTGATGGTCGTCGGTTTGAGGTTCGCCCTCTAATGCACCCAGACTTCCATATGGTTGACTTTACTTTCAAAGAAATCGGTAACGATAGCTTAGAAGCGCATAACAAACTAAACCAACGCATTTACGAACTATGCTCTTACGCAACAGGTCGTACTTACACTAAAGACTTCCTAACCTCTTCTACTTCTCTATCAGAAGAAGAATACGGTCAAACTCCACGTCTCTATGCAGAAAGCCGTGGCTTTAGTGACAATGAATGGAACACTGTTGGTTCTGTATATATTCTTCGTTCAGCGGTAATGACTCACTTCCTACGTGATGAAATTCGCTTTAATAATTACTGGAATAACCTTCGTGATGTATTCACAAGCCTTCTAAGTGAAATTATTGATGAAGAAAACAAACAAAAATTAGCACATACCGCTGCTTAATAAGGAATACAGCGCCAGTCTTCATGACTGGCGTTTTTTTATACCAATGAAACCAACTTATATTTTAATTAATTATCGTCGATTATTCATTATCGACGGTTAAGTTCTTATTGCCTAATACCTTGGTAACTATTAGGTACTATTCACAGGACAATCGTCATGAATGTAAAGTCTATTGGCGCGACGCTGCTAATTTCAGGAACCATGTTAGGCGCTGGAATGCTTGCTTTACCCTTAATTTCTGCAGGGTTAGGGATTTATAATACCATTCTATTATTAACCGTTTTATGGGCAATAATGACCTATACCGGATTAATGCTATTAGAAGTTTGTCTTAATTACCCAGAAGGCACAGGCCTTGAAGCCATTGCTTATGATTTATTTGGCAAAACAGGTAAATGGGTAATTAATATATCACTACTGTTATTACTTTATGCGTTATCGTGTGCATATATAGCAGGTGCATCATCGATATATAAAAATGATTTCACTGATTATTTTCATATATCGTTATCATCACATACCATTGCAATCGTATTCACAATAATTATTGCTACCATTGTGTTTATTAGCACCAAAGCGGTTGATATTGCCAATCGAGTTTTATTTACCAGTAATATCGTTATTTTCTTTATTCTGGTTATTACGATTATTCCTTACCTTCATGGTCATTTTTTAGTCAACAGTCACGATTCAGCAAAATATGCTTTTGCGGCGATTCCTGTATTTATTACTGCCTTTGGTTTTCATGGCAGTGTACCCAGCATGGTGAAATATATTGGCCGTGATAACCCCAAAACATTACGTAATATTTTTGTTGCTGGCGGTTTACTTCCGCTCGTTGTTTATATTATTTGGGAAATTAGCATGTTAGGCTCGTTACCTCGATTTGGTAACCATAGTTTTCAATATGTTGCACAACACGGCTCAAGTGTTGGCGTTATGCTTCAACAAATGCAAATATTTATTCAAAATAACAACATTATTTACCTAATTGGTGCTTTCTCATCCATTGCCATGTTCACTTCCTATCTATGTGTTTCATTAGGGTTATTTGATTCATTGGCAAGCACCTTTAAACGTGGTAATAATACCATAGACAGATTAATGACTGCTGTACTGTGCTACTTGCCACCTTTGGTTTTCACGCTTGTGTATCCTAATGGCTTTGTTCCAGCTTTAGGTGCTGCAGCAATTTTCTTAACAATCCTAGCAATTCTGTTTCCTGTGCTTGCCCTTAGAAAACTTCGTGGTAAACAACATCAAATTGAATATAATGTAGCGACAAATAATATAGCGTTATTTGTTGTAGGATTTATTGGTCTACAAGTCATAATAAACCAGATACTGACATTGAATAATGCCGTACCTATTTTTAAATAAACGTAAATAAAATGATTATTGGAGAACACATGAATCATTTGAATTTAATTCAGGAGCTTAAAGATCGCGGTCTGATCGCTCAAATTACGGATGAAGAAGCTTTAAGCGAACGTTTAGCGAAGGGTCCGATTACATTATATTGCGGCTTTGATCCAACGGCAGATAGTTTACACCTAGGTCATCTGGTACCTCTACTTTGCCTTAAGCGCTTCCAAGAAGCGGGTCATAATCCAGTAGCCTTGGTTGGCGGCGCTACCGGTATGATTGGTGATCCAAGCTTTAAAGCGACTGAGCGTTCACTTAACACTTTAGATATTGTTGCAGACTGGGTTACTAAAATCCAACGTCAAGTTTCTCCTTTCCTTGATTTTGACAATGCAACAAACCCTGCTCGCATGGTAAACAACCATGACTGGTTTGGTAATATGGATGTTCTAACATTCTTACGTGATATTGGTAAGCACTTTTCTGTTAACCAAATGATCAGCAAAGAATCTGTTAAGCAACGTATTAACCGTGACGAAGTAGGTATCTCTTTTACTGAGTTCGCTTACAGCTTGCTACAGTCTTATGACTTTGCAAGCATGAACAAAGACATGGGCATGGAACTGCAAATCGGTGGTTCTGACCAATGGGGTAACATCACTGCCGGTATCGACCTAACTCGTCGTATGAACCAACAGCAAGTATTCGGTATGACTGTACCGCTAATTACTAAGTCTGATGGTACTAAGTTTGGTAAAACTGAAGGCGGCGCTGTTTGGTTAGACCCAAGCAAAACTAGCCCATACAAGTTCTACCAATTCTGGATGAACACAGCAGACGCTGACGTATACCGTTTCCTACGTTTCTTTACTTTCCTTTCTGAAGAAGAAATTCAACAGATCGAAGAAGATGATCGTAACAGCGGCAAAGCGCCTCAAGCACAACGTATTCTTGCAGAAAAAGCAACAGCACTAGTACACGGTGAAGAGCAATTAGCAGCAGCGCAGAACATTACTCGTTGCCTATTTGAAAATGACCTTGAGCACTTATCAGAATCTGATTTTGCGCAACTAGCACAAGATGGTATGCCAACAGCACAAGCATCTGCTGAAGACGATCTTCAACAAGTACTTGTTAACGCTGAGCTTGCGACATCTCGTAGCCAAGCGAAAACTCACATTTCGTCAAATGCAATCATGGTTAATGGCGAAAAAGTAAGCGATGCTTACTACGCTTTCCAAGATGCTGACAAACTGTTTGGTCGTTACACACTTATCCGTCGTGGTAAGAAAAACTACAGCCTTATCGTTTGGGGTTAATCCTTAACCGATAATTGTTATCTTGATTATAGGTAACACTAAAAACCACCGTTACTAATCATAGCGGTGGTTTTTTATTACTAATAACAAGCACCTCGCACCTCGCACCTCGCACCTCGCACCTCGCACCTAAATTCTTTCCACAAATACGATACCGCTAACACAATTTGATATTTTTATTAATAAATTGCCACTTAATTTGATTTAACCCCAACCCCTACTCTTCCGTTTGCGTTTACAGTCATAGCATTCCATACCAACGTGAAGCTAAATTATGTCGACTATTAATCAACAACGCCTTATTAACCACTTTATTGAACTAATCAAAATCAACAGTGAATCACGCAATGAAAAAGCCATTGCTGAAACCCTAGCTGAACAATTAGGTGAATTAGGTTTCAGTGTTCATCGTTTACCTGTGCCAGAAGCGGTATCTAACGGCTTTAATATTTATGCCCGTTTAGACGGTAATATCAATGACACTATCGCAATTAGTTGCCATATGGACACCGTCAATCCGGGTAATGATATCGAACCTATTATTGAAAATGGCGTGATCCGCTCAAAAGGCGACACCATTTTAGGCGGTGATGATAAATCAGGCATTGCTGCAATTATGGAAGCGGTACGTTGTATTCAAGCTAACAACCGTGATCACAAAACCATTGAATTAGCATTCACTGTTCATGAAGAAGGTGGCTTACAAGGCTCTAAACTGTTTGATATGAGCTACATTACCGCAGAGAAAGCGATTGTATTAGATTCAGGCGGTGCAATTGGCGCGATTGTAACCACAGCACCCGGTCAGCAGAGTTTAAAAATCACCATTACAGGTAAACCTGCCCATGCTGGTTTAGCGCCAGAGGAAGGCATTAACGCATTAACCGTTGCGGCTGATGCTATCACCAACATGCGCTTATCACGTATTGATGAAGAAACCACAGCAAACATTGGCGTTGTTCAAGGCGGACAAGTGACCAATATTGTAATGCCTTCACTATACCTTGCAGCAGAAGCACGTTCTTTAAATGATGCCAAGCTTGAACGCCAGACTGCACATATGATTGAAACCTTTGAGCAAGCTGCAGCAAAACACGGCGCTCAGATCAATATCGAATCGAGCCGTTCTTACAATGCTTATCATATTGATGATAATGACCCACATGTACAAAGTATTATGGCGGCATTTAGCGCTAATGGCTTAACCCCATTTACAAAATCAACCGGTGGCGGTAGTGATGCCAATGTATTTAATGGTAATGGCTTAAAAACAGTCAATCTATCAACGGGTATGAGTAAAGTTCATACAACAGAAGAATTTATTACCGTTGATGACATGACAAAAATCACTGAGTTTTTATATACATTCCTATGTAAAAATGACTAATAAACAATGCAAAATTAACAATAAAAGCAGTTAACTTACAGCGACTTACTAATTTTCACTCATAATTGAAACAAGTAAGTCGCAATCTCAAAAAGAAACACAAATAAAGCCACACAACCAGTCACTAGTATTAACATTTATTTTTCGATTTTGAAAATTATGTCACTACCATGACATTTTAAAACGGTATATAGTATACCCATATAAAATAATGAGCAGCATGTTAAACAAATACTATGACTAACTTCTATATCCAATCATAATCATCTTATCTCAGATATAGAGCACAGCACCCAAAATAAAGAAGATTTAACGATGGATATTCAACATCTAACACCAACCGAAAAAGATCTGTTTATCAAAACATTGGCTGAGTGTTATCGACGTCTAAAAGCAGCAAAAATAGAAGCAAAAGAACTCACAAAAGATGGGTTTCAATTAATGTTTCGATCAGTTTATAAAGATATAAATAATATGACTTAATTATTTTTATAGTTGAGCACAGAGGCGTACAACTAGACGCCTCAATAAAGATGATCAACCACAATAAACACTTATCGGCTACGGACATCTATCCACGATAATAACGTTGAGCAACAAAAGGCATTTTAGTGACTGTCATTGGCAATCGCTTACCACGTACCTCTGCAAATAATACTGTATCAATCTCACTAGATGTCAGCGCGACATAGGCCATGGCAACAGGGATCGCAATTGATGGACCAAAAGTACCACTGGTCACACACCCTACTTGGTTATTATCAGCATCAAACAATAAGCTACCTTCTCGAACTGGTGCTTTAGTTTGTCCAATCAGCCCGATTCGCTTACGATCTACAGCTTTCGTTTCCATCTGCGTTAAAATAATATCAGCGCCGATAAAGCCACCAGCACGTTCACTACCTGTACGACGAATTTTACTGATCCCCCATAATAAACTTGCTTCAATCGGTGTGGTTGTCGAATCAAGATCATGCCCATACAAACATAACCCACACTCTAGACGCAGAGAATCACGAGCACCCAATCCGATCCATTCAACACATTCATTAGCCAGTAAAGCTGTCGCTAATGCTTGTGCATGTGAATTTGGTACTGAAATTTCAAAACCATCTTCACCGGTATAACCTGAACGGCTGACATAACATTCTTGACCTAACAGCTCAATACGTACTGCATCCATAAATACCATCTCACGCACTTGAGGGTTCAATTGTGCTAACACCTCGACAGCTTTAGGACCTTGCAACGCTAATAATGCGCGATCGGTAATGACTTCCAGCTCTACACCTGCTTGTAAATGTGATTGTAAATGTGCGATATCTTGCGCTTTACAGGCTGCATTGACCACAATAAACAAGTGATCGCCAAAATTCGTCACCATCAAATCGTCTTCAATACCACCCGCTTCATTGGTAAAAAATGCATAGCGCTGTTTGCCTTCCGGTAAATCAATAACATCCACAGGAACCAGCATTTCGAGCATTTTTGCCGCATTTTCGCCCCGTAAACGTAGCTGTCCCATGTGTGAAACATCAAACACCCCAGCGGCATCACGACAATGCAAATGCTCCTTTTTAACGCCCAAATTATACTGCACAGGCATTTCATAACCTGCAAAAGGCACCATTTTGGCCCCCATTCTAACATGTAGATCATATAACGGAGTCTGTAATAAAGGTTGAGACATGATGATTTACTCCCAAATAGCCACAGGCGATATCCAATGATTGATCCACCCTATCAAAAGCACCACTAGAACGGAAAAGCCAATAACTGATATCTTGATCGCATCCGCAATATTGTTAAATAGCTATGACAACCAGCAAACGGTTACGTAGAATTTGAACCAATAAATTAACATTCGCAGCTTGAATACAAATACTAACAATATTAATCAACATTGTTACTCATACAATCTTCCCTACAGGAGTATAAGCATGGAAACGACACTAAAATTTACAACCAGCCATGAGTGGGTACGTGATAACGGTGATGGTACTATCACCATGGGCATTTCAGAGCATGCACAACAATTGTTAGGTGATGTTGTTTTTGTTGATCTGCCGGATATTGGGGATGTTACTGATGCAGGAGAAACCTTTTCATTAGTCGAATCGGTTAAAGCAGCTTCTGATATTTATGCGCCCGTTAGCGGTCAAATTCTTGAAACCAATAGCGAACTTGAAGATAGCCCTGAGCTCATTAATGAGGAACCTTATCTTGGTGGTTGGATAGCTAAAATAAAATTAGACGATATGTCACAGCTTACCGCACTAATGGATAGCGATACGTACCTTGCATCTATTGCTGAAGTATAATGCCATCGCCAAGGAAACAATAATGACGTCTACTACATTACTTAGCATTCTTAGTGATGACTCTCGTTTTGCTCAGCGACATAATGGGCCGAACCTGTCGCAGCAACAACAGATGTTAGCGGCAATTGGCGTATCAAGCATTGAGCAACTTATCCAACAGACTCTGCCAGCGTCCATTGCATTACCTGAACCAATGGCATTACCAATGCCACAAAGTGAAGCCAATATGCTAGCTTCACTCAAACAGATCGCATCTAAAAATATTATCAACAAAAGTTATATTGGTCAGGGCTATTACAATACTTATACCCCGAGTGTGATTTTACGTAATATTTTAGAAAATCCAGGGTGGTATACCGCTTATACGCCTTATCAGCCTGAAATATCACAAGGCCGTTTAGAGTCATTGCTTAATTTTCAGCAAGTAGTGATGGATATGACAGGCATGGATCTCGCCAATGCGTCTTTATTGGATGAGGCAACCGCAGCCGCTGAAGCAATGACGCTGTGTCTTCGTGCCGGTAAAAATAAAAGTAAGCAGTTTTTCATTGCCGCCAATGTTCACCCGCAAACGATTGATGTAGTTAAAACTCGTGCCCAATTTATTGACATTGAGATTGTTATCGGTGAGCCACAACAACTCCAAGACTACGATGTATTTGGCGCATTATTACAATATCCTGCAAGCAATGGTCAAGTTGAAGATTTAACTGATATTATTGCAACTGCGCACAGTAAAAAGACCTTGGTCACCGTTGCCAGTGACTTGCTAGCCTTAACCTTATTGACACCACCAAGTGAAATGGGAGCCGATGTAGTGATTGGCAGTGCGCAACGATTTGGCGTACCAATGGGCTTTGGTGGCCCTCATGCTGGCTTTATGGCAACCAAAGATCAATACAAACGTACTATGCCAGGACGCGTTATTGGCGTATCAAAAGATACCAAAGGTAACCGCGCACTGCGCATGGCAATGCAAACTCGTGAACAACATATTCGCCGTGAAAAAGCGACATCTAATATCTGTACCGCCCAAGCGTTACTTGCCAATATGGCAGCTTTTTATGCGTTATATCATGGGCCAGAAGGGCTTCAAAAAATCGGCCGCCGTGTACATCACTTTACTGCGATTTTGGCTGCTAGTTTACAAGATAACGGCTTTATTATTGAAAATAGCAGCTTCTTTGATACGCTCACATTAGTTACCGCAGAACAAACAGACAGCCTGTATCAACAAGCACTGGACGCTGGCGTCAACTTACGCAAATATTCCAATAAACTGGGTATTAGTCTTGATGAAACCACCTCGATTGATGATATTCGAACTCTGTTTCATTTACTCACTAATCAAGCACTTGATCTAAGTTACTATACTGAAACCATTGCTACTGATGAGTTTGCTGCAATTCCTGAGCGTTGCCGTCGCCAAAGTAAGTTTCTGGCCCATCCGGTATTTAATCGCTATCACAGCGAAACCAACATGATGCGTTACATGAAACAACTCGAGAATAAAGACTATTCACTCACCCATGGCATGATCCCGCTTGGTAGCTGCACGATGAAACTCAATGCTGCCACAGAAATGATCCCTGTCACTTGGCCTGAATTTAGTCAACTCCACCCATTTGCTCCACCAGCACAAACATTGGGCTATCAAGAGCTAGTGCAAAAGCTATCGGCTAAGTTATGCACGATCACCGGTTATGACGCTGTCTCGCTGCAACCTAACTCTGGTGCACAAGGTGAATATGCCGGGCTTATTGCGATTCAACGCTATCATCAAGCCAATGGTGATCACCATCGTAATGTATGTTTAATTCCAAGCTCAGCCCACGGTACCAACCCAGCTTCTGCTGCAATGGTGTCAATGAAAGTGGTTGTGGTGGCTTGTGATGACCAAGGCAATATTGATCTTAATGATTTACAAAACAAAATTGATCTACACCGCGATAATTTGTCTTGTATTATGATCACCTACCCTTCAACCCATGGTGTGTATGAAGAAGGCGTACAGCAAGTGTGTGAACGTGTTCACGCCGCAGGCGGGCAAGTCTACCTTGATGGCGCAAATATGAACGCACAAGTGGGATTAACCAGCCCTGGATTTATTGGCTCGGATGTTTCTCACTTAAACCTTCATAAAACCTTCTGTATTCCCCATGGTGGTGGTGGTCCGGGTGTGGGACCTATCGGAGTTAAATCGCATCTTAGTCCTTTCTTACCGGGGCATATCGATAATCAACACCCACAGGAAAATCAATATGCTGTATCAGCAGCAGCACTCGGATCAGCTTCAATTCTGCCGATTTCATATGCCTATATTTCAATGATGGGTGAAGCAGGACTAAAGCAAGCTACCGAGATCGCGATATTAAATGCGAACTACATAATGGAACGTTTACGACCTCATTACCCTATTTTGTATCGCGGTACACAAGGTCACGTCGCCCACGAATGTATTATTGATATTCGTCCATTAAAGGCTGCATCTGGTATATCAGAAGAAGACATTGCAAAACGCTTAATGGACTATGGTTTCCATGCACCTACAATGTCGTTCCCTGTCGCGGGTACATTAATGATTGAGCCTACAGAATCAGAAGATTTAACCGAATTAGATCGTTTCTGTGAAGCGATGATCGCCATTCGCGAGGAAATTAATCAAGTACAAACTGGCGCATGGCCTTTAGAAGATAATCCATTGGTTAATGCCCCTCACACTCAAGCCGATCTGCGTGATGCTGAATGGACTCATTGTTATAGCCGCGAGGTTGCTTGCTTCCCATCACCACACACTCAAACCGCGAAATATTGGCCAAGTGTGAATCGTGTTGATAACGTATTTGGAGATCGAAATTTAGTTTGTTCATGTCCAAGCATTAAGAATTACGAAGAGTAATTTTGTAAACACTCACAGATAACGAAGTTGGAAGCTAACTTTAATTAAAAAGGCGAACCGTTTAGTTCGCCTTTTTTAGCCAAATTTGTACACAATACCTACTTCAGATTACAACTTACTAGAGAACACTGATTCTTGATCAAGTGCTCTTGCGTTATTGCCAATGTATTCATCTCAATTAAGGTTAAATGCTCTCGTATTGATGAGCTAACATCTCTACTCTTGAGCCTCTCAAGCTGATCTAGTTGTTTTAAAAATTCATCTAGCTTATTGATACTTTGAAATAACTCCAGATTAAAGGCAGGAACAACCCAACAGTGTTTAGCATTACTTAGCTGCTCAACCATATCCAAGCCTGCTGGATCGTAATCATAGAAAAAGCCTACTTCAACGGCATTGTTGTCAAAGCATTCAATCAGAGTTGGTAGGTCTTTTTGGTTTTTTCCGTGACCACGGTAAACAAGCACAGCGGATTGCCATTCATCTGGCAAAGAGAATACAACTTCTTTCCATCGAACCATTAGCTCGCCATTTTCGATAATAAGTACTCGGCTAAAACGTGGGAAATCTAAATCATCCAACTCTACAGAAGCTACATACCTAGCTTCTTTTGGTACATCTGGCTGGTTCTTTAAAGGGATATTCACATTACCAGCTAAGCTAATGAGCTGCTGAAACACACCACCTTTTGCAGACTTCTCGCTAATACCAGGGCGTGCAGTATCCATCCGAGAGTTGCTACTCTGTTGAAAGGTCAGAAGATTTTCTCCCAATATTGAAGTAAAATACTTTTCAATTTCCCTCAATTCTGAACGGGATAAAAGAATTGAATTGCCACTAACGGCCCCGACTTCTACGAGCCTGCAAACTTCAGTATTGGACTTGTTGGCAGGAATCCTCTCCCTCGAATTAACAACAATCCTCTTAGCAGCATTAATTAGCGATAGAGATAGCGTCATTTAGCACCTCCGATTGTTTTAAAAACAATATCACTAATAATCACATTACCGTCATAAGGTAATACGACTTCTCTTTCTTCCTTAATTTGAACGATACTCTTCAAACCGACTTTTTGCGCACAAATGTATCCATCTACCAGTAAAAGCCAGTCCTCTAGTTCTATATCGAGATCAAACAGTGTATAGCTTTGCGCAGCAGATAGAGGGAGAATGTTAGGGTTGGATTTTATTGCCTCAAACATTAACTCTAGCGCTTCATCTACCTCGTTTAGTTCAAACTCTTCTTCATCTTCACGGACATCTGTAACTTCGATACTGTCTAAATCTGAAGCTTTGCCTTTTTTCCTCACACAGCTAGCAAGAGCCCTTACAGCCAAATCAATTAAGTCATCAGCTTGAATGTCACTGTTAGTATTTCCGTAGGCTCGTACTTCTGTTTTCGAAACCTGAGACAAGCAGTCAGGCAAACATTCAATGGAATCTATAGATGGCGAAAAGGTTTTGTCATCTTGGAACTTAGCTGCAAAAACATCAATAATGCGATTAAGCTTGGAAGATTTCTTATCTCGCTGAAGCTTTACCAACATATCGACCATTTTTTTGTTTGATACATTTAAGTCCTTCAATGCTATATCGATTTTAGATTTAAGTAGCTTCAAAAGAATTCGCTCAAGGTGAATATCAGTTTGTACCCACTCCCTTAGCTTTTTCACACTTAAATGCTCGAAGATACTATTGATTCTACCGATCTCAAGTTTGCATCGACCGATTTGACGAATTTTGTCATCAACATCAGTGACCATGCTAAATTCATCCGCAACGATCCTATGAAAAGAAGACACGGTCTCAACTAAGGCGTCATTTATCTCGACTGTTATCTCTCGAATTTCATCTAAGTAGTGTTGTTTTTTATCATCATTGAAGTCCTTAACTCGTCGGTAACTGTCAACGGCATAATCCAAGTTTTCAATCTGATTAGAAAACTCACCATGACGTTCTCTGAATCTATAACGACTCGTTACCCTATCCAGTAAACGTTTAACAGACGAATGAATTTGGACTCCATGCTCATCATCTAAGTGATATGCCAACTGATGTTTTGTAAGCGCTGCAATTGCAGCTTTATTGCTTTCACTATGATGAAGTACTCCAGCTTGCTCATAACAAGCCTCGTCTACTACGTCAGTATGAGTACTTAGAGCTCGCACAGCTTCTTTTGACTCCACTTGTCGAGACATCTAAATCAACCCCATTTGAGTATCTAATTCATTTCCACCATCAGCTTCATTTTCCAGCATCCCTTCATTAATAGCGATAAACTCCAAAGTCTCATAAAGCAATGACCATTTCGCTGTAGCGATAAAAAGAGAACCAGTTGATGATGGAGATACAAAGTATCCTTCTTGGACAAGATAATCTAAGATCGACCTCAGCTTCGTTTTACTCTCTTTGCTTTTATAGGCTCTTTTAAGCTTGTGTGCAATATGATCAAGCTGATTTTGAAGTGAGTTACTTTCCTCTATTGCTGCAAGTAACTCTGACTCCGAAAGCTTGCCACCAGCCATGATAGGTCTGGAGTCTGAGTCGATATTTCGGGCTAGCTTTAGCCAAGCGATTATCCCTTCCATCGTCTGTGAAAAAACTTCAAAGTCTTTGATAACTTCATTTTTCTTTCGGGTGTTATCGATGTTCTCGTATCCACAGTAAAAACCTAGGCCGTCTTGTGTTTTGACAGTTGTCATGCTTATTCGAGATAGGTATTGGTTCATGTCACTTCGATTTCTCGTATCGGATAAATATGTGTACTCAATAGGAGATGCATATTCACAGATCACTTTTTTACTCATAAGCAATCGGAAAACCGATTCAAACTTATTCATTCAACCACCTCCGTAGACTGATTTTGTTTCGACTCAGAAAGCAATGGGTTGACTCTGCTTCTACGTCCACCAATAAATGATTTAACACCCACATTCTTCACTATGTGATTTTTTGTCGCGAAGTACTTGTAAGTCGCTGGATGCAGATCTGGCTGAGCAGTGAACAAGCAAATACCTTTTTGAGCCATCATGTCGAATAAAATAGCCAGATTAGAGATGGAGATTTTCCCTAATTCGTCTAGCGGCCAGTGAATGGCAACGTCTTCATCCTGACACAAGAATCGAGTCATCCCACAGAAAACAACGATAATTGCCAGTTTGGAAATCCCTTCGGAGCCTACCTTTTCTAAATCTTCATCATTACGAACCACGGCTGGGCGTCCGTTCTCAACAATCGTTATCTCCATCTCGACCAAAGACTCTAAGTTTTTAGATATCTGAGCCTCTTTAAATGAAGCCAGCAGTTGCTTGAAAGAAGCAAGAAACGCTTTGGAAGGTAGACCTCTTGAGGTTTCGCCTGACCATCTATCCAATTCGACACTAAACAGGTTGAGGTCTTTCCAAAGATCAAAAGTATGAATCTTGCTTGACAGTTTAATGTGTATGCTGTCGATAGCAGGGAAAGGATTGCCCGTTTCAATCGACTTATCCAGAGTGGTTGAAACTGAATCAACCTTACTATTCACCTGTTTTAGAGTTTGGTGATAGTTAGATATTTGAGTCGATATTGAGCGAAGTGTCTCAATTTTAACGTCCCTAACATCTGGAATCACGTTAAGGACAAGCTCCTCAAGGTCTCCCAAGCAAGCAAGGGAAAATTGAGGACTATCGTAGTTGATAGCATAGTCATAATTTTCTGAAAGCTTCGTCATGGTCGCAGAGCGCATCAGTTCCCACATCATCTTTATTTCATTGTTGTCATCCAACCCTAAGATTGTGTTACTTACGTCTTTTACTTTACTAACGATTTCTTTCTTAAGCGTGTTAATCGCAGTAATTTTATCCGTCACGAGACTCACTGCGTGCTCAACAGAATGAAATTCCGAATCTACAGAGAGATCCTCTACGTTAGCTAAATCTGATTCATCGACCGCTTTTTCTAGACTATTAGTACAAGAAGTAAGCTGCGCTATGGCCTCCTTGACTGTAATGAGATCTTCTTCATCTAACTTAATTGAAGACGATACTTCATCAATTCTTTTGTTTACCGACTTCTCATAGTCGTCTCTCTTCGCTTCACCTCTCGCGATCTGGCGCTCTAAAACCAAAATTTCAGAATTATAGCTATCAATGTATTTCCATTCTGATTCTAGCCAAGTACCATAACCGTGAATTAAAGCTTGAAATGTTTTTATTTCCTCACATTGGCGCTCGAGGGATTCCCACTTCAACTTGGCTCTTTCGATGCTGACAGGATCCACTCCTTTATTCATCAACGCCTGGTTGAACGCTAACTTGTAGTCACTAACTCTGTCTGAAGTTATCTTTTCTTTATTTTTAATCAGATCATCAATAGCACTTTTTTTCGCGTCTTCTTCTGACAAACGATAGTCGAAGTTAGCTTTTACCTGAACACGCTCCTGTAGATGGCGCTGTTCTTCGTTTTCAAGTTTTTCTTTCAGCTCAGACTTGATAGCGAAAAATTGCGACTCTAGTACGCTTTTCTGTTTCTTAACTTTAGATCTACGACTTTCAGCATCACTTTCAAACTGGACTGTTTTTTGATCTTTTAAGAGATTGAGCTTACTCAATTCTTCCTCAAAGACTTTTGTTCTTTGACTTTGAATTTTTATTTCTTTGTGAAGCTTATCTGCTTCTTGCTCATCACTTTTAGCTCTGCTCTTCGCTTTACTTTGCCGAACTTCTACTTCTGACTCCTTGATTTTTAGAGTCTCTAATCGCTCTGAAAGCTTCTCTTCACTCAGACATAAATCAGGAAGTGCGATTGAATCCAGATCCAAATGGAGACCAAAAATCGACTCCGTAGCTTCTGGGTCGAAAAATGGTTTCAAGTTTTTCGCATTTAACAAACTAGGAGTTATTACTTTGCCTATATTGCCGCGCCAATCAGGCACTTTTTGATCTAGGTACTCGTTGAGCGAACCTTTTGCTGGCAATAATGCACGACTAACAGAAACTATTTCATCTGAAATTTCTTTTAATTCACTAGTACATGTGTGGTAAGTAGAAAGACTGCTCTCATGATTTTTCTCTGCCTGACGTAGTTGCTCATTCAAATGAATTACTGCATTGTGAGAAGCATTAAGTTTTTCACGCTTACTCTCAAGATCACTTTCCAGACTACGTAATTCACCTTTTTGCTCTGGTGTGAACTCTAAAGACTGCCCTTCTAGAATTGCAAGTCGGAATTGTTCTTGTCTTATCTTGTCAGACTGTTCATCAAACTCATCTTGCAACTTTTTCTTTTGAAGGTTGATGTCACTCTGCATCGCCTCTAAACGGTCGTTTTTTTGCTCGAATATCTCTTCCTTAGTGTTGAGTATGCTATTGATTTCTCTTTGCTTACGGGAGCGGAAATCAGCACATTCGAGTTCCAATTTTTGCACCTGGCTGTTAAATGTACTTTCTTCGGTTTCTACGTCTTCCAGTAAGTTGTCGAAATGTTTCTTTGCAGATTCTGTTTCCTTCAGCAAGTCACTCAAGCTATTATAAAGCGTGATTTTCCCTAAAATATCATCCTCGTTCTCGTACTTGTCACGCTTATTGTAAATAGCATCAACTACTTTGGATTTCCTTTCAAACTCAGTCCGATGAATGCTTAACTCAGTATCAAGCTTTTGAAGTCTATCTTTCCTCTCACTGACCAGGGAGCCGTACAACTCCTTCTGCGAACGAATTTTGTCAGACAACTGAGTATCATTTGATGCCAGTTGACGCAGATAAGAAGCGATTTGAGCTCGATAGGAGTTTAATTGCTTTATGTACTCATCAAGGCTGTCTTTACTTGCAACTGCTTCATCGAACTTGCTCTTTTTAGTGTCTAGTTGAACAAACACATCTAGGCTATTTGCTAAGTTGATATACTCTTTCTTATATGGAACATCGTCCATTGATGTATTATTCAAAAAACAATCAACAATCATCGTCTTGAAACGACTCAACATTTTCTTATGGCGCATCATTGTCGCCGTCAAAATATCGATATGATTCATGTTATGGCTCGCAGAACACAGCGAATACTCATGGGCGATTGCAACTAAGTTTTTACCCGCACGACTTCTTTGAGCTAAACGGTTTTTATTATTTAAAATGACTGCGCGGTAATCGACACTGGTTTCAATTTGCGAACTTACTAACATTGACTGAGACACAAGGTTTTTAAGCCATGTACGAGTTTCACTTCCCTGCTTAATTAGCTCGTCATACAAATGCTGAGAAAACAATTGTTCAGCGGTTCCTGTCAAAAACCGATAAGCGACACTGGAGCCATTCCGATACATTACAGAACACTTTCTCTCACCAAGTTTTTCATATTCGAATACGATGACAGATTTTGGGGTGGGCAAATAGTAATCGACAAAGGAAACTTTATCCGCTTGTCTATCCACCAGCTTACTCGGATCGGCTCCATAAAAGGCTGGAAGTAAACTTAACAAAGTCGATTTACCAGCTCCGTTATCACCCGTATTGTTGCTATGTCCGATAGCCTTGACCTTGAATAGTTTCCCTGGGATAAATGAGTGAAAAAGTACGATCCCTAGTAGTTTTGAGCTTTTTGTTTCAGATTTATTCATTTCTTTCATCACAGTACGGTAGAGATATTCTCAACCCCTCGGTTAGTGAATGATCTACAACAAACTTACTGACTCAGCTGCCACTAAGTAAGTCCATTATTTGTGCTTCCAACTTCCACCAGAGTTAAGAGGCTGCGTTTAAGATAGAAATGCCTCAACACCCAAAAGATCCAAGTGTGTCGTGTCTGCTAGCGGTCAAGAAATCAACTAGTATCATATTACATTGGAATCAAATGATTCGTTAGAGTAAATTAGTACAGTTCATTTTGATAAGGGTAATCATTGTGCGTTGTGTCGAATCTCCACAAACCAAGCGACTAAGGCTTATTGATTTCTATCTCTGCTTCTTTGGGAAAGTGAATCGCTCCGACCTTATTCAGCACGGTGATATTGCTGTTGCTACAGCAAGCCGCTCTTTTAATGCTTACAAAGAACGTTTTCCCAACAATACGGTTTTCAACGAAAGCCTGCGAGCATACATGAGGTCATCATCGTTTAGCCCAGCTTTTGAGCATGATCCCGAAGCTGCTCTGAGGTTAATCGCATGGGGTCAGGAGGTTAACTCTATTCCTGTAACAACTTATGGCGTAAGCAGCTTCGCAACAGTGTTGGACTCCCTTTCAATTGATATCGTCTCTCAAGTCACAAGGTCGATCCTGAATAAGCACAGTATTTCCGTCCTGTACAGTTCCTCAACTAGCACCGAGACTAGAACCCTGACGCCTCATTCTATATTTAAAGGACTTGGGGCTTGGCACATTCGTGCTTGGGACAGTAAAAGACGCAAATTCCTGTGCTTTCGAATCAGTCGAATCCTTAAGGCTGAGAAAACTGATTGCCTATACAGCATCGCTATAGAAGATGATGATCTTTGGAGTAGTAATGTCGTACTAAGTGTTGCGCCACACTCTAAGCACGAAAATAGAAATGACTTAGCCATTGATCTTGGTATGGGTGGTCAATACGTGCGAAATATTACTACTAACGAAGCTTTAGCAGGTTTCGTATTAAATGATCTTAATGTTGACTGCACTCCTGATGCTTCTTTGCCGCCGCATGCCTTCAACTTACAGTTGATGAATAGACACGAGCTAGAGCATGTTGACTCTATTCGAGCCCTAGTTCCTGGATTTAAATCAGGAAACCGATGACCATCACTAAACACCAAATTAGCGTATAGACAGCTATACATATTTGTTTTGTATATCCTTAACGAGTAGGACAATGAGCTTTAAAGCTACCTCAGATACTGGCTGGGTTAAGCCGATTAATCAGATACTGGCCTCAACCATTTAGGAGTGCAAACTTTATCCATTGAAGTCTACGGTAAACTTCTTCTTGAAATTACTAATGCTACCGATAGTTCTCGGTTCTATTCGTTCTACGCATGGGTATTTTATAATACGTTGGTACATATTTAATTTATTCACATAATTTATAAGCGGATCTTTTGATTCGCTTTTTTTATATTTTTAAGACACTTTTCTTGTATTTAAGAACAGTCAAATACCTATCACGCTTTTATATAACTACAACATATAGTTAGCATTAAAATAAAAACAAACTTTAAATAAATACTAACAACAAAAAATGCCACAACAAAACATAACACCATGATTAATAAATAAAAAAACAAATAATAAACAGCAAAAAGCATTAATAGATTTTATTTATTAATAACCTACCCTGTAAATATAGTTGTTTTAAATAACTAAAAAATCACATTTAAATTTGATCGACAATATAAATATACAAAGGAAGTGTTATGAATAAATTTATTTTATCTGCATTCATTACAACAGCATTATTTGGCTGTAACTCTAATGATGGTGAAGATATTATTGTTGATAAAGTTGGATTAGATATTTCGGCTCTAACTGAACAACAAAAACAAGATTACGCTCAAATTTCTACAGACATCAATGCATTTGTTTTATATGTGGCAGGCACTTGTGTTGATAAACAAGAACAGATCAACGCTGATTTCACAACATTAAGATGTAATATTGCCGATCATCTTACTGATATCGCTAAAACTGAATATTCAACGATTACACTGGTTGATGGAAAACTTGATATTACTCGTGAAAATAACGCACGGTTTATTATCAAGACAGACGAAGATGTGAAGTTTAAAGCGCCGACAATTAGCAGCGATACTCTTCGTTACCGCCTAAGTAGCGATAATAGTATTACCGTTCAAATATCAGGTGAAGACGAGCAAATACTCACCACCAGTTTCCGTGGTTTTTATACTGACGGTAGTCTTTCTGATAATGGTTCTTGGACAACTGAATCGATCAAAGACCAATCTTTTATCTTCACTGATGACGAAAACACTCAACTTATCGCACTCACTGAGGGTCAAGCCAAACTGATAGGAAAAGACGAAAAAAGCTATAGCTGGTCAACAGATACAATGGGTAAAGTCGTTCTGAAATAATCATCATGGCATAGGAATAGCGTCAATATAGCGCTATTCCACTCCACAATGTAAAAAATAGTGCTTATAGCTAATAAATAACTATACAAACAAATTTTCCTGATCAAATATAAACCAATGTGCATATGTTATGAAAAGGATTTTTTTGATGTATTCATTCCTAAACTCAACCCGTTCTCTTAAAGAGCGATTGGATCTCTTTGTTGCTTCGGTACAAGAATTATACCCCGATATTATAGGGATTGCTGTAACTCGAATGGATGATCACGATAATTTATACTCCGTTTATCGTAGTGCTGATTATGGCGATAATTTTCCAACATTTATTGAGTCTATCAGTAAATCACCACGCTTAAGTAAAATGCGCTCGTCATTAGAGCCAAGTATTATTGATAATATGCTTTGTCACCAATCATCAGTAAAGCGTATTCATTTACGACTATTACAGAGTAATTGTATTTCAAGCATGGCTTGTCCAATTTATACTAATGGCGTTTTTATTGGTGTACTGTTTATTAATGCCAGAGTAAAAGATTTTTTTAGCAAAAAAGTCAATTATTTTACGGCTTTCTCTCTTCTTATCACGCTTCTTATTAGTGATGATTTTAATAATAAAAAAGCATTTCACTCTATTGTCAAAACAGTCTTATTGTTAAGTCACCACAAAGATCCAGAAACTCAAAACCATCTAAAAAGAGTGGCTGAATATAGCCGCTTAATAGGGCTTTATTTAGCAAAAAGAAAAAAGTGTAATGGCGACTTTGTTGATTCTGTTTATCATTTTTCTGACATGCACGATATCGGTAAGTCTCTTATTCCAGAAGATATTTTATACTCAACTGACATATATACCACAGAGCAAAGAGCGATAATGAACCAACATCCTGAATTAGGTTGTCAGTTACTATCCAACATATTAACTACCTTTAAATATAATAATAACCAAGAACTGGATATTATTTTAAATATTATTCGTCATCATCATGAACGCTATGATGGAAAAGGATACCCTAGTCAACTCAAAGGTACGGATATTCCATTAGAAGCACGTATAGTAACGGTCGCGGATGTTATTGATGCATTGTTAAGTCACCGACCTTATAAACAACCGTGGTCAATCGACGATGTTGAACTGTATTTAATCAATGGTTCAGGAACTCTGTTTGATCCCTTATGTATTGATGCCATTTTAGATTCACTTGACAAAGTCACACTTATTCAAAGCCGCTATCCCGATATTATTGAAGAAGAGCTACCGGTGTAGCTCTTATATCAATTTATCAACAATAACTAGCAGATAGTACCGCCAGTTAATTGAATATCTTGCTCATTATCAATCACTGCTTGAGCGGCCACCTTTAAACCTTCAGCAATCATCACTAACGACATACTCGGTTGTTCCGTGAGCGCTGCTTGCTCTGGTAAGAGGGGAATATGAATAAAACCATGCCCAATATCAGTATCACGTAAGTAATGCTGCACACCATAAAATAAGTGATTACAGACAAAAGTACCCGCTGTATTAGAAACCTGACACGGAATGCCTGCTTGTTGTAACGCTTGCGTCATCGCTTTAATTGGTAAAGTTGAGAAATACCCATCAGGGCCATCAACAACAATCGGTTGATCAATCGGTTGATTACCTTCGTTATCTGCAATACGAAAATCATCAATATTAATCGCCACACGCTCTGGTGTGATCGCCGCACGTCCACCCGCTTGACCAACAGTGATCACATAATCTGGCTGGTGATGTTTAATCGCCTCAATTACGGCGTCAATTGCTTTAAAACGCGTAACAGGGACTTGGCAGATAACAATTTCACCGTTATTAAGTGCCACGCCCTCAAGTAATTTAACCGCTTCTAATGCAGGGTTAATTGCTGCGCCACCAAAAGGCTCAAATCCGGTAATTAGTATTTTTTTCATGGTTATTTGTCCTTTAAAAAGCCAACGTGTACATTAAGACAATATTGAAGGCTAGCATCACTAAGCCAGGTAAAAATTGCGTCATAATTATTTGATTTTTATTCTTAAGTTCTAATAGTGCAGCAGGAACAACATTGAAGTTAGCAGCCATAGGTGTCATTAATGTACCGCAATAGCCCGATAGCATGCCTAGTACACCTACAATAGCTGGGTTACCGCCTTGCTCAATGATCAATAATGGAATACCAATACCGGTCGTGATCACCGCAAACGCAGCAAAACCATTACCCATAACTATCGTAAATAACATCATCCCCACACAATAAGCCACAACATAAGCTTGCAGATTATTATCTGGCACTATCATCTTAACTAATTGTGAAACGGTATCACCGACCCCTGCTTGACTAAATAAATAGCCTAATGCAGCTAAAAATTGTGACAATATTGCCGCCCAGCCAATACCATCAATTAAGCGACGGCCTTCATTGATACTTTGCGTTGCGGTTCCTTTGGTGATCACTAACGCGACACCAATTGCTAACACTGAACTAATACCCAGCCCAGTAAGCGCACCTAAATCAGTACATTGACTAACGACAATGGTACCAATTGGAATCAGCACAGCTGGAATAAACAGTTTATTTTTAAGCGTAATCGCACTCTTTGCCTTGGTGCTGTCGTCGGTAGTGTTATAACTGCCGACCCCCATAAAGCCACCCGTTGCCAGCAAGGTTAACGCCAATACTAATAACCCTGTTACCCAATGAGGCATCAAGGGACCACACATAAAAGTGATACCATAAATCAGCCAAAATGCACCAGTTCCCCACCGCTTAGCACTACTCTTATCGGCAAAACTTTGTATCGCAAAAGCAATCAGTAATAAGCCTGTGGTTTGATAAACATACTCAAGCATTATCTTGCTCCTTTAGTGGCGCAGGTTGGGTGGCCAAATGACGCGCTAAGCGCATATCTTCCAATTTGCAACACACAGCAAAGACGGCGAAAGAAGCAATCGCTGTTGGAAGTGCCCACAAGTACATTTGCTCAAGTTCAACCTCAATACCGTTATCTTCCATCACACCTTTGATCAGTAACAATCCACCTGCGCCAATGAACAATAGCTGACTAAAGAAATTACCAAAGTTTTCACTCACGGCAGATAAACAACGAATACGTTGGCTTTGGTTATCAGTTAACTCACCCACTTGCTTTTCTGCGGCGGCTTCAGCCATTGGCGCTATTAGCGGACGGATCATTGATGGGTGTCCACCTAAATGTAAACCCATACCATTAGTTAATTTACGTAGCGCAAGATAGGTTAGTAATACACGACTCACTGAGGCACTTTTCATACTACCAATTAAAGTTTCAGCGCGTTGACGTAAGCCATACCGTTCTAAAATACCTATCATAGGTAATATAAGAATAAACAGTGACATGTAACGGTTTTTGGTAAATGACTCCCCTAAAATAGATAAAATCTCAAATAATGGAATGTGAGCCACTAAACCCGTAACAACACCTGCGGTTAAAATAACGAGTAAGGTATTTAATTTAAATGCTAATCCTGCAGTGATGATCACTACACCAATTAATGGCCATAAATCCACCATGTACGTCTCCTGTTATTTGAATAATATGCAATAAACCAATGCGTATTAAGCATGCAGCTATCGCTATTAATAATCGTGATATTTAACGGAGATTACGAAAATAAATTTGTAGTTTCCAGTTAAATTTTGTGAGCTATAACCAGCACAAACAACAAAAAATAGACTAATAAACAATAATTTATAAAAACAAATCTATTAAAACCTTGTATTATTCTCACAGCAAATAAATATCCTTAGTTATCATGCAAAATATAATAATACTCATGGTAACAACAAGAAGATTAAATTGATAAGTAACGCATAACAATTGATATTTTATGCATACAATATCATTTTATAATGGATTATATTTTGCAAAGTTCAATTGACCATCCCATCACAGCCAACACCAAAAAGTCATGGCAAGTACCTGACACATTAATCATCATTTTTATGGTTGGTGTATTAGCGACCTTACTGACTTACTTAATTCCTGCAGGTAGCTTCTCTCAACAAACCGTCAGTTTTATCGCAGATGGGGTTGAAAAAACACGGACAGTTATCGATCCTACCTCGTTCACCTACGCAATAGATGCTAGTGGCGATAAAATTTATAACACTGTCGGTTTATTTAGCGCCGGTGGCGGCATAGGCTTAATGAACTTTATGTTTGAAGGCTTAGTCTCTGGCAGTAAATGGGGATCTGCTGTCGGTGTAATTATGTTTATGCTGGTGATCGGCGGTGCATTTGGTGTCGTTATGCGTACTGGTGCCATCGATGCGGGTATTTTAGCACTGATCCACAAAACTAAAGGTAGCGACTTTTTATTCATTCCCGTTTTATTTGTCTTGTTTTCACTAGGTGGTGCTGTATTTGGTATGGGTGAGGAGGCGATTGCATTTGCGATCATCATCGCCCCTCTTATGCTTCGTCTTGGTTATGACGGTATTACTACAGTAATGGTAACTTATGTCGCGACTCAAGTCGGTTTTGCCTCTTCTTGGATGAACCCATTTTCAGTTGCTATCGCGCAAGGTATTGCCGGAATTCCAGTACTTTCTGGTATGGAATTACGCTTACCAATGTGGGTCGGCTTCACCTTAATGGGTGTCATCTTTACTATGCGTTATGCGGCTAAAATCAAACGTAGCCCAGAACTATCCTATAGTTTTAAAACCGATCAATTCTTACGTGAAAAAACCGCGGATGTTCAGCAATCACAGTGGCATATCGGCTATACATTAGTTATCGCAACCGTTGCTATTACAACTGGATGGGTGGTATGGGGTGTTGTCGCCCATGCATGGTATATTCCTGAAATAGCATCACAATTTTTCACTATGGGTTTTGTGGCAGGTATTCTTGGTGTCGTGTTCAAACTCAATAATATGACCTTAAACGATATTGCGACTTCATTTAAAGAAGGCGCTGGCGTTATGTTAGCCCCTGCTTTGCTTGTTGGTTGCGCAAAAGGCGTATTGTTAATTCTTGGTGATGGCTCCGCTGATGAACCTAGTGTGCTTAATAGCATTTTAAACAGTGCCGGCGGCGCAATCAGTGGCATTCCTGACGTTGCTGCTGTATGGATTATGTATCTATTCCAATCGATATTTAACTTCTTTGTGACTTCAGGCTCAGGCCAAGCCGCACTCACCATGCCATTACTGGCACCTTTAGGTGATATTGCTGGTATTTCTCGTCAGGTAACGGTATTGGCCTTCCAATTAGGCGATGGTTTTACCAATATCGTTGTGCCAACATCTGCATCATTAATGGGGACATTAGGGGTTTGCCGTATTGATTGGGGTGACTGGATCCGCTTTAGCTGGCGTTTTATGTTACTACTGTTTATCACATCAAGCGTAATTGTAATTTGTGCTCATCTTGCTGGGTTTAATTAATAAAATAGCAACGACGGTGAAGACCAAATTCACGATTAAAAACAGCATCATACCCATGTTAATCTAACCATTAGCATGGGTTATTTTTTATGTATCAACCATTCCCGTATAGAATTTAAAACCACTATCCTCGGCATTTTCCCGATTAATTTTATTAAAAAATGACGCTTTAACATAAAATAGTCACAATTATAGATAATCATTTACCAACTATGATGAAATTTATGCTTTACTTGATTAATAATAATCACTTAAAAGCATAACACAGGAATTTTATAGTGAAGTATCTAAAATCAATTAAATATTTGTTTATAGCATTACTGCTAACTCAGTTAACGGGGTGTGGTATTAATACTATTCCCACTCTTGATGAACAAGTTAATGCTGACTGGGCACAAGTTCAAAATAACTACCAACGCCGTGCTGATTTGATCCCTAATCTCGTCGCCACCGTAAAAGGCTATGCCGAACACGAAAAAGATACTTTAACTGCCGTTACTGAAGCACGAGCAAAAGTGTCTTCGATGCAAGTGACGCCAGAAACATTAAATAATCCAGAAGCCTTTAAAAAATTTGAAGCCGCTCAAGGTCAATTAAGCAGTGCACTGTCTCGATTAATGGTTGTGTCTGAACGTTATCCTGATCTTAAAGCAAACCAACAATTTATTGCGCTTCAAGCACAATTAGAAGGCACAGAAAATCGCATTGCTGTTGCTCGTCGTGATTATATTAATGCAGTAAAAGCCTTTAATACTGAGATCCGTACTTTCCCTGGTCGTTTATGGCATTGGGCAATGTATAGCGATTTGAAAATTAAACCCAATTTCACCGCAACGACAGCCAATGCTGATGTTGCACCTAAGGTTGAGTTTTAAATGAAAAAAGTCCTTTTAGCATGTGGACTTTTATTGCTCGTCAGCCAAAATGTTTTGGCTGCGATCACTTTTCCAGCCTTAACAGGAAGAGTGGTCGATGACGCCCATATGCTTAATCAAGCGCAAACACAACAACTCGATCAGATTCTGGCCGCAGAAGAAAAATCATCATCAAACCAAGTTGTTGTGGTCACAATCCCTTCAACCAACGGTATTCCTATTGCTGATTATGGCTACCAATTAGGTCGAGCATGGGGACTTGGTCAGAAGCAACATGACAATGGCGTGCTATTAATTATCGCTAAAAATGACAAAAAAATGCGCATTGAAGTCGGTTATGGCTTAGAAGGCGCACTACCTGATGCCATTGCGATCAATATTATTAACCATCAAATCAAACCTGCGTTCAAAGCGGGTAAATTTGCCACAGGTATTGATAATGGTGTCAACGCTATTATTGCTGCAATCCATGGTGAATATAAACCTGTCGCTACTGAAGATAAACCGCCATACGATTTCTATTTGTTCATTCTGTTTGTAGTGATCATTCAAATTATTGCCTTTAGTCGTCGACGCCGTAATCGTTCAACCTACTACGGCCGTGATGGCGATGTTTTCACCAGTGGTGGTTTTGGTTCGTCAAGCCGTGGTGGCTCTAGTGGCTTCGGTGGCGGTTTTGGCGGCAGTGGTGGTAACAGCGGCGGTGGTTTTAGTGGTGGCGGCGGTGGCTTTGGCGGCGGCGGTGCATCAGGAGGATGGTAATGAAATTATTTACAAACGAGCAGCTACAAACAATTAGTCAAACCATCAGTGATATGGAAAAAACCACCGATGCTGAGTTAATCACCGTAATGGCAACTAAAGCTGATGACTATTACTTTGTACCTACCCTATGGGCTGCCATTATTGCGTTATTTGTTCCGGCTCTGTTAACGATTACTCCGTTATGGTTAGAGCTAACAGATATTTTATGGGTACAATTAAGCACCTTTATTATTTTGACATTAATTTTTCGTCTTCCCGCAATAAAATACCGTTTATTACCTAAAGCTGTAAAACATCGTCGTGCAAGTCTTATTGCTCGAGAGCAGTTTTTAGCCAATGGTGTTCATCGCACTAAACAACATTTAGGTGTAATGATCTTTGTTTGTGAAGCCGAGCATTATGTTGAAATTCTGACAGATTATGGCATTAGTGAACGTATCAGCGATGAAGCATGGCAAAGCTTAGTGCGTGACTTTACCAAAGATGTTAAAGCAGGAAGAACCTTTGAAGGCTTTATTCAATGCTTACAACAATCAGGGAAGTTACTGACAAATGCCCTACCTTATACAGAAGAAAAAAATGAATTGCCTAATTGCTTAGTCGTGATTGATTAATCTATCTAGCAATCTATTATTAATATTCATTGTTGAAATAGCCGTTTGGTTATTTCAACAATTTATTTAACCCTATCAGTTGCTCCCTCTCCAGCGGAATATTTATCCATTACATGATTCGTTAAAATGGTTATCTTGCTGCCATTGCTCCCAATTATCAATCTTTAACCTTGTTTGAGTTTTTGCGACATTCACCGCTAATATTGCTGCAGTAAACACCCCAAAAAATACACTCGCATATAGATAATAAACAGAAAACTCTTCAAATTGCCATATAATCAGCCACATCATAAATCCCCATGACAAAGATCCAAATACTGATTGTAAAACAAATAACTTCAACGGTGACTCAAATAAACGAGGCTTAGGATTTGCTTGAAATAAGATTAAGCATGCAGGGTAAGGCTTCGTCAGGTACCTATTAACACCTTTTTTCTCTAAATATAATTGTATAAAATCGGCTCGCTTCATTATCTCTTCCTATATTATAAATAAAATAGATCACTGATTTAATGTAGAACTCAACAATAATAGTCGATCATTATTATGATGATATATAAGCACTAACAACTGTGCATATTTATAATCGTGGGTTACATCACATTCTTATTCTGGACCAGGATCGACAACACCCACAATCCTAACAACTGTTGCGGTATTTTCATTCGATTATAAATAAGCTAACTCTAGTTAGGATGTAGCCGGTGACTCGCCGACTTTCCTTTACACCACTGACCACCAATACGTTGTTTGAAGGCACACATTCGAGACCATTTACCGCTTACATTAGCGTAACGTTCCATAAATTGTTCACTATGCTCAAGCCAAGCATTCGATGTTATTCCCAATTGTTGTAAAATCTTGGGTTGATTCGATGATATAAACCCTTGTTTATCTTCGCGAATACAACGACCAGTCCAGTCTATAAGTTCAAGATAATCGGCAAAGGCAAAGTTTATTCCTGCCGTTTTAGCCTGATGTTCAGCACCCACAAAGGGTAATAATTGAAAAGATGGTAGTTGTTTAGTGGCAGTTTTAGGTTGCTGATATTCACGAATGCGCTGCTGAATCGAGGTGAAATCTGACTGTTCTAGTGACGGTGTAACGCCAGCTCTGATCGGATTTAAATCAACATACATCATGCACGATAGTAACGATTGTTCATCTAATAGTGCTTGAGACTTAAATCGCCCTTCCCAAAACGCGCCTTTACACTGGTCTTCTTTATTGGCTTTTCTAGCGATTTCTTCATTAAGACAGCGCATAAACCAACTAATGCTGCCTAATCTTTGCTGCCATTCAGTGATTAAATTTGATAACGCCTGCTGTTTTTCTGCGCCTACTTGTCCTTCTTTTAAGAAATCGACCGCAATAGGATGACCATTAAATAGTTGCAACCAGCGCGATATTACTGCTTTCGGCGTTAGCTTTTGTTGTTGCTCAGTATCTATTTTCAGTACCAAATGATAATGGTTACTCATCACCGCATAAGCACAAATATCGATACAAAAAACAGTGGCTAATTGTTTGATTTTATTTACTATCCAACCTCGACGATGATGATAGTTTTTGCCGTTATACGGATCGTCACCACATAAATACGCCCGCCGTACGCAGCGGTTAATCACATGGTAAAAAGGTGTAATTTGAGGCTCGATCAATTTGCGTCTTGAGATTGTCATTGGTTTCACCATAAGCAACTTGAAGCTTAATTGTAGTAGCTCATGCCTTATGTGCAAGGATATGGCTGTCCTTAATAAAAGGTCCTCAAAAAGTTATGGCTGTCCCAATATCACCCCGGTTTGATGCCTAATTCTTTATTAGTGTATAGCCCCGTCGTGGTTGGACTCATTCCGGTTAATAAAGCCGTACGCGAAGGCCCACATACAGGCACTTGGCAATGCGCATTGGTAAACGCCGTTGAGCGATGAAACAAACGATCTATATTGGGTGTCTTTGCTTGTGGATGTGCCCCTAAAGCACCAATCCAATCATTAAGATCATCAATGGCAATAAACAGCACATTATCCTTTTTAGCTGCTATTGGTTGCCCCATCACCCCCACAGTGGTTAATGCTGCAGCTGATACCGATAGTGAGGCAGTGTAATGTATAAATGACCGTCTAGTAACTTTCATGTTCGTTCTTTTTTGTCAAAATAAAAGTAAATGAAAGCATCTACGGTCTTTAAAAACAAACAATCATAAAATTCTAGAATCAAATGACCATCACAAATTTGATTGCAATCTTTTCTAATGTGAATGTGTGATAGCTATTATTTTATTTACTACTCATCAATCTATAAAATTATAGTTGTTATTAAATACCTCTTGGGTCTTATTTTGATAACGCTGAGCTAACTCTATAATGTCATTAAATTGCAGTTCATTGTTAGCGGTATAGCTTACAGTTACAGACTCTAATGGCATTGAGATCGCTTTATAATGCTGGCTGTTATACATCACAACTGTCGATAAATGAATGACAATATTAGTATTAAAATATGCGGTCGCTAACTGCATTTTTTCACCACTAACAAGCTCACGATTGCCTTGATTAACGTCATGTTGAAGTTTCATTGTAAGTTGTTTAACGATGGTTGAAAGTGGTGAAGTGGCGGTTAATAAAGTTGCTCCATCAGCTGTTATCGTTACAGTTGACAATAAATTCTGAGAGTAAACCTGTCCTAAATTCAATGTATTACCATTAATATTTACCACATGTTGTGGGTATAGCGTTGTATACAAATCTCTCGCACCGATAAGTCCAGCTAAAACAAGTACACCTATCGCAATAACACTGTTTTTTTTCATTTTATTACAATCAGATAACTTATATTGTTTTCATCATAAATAATTCGTTGATCGTTTTTATGATAAAGATCACGTTTAGTTGTGGTTTTTTATTCATTCTCACAACATGAAACAACAAATACCCACACAATCACTTAATTACTTAAAAATCAAAATCTTATTGTAAGATATTCAATAATGAAAACATCAATTACCATCTTGCTATGCTCTTTCATAGACCAACAATGATTATTGTGTATTTGCGTAATTATTAAGCTTTTGTTTTGTCGAAGTGAGGATTGAAAAAACGCTTATTCGCCCCAAGATTATTATCATCAAAGCAAATAATATTGCTGTATCTATTGGTCTTACTGAGTGGTTTTATTCCATTCAGTTGCCACAAAAGGACAACACTGTGAACGACACAACATCAGCGACAGCTCATGATGGCAACATCAATCAAACCGTTATTGCACCTGTTGCTAAAAAGATCCCTCATGAGATGCGTATTCATAACGATACCCGTATTGATGATTATTATTGGATGAGAGATGACAGCCGAACGGATCCTGAGATCATCGCGCATCTTAATGCTGAAAATAGCTATACCGACGCAGTGATGGCGCACACCAAAGGTCTACAAAAAACATTATTTGATGAATTAAAAGGACGTATTGTTAAAGATGATAATACGGTTCCTGTAAAGCAAGGCAGTTATTATTATTCAAGCGAAGTATCAGGTGATAACGAGTACCCTATTTCTGTTCGTACAACTGATTTTACAGGCACAAATAAGCAAGTATTACTCGATCTTAACCATCTCGCATCAAAGCATGACTACTATGATGTATCTAGTTTAAGCGTTAGCCTTAATGAAAATTTATTGGCTTATGGAGAAGATACTGTCAGCCGTCGTATATACACGATTAAGATTAAAGATCTGACTACAGGTCAATATCTTGTTGATGAAATCACCGGCACCAGTGGCTCTGTCGCTTGGCAAAATGACAACCAAGCGTTTTACTATATCCATAAAGACCCTCAAACCTTATTAGGCTATCAAGTTTATCGTCACCGCTTAGGTACACCACAAGCAGACGATCAGCTCATTTTTGAAGAAACCGATCCAACTTTTTATACTTCAATCGGTAAAAGTAAAGATAATTCACTTATCTATATTTGGCATTCAAGCACCGAAACTAGCGCCGTCTCTGTTATTGATGCTAACGATGCTAATGCGCAAGCAATCTCGTTCTTAGATCGTGAAGTAGGCTTAGAATACAGTATTTCTAAACTAGATAACTGGTTCTATATTTTAACCAACTATAAAGCGGTTAACTTTCGCTTAATGAAAGTGACAACATCTGATATTGGCAATAAAGATCATTGGCAAGATGTGATCCCAGCTCAAGAAGGAGCAATGCTGGAAGATTATGAGATCTTTAATGATTATCTAGTCTATCAGCAGCGTGAAAATGGCTTAACTCGCGTGACAGTACGTGATCTTCACACTCAACAACAGCAGCAATTACAGTTCAATGATGAGGCATTCACGCTTTACCTTTACGGTAATAAAGAGATCGATACTAACAAATTACGTCTGTATTACTCAAGCATGACCACCCCAGGTACTCACTATGATTTTAATTTAAGTGATGGTAGTAAAGTCGTATTAAAACAAGCACAAGTTTTAGGTGATTTTGATGCAAGCAATTACCGCTCTGAGCGCATAATGGTGCCTGCTCGCGACGGTAAATTGGTTCCAGTATCATTAGTTTATCGTAAAGATTGCTTCAAAAAAGATGGCACTAACCCATTGTATCAATATGGTTATGGTTCATACGGTGCCATTATCGACCCGAGCTTTTCATCAACCCGTTTAAGCTTATTAGATCGCGGTTTTGTATATGCGATTGCTCATATTCGTGGCTCTGAAATGTTGGGACGTCCATGGTATGACGACGGTAAGAAACTCACCAAGCAAAATACCTTTAATGACTTTATTGATGTTACCCAATCGCTAATCAAGCAGGGCTATGGCGCGAAAGACAAGATCTTTGCCGTGGGTGGATCTGCCGGCGGCCTATTAATGGGGGCAATCATCAACCAAGCACCTGAACTTTATTGTGGTGTCGCAGCACACGTGCCATTCGTTGATATCGTTACAACGATGCTGGATGAGTCTATTCCATTAACAACTAACGAGTATGATGAGTGGGGTAATCCAAACCATAAAGAATATTACGATTATATGTTGAGCTATTCACCCTACGATAATATTACAGCGCATGACTACCCTCACCTATTGGTAACTACAGGGTTACATGACTCACAAGTACAGTATTTCGAACCAATGAAATGGGTTGCCAAACTGCGTGATATTAAGACAAACGATAACCGTCTGTTGTTCAAAGTTGATATGGAAGCAGGACACGGCGGCGCATCAGGTCGCTTTAAGGCACTCCATGAAGATGCCTTAGAATATGCGTTCTTTATTGATCTATTAGCTGAACAGAAATAACACTAACGACATACAAATTAATTAACCAATGGCGACTTACTCAGTCGCCTTTTTATTTTAAGTCCAGATAGCCACTACGGCCATTAATAGAAAGCCAACCACAACGAATGTGAAGTTTTTTAAATCACAGCATTTATCAACCATGGTAGATTGTTTTAAGCCATGTAGTGTGCCGAGATACAAAAATGTACCAGCAGCTAATGAGTAAAAAATAGGCTCTAATAATGGGTAACTGCTGGTGTATTCTAAAACACCCGATCCTAACGCAACCCCTAGCGGCAACATTAAAGTAAATAACCCAAACATTAATAAAGACTGGCGCAATGATAAACGACTTTTACTTAATTGAACCGCTAATGAGAAACTTGCAGCCCATTTATGCGCTAAAATAGCGATCAGAATCATCACCATCATGGTAATAGAACCGCTTAATCCTAGTACTGTACCTGCTAATAACGAATGAATAGATAAAATAATCATCGCTAAAATAGCAAATGCCGGACTATTACTATCACCATGTTCATCTAAACGACGACCTAAGTGTTCAAACCATAATAGAAGCAAAAAGACACAGCCAGCTAATACAAAAGCAATAGGATATTCAATACCATGATCTAAAAATGATGTTGAGGCATCACCCAGCATATGAATTAAACCAGCACCAAGAAAGACGCCCGACGCTAATGCTTCTGCCGCAGGAGACTCTAAAGGTCGCGTCGTTTTAAATTTACGAAAAAACGGATACAAACCAGCAAGCACAGTAGTCACAAAAATAAGCACTACTGATAATATTTTAAATTCGTCGAGATTCATGGTGTATTCCGCATCGTTAAACAGCCAACTTTATAGCACTTACGCTGTTACTCTGCGAACAATTTGAATGTAAAACATTAATTCCATATTGCAATAATATTAATTATTGACTGTATTTAATACGATTAATGATAATCACCATAATATTTCAAAAAACACAAATAAAAAATAACAACTAAAAATCAACAATTTAACTAATGACGTGAGAACTATTTTTATTTTACGATATAAAAAAACACGATAATCGCGCTTATTTAAAAAAATGAACTACGATTATTGAGTCCCGATATAATATAAAAAATAGAGGCTTTTATATGGCAACTCAAAAAACAAAAGAATCAACACATGAGACAATGGAACGCCATTACTCTGACGATGTAAAACACAAGCATGATAAGGATCATCAACAATATCGTGATCATGAGCCATCACATGGACACCATATTCACGGTGGTGTTGGCGCAGCACATAAAGAAACTCATCACCATCACCATACCACCCATCATCATCACCACTATTATGGTCCGGTTACTATTATCAATGGTGATGAAGAATAACCACTCAATAATGTAATATAAACATGTAGGTAGTTATATCTGCATGTTTATAATTATATGTTGGTTTATTTACGAACAAGAAATCTATTTTTATTTCATTTATACTATAGCCCCTTAATTCTCACTCTAAAACCGTTTATTCTATGAAACAATTTATTATTACATGCTTATTTTCACTATTATTAGTTGGATGTGTAACTGAAAGCGTACGCACGATTCCGACAAAAGTGAGTGTCAATGCAGGGTTAGGATTTAATCCTTGTGGGAGTGAAGTTGAAGGTTACCAATTTGAGCCGAATGGCGTTATTTCGATATCTTGTCTCAATGGAAATATTTACTCGGTACGTGATCGACAACAATTAGAACAAATGAAACAAAAGGTTATTGAATGTCAAAAAAAAGGCTTTAATGATTATAGCGCCTGTTTATCCGACAAAAATAAACCAAAGAAAAAATAATAAAAACAAACACTAAACAAGCCTACCGATAAGAAATATAGCTATTTAGTTATATTACAATTAGACTCAATCATAGAATTTAGAGCTTTAGCTCTATCTTGTATAAATAACAACCCCATATTTTTTATCACATCAATAAAAACATTATATCAAGATCAAAAAATAATCATGTTGAGCTTTCATTGATATCAAAAATATATTTTCATGCTTATTTTCTATATTATTGGTATCTTATTGATAATGATTATAGTTACTTAAAAAATGGTAAATATAATTCTATTTATCGCTCTAACTTTTCCATATGAAACAAATAGTATTACCACTTATTTCATATGGAACTAATCATGAATAGCTATCAAAAAACATGTGCTGTACTTGCAATGTTATCAACATCAACAATAACCTATGCATCACCTACCAATGCTCATAGCCCATCAAACCTTTTGTCTCATAACATTACTCTTGGCTATCAAGCAAAAACAGATTCAGGCAAAGATTCAGCAATTGCTATTGGTGCAGCCGCATCAAGTACAAATAACCAATCTATTGCAATCGGTACTAATGCACATGCTAACGACAACAGCGCTGTTGCTTTTGGTGCCGCCTCATCGGCAACAGGTATCCAAAGTACGGCAACAGGTTCACATGCTATTGCTATTGGTAACTATGCCTCTGCTGATGCAAGTACCATTGCTTTAGGTGATCATGCTCAAGCAACAGGTAAAAACTCGATTGCTATTGGTAATGGCTCACAATCAAACGATGGCCAAGTTTCTTTTGGTAATGCCAAGCTTCAGCGTCGTTTAGAACATGTTGCAAATGGTAAAGCTAATACTGATGCCGTTAATATGGGTCAATTACATCAACAAATTACTCAAAGCCATATTTATACTCAGCAACAAAAAAATAACGCTATCATAGAAGCAAAACAATATCTGGATAAACAACAACAAATTGCGGTTACGGAAACGAAACACTATGTTGCACAACAAAACATCGCAACCTTAAACAATGCTAAGACATATACCGATCAACAAGCTGTTACAACATTATCAGCGGCAAATCAGTACACAGATCAAAAAGTAAACCTGCTGACTCATCGTATTGAAAAAGTACATAACCAAGCCAATGCCGGTATTGCCAGTGCGATGGCTATGAGCTCGATTCCAATGCGACAAGGTTATCATTACACGATAGGTATGGGTGCAGCAAACTATGGCAACCAATCTGCAATGGCTATTGGAGGAAAATTTGATGTTGGCCAACATAGCATTGTTACTTTAGCGGCTTCTGATGATAGCCAACACAATGCCGGTATTGCGGCTGGTTTTGGTTTCGGTTTTTAAGCAACACTATTTATCAAACGATGGCTGCCACCAGTAATTAAAGAAGCGTCGATAGCCTCGTTTAATATCATTCAAAATTAAATATAAAGCAGGCACTAATACTAGAGTGACAACGGTTGCGAATAAAATACCAAACGCAAGCGAGGTTGCCATTGGAATAACAATTTGTGCCTGCAAGCTAGTTTCTAATAATATTGGCGCTAATCCAAAAAAAGTTGTTAGCGACGTTAATACAATCGCTCGAAAACGGCGACATCCTGCTTCGGTAACAGCATCATATAATGGCATCCCCTGTGTTAAGGCGCGATTGATAAACACCACCAGCACTAATGAGTCATTTACCACCACTCCAGATAATGCCAAAATACCAAATACACTCAGCAGATTCAGTGAAATATCTGCGATATAATGCCCAGCTATCGCACCAATAATACCAAATGGGATCACTGACATAACAATCAATGGCTGGCTATATGAGCGTAATGGTATTGCCATTAGGGCAAAAATAGCAAATAGCGCCAATACCGCATCTCGAATTAAGCTCCCTTTGGTTTGTTGCTCTTCCTTTGCTTGTCCATCCAATTGAATGGTGATCGCTGAATATTGTTGACGTAATTGCGGTAAATAGTCTTTGTTAATCTTGCTATATATCTCTGAGGGAGAGACTTTATCTTTATGTATATTAGCGCTTACCACCAACGTACGGCGTTTATCAACTCGATTAATACTGTTAAGCGCAGGAATAACCGTTAGCGTTGCTACTTCCGAAAAAGGAACTAAACTGCCATCCGCTAGAGTGACTTGCATATTTTGAAGATCCCCAATACTACGACGTTCACCAAAGGGGTAACGGACAATGACTTTCACTTCTTCGTTATTGCGTAAAATGCGCTGAACTTCAATTCCTTGAAAAGCGTGTTGTACTTGATGGGTAAGACTTGCTACCGATAACCCTAATAATTGCCCAATCGGGGTTAGCGTAATATTTATCTCTTGTGTCGGAGCTGATAAGTCATCCTCAATATTAAACACCCCTTGATAGCGTGCTAATTGTTGTTTTAATTGCGTTGCCGCTTGCATAAGCTGCTGATTATTATCACCTTGTAATCTATATTGGATATCACTTTTCTGACGGTCGATTGAAGCTTCATAAGAAATTGTTTTTACTCCAACCAAGGGCGGAATATTGCCTTTCCATTGTTCTAAAATATCAAAACTCGTTATCGGTAAGCTTTCACTTTTTTCTAACTCAACCAGTACAAACATGTCGTTACTGTCTTGCATATTAACGAAGCTATGTTTAATAACATGAATACCTTGCTGCTGATAAATTTCCTCATCTGTTTGATAAAGAGCCTGTTCTAATTGATTTATCACCTTAATATTATTTTCTGTTGAATTGGAATCGTTCATTTCCACCAATACTTGAATATAATCAGACGGCAATTTAGGAAAAAACACCCACCGTAATTGACCACTGAACACTAACGCCAATGCTAAACACAACACACCAACAAAAGTGGCTAATACACTATACCGATGCGCAATAGTAGTCATAATAAAACGTCGATAATGAACATCAATAAACCGATTTACCGCCTGATTAAAGCGTAATTTAATACGCAATAATGGATTATTCCACCGCGATGGTTGAGCTAAGCGAGAACGGGCTAAATGTGCAGGTAGAATCAGTTTCGATTCAATTAACGAAAAGGTTAAGCATAAAATAACCACCCATCCAATAGCTTTAAAAAATTCGGTGCGTGGGTTATCTGACAACAACATCGGCACAAAGGCCGCTATCGTGGTTAAAACACCAAAGGTAGCGGGGATCGCCACTTGTTGCGCGCCTTTAATAACATTGTTTATAGTTTGCCCATGCTGCTCTACTTCAGAATAAACACTTTCACCAACTACAATTGCATCATCAACCACAATCCCTAGAACTAAAATAAAACCAAATAACGACAATAAGTTAATTGATATATTAATACTCTCTAATGGCATAAAGAGTAGTGTACCTAAAAAACAAAATGGTAATCCTAATAATACCCAGAACGCCAATCTCATTTCTAAAAATAACGCCAGAATAATAAATACCAATAACCCGCCATACAGCATGTTAGACAGCATCATATTGAGCCGTCCTTCTAAGTAATGCGACATATCGGCCCATGTATCTATGTATACACCTGGCGGCAATTGCGCTTTCTTATTGGTGACATAATCTGTTATTTGTTGCGATATTAGCGTCGCGTCTTGGTTAGGAAGGTTACGAATTTGTATAACGGCAGCGCGTTGTTTATTAAAGCGATTTAATACAGTGTTCTCGACAAAACCATCAGTGACCGTTGCCAAATCCAATAAACGCAATTGACTGCCATCAGCATTAGTACGCAATACGATATTAGCAAATTGATCACCATGATAAAGCTGTTCGGTGGTACGTACTAATACATCGCCATCTTGTGCTTTTATCGTTCCTGCGGGTAAATCGAGTGAGTGTTGCTGTACCGTCTGCGCAACCTGTTCAATGGTTAAGTTATAATTACGTAACTGCTGAGCAGGAATTTCAATGGCGATTTCATCATTTTTTACCCCAGTAACATTGACTGATGTGGCGCTGGTTTGCTGAATAATTTCTTCTTTAACTATTTGCGCATAACGTTTTAATTGTCGATCACTTAAGTCACCATATAATGATAAAAACATCACATTACTCATGAACTCTGCGCGTTGAATCAACGGTGGCTCCATTTGCGCAGGAAAGGTCGTTATAGCATCAATACGTTGTTTTACTTGATCTAATACCTTATCAACATCGGCGTCATTATCGAGCTCTAGTGTTACAACTCCGGTGCCTTGGTTTGCAATTGCAGTAACCCGTTTAATATTGGCTATATCATCAACCGCTTGCTCTATTTTAATAATGATCCCTTGCTCGATATTAGCGGCAGCAGCCCCGGTATATTGGCTAGAGATAGTTATTTTATTGGTACCAAAGGCAGGAAATATCTCTTTATTAATCAGTTTGACTGAAAATAAGCCACCAATAATGACCAATAACATTAATAAATTAGCTGCGACATGGTTGCGCGTAAACCAAGCAATGATCCCTGATGGCTCCATTCCCTACTCCCCGTTATCTGCAACCTTAGAATGAATAACCGTAAGTGCGGGTTGCTGTTTCAAATCAGTCGGTCTCAATAGCGGCTGATTTAATACTGTTGTAACAGCAGTCCCTTCAAGGTGATTATCAGGCCAAGTTATTGACACTAATTCGCCTTCATCTAATCCGGCACTTATATAGGCATGCTCAAGATCTGTTCGCGCAATTTCAACTTTTCGTATTTGGGTTCGTCCATTAGCACCAACTAACACCACATGTTCATTCCTGATCATATGTCGCTGTAATCGCACCGCATTGGCAATCGGTTTTGCTGCAATTTTTGCGGTCACAAAGGAGCCAAAATTTAACACCTCAGTGCGTTGTTGATGAGGCAAAGTCAATTGGTAAGGATCAGCAACATCAACCAACAGGTAAATCATTCGAGTTTGTGGATCGATAACCTCTTCTGTGCCAATAAAACGAGCGCTCCACTGTTGCACTGTTTGAGCATGAGGTTGATTGGAGAGAGTAACGCTAGTATTAAGCGGATTTGCATCAATAAAGGAAAAAGCTTGTGGTGTAACTGGCAGCCGAATCCGAGCTGTATCAGTGCCATATATCATACCTAGTTGTTCACCAATATTAACGTGGCTACCAACATTTATATGCTTTTCGGTAATTAAACCATCAAAGGGCGCGGTAATTATTGTACGCGTAACATTACGTTGAGCACGAGCTAGCGCTGCTTGTGCAAATTTAACATTCGCCTGTTGCTGTTGCCGTTGTGGAATACGTAACCCTAATGCTGATTGCTTAGCCGTCGCAATATTTCGTAAACTTTTCTTTGCTACAATCCCACGTGCAATTTCTTGCTCTAATAATGCTTTCGCTTGCGCTAATGTTGCCTGTGCTTGAGCAAGATCGGCGTGATAATCATCGTCATCTAAATACGCTAAAATATCACCTTTGCGAACAAATTGACCCACAGCAAATAGCGTTGCTACACGATCAACAATACCGCTAACTTGTACGACAATTTCTGCCTGATGCTTAGGCTGCACCATACCATAAGAATTAATATCAAACGGATACTGCTGTTTTTTAATTGCCACTACTTCAAGCACAGGCATGATCGCCTCAGCAACTTTCTGCTGAGGCTGGGAACGATTTAAAAATAGCCCAACCGACAATGCCACAAATAACAATAAAATCATCACCGGTAAATAACGCCGGATAAAAACATTCATGCTATCTAATCCCTTACTAGCAAACCAAAACGAAATTTCGCTTTAATTTCAGTGTAGATCATGTGCGCATCGTGTGATGTTTATATATATAATTAACAGATATTAGCTTTAGTATCGCTTTAATAATTGGATTAAATTAGGCACGTTATTACCGTAAATTTTATGAATGAGTACCATTAAAAGTTCTCCACAGGCCACAGCGTCAAATAATGCATGATGGGCCTGATATTCAGGTAAACCTACACGCTGACGAGCAGAGCCTAAACGTGCATCCTGATGTGATATTTGGTTACTGTATAAAGATTGATACAATGGCAGCGTATCTAGCCACAGCAACGGACAATCATTGAGGTGATATTTATGCTGTAAATAAGCACTTATAAAACCTTGCTCCATAAAGCAACCATGAGCGACACCAATTTTGCCAGTTAAAGCAACCAACATTCGCGTCATCACCTCATCTAAGGCTAAGCCCTGTAATAACATCTCATGATCAATATGATTAATAACCGCGCTATTAGGTTTGATGATCGCATCAGAGTTAACAAATTCACTGACACATGTGCTCATATCAATGGTATTAGCTGTCATTGCCACATAACCCACCGATAATATCTGGTCTTGCAGAGGATCAAAGCCTGTGGTTTCAAAATCAAGCGCGAGTAATGGCCATTGATTAATCAAGCTTGATGGCTGCGGTAACGGCGCACTGAATAATGCTTTAATCGGTGGCGGTAAATCAGGGGATTGTTGCAATAAAGTCATTCTACGCTGATGTAAATCACGTAGATGATCACCAAATAAGCGTTGCCACCATTGATACCGATACCACTTAAATAATCCTTTCTTAATAGCCTCCATTAGCAATACTTCATCTTCATTATTTCTTGATAACGGCTAATCAACTTAAACGTTTCACGTAAATGTGTGCGTTCAAAACTATTAAACGCATTTGGATTAATATGGTTATTAGGTATTTTACCTTGCTGTAATGCTTGAAGTTGATGGCTATAACGGATCTGAGTGATAAATTGAAACGCCCCTAATAAGTCTTTAAACGTGGCTTCATTAATTACTTTATGCGTTAACAGTAATTGTAATCGCTCTTCGGTGTTCGTTTTATAGTCCACACTGCTATCAGTACTGAATAATCGTGATACTAATTGCAAATATTGCACCCGTATTAGATTAACAATAATACTCAAGGCTGCTGCTTTTATATCAAGAGTATTGGCATTTTCGCCCTCTTTAACTAAAACCAAATTTCTAAAAATACTCAGTGGTGGCTTTTGTGCTAATGCATTGCGAGCAAGAGCAGATATTAGCCGCGCATTGTTAACCAATTGCTGACACATACATGTTTGCAACTCATTGGCTAACTGTGGGTTTCCTGCAATATAGCGACTATCGAGAAAAACACTCATTTCAAGCAATAAATCATATTCAGGATTTACTGCCCACTTTTGATAATACGCTTGCCACACCGCTAATGGCTGACACCACTTGTGAGTAACGGCCATAAAACGCCCACTGCATAACTCGTAACCACACAACGCCATCCCTTTACTGACATACATAGCTAAATGATGAAAATATACCTTATCTGCATTGGTCGCGTTATTCGCTAAAATTAAGCCATGATCTTGATCAGACAGCATATGTACTTCATTTCGCGCATGAGAGCCCGCTACTATCCAGCAATAATCACAAGGAGCAGCGCCTAAATACGCTTCAGCCATCATCACTAAACGGCGATTGTAAGCATCCATAATCATTGCCATTACTTGACCAATAACATTAATAGCAACTCTTGCTTCAACTAAAGCTTCAAAAATAGCTTGTCGTTCAATCGTAAATGCCGCCAGCTGCTCTAACCGTTCAATCTTATTAATTTTATCGATCAAAAAGATCGCTTGAATACGATGATTTTGAACTAAATCTGATGGTGTAATGACCCCAATTGGCAATCCGTTATCAACCACTGGAATGTTTTTGATACCATGTTGCATCATCAATGCAGCAGCTTTGATCACCAAGTCGTCACGGTTAACGGTATAAGGCATCTCCGTCATCACTGCAGTGATCTGCTCTGTAATAGGTATACCGCCAGCCACCACCCGTTTAGTCATATCTTTATCGGTAATTAAGCCAATAAAATCATTCTTATGCATAATAAAAGCACACGAAGAATTAGCATTAACCCGCATTGCCATTGCGACAGCTTGAATGGTTTGGGTACTTTCAACTAACACGATTTGTGAATTAAGTACCTCAATAATCGGTTTAAAAAATAATCCTTTTTCATGTTGTGACCATACAACATTTAATCCACTCTGAAGTCGACTTTGCGCATGTGATGCAAAATGAGCTAAAGCATTCGGCTGATCATTTAATTTGGCTAGTAATGTGTTAATAGACAAACAATAAATTAACGCATCTTCAATAACGGTAATGGTATAAGGATCACTCGCGATATTCGTCTCTTGCTGAGTTAATCGAGAAAATCCAAAAAAGTCTTCTGCAGCTAATTTAGCTCGTAAGCTACCATCAAGGTTACGCTGTTCAACAGCCCCTGTTCGCAATAAATACAGTTGATCACTTTCTTGTAAGTCAATCACCTCTCCCTTACCAAAATAGCGAATAGTGATCATTCCAGCGATATCACGCAATGTTTTTCGATCGAGCTTATCAAATGGGTCAACCGCCGCCATAAACTCAACAATATTAGGAATCAAGGTTTCAGACATATCAATAATCACTCGTATTACTGCATCATAGCATTTAAATAAGTATTCTTAACCAATTGATAATATAGCTATTATTAGTTTTTATCATGCTTAGCGTTTGATTACTGCAATCAACACCACATAAATCATAGTGCAATACTCACCTGTAAAATTTCTCTACTTATAACGCTTGAAAAGGTTTTTTTTGCCCTCATCTATTACTAAACAAGGATGAGAATACGGTGAAATGCGGATGGATTATCAACCAAGACACCTATTTAATAAAACGCAATACAATATTTTAGCGCGGATATTTTTTAAAAATCAAAACGTTAGAAAAAACCGCCAAAAAACATTAGAAAATCTAATCAAAAAGTGTTGACGACTCACCACCGGAAGCATATATTAATTACATGAACTGCCAGATGGAGTTCAAACCGCTACTAAGATTCGCCTTATTAGGGAATGCCTTATTAGCACTTTATATATCGAATCAAGATCCTATTACGGACTGATTCACTTAGTTTGCTGTTAAGTCACCTTGTCGCTAATGACATACTTAACAAACAACTAAGACTATTGCTTATTATTGAGGATAGTTTTTATGCGTAATGTAGATTTCACTCCCCTATACCGTCATGCTATTGGCTTTGATCGCTTGTTTAATCTTGTTGAAGCAAGCAATACTAAAACCCAAGCAGCCGGATACCCTCCGTACAATATCGAACAAACAGATGAGAACAACTACCGTATCACTATGGCAGTTGCAGGTTTTTCTGAAGAGCGTTTAGATCTTACTCAAAACGAGAATATGCTTGTTGTAACTGGTACTCGTGCACCAGAAGAAGACAAGAACTTTATTTACCAGGGTATTGCTGAGCGTAACTTTGAACGTAAATTCCAACTTGCTGATTACGTAAGCGTTGTTGGTGCTAATCTTGAAAATGGTCTGCTACATATTGATCTTTTCCGTGAAGTACCAGAAGCGATGCAACCACGTAAAATCACGATTGGACAATCAGCATCAGTAGCACCAACGGCCGAGTAAAGCTCGCCATTATCAGTGCTCCTCTAGTAATAACGTTGAGCTATTAGCTTCATCAATATCGCCACTATTTGGGCAATGACCTAATAGCTCCGTCACTATTCAACCCTATTATGGGTTATTTAAAAAATTTAGTTAGATTGATTCTTACTATTCCAAAGAATTACATGAACGATTTTCATGGTTCTTAACGGCACATTAATAACCCGCTGTTCGAATAAGAAAAACTAATCAATCTGGCACGCAAAGGATATTAAATATGAGTAAGATTATCGGTATTGACTTAGGTACAACTAACTCTTGTGTTGCTGTTTTAGACGGTGATACTGCACGTGTTATTGAAAATGCGGAAGGTGAGCGTACCACAGCATCAATTATTGCCTACACTGATGGTGAAACCTTAGTCGGACAGCCAGCAAAACGTCAGGCAGTGACTAACCCTGAAAATACCTTATTTGCAATTAAGCGTTTAATTGGTCGTCGTTTTGAAGATGACGAGATCCAACGCGATCTTGATATCATGCCTTACAAAATTGTAAAAGCAGATAATGGTGACGCATGGGTTGAAGCAAAAGGCCAAAAAATGGCAGCACCACAAGTTTCTGCTGAAATATTGAAGAAAATGAAAAAAACAGCAGAAGAATACTTAGGTGAAAAAGTTACTGGTGCCGTTATTACTGTACCTGCTTACTTTAATGATGCTCAACGTCAAGCAACAAAAGATGCCGGTCGTATTGCAGGTCTTGATGTTAAGCGTATTATCAACGAACCAACAGCTGCTGCATTGGCTTATGGTCTTGATAAAAAAGCTGGTGATAGCGTGATTGCGGTTTATGATTTAGGTGGTGGTACGTTTGATATTTCGATTATTGAAATTGATAACGTTGATGGCGAGCAAACCTTTGAAGTATTAGCAACCAATGGTGATACCCATCTTGGTGGTGAAGACTTTGATACTCGTCTAATTAACTACTTAGTAAATGAATTTAAGAAAGATCAAGGTATCGACCTTAAACATGATCCACTGGCAATGCAGCGTGTAAAAGAAGCGGCTGAGAAAGCGAAGATCGAATTATCATCAGCACAACAAACTGATGTCAATTTACCTTACGTTACAGCAGATGCAACAGGTCCTAAACACTTGAATGTTAAGATCACACGTGCAAAATTGGAATCACTGGTTGAAGACCTAGTACAAGGCACACTAGAGCCTGTAAAATTAGCTTTAAAAGATGCAAACTTGAACATAAGTGATATTACTGATGTTATCTTGGTTGGTGGTCAAACACGTATGCCGATGGTACAAAAAGTAGTGACCGATTTCTTTGGCAAAGAGCCACGTAAAGACGTTAACCCAGATGAAGCTGTTGCTATGGGTGCAGCTATCCAAGCGGGTGTTTTAGCGGGTGATGTTAAAGATGTGCTATTACTTGATGTAACACCGCTGTCATTTGGTATTGAAACCATGGGTGGCGTGATGACAACCTTGATTGATAAGAACACAACTATTCCAACAAAAGCGAATCAAGTGTTCTCGACTGCTGAAGATAACCAAAATGCAGTAACGATCCATGTTCTTCAAGGTGAGCGTAAACAAGCGACACATAATAAGTCATTAGGTCAGTTTAACCTTGAAGGTATTCAAGCTGCACCACGTGGTATGCCGCAAATTGATGTGACATTTGATTTAGATGCGGATGGTATTTTAAATGTATCAGCCACAGATAAAGCAACAGGTAAAGCACAAAAAATCACCATCCAAGCTTCAGGTGGTTTGACGGATGCTGAAATTGAAAAGATGGTTCAAGAAGCAGAAGCTAACAAAGACGCAGACAAACAGTTTGAAGAGTTAGTGATTGCCCGTAACCAAGCTGACCAATTAATTCACAGTACCCGTAAGCAAATAACTGAAGCAGGTGAAAGTTTCCCTGAAGCAGAAAAAGCTAATATTGAAGCAGCCATCACAGCACTTGAAGCGGTTAAATCTAGCGATGATAAAGCCGCGATAGATACTCAAACGCAAGCGTTAATGGCTGCGGCACAAAAAATAATGGAACATGCTCAGGCTCAAACCCAAGCAAATCCTCAAGGACAATCTGACGCTAACCAACAACAAACAGCGAAAGATGATGACGTTGTCGATGCTGAGTTTGAAGAAATGAAGTAAGACACTATTGTACTGTATCGATAACTGGCTATGCCGTAATCAACAGCACATAGTAAAAACTTCACAATAACAATGGGCGTAGAGATCTTAATCTCTCGCCCTTTTCGACGATCACAATAAGAGAGAATCCCATTAGGCTAACTATCTGTGCCTTTTTAAATCATTAACCATTTAAGTGTGGAGCTGTTTTTGGTTATTATAGGCTTAATTAGATGATTTAGAATGTTCCAGATAGTTGTCCCGATAGGGATAAGAGGTGTTACCAATGTCAAAACGCGATTTTTATGAAGTTCTTGGTGTCGCCAAAACTGCTTCTGAGAAAGAAATTAAGAAAGCTTATAAAAAGCTAGCAATGAAATTCCACCCGGATAAAAACCCAAATGATCCATCCGCTGCTGATAAATTCAAAGAAGTAAAGGCAGCCTATGAGATTTTAATGGATAAAGAAAAACGCACTGCTTACGACCAATTTGGTCATAATGCGTTTGAAAATCCAGGTATGGGCGGTGGTCAACGCGGAGGCCATCAAGGTTTTGGTCAGCAAGGTGGCTACAGCGATTTTGAAGACATGTTTGGCGGTGCTTTTGGTGACATGTTCTCTAATGCACGTGGTGGTCGTGGCGGTTTCGGTAGTCGTCACTCTACTCGCCCTCAAAAAGGTGAAGATCTTCAATACACCATGGAAATCGATCTTGAAGATGCTATCAGTGGCGCATCGCGAGTTATTGATTTACCCGTGTTTGAAGGCAGCACTCAAACCAATAAAAAACTTAATATCAAGATCCCTGCAGGTATCGAAGATGGCGGTCGTATTCGCTTAACAGGTAAAGGTCATCCGGGTATTAACGGCGGTAGTCAAGGTGATGTTTATATTCAAATGAATATCCTTCCACACCCTCGTTACACGCGCGAAGGCAATAACTTACTTTGTAAAGCAACCACTGATTTTGTTACCGCAGCATTGGGCGGAAAAGTGGAAGTGAATACCTTAGGCGGTGCTATTAGTTTGAAAATACCTGAAGGTACTCAAAACGGCCGTAAATTCCGCCTTAAAGGCAAAGGCGTTACTGATCGTAAAGGCAACACTGGTGATTTAATTGTTCAACTAGTCATTGAAACACCACTTAACCTTAGTGAGCGTCAGAAAGAATTGCTTAATGAGTTTGCAGCAGCTTAACCTACACTAAATTAAACGCATTCTATAATGAAGCCAATATCAACGAATGTTATCATTCCAAGATATTGGCTTTTTGCATTCAACTTAGATTAGCAGTAGGAACAACCATGCTGAAAAAAATCATGACTACCAGCTTGTTAGTGATTACAGGTATCAGCTTTACCACCTCTTGTGCATTTGCTGCAAATATCATGGATATCAACCGCGCAGTAGAAAACAGTCGCCATCTGCTTCCAGGGGAAACTTTCACTCTTGATGCACCTTGCCGCTTATTTACTGATTACAGTTACAAGATCTATCACTGCCAAGCCATGATCGCTCCACTTGCATTAATAAAAGATCAAACATTAGCAGCTACCAGTGAAAATGATAAGTTACTTAATCGTCAAATTGCTTTTGTTCGTAAAGAAGGTGGCTTTGCTATTTTTCGATTACTGCCCGTTTCGAGCCACCCCGTTGTTGAAGAAAATGATGGCGATAGTCGTTATACGCCACCAGCTGCGGCTAAAAAGCAATTGTCATTTTTAGGCTTTAAAGGTGGAGATAAAGAGCAAAAATGAGTTAATAATCGCTCATATTAACGAGATCAATCGCCTAATTATTGCCAATAAAATCACTTTTGTGTGATCCTATAAATAATTCACTAAAATTGGTGCGCCTTTAACCAAACTCGATTTAGAATACGCAGCAATCATCCTGTTGCGTTATTTCTAGACTAAATTGTGAGTCCAATTTTTACCCGCTATGATTGAACATAAAATTGAACAATGGGGCATTCGCCGCGTTGAAAAACACCTTAAGCGCCAACAACCACTGTTTACACACATATCAGATAAAAAGCTCTGTCAGCTTTGTGTTGGCTTATCATTCTTGATTGGTTTCACGACAACATTTGTTATTGTTGCATTTGAAATTTATCTTGAACTCTTAGGTGAGAATTGGTTAGCATGGGATAATCTGATTAAGCTTTTACTGCTCAATATTGTCTTTATTGGCTTAGAGTTACTGCTACTCTTTGAAATCGGTTTTATGACAACAGCATTGCTTATTAACCGAGCCAGTGCTGAAAATCACTTCTGTGACAAAATGAAAGCCTCATTAGTCCGCGCAGTGATGGAACTCTCTGAACCCATTGATAATATTCATGGTATTAAACCTTATAAAGAACTCAGTAAGTTTCGTTATATCAAAGTTGCTCTTTATTCAGGTAAAGATATTCTGAGTAATTTTTTAATCAAAGCAATCTTACAAAAATCAATGTCTCGCAGCAGCGTGCGGGTTTATATTCCATTAATTTCAACCTTAATTACCGGATTTTGGGATGCATGGGTCCAGCAAAAAGCCCTACGTGAAGTAAGATTACGGATTTCAGCGCGAATTTATGTACTGAACCAAATAGCACATCACCAACAAAAGCAGATCTCGATAACTTATCGCACTGCCCTATTACGTAGTATTGCCGTACGCCAAAGCTATAAGCAAGAATGTGATGTCAATTTAGAATTGTTTTATGACGAGATTTATAAGCAGGTGCCAATAACACTGACAGACATTGAATCACCGACGCTGTTATTACAAAGTTTAAGCCTGTTAAACCCAACCGAATATAATGATGTTATCGATATACTGACGACATTACTGTTCTTCCGTCAACGGTTAACAGCGAATGAGAAAAAGCTCTTGGTTCAATGCGGTATTATTGAGCAACAAAAGATCAATCCGTTATTAGCGTAGCGGTAGAACAACGCCACAGTTATTGACCCTGTTATTAAATACGCCGCAATCTATTAACCCAATCATTCGGTTATTGATTACGGCGCTTATTGATTAGTCGTTATTTTGCATTTGCTTTTTAAGGCGCGCTAAGTTGATTGGATTAGAGCGAACAGTGAAAGTAATATGCTCATATTCATATTCTTCCTTAGTCACACTCATACTTGAACGAATTTCGCCGATAATACCGTTAGCAGTATAAGGAACGATAATTTCATCCTCCACCATCTCGTCTTGCGCCACACTGACGATATATTGATGCAGTTTAGTAATATCAGCCGGATTACGGGTCGATGTCATGATCGCATCAGGAAACTCAGCCATTAATGCCTGTTGTTGCTCGAGACTCAATTGATCAGATTTATTTAGTACTAATTGTTTAGGTATATCATCCACGCCGACTTCATGTAGCACTTCATGAACCACATCAAGTTGCGAACGGAAAGAAGCATCAGAGGCATCAACCACATATAACAATAAAGAAGCATCATGCGCTTCTGCCAATGTTGAGTGGAACGACGCCACTAAGTCATGTGGCAGTTTCTTAATAAAACCAACCGTATCTGACACAAGAATACGTGGCTGAGTAATCGGCTGTAACGCACGCACAGTAGTATCTAGCGTCGCAAACAATTTATTTTCCACTAACACTTCACTGCCGGTTAAAGCGCGCATCATTGATGATTTACCCGCATTGGTATAACCGACTAACGCAACGCAGAAAAGTTCTGAACGTTGAGCACGACGACCTTTAAGTTCATTTTGAACACTAGCAAGTTCACGTCTTAACTCAGCGAGTTGGTCTCGTATTTTACGACGATCGAGCTCAAGAGTGGTTTCACCCGCACCTTTACCCATTTGACGCTCTTTATTGCCACTGGTTGATTCACGCAGGCGTGGCGCTAAATAATTAAGGCGGGCAATTTCAACTTGTAGCCGTGCTGTTCGAGTACGCGCATGACGACTAAATATTTCAATAATAATACCGGTACGATCAAAAACCTCAACACCGAGTTGATTTTCAACATTACGTAATTGTGATGGGCTTAAATCACAATCGAATACTACAACATCAGCACTACCAAAAGGTAAATCTTCAGACGGTAGTTCACTAAAAAGCATTTCATCGACAATGTCATCGTCATCATCGAAATCGTCTACTATGCCTTGATTGCCAGTCAGGTGGGCTATTTCTGCCATTTTACCGGAACCAAGCACATTCATGCGTTGGGTTGAACTGAGTTTTTGTGATTGGGTGCCAACAACTTTAAAACCAAGTGTGGTAACAAGACGGGCTAATTCAGCCAGTGACGCTTTTGCTTCATCACCTTTAAATTGCGGGGTTTGGATTGAAATAAGTAAAGCGCGATTTTGTGAGGCTTTTGCTGTTAATTGCATAATTTTCTATTCGTGCACCTAGGTGCACCCTATTTTTTATATTTGGTTCATCCTACGCTGTTATTCGTCCGCTTTATATAAAAATAGACTGCTGTTGAAACTATCAAGGTAACTGCATCGCTATTTACAGCGACTTTCTCAAATAACGGCAAGTATTAGCAGCTAATATGTTGCTTAACTGCTCAATCGATATTTGATGGTGCTTGGCTAGTGCTGCAACGACATTCACCACCATACTTGGATCTCCTTTTTCAGCGTTATATTTACATGGCGCATCAGATTCAACTAACAACATTGATAATGGTATGGTTTGCACAAATTGCCAATAATGATCATCGACAAAGATCCACGGACTCGCTGAAACAAAATGCCCACATTGCTGTAGTTGAGCTAATTGTATTTCAGAGCCTTCGTACCAATGAAATAACGCTCCTTCGATACCATATTGCTGCAATATTGGCAGTGCTAATTCGATATCATCTTCCACCACATGAAGATTGACGGGTAAATCATACTCAGCAGCTAGAGCAACAAACCGAGCCATTAATTGTGCGCCCTGCTGTTTTAACTGCTGCTTTTCGATCACCGTTTTGTCATCAAGATAAAAAAACGGGATACCAATTTCGCCAATACCACTGAGCAAATTATGATGCTGATGGATCAAGGCTATCACCGCTTCTATCATGGTTTCATCTGCGCTAACTTCCGGATGAACACCTAAAAATAATGCAATCGCATCAGGATATTGCTGCTTTAACTTCAGTAGCTGCTGTGCGCTCTCAAGTGTCATCGATACAGCACCAATGTTGTTACCTGCAGCAATAAAAGCGGCCAAGCTTTCAGGCGCGACAGACTCTAAGTGACAATGAATATCTGTGATCATTATTTATACCTACTAACCCAAACCAACAGCATACGCAATATGTACTCAAGCGACCATCATCACGATGACATAAACCAATAAATAATAAAAAACCCTCTATTAACGAGAATATTAATAGAGGGTTGGTCAGATTGTATTATCCACTAAAATTCACTGGATAATACAATGGCTTTATTTAGTCGTGGTTGCCGCCGCAGCTGCTGGCGTAGCAACTGTCGCTCCAGTATCTTTAGCAGGAGTTGCAACATGGGTATTTAATTTAACTTGTGTAGGTGATGTTATGCCTGCTTGCTTAAATTGTTGTTGCATCGCTAACATTTGCTGTTGTTGCTGTTGCATTAACTTCATCATGTTAGATTGCATAGTATTAAAATCACTTGGATTAGCTATGGTGTTCCAAGTGTTTGCAAACGCTTGATTCATTTCAAGTTGCTGTTTTTGCATCGCATCAAAAAATTTCTTATTCTCTTTTTGATTATGACTATTACCTTGGAATTGCACTATTTCATAATGAAATGGCCCCTGTGGCGTTTGTAGAACACCTTTGGTCACACTCTTTTCGCCATCTTTGGTTTTTACAGTATTCGTGGTTTGATCTGGTAATAGCTTAGTATTTGCCTTAGCTATCATTTGTCGATCAACACTTTGGATCCAACCAGTATTACCATTGGTTGCATCGCCTACTTTTTCCCAACCATTATTTTGGTAAATAGTCATTAATGGCACATCTGATTTTATTGTTTCCACAACTGTAGAAGTGACGCTTGGGTTTTCATAAACTTTGATCGTTTTGATACTAGAATCAGCCCACGCTGCTGTACTTAAACAGGTAATAGCAATGATACCTGAAATTGCCACCGCTAAACGTTTCATATAAACCTCTAATGTCTATTTATATAACTTAAAAGTAATTAAAAACTGAGTGTATAAATAGTGCAATCAATAGCTTTATATTAATCAATGAAAATGAATCCAAAATGAATATTTGTATTCCAATAGCCAACAAAATAAAACGAAAATGCAATATAACTATTTAAAAATATGCTGTTATAAAACCACATGTTTATTTTATTTCGATAACGTTATTATTTATTCATAAAAACAAATAAACGTTCTATCGCTAATATATAACGATAAAACTCATTTTTAATCTTGTTTAATAATAGAAACGATCTATTTGAATAAGATACGCCGTTAAATGTAATATTCTAGTAGCTTATGTTATTGAACATTGTCAATAATTTTTCATTTGTGAGGCTTTATTTTACTGTTTTCATGCCCTGAGTAATTAATTGACGTAGCCATTGATGACTCGGATCTAAATCAAAATGTTTATTCCACAATAAAAGGTAGCCACCAGGCTCTAACTCAATCGGTATAGGACGGCTAACAAGTTCGGTATTCTCGATCATTGCTAATGCCGATACTGAAGGGTAACACATCAATAAATCACTTTGCTCACACAGTTTTATCGCTGCATAGCAATCGGTCATATTAACGGCATTATCAAGTTTTTTATGTTCAAGCGCTAATATCTCATCCAATAGCCAACGTTTAAGACCACCAATACTGACTTGTAAGTGACGATATTTTAAAAAAACATCCAGATTCCAAGGTTCATTTAATGCAGGGTGTCCTTTACGCATTAAACATACCGGATAATCACGTGCTAACTCAATATAATTCAATGATGAGGGTACATGACGATAATGACTGGATGAACGCTCGTCCCACTCAAAAATACCAATCCCAAAATCAATTTCACAACGTAATAAACGCTGTAAGCTATCATCATTCCAAGTTTTACTGGTTAGGCCAATATCAGGCGCTTGCTGTAGCAGTTGTGGCATAAAACGCGGGTAAGTTAATGAATAAGCAGTTTCTACTAGATCAATATGAAACTGACGTTGACTCAGCGCTGGATCAAACGCTTCAGCCCGTGTCAGCTGATTAACCTGCTGTAAAATATCAGACACAGAATCCGATAATAACAATGCTTTAGGTGTTGGTCGCAAACCATAGGGTGTACGTTCAAACAAAGGATCGGCAAATGTTTGGCGTAATTTAGCTAATTGCTTACTAACAGCTGACTGACTCAAATGCAGTCGCGCCGCAGCTGCCGTCACACTTTGCTCTTCTAGCAATACATTCAATATGCGTAATAAATTTATATCAAAGTTTTTCATCCACTACTTTCCTATCAAACATTTAAATCTAGCCACAACCATCACCATGATTATATTCTGCTACGCAAATGTTGATGAGCAGCGTCTGAGATATCATTTCCCCATGCTTGACGTTGTAAGCGTTGCGCAGCAACTAAAGTTGAACCCGAGCCAAAAAAAGGATCAGCCACAATATCACCGGCAACAGAGCTTTGCTCAATTAACGTTTCAAGCAATGGTATCGGTTTCTCTGTGGGATAACCGCGATAGATACGTTTAAACTCAAGTACATCTGGAATAGATAAGTTTGATAATTTACGTTTGCCTTTTTCAAAGAAAAGAATGAATTCATAACGCGCACGATAATGATAACCCATACCGATGGCGACTTTGTCCCATACAATCGGTTTCCAAAATTTAAACCCAACCTGTTCAGCAATCGGTTTAATGTAAAACATGGTTTCTTGATCGCAAAACAGATAGAAATGGCTATTAGGTTTTAATACACGGTAAGCATGCTCTAATAATGCCTCAAATCGTTGATTAGGGAAGATATCAAACCATTGATTACTTGATGACTTACTGTTTTTTAGGCGAGTTGTAGTACCTATTTTTCGATGCTTTTCTAACGATTCATATGGAGGATCAGTGATCAGAAGATCAATACTGTTATCCGCTAATGAAGACAGCCATTCGACTGCGTCTTGTTGATGTAATTGCATTGAAAAACCCACACTAAACAATAGAAAATAATAACGCCTCCATACCATTGATGAGGCGTTAATTTGGTTACGTGTTTTAGCAAAAAAAGCACAATATAGATAGCAACACGCCTTTAAACAGCTGTAATTTTAATTAACTGTGCTATTTACCATCATTGTGAGTTTTCTTGCTTCACGTCGACACAACGGCGTTAATAGCGCGACATTATTTTTAATAAAACTATCAACAAAATCAAAATCAATTTGGCTGTAGGCATTTAATACTTGTCCCATCGCTTGTTGAACTAACATCGACTTATCAGCAGCAAGATATAAAATAGTTTCACTTAATAAGGTTACATTGGTTTGTTGCTGATGATGTAAATGTGCTAGCAATGATGCTCGTTTCAGCCATACGTTATCTGACTCTCGCCATTGAATAAGGTAATGTTCTAAATCTCGATGTTGTAGTATCACCTTACCTATCAAGTTACTCGCAAGGCGATCTAAAATATCGACATTATCAGCCGTATCTAACATTTCAAGATAAATATCAAAAGATGCTAATGTTTGATAATCGGTATAATATTCACCTGCATCTAAAGCTAAATAACGCTCTTCTCGATAAATACCCGACCATAACCATAATAATAACCGCTGATAGTCCTCAACGTTATTTATTGTGGTATGTGCTTGCGCGAGTTTGAATATTTTATGGCGTTTTTCCGGACTAACGCCATAGAAAGGCTGTCGAATATTCAAATCATACTGCATTTTTTTGGCAACAAGTGTGCTGCCAGCTGCGACTAGGTGCTGCTGCATAAGAATAACCATTGGTATAACTAATGACATAGTCTTTCCTCTTTGTTACTTCTCATTACTGCCGAGCATTAATGCTAGTAATGGTAATAACTTTTTTATAATCAATATTGTTGTATTTTTTAGCTTATAAAAATAAGTTCCTCGACTTTTTCATATTGCGACCTAAATCTCAAATCATTTATCACGGTTTCAAGCAATTCACAGTGATAATACGAACGATAACTATATGCATTTATATTTGAATTGTAAGTTTGCATTTATTGCAGTTCAAAATAATAACCATTCTCATTAGTATTCGTGAAAATTATTCTTTACAGGTATCGTTGTGAAAATTAAGCTAAAAATCCTTACAATTTGTGCAGCTACTCTTTGTCCACTGACCTCTTTTGCTGCTACCTACCCTGTTACAGTGACTGACGTAGCTGGACGTACTATTACCTTTGACCACCAGCCACAAAATATTGCGCTATCAACCAGTCGTATTTTTCCATTACTTGAAATCATCTATCAACAAGACGCTGCTAAGCATCTTGTCGCTGCACGTGATGATATGCAATTTTCCGCACCAAGCATGTACGCTAACTATGTAAAACACTATCCGTCACTACAACACGTACCAAAAATTGGCCTCATAAAGTCAGGGGAATTTGATGCAGAACGATTCATTAATTTAAAGCCTAAACCAGATTTATTTATCGTTGATTTATCTAATATTAAATTAGCTCAAGATAACGGTTTATTAAAAAAATTAGCGGCGGCAGGCATTAAAGTGATTGCAGTTGATTTTCGAGAAAACCCTATCAAGAATACGGTAAAATCGGTAGAAACAGTGGCGAAAGCTGTTGGCCGAGACGCACAAGGACAAGCATTCGCGCACTACTATCTCGATCACGTTACTGCACTCGAACAAACCATTGCTCAGCACTCGAACCTAACCCCTAAACGGGTATTTATTGAACGTGCAGCAGGTTACAGTGATTCTTGTTGTCGTACCTTTGCTGGCGGTAATATGGGGGCTTACGTCCCATTCTTAAAAGCGATTAATATTGCCGATAAACCACTTAAAGGAGCGATCACAGGTCAGATGTCACCAGAAACTGTGATTACCGCTCGTCCTGATGTATACATAATGCAGACCACAGGTTGGATTAACGATAAAGGCCTGCCCACTCATGGCATTCCATTAGGTTATAACCCAAATCCTGCTGCGATAAAAACAGCCACTAAAGCATTAATGGATCGTGATTGGTTACAAGCTGTCAGTGCTTATCAAACTAAAAATGTCTATTCGATTTATATGCCATTTTATAATTCACCTTATAACTTAGTCGCGATGGAATATTTTGCGAAATGGATCCATCCAAACGTATTTAAAAACTTACACCCACAACACACTTTTGAAGAAATGAATAAGCAATTTGGGCATCGTACTGTCAGTGGCGACTTTGGCCAGAATAACTTTAAGGCAATGCAATAATGAGCGCATTGTTACTTGAGTTAAACACCCACAATACTCGTAATCGCAACAAGAAAGTGGCGCTGGCTATTTTCTTAGTGCTGAGTATTGTGTGTGTCATTGCTGATATTTTTATTGGTTCACAAGGACTGACTTTTACTCAAGTTATTCACGCCCTGATTCATCCTCAAACCAGTGATATTGCCAGCAAAATTATTGTGTGGAATATTCGAATGCCAATGGCACTAATGGCACCCTTAATCGGGGCCGCCTTAGCGTTAGCAGGCGCACAAATGCAAACCACATTAAATAACCCTTTAGCTGATCCCTATACCTTTGGAGTCTCGGCTGCGGCTGGATTTGGCGCATCATTGGTGATCACTAATGCCATCGCGATCCCCTTCGTGCCAGCCCAATATCAAATCGCATTGATGGCATTTATTATGTGTTTATTAACCACATTTTTAATTGCTGCTGTTTCATCAGTAAAACGAATTTCTATTGAAGGGGTAATGCTGTTTGGTATTGCGGTGATGTTTGCTTACGACAGCTTACTGACCATGATGCAATATGTTGCCAGCGAAACTCAATTACAAACATTAGTATTCTGGCAAATGGGATCTCTTGATCGCGGCAGTTGGGCAAAAATTACTGTGCTTGCAATTGTGTTACCGCTTGTGCTGTTGATTATGATGAAAGATGCTTGGCAATTATCAACCCTCAAAATTGGTCACGAACGTGCTCAAGCAATGGGAGTAAACGTTAAGCGGCTGCGTATCAAAACCCTATTATTAGTCTCTGTTATCACCTCTCTCGCGGTTTCATTTGTAGGCGCCGTTGGTTTTGTCGGATTAGTTGCACCACATATTGCCCGTATGGTGTTAGGCGAAGATCAACGTTATTTCCTGCCTGCATCTTGTCTTGTCGGTGCTGTGCTACTTGAACTCGCCTCTATCGCCAGTAAAAGCATTATGCCAGGTATTATTTTGCCGTTAACGGTAGTGATGTCGATCATTGGTATTCCCTTCTTTGTCTATTTGATCATTAAAAAAGGTGGGCGTTTCTAATGGCTCTTACAATTAATGATATTTCAGTCACATTTGGTGATAAAACAATCTTAGATAACCTATCACTGCCTGTTATCACAGCGGGAGAAATGGTGGCGATTATTGGTAAAAATGGCGCAGGAAAATCAACCTTACTGCGACATATTACTCAGAATTTACGTCAGCATTCACAGCAAATTTTATTACACGGCAAGCCATTAACTTTAGATAACATAGGCTATTTACCGCAAGATCACCGTATTTCCGCCACCATCACAGTAGTTGAATTATTAATTACCACGCTAAATATGGGATCACACTCTTTATTTGCCAAAGCAAACAGTGCTGAGAAAAGCTTACTATTATTACAACAAATGGGCATTTTACATTTAGCCAATAAGATGTGTACTGAACTCTCTGGCGGTGAAAGCCAAATGGTAGGACTTGCACAAGCGGTAGTTAATCAACCTAAAGTGCTTATTCTTGATGAACCAACATCAGCACTTGATATGCATAACCAAATGAAGTTACTTGATTTTGTGAAACTATACGCTCAACAAAACCAAGCTTGTGTATTGATGGTTATCCATGATCTTAATTTAGCCATTCAATATTCAACCAAAGTTGCTGCATTGCATCAAGGTCAGCTTTTTGCTTATGGCAACCCGATTACAACCATTACTCCTTCGCTCATTACTTCAGTATTTGATGTTGATTCACATGTGGCAATTATTGATGAGCGTCCGATTGTGGTGGTGAGATCATCTGCTAACACAGCGCCTATGAGCGCTTAATTTTTAACACTTATATAAAAACCTCTATTGGTATCAACCAGATAGAGGTTTTTCATCTCAATTAACAGTTATAATTAATCGAGTGTCGAGATCTGCACTTTCTTTGCTAAAGACATCGCTAAATTATTATCGTAATACGCCGCTTCATTGATAAAGTGTGGAAAGGCTTCATAATCCCCTTTCCAAAAAATCTCACTACCATCAAACAAGGTAAAGATTGGATCGCCACTGTGCAGCGGTTCAAAGTCATTATCTTGCACAGAACGATGCACCATGCCGATACGTTGACCTTGTTCATCTAACGGTAATGATAGCGTTTCATGATAACGGAAAGCTTCATAGCTTGGAATTAACGGTAATAGCTCATCGGTATTATATAAATGCACAAAATCTAGAATATGCTGGGTCATTTCATTCATCCAATCAAGCACATCTTGACGGATCACTGACTGAGGTTGAGGTCCAATTTCAACAATCACCCCTTGAGGTGCGATTGAACTTAAGAAATGATGTTGCTCAACAGAAGTATGATCCTCTAGTACAATCACCGCATTAGGCATGTGCATTTTTACATACGCGCCTAATTGGCGATTAAAGCGATCTGATTGCAATAAAATTAACGATGGCCCCATATTACTGGTGGTATTGTGCAAATCGATAATAAAATCAACTTTAGCATCCCCTTTAGGGCCAATTTGTTGATTAATTGCTTTGGCTCGACTTTGTTCGTAGCTTGCTAGCTCATTATTGGCTAAGTCAGCCAAACTAAATTGACGGTTTAAATCATGATCAACATAACGCTTATTATCATTATGGGCTTTAGGGTTTGCAAATACCGTTTCAACGCTAAAACTATCACGTGCTAATGCTGCTGATTGCTGCCATTTACGTAATAAGTAAATGCCACTAAATTCATTACCGTGAGTACCGCCAACCACTGCTACTGTTTTTATTTTACTCATCCGTGTGTCCTAATAATCAGTCATTCATTTTAGTGTACTGAATTTAATCGCTATTGGAAGTGTATTTATCAGACAAAAAAGCTATTAGATATCCCTAAATTGGCCGAGTTTGCGCCAATTTCAAATAGGAATGCAGTTCATCATTTTTATATTCTATAGCGGAATGAATATTGACATAGCGGTTAGCATATACAGCACAGCGATAACGGTTATCTCCTTTAATTATTTCAATTTCAATAACCCCATCAACTAACTGCCAATGTCCTTGAGTATGCATACGATTAAACAAGGTATATTCATCTAAAGAGCCATCAGCATGTAACCGCAATTCGGTGATATAGCCCGCACTACAGGTTTTGATCCAATACTGCTCACATATTTCATCACGTTGAAAATTACGTTTAGTCTCAAGCCATTGATTCATCACTTGCTGTAATTCAATACCTAATGGCGGCAGTTGATAAACATCCAATAAGCGTACACGTTCTGTTTCTCGATAAAACAATTGTAATAGTTGTAGCGTCTTTTTTTCAAACATCCTTGTTCACCAACTGATTAGCAAATGTCGCGGTTAGCCGCGGTACAATATTGTCAGATATTAATAGATAGTCACAGCAGCGACTAACAACTAAGGTGATTATGCAGCCAATATCACAAAAATATTTTATTACGCTAATAGTGGTGATTGCGGCACTTATTTACAGCTACATTTGGACTTTTCCACGCAGTTGTTTGGTTTTACCGCGTTGATTTTTTTTATCCATTCGGCGTACTTGAGAACCTTTGGTGGGCTTCGTTGCTCGACGCGCTTTTTGAATCACCATCGCATTTTGAATCAATTCTTTTAATCGAGACAGTGCTTCTTCACGGTTCATTTCTTGAGTTCGATGTTGCTGACTCTTAAGCACAATAACACCGTCTTTCGTTATACGACTATCAGATAGCTTCAGTAAACGTTCTTTATAAAAATCAGGCAGTGATGAACGATTTATATCAAACCGTAGGTGGATAGCACTTGATACTTTATTAACATTTTGCCCACCCGCACCTTGAGCTCGAATTGCGGTTAATTCAATCTCCCAATCACCTAAGCTGACTGAATTAGAAATCACTAGCATCGATATTTACCCCTTCAACGCTGTATTTATATTAATCTTATATTACCACATAGATTGCTCAAATCAGTCCAATCTACAAGTAAACACTCACTTGTATTCTCTCGTTATTAATTTCTTTCTGTTGATACACGACTGATTCCATTAATAAATAATCACATTCCATTAATATCATTTACAAAGCTTGCATTTTACTGACATTTGAACAGTGTTTTTAATTATGATCAGTCCATTGCTAGTGATTCACAAACAACATCAAGGTTATTTCATGAAAAAATTATTATTCTTAGTATCGCTAATCGTTTCCAGTTCTGCTTTTGCAATGCCTCACGGTAACCCAGCATCTATTTATTGCGTTAACCATGGCGGTAAATCAGTGCTTGTTGATGGTCAAGGTTATTGCCGTTTACCTAGCGGAAAGATGTGCGATGAATGGGCGTTTCAGAAGGGTCAGTGTTCATCATCAAAACCAAAACAAGAGAAATGGATCAAATACTGCGTAAAGCATAAAGGCACAGCAATTGGCTCTAATTGTCACTTTAATAAGCAAGGCACAAGCTGTGATTTAAAGAAATTTTATAATGGTACTTGTAAGAAAAAACCCAAACACCCAAAGGTATATTAATTAATATGATATATAAAAAATGCTCAACCTATTATTCATAGATTGAGCATTTTTATATTCACTAAACTACATTTAAAAACTGTAATTAATACTGAGAATTTACAACAACCTCTTCGCCATAAATTCCATTTTTAGCAATTGGACGGTTAGTTGAGTTTGCGGCACGCATTACACGAATACCAACAGCACCAGCAGCACGTGCTGCGGTAATATCACCATCTGAGTCACCATAATACACTTTAATGTTATCTGCTTTTATATATGGCGTTTTAGTATTGGTTGTTTTACTTGAACCTGCAAAAATAACTTTGTGCATATTTTTAATGCCAAAGACATCTTTTAAATATTGGGTTGTAATTTCACATTTAGATGGATCGCGACCAGTAATAAAGTAAATATCATCGCCACGTTTTTGGTGCATCGCGATCAATTCTCTACCTATTTTCTTAGGAATACTGAACTTATCCCAATCACAATTCATTTTATCCCAGAATTTCTGATTTTTTAAATAGCTAAAACTGTTTGGAGAGAAAACTTGTTTACCGCGATAGAAACCAGGAGAACTAAATAATACTGTATCATCAATATCAAAACCAACAGCCATTGGTGGTTTACCCTTAAGCTGCTGAGCAATTTGATCAACAGTAACCCAGTGAACACTCTTAGGTTGACCCATTTGAGTTAACTGAATAGTACTGTAACCTGTTTCTGTTGCTGGTACTTTTGGCTCTGCCATTGCAGAACTAGAAACAAGACTTAAAGCCAATAAAGAGGAAAGCGTAATCGCAGTAAATGTCTTTTTCATTTTAGAATAAATCATCAAAAAAATTGAATTAATAATTTAACTATTCATCACTTCAGATAAAGTGACAATTATCACATTGAACCATTATTTTATTTGGAATATAAGATCCACAAAAAGTAAACGCAAAATAATACACCCTCGTTACATTTATAATTTATATGTTTATAAAACAATAATCATACGCGTTATTATAATTATTAAGAACTAACATTTTACTGAAACAGATTGAACTAATTTATTCTATTATTACTCTAACCCAATAAATATTTATAGTGATTGATAATAAAATGAAAAAATTGCTTCTACCTATTATGCTAGGTGCATTACTTACCGGCTGTAATGAAACAACAACAGTTAATAACAATGGCGAGTTTACGGCTCAACAAAAAGCACAAATTGAACAAATTGCCAGCCAATATATTATTAGCCATCCTGAAGTATTAGTAAAAGCTTCACAAACATTGCAACAACAGCAAATGCAAGCACAACAAAATGATGCTAAACAAGCTGTTATTGCCAATGCTGATCAGCTTCTAAAAGATAAAACAACACCTTTTATCGGTCCTAAAGATGCAAAAGTCAATGTGATCGAGTTCTTTGATTACCAATGCATGTACTGTTCTAAAATTGCTGATACCGTCAAACAATTAGAAGCTAAAAACCCAGAGGTGAAATTCATCTTTAAAGAAACACCTATTTTCGCATCGCGTTGGGAAGCTTCAAAATATGCCGCTGATATGGGTAATTGGATCTACCAGCAAAAAGGTGGGGCTACTTATGCCAAATACCACAATGCAGTATTTGCAACAGGTAAAGATGAAGGTAAGTTAACCAAACAAGATATCAACACTATCGCCACCAGCGTTGGGGTTGATGTCTCTAAATTTAATGCTAACAATACCTTTATGAATAACTTTGAGTTATTTAGCAAGCTCGGCTTTCAAGGTACACCAGCACTGATTGTTATGCCAAGCAACAACATCACCGCAGATAATATCCATATTATTAATGGCTACAACCCTGATGCGTTAGCTAAAGCAATTAAAGACGTAGAAGCAAGCACTAAATAATAGTGGCTTCACATTACGCATAAAACACAACAAGACATATATCTGTCTTGTTGTGTTTTTTTGCTTATTAATACATTTAGTAATACTTAAACATCTGCTGTACTTCTTGATAATTTTTGGTTTGAGTTAGCGACAGCATTAATAAAACCCGTGCTTTTTGTGGATTAAGTGTACCTGCTGCAACAAAACCATATTTTGCATCATCAACTTCGGCAGCTAACGTCGTTGATCCTGTTGGCACTCGAGAACTACGCACAACCAAAGTGCCGTTTTTACTTGCCTTTGCTAATTCATCAAAAATAGCGTTATACATATTCCCGTTACCGACTCCGGCACTAACTATTCCATCAAATTTTGCGTTAACTAACGCTGTCACCGGTAATGGCGATGCATTGGAATAATTATAAACAATCCCCACTTTAGGTAGACTGGTTAATTTGGATACATCAAAATGCGTTGCTGTTGTATGATGACGCTCTGGCGCACGTTGGTAGGTAACATCGTTATTGTGAATATAGCCTAGCGGTCCAAAGTTTGGCGATTGGAAAGTATCAACGGCTGTAGTATTGGTTTTGGTAACATCTCGTGCATCTAATACTGTATCGTTCATTGCTAACAATACACCACGCCCTTTTGAGTCTTCATCAACAGCAGTAATAACAGCATTATATAAATTAGCAGGACCATCAGCACTGACGGCTGTAGATGGACGCATAGATCCAACGAGCACCACAGGTTTGTCACTTTTAATGGTCAGATCAAGGAAATAAGCCGTTTCCTCCATGGTATCAGTACCATGTGTTACCACAACACCATCAACATCATCTTGTGCAAGTAACTGATTAATACGCTTAGATAACTTCAACCACACTTGATCATTCATATCTTGAGAGCCAATATTAACTACTTGCTCACCAGTTATATCTGCAATTTTAGTCATTGCAGGTACTGCTTTAATTAATGAATCAACTCCAACCTGACCTGACGTATAAGCAGATTCTGTTGCTGACTGACCCGCACCAGCGATTGTTCCGCCTGTGGCTAATATTTTAATATTAGGTAAGTCATCAGCTGCAATAGCCAACGAACTTGCACATAAACCTGCAATTAGCATTGCCACACCAATAGGATTTTTATTCATCACTCACACCATAAGTTAGATTGTTAATATTTATTTATGGTGTAAATAATATTATTAATAGGATATTTTTTTGCGCTAAATGTCACTGTTTATGCACACACCTAGTGACCACAATCACACAAGAGTAACTGCGCCCACAAAAGCCAACAAAAGATAAACACTTATATAACAAAAGCTTATTCCTATTTTATATATAAGATCGCGCATTACTATGACTAATGAATAAATTATGCAATGGCGGTTATTGGATCAACGCTATAATAGTCATGCAAACATACATCTCCTAATGTAGTTGTAATATAGTGTTGAATGATATCAACATCACTTGCTTCCCATAAACACTGAAAATAGCCCTCCTTAATATAAACAAATGTTGAATGCAAAATCATATTCTTGGGTAACGGTTGCTCAAAGATAGCAATATCGTTGACGTTTTGTGCTTGATCGCGACGCTGATGACAACTGGCATAAAACATAAAGCACGTACCTCGTTAGAATAATTAACTTTAAGTGTAGACATAAAATAGACACTTAAACCTCTGCAAGGCTTATTTATCAAAGTGAATATAATACGTACATTAAACGGATATTAATTAATCAAATCGTTATTATACTATCAATTCATTATCGTGCTTCGACTTAAAGGGACTTTAAATAACCATGAATCGATAGTGGTTATTTATTAACTAACGATAAGATTAAATATGCTGATATACAGATATGTTAGAATTTATTAATAATGATTTTTTATTTTACACTTTTAGCACGTTATTTGAGCAATGTTATCCGTACTGTATAAATTAACCTCACAAGGTTTTTAAACATCACTTTTTATAAGGGGTTAACAAGGGTTTTACTGTATCCTAGCCATCTTTTATATGCTTGTCGCTATAATGCGACCAGCTGAACAAATGCTCCTTACTTAGACATTTTTATGCATTTCAACCAAAATATACCAGTACGCTCCCCTAAAGGGATTTTCGCCATGTGGAGTGTTTATAGCTTCACTGGTGCTGCTATTCTTGCATCAATCGTGTTCTCACTATTGTTGTTTTTATCTATTGATGATGACCCACTGATGAAATTCCTCTTTGGCGGCTTAGCTGTCATTTTTGAATTGGGTAAATTCTTTGCGTGGTATGAGGTTGGAGAACGTAAAGCACGCCGTAATTACACCGGCACCTTCACCGCTTTTACATTTTATGCCGTATTAGCTGCTATTTCTATCGGTGGCTCTATTGGTGGCATTAATAGTGCGACCAATAAGGCACACAGTGAAGCAAATGTTCAACAAAGTAAGATCAATGCCTTTAATATGCAAATTCAAGCCATTGAAAAGCAAATTGATCTCAATAACGTTGCGGCTGAGAAGTATATCCAAATGGAGCGTATCGCTTCAGGTGTAACTCGCATTCAGAAAGAAAACGAACAACTGCGCAAGCAACAACAACAAATTGCTATTGAGCGTGATACAACACCAGTTGTGGGTCAAGGTTCGGTACTTGGATTAATTGACAGTCTAGCAACAACTTTCAATGTCAGTAATCAAGCCGCTCAGCTTGGTTTAGTTATATTCTTATCCGTGTTGCTTGATTTCTTCGCTGCTTTTTTTGTTGGTTTAATTGGTGAGGAAAACCGTTTCCGCTACCAATTTAAGCGCCAGCAATTACTGTCAGTTAATGGCTACAATATGCAAGAGCAACCGCAGCTATTAACCCATTTTGATCCCTCGGCTGTTGGCATCTCATCGATTGCTGATGTGAATGATGAAGATGAAATTATTGTCGAGGAAGCTGAACCTGAGCCGCCGAAAACGGCCTATGAACAAGCAGTTGAAGCACTCTCTAAAAATCAAGTGAATTGCAGTAAACGGGCGGTAAGTCAATTACTGAAACTTACCACTGATGAAGTCGATACGATTTTCCATGAGTTATTAACCCAAGGTATCGTGAGTAAGAAACCCAATAACCATTATCAATGGCATGGTACTGATACTGTAACCAGTTAATTATTCGACTCAATGTGTTTCTTATATGCAAAAGCCCAAAATATTGATTCTATTTTGGGCTTTTTTACACCTAAAAAGTGTCAACAATGACATGAAAACCATTAACTATTCTAAATAAACATACATAGTAATCAAAAATACGTATTCTGTTATTTATCTAAAGCACAAATATATAATTACAGGTAAAATCGCGGCACTTTTTTCAGAACAAATTTTTATAATGATTACTCTTAATCGTTTCAAACAATTATTGACGCACTCACTGATTGCGACTAGCGCACTAACATTAGTTGGATGTGCACAACCTCTATCGACATCAAAAACATCGACTTACAGTAATGTTGATAACTTCACCACCTCTTTTTATCAACATACGCGACCTTATACCCAAGCAAATCCTAATAAAACAGGTTTTTACCCACTTGGTGACGGTCAAGCAGCACTTCTTGCTCGTTTAGCTGTTATTGAAGGCGCACAAAAAACTATCGATGTGCAATATTATATCTACCGTGATGATGCAACGAGCAACCTACTGACATGGTATTTATATCAAGCGGCAGAGCGTGGTGTACGCGTACGTCTATTACTTGATGATATGCAAAATCGTGATGACCAAGCCTTAGCGAGTCTTTCTGCGCACCCTAACGTCGAAGTACGCTTATTTAACCCTTTTGGTAATCGCAGTTTTAAACCTCTTAGCTTTTTAACTGATTTTGATCGACTTAATCGTCGTATGCATAATAAATCCATTATTGCTGATGGTGTATTTGCAATTACAGGCGGACGTAATATTGGTGATGAATATTTTTCTGCCAATGATAGCGTTGAATTTGGCGATTTTGACTTATTAATGATGGGGAAAATAATTCCTCAGGTTTCACGTCAATTTGATGAATACTGGAACAGCAAACCAGCAACTCCAATTGAAGCGCTGGTAAGTTCAGCCCATAAGCCAACACCGGAGCAACTTACACAATGGAAACAAGCGCAGCTTAAATACATGTCGACAGATTACGCACGTTCATTGAAAAACCACCCAATGGTTAAACAATTGATCAATCAAACTCTGCCACTATTCTGGACAGACGCTGAGCTGCTATACGATACACCATACAAAGTGGCTAACAGCAAAGACGATCTATTACTGCATAAGCTATCTGAAATGATTGCAAAAGCAGATCACGACTTCTTTCTTGTCTCTCCTTACTTCGTACCAACCGAAGAAGGCGCAAAAGAATTAGCACAAGCAGCTAAGAACGGTAAAAACATTACTATCGTCACTAACTCGCTCGCATCTAATGATGTCTTTGCAGTGCATGGCTGGTATGCAAAGTACCGTAAAATCATGCTAGAAGGCGGGGTTAAGCTGTATGAAGTGAAAGTTGAACCAGGGCAAAAAACGAAACACAAATGGCTAAGTCACTCGCGTACAAGCCTACATGCGAAAACGTTCATTATTGATAAGTCTAAAATTTTTGTTGGTTCATTCAACTTTGACCCTCGCTCAGCATATTTAAATACAGAGCTAGGTGTGATTGTTGATTCACCTACGTTTTCTGGTCAAGTGTATAACCAGATCAGCGACTCAATGCTAAAAGAGGCTTACCGTCTATCTCTTGATGAGAACGGTGACATTGTATGGAATGACGACGTAACAGGTAAGCAATATACGTCTGAACCAGACAGTAGCATCTGGTTGAAGATGGGAGCTTGGGCTGCAGGCGTACTACCTATCGAAAATCAGCTTTAATTGAATATATAACAACAAATAAAAAAGGCGTTCAATAAACGCCTTTTTATTTACCTAATCAAAACGCTTGGTATTAACCACGTCCGCGTGTTGTTGGTTTTTTAGATGCATTCTTTTCGATGTATTCGATGACCATGCCAGCAATATCTTTACCGGTTGCCTTCTCAATACCTTCCAAACCTGGTGATGAGTTAACTTCCATCACTAGTGGGCCACGATCAGAACGCAGTAAGTCAACACCCGCGACACCAAGACCCATGATCTTCGCTGCAGCTACGGCTGTTTTACGCTCTTCAGGCGTGATCTTAACCAAAGCAGCGCTGCCGCCACGGTGAAGATTAGAACGGAACTCGCCTTCTGCACCTTGACGTTTCATTGCCGCGATCACTTTATCACCGATCACGAAACAACGAATATCTGCACCGCCTGCTTCTTTAATGTATTCCTGCACCATGATATTGGCTTTTAGACCCATAAATGCTTCGATAACACTTTCAGCTGCTTTACGGGTTTCAGCAAGAACAACACCAATACCTTGTGTACCTTCAAGCAGTTTAATAACAACAGGCGCACCGCCTACCATATCAAGGAGATCTTTAACATCATCAGGCTTACTTGCAAAACCGGTTACAGGCATACCAATACATTTGCGTGATAATAGCTGCATTGAACGTAATTTATCGCGAGAACGACTGATCGCAACCGATTCATTCACAGTATAAACGCCCATCATTTCAAACTGACGTAATACCGCTGTCCCGTAAAATGTTACTGATGCGCCAATACGAGGGATAACTGCATCAAAATCCACTAAATCTTCACCTTTAAAGTGAATTGATGGCTTTTGCGAGTTAATGTTCATATAGCAACGAAGTGCATCAATCACCTTGATTTCATGGCCACGTTGCTCTGCCGCTTCAATAAGGCGAGACGTTGAATACAATGACTGATTACGAGATAAGATACCGATTTTCATTACTATTATTTTTCCTTGGTTTGAATTAGGTAAGAAGCTTCTGGATCTACAATGATACGACCATGCATGGCGGTTCGTCCAAGCAACATACGAAATGCCATGTTATCACGGCTAGTTAGCGATATTTCTATTGGCCATTGTTGACCATTAAAATCAATAGTTGAAACAATAAAGTAGCGCAATTGTTCATCGCCACCTGAGTTTCTTACAACACGTTTGTCAGCAACCTTAGCCATACAAACCTGCTCAATATCGGTATTATTGTGGATAGGGTGTAGCCAAAATTTCACCCATAATTCATCATTTTGGGTAAATTCTTCAATTTTGAATGTGTGAAGACAAGAACTACGAGCACCAGTGTCAATCTTCACATGAATATCATCAACACCAAGATCAGGTAAAGCGGCAACTTCGCGCCAACCAACAATAAATTTATTATTTTTATTCACAATTGATTCTTTATTTATCATTACAATAACCCAAACGTCCTTAATAGCTAACCTAAACAGCTTACAGAAATAAAGCACATATAATTGACATCAATAATTTCAGATTATACATAGCTAACTGTACTCGATTTAAACGGTTGTCTATAAATAAGGAAGTCATTAACAAAACTGAGCACTGAATTGATCTGAGTCAGTGCTAATAACGATGATAAAACCATCATTAGACGACTATTTTTTAGTGTCATCTTGCTATATATTACCACAAATTAGCCATATAAGATTTTTTATTCATGTCATTAAGCAATAAGTTTTCACGTGATAATCCTGATTTTACCTGTTTTATTCCTAGCAGGATCACAACAACACAAACATTAGTCTAAAATTAGCGGCATTTAAAATAAAATACGTATATCAGTGACCCTTTTTATGGCTTATTATTATAAAAACCAATCAATTACACCTAATTATAATATATTTCATTACGCCACTCACCCATACAGCACTTTCACTATTAACAAATAAGACGCAATAGACATGTCACACCTAAAACAACAATTATTATTACTTGGCATGGCCAATTTATCTGTTGATGCATCGATCCAGCAGCAATTAGAGCAATTTATTTCAACATCATCAGCCCATTTTGAGCGGGTTCGATTACAGCGGCCAGATAGTACACCATTAGATTTATTACTTGGCTTTATGACCTTACACCACCAGCAAGCGCATCAGCAATGGCTACATCAACATGCTGCCGCGACAAAAATGCTGGCTGTTTTTGACAGCACACTCGGTGATCATGCCAATGGCTTCACCAATCAAGATCAACACTATCTCGTTGCTTTAACCCATTTATGGCTAATGGTACAAGGCGCTTGCAACATTGATTATAGTTACAGTAATGAACAAGCAGAAATCCAAAGCGGTATTATTAACGGCGAGCACCATCAGTTACCGCCTCAGTTTAGCACTGATGTTGAGTCACTAAGATGCCAATTTATGCAATCATACTACTTGGGAAAAAACCATAATAAGCCCAACTTTAGTACGCGTATCAAGCAACTGTTCAGAAAAGTATAACCACGTTATATCTTATAACTTTAAAATGACATAACCGTTGCTTTTTACTCCGCGTCTGACTTGTTCTAACGCCATAAATTACCGACAATACAACTATCGTTATTTTTAATGCAATAAGATCTTTTCAATAGCGGTCTTATGAGTAATGTTATAAATACTGCTCGCTTTACACGTAAAGAGTGCTGTTATCGATAGTACCTTGGCCAACCATAAAGAATCATATATTGAACAACGTTAAATAGTGTCACTTTGCACGTTGTTTACATGGAGCTCTAGATTGAAAACGTTATACCAGTATTTCTATTTAACCTTTGCCTTACTCATCTCTGGGTTTGGGCTTACCTTTTCATCCATTGCCGCAGCAACACCTCAATATACGACGGGATGGGTTAAAAATCCTCAGCACCCGCCTGTTGAAGTTAGGCTAATGCTTACTGGTCAACAAGATTTGGCGAAACAGACTGTTCAGGGGCTACTTGAAGTAAAACTTGATACGGATTGGAAAACCTATTGGCGTTCACCGGGTGAAGGCGGTGTCGCACCTTCTATTGATTGGAATATGTCATCTAACATTGCCAAAGTAGATTGGCAGTGGCCGTTACCTAAACGCTATGAATTTTTAGGTGTTGAAACGCTAGGTTACAAGCACGACGTTATCTTCCCTCTTTCGATTCATGTTAAAGATATGAATAAGCCAGTATTCCTTGCTGGTAAATTAACCATGTCATCATGTACTAGCATTTGTGTACTCACCGATTACGAGCTTTCATTCGATTTTACACCAAGTAAGCTAATGCCATCGACAGAAGCGATGTTTTTGTATAACAAAGGTGAAAGTCAGGTACCAAAACCGTCGCCAAATGTAACCTTAGATACCGTCTCTTATAATAAAGCAGACAAGAAAGTAACGGTTGTTGCAACCAATACCATGGGATGGCAACAACCCGATGTGATCATTGATGGTGATACCCAAGCTGCCAAAGACACCTCATTTCTAAAACCAACCACAACGATAAAAGGCAATACGCTTTACGCAACACTGCCGGTTACCAGTTGGTTTGGTACCCCAAAATTAATAGGCCAACCGCTGCATATCACCATCGGCGATCATGATACTGCCGTTGAAATGACAGCAAAGGCGACAGATACACCAGTTAACATTCCAAGTGCCAGTGGCAACCTAGTAAAAATTATTGGATTAGCTTTATTAGGTGGCTTAATCCTTAATATTATGCCGTGTGTATTACCAGTATTAGGCATGAAACTAAGCAGTGTTATCTCTGCTCAAGGGTTAGCACGGCGTCAGATTCGTACCCAATTTTTAGCCTCTGCTGCTGGGATCATTGTTTCGTTTTGGCTATTAGCCGCTTTTCTTACTGCAATGAAAGTCTCAGGCCAAGCACTTGGGTGGGGTATTCAATTCCAAAGCCCATGGTTCATCGGTGTAATGGTGGCAATTACGGTGCTATTTGGTGCCAATATGCTGGGCTTGTTTGAAATTCGCCTTTCAAGCAATACCAATACCTGGCTAGCAACCAAAGGTGATAATTCTCACTTAGGCCATTTCATTCAGGGAATGTTTGCAACGTTACTCGCAACACCTTGTAGCGCACCGTTCTTAGGCACAGCTGTTGCGTTTGCACTTGGCGCAGATTTAGTGACCTTATTTGCTATTTTCACGGCACTTGCAATTGGTATGGCTGCCCCTTGGTTATTGATTGCCATATTCCCACAACTCGCGACATTAATGCCCAAACCAGGGTTATGGATGGATCGTGTTAAGACACTGTTTGGCTTAATGATGCTTGCAACCTCAGTGTGGCTATTAAGCTTAATGACCAGTTTCTTTGATGCAATCATCGTGTGGGGATTAGGTGCACTTATCTTAGCCACTATTTTATGGTTATTAGGCCGCAAAAAAGGCCGTAAAACCGTCATTATTACCTTAGCAGTAATGTTACTTGGTGCAGGTGCCAGTTTATTTACAGGCAGTCTTACTGCCGATAAATGGGCGACCCCTCTGCCAGCAGATCATCATTGGATTCCATTAGATACCGCGAAAATAGCTACAGAAGTTGCACAAGGTAAAACGGTATTTGTCGATGTAACCGCCCAATGGTGTATTACTTGTAAAGCCAACAAAATGGGCGTTATTTTGCAACAACCTGTTTATTCAGCTTTGGATAATAAAAATATTGTCTTAATGCGTGGTGATTGGACCAAGCCGTCTGATTATGTGACTGGCTTTTTACAGTCCCATGGCCGTTTTGGAGTGCCATTTAATATTGTTTATGGCCCTAATGCACCAAAAGGTATTGAATTACCAGTAATTTTATCCAGTGACAGCGTACTTGACGCACTCAAAAAAGCAGGAAAATAATGTCAGTAAATTCCAATAAAACACCTCGCCATAAGTGGCGAGGATGGATCAAAAGCATAGTTATTTTTATGATCATGTTTACAGTTGCTACAACAGCATTAGAAGCATGGCGTAACCGTCATTTAAATCAAATGCAAATATCAGCCACTCAACCTGCTTTTACTACTATTGATGGCCAAACAGTCAATATCTTTAAAGACAGTTATGATCAAACCGTGCTGGTGTATGTATGGGCAACATGGTGCGGCAGTTGTAAGGTTGTGTCACCAATGATTAATTGGCTGAATAACCAATCGTGGCTAAATACTAAAATAGTGACCATCGCAATGCGATCAGGGGATGATCGTCGCTTACATGCTTATTTAAATATGAAAGGCTATGATTTCCCTGTCGTCAATGATAATAGCAACCTGATAACTCAAGAGTGGAAACTATCGCGAGCGCCGACTATTTTAATTATCAAAGATGGTAAAATTCAAAACACGACAGCTGGGTTAGTTACCCCGCCTGGATTATTGGCCCGTTTAGCATGGGTTGATATGAAATAATAAAAAACCCAGCGAGTTAGCTGGGTTTCTTTTTAATATTTATCTAATCGACGTATTTGCCAAAAATGCCGCTTCCAATAAGGATTATCTAATCGTGAAATAATAACCCCTTTTGATTGAGATGCATGTAGAAACTCTGAATTACCTAAGTAAATCCCTACATGACGTGAATTACGCCCAGTTCGAAAAAAGACTAAATCCCCTTCCTTCGCGGTATGACGCTTAACTTGCTTGCCTTTTTTTACGAGCTCTAATGTCGTTCTAGGGAGCATTTTTTGATAAACACTTGAGTATCCAACCTGCACAAAAGCCGAACAATCAATCCCTTTTTTTGATGAGCCACCGTAACGATATGGAGTACCTTTCCAATTATGATAAACACCATCAAACATACCATCATTACCGGGTAATGACTGTGCTATTGTCTGTTTGGGGATCGGTGTTAGCGATTTTTGGGCTGCGGTATCATTAACGGAAGATGATGAACACCCTACTACCGAAAATAGAACTAATACCTGTAATATCGTTTTTTTTATAAAAAATCCATTATTCACGATTTATCCTGCAATCCTTCGATAGAAATAAATATACTCGACACAATCAACGAAATATTATCACTGCGTATAACATACTAACGTAAATCACATACAATAACTGTGGTATTGATTCAATTGTTGGCGATCTTCTTATTAGGTGCATTTAATAACACACAAATAATCATACCATTAAAGAATAACAAATACTTCTATATAAACAACTGGATACATTACAACGAAAAAAAACAAAAAAAAAGCTTACGCCCAAGCGTAAGCTAAATTAACACAATAGAAGAGACAAACATGATGAAATGTCATCTGTCCTTACTGTAAATCTTTCCGTACTAAATACGAGAGATTTAACATCTGTATTATTAATCTTAGAGGTAATTCACACCTCTGTGTAATTGTCTTTATTATCAATAATATAACCCCTGTGATAATAACAAATAGGCATTGATGATTATTCACAAGGTTAGTTTTATATTAAATAAAACAATTATAGGTAAAGTTTAGCCACTTCTGAAGGCTCTAACTCTACACCTTCAAGTGATTCATTCCAGTTCAAACCAACTAAAACACCGTCTTCAACTAGAGTAAGCATCCAATCTTCAAGAAAGATATCTAATGGTAGTTCACTTGGTTGAAACTCTGCCCACTCATCAGCACACTGTACTTTAGCATCAGCTTCACTTGACCAAAATGGCATTACTTCAGAGTCTTCAAATTCAGAAGAGGCAACAGACAACCAATCACCCTCTTCGTTACGAAGACTCCAAACAATACGCGTTGCTTGTGTTTCTGTTACGAATAAAGCTTTATTTGCTTGGATATCTGCCGTTAATTTAGTCATTATCTTCTCTCAATTAAAATGCCATAACATGAATTTATCGGTTAAATACATCAACCTTTACTCTACTTAGATATTTTATCAAAAAAAACACCCTAGCAGCATTATTATTTAGTAATCACCTATTTTATGCCCCGACAAAATGAAAAATTCCCACAATTATTTTTCTTCACAGCACATATTGACTTATAAAAATACAATGACAAAATAGTCGCGAATGTTATCACTTCACACCAGGATGGTATCTAAGGCTCTGAGCGCCACTTTTGATCATTCATCAAAACTGCTTCTCAATATTGCAATGATATTGAGACCAATAACCACTTTCTATCATTAGGTGTTAACAACATGCAATCACATCGAGCAGGTAACATGCTTGCTGCATTCTCGTTCATTCTATGGGGAATATTACCGCTTTATTACCAATATTTACCCCAAGCAAATACTAATGAGTTACTTGCATTACGGCTGATATTTTCTGTACCTGTCATGTTAATTGTGATGGTATTACTTCGCCAGCCTATCCCTGCAATTAAAGACATACTAGCGGATAAAAAATCATTGGCTATGTGCGGTATTGCTGGTGTGATCATGAGTGTATCTTGGTACGCCTTCACATGGGCTATCACCCATGACCAAGTATTAGCAGCCAGTTTAGGCTATTTTATTAACCCTTTGTTTGCCATTGCTCTGGCGATGTTTTTCTTAAAAGAGAAACTCACTAAAGCGCAAATGCTTGCCGTTATTTTGGCTATTCTAGGCATTGGTTATCAAGTATGGCAATACGGTCAATTACCTTGGCTATCTTTAATTATGGGCAGTTTTTTTGCTGTCTATGGCTTAACCAAAAAATACATAAAATATGATGCACTAACCTCGGTCATGATTGAGGCTGCCCTACTAACACCATTTGCACTTATCTATATGATTTGGCTATATTTTAGTGGTGATAGTGTTGCTCTATCTTCTGGCACAAGTACCTTTTTATTATATGCAGGTGCTGCTCCAGTTACCGTAGCACCGTTAATCTTTTTTGCCTTAGCATTAAATCGTACCAGCCTGACGATGGTAGGCTTAATGCAATATATTGAGCCAAGTTTACAATTTTTATTAGCCGTCTTCTTATTTGGTGAGGTCTTTGATCATACCAAAGCCATCAGTTTTAGTTTGATCTGGCTAGGGTTGATCTTTTGTACGCTAGAAGCATTACCACCATTTTCTCGCCGTAAAAAAATCGCCATCGCCACTCACTAAACATTCATCAGTTTAGCCCCTAACGTAAACATCGTGTTTCTAACGATGTTTACGTTTATGCTATTACAAACTTCACAATATCGATGATGATAATGACCACTTCCGCCTTTAATTCTGACATCAAACAATTACAATCAGCTCTCACTGAATTTGCCCAGCAACGAGATTGGGATCAATTTCACTCACCCAAAAATTTAGTGATGGCACTTAGTGGTGAAGTAGGAGAATTAACCGAAATTTTCCAATGGTTAACGCCAGCACAAAGCCAACAGTTATCAGCAGAGAAAAAACAGCACGTAAGTGAAGAAATTGCTGATGTAATGATGTATTTACTACGTCTAGCGGATAAATGCGATATTGACGTAATGCAAGCATGCCAACAAAAGATGCAGCAAAACGCTGCCAAATATCCAATTGATAAATGCTATGGCTCTGCTAAAAAATATAATGAATTAGACTAACAACATACACTTGAAAAACGAGCAATAAAAAAGCTGACACATGGTCAGCTTTTTATAAATAATTTACTTCTCACCGACACCGCGGTTTTCTTTCTTTGCAAGTGCAATCTTACCAAAGCCTAACTTGCGGAAATAGCTATCACGATATTCACGTCCAGCTTTACTGCACGTCGATACTGCTTCGACTTGTTGTTCCATTTTTAAAAAGGCCGTTAAGTCGATACCTTCAGCAGCAGCTACCGCTTCATGAATGTTACGGTGTATATCAAAAGAGAAAATTAAACGCTTCTCTTCTTCTTTATAGGTATAAACAATAGTGCGTGACATAACGTCCCCAATAGAGCATAAAAGGAGAGCGAATTTACCGTATAAGCGTCCAATATGGAAGTAGAACCGTATTTCAAATAACGATTTACTTGCGTGGGTGTTAATTATCAACCACTTCACACTGCTGCGGTGTTAATAAGCCACGTTGAAACAAGGTCTCTTCAGCCATTGGTTTATAAAAATAAAAACCTTGAATATAGCGCACACCGAGTGACGCAATAAAATCTAACTCAGACTGCTGTTCTACGCCTTCCACCAGAATATCGGCATGGGTTATTTTGCCTAATTGAACCGCTATTTTAAATAATTCTCTTCCGCGCTGTGTATCAAGGTTCAATACTAAAGAGCGATCAATTTTTAGTTTATCAAACTCAAAACGTGATAAATATGCCAATGATGAGTAGCCGCTACCAAAATCATCTAAAGCGACAGAAATCCCCAATCCTTGTAATTCAGTGATGACTTCCGCAACCTTTTTCTCATCACGAATTAATAATTCTTCGGTAAATTCAAGTTCTATATGCTGAAAAGATAACTCGCTTTCAATGATACGTTTTTTAACTATATTAACGAAATTCTTTGATAAAACAGTACTGGGTGAGATATTAATCGACACCACAAGATCAGGATTGACTTCAATAAAACGTTCAGCCGATTTTATGGCTTTATCTAACACCCAAAAATCAAGTTCAGGCATCAGACCTAATTTATTAAAGTCATCAATAAATGTCGGTGGTAAAATATCACCTTGATTGTTTTTAAAGCGTAGTAAAACTTCACAGCCAACAATACGGTTATTATCAATATTTACTTGCGGCTGAAAATATAAAATAAACTCACCACTATTTTGAAGCTTTTCAATATTCTTTTGAGCTATTAGATTATTATGAAGCGATGGAATAAAACTGGTTAAACGTGTTTTAGATTCAATTTCATCGCTGGTAAATAATCGATTAGATAATAAGCCTGAAACACCAATACCTAAACTTCGTTTATCCATGAGTTTAAAAAATGGAAAATATATAGCGATACCAATAGAAATTAATAATAATTGTAGTATTGCACCAGAAATTGCGCCCCCTGTTGCCATATAGCCACTAATAAAAGGCGGCATTAACCAACTATGTATTTCACTTAGTGGCGGAACAACCCCAAAATAAATAGCACCATAAGCAATAACAAAACTTACCGCAGGGACAACTAAAAATGGAACAATCATAATCGGATTAAAAATAACAGGGATACCGTATAATATCGGCTCATTAACATTGAAAACACACAGTATAAATGCTGATTTTGCTAATATTTTATAGCCTTTACTCTTGGCAAATAATAACATGCAAATAACGAGACTTAACATATTACCACTGCCGCCAATTCCGGTAAAAAAGTCATAAAAATTAGTACTTAATATATTTAAATCAACACCATAATTATGCCACTCAGTCATATTCATACTGGTAACATTATACAATTCGACCTTATAAGCATGCAGAATATTATGGCCATTAACCCCTATTGACCATAATAAACCCCGTAACACTTCATAAATAAGACCATCGAAAAATGAAGTAGGATCTAAACGAGGAATCAATGATCCAGAAAAGAATGACGATGCCTGCTCAAACAGTTTACGAAATAAGAAACTTACCGATAATGCAGCAAAAATAGTAACGATAGATCCTGCTAACATACTCATCGAAATATCAATAAATGATTGATTAGATTTCAGTCTAAATAATCTGATATTTTTTAGTTTAGCTATAATCTCACAAGAAACATACGCTGACAGCAGTGAAACCAAAAAACTATTTGGCAGAGGAATTAATGGTGATATTAAATTCCATTGATAAGATACGATAAAAAATACCGTTAATGACGTTGCTATCGCTGCGCTCTTTGGAATCCGTTTAACAGCAGATAAATAAGTAGCTAAATAAAAATTAATCAGCAGAGGAATGATCACCCTTGTCGCTCGACCAACCTCTTGCGCTATTTTTCCAAAGTCATTGAATTTAAAATACTCACAAGTAAGAGCAATCAGTTCGCAAAATGTTGAAATCAATACTAATGGCAATGCCATTAAAAAAACATTGGAAACTGCGACAAGATATTTATTTGCAGATAAGTGAGACATTGCTTTAAACATTGGCATAATATTTTCGGCTTCTATACTAAATACTTACATAAAATCAATGCTATAACTAACAGCATTGATTGATACTAAATATTAACACTTTTAAATAGAACGCCAAGAAATTTGACCTAAAAATCGATCACAGGTAGAAAAATACGCCGATATTGTTCAAATATTATTTCAATTTATATAAAAACCAACGATCTAATACCGTTTACCAACATTTACCGATTTTTCCCAAAGTTATGCACAGAAACAGTGGATAAGTTTTAAAATCACACAAAAACACACAATATATAAACATTTCAACAACAAACAAACCAAGTATCATCATGTTATTGATTGCTTAATAATCAACCTTTAGTTATCGATATTAAAATAATGAATAACTTGATTTTCACTACCCTTCCATACCAAAGAAGGATTTCGTTGCGCTTGTTCATATTTTCCATCAACCATCACATCAATAAGATTAACAATTTGTTGCTGCTCTAGAGTCAGTTCTGACAATAAATACCCAGTCCATAACCAAATATCTTTACCTACACACTCACGACGTACGCGCTGCACCAACTTCAAAACAGCAGCCACATTTTGAGGATGCAATGGATCACCACCAGACAGTGATAAACCACGACGTTTAATACGGGTATCGTTAAGATCATTAATCACTTGATCTTCCATCTGTTGAGTAAACGGATGTCCGGCATCTAACCGCCATGTACTCTGGTTATAACAGCCTTTACATTGATGAGCACAACCAGAGACAAATAAAGTTACTCGTGTACCAGGGCCATTAACAATATCGACAGGGTAATAATTGTGGTAATTCATTGTTATCTCTATTAATTAATAATGTATACGGGAAACGTAACTAACCCAGCATTTCAAAACAAAAGAAGCGCCCTAAAGCACTTCTTCTATGTTTAACTCAATCAGGTAATCGGTAGTCGTTACATATGCTTAACGCGACGTTTCACTTCTTCTTGTTTGCCAAAGTTAAACGGACGTGCATCAGGGCTACCTAAGTAACCACATACACGACGGGTTACAGATACTTTCGATGGCTCATGATTACCACATTTAGGGCAAGTAAAGCCTTTACTAGTACAGTCAAACTCACCTGTAAAACCACACTCATAACATTCATCAATCGGAGTATTGGTTCCGTAATAAGGTACACGGCTGTAACTGTAATCCCAGACGTTCTCTAAGGCTTCAAGATTATGTTGAATATTTGGATATTCGCCGTAACAAATAAAGCCACCATTAGCGATATTTGGATATGCCATTTCAAAGTCAATCTTGTCATATGGATTCACTTTTTTCTCAACATCCAAATGGAAGCTATTGGTGTAGTAACCACGATCAGTAACACCATCAACCACACCAAATTCTTTAGTATCAATTGCACAGAAACGACTACACAAGTTTTCACTTGGAGTACTGTACAAACTAAAGCCATAGCCTGACTCTTCTTTCCATGCATCCGTTGCATCACGCAAGCGCTGAACAATAGCCACTGCTTTTTGGCGTAATGTCTCGTTATCATAAACATGGGTACCATTGCCATAAAGTGCATTCACTGTTTCATGAATACCAATATAGCCGAGTGAAATTGAGGCACGACCATTTTTAAAGATCTCTGATACATCATCATCTTCTTTTAAACGTACGCCACAAGCACCTTCCATATAAAGAATAGGAGCAACACGGGCCTTCACGCCCTCTAGACGTGTAATACGAGTATCAAGCGCACGGCGAGATAACGCTAAACGCTCATCTAAAATCTCAAAGAAACGATCTTCATCGCCTTTTGCTTCTAACGCAATACGTGGCAAGTTAATACTAACAACACCTAAGTTATTACGACCTTCATGAATCAGTTCGCCATTTTCTTCGTAAGGACCAAGGAAACTACGACAGCCCATTGGCGTTTTAAATGAACCTGTTACTTCAACTAATTTGTCATAGTTTAAAATATCAGGGTACATACGCTTAGATGCACACTCCAACGCCAGTTGTTTAATATCGTAGTTTGCATCATCTGGTTTATGGTTAAGGCCATCTTTAATAGCAAAAACAAGTTTAGGGAATACCGCTGTTTTATGGTTTTTACCTAAACCTGCAATACGATTTTTAAGAATAGATTGTTGAATTAAACGCGATTCCCACGATGTGCCTAAACCAAAGCCAAAAGTTACAAAAGGTGTTTGACCATTCGCGGTGTGAAGCGTATTTACTTCATATTCTAGTGATTGAAATGCATCGTAACATTCTTTATGAGTACGAGATTGTGCAAAAGCAACAGGATCAGCAATGTTCCACTCAGTTGCAATTTCTAAATGCTTGGCATAACTAACGCTAACATAAGGTGCTAACACTTCATCAATACGGTTAATGGTGGTGCCACCATAAATATGGCTCGCGACTTGAGCAATAATTTGAGCTGTTACTGCTGTTGCTGTAGAAATTGATTTAGGAGTATCAATTTCTGCATTACCCATCTTAAAGCCATGCGTTAACATGCCATTAAGATCAATAAGCATACAGTTAAACATTGGGAAAAACGGGGAGTAATCTAAATCATGATAGTGAATTTCACCACTTTCATGTGCTTTTACAATATCACGTGGTAGTAAATGTTGTGTTGCATAATGCTTAGCGACAATACCAGCAAGAAGATCACGTTGGGTTGGGATCACTTTACTGTCTTTATTTGCATTTTCATTTAATAACGAAGCATTACTTTGTTCAATTAAACCACGGATCTCATTATTTAGACGACTTTTCTTCTCACGTGAAATATCACGATCGTGACGATATTCAATATAAGCACGCGCTACAGCCTTGTGTGGGCCAGCCATAAGTTGTGTTTCAACGGCCTCTTGAATGGCATGGATATCTACGTTCTCAGCGCCAAAAAACTGCGCTAATACTGCTTCAGCTACCGATGTAGCATAAGCCTCATCCATTGTATGACACTCTGAATCGCTGATGGAATTAGCTGCTCCAAGCACAGCCTCTTTAATGCGTAAAACATCAAAGGATACACGGCAACCATCACGCTTTATTACTACAGGATTCACACAAGGCTCCTAACTTCACAGAAAATGACACTGTCACTTAAACACAAAATATAGTGTTCTATTTATAAGCGGCAACAAGATGTGGGGTATTAGGCGCGATCTAGCGTAAAGAAACCTTGATCGAGATCAATTTAATAAGCGAGCAGTTTGTCTTGTGAACGATGATTATGATCCGCCACAAAATTTTGCATGCAAGCTAATTTCTAAAGAACATTGTCAATAAATTTATTATCACATTCAGAAAATAATTAAAAAAAACACTTGCCTTTCTACTAAGAATTGCCACTATTTCCCTTCCAGTAATCATGGCTCTCTATCATGAATTTTTCATCACTCAATACGCGTATTGACAACACTGTATATAGCAATCTTCGCCTTGGTTTTATTTGGGCTTCTAAAATATCGTTAATTACGATAACGCTGATAACTGCGGTTATTTGAATTGATTTTATCCACACCAAAAACAGCAATTTAGTGCTAACTGCGATAAATTTTAGTATTCAAGATCCTCGCTTTGAGCTCCTTTTTGTGTTGCAAAACTCATTATTACTATCATTATCATCGAATCAGGACGGCTACTACTGTTTGAATGGTTTACTACCTGTATTCAGCAAGAACACGACAATCAGCGTTTGCTCAAACAATTGACACAGATCTCTTCTACTGATCAATTAACCCAAATTAATAATCGCCGTTTTTTTGATATGGCGATTAATAAACACATTATCAACGCAAAACATAGCCAGCACCCACTATCGATCATTTTAATTGATGTTGATTATTTCAAACTTTTTAATGACAACCTTGAAAACAAACCAGCATCCAACACAATTAATTAATACAGCAGATAGTTGCCTATATAGAACTAAGAAATTAGGCCGTAATCAATTTTTTAAGCACACAAAAATGAAAACAGTGATGGCATGGTTACATTAAAACCTAACCACTCTTATAGTAATGCGATTACTTAGTATAAATAATTCAGAATACTAACCAAATAAGGCACAGTGAATAGCAAATTCGTATAATGATAATAACGATGCCTATTTTAGCTTTATTACTACTATTAATGCCTATCAGCACCAGTTACGCACAATCTTTCACTCTCATGAGCTGGAATATGCAGTGGCTATCATTAAACTCAACCTCCCCTGTTGTGCGCTCAGAAGCAGATTATCAAGCATTGCAGCAAATATTTACTTCACACTCCCCCGATATTCTAGCTTTTCAAGAAGTTGATAGCGTCGCAGCCCTATACCGCGTCATTAATCGACAGCACTATAATATTTATTTTTCTAGCCGTATGAATAACCATCAAGATAGCTTTAAGAAAAATAATCAATACACGGGATTTGCTGTAAAAAAGGCGATTGTTGTCGACAACCTTGATGATTTATCACAACTAAGTACACCAACAATTGCGACAGGCGGGACAGCATATTTCAACAATAAGTTACGTTATGGCAGTGTTATAAACATAATCATAGATAATCAACCAATTACATTGCTAAATCTACACCTAAAATCGGGCTGTTTTTCAGGAAAACAATTGGCTCAACAGCAACGTCGAGCATGTAAAACTCTTGCTCAACAACTTAAGCTTATAAAGCAATGGATACATACTCAGCAAGCAGTATCAACAGCGTTAATTATTGTTGGTGATTTTAATCATCGTATTACATCAAACCATAACTTCATCAATAAAATCACTGATAATCCAATCCGTCTCCATCATATATCTGCATCAATTAAAGCCAATTGTACGGTAAAATTAGCCACCAAAGTTAGTCAATATCGTACTTATACCAACTTGATTGATCATCTATTTGCAACCACCAATGTTAAAGTGCTAAGCCAACATCAAATTCAATATAACAAGCAACAACTGTCACAGTTTACACTTAGTGATCACTGTCCATTGCTTTTTAGGTTAGTTTCTGATTATAAAGACAAAAAATAACTATTCTGTTGCATAACCACCATTACAATAACGCACATCTGGAATAATATTATGCTTGTTAAGCAGTCGATACATGGTTGCACGCGATACCCCAAGATCTTTAGCAGCAGAGGCAACCTGACCTTTGTGAGCTTCAAGCATGGTAACTAATACATCTTTTTCTGCTTCATCTTTAATGGTGCGTAGACTTTGTTTAAGATTAGTTTTTTTGGGTAAATCAAAATGATCGAGGGTAACTTCATTACCATCATTTAATAATGATACTCGCTTAACTTGGTTAATGAGTTCACGAACATTACCCGGCCAGTTATAACGTAATAATAACTGTTTTGCCTCTTCACTATAATGCATTGCAAGTGTGTTATATTCTTTAGAAAACTGCTGTAAATAATATTCAGCTAATAAAATAATATCAGCACCACGCTCTCTTAACGTCGGTACGACTACGTGAAAAACATTTAATCTATAATAAAGTTCTTTATTAAAAGTATTATTTTTTACCGCTTGCTCTAAATCAATACTTGATGATGTAATGACACGCACATCAAACACACCTTGATCATTAAGTTTTTCGTTTTCAGGCTGTTGTAAATAATTAAGTAACTTTAATTGTAATGGTTTAGATAATTCTTCAATACCATTTAATAATACTGTTCCATTGGTAATAGTGTCATTAGAATTATCATTATAAAGTGGGTTTAAAAAATGAATACGTTGATCATCATCTGTTAACGAAGAACAGTTAATTACGGTTATATCATCATTTCGTCGTTTACTTAGATTATGAATTGTTTTCGCAATCAGTTCTTTTCCGACACCTTGCTCACCCGTAAGTAAAACATTCACATCTGTTATTGCGACTCTTTTTACCATATCTCTCAAGTGCTTAATCGATTTTGATTCGCCATACAGACCAATTTCACATTGCTGACTAACATCATTTAACGATGTTGATTCAATCTCTAACATTCCTAATTGATGGCCTGCTGTATCTAATAATTGACTTGATGGTATCGGCGTAGAAAAAAAATCAACACAGAAATTATTTATGAACTGACAAATAGAATCTATTTTTAGCTGTTCTTTTTTTATTATTGCTATCCATTTAACCTGCTTAGTTTTATTCGCACGTTGGGATATACTATTTAAACTAAAATCATTATTACTTAAATCAACAATACAAACACATGGGCTATATTCTTCTAATATTGCATCAGCAGTTCTCAAATCATAACAACAATGTGTTTTCCACCCTGCTTGTTCTAACAATGCAATCCAAGGTTCATAGGTACACCCCATTGCAACCAAACGTCCACCTGTCTTTTTTTTATCATTTATAGCCACCATTAGAGCCACCCTTTTAGAACATATCCATTATTGATTTATATTAAAAAATATAGGTAACAACGATGTATTTTGCAGTGTATCAACGATAAGAATAGTCCTAAAAATATACCACCATCATTTAAAAAATATTTATTTTCTTTATATAATTGTTATATTTCATAGTATTAAAAATTCTGTCGTTAAAAATAATCATATAATTTATTTAGCTTAAATTTAAAATGAGAAAATAAAACATTGACTTTTATTGCTTTAATATACATTTAAGTATGCACATAAACACAACTATATAGACATTGTTTAAATAAACATCATCACTAAACGACGTAAAAAACTACGGATAAAACGAGATCTTACTCTGCTTTTGTTTTATCCTTGCTTACATAACAATGTGTAATAAATAGGACAACAATATGTCTACCCCATTAGATGCTGCAATGATTGAAACAATTCAGAGTTTTGATGCTGAAAAACGTTATAAACACTTAGTAAAAGAAGTTGTAGAAAACCGTGAAATCTGGATTCTTACTGATGAACATGGTTGCGTTATGCTCAATACTGACGATGAAGATTGCGTACCAGTATGGCCTAATAAAGAATTTGCAGAAGCATGGGCTACTGGCGAATGGGAAACATGTAAAGCAGAAGCTATTTCATTAAACAAATGGCATAGCCGCTGGACTCACGGTTTAGAGGATGATGAACTTGCATTGGTCGTTTTCCCGATCCCTGAACAAGAAGGTCTGGTGATCTATCCTGATGAACTTGATTATGAATTAAAGACATTAGCAAATAAACGTCGCTAATCATATCTGACTGTTTTGATAGGCTAGCATTTTGCTGGCCTTATTTTTAATTATTCCAAATTATGAGGCTGTTTTGGATTCTTTTATCGAACAAATTAAACAAACACCAACCACGATTGAATTTGACGCTGTCATGGCGATGATTAACCACTATTATGATTATCAACCAACAGGTTTTACCAATGGGTTGAACGATAATGTAATCTCTAACCAAGCAGCAACTAACGAGGGATCATGTAAAATATTTGCATTTGCACACCTACACCAACTATCACAAGCTGAAACATTAGCGTGTTTTGGTCGCTATTATCGTGAAGATGTACTTCTGCACCCACAACACACTGATCATAAAAATATTCGTCAATTTATGTTATCAGGTTCCAAAGGGATCACTTTTGAGCACTTTCCTCTAATACTAAAAACCGTAATATAAAAGCCATTAAGTCCGTTAATTCTTAATGGCTTGATATTATTAAGATACGCTACTTATAGTGGCTTTTTACAATGACTGCATTTTTGTGGCGGCTTCATAAAGAAAGGAGAGCGGCTAGCCTGACCACAACTATCACAAAATTTTGTTGATCGAATAGTCAAAAATGTTACCGGTACTAATAAAATCAATATCGCAATCATCCATGTTACTGGTGGCTGCATAAAAATGATAAATCCACCAATCACAACATTACTGAACACCGTATAAATCGGCCATAATCGACGTTTTTTTGCTACATCATTACCGCGTTGGAACAGCATTACACTTCCTACCGTCAAACCCAGCCAAATAACAACAAAGCCAATTAATAGATTTTCCTGCATTTTTTTTCCTTAAAAAATATATCTCAAAGCACAATAGCTATTGATTAAGTATCATATAGTTGCTGCATAAAACACCGCATTCATTGTTACTCATAACCTCAACTATTGATAGTAATCTCGTTACAATGCTGCATTTTTATCCAATTTTATACCAACATTAAGACCCACTCACCATGTAACAAAAAAGTTACAACTATGATGCAAAATATTATTGATTATATTGATAAAAGTATTATATTTAGCGTCAGAACAGGATGTTCAGTGAAAATACCTACTTAGCTGCCATTTGCTAAAGCTAGGTTTAAGGAGTAAAAATGGTTATGCTTTCAACTTGTCAACAATCTAGCAACAATGTGCGTTCTATCGTGTGTGGCTGTGCTATGTCTCATCGTCTTAATCTTATTAACGATTGGCGTTATGACAACATTCACCAACCTCATCAACAATTTGAAAAATTGTATCAACATGCTAAATTTGCACAAATAGAGCTTAATTTATTAATTAAAAAAGCAGCATCAGATACTGCTTGCCACCCAATCCTTCCTGGTCAAAAATCACGAACACGTGCTCTACAAAAGATCACTACCGAGCTACATGGTAAATCTGATGCATTAACCGATCTAGTCCGTGGATCAATTGTTGCCTCAAATATTGATGATTTAATCACGGCTTATGATTATATTATACAATATACCGATGTTTGCGGTGTTAAAAACCGCTTTAGCCAACCGACAGATTCTGGCTATCGCGATATTAAGCTATTGATACGTTTACCTAATAGTCATTTCATTGCCGAAATACAACTACACCTAAAAAAAATAGCGTCAATAAAAAATGGCGCTGAACACTCAATTTATGAACAAATTCAAAATATTGAACGTCAGGCTATGCTTGAGTCGCGTTTACTACATGAATTAGAACAACGAAAAATTACCAAATTACGCCAGTACTCACAATCGCTGTACCAGCAAGTATGGCAGCACTATATGGGCAGAGGCCGTCTTGCAAGTTAGTCCTAACAACATCCATTATGTGTGATTATGAATAATGTAAATACACTGTAATAAATAATTCAAAAATATGAATAACAGCACAGTATTCAATTCCCATTCAGGGTAAAGTTACTACCATGTGAACAGATAACACATTATATCTAACGCTCAACATACAAACTTTTTAGTTATACCCGTTTTAGTATGTTTCGATATTGCACATGCAATATTTACAGGAGTTGTTTAATGAACATAAAATCTGTTTTACGTACAAGTTTTGTTCTTTTTTGCATGCTTAGTCGCTCTGTTGTGGCAGCGCCGGCTATTACTCCCGCTTTTAATACTCATGATCAATCACCAACCCGTCAAACACAAGCCAGCCGTAAGGCCTTTCAACGTGATTTAAGCGGCTTATACAGTATTCAATCATGGAAAACTGACAACCTGCGTCAACCATTTTCGAATTTTGATGACCTTTACTTAGCCGCAACCGATGCGCAAGTAGAACTACAAACATTACTGCAAAGTGTTAGCCTTGCATCAACAACTAATATTATTATCCCTCAGATTAAATCAGCCCAACGGGCACAGCAGAAAATCACCACAGAATTACAAGGCCAGACTGATAAAATTACCGATATTGCACGCGGGTCTATTGTTGCGAAAAATATTCCAGCATTAGTTCAGGCGTATGAATTACTATCAAAAGAAGCAACAATCGTTAGTGTCAAAAATAGATTTAAAAATCCAACACCATCAGGTTACCGTGATTTAAATGTGCTAGTACGCTTACCTAACAGCCAAGTTATTACTGAGGTTCAACTGCACTTAAATGAAATATCAACCATAAAAAATGGCCCAGAGCACGACCTTTATGAAAAAATTCAACATATTGAACGTGTAGCATTACAACAACAACGTCCATTATCTGAATTTGAAGTTGCGCAAATTAATAAACTGCGACAACAATCACACCAACTATATCAAACAGCATGGTTAGGTTATTTACAACCACAAGCAGCATAATTTACATAAAAAAAAGCCTATATGAAAATTTATCATATAGGCTTTATATCAACAGCTACTATTATTAGAGTGATATTTTTTTTGCATCTTTATCATTTAATTCTTTAATAAAGTCAAAGAATGGTTCAAAAACAGGACCATTATTAGCCTGATGAAAACTAATATCAGACCAAAGAATATTATATTCAACAATAGATATAACACCATCTTGATCTACTGTTATATCCCATGATACTAAATCTTGACTCTTTAATTGTTGATGTTTTTCTTTTACTAGTGCAACAATTTCATTAAAGTAAGGCACATAATGATCATCAGAAAAATCAATCTTAGAAAATGGGTGAGTATAGAAAATTTTGTCTAACGCATAATTAAATCCGCGATTATTTAATTTCCCTTGATGATCCATACCAATAGAGATACCACCACTAGAGGCATTATCTACACGACCACCATTACCCATACGCAAAATTGCAGAAACGAAATGAATATCGCCATGACAACGCATTGTCATAATTCGTAACGTATTTATTGAAGTCGGATTGAATTTTTTCAATTCCTGATGTTGTGTAATTAATGGTTGAATAATAAAGTCAGTTTTATTATTCAATAGCTTTTCAATTGCTGTTTTAACTTCAGAAAACGTACCAATTGTTACGCCAATGCCACCACCAGTACCAGAACTTACTTTAACAACAAACTCTCGACCATCTTCTTCAGTTAAAATATCAACCATTTGAGAAACAGTAATGATTTCACCATTCTCATTGTAAATACAATTAGATATTTTATTAATAATACACTTTATTGTATGTGAACCTAAAACAGTATCAATATAACCTTTATGATCAAAATAACCAGCAACATTATAATTATTAAGCTTACCTTCAACACGATTGTGATAGTAAGTCTCAGATAGATATTTATCCGATTGGATACCTGACGCTAATTGGTATTGATGTGTCCAAAATCGTCCGGTAATAGGACTCAATTCATTGCTACACTTAAACGAGTCTTTATTTTTAAGCCCATATTTAAAATGCTTCAAGTTCGCTTTTAATTCGAAAAAAATACGACGTAATTTACTATTTTTCATATTTCAACCACTCTAAGTTATCCACACACAAATATAATTAACTAACGATTCACTGAATGTATACATGTATAGAATTAATAGTAAAATCCTAATTTAGCAATTTACCCTATTAAGAATAACTTATGTAAGCTCAATAAATATAAGTCGATAAATGGTATTAGCATTATATATTAGTGATAGTTATATAATCATATAAAACAAAATATCATAAAAAGCTCAAATTAACTATTTAATTTAATATGTAAAACACCAACAAAGTATTGCTTATAATTTATATAAATTACACTTATATAAACATTGTTCATTTTGGGGTTTTATATTAATACCATCTTTAATAAAAATATATTATGTATTTTGATTCCCCTCATGCTCATAACGTAAATTGTAGCATCTACATACCTAAAGTGTTTTATACTTACTTCTCATTTTATATTAGAATTAAAAACACCATCGCTACATTCAATTATTCTACACCCACTAAATTATTGTTGGTTTGGTACATTTATAAAAAAGCGCAATGTTGAATATTTGTACGTATAAATAATAAGTTATGTATATAAATTGAGAGTTTTACGATACAGAACAAAAGTCTTTATTTGAGCAGTATCATAGTTACATTTATTTGCTTTCATTAGGCGCACTTTTTTATCGTGAAAACGTTTTCAATCTCTTATTATCCAGCCCATATAAATGGACTTTTTCCAACAATATGGAGCTAGATAATGGTTACTATTTTTAGTCTTGTGGTTATATTCCTTGTAGGCTTATTAATCTATAAAAAATACAATCCACAAACAACACTACTGCTTGGCGGTATTATTATGATGGCAGCAGCCATTATATTTAGTACAGGTACGCCGCTTCCTGAAAAAATTTCTAGTGGTAATCAATGGCTTGATATATTTACTTTCCTAAAAAATACCACCGCCAAAACAGTGGGTACTCTTGGTCTAATCATCATGGCTGTTGGCGGTTTTGCTAAATATATGGATCATATCGGTGCCTCACGCGCATTGGTTAATATTGCGATAAAGCCTTTAGGTTACTTTAAAGCGCCTTATTTAGTAATGGCACTCGGTTATATCATGGGCCAAATACTGAATATCTTTATTCCAAGTGCATCCGGTCTTGGTTTATTGTTAATGGTAACACTGTACCCTATTTTAGTGCGTCTTGGTGTGAGTAAAATGTCTGCTGTCGCTGTTATTGCAACCGCAGCCTGTTTAGATTTAGGTCCGGCCTCAGGTAACGTGAATTTAGCGGCGCGTACTGCTGATATTCCTGTTACTGAATACTTTATTACTTACCAATTACCTGTTGCTATTGCGACAATGATAACAATCGCTACGCTACATTTCTTCGTACAACAATGGTTTGATCGTCGCGCAATAGCAACTGATGAAGTACAACTTCAAACACAAGATGACCACGTTGCACCACCAGCATGGTATGCATTACTGCCAATTATTCCGTTAGCATTAATTATGATCTTTAGCCCAATGGCGATTGCTAGTGTAAAAATAGATGTGGTAACTGCAATGTTTATTTCAATTGCGGTAGCGATGGTTTGTGAAGGTATTCGTCACGGTGCAAAACCCATCTTTAAAGATATTTTGGTTTATTTCGATAGCATGGGTAAGCAATTCGCACGCGTAGTAACGTTAGTTATTGCAGGCCAAGTGTTTGCTCATGGTATGAAAGTCATCGGTCTACTAGATACTGTCATCAACTTTGCAATTAATGCGTCTGTATCACCAGCATTAATGATTATTTTAATGGTTATAATCATTACCTTTGCGGCAATTTTAATGGGTTCAGGCAATGCGCCGTTCTTCTCATTTGCTGCTATGGTGCCAGATATTGCCAACAAAGTCGGTGTTAATGCCGTTGTTATGTTGATGCCAATGCAATTAGCATCAGGTATTGCACGCTCAATGTCGCCAATCACAGGCGCTATTGTTGCTGTTGCCGGTGTTGCCGATGTGTCACCATTTGAATTAGTCAAACGTACCGCGATACCAATGATTGGTGCGCTGATTGTTTCAACGGCAATGTCACTGATTTTAGGCTTATAATTTTCGCTACTTAAAGAAAACCCCGTTAGCTATTATTAAAGAGAAATAACTATACGGGGTTTTTTATTATCTTTTATTTACACTAATAAATAAGCTTAGATGCGTTCCCAAGGGCCATTTGCATTACCCGGTTTATCACCTTTCGTCCACCATTTTGCGCGGTAATTATTACCGTCAAAGATAACTTCATCACCACCATTATAGGTTTTCGATGCTGACCAACCACCAACTTCACCGGTATCTTCTTCTACCCATACCGATGATGTTCCCGGAGTTTCACCTTTCGTCCACCATTGCGCAGTATAAGTAATGCCGTTATAAACTACAGTGTCTCCGCTATTGTAGATAGTATCGGCATTCCACGTATCACCAACAGCTCCACCTTCAGCCTTAACATTAACCATAACTGTTTGTTGAGTCGCGGCTTGACCATCAGACACAGTAATCACAACATTGAGTGTTGTATCTGTCGTTGTTGTTGGTGCAGTGACAGTAACATCAGCACCCGTTGCAGTCGCTGTAACCTGACCTGTTGATGCAGAGTAAGTTAGTGCATCACCATCGGCATCGGTTGCTGTTACTGTAATAACCACATTCTGACCACTTTCAACATCAACCATTGCTGGCGCTGTCAATTCTGGTGCGGTATTTTCAACGACACCAGACCCTTTCACATTAACAACCACAGATTTAGTTGCTGTTTTACGACCATCAGTTACTTTGATCGCTATTGATGTCACAGTATCTGTTGCTGAGTTAGGTGCGGTATAAACGACAGTTGCAGTACCGTCGCCATTATCTGTAATTTGTGCATCAGCAGAACTAAAGCTTAAGCTATCGCCATCAGCATCGGTTGCCGAAACAGTGAAACTAATTGTCTCACCAGCCAGTGCCGATTGAGCACTTGGTACGGTTAACTCTGGCGCAGCATTTGGCGTGGTGTCAGCACTAAATACATCATCAATCGCTTCTGCTAATGGTGAGCTTAACTTAGTACACTCTTTTAGCTTGGTACCATGATTAATAAAGGTGCCTTCACACTTAATATCGCCATGCACTTGCCACACGATCACTCCACCTAAATCATGATCAACAATGTACTGTGCTTTCTTCTTCATCGAAGGTACATCATCATAACTTAAGAAATATTTTCCTTTCACAGCATAAGGGACTTCAGCACTAGCATCCCACTTATGTTCCCAACCTTTTGTTTTAACAATGTAGTTATAGTTTGGTGAACCTTCAAATTCTTTCCAGTTATCAACATCAACTGCCGATAGTAATGGCCCATCAACCGACATATTATAAATACGCTTATCGGTTGGCGCACCTAAATAAGCCTCAGCTTCTGTGGTTTGTACACCTCGACCATAGAACGCAGCACCAAAGTTAATTTTTTCTGATGGAATGCCTTTTTCTGCCATCCAAATACGTAGTGTATCTAAATCAAGACCTTTAAATTCTTCTTCAGGATATGGATACAATGGCGCGTTATGGCCTGTAACATTTGACCACGCACCGTTAAGGTCGTATGTCATCATGTTGAAGTAATCCATTGATTTAACAAGGCGTGGCCAATTAAATCCTTCAAGTTTAGCGGTTGATGCAGAGAATGCAGCAGTCAGTAGTTTATCAGGACCAATACGCTTACGAATATCTTCCATTAACTGTTCAAAGTTAGCAAAATCAGCAGGATCACCCGCAAAGTTCATACCGCCAAAACCTGGGTATTCCCAATCAATATCAATACCGTGGAAACCTAATGCCATTAACTTATCGAGATCTTTAAGGAAACGGGCTTTTTTAACAGGATCGGCGGCCATTTCAGGAAAGTGCTTAGACATACTCCAACCACCAAGTGATGCCATCACCTTAACGCCTTTCTGATTAGCAAGATCAATCAGACCCGGAGCGCCACCTTCTTTTTTAAGTGGGATCGGCATATCACCTTCAATACCAGTTGGCTTATGACGCCAACCTTTACCACTTTTCACAAAACCTTGCGCTTTTACTTTGGCTAAATTTTCAGCATCCCACGGTTCATTTACAGGATATTGATGAATATACTCTAATTCACCCCATAGAATATGGAAATCCCAGCTTGAATACACATCTGGATGTAATAATGGCCCAGGCTCTTGCACACTACCTGGCTTATAAATTTGTTTATTACGTAAATCACCGCTATGTAACGTACCGTCTTTTGCTACGCCAAAAAATGAGAAATTAAGAATGGAGTAAATATCCATATCTACGTTCAAATGCGTCGCTTCACCTTTTACAGAAAAACCTGCATTAGTACCTTTCCATGCTTCCCACTGAGTTAGATAACCGATTACGTTCTTATCATGTGTTGGCGCTGCTTGTACTTGAGCTGCCGTACTTGCAAATAGAAAGCCTGCAATAATGCCCGCCACTTTGGTTTTATTAAATCCCTTTTCCATTTTGTGCTCCACGTTATGATTAATAGCAAATTGCTATATCAGCTTTTATAAATACAACTGATTTTTTATAACGATTAGTAATGCTTTTTGGTCATTAAGAATCTAAACACAGTGTGAAGGAACTTTTTTAGTTTAGCGAAAAAAAATCACAAATATAGGCTCAATAACTAACATTAATGCAACAAGAGTGGCGGATAACATCTTTTTTTAGCCACAACATTCAAAAAATAGCACTTTTACACAGGTAAAAATTGGAAGGTGGAAGAGATAATATTTACATAAAAATATCATTCTAAAGCGGATAAAACGGTTTCTAGGCAATCATGGTTTTCAATACAAATAAAAAAGAGAATCGAATTAATCGGTTCGCTTTTTTATTTTGTATATTACTAATGCTATGATTATTAACGAATAAAACGATTATAAACAAATAGCAAAATGAAAGCACCTAATGTTGCAGTGATAATACTGCCAATATTGACGCCTGTAGCGTGGCCTAAACCAATAAATTTACCGACAAAACCGCCAACAAAAGCACCACCAATACCTAGCGCCATTGTCACAATCCAACCACCGCCATCTTTACCAGGCATTAACCATTTTGCTAATGCGCCTGCGATTAAACCTAAAATAATCCAAGATAAAATGCCCATTTTTTTTCCTCAATTGGCCAATTTTTCACTCTCAATAGAGATAATGTGATTATGGTATAAGTAGACATATATCACACTATTGAGTTCAATAAAAATTACATTGCGATAAAAGCAGCCCAATTTAGCACAATTATTTACTTTGATTGACTAGCATGTACTTCCTGACTTCAAGTAAAATAGCTTCCGCTTGCGAGGGTTCATCTAGTCGCATTTTCACTCACAAAAATAGAGATTTACGCGTAATGAAATACCAATGGATTTTATTTGATGCTGATGAAACCTTGTTTCATTTTGATGCTTTGCGTGGCCTGCAACTGATGTTTTCTCGTCATAACATTACTTTTACTGATGCCGATTTCAAACAATATGAAGCGATTAATAAACCACTATGGGTTGATTATCAGAACGGTATAATTTCAGCGACTGAATTACAAAATATACGCTTTGAAGCATGGGCAGCCAAACTTTCGCTATCAACCGAACAACTCAATCATGATTTTTTAATGGCTATGGCTGATATTTGTACGCCATTAGACGGTGCTAAATCATTGCTTGAAGCATTAAAACCACAGGTTAAGTTAGGTATTATTACTAATGGCTTCACCGCTTTACAAGAAATACGCTTACAACGTACGGGTTTTGCTGATTTATTTGATGTACTGATTATTTCAGAGCAAGTGGGTGTCGCAAAACCTGATGTTAAAATTTTTGATTATGCCTGCCAACAAATGGGCGAGCCTCAACGCCAACAAGTGCTGATGGTCGGTGATAACCCATATTCTGATATTTTAGGTGGTATCAATGCGGGCATGGATACCTGTTGGCTTAACTGTGACCACAAGCCGCAGCCCGTCGATATTAATCCTACTTATACCGTGACGTCATTAGCTGAATTACAAACCCTGCTGCAAGCCTAATCCGCGGTCTATATTATAAAATACTAGATGCCATTATATAATGACTATAATTCAGTTATTTATATGGCATCTAGCTGGTGAATACTAAAAAAACGTCAATTATTTCTTCAGCGTGCTTTACAATCCCTCTAATTCCGATTAAGTTTAAGCCTCATTTTTTCTTAGAGCGTATAAGCTATGTCTCAGAACATTAACAACAATCAGGATGCTATCACCACAGCAACCAGACCGATTGCTTGTACGCTAACATCTGTCGTCGTCGTCATTTTCTGACGCTGACGGTTAGTTTATTCGTCAGTAACGCTGGCGGATATGAGTCTCACTTCTTATTACCTCTTCCAGCATACTGACTCACATTGTTCGCTTTGAATAAGGTATGTCATTTGAAAACAAAAGAACTTGCAGCCATTGGTTTTATGACCTTTGCACTATTTCTCGGTGCTGGTAACTTAATATTTCCACCTCTTATGGCACAACAAGCGGGTGAAAACTGGCTCATTGCTATCGCTGGATTTTTGCTTACCGCCGTTGGATTACCAGCCTTAACACTGGTTGTGCTAGGACGATTATCTTCTGCTGATCGATTAACAGCAGCCTTACCTAAATGGATGGATCGTTCATTTTGGTTCTTAGTATTAACCACTCTTGGCCCTGCTTTTGTTTTACCACGTGCTGTAACGGTTGCTTATGAGATGGGAATTAAACCGTTCTATTCTGGCAATGGTTTAATGGCGTTTTCTGCTATTTTCTGCGCTTTAACATTAGTATTGGCCCTTAAACCTGGAAAATTGGTCGATTATATTGGCAAAATCATGACTCCAGCACTGATTGCTATGCTGGCACTACTTGCCATCTCTGCTATCGTCAATCCTCTAGGCTCCCCAACGGCTGCAATTGAAACCTACCGTAAAGCACCAACAGTAAATGGTCTTATTCAAGGCTACATGACATTAGATGCTATTGCAGCGGTCGCTTTTGGCTGGGTTATTATTCAAACAATTCGCAACACTGGCGTAAAATGCAATAAAGCCATTTCTTACTACACCCTTCGCATTGCCATTATTTACGCGGTTTTGATGTCTCTTTGTTACCTTGCTATGGGATATTTAGGCGCGACGTCGTCTGATATTGCGCCACAAGCAACGAATGGTGGTGAAATTCTGACGCGTTATGCAGCTGGTGAGTTTGGCACACTGGGTCAATTATTATTAGCCACCATTACTTTAATGGCTTGTTTAACCACAACGGTCGGTTTAACTAATGCTAATGGTGAATACTATAAAAATACTTACGGTGTAAAATTTAAAATCAGCGCGACTGTGATTATGGTACTGACAGCCATTATTTCTAACGTTGGTTTAGAAACCATCATTAAAGTTAGCCTACCTGCTATTTTAATATTGTGTCCAATTGCGATTTCATTAATTATTTCAACATTTTTCATACATAATCATTCAACTGCTGAGCAACGCTATATCTCGCTTAGCCAAACAATCGTGGTTATCGTTGCCACTATCTTTGGTAGTATTGATGCGTTAAATATTCTCGGTAAACTACCCTCGACAATGTCTACATTTGCCGAGCATTGGTTACCTTTATTTTCATCACATGCTTCTTGGTTAGTACCTGTTGCAATTACTATTTTAATCAGCAAATTGTGCCGTTTGGGGCATAAAAACCAGCCAAGTATTGCCGTCAATTAATTTGCTATCACTCATTATAGGGCTAGATAACTGCTAGCCCTATCTGCTGATTGCTCACAAAAAAACATACATTCACAACATAATTCATCAAAATTATGACTACTATTCAAAATAAATAGCTCACATTTCACTAACCTTCTAATATTAAACACTTAAATTAGACTATTTTTACAACGATTAAAAAAAAATTGAAGAAAGTTATTTACAACACTAACTTTTCTTTATATTTTTATGCTGTAATTCACGTTTTCATTAATAGAAGTTGTTAAATTATGCATTCAACAGTGTTTGAACATAGAGAACAAAAACATTTAACATCGACAATAGCGGCTAACGCTTGGGTTGATGTTGCTTCTATAACGATAAAAAAAATATCTCGAATTATTTCCGCTTTTATCCTAGTGATTATTCGCTAGGCTGGCGGGCAAGCTTCCGTCAGCCGTTGCTGATGGAAGATAGTTTCAACTCTTCATATCTTCTTTCAGCAAACCTGCGGAACCATTATTAACGAAGCAACAGACTATAATAGTTACGATACTAAGTGATTAATAGCTGTTTGATATTCACAACAATGCAGGTACAACATTTGAAAACACAAGACTTACTCGCTATCGGTCTAATGACCTTTGCACTATTTTTAGGCGCTGGTAACTTGATCTTCCCCCCCGCAATGGGTCTCGACGCAGGAACATCATTAACATCAGCAATGAGTGGCTTCTTAGTAACCGCTGTTGGTCTACCCGCTTTTACTATTATTGTCCTTGGCCGTATTGGCTGCACAAAAAACCTCACTAAAGCATTACCAAAATGGTTAGCAACAATATTTTGGATCCTCTTATTTACAGCTATAGGTCCTGCATTTGGCATGCCGCGTGCTGTTACCGTTGCTTATGAGATGGGACTAAAACCTTTTTTCAAAGCTGATCATCTGATTGCTTTCTCTATTGTATTCTCTGCTATCACATTACTTTTAGCCTTTAAACCCGGTAATCTTGTTAACTACATTGGTAAAATCATGACACCTGCACTGATTTTATTATTAGCCGGTTTAGGACTAGCAGCATTTATATCACCACTTGGTGTTCCCGCAGCACCTTATGGTGACTATCAACACAGCCCAGTAACCAATGGTTTGATTCAAGGCTACATGACCATGGATGCTATCGCAGCGGTTGGTTTTGGTTGGGTTATTATTCAAGCGATTAAAGCTAAAGGGATCGTGTCACAAAAAGGGATTGCAAGCGTCTCATTTAAAGTCGCTATGATCTACTTTGTATTGATGGGCAGTTGTTATATTGCTATGGGATATGTAGGTGCCACATCAACCACAATTGCAACTCATGGTATGAACGGTAGTGTGATCCTCACTCGCTATGTTGCAGGTGAATTTGGCATCTATGGTCAATGGATATTAGCTGCAATTATTATTATGGCATGTTTAACAACAACGGTTGGTTTAACCAATGCTTGTGCTGAATATTACCAACAAACATTCAAAGCATCATTTGGCTTAACAGCCACAATCATCGTGGTATTAACGGGCATCATTGCTAATTTTGGTCTTGAAGATATTCTAAAAGTAAGCCTACCGGCTATTTTAGTTTTATGTCCTGTTGCAATTGCTTTGGTGTTTGCTTCTTTAACAGCTTCGACTATTCATGTTTCAACGCTGACGCACACTTCAGTATTAGTGACTGCAATGGCTTTTGGTACTATTGATGCAATCAGTATTCTCGGTAAAATGCCCGCGAATCTTAATCAGTTTTTCAACAATACACTGCCGTTATATCAAGCACATGCTAGTTGGTTACTGCCAACACTATTGATATTATTCGTAACAACAATCATGGCACGTCTACCGATTGTTGCACGTAAATTCAATGTCGTTGATTACCGATTAGATTCAGCAGCTAAACAGCAATAATATACTCAGTAACGATAATTGGGGTTATCAATACTCGTTGTATTTCCTTATTGACTAAGCATAAAAAAGCCTCTTATTCTGCTTCAATATACATGAAGAGCAGTAAGAGGCTTTTTATTACACAATGATCACACTACCTTATTCAGGTAAACGCTCACCTGTCATGAATGCGTGTAAAATTTCAGGCGTTAACTCACCTGCTTCTTCTAAACGCTTAAGCTCTGCCACAATTTTCTTTTGATCATCAATTGATGGAATCGGTAATTCTGGCTCTTTTTCATAATCATCAGGTAACGATAAATTAAGATCGTGCATGGTAAACCCTTGGTTATCTAAAATAAATTTCAACTTTCATAATTATACACTGAAAATTGATCAGAGTTCAGCTTTACCACACTGCGATAATTCAAATTACAATGATGCTTGATGCTGAGCAATTAATTGATCCATTGTTGCTTGTGCTCGGCGTTGGGCATGCTCAAACGTCTCTTCTTGGCTCATTGGTTCAACCACTTCATAGTAGCACTTTAACTTAGGCTCAGTGCCTGATGGGCGAACGACAACACGAGCACCATCTTCAAGATGATAAATCAACACATCACTGACCGGCAAATCAATCGCTTCAACAGTACCATCAGCAAAAGTACATAGTGATGTCTTAAAATCTTCAGTACGAACAATCGCTAATCCTGCAATCGCTTGAGGCGGCATAGCACGTAATGAATCACCAATAGGAGCTGCGGTTGGATCGAGAGCAATACTGCGTTGAGCGTTAATATATAACCCGTACTCTCGATAAATCGCTTCAAGTTGATCCCAAACCGTTTGGCCAGTAACGGCAAGTTCTGCCGTTAATTGGGCAAATGCAACTAAAGCCGATAGCCCATCTTTATCCCATACGGTATTACCTATGGTGTAACCTAATGCTTCTTCATAAGCAAAAAGGAATTTATGATCCGCCGTTTGACGATCCATTGCGACATTGGTTAACCATTTAAAACCAGTTAATGTTTGGTAATATTGCGCCCCAAGAGCTGTGGCAATTTTGCCTAACAATGTCGATGACACAATAGTATTGCCGACTAAACTGGTTGATGCTTGAACGTGATTAAGTAAATAATAACCAAATAATGTTCCAACTTGATCACCCGTCAGCATTTGGTATTCACCATCATCACGACGGGCAGCAACAGCAAAACGGTCAGCATCGGGATCATTGGCGCAGGCTAAAATTGCTCCATGGTGTTTCGCTTCGGCGATCACAAGATCCATTGCACCCGGTTCTTCAGGGTTTGGAAACTTAACCGTTGGAAAAGCGCCATCTGGTTCGCGTTGTGCAGCAACACTGTATACATGCTTGAAACCGGCATCGGCTAATAATGTTTCAGCCATCTCGGCACCCACGCCATGCATGGCGGTATAAGCAAGACTAATATCTTGTGGATTATGATGATTATTAAGTAACGGGGTACTATTTATTGCTCGACGATAATCTTGATAATAAGCATCATCAAGCCACACTAATAAGCCCTTGGTTTCAGCTTCAGCTAGATCCATAAGGTGTATTTCAGATTGAGTTGCTTTATCTATTTCTGCTGCAATTCCAGCATCATGAGGCGGAATGATCTGCGCACCATTACTCCAATAAACTTTAAAACCGTTATAAACTGGCGGGTTATGGCTAGCAGTCACAACAACAGCCGCTGCCGTTTGTAAGTGCTTAACCCCAAAGGCGACAATCGGTGTTGCAGCGACTTTGGTAGTAAGATAAACCTTTATACCTTGGGCTGCTAATGCGGCTGCCGTATCATGAGCAAATTGACGTGAATCAGGGCGACCATCGTAACCAATGACTACACCTTTATGAGCTGCTGCATTATCTGTGCGTAGTAAATACTGACCCAGCCCAGTTGCGGTTTCTTGAATAACTAGACGGTTCATTCGGTTAGGGCCTGCACCAACCACACCTCGCAAACCGGCGGTACCAAACTCTAAACGTCCATTAAAGCGATCAGCTAATTCAGCTGTCGCATTATCCGCGACTAATTGTTGTAATTCTTGACGTGATTTAGGGTCAGGGTCACGTTGTAACCAACGTGTAATTTCATTATTCATCGTTATTATCCTAGTACGTTTATCATCATTACTGCGCGGTGATAATGGATGAGTTCTTATAAAGACGCAGGCACTACCATCGTATATTTATCTATCATTGTTATCATATCGGGAATGCAAATGATAAATAGTCTCATTAAAATATGCCCTATTTCGCTGAATTACAACCGTCTTTGAACAAGATTTCATTCGCAATCGATTACCTTTGTCTAACCATATTACCGCACTGATTTGTTAAATATTCATTTAAACAGTAATACCTAACGATTGTCTCGACAAATATTTAGCTATAAAAAAAGCCTCAATCGAGGCTTTTTTAGGTTCGCGGTATTTACCACATCAGATCATCAGGAATAACAAAATCTGCATATGGATCATCTTCATCACTGATACTTTCATCAACGACATTATTAAGCACAATCGACTCTTGATCACGCAATGCAATTTTATCAGCGACAGCGGCTGGAATAATTTCATAACCATCAAGATAACGGGCGATAGCAAGACGACCATTAACAAGTTGGGTTTGCATTAACTTATCAACATAGATTTTCTTAACCGTTGTACCATCAGTAAAGTTATAACCAATATCACCGCTACTGCGATCCAAACGGTTCATCTCAATCAGTTGTTTTACCTGTGCTAAAAATGCTTTTTGTTGTGCATCTTCATCTCGTTGACGGTTGAGTGCTTTATCTTTCTCTAACTGAGAGATTCGATTTTCCTCAACAGCAGCTTTTGCTTCTTTCGCTTGAGTACGTGATTTTTTGTTTGTCTTACCGGCTTTTTTTAGCTTTTTCTTATCAATAAGACCCGCTTTTAGCATTTGCTCTTGTAGGCTTAGCTTTGCCATTGAAACTCCATCAATTATTCGTGGCGATGAGTAATAATTACATTCATAGATTAATGAGACTATTATCTCTGTTTGCTCCAAAACAGGTCAAGCATTGCTGCACATAGATATCATGATTATTACAATCAATACCTCAAGTAAATAACGCCTTACCCTTTATAAGCAACAATATCCAAAATGAATACAACATACATTTTTAGCATTAAAATGTCGGAATATGCTGATAATTCAATCTATTTTTTATATTATGATTATTAACACAACTATTAATAATCATTGGGAATAAACTCAGCAGAGAATATAACATGAGCTTATTGAGTTTTATGCATAGCATTAGCATCCTGATTTTTAGTAACCGCATAAATAACTTATCGAGCAAGGAATTATAATCATGGATATGGTCGAAATAGTTCGTCTTGGAGCACAATTTTTTAATCAATCACGCGCAAATACTCAAGCTGTTGATGAAAACAGTATCTTTGCTGCGCTCTGTCATTTATTAGACGGCAACGATCAAGGTCAGAATGTAGATCTTCAGAGTGTTATTAAAGCACTTAATCAAGCTGAATTATCTAATATTGCGCATTCTTGGCTTAGTAATGACGTCAATGCGCATATTTCAGCAACAAATATTACTGCGATTTTCAGTGTCGAAAAACTTGTCGCTTTTGGTGCTGAGCTCAACATGCCAGAGCAAGATGTTATTTTAGGCTTACAAGATGCATTACCGACAATGATAGACCAAGCCAGTCCTGGCGGAGATATTGATCATAACTTACTGATTCAACCCGTTGGCGAAATCCACAGTATTGATGACTTAATGGATATCAATAATCTGAAAAGTTTTGCTTCAACCATTTTTGGTAAAAAGTAGCGCTGTTACGCTTATAATCCGCTGCCGATGTCCTGTCTTGGTTATGCGGATTATACCCGTTGAAAATCATACACGGATCCTAACTTTAAAATATACGTTAGTTCATCTAATGCGGTATGTGATTCCACTAATAATAATGGATCAGCTAAATCTGCTTCTACTAACCGATCACGATAATGTAAATCGATCCAGTCACGTAAACGTTTAAATAATGTTTCGGTTAAGAACACCGCAGGATTGACAGCTTGTTGCTCTTTATCACTCAATACAACTTTGAGCCGTAAACATGCAGGTCCACCACCATTTTGCATACTCTGACTTAAATCAAATAAATCAACCCGATTAATACCAACCTGCGCTTGTAATAACTGCTGTATATATTCCCATATACATGCATTATGCTGGCACTCTTGGGGAAGAATTAAACTCACATCACCATTCGGTAAGGTCACTAATTGCGAATTAAATAAATAGCTACTGACAGCGTCATTGACACTCACCACATCATTTGGCACTTCTATAATAGAGAAACCTATGCCCATTTTATGATGCAGTTGTTGATATACATTGACTTGATCTAAAAATGCGTCTTGATGGCAAAACAACATTTGCTGATTAGCAACAGCAATAACATCATTATGAAACACGCCGTGATCAATCACTGTTGGGTTTTGTTGTGCCATCACTAGTTGTTGTGGCGCTAACTGATGCAGACGTGCAATAGCAGCACTGGCTTCATAAGTTTGCCGCGCGGGATAACGTTGAGGCGCTGATTGGTGGCGGTCAAAGCCATAACGTCCAAACACGAACATTTCAACGCCTTGTTCACCGTGTTGAACGCAAAAACGCATATGGTTCGCAGCCCCCTCATCCCCTAAATATTCAGATGCTGGCAGCGGTGGATGATGACAAAAATGGTTATCATCATTAAACATCGCCGCCAAAATACGAGAAGTTGTTTGATGTTCGATAGAGCGATGGAAATGGCTGACTAAATTAGCAGGAGTAAAATGGATTCGTTTATCACGCGTATCTGCTGAGGGGGATACTGTTGCAGCATTCGCCGCCCACATACTTGATGCCGAACAGCAGCTAGTTAATAGTTTTGGTGCTTGTTGTGCTGCTTGCTGTAACACACGCCGATCACTACCGCTAAAGCCAAGCCGACGTAACATTTTTATATCAGGCCTAATTTGAGGGGCAATAACACCCTGTAATAATCCAAGATTAGCCAATGCCTTCATTTTATTAAGACCTTGTAAAGCCGCATTTTTAGGATTAGACGCATGGTGGCTATGTGTTAACGATGCAATATTACCCGCAGATAAACCACTATAATTATGGGTCGGCCCAACCAACCCATCAAAATTAGCTTCATATGCAATCATTGCTTTCCTCCATGATATGAGCTCTATTTCTTTATAGTATAGCTGGCAACTATTTATCGCATTTCAGCACTGGTTAAGAAGTGATGGTTTATGATACCTATAAGTAATATTTAGCCTATTTATTACTATTCATCTCAATCTTTTATAAAAAATAGTAAAAAAACGCCATTTAATTATTGCGTAAAGGCATCAACATCCTTTAAAATTAACTCATCCGATGAGTCTTATAAGTATTTTTTATAAAAAATACCAGTTGTACTACTGTAAATAATAGCTACAATGCCCAGCCCCAAACCCAAGCGTGGCATTTCAAACTAAGGTTATGCTCTATGAAAGTAAAAGTCGTCGATTTTATCAAACGTAAACGTGAAGTGTTATCACATCACCCGTTTGAGTTTAAAGACTGGCTATCACCATCAATCCGTGATTATTGGATTGAATTCCTTAATAAAGCCAACAGCAGTCATTTTGCGACTTGGGTTAAAGATCATAACCTCGTATCGGTCTCTAATGGTGAACCGGTTTCTGAGCCTGCAGCAATTGAAATGCACCCAGAAGCAACCAAAGTTATGAATGAGCTTACAGCATCATTAGGTGAAGAGATTCATGTTGGTGAATGGTTAACTGTTGATCAACTACGTATTAATAATTTTGCCAATGTTACTGAAGATCATCAGTGGATCCATACCGATCCGCAAAAAGCTGCCGCAGAGTCTCCTTTTAAAACAACCATTGCCCATGGTTTTTTAACCTTGTCGCTGCTTTCTGTGTTAACTGACAGTGTTGATCCTGCGAGTCCAAAGTTTCCATCAGCAAAAATGACGGTCAATTATGGCCTTAACCAAGTTAGATTCCCTTATCCGGTTAAGAGCGGTGTTAATATTCGCGCTAGAACAAAAATTCAATCAGTGACACCGATTAAACGTGGTTTAGAAATCGTGCAAGAAATTACCGTTGAGATCGAAGGCTGTCGTCGTCCAGCGTGTGTGGCAGAATCAGTAATGCGCCTTTATTTCTAACGTCTTTGTTACCCTAGCTTTCCCCCATTCAAAAAAGTCGATTCGTCGGCTTTTTGTCTATCTACACTTACCCAAACCAATAAAAGCAAAAAACAGCAATTAATTCATAGTGTTATTACGCTTACATTTTTTGGTATTTTTATCATCTAATAGTGTAAACCTAACTTTTCATAAATAGTCATTTACCCAATGAAGAAGACTGGTATGGTAGCCGAACATTTTTTTAGCTAGGCATCATTATGAACAAGTGGATAAAATTCATTCCTCTCATTTTATTAATTGGCTATTTCATCACTTATGATGTGTTTAACCAAGTGAGTCAACCGACACCAACAGAACAAACAACCAACAATCAGTAAATAATCTAGAACTAACATAATTAGATCACACATAGATTAGAGGTAGCATGGTAAGCAATCCATGCTCTTACTGATAAAAGCACTTCAGAATATTATTCGCGTTAGACTCACCCTCCCCTCATTTTGAGCTCTATTCCAACATCTATTTCACCGCACACCATCAACATTAACCATAACAACAACTCACCTCTAAGTTACATTATTGCTACCACCCAACAACAAGTAGTAACCTTAACTTGCAATTATCGTTATTTTCATACTAAAAATGTGATGCTATTCTTATTTCATGATCTAGAAAACATCAAGATTCTCTAGACAAGTCATAATTGAAAGCATGTTACCAAATCACATTTGTTCCAGTTTATAGGATGTGATTTGGTTTTTTTCATTTATAGCCTATCGACAATGCTGCCGCTTCTGTATTGACTGCTTTACCTCTATCAAATGACAAGGTAAATTCATCGCATCCACATTTAGTCAGGTATGCGTGATGTCTTCAAAAATTAAAGTGCTGATTTCAGACTCTACCAATCCATGGTTCAACCTTGCCGTTGAAGATGCAATTTTCCGTACAATGTCGACTCAACAGCGAGTATTATTTTTATGGCGTAATGACAATACTGTTGTGATTGGACGCGCTCAGAATCCATGGAAAGAGTGTAATACACTTAAAATGGAACAAGATGGTATTACGCTTGCGCGTCGTCAAAGTGGCGGCGGTGCAGTATTTCATGATTTGGGTAATACCAATTTTACCTTTATGGCTGGTAAGCCCGATTATAATAAAACCATCTCTACCGATATTGTACTCTCGGCACTTAAAAAATTAGGTATTGAGGGTAAAGCAACAGGCCGTAATGATTTGGTTGTTGAGGATGCTGAAGGTGAACGTAAGTTTTCAGGTTCAGCCTACCGTGAAACAATGGATCGTGGTTTTCATCATGGCACATTATTACTGAGTGCCGATTTAACCCAGCTTGCAAATTACCTTAATCCAGATAAAAAGAAATTAGCAGCTAAAGGGATCACTTCAGTACGCTCACGGGTGACCAATCTCAACCAAATAGTAAATAACATAGATCATGATATGGTCTGTAATGCCATTATTGAGACATTTTGTGATTATTATGGTGAGCATGTTGATGCTGAACATATTTCACCGCAAGCATTACCAGAATTAGTAGGATTTAATGAAACCTTTGCAAAATTTAGTCGTTGGGATTGGAATTTTGGCAATACTCCTCAGTTTACACACAGCTTAGATGAGCGTTTCATTTGGGGAGGAATTGAGCTACACCTTGATGTAAATAAAGGCAGTATTACGGAAGTAAAACTGTTTACTGATAGTTTAGATCCTGCGCCATTAGAATTATTAGAGCAACGATTAGTTAGCCTTCCTTATAATAGTTCGGCAATCAGTGCAGCTATTGATAATTTAGCCATTGAATACCCACATTATAATGATGTTTTAATCGATGTCAGTCATTGGCTACAAAATACGATTAATTAATGTCGTTCTAATAATTTAAATTAATAACAAGACCGTATTAATTATCGGTCTTGTTATTCATTTAGCGACATGAGTTATACTTTTTTGTTATCACAATCATCGCAGCACGGATTATTTATTCGTTCTTGGCAATTATAAGGTTCAATGTGAATAATAATATCGACAACTTCATTTAATTCATTTAATAAATGGGTTTTAAAGTTTTCAGTGATATTATGCGCACGCTCAACACTCATGTCAGGATCGACCAATAAATGGAAATCTAATAATATAGTACTCCCTGTACGGCGACTTCTTATAGCATGCACTTCTTTAATATCTTTATCTTCAGCTGCATATGCTTGAATTTGTTTTTCGATATCAGAATCCGCTTTGGCTTCTGTTAATTCTAAAATTGCAGGCCATAGAATTTCAAACGATGCTTTTAAAATCATTGCAGTAACAATTAATGCGGCAATTTGATCTAAATAATGAAAAGAAGGAAAAAAGTAGTTCGCAATAACAGCAATAGCGACAGGCAAAGAACTTAATGCATCTGAGCGGTGATGCCAGGCATTAGCATATAATGCACGACTGTTAATACTTTTAGCCTGAACCGCTGTCCAACGATAAAGCACTTCTTTTACCACAATCGATATAACAGCAGCGATGAAAGCTAGCATTCCTGGTTGAGAATGTGATTGAGTACTGATTGAATGCAGTGAATCCCAGCCAATACCAATACCAACAATTGCTAGAATAAAACCAATAAAGATATTAGTTAAAGTCTCAAAACGACCATGACCGTAAGGATGTTCTTTATCTGCAGGGGCTGTCCAATACCGCGAACCGATTAAAATTGCTGTATCAGTGACCAAATCAGAAAAACTGTGCACACCGTCGGCTATCAATGCCTGACTACCAGTAAGTTTACCGACGGTAATTTTTATAAATGCCAAAGCAATGTTTGCAATAGACCCAACCCAGGTGACTTTCTGAATTAACTTAACAGCCGTCGTTGACATAACGCCCCATAAAACATAAAAAATGAATGTAATATGATAACGAATTTATCCTAATAAATGTGATCTTTTTTACATTTATAACGTCTCGTCTGTTATATCTGTAATACCATGATAACATTGACAATTAATCGTATGATCATTGACCATACCCACCGCTTGCATAAACGCATAACAGGTTATGTTACCAATAAATTTAAACCCATTATGTTTTAGAAATTGACTCATCGCCAATGATGCCGCAGTAGCTACAGGAACATCATCGCTTGATGACCAATGATTAATAACTGGCTTATTATTAACAAACTGCCACAAAGGTATCGCTAAATTGCCATATTGTATTTGCAATGCTTTTGCAGCCCGCGCATTAGTGAACACCGAACGCAATTTCCCACGGTGTCTAACTACATCATAATTATCAATAATGTCAGTTATACGTAATTCAATATCATGGTCACTATAGGCTGCAAGCTTATCGATATTATAAGCTTCAAAAGCATTTCTATAGTCAGGACGCTTTTTTAAAATAGTATACCAATTAAGCCCTGCTTGAGCGCCCTCTAGCGTTAAGAATTCAAATAAATAGTTATCATCTTTATGTGGCTGTCCCCACTCTTTATCATGATATTGACGCTCTAACTCTGAGTGAGTAGCCCAATCACAAACATTATTGGTAGCCATAAAATCAACCTTAACGAAAAGTATTATATTTTAGAATAATAACATTTATAAAATAAATTAATTTATTCAATAAGGTTATTTAAGAGTATATTAGCTTAACTTTAAGAACTTTTAATGTAAATAATCTTCATACAGCATTATTACTTAAAAAAACTCATCAATATCACATTATTTATATCAACTATAAATATATGGTTTTAGTTTTGTTAGTTTGCTGCATACTAATTAATGCCTATAGCATAGATGTATTCATTAAGGGATTAAATATGAAAAATATTGCGGAATTTATCGCAGAAATAGAAAATGACAACTGCAGCTATAGTATTTGGGTGTATGCACAACAAGGATACTATAAACAATTAAATAGTACGGCAGTTACCAAGAGCTATTCATACCTTAAAAAGATAGTTGAATCTCATATGCAAATAATTGTCGAGCTTAATAATGATAAACCTGAGCACTATTTGTTATTACCTGAAATAAATGTTGCCACACATATTGCATTTCAAGATCAAAAAGTAACAGCTATTGCCGCATAAAAATACTCTAAAATAAACAATAACTATTTAGGCTAGTTTACCTCTAACTAAAAACAGATCATCAGATCTGTTTTTTTTGTAAAATGACACTATCGTTATATCTTATAATTAAAAGTTATTAAAATTATATGCTATCTATTTAGTATAGTACCGTGCTTAGATTATAAAACAATAACAACTTTATAAATAATAGACATATGTCAAACAATTATTGAGTATTTGATAATTTGTATAACATTTTTTCAGTTCCAGATTCACATGCCGAATAGCCCTGTTGCCACCCGCTCTTAAATCGCGTTGAAATATTGATTAATGTACTGTCTTGGCTGTAGGTATGTTCGGCGACATTAACCTTTGCAAGTGCGGATTCACAGCCTTGGTTATAGCCATAGTGATAGAGGCTATTATACTCAACCTTATTAACGTACTGATCAGGTAGAAAACGAATATCACCCTCATTGGTATGAGTACAGCCCGCAATTAACAGTGCCGCACTACAGATAAATATAATTCCTTTTGGCATGCTATCTCCTTTCACCATGCTTTATTTAACTTCTTTTTAGTCTAGCAACAAATACCACTCTGTATTTAAAAAAACTGTATATCTTGAATTGACTGCAAAAAAAAACCGCCAACATTGCTATTGACGGTTTTTACTCAATCTCTACCGATTAAGGATCTTGTGACTCAGGTTTTGGTAAATAGTGCTCAGGCTTCAATCCTACGAATTCTGGCAGTAGTGTACCTACTGAAATCGATGACCATGTACCGGTTAACACACCAATAAACATCGCAATAGAGAATCCTTGCAGCGATGCACCGCCTAATAACCATAATGAACTGATTGTCATCAACGTTGTACCTGATGTCACCATCGTACGTGAGAACGTTGCAATGATCGCTTCATTGTTGGTTGCTTCGATGTTTTGTTTTGGTTTCGCAATCAGTAGCTCACGAATACGGTCGGCAATAACAATCGAGTCATTCAATGAATAACCTAAGATAGCCAAAATAGCTGCGAGTACCGTTAGGTTAAACTCCATTTGCGTCATTGCAAAGAAGCCCACAGCTAGAATCACATCGTGCATTAGTGCAAGTAATGCACCCGCAGCAAGGCGCCATTCAAAACGGTAGCTTAGGTAACCTAAAATACAAAGCATAGTAACAAGTAATGCTAAACCACCTTGAGATGCCATTTCAGCACCCACTTGTGGACCAACAATGCTGGTGTTTAAGACCTGTACTTGTGCATGCAGTGGATCAAGCACTTGTGTTATTGCAGGGTAAGTCTCGCCTTTCGCTGGCACTGCATAACGTAGAATCCAACGTCCTGGCTCATCTGCAGCAATCACTACAACGTCTTGCTTAAAGCCCGCATCCATCAGTGGTTCAATTTCACTGCTGGTGATTTGGCTATTCATCTGAACTTCACTAACAACACCGCCAGTAAAATCAAGACCCCAGTTTAGACCACGAATACAAATGAAGCTGATCGAGATAACCATTAGCGCAATTGACACAATACCGGTCATATAACGCAATTTAGTTAAGTTTGTAATAATCCAATTTTTCATTGCGTTAAACCCTTACATCTCGACGAGAATCACGACCCCAAACCAAGTTAATAATGGCGCGGGAAGTAAATATACCAGTAAACATACTGGTTAGAAGACCTAGACCTAACGTCAATGCAAAGCCTTGAATTGGACCGTTACCAATAGAGTAAAGTACCACTGCGGTGATCATCGTTGTAAAGTTAGCGTCGAAAATAGTACCAAATGCGCTACTAAATCCACGATCAATCGCTTGAGCAAAACTACGCCCATCTCGAACCATATCGCGAATACGTTCAAAAATAAGCACGTTGGTATCAACAGCCATACCAACGGTTAATACCAGACCAGCAATACCCGGCAAGGTTAATACCGCTCCTGGTATCAATGCCAATAAACCAAATAGCATGATCATGTTAGTCAGCAATGCAATGTTCGCAACCCAACCTAGACGACGGTACCACAATGCCATAAATAGCAATGTCACACCTAAACCTAGTGCTAGAGCAGCAAAACCATTTTTAATGTTTTCAGCACCCAATGTTGGACCAATGGTACGCTCTTCAACAATGGTTACAGGCGCTGTTAATGAGCCAGCACGTAGTAATAACGCTAATTGTTGCGCATCAGCCAGTGAACCAGCACCGGTAATACGGAAACGGCTACCTAACTGAGTTTGAATTGTTGCAACACTGATGATCTTATTTGTTTGTTCAGTCTGACCTTTAGCATTACGGGTATATTCACTGTAAGACGTTGCCATTGGTTGACCCACGTTATTACGTGAGAACTCAGACATCATGCTACCACCAGCACTATCTAGGGTAATATTAACTTCAGGTGTACCCATTTCACCCATGCTCGCACGTGCATCGATAATATGATCACCGGTTAATACTGGCTTACGGCTTACACGTACCGGACGACCTTCTTTGTCGTCAATGATCATGGTACTACCTGTACCTTCTTGCTTAACCGCATAGAAAGCAAGGCTTGCTGTCGCACCAATTACGTTCTTTGCAGCGGCGGGATCTTGCACACCAGGAAGCTCGATACGAATACGGTTTTCACCTTGACGCTGTACTGATGCTTCGGTAATACCTAATTGTTCAATACGACCACGCATCGTTTGCAAGTTCTGCTGTACTGTTAAGTTACGCAGATTAGTTTGCTCATCTTCACGCATAGACAAGACTAAATTATCGCCTTGGCCATCTTTCGCTTGCCATTGTGGGTATTGAGTACGGATATATTGACGTACTTTATTGTTCGCATCTTCACTAGGCAAACGCACAATAACTTGATTGTTATTAGTCAGTTCTGAACGTGCCGCGCGAATATCTTGCTTACGGAAATCAATACGAAGATCGTCAGTTAGCTGCTGTGCATGCTGCTTGTAAACTTCCTTCATATCAACATCAAGTAAGAACTGAACACCACCACGTAAGTCAAGACCGAGCTTAATAGGCTCAAAACCTAGCCCTAATAGCCATTTAGGTGCTGCTGGTTCTAGTGCTAATGTTAAACGGCCTTCATTATGAACGATGCTGTTTAATGCTTCTTTAGTGTTGGTTTGTTCTTTGGTTGAATTAACCACCACAACAGTGCGAGTTGGCTGCTGTTCAATAGTCTTGGCTTCTATGCCATGGTCTTTTAGAACACGTTGAATCTCAAAAGGTGTTGGCATTGCGCCGCCTTTCGCACTGATTTGTACTGCCGCATTTTCGCCATACCAGGTTGGAATAGCACTAAGCAACATAATCGAGACCGTCACAATTAGCACAACATATTTCCATGCTGAGTAATGATTCAGAATCTGTTTATTATTCTTTTTTCTCATTATTTTAAGCCATATATCTAGCAACAAGTTCAGCTTGTTGCGACCGATAACACATCAATAATTATTATTCGTTTTTATCTTTAAAAGACAAAACAACGCGTTGTTATCATATTCACAGCCGATAACAATTAGCCTTAATAATAGCTATTGATAGATTTAATACATAAATTAATCGAACGTTTTATGTGTTGGTGAAAGCGACACCACTAAGTAAAGCACACCATGCCATAAATGACATAAATGCTAGTAATGTCTTATGCAGTAACGAACGAATGTCCGTAATGTGAATAGAGTTGATTTGATTCTTTCCAGCCAGATATACGCGATGATGTGGATTTTATGGTTAAGATCCAATCAGTTTGCGGGCTGAGGGGCTCTGCATAACCAATGGTAAGCAGCGGTATTGGCAATAATGGCAATTCAAACGCCAATTCAAATGTTGGCGCTATTTCATCAGCATTATGATGGAAACTATTGAGAGATCGGGTTGAAGTATTGATGATATTGTTTAAATCAATCACTTCTAAACGATGGTGTTTACCACTATGTTGTGGCGATTTGATGTTAGTTGGCGAGGGAAAATTCCACACTAACTTGGTGCTATAAACAGAAACCGGTAAGCCATTATTACAGACATAGCGATCTGTTGGATGCTTTTGGGTTGGCGCAGGCTCACTCTGATGCTGCTGAAGCAGCTCACAATGGCGTGACGTAATCATAGCGTTAACGACAGGCGCTTCAATAACATCAGTATATACAGGATGGGTTTGTGCAGCGTGGGCGTGGGTAATGTTCAACTGTGACGATGCCGAAGCAAATGAACTTGCTCCTAAACATATCACTATAAACATAATCCGCAATACCGCTGACAACATGGTGCTTATCTAAACCCATCCTAAAATAAAAGTGAGTGTTATCATAATTGGCAACACAATTTGTTACAAGCGATTAATCTCGAATAATTAATCCTATTGATAAACCTCACTCATTTGCAAAAAATACACACAAAGAATGCCCATTTACGTAATAATGTTGTCTGTTATGATGTTACAAATTGATCACAATAAAAATCAAGGAAGTATTAACTATGACTGCAAACGTTGCTTTTTTAGGTCTTGGAACAATGGGTTACTCGATGGCAGGACACCTAGCTAAAGCAGGCTATCACGTAACGGTTTATAACCGCACCCAAGCCAAAGCAGACGCTTGGATACAAGAATATCAGGGCACGATTGCGCTTACTCCTTGTGACGCAGTAAAAGACGCTGACATTGTGTTTACTTGTGTTGGCAATGATGATGACGTCCGTGAAATTTATAAAGGCCAACACGGTATTCTTGTCACAGCGAAACCTGGCGCTATCTTGGTTGACCATACCACCGCCTCTGCCGATGTTGCGCGAGAAATTGCCGATGCTGCGCATACTATTGGTTGTGACTTTTTAGATGCGCCAGTATCAGGCGGTGAAGCTGGCGCAATTAATGGCTGTTTAACCGTCATGGTCGGCGGTAATCAAGCAGTGTTTAACAAAGCTAAGCCTGCGATTGAAAAATATGCCAAAGCAACCACACTAATGGGTGAAACAGGCTATGGCCAAATAACTAAAATGGCGAATCAGCTCTGCATTGCCGGGGTATTACAAGGGTTATCTGAAGCTGTCACACTCGCCAAAGCGGCAGGACTTGATATTCACACCATGACCGAAGTATTAAAGCATGGTGCAGCAGGCTCATGGCAATTAGAAAATCGCGCTCAAACCATGGCTACAGATTCATTTGATTTTGGTTTTGCTATTGATTGGATGCGTAAAGATCTTGCAATCTGTTTTGATGCCGCTGAGAAGCTAAATGTTGAATTACCATTGGCAAAACAAGTTGATAGTGAATATGAAAAACTGCAACAACGGGGATTTAATCGTGCTGACACCTCAGTATTAATTAAACAATTTGATAAATAGTCATTATTAAAAATACCCCATAAAAAGCAGCATATAAATAACAACAAAGCCGCAGTAAGGTTCTTACTGCGGCTTTATTTTTTATCTTGTTGTTACCGAGTTAGTGCTTATAACCCAACAAAAATACCCGCTAGCGTAGCGCTCATTAAGTTAGCTAATGTCGCACCGATAACCGCTTTAAAACCCAATCGAGCTACATCACTACGTCGCTCTGGTGCCATGACACCAATTGAACCAATTTGAATTGCAATTGAACCAATATTGGCAAAACCACATAATGCAAAAGTAATAATCACTTGAGTATGTGCTGATAATGTCTGCTTAACCGAAGCAAAATCCATAAAAGCAACAAATTCATTGAGGATCAGTTTTTCACCAATAAAGGTACCAGCCGTCATCATTTCATTGGCAGGCACGCCTACAACAAACGCTAGCGGTGAGAAAATATAGCCCAGAATAAGTTGCATACTCAGTGGTGTCGTCGCAAACCATTGTGACACAGTATCCATACCAACCGCAGCTGTTAAACTTGCTAGGCCATGACCGACTTCTGCAAGTCCTGCATTCGCCATTGCAATCACGCTTACAAATGCAATTAACATCGTACCGATAGCAACCGAGACCTTCATACCGTTCATTGCACCAGCAGCTAAAGCATCAATCGCATTGCTGTGCTCACTGCTCGCCATTTCAATCTCAACCTGCTCTTCTGGGGTTTCTTGCTCAGGCACTAAAATTTTAGCCATTAACAAACCACCAGGCGCGGCCATGAAACTCGCAGCAATCAAAAACTTCAGCTCAACCCCTAAACCTGCATAGCCACCAAGCACTGAGCCTGCAACCGATGCCATACCACATGTCATTACCACGAAAAGTTCTGAACGGGTCATTTTAGCTAAGAAAGGACGAATAAGTAGCGGTGATTCACCTTGTGATAAGAAGATATTTCCCGTCGCCACTAATGACTCTGCTCGGCTAGTGCCTAATAGTTTTTGAATACCACCACCAAGGACTTTAATTACCCACTGCATGATACCGAAATAGTACAACAACGAAATTAACGCACTGATAAAAATCACCAGCGGCAGTACGCGGATTGCAAACACAAAGCCGCTTTTTTCAATATTGGCTAAGTCACCAAAAACAAAATTAATGCCCACATCGGCAAAGCTCAATAGACCAGCAACACCATCGCTCATTGCGCCAAGCATTTTCTGTCCAAGCGGAATATACAATACTAACGCAGCGAAACTTGCTTGTAACACTAATGCACCAATGACTGTCCGCCAATTGATCGCTTTACGGTTATCTGATAGTAAAATCGCGCATAAAACCAGTATTGCTATACCGGCCAAACTAATTAACAACTGCATTATTTCGTCCTGTTGTACTCATAAATGGGTGTCGAATAATGAAGGTATTGAATGTATTGCGGCATCGGAAGAACATTTGCTGAAGGTTCAACAAAAGATGGGGATTACGTGAATATACGTAAACAACGAAAAGAGTGTTCGTCCAATGGTACAACATACAAGTCACCTAAATTAACAAGCTATAATTAACGCCGGTCCAACTCCGTGGGTCGTTCACATATCCTAGTGACAGCTTGTAATAAGGTGGCTGAACGTAATTGTTCTGGCCGAGGCGAGAGTATATAGAGATATTGGTCACATTAAAAATTTAACATAGTGTTTTTTTACATTTATACATAAATAGCATAAATAACACGCAAAATAGTGCGCCTTTTTGATATTTAGCCAAATTACACCTACAAAAAAGCCTAGTTATCTCTATAAACAACTAGGCTTCACAATTAACATGCCACCAGCAAATAGTGCTATTTTAGCAGCACATCACTAAGCGTTATTTTGTTAGGGCGCTATTTAACCACTCATCAAAGGCAGTTTTTGGCATCGCACCATTTAGCATGTCGACCATTTTACCACCTTTAAATACCATGATGGTTGGAATGCTACGAATACGGTATTGTCCTGCGAGTGCTTGTTGCGCTTCGGTATCAATTTTAACGAAACGTGCTGCGCCATTACGCTCAGTTGCAACATCAGAAAATACGGGCGCAAAGCCAATACATGGGCTACACCAAGGGGCCCAAAAATCGACGATTACTGGTTTATCACCATTAATTAAACTAGCGAAGTTATCAGCAGTACCTTCAATCGGCATGCCATCTAGTAAATTTTCTTTACAAGAGCCACATGTCGCTTCGTCGTTAATACGATCAAGAGGTAAACGGTTCAATGCTTTACAATGTGGGCAACGCGTTGTCATGGTTGTCATAATGAATGTCCAGATCTTATTTTAAATTAATTATAAATAATCTATCCCGTTAACTCTAAAAACAAAAGCAGTTTTAACTGATTAATCTGATAGGAAAAATCTATCGGCATTCCATCACAAATGGATCAAAAGAACGCCCTCTCTTGATCCAATAAATAATTCCAATTTTTGATGCTTATTGCGTTAATGGCTAAATAACCGCTGCTGTATTACCCTTCTCACACAACTGCTTGCATCATCAACCCTAACATTTGTATGATGTATGCACGATTGACATAATAACAGAATATTCCAATGACAAATCCTATCTCTGTACCAATTAAACGTATCCGTCGTATGCGCCGTAGCGCTAATATGCGCGATCTTGTGCGTGAACATGAATTTAAATTGGCTGATCTTATTCACCCGATCTTCATTGAAGAAAACTTAACTGAAGCCGTACCTATTAGCACCATGCCGGGCATTTCACGTATTTCTGAAACTATGCTGGCTGATGAAATAGATACGCTTTATAAATTGGGTGTACGTTATGTGATGCCCTTTGGTATTTCACATACTAAAGATGAAATCGGTAGTGATACATGGAACGATAACGGTTTATTGGCTCGTATGGTGAAAACCATCAAAGCTGCTTGTCCTGACATGATGGTGATCCCCGATATTTGTTTTTGCGAATACACGACGCATGGCCATTGCGGTGTCTACCATGATGAGCATGTATTAAATGATGAAACACTTGAGTTATTAGTTAAACAAAGTGTCACGGCGGCAAAAGCTGGCGCAGATATGTTAGCGCCGTCAGCAATGATGGATGGTCAAGTTAAAGCCATTCGTGAAGGATTAGATGCCGCAGGTTTTGAACATGTGGCAATTCTTGCTCATGCAGTAAAATTTGCCTCTGCTTTCTATGGCCCTTTCCGCACCGCGGTTGATTGTGAATTAAGCGGCGATCGCAAAGCCTACCAAATGGATTGTGCTAACGGTCGTCAAGCCTTAGTAGAGGCTTTACTTGATGAGGAAGAAGGTGCAGATATTCTGATGGTAAAACCAGGTACACCTTACCTTGATGTGGTTGCCAATCTTCGTCGTAAAACCAACCTACCATTAGCAGTTTATCAAGTTGGTGGCGAATATGCAGGGATCAAGTTTGCTGCATTAGCAGGCGCACTTGATGAAAAACGTGTGGTATATGAAACATTAACTGGCTTTAAACGTGCAGGTGCTGATCTTATTGTGAGCTACTACACCAAGCAAGTGGCAGAATGGTTAGCACAAGATAAAGCATAATTATCGCTATAATATCATCCCGTTTTTAAGCATCATTGTTGCTATAACTGTGATGCTTAATTACAGATAAATTCAACCTTTAGTAATTATCATGATGTTCGTCGTACAGTTTTAGTCGATACCCTAATCGAAAAAATACCATATAAAACCACACTACAATAATGTTCAGTTATATACTGTAGATCTTAAAAAGTAAGAGTAATTTATAATATATGTCTAATGTCGTGCAGTTATCTGCGTTTAATAACAAGAAAAATACTCCAGCTTCACAAGCTTCATCTCCAAAAGCATTGAGAGAACAAGCGGCATCGAAACAACAAAATCAGTGTTACTTTTGCGGCTTACGTAAAGACACCAAAGATCTCAACTGGCTCAATCAAATTGGTTTTAAGCAAAAGACACATGTTGTCTGCAACAGTTGTAGTACTGATGCTAAATCACGTTCAATGGATGAACTACGCATAATACTGGCGCTAAAGGCGATGAATTTTAGAACCGTTAAACTCAAGCAATATCTTGAGTTAACAGAAAAAGGCATTCAGATAGACGGTGTGCGTAACTATAAGTTCTATTTTGAAACAATTAAATGATCACAAATAACGGGTATCGCTAAACAAACATGATGCGCTACCCTACTTACTGCATAATTAACAATACGGTTGCTATTTAGCAGCTAACTATACGCTATGGCTTTTCACCACTAAGTTTTAATGACACTCGCCAAAACTTAGGAACAATATAATTAAAAATAGTGACGTCACACCAAGTAAGACCACGATTAATTGATAAAAAAAGCGGTTTTATTCTCGACTTTTCACTCAATATACTTCGAATCGGAGTCATCAACCCTTGATCTATTATTGGTGATAAAAAACCTTCGGTAATGATCTTTGGTGTCTTAAAACCTTGTAATAATTGTTCTGCATCTTGTTGATTAAAATCATGCACATCAATATTGGCATGATCCCAACGCATTTGTTGCTTACGCGGATTAAAAAAGTAACGCCGTAAATTATTGATCCATACTAGTGGGGCTTTAATAATATCTATCAATTGTCCACCATGTGTTGTCGGCTCACCAATAATAATAAACTCACCACCGGGTTTTAAAATGCGTAATACTTCCTGCATGAAGGTTTTCGGATTCGGAAGATGATGCAGAAAGGCACAACCGACCACCAAATCAACACTGTTATCATCAAAAGGCAATGTGGTCATGTCTGAAGTGATGGTTTTAATGGTTGTTTTCATTTTACGGGCATTTTGATGTGCTACTTCTAAACTGCGCTCACTGATATCAACCCCAATCACCTGTCTATACCAATTCGTCGCCGCAAGCTTGACGGCTAAGTTACCCGTCCCTGAAGCCACATCAACAACAGTTCCGCCTTTAGGCAGAGTATGCCCTAATACCGATTCTAGCTCTTTGATCGTCTGCTGCTGTGATTCACAATCATACTTCGCTCCCATACGAGAATCATAATTATATGCCTCTTCTTGATCGTGAAAGTGTTTGTTTAACTTATGAATATAATCTGCATCAATATTTTGTCGCATAATCAACGCCCTCAAATAAAACAAAGACTATTAACGTCTAAATTTAAGTACACGAATAGTAAATAAAACAAGCAAATCAACGTATTGCATAAACCCATACTGATAGTGATAGTGATAGTGATAGTGATATTACTATAGTTTGAAAGTGCGATTTAGATTGTAAGAACAGACTTATAAATAATAAATGTGCAGAATTAGAGGAGGAAAATAGCTCACAACAATGGATTTAGAAGCAAAAATATAGCCACAAATAACCGTATTTTTGCTTCTATCATTGTAATTTCAAAGGGGGAATAGCAACAATTAAGGTGTTTACAACCCAATAATTACTCAGCAGTTTGATCATTTACCGCATAACAAGACCAACCAAAACCAGCCAGTTTTTCAGTAAATTGCTGTGCTTTCGTTTCGCAGTAACCCACTTTATGCTTAGCACTCCATAAAATTTCACTGTGATTATTTTTGGTATATTTAACTTCACACAAGGTATTACTGTTTGGCGCATGATAAATCACTTCAACATCACGCTCGACATGATCTTTAGTACACACATATTTACTTTGGGCGTAGGTTTGAAAAGAAGTAACAGCGAGTACTAAAAGTAGAATGTGTTTCATTGTAAATCCAGAATAGAAAATTTGGTGCTAATCTTACTCTTTTTCTCTACTCCCAACACTCAGCATTGTGTCAAATTTACCCCTAAATCTCCCATACACACCAAAGCTATTTACCACATAAATAACAACCATTTAAAACATACGATCAGCACTATTAAATCTATTAGTGAAGCACATTAAATTTTATGGATAAACATAAACTCAACGGCACGTGGACAGTAAATTTCCTGCAGCCCTCGCGGGTATTCAACAACCGTAAACTAACATTATTATCAAATTATTGCTTAAATAAAGAACGAGATGTTAACTAAGTCGAATAATGTGTATTTAGTTAAGAAAAATAAAATACCCATTTGGAATTTAAACTGTAATAAAATATTAATCACTATGACAGTGAGTAAATATATTCATTCAGAATATCAGTTAATTGTTTTTTAATTTATTTGATTGTTTTATTAATAACTATAAAAGAATATTTTAACCTCATCAAATACTGTTAAAGCATTACTATTTAAGTAACTCTAATTATTAATAACCATAATTAGTTTGTTAGAATTATTCCGAGACCCTTACTTCTAATAATTATGAAAAACTACTTAAGCTATTCACCTATTTTATTTTCAGCACTTTATTTTTCGTGCTATGCCAATATTTCATTAGCATCTGAAATTGATGATTTAATGTCGATGGATTTAGATGACCTCACTACACAAAGTGTAACAGTGACAACGGCTGCTAAAAAAGAGCAATCATTAAGCGATGTGCCTGCTGCGGTATATGTGATTACTAATGAACAAATTAAACGTAGTGGTGTTCGCTCTATTGCTGAGGCATTGGCGCTAGCCCCTGGTGTGCAGGTCACTAAGATCAGTGAGTTTAACTGGCAAGTATCACTGCGAGGTTTAAACGAAACCCTGTTTAACAAACTCTTGGTGATGGTCGATGGACGCAGTGTATTTAGCCCTTTAATGTCAGGTACCTTTTGGCACACGATTGACACCATTTTAGAAGATATTGATCGCATTGAAATTTTACGTGGTTCTGCAGGGACAATGTGGGGAGGCAATGCCACTAATGGTGTTATTAATATCATCACCAAAAATAGTAATGAAACCCTCGGTCAGTTTTTTGAAGTCGGCGCGGGTGAATATAACTATAAAGAAGCCAGTTATCGTAACGGTTTTCAAATTAATGATATGACGACAGCAAGGTTATCGGTAAAAGGTGTTCAATCTGATTATTACTCGTTTAATGATGATGAGTGGAATAATTATAATATCGACTTTCGTACGGATTATATCGAAGACGATCGCTTCTTAACCTGGCAAGTTGGTGGCTATCATACTAAATCTCAACATTCTGATTGGTATCGTTACTACGTTTTAGAGCAGCCTATTTACCCTAATTATCCAATGAGTGCTGTGATTGGTTATCAAACACAATTAGAAGATTTCTCTCGCGGTTTTTATAGTAACTTAAACTTGGGAAGAACGGTTGCTAATACTCATTATGAAGCAACATTGTGGGTTGATAGCAATTCAAGAACAGAACCCACTGCAAACGGTGAATACGATGCCTTTAATGCTGATGCGTTAATGATCAAGCAAGTCAATGCACATAATGAACTGACATTAGGCTTAGGTACACGTTTTACTAAAGTAAAAATTCCAAATACAAATGCTGATTTTTACGCTGATATGCATCCATACCAACGTACAAGTAGGCAACAGGCGCAACGAGAGCGAATTTATAATGCATACTCGCAATTAGAAACACAGCTGACAGATAAATTAACCTCAAGTTTAGGGGTTAAAGTCGAGCATTTTACTCGAAATAATACTACAGAATTACAGCCTCAAGCTCGGTTGTTATACCGTGCTTCTAATAATCATCAATTATGGACAGGAGTTGGTCGAGCTGTTGTTACACCTTCCGCTGTTGATTCTACTACCGATTTATATGCATTAGGAGCTATAGTTGCACCATTGCCGAACTGTGATATTTCAAATCCAAACTGTTATACCCAATATCCAATGCTGGCGTTGACAACAGGGAATCTGGATATGAAGAATGAATCCGTTATAACATGGGATGCAGGCTATCGTGGTAAAATTTCAGACTCATTTTCGATTGATACAACGATTTTCTTCAGTCAATATAAAAACCTACGCATGCTAGATAATGGACAATGGCTGTGCCGTTATGGTGTCTGTTCTGATGGTTCAGTAGAACCTGGACAAATTGCTATCCATGAATTTAATTATGTCGATGCGTTAGATGCCCAGAGCTACGGTGCTGAGTTAGCCATTTTCTGGCAACCAACTCAAAAATTACATTTCAATGCATCATACAGTTATATAGACACACAAGCTCAATGTGATTCTCAATACGCATCATGCAATAGCTATGAGAATGGTGGATACAAAGGATTATATGATCATCAGCCGAAACATTACGCTTCGTTACAAATGATGTGGACGCTTAACTCTCAATGGCAAATTGACGGCTGGCTAAAACATAAAGGTTCTGTGTCATCGCCGATTGATTTTTATAAAGCGCCTGAGATCACGACAATGGATATGCGTGTTGCATGGCAATACAATCAAGCTTGGCCTCTTGTCGAGTTTGTTGTTGATGGTTTAGGTAGTTCAACGTACCAAGATTTACCCAATAAGGCACCAATAGAGGAAACTGCGTTTTTACGTTTATCATGGACCAGATTGTAATGAGGCAGAATGCAAAGTAGCGATTGCTCCAAGAGTAAATTAACGTCGAAATTATTGGTAGATCTTATTGATAAGCCCTACCATTTTTGCCGCCTGTATTTTATATATGCAGTCGTTACCTTGTCGATTTGTGTCCATACCATAGCCAATAAAGCACATGCTGATAACATTGCTGACTATGAAATATCTGCGGTCTATATTTACCGTTTTGCTCAGTTTGCGACCTGGCCTCAACAAAATAAAAAGTTAACATTTTGCACATTAGGTACGGATAATATCGCCTTAACCTTAAGTCGCTTACTCAAAGCCAAAAACAATAAGATTGTTACATTAACCAACATCAGCCAACTCACTCAGTGCCAAATCGCCTATATTTCTCGCCAAAAAGCAGTCGGTTTAACTCAAATCCCGATTGAAAAAGGCGTGTTAACCATTGGTACAGGTAACGCCTTTTTAGATAAAGGCGGTATGATCGAGTTACGCTCAGTCAATAATAAAATTCGTCCGGTTATTGCCTTACCAAGCGTAAAAAAATCCGATATAACAATAAGTTCGAAACTATTGAAAATAGCAATATTACCTTCAGTAACTAATCCGCAACAGGGAGGGCAACATCATGCGAAATAATTGGATGAACTCTCTTTCTCTTAATCAGCGCTTATATTTACCGCTGGTTTTCTTTGTTGTTATCCTTTTTATCGTCTTTCAAACGTTAAGCTCTTATAAATACATCGAGAGCGAAAAACAAAATTTAGTTAATCGGATCACGATTTTAAGTACAGGTATAGGTGCCAATTTAACCGCTGCAATTCAATTTGATGATGTAATTACAGGCCAAGAGATCTTATCTGCATTTTCTGCTGATCCGATGCTTGTTTCGGTTTCTGTATTAACGGCAGCTGACACTGTTTTCGCTGACTTTAACAATACTGATAAATTGCATACTTCAGCCAATAATGCAGAAGAATTAACGCTAAAAAAACAGGGGCATGTCTTTAGTAAACAACATTTATATATGCTAGTGCCCATTTATATGGATGAAACAGAACTCGCAAAGATGAGGATCGTCGTATCATTAGATGGATTACACGCATTAAAATGGTCGCAACTAGAAATTAGTCTCTACTTATTAGTAATTTTAGTTTTATTAAGTAGCTTTGTTATTCATCGCTTACGGCATTGGATGATTAGCCCCATTCGTCAACTGAATGATGCAATGATTAATGTTATTCATTTTAATCAAACTGAAATGGTGCAACAGCAAACAAATTCAAAGGATGAATTTAGTAAGTTGATTAATTATTTTAATACCATGATTATTAAGCTAAATCAGCGTGAATCTAAAATAAAGCATACTATTGTTCAGTTAGAATATGAGAAAGCGTTTGCCGATGATGTGATCAGTACTGTGCAACATGCGTTATTAGTAGTTGATCATGCGGGGCATATTATTTTAGCTAATGATAGCAGCTCTAAATTATTTCACGATTCTCCGCAAGCACTGCTATCTAAGCATATTTGTGATGTGATTAATCCGTCAGATCCTCAAATTTTTCAACAATCTCTACAAAATGCGTTACTTGGTAAAAAACAGTTTAGTCATGATCTGATCAAAGCAGTAAACGCAAATGGAACAGCAATATATCAACTGGTGAGCCATCCGTTATCACATAAACATCAAACGCTATTTGCACTTGAAGATGTCACAGAAAAGAACCTCGCTGAACGACAGCAACATTTAGCAGCAAAGATATTTGAAAATAGCCGTGAAGCGATCTTGTTACTTAATAGTCATGGTCATATAGAAATGGTAAACCGAGCATTTTGTCATTTAATCGGGCAAAAAAGCTCTAATATTATTGGTAAATATTATCGTTCAGTATTGACTGACACTGACAATTTACCGATGAAAAAAGACATTTTAATGGCCTTAGCGTTAGATCAGCAATGGCAAGGTGAATGCTTGTTTTATAATCGAAATAAAAAAATCACAACACCATTACATTTGAAAATTAATAAAATTATTGATAGCGAAACCAATGATAGCCAAATTGTAGTGCTTGCTTCTGATATTAGCTCTGCAAAAGAAGCCCAGCGTTTAGCCTATATCGCTCAACATGATGCTTTAACACACTTACCGAATCGTGAGTTTTTACACCACTATTTAGTAGAAAAACTCGCATTACCACGTACTTATGTTATGGCTGTCTTATTTATTGATTTAGATGGCTTTAAATTTGTAAATGATTCTTATGGGCACGACGTTGGTGATCATGTTCTGCAAATAGTTGCCAAGAAATTAATGCAGAGCGTACGCCAAAACGATATTGTGACACGCTTAGCTGGCGATGAATTTGTTGCGGTATTAAATCCAGTAAAAAACCGTGAGCCTATTATTAATATTGGCGAGCGTATTATCGCTAGCATTTCTCAGCCCATTCATATTAAAGAACACATTATCCATGTTGGTGCCAGTATTGGTTATTATTATATTGAATCGGAAGATATTAGTGGTATTGATAACGTATTGCATTGTGCAGATATGGCGATGTATCAATCCAAAATGCAAGGGAAAGGGTGTATTACCGAATTTAACCAGGTTGAAGAAGTTGAATGTATGTAATTACTGTTGCGAGTAACAATAATCCGCCCTGACAATAGCGTTAATGATTATCTGTTTTCTAAAGAGAAAGTTATGGCTAGCCTATGTTTATAAAGCAGACGAAATATAGGACAGCCATATCTTATTGATGTCTTTGTTAACTGTGGTTTATGATCGGAAGAACCTCAGCACTCTCATTATCGAGCATACTTAATACGCTCTCATAACCATATTTTGGCTGCCAATCGAGTTCTTGTTGTGCCAGCGTTGAATCATAAACTCGATCAAGTGATTGAGGTAAACGCCAACCTCGATTCGCAAAGTTTTCAGCAAGGTCTGGAGCAACCTCTTGTATAACACCATCAGCATTTTGATACAGCCTTTCACAACATGTTTTACTAAATGGTGTTTGTCCGGAAATGATATAACGTCTAAATCCCGATAAACGTTTTTCTACAGCACAAGCATGAGCACTGGCAACATCTCGAGCATCAATACCACGAGTTAAACGATAAACAGCCATTAAGTTTACTGGCTCTGGAAAACAGCGAGACATTTGCAGAACAGTGACAGGTAAATTGAACAAGTTTGAGATGTTTTCAAGTATCTGTTCAGCCTCAATCTTTGAGTTGTGGTAAATCGTTTTAGGACTTGGCGTTACTGTTTCATTAACCCAACCCGCCACTCCCGCTGGCGTTGATGCAAAACCATAAAGGGCTGTCGTGCTCGTGAACACAAAATGTTTAATGCCCTTTTTTACACCCAGTAAGGCTAATTGCTCGGTTGCTTTTATATTAATTTCTTCAAATTCATTGTCAGATACCAGTCCTACATGAGGGGCATGCAGAGCCGCGGTATGAATAATAACCTCTACACCTTCTAAAGCTTTAGTCAATAAAGCTGTATCACGAATATCCCCAACATAATCAGCGGTTGAACATGGCGTTCTATCTATTCCAACAACTTGATGTTTTTTCATTAGATTGATGTAGATTGCACGACCAACTCTACCCGCCGTGCCTGTAATTAAAATTTTCAACTTGACTGCCTATTTGAATACACGAAACCATTTTAAAGCGAATGAACATAGGACAGCCATATCTTTATTTTAAAAATTCAACCCGCGGTGAGTTGATTCTCTATCGCCCTCGCGGGCATTCACTGTAGGGAATGACGGTAATCAGCACCGACAATAGCGTTAATTACTATCTGTTTTCTAACGAGAAAGTTATGGGTGTCCTATGTTTTTTTAACGGCACAACCCTTTTGTCCATGCTGTCAGCATGTCATGCAATTAGCGGGGATTTTTCGACCCAGATAAAAACGTAAAATAATAAGGACAATGGCATTAACGCGTAATAATTAAAGAGGATTTTATTATAAATCAAAGTATTAAAATTATTGGTTCACGCCAAGGATAACGCTCGACTTCTTTTCAGTATCACCTTTCATGACATTCCCAATATTTACTTATATAAAGCCGCTCGGGCTTGTCCAACACTTCGAATAGGTGTCGGCTGCGCGACACATATCCTTATCTGTTATGTTTTAGGTATAGTTTCATTGAAAACTGACGCTACAGCCTTAATTTCAGCCGCATTCGATTCTTTGCGTGATTTGATTAAATCATTTAATCGAGAGATTTCTTCTAAATGTTCGTTTCTAGTACTGTTAAGCGCGCTCAACTCCAGACTACGAGCGGTATCTGCCAGAGCCTTTTGAAGTGGTTCTAACTCTGTTATATGAGCTTGGCGTAGTTCAGATACCTGTGTTTTTTTGATATTGGCGAGACTTTCTTTAGCTTGGACTACCTCCAGCTCTTTAGATGCCCAAATGTACCCTGCACCGCCACCAATAAAAGCAATGGCTGAAAACACACCTAACAAAGTAAGAGTATGTTTTAAACAACGATCCTTTCGCTCTGTAATAGCAACAATTTTGTAGCATAAGGTAATCAACAGACCTAAAAGACCTAAGTAACCAAACTGTAAAAACTCTGATAACAATCTACTATTTCCTCTGAATTTTCGAATAAAACATAACGCCTGCATAACACGTTTGCTATGATATAGGCTTAGCTGAATTTTAACGCCTTAATCACTGAAACTAAAGGCAAACTGACAACGCCGAGTGTAGCAAATCGTGTTGATGCATTTGTGGAACGAAGCCGCTGCGCGGCAGAGTAAAGCAGACAGCGATTAAGCTACCTTTAATACTCCTTTTAATGGAGTATTTATGATGAATAACGAACAACAACAACGTTCAGATTATCTTTATGAACAACATGTTACCCACCTAACCTTGCAAGGTAAACGTCCAGCCACTATTGATGGTTATAGTCGTGCACTTCATCGCATTACTCACTATTTAGATAAATTGCCTGATACGTTAACCACAAAAGATCTCAAGTAATAAAAACCATTTATGGAATACCGTCAGAATTGATCGTAAAGGTTTGCGAAAGTTATGGGTGTCCTATGTTTTTGCCTGTATTACAGTTTCTATGGCTGATATTGCAACATGTATTACCGAAAGGATTAAGGCGAGTTCGTGATTATGGTTTATTACGAGGACATGAGAAAAAACAGCTTCAACTGATCCAATATGCCTTTATGTTAGTAGGGCAACTGACGTTGCCCTCACCACAAAAAGTTGTCCGTTTAACGGCACAACCCTTTTGTCCATGCTGTCAGCATGTCATGCAATTAGCGGGGATTTTTCGACCCAGATAAAAACGTAAAATAATAAGGACAATGGCATTAACGCGTAATAATTAAAGAGGATTTTATTATAAATCAAAGTATTAAAATTATTGGTTCACGCCAAGGATAACGCTCGACTTCTTTTCAGTATCACCTTTCATGACATTCCCAATATTTACTTATATAAAGCCGCTCGGGCTTGTCCAACACTTCGGATAGGTGTCGGCTGCGCGACACATATCCTTATCTGTTATGTGTTTAACTCAATATTTCATCATATAGCTGATAAATATCTTCACCATTTTGCTGACGTAAAACTAAGCTTTGTACAATATCATGGATTCCAGCTGCTTTTGCATCATGACGCCACTCCTCCAATTGACTGAGATATTTTTCTATTGTCGGTGGTTTCACACCAAATTTATCAGCTATAACTTCGATAGCAACTTCAGATTTAACCATAGCTTCAGCAGACTGCCAACGCCCAACTTTATTTGCTTGCGAGATTAAATTTTTATTACTAGCTCTTAGTTCTGCATTACGAGACTTAAACTCCCGATATTCGTCAGAGTATAAATCTAGAAACTCACTACAACTTTCACTGAAATTTAAGATATCATCTGAAAGCTCAAGGTTAAGAGCTTTTGCAATCGTTCTGGCATAAGATTCTTGACGGTGTGTTGGAGGCTTTTTGTCTTCAGGGACAAAGCTTCTCAACATATCAATAATTGTTTCTGCGTTGTAACTATAAAGCTTTAATTCTTCAGAATTAGCATGTTCTGATATTATATTGTATAGGTTCGTTGGTATTTCGAAATTAATACAGGCATTACCCACAACAATCTTTGCAATTGATACTTCGTTACTCATTTTAACTCCTAATCTTAAATTACCCTGAAACACATAACAACTTATTATATTAACAACTTGCCCGAATTTGTTCTTTGAACATACGCCCGTATTTATCTCTTAACAATATAAAAAACTTTATAAATCAGATGCATTTTTACTTATGGATCCCGATAGTAATCACAAAATCGGGCGCTTGCCATTTAGTTTCCGGTTTTTCTACTAATAGCTACAGCTGTACATAAACAAAGTATAAAAGATCTGCATCAAACGAATATAGGACAGCCATATCTTTGCTTTAAAAACTCAACTCGCGGTGAGTAGATTCCCTATCGCCCTCGCGGGCATTCACTGTAGGGAATGACGGTGGTTGTTTGTGAGGATTTAAACCAGAAAAAGGGACACCGCGATTGGCATCCCTATGGTGAGTTCAGAGTGCGAGCTATAACAGTAAACGTATCGCTCGCGTTAATCATGTAACGGCTGTTAGATTGGCTCTGACTATAATTTACGTCTAACATTTGTTGCGTTGTAATGCGGTTAACAAATAACTGATACATGCATCTTGCCTCTAATGGCTAATGCCCTGATTCACTCCATACTTAATGCAATAAACCTAACTCTCTAGCTTCGGCAAGGGTTAACCCACTTGCTTGAATATCGCGTAGCATCTCAATGCGTCGTCTTGCAGCACCTTGCTGCTTCTTGCTATCTGCGATGTTGGTCGCCGAATCGTCTTTGTGTTCCCACTTAGATGAAACGGAAGAAATTTCTGAATAATCGATAGAGTTAATAGACACAATACCCTCCTAAAGAAACCTGTGTCGACATGTAGTACTTAGTATCAAAGGTTTTTCATTGAAAAAAGCATCTAATGATAAGTTTGTGAGCAACGCCATGTTCGTAATAAAATTACCAAAAAAGACTAGTCATCGATCCTTTTTTTGCGTAGTTTTAATCGTTCATGCCCTACAAATAAAGCATGCTTAAACGCAAATAATGATTAGCTCAATGTTGCCTTTTTGCCTCATGCATTTTGATGCTTTATTCACTATCACTCATCATTTCGTTGTCATCTCGCGTTAATAAAATTAGAAGTAAAAATATTAATGATATAACTCATTAGAACACTTCGTAGTTTCACTATTAACAACAGATTAGGTATCATTTTACAGTCTAAAATGTGAAACTTTACATTACGCAAATTTACCTATAGCTCGCTATCTAAAAAGCGTACCGTTATAAGATAGCTTTAATTAAGGTCTACTATTATGAATGCAATGTTATCTGAACGCGCTCAACCAGGTGCTTTATCAAATCCAAATACTTTTGCTGAATACCTCACTTTTGTTTTTAAAGCAGATGTTAGTGCTGAAGCTGTGAGCGATGCTTTTGCTAAAATTCAGATCATTGAAAAATCTATTGGTCAAAAGGACTCAACCGCAGACCTTAGCTTTACCGTTGCAGTATCTCGTCAAGGTTGGTCTACTGCATTTCCTGAAGTAGCAATGCCTGCTTTACTGGAAGATTTTAAAGCCATGGTTGATGGCGAACGCCAATTCCCAAGCACGGCTGGTGATGTTTTCATTATGATTAAATCTGAACGTATGGATTTAAACTACCAAGCGGCTAAATATTTAGCGTTAGCTTTTGCTGAGGTTGCAACCTTGATTGAAGATATTCAAGGCTTTAAATACCTTGATAGCCGCGACATGATTGACTTTGTTGATGGCACTGAAAACCCAAAAAATGAAGCGCGCATGAAAGCAGTATTGGTTGCTGATGATATTGAGATCCACCAAGGCGGCAGTTACTTAACGGTTCAGCGTTATATTGACCGTCAAGGTCTATGGGACAAACAATCAACTGAATATCAAGAGCAAGTGATTGGTCGTACTAAACTTGATGACATTGAGCTTGATGATGATGTGAAACCAGTTTGGGCTCACAACAATAAGAGTAAAGTGGTTGTTGACGATAAAGAAATCAAAATGCTACGTCAAAACCGTCCTTACGGTAACGCGATGGAGCATGGCACCATGTTTATCGGTTTAACCGCCTCGCCTGTTACGATGAGCACATCGTTGCAACAGATGGTTTTTGCCGATAGCGACGGTCATTATGATCGCCTACTTGATTTTGTAGAAGCGAAAACAGGTACGAACTACTTTATCGTTTCACAAACACTGCTTGATACTTTTGCTGATTAATCTTATTTAGTTATCAATCACTTTGCAGCCCATTGATGGTTATCATCAATGGGCTGCTTAAATTATAGCGCCGATAAAAACCACAATAACGACTAACCTCGCCTGCTAAGCAAATCTTTGTCACCACTAACTCATTGAATCTATTAAAACTCATATTTTTTAACAGAATAATGGCTTGCTTCCTAACAATTTCTGTTGTCCCCTATAGACTTATTTATTATTAGCGTTTTTTGAATATCTATCTCAAAAAGCATTTTCTCTGGGGGCAAGCATGTACAACACCCTTTTTACCCGTGTATCTCTCGCAGCAGTTATTACTGTGCTTGCGGGTTGTAGTTCGACACCACCACCACCAAAACCCGCACCTGATTACAGTTTTAAAACTGCGGCTAAAAAGTTTATTGGCGCCGATACCGTTCGTAGCAATGGCGTCGTTGTTGATAAAGGTTTGTTTTATCCCAAAGAAACGTTTTCTTATAGCTACCGTTATTGCTCAAATAGCGACCAACAAGCCCAGCAAGATATCGAACAGTTTAACCAATTAGCAGCCAAGACATGTAAGATCAACAAAGGCGCTATGGTGAATTTAGATACTGGCACATGGTGTGTTCAACACCCTAATACCGATCAAGAAACACCTCTCTTTGCGGCACGTATTTCTTCTATTGATCTGTGGGCTGATATTTGTGCTAACGGTCCTTTTGTGACCATGCGTATTATTGAAAACCGCGATATTCCTCAAACTGCGTGGGTTGATGGCGCGAAACTATTAGGTTATCAACCTTATTCGGTTCATCGCCGATTAATGAGCACCAAAGCTATTGAACATCTTGATGATGTCACGCCACCGCCAACAGAAGAAGCATGGACAGAAGAGACCACCTTCATTACTTCCCATGTCGGTGAAACGGTGTGTATGTATAAAAAATCAAAAGATGATGCTTACGGTGTTACTTACAAAGGCACTATCGAAAGTGTCAAAGATGGGCGTGTGCGCGTGCTGGCAACACGTAAAATAAAAGGTGATGTTCGCATCGCACCTGTTTCAACACCGCTACCATGGCATAAAAAAGCCTTTATTGAAGCCGATGCTAAATCTTGGTTTATTTGCCAATAACCTTATTTAGGTTGCGGTAAACATCTCGCTTTAGCATTCAAACAATAACGGCGTATTTAGTGACTAAATACGCCGTTATTTTAGCTATAATGCTTAGGGCTAAGAAAGTCTCTTTTTAATCGATTTACACTATAAATTGATTAAAAAAGGCCAATGTTTCACATAATGCTTGATCACGAATAACATCTTTTTCCATTAAAATCTCATGGCGTGCATCACGAATAACTTTGATGCTGCAATGCTTATTTTGACCACAGAATCGGTGATGGCTATTATTATCGACAATGGTATCGTTGCCTGCTTGCAGTAATAATACTGGTATATCTATTTTATCAACGTCTCGAATGCAATGATCTGCCGCTTGAATCGCTTGCCATAACCAACGTGGACTTGGGCCACCAATGCGTAATTCAGGATGAACTTGATATAAATGCTTTGCCCAAATATAACGCAATTTACTTTGGCACAAGGCGTTATTTTCAAATGGCTCTTCGTGATACGGCTTTTGCCCTAACACATACGAAGGTTCATGCTGATAGTGTTCCATAATTTTTGCAATCGATGATGCAACCAGTTTTAACGGTACTGGCATGTGAATACCAAACATCGGTGCATTTAATACTACCGCATCAAAATGGCTTTTATATTTTTCTAAATAGAGCGTTGTGATTGCTCCACCCATTGAATGCGCTAATAAAAAACGTTGTTGATAGGCTTTTTCTTTATCGACAATTTGAGACACAAAAGCTTGTAGATCATCAACATAATCATCAAAATTATCCACATGACCTAACTCGGGATCTGACGTTAAGCGACCAGAAGCACCTTGGCCTCGATGATCATAAGCATAAACATCATAACCTTGACGTGAGAATTCAAAGAAAATTTCCTGATACTTCCAAAAGCTTTCGTTACGGCCATTTACAATCACAATACAGCGGGTATTGATTGGATTAGTAACACTGATCCACTGGATCTGTACGCCATCTTTACCACTGAATGCACTTTGTTTACGCTGCAGCCACATACTATGAACGTCATTTTCCATTAACTGTGTAAATACCGACTCCTTGGTTGAAAATTCCACATTAACTTGGTTCATTTATTAACAACTTCTTAGTAGTGCTCCTCAAATACATCACAATGACTATGATATTATTTGAATGTTAAGCATATTTCATTAAATCAACATTGGTAGCATCATGTTTATAATCAGTTTTATATGGCGCATCTTTAATATTAATATGACGACCAACAGTATTTAAAAAATACTTACCTGATTGATACCCCAAACGATAATCTGTATCCAATGACGCTAAATCACTGCCAATCATTTTTGATCTCAATGGTTTTTGAGGATGAATTTCAAAAATGGTAACATCATCGGGTGGATTACTTAAAAATTCTTGGGTTTTTCTATAGTTATCTTCATGCTCTAGTAGCATTTCAATCATACCCGCGGCTTTAGAATTACCAAGAGCACGACGAATGTTTGTCATCCAGCAATGGTCAAACGAGGTATCGATAGGCACTGTTCGTACAACAACAATGTGGCGATAACCACGTTCGTAAGCCTCTTGGACTGGAATCGGTGCACATAAACCACCATCAACCCAAAACTCGTTTTGAGAAAAAATAGGCTGTTTATTTAATACCGGTACAGCACATGACGCTTTTAAGGCCAGTGACCAATTTTCACTGTTTAAATTAAAATACGATGCTTGATGGCTAGTAACACCACTTGCAGATGCTAACACTGTTCGTGAGCGCATATTTTCACGCCCTTGATGCCAATCAAGTTCAAAGCTAGTTTGGGTTTGTTGCATTAACCACTCTAAGTCCAATCCTTCTCGACCAAAAATAAAGCGGTAAACATCAAAAAAGTGATGATCAGTTGTCGCTTGAGTAATAACTTTATAAGCGTGTTTATATTGACCACAAATATAAGAAGCTAAATTGAGTGATCCCGCAGATGTACCCACCATTAAAGAAAAGGGATTAAACTCAGCTTCTAAAAAGGCATCTAACACTCCCGCAGTAAAAATACCACGTTGGCCACCACCTTCGGTGACTAAAGCTATCTTTGATATATCGGTGGCATCAAAGGAAAGCCCTTCAATATTTTGTACTGCATAAGAGATGTGTTTACCAGTCATAACGCGTTTACTTTTTAGTTGGCATTTGTCATACAAATTAATTCAAGAAAAGTTATTATATCGACTACTATTAAAACTATAAATTAACCAAAATAATAACTGATATTCTAAATATGAAATACTTGACTGATAGAAAATAACTCGATTTATATAATTATTCAGTCATATAGGGTAAAAATATTTTATTTACATCCACCCGTGCTTTTAGTTTTGCAGCTAATAAATATAGCCCACCTAATTTACGATGCAAAAAAATCGCATCCGCTGGCGGTGTATGCCAATAGCCTTGTTTCATGCTTAACTGACTGCCAGCATTACGAATGTTAGCCACCATGTCTGATTGACCAAAATCATACACACCTTGATGTTTCAATGGCTCACAAGCTTGCAAACATAATCCCAATAATGACTGCTGTGCTTGAGGTTCAATAGGCTGTGAAAAAAAACCAATCTGTTTCAAAGCCGCTAACATTTGCGGTTGATCATCCTTCACCGCGCCGGTCATTAACTGCCGATAACCTTCTGCAATCAGCTCGGGATAGGCCCGTGTAGCACCGAAATCAAGTAGAACTAGTTTTTTACTTTCAATATCATAGCGATAATTAGCAAAGTTAGGATCAGTCTGCACTAACCTAAATTCAAACACTTCTCGAAACATCAACCTAAATGCTAATTCAATAATATGATCACGCACAGCTTGAGGTTGCTCGACTAATTTATCAATATCAACACCACCAACAAAGGTCATCGCGAGGATATGTTTAGTGGTGAGCTCATCAACAATATTCGGTAATAAATAATGCTCATCCAAGGCTAATAATTGTCGATATTGCTTCACATACTGTGCTTCAAGCAAATAATCAGCTTCTGCATGCAGTTGTTTTTTTGCCTCATCCAATAACTCAGAAACATCTAATGATTTTGGAATTAGCCCGCTGATATTTAATAACGTCGCGACATTATTCACATCACTATCAATACTTTTATTAATGCCTGGATATTGTATTTTCAGGGCTAATTGACGGCCATCTTGGGTTATTGCTTTATGTACTTGTCCAATCGAAGCTGCAGCAATCGGATAAAATGAAAATTGACTAAACTGTTGTTGCCAATCACTGCCCCATTGCTGTTCAAGTGAATGATTGAGCTGGCTAATAGGCATTGGTTTAGCATTCGCTTGTAAGCGTGACAGCAATTCGGTTAATTCTGGTGGTAATAAGTCGCCACCATCCATGGATAATAATTGACCAACTTTCATGGCAGCACCACGTAAATCCGCTAATTGTTCTGCGACACGTTTTACGTTAGCCGGTGTTAAAATCAAATCACTGACTTTTGGTCGATGACCTGTCGCTAATTGTTTCGCACCTTCTGCTACAACACCAGAAGCGACACGCGTTGCCAGTGAACCAAGTTTCGCTAACCGTGATAATCGACCACTCGGTACTTTTGAATACTTTTTTTTATCATTCATTTAACGACTCTTTGCTATTAACAATCATTTAAAACTCTAATTGCTGTTATTAATAATATCATAAAAATGCTAGCACCCTCTGACACAAAATCACTATAAACAGTCAAAAAAAAGGCCGATAATGACTGTTCAAACTAACATACATTATCGACCTTTCTTTTTAAGCGCCTACATTAATCATATTCAGGCTCGTTACGGTTTTTAAAATTCACTAATAAACCGAGCACTAACACCACCACAGTAACAATAAGAATCGATTGGAACACATGGTGATATTGTGTTGCTGATGCGATTAAATCTGCGGTATTCGTCGCTTGTGTACCTGTAGAGGTCAGCTCGGCAATATTCGCAGCTAAATAGTTAGCAACTGAACCACCCATTAGCATATAAATACCAGCAACTGTACCTGTTGCACCTTGCGGATTCATACGTGTAATTGCTGATAATGCCACTGGATCAATAAATAGCTCTGCAATACCAATCAAAAACAAGCCAATAAACAACCATAAGAATGTTGTATGACCACTCACCATTGCGAGTTTAGATGATAGAGTAATCAAACTAAAACCTGCGGTTAACAAAAATAAACCCATATTAAGTTTAGTCAGAGTACGTACTGAAATCTGACGTGAGGCCAATACTTTCCATAGCCATGCAACAGCACCACCACCAACAATAACCGCAACAGGATTCACTGATTGGAAAAATGCGGTTGGAATATGATAACCAAAGATATCAGTATCTATATTACGTTCAATAAATAGGCTGATTGAGCTACCACCCTGCTGATCAAATGCCCAAAACACCATCCCAAATAGCATGAAGTAAATAATAGCATTTAATTTTTTACGATCTTCAGTACTACTCTTGCGGTATAAACGTAACATTTGTAGTGCAGAAAAAGCCAAAATAACGGCTAGAATGTAACCTGCCAGCAAATCTTGTAGTACAAATACTAAACCAATAGCACACACTATTACGCCAAGAATAATCAACTGCCAGTGACTAAAACCTGCTGTCTTTTTACGTAATGCCGGAATATTCGCTTTTTGAACATGAGTAAAATGCTTACGCCCAGTACTAAAGATAATTAAGCCAATCAGCATGCCGATACCGGCCAACGCAAAACCGACGTTCCAGCCCCAACGGCTCGCAGCATAGCCACAAAAGATGGGTGCTAGCGCTGAGCCGACATTACCGCCAATATAAGAAATCGAGAAGCCAGATTCACGTGCATCTTCATGATCTTTATATAACTCACCCAACAAACAGCTTGAGTTGGTTTTAAAGAAACCATAACCACAGATAATCAATGCCAATGCAGCATATAAGACCGTATTATCATGACTAGGAATACTCAATACCGCATGCCCTGCCACCATTAAAGAGCCACCAATGATCACTGACCAATAGTTACCTAAATAACGGTCAGCTAAATAGCCGCCTAAGATCGGAGTAACATAAACCAACGATGTATAAGCACCGTATAAAGCATATGCATGGTCGTCAGACATTAAAAGTTTTTGCGTTAAAAAGAGAATTAATAACGACCGCATGCCGTAATAACTGAAGAATTCCCACATCTGAATAGCAATGAGGTGAAAAAGCCCTTTAGGCTGAGAGGATAATTGCATATTGTGTCCTAGGTAAAGGGGCCATAAAGGCTAACGGTAATAATTGTTATTTAATTTGAAATACCGCTGGTATTTAATACTGAAAATACACTGAACATTGATAAGCTCAAGCTTAATCTTGCTCCATATTTAGTATCTTAATTTTCACACTAATAAAGAGGACTTTACCGTATATAAAAAATCACACCAAAATATATACCATATAGCGATACTTGTCAGTTTTAGTTACATAACACCACAAACACCACATAACTATTTAAAATAAATTCAAATAACGCATAATAATTCACTTAAGAGACAAATAAAAAAGCCGCCAAGCAGTGCGTTGAATAATCAACCACCACTTAACGGCTCTTTGTTTATTTGTTAAATACCAAACAAATACCAAACAAAAACTAAACAATTATAATGTTAAATCTAACTCATTATGTATAAGTACAATACATTGAGAAGCAAATAACATTTTTGGCCCTAAACTGATTTTTTCTGCACCTAAGCGTTTTAAACTATTAAAACTTTTCTTTGGCATTGGCATATGATCAGTTAATAAAAAACAAGGGTTAGCAGCTAACTCAATATCTCGAATAAAGTCGCCTTTTTTATCAAGCATATATAATTGGTAATCTTGTGCTAATTCACCCACTAGCTTTTCAAAACTAATAGTACGCACAGTAATACCAGGTTCAACATTACGTAATTGCTCTTTATTCATGCCAACAGATTTATCTAACGCATGCGCTATTTTATCTAACCAAGCCTGCTCATGAAATCCAGATAAATTACTGATCTCATTTGAATTAAAACTAATGGTACGTGAGAAGTCTTGTGTACTTTCAAGTACTAAATGCACCATAATATCTTCACGATGCGATTGCGCCACAAAAATAGCATTCATTAAAACGTGAGCTAAAATCTCAGTGTGGGCATCTTGTCCAACTGATGCGATTAACAATTTACTATCAGTTGGGGCAGAACGAGCTCGTAATACGAAAGCGCGCATAATCAATATCCTAGACGTTTGAATTTTCTCGTTAATCATTCATAGCAGAAAATTAACGATAGATAGCTGTTATTATCCTAGGTTTTTTCGTCGATGTAACCTTAAATGATAAAATCAGCAAAAGAATCCCAATTAGTCACTATTATTAATAGATATTAGGAGGATATTATGAAATTAATCTTATTCTATGACAGCAGTTGTCCATTGTGTGTTGCTGAAATGCGTCAACTACAAACCTACAATAATCATCAACAGCTACTGTTTGAAGATATTCTTGCGCCTGATTTTAATCAACGCTTCCCTTATATAAAGATTAGTGAAGCCTCTGCTGTATTACACGGCTTATATTTTCCAAATCCTCAACAATCACCACAATTATTACTTGGACTAGATGTCACTTACCTTGCTTGGAAAACAATCGGTAAAAAGAAATGGTTGGCGACACTACGCTGGCCTATTATTCGATTTTTCGCCGATAAATGTTATTTATTTTTTGCTCGAAATCGCTACAAAATTTCCTATCTATTTACAGGAAAATCACGCTGTGAAAACTGCAAAATTGATTAACGTCGTTGCCGCCGGCAACGCTCAGAGCAATATTTGACATCATTCCAACATCGTTGCCATTTTTTTCGCCATGAAAAAGGACGTCGGCACACGACGCAAATTTTTTGTGGTAACACTGACTTCTTCATAAAATCGTCCCCATCGTTAAACACTAATTTGTAAGTTCTTCACGATATAAGATCCTACTGAGCTCACAAAACCCTATGTTCATCTTAGTAATTATCTTGTTAATAGCGGTAAATAATGGAATATTCACCCTCATTATGAGTGCTTAGAAACACCACTCTCAATAATTTCTTCTTCAGGATGAATATAATGAATATTGTTGATCGGTTTATAAATTACACTCGCGTAAATACCACTACCAACCGCGAAAATGGGGCTGCAGGCATTATGCCGTCATCATTAGGGCAAATGGAATTAGCGACAATGTTAGCCGCTGAATTAACCCAACTCGGTTTACAAGATGTGGTATTACGCGACAATGCAATTGTTACGGCAACCTTGCCAAGTAATAGCTCTAAAACCATTCCTACGGTCTCTTTTTTTGGTCACTTAGACACCAGTGCAGAGCAAAGCAATGATACCCATGCGCACATTGTTCATTACACTGGTGGCGATATTATTCTAAACCCTGCTTTAAATATTATTCTTAAACAGAGTGAATTTCCTGAGCTTTCTCAATACCAAAACCAAGATATTATTGTCACCGATGGCACCAGTTTATTAGGGGCTGATGATAAAGCTGCAATTGCTGCCATTATGCACGCTCTGACGGTTCTGATTGATAATCCTGACATTGAGCATGGCGATGTAAAAGTGGCATTTGTACCCGATGAAGAGCAAGGCTTACGTGGTGCTAAAGCTTTTGATGTTGAATCTTTTGGTGCTGATTTTGGTTACACGTTAGATTGTTGTGGCATTGGTGAGTTTGTTGATGAAAACTGGAATGCAGGCGATGTGGTGGTGACTTTTATTGGTCAATCAGCCCACCCGATGTCAGCCAAAGGTAAGCTTAAAAACTCATTGCTGATGGCACACAAGTTTATTGCGATGTTACCTCCAGGAGAAGCCCCTGAGTATACCGATGGTCGCGAGGGGTATTATTGGGTTAAAGATCTGAGTGGTAACAGTGCTAAAACAGTCTTGAAAATGGATGTCAGAGATTTCACTCACCAAGGCTATCAATATCGTATGCAATTTCTCGCGACACTTGCCAGTAACTGTCAAGCGTTATGGGGCGAAAATGCGGTGGCTATTACCCTTGCTGATCGCTATCAAAATGTGGCGAACAGTTTGCAAGGTGATGCCAGCTTCCCAATTGAAATCGCCAAGCAAGCTTACGCGCGTAATAATATTGAAATGAAAACGACCCCAATGCGCGGCGGTTATGATGGTGCGGTGTTATCTCAAAAAGGCTTACCTTGCCCAAATATTTTTACTGGCGCACATAACTTTCATTCTATTTACGAATATTTACCCGTACCTTCATTACAAGCAGCAAGTGCTGTAGTGGTTGATGTGATTCGAATTACTGCAGAGCAATATGGGAAATAGGGTCGAGGGTAATTGTGTGTCATTCTAATAAATAAACAAATAAAAAACGGGCGAGTTACTGAGTAACTCGCCCGTGATAATTTTTGATTACGCTACAATTAACGTAAGATCATTTGGTCACGCTCAGGACCTACCGATACCATTTTAACTGGCACACCCATTAGTTCTTCAATACGAAGCACGTATTGTTGTGCGCCTTCAGGTAGTTCTTCAAACTTACGGCAACCGGTAATGTCTTCATCCCAACCCATCATTTGCTCGTAAACTGCAGTTAGTGATGCAGTTTGAGGCCAAATTGGGTTTTCAGTGTGATCACCGTTGTAAGCAACACAAATTTTAAGATCTTTCATACCGCTTAAGCAGTCAATCTTAGTTAATGCGATTTCTGTTGCTGCTTGTAATTCAATACCATTACGGGTTGCAACTGCATCAAAGTAACCCATATCACGCGGGCGACCTGTTGTTGCACCAAACTCTTTAGCATCTTCACGGAATTGGTCTTGATCTTCCATTGCGGTGATCAAAGTACCAGTACCTACTGAAGAACTAAATGATTTAGCAACAGCGATAACACGCTCAGGGTGCAGTGCTGGTAAACCACTGCCGATACCTGCATAAGCTGCAGTTACGTTAGATGATGTTGTCCATGGGTACTCACCGTAAACTAAGTCACGACCCGCACCTAACTGCGCTTCAAACAATAATGTTTTGTCTTCTTTTTGTAACGCTTTTAGTGGCTCTGTAACGTTACAAATGCTGTCACGCCAAGGCTGAGATACTTCAAGCAACCACTCTGTCATTTCTTCAGCTGTTTGCGTGAACTCCATTGATGGGTATAACGCTTTAAGCTGTGGCAATTTCCAATCCATCATGAATTGAATACGCTCACGAAGTACTTCAGGTTGTTTTAACCAACCAACAAGAATACCTTTCTTCATTACACGGTCACCGTACGCAGGTGCAATACCTTGACGTGTTGAACCGTATGCACCTTCACCTAGACGTTCTTCTTCTAGTGTGTCTTCTAGTGCGTGTAAAGGCAGACATAGTGTTGCACGATCAGAGATGCAAAGTTTAACTTCAACACCTGATGTTGCTACTTCTGCAATTTCTAGGCTTAGTTTTTCTGGGCTGATAACCATACCAGGGCCTAAAACAGCAATACAATCAGGGTTAAATACGCCGCTTGGTAATTGGTGTAGTTTAAATGTACCAAAATCGTTAACAACAGTGTGACCTGCGTTATTACCACCTTGGAAACGAATACTCGCTGAAGCTTGGTCTGCTAAATAATCAACAATACGACCTTTACCTTCATCACCCCAGTTTGCACCAACAACAACAATAGACGACATAATTTACACTCCTCAAAAGCAAGACCTTTATCCTATGATCAATGACGCAATAAAAATAATTAATAATCGTTATTAACTTGATAAGAATCTCTTATGTGGCGTACATTAGTCATTGCATTTTTTCAGGTAACATTACTATCAATAATAGCGTCTGTAACAAAATAAGAAGGTAAACATGATAGATTTGCATTGGCTTAATACATTCGTTGCCCTTTCTAAACATCAACATTTTGGAAAAACAGCCGCAGCACTGCATATGACACAACCAAATGTCAGTCTTCACATTAAACAACTCGAGCAAACCACACGCGTAAAGTTAATTGAAAGGAATCCATTTCGGTTAACCCAAGCAGGTACAAGACTTCTTAAAAGTGCTGAAAACACATTAATGGAATTACAAGTTTGCCAAGCAGATCTTAATGCGATTAACGAGCTTAACCAAGGTACACTAACCATTGCAGCCAGTGATATTATTTCGCGCTTATTGCTTATTAGCCCCTTCCAAGCCTTCAAAAAAGAATATCCGGGCATTGATTTATCGCTGTTTAATACCACCTCATCACAAGCCACAGAACTGGTAAAAAGTGCGAAAGCTGATTTAGGGTTTGTTATTGCTCAAAAAGAAAGCCAACCATTGCATTTCATGGAATTACGCCAAGTTAAATGGTGCGCATTAGGTAATGGCTTAGAGCGTTGGCAGCAATTGTCTCATGATCCTGACGCAATTATTGAACCTCAACCACTTGCGGCAGAAGAGCCAACATTAATCTTATTAGGCCATGATACACGAACTCGTGAATTGATTGATTTAGCCTTACCAAGTTTACAATTAGCGAAATACCATGTGATGGAAGTGGGCAGTGTTGATGCGCAAATAGATTGGGCAGAGGCTGGATTTGGGGTTGCGATTGTGCCAAGTTTTTCATTACATTCAAAGTTACATCTACAAACCACGATCACGCCATTACCGCATTTTCCGACCACCAGCTTAGGCTATATAGTGCGTCAAAATCAGGTACTATCGCGGGCGATAAAACAATTATTACGCTGGGTTGATGATGAAATTCAACGCTCACAATAAAATCAGCTATTGTTCAAAAAAACGTCACTGATAATCACCAGATAAAAAAATGCCCTCACATCACGTTACCTTAGTAAATAACTGTCAGGGCATTTTCTCAGAAATTAATTCTCATCGTTTTGAGTCAAGGTATAAGCATCAGCTAAATCGCCAGTGATACGTTTACCTTGTTGATCTAATCGGAAAATACGATGCTCACCAACAAAATACTTCACTGACTGGCTGCCAGTAAGGTTTAACGTGATGGTGTCACCACGATCATTCCACTTAAACTTACCTTGATTGATAAATGGTTTGGTGTCTTTACCTTGGTAGGTTTCATTTAACACGTAACTGCCATCTTTATTTAAAGTTAAGCTAGTTTCAATGCCAGCGCAGTCACCACAAGGCTGAATACCAGTATATTCCCCCATCCAGGTTAAAGAGTTTTGTGCATTATGGGTATCTGCTTGTTTTGCAGCTGCGTCACTTGCACCATTTTTTGCTTGATCACAGCCAGCGAGTGCTAACACGACCATTGCAGCAAATAAACATTTTTTTTTCACCGTAAACTCCTTGTGAAAAAAAGAATAACCGAGCATAAATAATGCTCGGCATCTTGATGTTAGTATCAATAGTTTTATTTATATCATTGATTATTGTGTTAAATCAGCTACTTTTTTTTCTGCAGAATCAACTGATTTATCTACCATATCAGCCGCGTTATCGGCTGCTGCTTTGGTTTTATCAACCGTTGCATCTTTTACTTCTGTTGCAGTATCTACAGCATCAGTTGTTGCATTTTTCATCGCATCTTTGGTTTCTTTTGCTGCATCTTTAGAAGCATCAACAGCACCTGCTGTTGCATTTTCAGCACTATTTTTTAGTTCTGATACTTTATCTTCAACAGCATTTGCTGAATTAGAAACCGCTTGCTTAGAATCTTCAACGGCTGCAGCTGTGGTATCTGCAACATTGTTTTTAACTTCAGTTGCTTTATCCATCGCTTTGTTGGCTGTATCTTTAACAGCATCTGCTGAATCATCAACCGCTTTTTTAGTTGAGTCTAGCGCTGAGTCTGTTGCTGTTACGGCATCATCTTTTACTTGGGTTGCGGTTGCTTTTACTGAAGCCGCAGATTCTTTTGCTGAATCATGGCTTGCTTGATCACAACCAACAAGGACTAAACCAGCGATTGCTATAGCAATAATACTCTTCTTCATATCAACTCCTGTAAATCTTAATAAAATATAACCTTAACAGTATCCACTATTAGCATGAAAAATTTATCTCGTTAACGTCATGTCAAAGTCAATAATAGGTTATTTTTTTTCATTATGCGGTATTAAATCTGTTTTATTTATGCAGAAAATATTTTTTCTCCACAATAAAAAACGCATTAACGTGATATAAATATGAGTACTAAACTTGATAACTAATACGATGGTAAATATGAAAAATCACACGAGATAAACTCATAGGCATCATCGCCAAATAGCATGCATGTTTTTTGTACAAATACGACTTGAGAACCGATCGGACAATATAATCCATCTTTCATATCAATATTGATCATTGTATTTGTTTGATCAGACATTACCTGTAAATAAAACTTACCTTCATATAAAAAAGAATCAGAATTAATATTTACTACTCTTCCGACGACTGCTTCGGTTTTATAGGTTCGCCCTGCAACAATAATTAACAAAATAGTAAGTATTAGCAAAGAAGTGCCTAAAGTTAAACCTACCTTCTGTGAAAACCGCATATGAACCTCACTTACAGCAAACAAATAACGTCGCTATTAACAATACTGTCACAACCATATTACAGTGATGCGTTTGTCATTTACAAGTAAAATTAATATTCTACCCTAATAGGAATACACTTGTCGCCAATGGTATTACTACGCCATCTATTGTTAATTATGTTGAGCAAACATAGTCTTAAGTTCCTGATACATCCAACGTAAAACAGGACCATTGCCTTGATCGCGCCGCTTAACTAATCCCATATCAATCCACGGTGAGGTCGGAATATTTTCTATTGATAACCGCACCACCCCATCTTTAAAGATTGAGTAATTAAACACATGGTCAGGAACAAATGCCCAGCCCATATTTCTCAGCACAAACGCAGTAATTGAGTAATAACTATCAATATGCCAATAATTCGCAGACAGCGCATCAGTATGGTAATAACCCATACGATCACAAATTAATAATTGTCGATATTGACTAAGCTGCTGCATCGTCGGTGCTGATATTTTTGCTAGTGGGTGATTTTTTGCAACAATAAGGGATGAATTAAACTCACAAATAGGGGTGAATTCTAAACTACTCGGTAGGGTTTTACTAAAAAACAAAATCCCAAGATCGGCAGTTAGATCATCAACTTGGCTTGCAATATCATCTTTTGAACCACTGATAATCGTTAGCTTTAGCAATGGAAAAGTCGTCGCTACCCGCTCAAAAAATTCTTCAAATACAGTGGTTGGGGTCGCTTCATCCATTGCAATCGTCAGTGACACTTCTTCGCCTTTAGTTAACGTCAATGCGCGGGATTGCAACCGATCACATTGGGCTAGAACAACTTTCGCTTCTTCATACATTTGCTCTCCTGCCTGTGTCAGTACCGGTAGACGAGCACTACGATCAAACAGATCAAAGCCTAAATCGGCTTCAAGATTACTGATTGCGGTACTTATACGTGATTGTGCCTTACCTATTCGGCGTGCCGCGCCTGAAAAGGACCCTTGTTCTACTGAAATAACAAAGGCATTGAGCTGATCTAATGTCCAATCCATCATGGTTAAAACCATCCGAAAATAAGATAGATATTATCTTTGAACAATCCAATAAACAAGGATAATACCGCTACCAATATCGACCATTAGATTGAGATTTTTTATGTCATTAACCCACTCACCACCGCCAACACTGACGATTAGCCAAAATTTTTGGCGTTATGCGATTCCATCAATTGCTGCCATGCTGGTCACCGGACTATATCAAATAGTGGATGGTATTTTTGTTGGTCATTATGTCGGTTATCAAGGATTAGCCGCGATTAATATGGCGTGGCCAATTACCTATTTGTTATCTGGCCTAGGTTTGATGATCGGTATTGGTGGCGGCACGCTGATTTCTATTGCCCGTGGCGAAAAAAATGCCCACCATGCACAACGCGCGTTAGATCATGTAGTGCTATTAATTGTCGCAGTCAGTGTGATTGCATTGGTATTTTTTGCTCTCTTTGGTGAGACATTATTAACCATTCAAGGTGCAGACCACACCATAAAAGCATTAGCACTGCAATATGTACAAAGTTTTGGTTGGGCAGCATTTATTACTATCTTTGCCGGTGCGATTCCAATGCTTATTCGTAATGATGACAGTCCTAAGATAGCGACTGGATTATTGATGGCAGGTGCGTTAACCAATATTGTACTTGATTATATCTTCATTGGCCTTTTCCAATGGCAATTACAAGGGGCAGCAGTTGCAACCATTATTGCTCAAGCTGTGACAGTTACTGGCGGTATCATCTATTTTTACTCATCTCGTTCGCCATTGACGATGCATCTCACTATTAAAAATATTCAATTAAGCCACTGCTGGAAAATAATGAGTTTGGGCTCATCGGTACTGATCATGTACCTCTATACAAGTTTTGTGGTTGCTTTGCATAATTATCAATTTATTCAATATGGCACAGAATTGACCGTCAGTGCCTTTGCGATTGTTGGCTATATGATGACGTTATATTATTTAGTGGCTGAAGGGATCGCAGAAGGTATGCAGCCACCTGTCAGTTATTACTATGGCGCTAAACAACCACAAAATATCAGTAAAACAACCTATTTAGCGATTAAAGTGACTATTATTGCGGGTATTTCATGGTTCGCATTATTGTATAGTTTTCCACAAACATTAATTGGGCTATTTAATAGCGCCAATACTGCGCTTACTTCGACAGCCGTTAATGGTATAAAATTACACCTATTTGCGATGTTCTTAGACGGGCTTATTGTACTGGCAACAGTATATTTTATGTCAGTTGATAAAGCAGGAAAAGCGTTAACGATTTCAGTCAGTAACATGTTAGTACAATTGCCATTCTTATACTTCTTGCCACAATGGCTCGGTGTTAATGGCGTCTGGTTATCAATGCCGTTATCTACCATTTTATTGAGCCTATTTGTATTGCCGATGGTATGGTATGACTTACAGCAACGCAACAAAGTCACACCATCAATGCCACAAGCCGCCTAGCGTATTCGCTTGCCCTACAATCAACACAGCGGATAAGAAATCTCTTATCCGCTGTCATGTTGTCAGTTTATAGCTTAAGCTGAGCTGTTATCCATGTTGCAATATCTTTTATTTGCGGCAAACACACGTGATGTTCCATCGAATACATACGCCATTGCGGATGATATCCCGCCGCAATTAAATCATTACGCGCCATTTCACCCAGTTTAGGTACCACCACCGGATCATAACTGCCATGCATGATCTCAATATCAATATTACGGTTAGCCTCGCTATATTGAATCACATTAGCGGTTGGAAAATAGGTTGATAATGCCAATAACCCAGCCAATGGTTTTGAATAACACAACGCCGCATGATAAACCACAGCGCCACCTTGAGAAAACCCTGCCAAAATAATTCGATCGGATGCGATACCACGACTGATTTCACGCTCAACAAGGTCAATGACACGTTGAGCAGAATGCATCAATTGATCAACATTAAGCTTACGTTTCACATCCAATGAAATAATATCATACCAAGCTGGCATCACAGCGCCGCCATTGATGGTAACAGGAATAGATGCAGCATGAGGAAAAATAAATCTCACCGGCATATCACGAGGCAACTGTAATTGTGGCAGTATCGCTTCAAAGTCATGGCCATTAGAGCCTAAGCCATGCAGCCAGATAACAGTCGCCGTTGCACTAACCGTTGGCTCTACTTCAACACAAGGTAAATAGGTTATCGTCATTTTTTTATCCTTTATAAACCTTACTCACTATATCGCTGATTTTATTGCTCGTGCAAGTCTAGAAGGGGCTAATGTAGGGTTCGCATCAGCTTGATTAAAAAACTCACTCACCACATCAACAATGGCAGATTGCACATCAGCAGTTGTTGCTAAGTTTTGTGAAAAACTTGGTACTAAATCTCCCGATAATGACGCTTGTTTAAACGCTTTCATCGAATCTAATGCACATTGATCAAATGCCGACATATCCATATCTAATCGAACTGGAATCGAGCCTTTATTTAAATTAAATACTCGCTGAAAAGATGGCATCAATAATGTTTTTGCTAAATCATGCTGCGCAATATTATCTGCCTCTGTGCCTTTTAATTTAAAAAAAGCCAAACTATCAATATTAAATGTAAATTGATGTTGAGTGCCTGGTGCTGGCACACATAAATAATCTATACCCGGCTGTTGACCTGCTTGAGCAAACTCTCCTTTAGCCCAATCCCCCATAAACTGCATTGCAGCTTGACCCTCAATCACCATTTCAGTGGCAGCATTCCAATCTCGTCCTTTAGCTTTCGAATCAATATAAGCTTTCATGCGTTTAAATTGGCGAAAAACATTGACCATTTTATCACTGTTGATCACCGTCATATCAAGATCAACAAACGCTTTACGGTAATCTGTAGAACCTAATACAGCCAGCGCAACACTTTCAAATAAAGTCGTATCTTGCCAAGGCTGTCCACCATGCGCCAATACAACAAATCCTGCTGCTTTGATTTTATCTGCCGTAATAAAAAACTCATCTAACGTTGTAGGTACCTTGACCCCCACCGCTTTTAACACTTTTGGATTAACCCATAACCAGTTAACTCGATGTACGTTAATCGGTACAGCAACGTAATGACCATTATATTTCATAATATTCGCCACCACCGGAGACAACACTCGATCCCAATTCTCTTGTTGAGCGACACTATCGAGTGAGGTTAAAAAGCCAAGTCGACCCCACTCTTGTATATCATGCCCTTTGAGTTGTGCAGCAGTCGGAGGATTGCCTGAAACTGCACGCATTTTTAGCACTGTCATCGCGCTTTCACCACCACCGCCAGCGACAGCAAAATCTTTCCAACTATGGCCTTGTTGCTCCATCATCTGTTTCAGGACTTTAACTGACTTTGCTTCGCCACTTGAGGTCCACCAATGAAGCACCTCAACTTGGCCCGCAGCCACTGCTGATGTCATTGGCAACCAAGCTAAAACAGATGACAATAGAAGATATTTTAATTTCATAGAGGCTCTTTATTTATGTCAATGCCACGGGAAGTACGCGTGGTAAGGCAACCACAACAATTAACCCTTGTGTGAGACCATTTTTAATCACTAACTTGCCACCATGGGCATGAATAATATTGCGCGCAATCCCCATGCCGAGGCCATGACCATCAGCATCTGTCGCGAGACGAAAATAGGGTTCAAACACCGCCGATAATGACGATTCTGGAATACCTTTGCCTTGATCGGTAATTGTCAAAATAATTTTATCAGGCTTATCTATCACAGCGACCGTCACTTTATGACCATATTTAACGCCATTATCAATTAAATTACTTAAACAGCGCTTTAAGCCTAATTCTTTACCCATCATCGGCGCAATCGTCAGTGTCGGCAATGTCACTTTAATGGTGTGATGATTATGACGTTCGGCAATACTTGCTAATAATAAATTCAAATCAATAGGCACAATATTTTCATGTAAATCAGTATCTTTCACACACTGTAATGCCCCTTTAACCATCATCTCTAATTCATCAAGATCACGATTAAATTTATCAATCTTGTTATCATCATCAATTAACTCAACCCGTAATCGTAAGCGTGTGATCGGCGTTTTAAGATCATGAGAAATAGATGAAAATAGTTGCTCACGATCTTCTATATAACGTCGTAGCCGCAATTGCATTCGATTAAAAGCCTGAGTGGCCATCACTAGTTCTGTCGCACCTTGTTCTTTAAGTGGCGGCTGATAGATATCAAGACTTAATGCATTGGCTGCATCTGCTAACTGTTTTAAGGGCTTGGTTTGACGACGCACCATAATATAGGTAAATACCAATAATAAGCCGGTGATAAAAACTAAAAAGATGATTTGCTGATGCGTGATCACCTCATCTCTTAGATTCATATAAGGTGCAGGTAACAAAGCAGCAATATAAAGCCATTGATTTTTTTCTAATTCAATCTGCACCACTAAAATCGGTGGATTTAAAGGCTCTAAACTTAAGGTATTATGCACCCACGATCGCGGCAGATCGCTTAATAAAATATCATTTTTAAGCACATGCAATGTTTCAGGGCGAGAAAATTCAACTTTAATCGTTGGTAAACGCGGTAATTTTTGATGTAGTACTTTTTCAAATACTGACACCGCCATCTTTTTTTGTTCTGAATTAGCAATCGGCTCAATGCGAATTTCTTCGTCATTAAAAGAGACAAAAAAACGAGTCCCCCCCATATTACGCAATTGATCTAATACAATGTGCCGATATTGCATTGGTAATGATTGGAAAAAAGTCACCGTTGAGGCAAACATGGTCGCCATACTTGCCGACGTTGATTGCAATCCATCCAAATCTCGCTGTTTTGATTGGCTATACCAAATCGCAGTTGCTATCACTTGTGCTAAAAATACTGCTAATAATGTTAACCACAATGTCCTTGAAACCAAAGACTTTGGGTATAGCATTTTCCACTTCATTAACCATTATCCATATAGTAAAAAAGTGTGACGCCCATACGAGCAATCACACTTTATTTGACGGCATTATTTAAATATTATGCGTCTTCGTAAACCACATCAGCCGTGAAAATATAACCATTACCACGACTGGTTTTGATTAAGCGTTGCGTACGTCCTTTATCACCTAATCGTTGCCGTAAGCGACTTAAAGCAACATCAATTCCACGCTCTGAAGGTAAAGTATCACGCCCTCGAGTTGCATACGAAATCGTATCGCGATCTAATATCTCTTGTGGGCGCGATAAAAACAGCATCAGCAACGAGTAATCCCCCCCGGTCAATTCAAAATCTTGCTGGGTTTCAAGATCAAATAAGCAATGGGTAGTGGTATCAAGTCGCCAATTAGAAAATCGAATAAATTTAGCTTCTGCTGGTAACGTCTGACTTTCGGTTGGCTTTATTCGTCTTAATAAAGCTTTAATACGTGCCAATAGCTGCCGAGGACTAAACGGCTTAGCAATATAATCATCAGCACCAATTTCAAGGCCAATGATCTGATCCATTTCATCAGAAACTGCTGTTAACATGATAATAGGCACATTTGAGCTTTTACGAATATGCTGGCAAAGCGTAAAACCATCATCTCCTGGCATCATAACGTCTAATAAAATCAGATCGGGATAACCCGCCGCCAACCGGCGTTTCATCTCTAGGCCTTCCGCTGCGGTTATCACTTCAAAGCCATTTTTAGTTAAATACTCGTCCAATAACTCGCGGATCTCTTGATCATCATCAACAACGAGTACTGTCTTAGTTACCCCCATATTATTCATCCTTCACTGATACATATCTTATTATTATTTTTAAACATAAATGTTTGCATTTGATAGCTACAACCTTATTAACTGAACATAAGGTTGGCTAACTTTGTGCCATTAGACACATATTCATCGGGCTTATCGTTCATTGCTATACAACATTTGACCATCAACAACCATAAAAGTCAGTAAATGGCGTTATTTTGATGACAAAATCGTTACCTTACTAGCAAATTACGCTATTAATAGTGGACGAAAATAGCATTATAAATTAGTAAGTGCACGGCGTATTTTATTTGCGACAGGCGGCGATACCCATTGCGTCCATATGGTTTCATAATGCATCAGAAATTCCACCATTGTTTGTTTACCGTCTGCATTATGATTGACTTTCCACGCCATTAAATTGTTCATGTCTTGGTTGGTAAAACTACGAGATGATAGGTACATCATTACAGCAGGTGCGCGTTGAGAAAACTTGAGGGTTACAATGGTATCAACAGCACGTGAAGGAAACATTGTTACTCGCGGATTTTTGCAGTGTTTTTTTTCAATGCATTCTTGAAAATACTCACGATCAACACCAGCATTAAAATCAACCCGCACCATTTTATAATTACCCAAAACTGCTGTTGGCGACCAATAATAGCCTATCCAAGGTGATTTTTTAGCATAAGCATGCGCGATAGAGCCCGATAATCCAGTGATTTCATCTGTCGGTGTCAGTTCAAAACCCGCTTGTTTGAGATCAAGGGCTTTAAATAAGTTGGTCACTGTATTTTGGCAACGCCAATCAGGCGCGCAACTAAAAAAGGGCTGCGTATTACCCAAATCTGGACGTTTAAATAAATAACTGTGTTGCTTAACACCGGCTATTGTCGCCAATGATGGCTCTTTTTCTACCATATAAGCCGGTACCCAGAAGCCCTCTAAACCACCTTCATACAATACCTTACCAACAAATTTAATTTTATCTTTTTCGATGCCATACTCAAGCCCGCCTTTTAAGGCATTACGCCACATTTCGGGGATAATATCGGGCTTACCTTGCAAAAGAATAGATTTAGCCGCAACAATGGTTTCAGTTGGTACCAGTTCTGTCTCACAATCAAATCCATGTTGTAAAATAAAACTGTCGACATTTGCAACAAACGTCGCTGAATCCCAATTCATATCAGCAATAGTGACCTTGCCACATTCTGTTGCCTGCACGTTATATGTTAGTGCAAACAAGACGATCAACACTGTCAGTTGCTTTAGCATCATACATTCCTTTTGTTGCTACTCTATAAACGTAATTTATTACTTCCAGTTTAAACAACCGTAATATCAAATACCAAAAAATAAACCACAAACAAAAAAACACTCTCAACCATAATGGAGAGAGTGTTTATATTTATTGTCCTAAAAATCGATGTATAACATCATTTTATTGTCGTGACACGGCTTGATCACTTAATGCTTCGGCCAGTGTAGAACGCGATAATCGCCCCGTCATATCGCCAGCTTCATTAATCACTGGCAAAGGGTGGTCACTATCAAGCGTTTCTGGTATCACGGTTTCAAGTAACGCATCGGTTGTTATCGCTGGTACTGTTTCTAGCATCGATTGATCAATGGCTTTGCTATAGTCAGCTTCATTAACATCTTCTAGGGTTTGTTGGGTAATAACCCCTTGATAACCATCATCATCAATAAAGTAGCCATAATCATCTTTAGCATTACGCATTTCAGCTACCGCTTCACCAATAGTCTCGGCTGATATTCTTACACCTTGCGGCTTCATAACGGTTGCAACGGTTAATGCACGCGCACGATTGACATCTTTGACAAACGCTTCGACATAATCATCAGCGGGATTAAGTAGAATATCGACCGGCTTCCCTTGTTGAATCAATTTACCATCTCGTAAGATCGCAATGCGATCACCGAGTCGTAAAGCTTCATCAAGATCATGAGTAATAAAAATAATCGTTTTGTGGAGCTTCTCTTGTAATTCAATCAGCTGATCTTGCATCTCACTACGAATTAATGGGTCTAGTGCAGAGAAAGCCTCATCCATTAATAATACTTCAGCATTAGTACATAACGCGCGAGCAAGTCCCACCCGTTGCTGTTGTCCCCCCGATAGATTGGCAGGATAACTTTGCTCATACCCCGCCAGCCCAACCGTGGTTAACCATTGCTGCGCCTGTTGTTGCCACTGTGCGGGTTTTGCCCCTTGAACAGATAAGCCATAACCGACATTTTGTAATACTGTACGATGCGGCATTAAACCAAAGCGTTGAAAAACCATCGACATTTTATGACGCCGAAAATCTTGTAATTGGCTAGCATTTAAGGTCATTACATCGGTATCTTCAATAATAATACTGCCTTCTGTGGGTTCAATTAACCGATTAAAGTGCCGTATTAATGTTGATTTACCCGATCCTGACAGCCCCATAATAACAAAGATTTCACCCGCATAAATATTGAGATTAATATCACTAAGCCCAACAGTATGGCCTGTTTCCGCTAATATAGCGTCTTTTGACTGCCCTGCTTTGACCTTGGTAAGCACTTGCTTATCTTTAGGACCAAAGATCTTATACAAATTTTTAACTTGGATAAGTGGTGCACTGTTTGGTTGCTGACTCATTTAGGTGTCCCTCCTAGATGCTGCTGACTGCGTTGAGCATAGCTTTGAGAGATACGGTCAAAAATAATCGCTAATGCCACAATGGCTAATCCGTTTAGCAACCCTAAGGTGAAATATTGATTAGTGATCGATTTTAGTACTGGTTGACCTAGCCCTTTGACACCAATCATCGATGCAATAACTACCATCGCTAGCGCCATCATGATAGTTTGGTTAATACCCGCCATAATGTTGGGCATCGCTAACGGTATTTGTACGCCAAACAAACGTTGCATCGGACTTGCACCGTAAGCAGTAGCAGCTTCTAATACTTCTTCATCGACTAAACGAATCCCTAAATTGGTTAAACGAATAACCGGTGGAACCGCGTAAATAACGACGGCAATTACACCTGGAATTTTACCGATACCCAGGAGCATCACCACCGGAATTAAATATACAAACGCAGGCATAGTTTGCATGACATCAAGCAATGGCGTCACAATACGCTGAATGCGATCGGATCTTGCCATTGCAATACCTGTGGGTATTCCGATGGCAATGGCGACCAAGGTTGAAACTAAAATAATACTCATGGTGCGCATGGTATTATCCCACATACCAAAAACACCAATCAGAACAAAAGAAATGACAACACCCAGTGATAGCTTCCAAGAGCGACTCGCCATATAAGCTATCGCCGCTAATACCGCAATAACTAACCACCATGGTGTTGCGAGCAATAATTTTTCAAACCAAATTAAAAAAGCCAGTAATGGATCAAAAAAGCGCTCAATGGTATCACCGTATTCTCGAGAAAATGCGCGATAACTTCCATCAAGAGTTTTCCTTATTTCAACTAACTGCGCACGTTCAAGTTGAGGAAACTCTGTTATCCATGAATCATTTGACATAAGTATCATCCATTTACTTATAAATCTTGTAATGCGCCTTTAACTTTTATAGCCACATCCGCTGATACCCATTGTGTCCAAACAGCTTCATGATTAGTTAGAAACTCAACCATGACTGCTTCACCGTCGGCTTGGTTGTCTTCCATCCATGCTAATAATCCATTCATTTCAGCATTCGTAAATGAACGCGCAGCAAGGTATTTAACCGCAGCACTTGAACGAGCTGCAAATGAGGTTGTGATCACGGTATCAACCGCTGATGGTGGATACATGGTTACTTTAGGATCTGTACATTCAGTACTTGTAATACATGATGAAAAGTATTTCGCATCAACCCCTGAACCAAAATCAACCTTCACCATTTTATATTTACCTAATACTGCCGTTGGTGCCCAGTAATAGCCAAACCACGGTTGCTGACGTTCATAAGCTTTAGCGATTGAACCAGATAAACCTGCACCAGAGCCTGGATCAATTAAATCAAATCCGAATTTTGCTAAATCAAGTGCTTTAAATAAATTACCCGCAGAGATCTGGCAATTCCAACCGGCAGGACAGCCATAAAATGCGGATTGATCAGGATCTTCTGGATGGGTAAATAGTTTGGCATGTTTCTTAATGCCTGCAATAGTGGCCAATTCAGGTGTTTTCTCTACCATATATTCAGGTACCCAAAACCCTTCCTCACCGCCATCAGAGAATGTTGGCCCTGTAAATTGTAAACGGCCTTCTTTAACACCACGATCAAGCGCAACTTTAAGTGAATTACTCCACATTTCAGGCGCAATATCTGGCTCGCCTTTTTCGATCATTGATGTTCCCGTTGGCATGGTGTCACCCGGTACAAGTTCTGTATCACAGCCGTAACCATGCTGGAGAATAAAACTATCAACGTTGGCAATTAAGGTTGCTGAATTCCAATTCATATCAGCAATTGTCACTTTGCCACATTCTTTACCTGCATCCGCCTGCGCTGAAAAACTCGCCATAAATAGTGATGCTATAGCTAACTTACGCATAAATAATTTCCCTTTATTTATTTACGATTAAACATATATAACTCTAATCAGTCTAACCAATTAACAGTCGTAACACAAAAAGATGCAACAAATTATTTACAAACAAACTGTAAATAATGGCTAATTTCGTTGATTACCGATCGTTGTTATTCATTGTTGTTGCTAAATATAAATACCACTTTTTATCGTTTTTAACGCTAATTTTGCTTATCATTGCGCCTGTATTTTATTAGTGATGGACAATAACAATGTATAAATTAGTTGCACTTGATATGGACGGTACATTACTTAATTCAGACGGTGCTATTTCAGATCTTAATAAACAAGCTATCGCTGCAGCTCGTGCACAAGGCGTGTGTGTTGTATTAGCTTCTGGACGCCCAATTGAAGGCATGGAATGGGCATTAAAAGAACTTAATATGGATAGCGATAATGATTTTGTGCTGTCTTATAACGCCTCTTTAGTACAACGTGTTGCGAGTAAAGAAATCGTTAGAAGCCAAACCTTAATTGGCCGCGATGCAAAAGCAATTGCAGCCATTGCTCACGATCTTGGTGTTCATGTTCATGCGTTTTCTCGTCGTCAGGGACTTATTACACCTGCGCATAATTATTACACTGATCATGAAGCTAAAATTAATGGCTTAACTATTACGTTAGCTGATTTTGCCGAGCTTGATGACAACGAAGAAATCATGAAAGTCATGATTATTGATGAGGCTGAGCGTCTTGAAACAGCCATTGCACAATTATCCCCAACGCTATACCAACAGTATACGATTGTAAGAAGTGCACCATTCTTCCTTGAGTTTATGCACACTAACAGTAACAAAGGGGTTGGTGTTAAGGCGCTAGCTGATTTCTTAAATATCAAACAAGATGAAGTTATTGCAATGGGTGATGCCGGCAATGATCACCATATGATCGAATTTGCAGGTTTAGGTGTTGCTATGGGAAATGCAACTGAGGAAACCAAAGCGATCGCCAACTATGTTACTGACACTAATAATAATAGTGGTGTTGCTCAAGTTATTGAAAAATTTATTCTTAATGCTTAATGCGTTAAAACAAAAAAGCCAGCAATGCTGGCTTTTTTATGATCACTGTTAATTATTTAGCAATAGTAACAGTATCAACATCAACAGTACGAACTGTCCAATCTTTATCTACTTCACCACGAATAATAACTTTAGTGGTTGGTGTTACGGTAACGCCACGCCAATCTTTATTATCAATTTCTACTTTAATTTCACCCGTCACATCTTTGAACATATAATCTTCTTTGCCTACTGAAGATATAATGTGACCTGTCAGTTCTACAGCTGCATTATCATCAGCGTGAGAGGCTGCTTTCACTGTGGTTAATACAGGCACAGCACTTGGTCCATTAAAACCACCTTGTGGTTGAACAAGCGGCGCAGCCTCTGTTGGGCCATTAAATCCACCTTGAGTAGCCTGTGGTGCAGCCATAACTGACATTGATGAAAGCATTAAAACTGAAACAGCAAGTAATTTTTTCATTGACCTATGATTCCAAAAAGTGATTGATTACGATTAAAACATCGCTTATTTAATAACAAATAAGTGCATATCAGGCCAATAATTATAGTCTCTAAAACACCAACTGCAACAATACAGCGTTCTTTATTTTAAAAACAAATAAGATCAAGTGGTTATAACTATTGTATTTCTTTAATCATATGTGACGCTAAAAACACTGAAACAATCGATTCGATATGTTCCTCTAACACTTGGCCTTCACTGTTAGGTAAAACATTCATAACTTGCGGCCAAAACAATAGCCCTTGAAATAAGCTGATATAAATATTGGTCATTAGCGCTAAATTTTTATTGACTAAACATCCGGCACTAATCGCTTGTTGAAACCAATCGGTTATCGCTTTAGTACTGTATAAATCTTTAATCAGGCTCATCGCTAACTCAGGTTGACGCAAAAACTCCACCACAATCGTCCGTGACAGCGGAATGCCATAAGTTGAATATAATATATCTGCCTCACGACGGGTAATCAGCGTTAGCTGCTCGGTCAATGTCATTGCCGAATCAAACTCATACTTTACATTTTCTGTAACGGATTCTTGAATAATGGTGAGAACTGAAACAAATAACACTTCTTTGCTTTCAAAGTGGCGATATAACGTACGCTTAGAAACACCCGCTTCAGTTGAGATACGATCCATATTCGCCGCTAAAAAACCGTGAGTAATAAATTCTTCTTTTGCTGCTTCAATAATCGCTAGATGTTTGAGTTCCGTTTGTTTCATCTGTAATCCATTCCTAATTTAGCAGTATTTTTATTTCATTTTATGACCGCAGTCTAACAATCTGCAATAAAAAAGTACACTCTATAGTTTACAATTTATTTTTTACCACTAAAATGCACTCTAAGTTTACCTTAATGGTGGCTCATCATGATTAACCAACGTTAATCATTAACCTAATGATAGTGGAGAACACGGTGAAAACTCATTCAGCAATGTCCAATGTGACATCGTTAACAATCAATAAACTTGCAATGGCGGTTAGTTTATCTTTAGCGGTAGTGATGTTGTCGGGGTGTGACAGTGAAAAAGAAGTAACAGTCACCGCACCTATCATTAGCCCAGCCCTTACTCAAGTTGTGATGCCTAAAGCTGACAGTAGCTTAAGCTTTAATGGCGTAATTCGCTCTGCTCAGCGCGCTGATTTGTCATTTCAAGTCAGTGGCCGCGTGAGCCATATCTTTGTCAATGAAGGTGATAAAGTCCATAAAGGTCAGCTACTTGCAAAACTTGACCCTAAGGATGCACAAACAGCATTTGCAGCGGCACAACTTGAATTAAATAACACCAAAAAAGATTATTTACGTGGTAAATCAATTTATGAAAGCTCACAAGCGATTGCAAAAAGTGATCTTGATGAGTTAATGACCCGTTATAACTTGGCTCAAAATCGCCTAGAAGAAGCCAAAAACCAACTGACTTATACCCAATTGAAAGCCCCATTTGATGGCATTATTGGTCGTAAATTAATTGATAACCACGTTCAAATTCAAGCAAATACATCAGTACTGACACTGCACAACCTAGATAATCTCGAAGTCGTCGTCAATATTCCAGATACCGTGATGTTAAGTGGTTTGAAATGTAAAAAAGCTAACGCTGAAATCACGACGATTCCTGGCCATTTATTACCATTGAGTTTACGTACCTACTCAACCCAAGCAGATCCTATTACGCAAACATTCTCGATTGTGTTAGGTCTTGATGATTCTAAAGGATTAAATATTCTGCCGGGAATGCCAGTGAAGGTAACCCCTAGTGTTGAGTTGTGCCCTGAAGACTATATCGATAATAAAAACAACCCGTTAATTGTACCGTTAACCGCTGTTGTTCCTGATAACCAAAACAAGCAATTTGTGTGGATTGTTGGTGAAAACAACATTGTAGAAAAACGCTACATTAAAGTTGGCACTATCAACAAAAACTGTATTACGGTGCCTTCAGGCCTCAAAGCTGGTGAGCGTATTGTTATTGCCGGTGTATCAAAACTTAAAGCGGGTATGGAAATTCGTCCATACACAGATAACACCCAAGACGGAGCATAATAACGAATGGATATCGCTCGCTATACCATAGCTAAGCGCACCAGTGTGTGGGTAATGATTGCCCTCATCCTCATTGGTGGCTATATCAGCTATCTAAAGCTGGGTCGTTTTGAAGATCCAGAGTTTGTGATCCGTCAGGCAGTGATCATCACGCCTTATGCAGGTGCAACGGCACAAGAAGTATCAGATGAAGTCACCGATATTATTGAAGGTGCAGTACAATCATTGCAGGAACTGAAAGAAGTTAAATCAGTTTCAAAGCAAGGAATGTCTGAAGTAACTGTTGAGATCAAACTTGAATTTGCCAAAAGCCAAGCTGATCTACAGCAAGTATGGGATAAATTACGTCGTAAAATAAACGATGCACAGCGTCAATTACCACCTGGTGCAGGCCCATCGATTGTTAATGATGACTTCTCAGATGTGTATGCATTGTTCTTTGCGGTCACAGGTGAAGGGTTTACTGATAAACAGCTGTCTGATTATGTCGATAGCCTACGCCGTGAGCTGGTTTTGGTTCCTGGCGTTGCTAAAACAGCAACCTTGGCAGAACAACAAGAAACTATTTTTGTTGAATTTACCAGTGAGCGCTTAGCCAAATTTGGGTTATCGGTTGATAATGTACTATCTGTTTTACAAAAGCAGAATATTGTTAATGTCGCGGGAAGTTTAACCTCTAATGGCATGCGTATTCCGGTTATTCCAGCGCCAGATGTAAACTCATTTAATGACTTACGTAACTTACAAGTAGGTATTGGTGACAATCATACGGTTTTACATTTAAAAGACATTGCAAATGTAAAACGTGGTTATCAAGAGCCAGCTTCAATGTTAATGCGCTACAACGGTGAGCGTGCGATTGGTTTTGGTATCTCTAATGTTACTGGCGGTAACGTAGTTGACATGGGTGATGCGGTTAAAGCCCGTATTGCTGAATTAGAAAGCCAACGCCCATTAGGCATGGAACTGAATGTTATTTCGATGCAATCAGATTCAGTTCGTGATTCGGTGACTAATTTCATCGATAACCTTATTGCAGCGGTTGTTATTGTATTTATCGTACTATTGCTGTTTATGGGTATTCGCTCAGGGATCATTATCGGTTTTGTATTAATCTTAACCGTTGCGGGTACCTTGTGTATCATGTTGATTGACGATATCGCCATGCAACGTATCTCTTTAGGTGCATTGATTATTGCCCTAGGTATGTTGGTCGATAACGCTATAGTGGTTACTGACGGTATTTTGGTCCGTCTACAAAATAATGAAGATCGTGAAGTTGTGATACCTGAAGTGGTCAATGCAACTAAATGGCCATTGTTAGGCGGTACTGTTGTTGGTATCTGTGCATTTAGTGCTATCGGTCTTTCACCATCAGATATGGGTGAATACGCAGGTTCATTATTCTGGGTAATTCTTTACTCAATGCTCTTAAGCTGGCTGTTTGCGGTCACGGTTACGCCATTACTGTGTCATCAGTTCCTAAAAGTAAAACTCAAATCAGGTGATGAAAAACCAAGTAAAGTGGTTAACAGCTACAAAGGCTTATTAACTTGGGTGCTTATTCACCGTAAGACCACGGGTTTACTATTAGTTGCTACCCTATTAGGTGCTGTTTGGGGCGTTAAATTTGTTCCACCGGGCTTTATGCCTGAATCACAGCGTGCGCAGTTTGTGGTTGACGTGTACTTACCACAAGGCACTGATATCAAAAATACTGAAGTAGTTGTCGCTGACATCGAACAAGACGTTAAGCAAAAGCCAGGCATCAGTAATATTTCCAGCTTCATCGGTGGTGGCGGTTTACGCTTTATGCTGACCTATGCACCAGAAGCACGTAATCCAAGTTATGGTCAATTACTGATCGATATTGATGATTACCGTAACATTGCACCATTATTGGTAGAGCTTCAAACCGAGCTTGATAATAAATACCCAGAAGCTTCAATCAAAGTATGGAAATTCATGCTTGGTCGCGGTGGCGGTAAGAAGATCGAAGCTGGCTTTAAAGGTCCTGATAGCAAAGTATTACGTGAACTTGCTGAACAAGCTAAAGCTATCATGCTAAGTGATCCAAACTTAATCGCAGTACAAGATGATTGGCGTCAGCAAGTACCCGTAATTAAGCCGGTATATTCAACAGAGAAAGCGCAGCGTTTTGGTTTAACCAACCACGATATCAGTCAAGCCATTGCGCAAACATTGAACGGTCGTAACATTGGTGTGTATCGTGAAGGTAATGATTTGATCCCTATCGTCGTGCGTGCGCCAGATGACGAGCGTACTCATGAACGTGCGATTGAAAATACTGACGTTTACAGCCGTATGGTGAATGGTTTAATTCCGGTTAGCCAATTGGTTGAATCGATAAATGTTGGCTGGGAAGATGCAATCTTACGCCGAATTAACCGTATTCCAACGATTTTGGTTCAAGCTGATCCAGCGCCGGGGATATTCACTGCTGATGCGTTTAATGATCTACGAGGCAAAATTGAAGCTATCGAACTACCACCAGGTTATGAATTAACATGGTATGGTGAGTACAAAGCATCAAAAGACGCTAACGTCGGTCTTGCTATCTCTGCCCCTTACGGCTTTGCGGCAATGATTTTAGCGGTAATCTTCATGTTTAACGCTATTCGTCAGCCATTAGTGATTTGGCTAACAGTGCCGTTGGCATTAGTTGGTGTAACGGTTGGCTTGGTAATTTTCCAAACCCCATTTGAGTTTATGGCGATCCTTGGCTTCTTAAGTTTGATCGGTATGATGGTTAAAAATGCAATTGTATTAGTAGACCAAACCGATGTTGAAATAGCAGAAGGTAAAACGCCGTATCAAGCCATTATTGACTCAGCACTTAGCCGTGCTCGACCAGTATTACTTGGTGCCTTTACGACAATTTTAGGTGTTGCACCGTTACTGATAGATCCATTCTTTAAGAGTATGGCAGTAACGATTATGTTTGGTTTGTTGTTTGCAACTATTCTAACTCTAGTCGTGATCCCACTGCTCTATGCGGTACTGTTCCGCGTTAAAGTAGAATAACCACCAGCATAACCAATAAACAAAAAGGGAGTAACATCATTGATGTTGACTCCCTTTTTTTATGTCAGATTTTTTAGCAGTCATAACTCTCACAGCTATTGTTGCAAATAATCCATAAGATCAGCCGCTAAACGTCGTAATACACCAGGCTCTGGTCGTGTATGAGAAAAGGTACGTAGACCATAAATTCCCATCACTAAAAATTCTGCTAATTGTTGGCTATCACGCTGAGCATTAATTTCATTCGCTTGCTGTGCCAATGCGATTTGCTCTGCCAATGTTTGTTGCCACTGCTTTAACATCTGGCTAATAACATCCGCAACTTCAATATCTTGTTGTGCTAGCTCACTCAAGGCTTTTTGTAACAGACAATCTTTAATCTGTTCACGCTCACACTCATCGACAACCTGCTCAAGATACGCCTTGAGTGCACCAATCACCGATTTTGACTGACAAAATAACGCGATAAATTGTGCAGAACGTTGATCACGATAATGCGCTAATGCGGCTAATAACAGCCCACGTTTATTGGTAAATGCGCAATAAATTGAACCGGGGTGAAGCCCAGTCGCTTGTTTTAAATCTTGCATACTGGTGTTGCTATAACCTTTAGTTATAAAAACATCCATTGCCGATCGTAATACTCGATCGCGATCAAATTCAGCACTACGCATAATAACTCTCATTTGCTTTGATTAGGCTTAGTTTACTTAAATTTGAACAATCATTCAAAAAACTCTTGAATGATTGTTCAAATAAGTCTAACTTGAATGAGCATTCAAATTAGAGGCAATAATCATGCTTGATACCCTATTTCATCCTTTTAAACTTAATGACACGCTAACGTTAAATAATCGTATCGTTATGGCACCATTAACACGTTGCATGGCGGATGATGATTTAATTCCAACCCAAGCAATGGTCGATTATTATGCACGCCGTGCTGATACTGGATTGATTATCACAGAAGCTGTCTTAATTCGCGCCGACGGTCAAGGCTATCCGCATACTCCTGGTTTATTTACACCACAACAAATTAATGGCTGGCGTAAAGTTACTGATGCTGTACACCACAATGGCGGTAAAATTTTTGCTCAGCTATGGCATACAGGCCGTGTTGCTCACCCATTCTTCTTTGGTGGTGAGTATGTACTTGCACCTTCTGCTATCGCACTTGAAGGTACATTGCCAAGAATGCGAGAGCTGACTTACACAATGCCAAAACCTGCAACAACAGCAGAAATAGAACAACTGGTTGCTGACTTTAGTCAGGCAGCAGCAAATGCCATTGATGCTGGTTTTGATGGTGTAGAAATTCATGGCGCAAATGGTTATTTGATCGATCAATTTCTACATTTCAGTACTAACAACCGTGATGATGAATTTGGCGGCACAGCTGAAAATATGGCTCGTTTCCCACTCGCTGTTATTGATGCAATTAGTCAGCGCATTGGCCGAGATCGTACTGGGTTACGTTTATCGCCAGGCGGTTATTTTAATCTTGAAGGCGATGCCCGCGATCGAGCAGTGTTTGATTATTTATTGCCGGAAGTTGAAAAACGTTGTTTAGCGTATCTGCATGTGGGTATTTTCGATGACAGTATGAACTTCGACTATCTTGATGGTAGCGCATCCCAGTATATGCGTAGCCATTATCAAGGTACTTTAATTGGTGTTGGCTGTTACAGTCCTCAAACAGGCAGTGAAGCTATTGAAGCGGGAAAATTTGATTTACTGGCGATTGGGCGTCCTTTAATAGCTAACCCTGATTACGTTAGTAAACTAAAAGCGAAGCAAACTTTGGTTACTTATGATGATACCATGCTTGCTCAATTGATTTGATCCATTATTTTACGCCTTAATATCATATTATTAAGGCGTTTATTTTTGTTATTTCAACAATTCAGAGATAAATAACGAAAAATCATTGTTTGCATTTGTATCGATAGACAAAAGCCTTGTTTAGCTTTTATGATAATAAGAGCTAACATAATAATGATAGACAATAATGAAGAATATCAAGCAGAAACCATGTAATACCAACCTACTTTTAGCGAGTTTATTTATTGCAGCCAGCGGTTATGCCTCTCATGCGTATGCTGATAACTCAACACCGATAAATAACGCTCTAAATTACAGTAGTGATAATGCGTTACTTCTAGAGCAGTATAAAGATAACTTTGTTCTACCTTTTTATTATACTCAATCTCCAAATTACAAAGAATATCAATCTGTTGTGCCTGACGATGGCAAGTTAAGTAAGTATAATGTCAACTTCCAAATCAGTTTAAAATATCGTTTATTATCCGGTATTTTATATGATAATGATCAACTCTATTTTGCCTATACTCAGCGTTCAAATTGGCAGGCTTATGCATCATCAGCCTTCTTTAGAGACACCGAATATGAGCCTTCCGTTTTTTGGACTTTTCCAACTAAAACTACATACAGCAATGATTTTCACTACACCGGCAGTACATTAGGTTTAGTGCATCAGTCAAATGGCCGTGGTGGTGAACAAGAACGCAGTTGGAACCGTGCGTTTATTGACATGACGTTCAAAAAAGATGACTTAACCTTCAGCATTAAACCTTGGGCCCGACTCGATTTTGGTGCAAAAGACTATAACAAAGATATCAATAACTACCTTGGTTATGGTCGCATCAGTATGAATTGGAATATCGATGGTAAAACAATGATCAGCTTTACCGTTAGAAATGCATTAGAAAGCGGTTTCTCTCGTGGTTACGAAAAAGTCACTCTCAATTTCCCTATCTATAAACGTTTACGCGGCTATTTAATGTTTGAAAGCGGTTATGGCATTTCTATTTCAGATTATAATCATTATGATAATGCAGGCGGCATTGGCTTCTCATTTTAATTAGATAGCTTATTATATTTATCTCTAGTGTAAATTGCATACAAACAACATGCATAAAATTACTAGAGATAATCTTTTATTTCTTTGTCATATATCTCTTACAATATTTCATCATATATAAAAATTAAAATATTCTTATCTCGACGTTAAATAATAATGTCTTTACTCATAGAATATTATATGTTCTTAATAGATTTGTTATAAAACGGGGAATAAACCCTACTTATAAATATTACGATTAAAATAAATTATTGATAGAATGAAGGTGTGAATATTAATCAATCAACGTACTTATCTGTACTTATTCACATGTTATCGTTATCACCCTATCCAGCAGGCTTAAAATCGAAAGATGGCGTTTTTGAATATGCCAATGATGCTTATCGAGCTCTTGTTAATGCCCCGCCAGATATCAAAGGGTTAAAAGATAGTGACTTTCCATGTGATACCGCGGCATTTGCTGACATTTTTATGGAACAAGATAGATTATCATTAACGCAAAATAAAACGATAATCACCATTGATGTACATAATTACTCTCATGGCACAGATGCATATACGTTTACAAAACAACCAATTATTATTAATGGTGAACCTTGGGGGATTCAATTTACAGCCAGTAAAATAAAAGATTGGATAAATATGACTTCTTTTGCAGAGGTACTTGCTGCAGATAAATCAAATTTATCATTTAGCACCATGCGTCCCTCAGAACCAAAATTAACACCAGCACAAGAAATTGTTTTATTTTGGTTATTACGAGGCCGACAGACTAAACAAATAGCACAACTGATTCATCGAACACCAAAAGCAGTAGAAAAACAAATAGCAAACTTAGTCACTCGATTTTCTTGCTATGGTATTTCTAGCCGAGCTGGATTAATTGAATATGCACGGGGTAATGGCTGGCTATCATTAATACCAGCACAATTATTTAAAACACCAATGTCTATTATTGTTAATAATGATGATAAACAGATGGATTAAGATCACAAAAATCATCGTAACCTAAGCAAAGGATTGTTTAGTTACATTAGTTTGCCCCTATAATCCTGCCAATTATTTACCTTCTTATTTATTGGCTTATCATGCGCGTAAAAATCAGTTTAATAACCACCTTGTTGCTTATTTCTGGGTGTAGTTCATTTGTAAGTAAAGATACACTTCCACCAGCAAGTTTAATCATTAAAAATGGGCAAGTGATCACCATGAATGATAATAAACAGCTGATTGAAAATGGGGTTGTTGTTATCAATAACGACACTATTATTGCTATTGGCGATCATTCATTATTATCTCAATATGATGCTCAACGCATTATTGATGCTCAAAATGGTATCGTAATGCCAGGCATGGTTAATACCCATAATCATTTACCGATGATTGCTTTTCGAGGCTTAGGTGAAGAAGGTATTGAAAACCGTTTATTTGCTTACTTTTTCCCTCTTGAAAGCAAAAAATTAAGCCGTGAACTGATTTATCAAGCCACACGCCTTGGCGCAATTGATCTTGCTCAAAGTGGTGTGACAACTTTTGCTGACATGTATTACCATGTAGATGAAATGGCCAAAGCCACCAAAGAAGTCGGTTTACGCGCTGTCTTAGGTGAAACAGTGATTAAATTTCCAGTCGTCGATGCAAAACAACCCTATGGGGGGCTTGAATACGGCCAACAATTTATCAATGACTACAAAAATGACCCTTTAATTACTCCCGCTTTTGCGCCACATGCTGCGTATACGGTTTCAAAACAAAAGCTACAACAGATCAATGCCATCTCTAAAAAACTCAACGTTCCTGTATTAATTCATGTCGGTGAGTTTGGTAATGAATCTGCGCGAATTAGTGATAATCCTAAACAACTAAGCCCTGTGGCTTGGTTACATGATATCGGCGTGCTTGATAACCGTATGGTACTTGCTCACGCTATTCATGTTGATCAAGCTGATATTGATTTAATCAAACAATCAGGCGCAGGTGTCGCCTATAATCCAATGGCTAACGCAAAAGGCGCTACTGGCATTGCACCTGCTTGGGAAATGTATCAACAACAACTGCCTATGGGTTTAGGTACTGATGGACCGATGAGCTCAAATCAGGTCGATTTATGGCGCACACTGAGTTATGCCGCCAATATGCAACGTTTAAAGCATAATGATCGAACCATTATGATCCCAGAGCAAGTGATTGAACTTGCAACCATCGGTGGTGCTCGAGCACTGCATATGGAAGATAAAATTGGTTCATTAGAAGTCGGTAAAAAAGCCGATGTCATCATCGTTGAAACTCAATCAGCGAACATGATGCCTAATTATAATCCTTATGCAACTTTGGTTTATCAAGCCAATCCAAGCAATGTCAGCACAACCATTGTTAATGGCAATATTATTATGGAACAACGCCAAATGACACAAGTTGATAGCGCCGATGTCACCAAAAATATTCGTGCTATCGAAGCTGATATCGCTGAATTTGCTAAAGAGCTAGCGAAGCAAGCCATCACCTCTCCAAGTTTAATGAAATAGCTGATCTTAATAAAAATAAGTTTACAGCCCTCAACAATCAATGCCGCTGTTGAGGGCTATTTTGCTTGTCTCTATTTAGCAATTCTCACTGCAATAATGCATCACCACTTATCAAAGTGAGAATAACCGCACCAAAAACCAACTAACTTTGATCATGGTTTTTATCTTTCCGCAGATCAATACGGTATGATAGCAACCAATCAATGATTAGCGGGTATGAATACATGTATCATCAAACACTTAAAAAATATTTTGGCTTTGATTCTTTACGACTCGGGCAAGAAGAAGTGATCACTCGTGTTCTTAATGGTCATTCTGCTGCAGCGATATTTCCCACAGGGTCAGGAAAATCATTATGCTATCAATTACCCGCAATTGAATTACCACATCTCTCCTTGGTTATTTCGCCACTATTAGCATTAATGAAAGATCAATTAGATTTTTTAGCCGCCAAAGGTATTCCTGCGGCTTCTATTGATTCGAGCCAAACGTGGCAACAAACTCAGCAAGTCATGCACCAAATTCGTCAAGGTGAAATCAAAGTATTAATGATTTCAGTCGAACGCCTGAAAAATGAACGGTTTCGCCATTTTATTAGCCAAATCCAAATATCATTACTGGTAGTAGATGAGGCACACTGTATTTCAGAATGGGGGCATAACTTCCGTCCCGATTACCTAAAATTGCCTCATTACCAACAAGCTTTAAACATTCCTCAGGTATTACTGCTTACTGCAACTGCCACCCCTGCTGTTATTCAAGATATGCAGGATAAATTTGCTATCGATAAGAATAATATTATCGTGACAGGTTTTTATCGCAATAACCTCGATTTAACGGTATTAGCGGCCGATGAAGATGAGAAGATAGACACCCTCAAACATCAACTGTCACAACGTAGTAATGAGCCCGCAATTGTTTATGTCACCTTACAGCACACTGCTGAACAAGTGGCAGAATTACTAACTCGCAGCCATATACCAGCGCAAGCCTATCACGCAGGTATGGATTCAGAGCGTCGCCACAGCATTCAACAACAATTTATGCATGGTGAGATTAACTGTATTGTGGCAACAATCGCTTTTGGAATGGGAATCGATAAATCAAATATACGCCAAGTTATTCATTTTGACTTACCTAAATCTATCGAAAATTATAGCCAAGAAATAGGTCGTGCTGGACGCGATGGCGAAGTATCACATTGTACAGTGATCGCCAATAAATCGGGGCTAAATGTCTTAGAAAACTTTGTTTTTGGTGATACGCCAGATCGTAATGCTATCGCTTATGTTTTACGCGAAATACAAGCACAAGATCAGCAATGGGAAATAATGAGTGGCCGTTTATCAAAAGATAGTAATATCCGTTTATTGCCACTAAAGACACTTTTAGTCTACCTTGAAATACGACAAATCATTGAGCCAATGTTCACTTATTTTGCCGATTATCGCTATAAAATGAATGTATCCCAATATGAAATCATTCAACGCTTTCAAGGTGAACGTCGTCAATTTATTGAAACAATTTTCGCATGTTCACCTAAAGCACGAGTTTGGCATACTTTAGATATGGATGCGCTATGGCAAGGTTATCAAGTCGATAGAAAGCGAGTTGTTGCGGCGATTGATTATTTACATGAGCAAGGTTGGATCACCCTTGAAAGTAAGCAAATGACCGATGTTTACCGTATTAATCAACATCATTTTGATATTGAAGCTGAAACTACTGCGCTCTACCAATTGTTTCAACAAAAAGAACACAGTGAAATTCACCGAATTGAAAATATGATCGCCTTTTTTGAAAGTAAAAGCTGTTTAAGCCATAAATTAGCAGGCTATTTTGCCGATCATCATGCACCCGAGCAATGTGGGCATTGTTCAGTCTGTCGCGGAAAAACAGTCACTTTACCCGTTTTACCGACCCTACCAGAGATCAGTGATCAACAAATCACACTCTGGAGTGATAGCTTTATTGAACGCAATGACAGTTCACCATCAATGGCAGCTATCACCCGTTTTTTACATGGCATGAGTACGCCATTAAATAGCAAAATCAAAGCCAAGCAATTAGAAGGATTTGGTGTATTAGAAGCCTATCCTTTTCAACAAACTTTCGCCCATATTTGCCGCTTATATAACGTAAATTGTTGAATAAATAACCACTAACAATGTTGATGCAGCACTTAAATAGCTAAAAACTGACTTTTCAGATTAATCAATGGCGATCTGGCTCACATCGTTTTAAAATACGACGACTAACTAATAGGAAGTAAAGTTATGACTACAGAAAAACAAGAATATCAACCATGTGATGCTTGTGGTGTTTCAGCTGAAATGGGCTTTATGATCAACGAAAATGATGATATCGCTGACGTACAAATTTTTGCTAACGGCAAAACAGCATTAGAATCAGAGCTTGCAAACTACCTAGCGTTAGCAAAAGAAGTGAATGCTAACTTTAAAGTAGAAACAACACCAGTTGATGAAACAAGTACAGAATTAACAGCACGTATTCAGTTTGAATGTAGTGCTGAAAAGTTAATTTTTGAACTTAAAAGCCGCTCTCTAGCGAAATAATTCATCAACAAGGCATAAGTAGCCTTGCTGATAATAAATGAAGCCAGTAGCCAGTTTTATTCGATTATTATTGAATAAAATCTGACGCTGGCTTTATTATTTATTGATAGTAATACTGTTTGATAGATCGACGTTGTCAGGCATGTGTGTACGTTCGATCCATTTTAAAGCACCATTTAGTTCAATAGAGGATGCAGGACGACACTCTAAGACAATATTAGCCGTCGTAATCACCGCACCTTCAGAGTATGATTTTCCCGCATATAAACAATGACGCTGCTGTAAATCACCCACCTTTAACGCTACAACAGGCGCAATACTGCCAACATCTTTAGTACTATATTGTGCAGCATGACTGTCAGTACCACTAGCCATAACGCCAATAGTGGCCAGCCAGCCTAACTTTAAAAAGCGCATCATTGATCCCTAATAACAACCATTCGTCTCTATCATTTAAACGTTATTAATATTCAATTGCACGTGGTAAAAGTTTAGCTTGTGCTACCCAATCTTCCACCGCTGACAATGATGGTAATTGACGCACTAATGATTTCGCTTCATTCACTTCAACTATTTTGGTGTGTAAATTCTCAGCATTACGTTGCGCAAGTTCTGGAACAGTATCAACTCCTGCCGACTCTAATAAGTCAGCATATTGCGTGCTAACCCCTTTAATTCGTGCTAAGTCAGCGCGATTAATCCACTTCAATATTAGCTTGCTACTGATTGCCGTTTTTTCAGCTAACATTTTTCGACCGCTTGGTTTTGCGCCTTGCTCTAATAGCTGTGCAACAGTACTAACACCCATTGCTTCTAGCTTTTCAGCGTAAGTTTCACCAATCCCTTCAACACTAACGAGCTTTGTCATTGCTTTCTCCTACTATTTTTAGCTATACCTATTTGAAAAATATAGCCAATAAAAACTAGAATACCGCATGATTTACACACAAAACGCTAAATTAAATATAACGTGCCAAAAACAACTATAAAATCATCACAATAATAATGTTAAAAAGTACAAGCAAAAAAAAACCCAGAATAATCTGGGTTTAAAATAATAAATATAATCAAGAAATTGGTAAGACTTGCTTCACATAATCGCCCGGTGCAACATACAAAGGAGCATACGTTTCGCTACCCATCACACGTGGTGGTACTTGTTCTGCAGGGCTAAATCCAGTTAACCATACATTCCAATGCGTCCACCAAGAACCATCTTGACGTTTAGCACCAGCTAACCAAGCTTCAGCACTTTCTTCTTTGCTGTCGTTAACCCAGAAACCATATTTATTCTTCTGAGGGTGGTTCACAATACCTGCAATATGGCCAGACTCACCTAAAACAAATGTTGATTTTCCACCTAATTGATTAGCTCCGCGGTAAGTACCTTGCCATAAAGCAATGTGATCTTCTTGAGTCGAAATAAAGTACGTTGGTACTTTAATTTTACTCAAATCAACGTAAACACCACCAACTTTGTAGCCTTTATTAGCAACCAATTTATTCTCTAAATAGAATTGACGTAACAAAGTATTGTGACATTTAGCCGCAACATTAGTGCTATCACCATTCCAGTAGAGTAAATCAAAATCAATTGGACTATTACCTTTCAGATAATTATTCACGTAATAGTTCCAGTACAAACTATTTTCGCGTAATAAACTGAAAGTAACGCTCAATGAACGCCCATCCATATAACCATTTTCAATATTTTGTGCTTCAATCGCTGTAATAATTGGATCATTGATATAAGCACCAATTTCACCAGGCTGAGAGAAGTCTAATAATGTGGTAAAGAATGTCGCTGATTTAATACGATTACGCATACGCTTGGCAGCATAATACGCAAGTGTCGTTGCTAATAATGTACCACCAATACAGTAGCCAACTGTGTTGATTTGTTTTTGTTCGGTAATATCTTCAACAGCATCAATCGCTTTCACAACACCGTCTAAAACATAATGCTCAAAATCAACATCTTTCAATGATGCATCAGGATTACGCCACGACATCATAAATACAGTATGGCCTTGTTCAACTAGCCAACGTACCATTGAATTATGCTCACGCAAATCCAAAATATAGTATTTATTAATAAATGGCGGCACAATCAAGAGAGGTGTTTTATTAACAGCTTCAGTGAGAGGTTTATACTGAATTAATTCAAATAATTCATTTTTAAAAACCACTTCACCTTCAGTATTGGCGATATTGACACCGAGCTCAAATGCACCACTATTCGTCATGCGAATTTTGAGTACATCAGCACTACTTTGTATATCTTCTTGTAACAGTTCCATCCCTTTAATTAAATTTTCACCGTTAGTTTCAACAGTTAATTTAGCTAATTCAGGATTGGTTGTAACAAAATTAGTTGGAGACATCGCATTGATCGCTTGACGTGAAAAAAAGCCTAAACGCTCTTTTGCTTTATCATCAAGTCCATCAATTGATTCAATTGTTTCACGCATTGTGTTACTGAATAATAAATATGACTGCTTAATATAATTATAAAAAGCTTCATTTTCCCATGCAGGATCACTAAAACGCTTGTCATCTTTTGCAGGCTTAATAAAGGCACTTTCTGCTGTCGTATTACCGATTGCAACATTCTGCCAAATTTTTACTTGATTATCCCACCAGTCCATTTGGACTTTAGCCAAAGCGCCAGGCTGAGCAGCCGCTTTTTCTAAAAATTCAGTGGCATCTTCCAAGTTAATATCATTAAGCGCTTTTGTTACTGGGGTATTCATGGCTGCCTTGCCGGAGTCTAACTCCTTCCACCATAACTGGTTCATATCTTGGAGCTTGGCAAAGTAGTCCGAAAAAAAGTGATTGTTCATAACAAAAACCCTGTACTTGGACTAAGTAATCAGCCATATAATCATCTTATATGGCTGATTTGTATAAGTATCAGATAATCACGCGCCTATTATAGTCGCGCGATTGACCATCACTTAAATAGCTGGTGTTGCTTGCTTAACGTTGTCAGCAACAAACTCTTCAACTTCAGTTTTGAAGCTTTGTGCTACAGAAGAAAATTTATTGCTATCATCTAAAAGCTGCTGAGAAAGCTTAGTTAGTGTTTCAAGCTGCTGGCTATTAAATGCAGTTAGAGATTGAATATCTTTCACTTCACTTACTGCTTTAAGTTGGTTTAAGCCAAGATCGCTGTAAGCACGAACCGCAGACAATTGAAGTTCAGTTAATTGCTCAACATTTTTAGCAAATACTTTGTTGAATTTTGCGTATGGTGCTAGTGTTTTCTCTGTTTGCTCAGAAAAAGATTTAAACATTTCCGTATACATAGAACATTCCTCATTGATAGTAATTAAGTATGATAAATATCCATATCACACTGATTGTATTAGTTTATTTACTTAAACACGTTTTAAAATAACTGCAGTACCCATACCGCCACCAACACATAATGTTGCCATGCCGTATTTATCATCACGACGACACATTTCATGCAGCAAGCTAACAAGGATACGGCTACCAGATGCACCAAGAGGGTGACCTAGTGCAATTGCACCACCATTTACGTTCGCACGCTCAACTAAATCTTCCACCTTCGTGCCAGTTTCTTTAGCAACTTCGTGGAAGACACCTAATGCTTGACCAGCAAATGCTTCATTAAATTCTAGAAGGTCGATATCTTCAATTGAAAGATTTGCTTTTTCTAATGCTTTAAGTACTGCAGGAACAGGACCTAAACCCATAATCTCAGGGGCAACACCCGCTTGCGCGTAGCTTTCAACTTCAGCTAATGGTGTTAGGTTGTATTTAGCAACAGCTGCTTCAGAAGCGACAATAATTGCACTTGCACCGTCATTGATACCAGAAGCATTACCCGCTGTAACCGAACCATCACGATTAAACGCAGGACGTAACTTAGCCAAATCTTCAATCGTAGCATTTGCTTTCGGGTATTCGTCAGTATCAACAATCACAGTTTCGCGACGACTAACAACTTCAACAGGGCAAATTTCAGCAACAAAGCGCCCTTGTTCAATCGCAGCAACGGCTTTTTGCTGACTTGCAAGCGCAAAATTATCTTGCTGTTCACGCGTTAAACCCACTTTTTCTACCACATTTTCAGCTGTTACACCCATGTGATAGTTATTGAAAACATCCGTTAAGCCATCAGCAATTAAAAGATCTGTTAGCTCAAGGTTACCCATTTTCTGACCATCACGAATTTTTGATGATGCACAAAATGGAATCTGTGACATATTCTCAGCACCAGCAGCAACCACAATATCTGCATCACCAGCTTTAATATGCGCAGCAGCATCCATTAATGCTTTCATGCCACTACCACAGACCATATTCAATGAATAAGCTGGAACTTCATTGGGTAATCCAGCATAGATAGCTGCTTGACGGCCTGGGCCCATACCTTGGCCTGCGCCAACTACGTTACCTAAAATAACTTCATCAATAGCATCAGCAGGCACGTTAATTTGTGCTAATGCACCTTTAATTGCAACCGCGCCGAGTTGTGCTGCAGACACTGATTTTAACGCACCATTAAAACTACCAATTGGAGTACGTTTTGCAGCAACAATGTAAACCTTAGCCATATTTTGCATCCTTTCTATAATATGATTTATTTTGTCTTTGTTATAAACAGCACTATTAGTGCATGTATAAACCACCATTTACTGATAATGTTTCACCAGTAATATAGGCCGCAGCATCACTTGCTAAAAAGACAACCGCTGCCGCAACTTCTTGTGGTTGCGCTAAGCGTTTCATTGGAATTTCTGCTTTAATTGATTCAAGTACTTCAGGTTTAATTGCTTCAACCATTGCTGTACCTGTGTAACCTGGGGCAATCGCATTTACCGTTACACCAGCACGAGCACCTTCAGCGGCTAATGCTTTAGTAAAACCAATCATGCCTGCTTTTGCTGCTGAGTAATTCGTTTGACCAAATTGACCTTTGAGACCATTAACAGAGGTAATGTTAATAATGCGCGCATTACCATGTTGGCACATTGAATCAAACAAAGGTTGGGTAACATTGAACAAGCTATTGAGGTTCGTGTTAATTACATCATTCCACTGCTCGGCCGTCATACGTTTGAAAGTCGTGTCTTTAGTGATACCTGCGTTATTAACCAAAACATCAATATGACCTTCTTGCTCTAATAGAGCGGTCAGTGATTCTTTACAAAATGCAGTATCAACAACATCTAATGGCAACAATTTTACTGATTCATCTGAGTAATTATTTTCTTTCATCCACTCTTTAGCAGATTGCTCACTCTTTGGGTGATGAGTAGCGATAACACGAAAGCCTGCATCCACTAAAGCCTGAGTAATTGAAGAACCGATACCACCTTTAGCGCCTGTCACTAATGCTACTTTTTTCATTTCTAAGGCTCCTTCCTTTGATCTTGCCGTACTTATTAAAATAAATGTTTACCTTTATATTTGTTCACACTGGCGTTACATTCCAAGAGCTGCTGTTTTACAGTCACTTCAATATAATACGTGATTATTACAAACACATTGCATATGGCAAACATAACAACACAGATGCATATTTATGGCAAGCAAAGGTATTAACATTTTTAAAACCATTATTCATCGGTATTAACAATTCAATCATTAACACCTAAAGGAATCTATTTCATTAACATAAATAATTATTATAAAATCAATAACAAAAAACAATAATTCATTTAATATCATACAATTACAAAAAACCTTCAAATATAACTGCAATTTGATGTTAAAGGAATGTTAATCGAAATGTGTGATAGCCATTTTTAAAGTAGATCAGTGGTCGGATGACCTTGAGAATAGATAACGATTGCTATATCGATATTTTTTTTGAAAATGTTACAAAAATGGTACTAAATTATAAATTTACTGGCAGTGATTGAATCTCATAATATTGCCCAAATAATATGAATAATGAGGATCTCGCCGTCATAAACATCGATTCAACGCTGATTTTTTAAAAATTCTAACTATAAAGTGTGAACTTAATCAAATTTCAGCAGTCCGAAAAAAATTGTTTCATCGTAAGTATTTTGAATTTCAAAGGAAGTATCGGTATGTTAGCTAGCACATTTCAACGTCTAAATGATTATCTTCAAAGTCAGGTTATCGGTCAGCCTAATTTAGTAAAACAACTCCTAATAGCATTACTTGCTGATGGTCATATTCTTGTTGAAGGTCCTCCAGGATTAGCAAAAACACGTGCTGTAAAAGTGCTTGCTGATTGTATTGAAGGGGATTTTCATCGGATTCAATTTACGCCCGATCTCTTACCTTCAGATTTAACGGGTACGGATATTTTCCGTCCAGAAACAGCAGAATTTACTTTTCAACCTGGACCTATCTTTAATTCATTAGTACTTGCTGATGAAATTAACCGAGCGCCAGCAAAAGTGCAGGCGGCGATGTTAGAAGCAATGGCTGAAAAACAAATCACAGCTGGCCGTAAAACCTATCCATTACCGGAATTATTTCTCGTGATGGCAACTCAAAACCCAATTGAGCAAGAAGGGACTTACCCATTACCTGAAGCACAATTAGATCGCTTTTTATTACAGCTCAATGTCGATTACCCCAATGCAGAGAGCGAGCTTGAGATTCTCCGTCTTAATCGTGGTGAAGCATTAGGTATTGCAGCTGCTGAACAAATTCATATTAGTCAAAATGATATTTTTGCTGCTCGCAAAGAAATACTTAATATTCATATGGCTGATGATGTTGAGCATTACATTATTCGCTTAGTGATGGCGACCCGTGAACCATATCGTTTTGGTGAGCAATTACAATCATGGTTACAAATGGGTGTGAGTCCACGTGCAACCTTAGCACTTGATCGCTGTGCACGTGCGCATGCTTGGTTAAGCGGTCGAGATTTTGTAACGCCTGAAGATGTTCAAGTAATGGCATATCCAGTATTGCGCCACCGTTTATTATTAAGTTATGAAGCACAAGCTGAAGGGATAGCAGCAGATCGTGTTATTGATACGCTTATTTCTCAGGTTGCTAGCTTATGAAATCAGCACACATCAACGTAGCGCTGCCACCCCATAGCGATGGCGTCAATGTGTGTCTTGCAGAGCTACTGCAATATAAAAATCAAGCTGTAAGGTGGTTAGCACCTGCAAAAAGTATTTGGTCGCAGCTTAATGGACACCATCAAAGTCGCCACAAAGGGCGAGGAATGAATTTCTCAGAAGTTCGCCCTTACCAAGCGGGAGATGATATTCGTTCTATTGATTGGCGAGTGACGGCACGTACCGGTAAAACACATACCAAGCTGTTTACAGAAGAACGTGAACAACCAATTATGCTATTTATCGATATTAGCGCTAGTATGCAATTTGGCTCGCAGTTAATGCTAAAATCAGTCCAAGCGGCACATTTTTCCAGTTTACTGAGTTGGTTAGCTATTGATGAACAAGATCGTATAGGCGCTGTTATCTATAACGGTATAAACACCATGGAATGTAAACCGACAGCACGCCAGCGAGGACCATTACATATTATAAACGCGTTAATTTCAGCCCAGCAGGATGCATTAAAAGCGCTTGAGCATAGTAATAATGACGGCTTCTCAACGGCATTAAAACGTTTACATTATCTTTGTCCTAAAGGCAGTGAAATTATTGTTATCAGTGATTTTTATCCTTTAAAAGCAACAGATAAACGTCGTTTAAGCCAACTTCGTCAACATAATCGAATCCAGTTTGTCCAAATTTATGATCCACTTGAACAAGGGCAAACACAATTTCGAGGCTATGAACATGTTACCGATAATCAGCAATCGGCATGGCTGGACTTTTCAGCTAAAAAAACGCGTGATTCATTAAGCGCACAATATCAACACCACCAGAATTTTATTACTGAAATGGCAACTTCACTTGCTATACCATTGCATACGCTGTCAGCGGCGCAACCGTTATTGCAGCAGCTTGGCGCTCACACTCAAGGGATCAGGTAATGACGCAACCCACTACACCCACATTACCATTGGCTGATATTCACCTTCACTCCGCCCCTAGCTATTGGCCACTGCCATGGGGATGGTGGATGGTGGTTATCGTGATCCTTCTCGCCATTATCGCGACAGGGTATCAATATCGACGCCGCCGTCAGCGCTCAGCAGCAAAACAAGAAGCAATAAATATTCTAAAAACCTTACAACCACAAGCAGGTTTAACAGCTATCAACACCTTATTAAAACAAGCTGCACTGAGCTATTTTCCACGTTCAACTGTTGCTCCATTAACAGGCATACAATGGTTAGCATTTCTTGACCAATGTTTACCTGCTAAATTTCAAGGATTTGTTGATAAACAGCCGCTATGGCAACAAGGAATATTCTCCCCTACACCATTAACTGCTGAACAATTTAACGACTGTCGACAGCAAGCATTATTGTGGCTACAACATGCGCTGCCAGCTAAAGCCAACAATCATAATGGCAATAGCGTGATCACCAAGGAGTCATCCCATGTTTGAGTTTGTATGGCTATGGGGCTGGGCTTTATTACCCTTAGCGTGGTTAGTGTATCGATTTAGTAAACCTGTCGCGCAACCTGCAGCAATTAATCTGCCACAGTTGCCACAAGGGGTCGGTCAGCAACAACCGAGTTCGATTATTCGTAAAGTGCTAATGACATTGATCTGGGTAAGTTTAGTTTGTGCGGTTGCACGTCCAGTGTGGTATGGCGATCCAATTGAAATCAAACCTGAACACCGCGATATGTTATTGGCAGTTGATCTATCAGGATCGATGGCGATCCCCGATATGGTGACTAAAGATGGTCAAAGTATCGATCGTCTGACAGCGGTAAAACATGTGTTATCTGATTTTATTGCTAAACGTAAAGGTGACCGTCTAGGACTGGTCGTTTTTGCAGATCATGGTTACTTACAAACACCGTTAACCTTTGATCGTAAAACCGTTGAACAGCAACTTAATCGCACCGTATTAGGCTTAATTGGTCAAAGTACTGCGATTGGTGAAGGGCTCGGTGTTGCTACCAAAACCTTTATTGATAGCAAAGCACCACAACGCGTGATTATTTTACTCAGTGATGGCGGCAATACATCTGGCGTTATTGGGCCTATTGAAGCTGCAAAACTGGCAAAAGAAAGCGGTGTTAAGATTTATACCGTCGGTATTGGCGCAGATAAAATGGTCCAAAAAGGTTTCTTTGGCGATCGAGTGGTAAATCCTTCCTCTGATCTGGATGAAAAGACTTTAAGTAAGATTGCATCAATGACTGGCGGAGAATATTTCCGCGCTCGAAACCCACAGCAACTTGCAAAAATTTATGATGTTATTAATAAGCTTCAACCTGTGAATAATGCCCAACAAACTTGGCGACCACGTGATGAGCTATTTCGTTACCCATTAGCATTTGCATTGCTGTTATCTGTTGTTATCGCTTTCATGAGGAAACGTCATGGCTGATTTTACCTTTATGCACCCGCAATGGTTTGCAGCGTTAATTCCCTTGATCATTGTTCTGCCGTGGTTAAAAGGCAAAGCACAACATTCCGGTTTAATTGCGCCTCACCTTGCTCAAAAATTAGGGCTGGCTCAACAGCAACCTAAACGATGGCCGCTCGCTTTATTAGCTCTCGGTTGGTTGATTGCCGTTATTGCAATGGCTGGACCGAGCTGGCAAAAAGTCAAACTCCCCGCCTATAACCTTAGTGGTGCACGGGTACTGGTGATGAATATGTCACAGTCAATGTATGCTACTGACATTAAGCCCAATCGCTTAACTCAAGAAAGGTTTAAGGCATTAGATATGTTACCAGGCTGGAAAGAAGGCAGTACAGGATTAGTCGCTTTCGCAGGTGATGGCTATGAAGTAAGCCCGTTAACCACTGATAGCAGTACCCTACGTAATTTGATTCCAAGCTTATCACCCGATGTGATGCCTATCGCCGGTAATAATGCAGCTAAGGGGATCGCAGAAGCAATACGGTTACTCAAGCAGGCAGGTCACAATAGCGGTGATATTATATTGATGACTGACGGTATGACCAAAGCTGTTGCTCAACAAGCATTGGCAGAGTTGAAAGGTACTCATTACCGCGTTTCTATTCTTGCCATGGGAACCGTTGAAGGTGCGCCGATCATGCTTCCCAATGGCAGCATGCTGTCTGAAAATGGCACTCCAGTAATGAGTAAAATTGACATCAATACCCTAATGTCGATTACCGATAGTACTGGCGGCATCTTACAAATGGCTCAAACAACTGATAATGATGTTAATGCAATCGTGAACTTTACCGCTAAACCATTAGCGAGTGGTAAAAAAGGTCATGAGAAAGAGTTACAAGAACGCTTAAATGGTGGCTTTTGGTTAATTCTGCCCTTGTTATTATTAGCGCTACTTGGGTTTCGCCGTGGCATCGTTTTAGCCGCGATGTTTGTTTTATTGCCGATTGATCATGCTCAAGCAAGCCCATGGGTCAATACCAATCGTCAAGCTTATGAAACCTTCACTGACGGTAACTTTAAAAAAGCAGCGCAAGATTTTACCGCGCCACAATGGAAAGGTATTGCGGAATATAAAGCCCAGCAATATGACCAAGCAATAGCGACATTAAAACCGCTCAAAGATCTAACATCACAATACAACTTAGGCAATGCCTATGCACAAAAAGGTGATTATAAACAAGCAGCTGCAACTTATGAGAAAGTGTTAAAGCAACAACCTGATTTTGCTGATGCAAAAAAGAACTTAGCCATTGTTGAACAAGCTGAAAAGCAGAAACAACAGCAGCAAAAGAAAGATAAATCAGGCAAACAAGGTCAACAAGGTAACAAAGACCAGCAGCAACAAGGTCAGCAAGGCAACAAAGACCAACAGCAACAAGGTCAGCAAGGTAACAAAGACCARCAGCAACAAGGTCAGCAAGGTAACAAAGACCAACAGCAACAAGGTCAGCAAGGTAACAAAGACCAGCAGCAACAAGGTCAGCAAGGTAACAAAGACCAACAGCAACAAGGTCAGCAAGGTAACAAAGACCAACAGCAACAACAGGTAAATAAGCAACAATCAATGAGTCAAGCGGAGAAAAAACAGCAAGCGAAGGATAATGTACAACAGGCATTGAGCCAGAAAGCGCAACAGCAAAAACAAGATCAGCAAGACGGTGACAAAGACGGTAACCAACCGTCAGCCGTAACGATGCAGCAAGGCAAGCCTAATGGTGAGCAGCAGCAAGTGCTTTCAGTTAGTAACCCTATATTGAAAAAACTTGAGCAAGTTCCAGACGATACAGCAGAGTTAATTCGCGCTCAATTAATGTTGCAAGCACAGCAAAGAGCTGAACAGCAACAAAGTAATAAATCATGGTAATAGAGAAATGAGAATGTCAGTAAATCAAACAAATTGGGCTAAAAAGTGCCTCTCGCCATGGTTATTACTTCTAACCATGGCGATGGCATTATTACCACTACAAGCAATGGCTGCCCAAGCAGAAGCGACGGTGTCTAAAAATGTTGTCGCTGTAAATCAAGTGTTTCAGTTATCAGTATCCGTTGATACTGCTATCAACCCTGATAGCGTCGATTTTAGTGTATTGAGCCCTGATTTTGCCTATGGTCAACCAAGTGTCAGTAGCTCGACATCAGTAATTAACGGCACTATGTCACGTAGCACTACTTGGACAATCGCTATTGCGGCTAAAAAAGTCGGCACTGCGACGATACCTGCTTTTAAGATTGGTAGTTCGCAAACAACACCAATTACCATTACGGTCCTCAAAGGCAGCCAAAAAAATAATGCAGCCAATACCGATCAATCTAATGTTCGTATGACGGCTGAAATTGATAAAAATACGCTCTATGTCGGCGAAAGTATTAATTATCGAGTGAAGATTTTCATTGGTGAGCAACTGTCTCAGGCTTCATTAAGCGCACCTTCTGGTGATGGATTAGCGGTTTCACAAGTAGGACAAGATGCGCAAAATAATATCGTCCAAAATGGTCGTCGATATTTAGTGATCACCCGTAACTATCAACTTACGGCGCAAAAAGCAGGTAACATCGTTATTCATGGTTCAACATTCAGTGGCAGTGCTGTTCGTGGAGCCAACGGTTTTAGCTCTGGCATTACAGTACCCGTTAATAAAAATGCGAGAGATATTAACTTAACGATCAAACCTAAACCTGCAGATTACAAAGGGCTATGGCTACCTACGCCTGATTTACAATTACAACAAACATGGCAACCTCAGGTTTCTAACCAAAACGAGATTACCACAAAGGTAGGTGAGCCAATAACACGTACTATTACCTTGCGCATTAAAGATGTTGCTCAAAGTAATATGCCAAATATCAACCTTACCTATCCTGATACCGTACGTATTTACAATGAAAAACCTGAATACCGTACTGAAAATGGCTACAGTGTGATGATATTAAAACAAGTCATTATTCCTCGCCAAGCAGGTAATGTAGCCCTACCACCACTTGCAATTAATTGGTGGAATACCACGACAGCTAAACAGCAGCAAAGTGAAATCAAAGGCTTAACACTAAATGTAACAGCTGATCCAACTGCAAATAGTCACTTTGCACCAGCAGCTACGGCTACGCCACCAACTACGACAGCTACCCAGCCAATAAAAACGTTAGTCTCTGCAGGTATATGGCCATGGACAACACTGGTGTTTGCTATTTTATGGCTCATCACGTTAGTGTTATTGGTTAAAAAGCGTCAGCAACCCGTGGTTACAGCTACAATTGCTACCACACAAAATCCAGATATTGCTACAGCACTTGAAACGGCAATTAATGATAACGATCCAATTAAAGTACAAACTTATTATCAGCAATGGCGCCACCAGCAACACTCACTGCTTACGAGTCAACCACAGTTGTTACAGCAGCTTGATGATGAAGTAAAAGCGATGATGGCGACTCATTATTCACCACTTGATAGTCAGTGGAATAATAAAACATTGTTAACATTATTAGCGCAAGCCAAACAATTAAAGACGATAAAACATACGTCAAAAACATTGACTAGCCTAGATCCTCAATAACACTACCACAGCTGATGAGGCTATATTAATAGCCTCATCAATCCCGCCATTATTCATCACTCATTCCCGCAAAAAACACCGCAATATTTACCCCACCACCTGTAACCAAATGTAAATAAACATTACATTGGTTACTCTTTATAATAAAAACCGCTTATTCGCTTGCTCACTGTTATCAATTATATTTTTATTCATATTTTTTATTTACGTGACACATCGCAATAAAAATGCTCATTTTGATATTTAAATGTGACCGTAACGTAATAATATTTGTTAAAAAATAGCAATAACTATGCTTATTAAAAGAATACTGGCTATTTGAAACAGATCCTGTTAAAAAATGTTTCTGTTACAAAATATAAAACTCTAAACACAACAATAAAAAATGCAGGATCAACTATGAGTCAATCACAACCATTTCTTGCCAGGGTCGCTAATGGCAGCTTAGTTATACAAATATTAATCGGTATTGTGGCGGGTGTTGCTTTAGCCGTTATTTCTCCCTCTTCAGCACTGAATATTAGTTTTTTAGGTGGGTTATTTGTTGCCGCATTAAAAGCGGTTGCCCCTATATTAGTATTTATTTTGGTGGCATCATCGATTGCCAATCAAAAAAAAGGCACTCATACCAATATGAAGCCAATTATTTTCCTTTATTTATTAGGAACATTATTAGCAGCCTTTACCGCCGTAGCAATGAGCTTTCTTTTTCCTACCACTTTAACGCTCGTTACTAATACAACCTCAATTGCACCACCAGAAGGGATTGCTGAAGTTATTAATTCCCTGTTTTTTAAGATTGTTGATAATCCAATCAATGCCTTAATGACAGGTAACTTTATTGGTATTTTAGCCTGGGCTATTGCACTTGGTTTTTCATTACACCAAGCAAGCGATGCGACAAAGCAAGTTTTCCAAGATATGTCTGATGGCGTAACATTGATCGTACGCTTCATTATTCGTCTTGCACCCATCGGTATTTTCGGTCTTGTTGCTCATACCTTTGCTCAAACAGGCTTCACGGCATTATTAGGTTATGCACATTTATTAGCTGTATTACTTGGTTCAATGGCAATTATCGCATTAGTTGTTAACCCTATTATTGTTTTTGCTAAAATCAAAACTAACCCTTACCCACTGGTTTTCCGTTGTATACGTGAAAGTGGTATTACCGCCTTCTTTACTCGTAGTTCAGCAGCAAACATTCCAGTCAACATGCGCTTATGTAAAGATCTAGATTTACATGAAGATACTTACTCAGTTTCTATTCCTTTAGGTGCGACGATTAATATGGGTGGTGCGGCAATTACCATCACTATATTAACTTTGGCAGCTGTGCATACATTAGGTATTGAAGTTGATCTTGCAACAGCAGTATTACTGAGTGTGGTTGCAGCCGTTTCTGCATGTGGTGCATCAGGCGTTGCCGGTGGCTCATTACTGTTAATTCCATTAGCAGCAAGCTTATTCGGTATTCCAAATGAAGTTGCAATGCAAGTTGTTGCGGTAGGCTTTATTATTGGTGTTATTCAAGACTCAGCAGAAACAGCGCTCAACAGTTCAACGGATGTGGTATTTACTGCCGCAGCATGCCTTGCAGCAGAGCGTAAACAAGCAAAAGTACTCCTACAAAAATCATAAGTACACTGCTAACAATATAACAACACAACATAACAATGCGGCCATCTAATGATGGCCGCATTTTTTATAACACCGTAGTAATTAATTACTATTGGTTGCTTTACGAATAACGTTATTGGAATGATTAATCAGACTGTTTACCGCTTTTCTCTTCTTCCTTTTCACTGCTCGCTCAACACTTTTCTCAACATAAGTGCCATTTTTAACTTCCTTAATGGATCTTTGAGTATTGCTATATTTTTTCTGAGTACCATTAACAGTATTTTCAAGATGAGAAAGCTGTTTATTAACTTGATGCAATTGGTTTAGAGCGCTTTCAGCATGTGCAGCTGTCGAGGTTGTAAGTAATACAATTAACGGGATGAAGCAAAAAGTTCTTTGTCGCATTATTAATCCCTCTCAATATAATATTGATTCTTATTATGCAAATATTACCTACCAAAGCATCGATTTCCGACTAAAATGTAATAATAAAAACCAAAAGGGCTATTATTATTACATTTTCATACTTAATCTGGTCGTTATTCGAATAAATGAAGCAAATATCGAAATTTCAATATTGATGAAAAAATCTAATGACGATGATTGAATTATTTAGTTGGTAACTCTATGTCTACGCCCGATAAAATCGTCTGGTATAGACAAACGTTACCCCTAACGTCCTATCCTCAACATCGTAAAAAGAGGGCTTCGTCATGGCGACTATCACTGCACACCATACTGGTTATACCATCGCAAAATCAGCGGTAACTAAAGCAAGTAAACAGCTTTCCGCCGCGGGTTATTTTACTGATATTTTCTGTATCGATCGTCGATTTAGATTAGTGATCGCTAACGACAAGCAATTGCCTTATGAATACGCTATTCATTTTATTCCCAGTGTCGATGGTGATAACACCCATCTTGAAGTTTTTATCAAAAACGACCAGCAGCGCTATTTTGTCGACGATTTCTCAGAGCCTGAACTCATCGCCGATATTATCAATCACTACCAACATTACAGCCGCAGCGAGTTTTAACGTCACAACAATAAAACAATAGAGGTCATATGCTTGAACACCTAACCAGCATAATCACTGAGCTCTGTAGCATTATTATTGTCACTGCTATTTTTAGCAGTCTGTTCCTTTATACTCGCCAACCTATTATTCTTGCTTACATCTTTACCGGGATTGTTATTGGTCCATATGGGCTACAGCTGGTGACAAATGCCACCAGTATTAGTCAAATGGGCCACCTTGGCGTTATTCTATTACTGTTTATTCTCGGCTTAAATCTTCAACCTCAGCGACTATTACACCTCTTTAAACAAAGTGCAGTCATCACTCTGGTAAGCTGTTTATTATTTTTTATTAGTGGGTTTTTATTTGCGCTGTTAATCAACCTTAGTGTTAATGACGCGTTAATTACTGCGGCTGCGATGATGTTTTCTAGCACAGTGATTGGACTCAAATTAATTCCAACCACAACCCTTCACCATTTACGTATGGGGGAGATAATGACCAGCATTTTACTGATGCAAGACATTATCGCCATTAGCGTATTGCTGCTACTTAATATCGATGCTCACCATAGCCTTGCCCTCAGCTTAAGCGCATTAATCATTAAATTACTCGCTATCATCATCAGTGCTTACTTTGCGGTGAAATACATTATGCTGCCGTTATTAAAGCGGTTTGATGTTATTCAGGAATACAGTTTTATCGCAACATTAGCATGGTGCTTTTTGTGGGCAGTGTTAAGTGACAGTATTGGGCTCTCTTATGAAACAGGAGCATTTATTGCGGGCATCACTCTTGCTGTCAGCCCAGTATCACAAGCAATTGCGGTACATCTCAAACCATTGCGCGAGTTTTTTTTGATCTTATTTTTCTTTGCAATCGGTGCCAATATAAATCTATGGGACAGTGATATTTATACGGTTTTGGGGATTATTTTTGGTATCTGTTTAATTCGCATAAAAGCATGGGGATTTAAAATAGCGTTGATACTAGCCCATGAAAACCAGCTCAACAATGTTGAATTACGAGCACGATTAAGCCAAGCCAGTGAGTTTTCATTACTATTAGTGTATGCCGCTGTCACGCAAGGGCTCTTGTCTGATCAAGGCAAAACCTTCATTGAAACCGTCACCATTACCACCTTTGTTATTTCAACTTATTGGATTGTACGTCGCTATCCAACCCCGATATCAATGGTAAATAATTTACGTAAAGATTAATCCCAATGATTGATCTTCTTAAGGTATAAAAAACCTGCCACTGAATAAACAATGGCAGGTAAACCGGAATACAAACTCTATTATTATAATATTTTACATACAGTTACATTGACCAAACATAGAATACTTGTGCTTTCATTCGAATAATAATGCCACGAATAACATCAAGAAAACCCAGAAAACTAATCGGTTTTTCAGCGCTCACCCACGCTAAGCCAACCGAACCTACTGGAATATCATAATCTTCGGTCTCATAAAGTTTTAAACGCACAAAGTGATGTTTATTAGCAATATTCGCCCCTGTTGTTTGGCGTACATTGGTTTCACGGCCAATTAAATTACCTTGTGACTCACCCGTGGCTTCAACAATGCCCTCAACTTCAGCAGCAAACACCTTACCTGGATAAACAGCAGAGGCAAACTCCGCCATCTGTCCAGGTTTAACATTTCGAATAGCTTGATGGTTAACGCGCATCAACACATATTTTTCATCGGTATACATTTGGATCCGTGGCACAGAGCCAACAAACTGCCCTTCGCGCATAATGAAGTTAGTGACAAATCCATCCGCTGGCGCATACACCTTAGTATTATCTAAATCCCATTGTGCTTTAGCGACATTTTCTTGCGCTGTCACCACATCAACATCACGACTATTCACAGTTAATTGTGCTTTTTCTATGCTTAATTGTGCTTTTTTAACGGCAATATGCGCTTTTTCAATTTGCGACTCCAGCATCACTTGTTGAGATTTTGCCACAGCAACCGCGGTACGCTGCTCATCTAACATACTGGCTGTGACCGTATGTTTTACAATATTATTTTGTTTTACATAGCGAGCAAGCATCGCATTTTTTAACTGGTGATCAGCGGTTGCCGCTGCTAATTGCTTGGTTGCGATATCAATATCTTTGACAGCAGCCGTTGCTGAAGCTTGTGCCATTTCAATATCTTGCTTTGCCATTTTGCGTGCAACTTTGGCTGCATTCAGGCTTGCTTGAGCTTTGTTAAGGGCAATTTCATATGGCTCAGGCTCTAACTCATACACTAATTGGCCTTGAGTCACTTTGCTATTTGGTTCGACATAAATCGCTTTCACACGGCCATTAATCGACGTCGATGCTGGTCGTAACTGCACATGGGGTGATTGCACTAACGAACCACCAGATAAATCCATTGGCGCATAAGTAATTAATCCAAACCACACAAACACCAACCAACTGCCACCGCCAATATACGCAAAAGATTGGGTAAATTTATTCCAAGGCATACCGACTAAACGCAGTAAATAAATAAACAAAGCCCATACAGCTAAACCTTCTAACATGCTATTTCTCCTCAGTATTAGTCGATTCAACAACAGACGCTGGAATACGATCGCCATGCCAAATATCACGCAGACGACGCAATGCTTGCTCACCATCAACAAACGCAATAATCACCGCTAATACCCATACCCAATGCCAGACAAAGCCTATCCACGTTAATGCGGTTATTAAGCCTATTTGATGATGCTCTTTAGTCGACGCTTTATGGATCGGTAACTCATGTATTTTCCAAAACCCAATCGCCACCGCAGCAACAGTGGCAATCAATACTACTCCCGCAAAGACACTTAATACCGTATCAACATTGGTATCAACAAAAGGCATACTCAATAAACTCATCTATATCTCCGGTTCAAAAGCCATCACTCATGCAGTGATGAATACAGCCATTGTGGATACAGATCACACTAACAACACAATTAGAGTCTGATTAAATTAAAAATAGCTATATTTTGATATAATCAATCCAATGCTGGCCGTGTTAGATAATAAATAATCACTCAATATCGTGATCGCGATGAGGATACTAATGATAAATATTGCCTTTATTCGTACCGCTTACCTCAAACCATTAGAACTCGGCTTGCAAAAGCACTATGGCATCCGTCTTACTGAGTTAGGCATTCCCGCCCAACTGCTCAAAGAGCCAACATCGCTCATTCCTTTTAATGATTATTTACATTGGCTAGAACAGATTGAAAAGTTAACCGGCGATCGCGCTTATATGATCAAAATGGCCGCCGATCTTAGCTTTGAAAATATCGGTCCAATCGGTAATTGGTATGTCAGTTGCCCAGATCTCGCATTAGCCTTTCGCCGCATTAACTATGGCATTTCGTGCTTACAAGGTGGAGCGTCATATCATGGAGAGCAATCGGGGAAAATAGTTAAGTGGGTATATAACAACAGCTATGCACATGGTAATGGCGCCAGCTTTGATAGTCTCAAAGTTGCTATTTTATTCACTCAAGTTAGCCGTAATTATATGGGAGATGATTATGTGCCGATAAAAGTAGAGCTATATGGCCCTGAAATCACCGATCCTGCCATTCAACAGTTTTTTGGGTGTCCTATTACATGGCAAGCAGCGGCGACCAAAGTATGGCTTAATCTGTCGATATTAGAGCATGGTAATCAACGTCCATTACCAATAATCAAACCTATTTTAGTGTCAAATTTACAACTTGATGATTTGCTCAATATGCCACAGCCACAAGATATCGCTAAAGTTATGTTTGAAATCATTAACTATTCACGTTACTACGGCTATCCAACCCTTGATTTTGCAGCGGAAAAAGTTGGTTTATCGCGGCAACAATTACAACGCCAATTACATGATTATGGTTGGACATTCACCGGCACGACCAATTATATTTTATGCAATGTCGCCATAAAATATATGCTGTCAGGAATGAGTATTGACACTATTGCAACACTGCTAGGCTATAGCAATGTTCAAAGTTTTAATAAAGCCTTTAAACGTAATCGAGGCTTAACCCCAACCCAATACCAGCATCAGCTATTAGAACGTAGTCTCAATTGAGTGCTATATAACTTAAAAAATATAAAAAAACGCTAAATAATATCGATTATTTAGCGTTTTTTTATGTCCATATAGTCACATTTTATGCCATTGCGTGAACTAATTTAGTTGATGTCGATTGTTGAGGTTGAGGTTTTATTTCTACATCACCAAAACGTTCTTTGATCGTCGACAGCAATACAATCGGCCCCATCATGGTCACTTTAAGTGGCGTACCACTTAAACCAAATTGAAGATCTGATGGATCTGATGTTGAGTAATTATAACGACAATCAAACTTATCACTCGCCATATGAAGCAAATCATAGTCTTTACGGTGACATGAAATATGTGCACACCAATACATAGCATCAATAATTTCATCTTGACGCATCGCACGGATCACAAACCGCCAGCTTCCTTCTTCACCATAAAAATCAACAGGAAACTGATTATTTTTCTTTCTTCTTCTCAACAACAAGTCAAACCTTCCACAGCCCAGTTAATGCTTTAAGTTATCCCAAAATTCAATCATAGACCTTAAAAAAAGAGATACCAATAACAATTTGAATTATTTCAAACTCATCAATTACATAAATTATGCAGGTCTTATGAAAAATTTAACATTAAAATATGATAAAAAATAAGGGATTAATAATAAAAAAGTGAGGATTATGAATAAATCTATTCTCATTGAGATATATTTATTTACATTTTAGGGGTTGTGTTTGAAAAATCTCTGCCTATAATGCTGAAAACCGGAGCGTCTGCCAACGCTCCGGTTTTTTTGCGCCCGCTCAACAGCAAAAAAAGTTACCTGCCAGTAACGATTTTTACCAGGGCTGCATTCTATTAATTTGTAAGGAATACAAATCATGCGTATCGAACAAGATCTAAAGTTAGGCTTTAAAGATGTTTTATTTCGTCCAAAACGCTCAACATTGAAAAGTCGCTCTCAAGTTGATTTAACCCGTGATTTTACATTCAAACATAGTGGCCGTCAATGGTCAGGCGTGCCAATTATTGCTGCTAATATGGATTCTGTTGGTAGTTTCGATATGGCTATCGCATTATCACAGCATAAAGTAATGACTGCTATTCATAAGCATTACACTGTTGAGCAATGGGCTGAGTTCATTAGCGCTAACGATGCGTCAGTATTAAACAACGTAATGGTATCAACCGGTACGTCTGAAGCTGACTTCCAAAAAACTAAAGACATCATGGCGCTAACTAACGACATTATCTTTATCTGTATTGATATTGCCAATGGTTACTCTGAGCACCTTGTTGAGTACGTTGAGCGTGTTCGCGCACAATTCCCTGATAAAGTCATCAGTGCAGGTAACGTCGTTACTGGTGATATGGTTGAAGAGCTGATTCTTGCTGGTGCTGATATTGTTAAAGTCGGTATTGGCCCAGGTTCTGTATGTACTACTCGTGTTAAAACTGGCGTAGGTTACCCTCAGCTTTCAGCTATCATTGAATGTGCTGATGCTGCGCACGGTCTTGGTGGTCGTATTATCGGTGACGGTGGCTGTTCATGTGCAGGTGATGTTGCAAAAGCTTTTGGCGGCGGCGCTGATTTTGTAATGCTTGGCGGCATGCTTGCAGGTCACACTGAAAGCAACGGTGAAGTTATCGAACAAGACGGTAAGCAGTTCATGAAGTTCTACGGCATGTCGAGCCAGAGCGCAATGGACAAGCACTCTGGTGGGGTTGCAACATACCGCGCCGCTGAAGGTAAAACAGTATTATTGCCTTTCCGTGGTTCAGTTGAACACACAATTCAAGACATCATGGGCGGTGTACGTTCTACTTGTACTTACGTTGGTGCTGCGCAGCTTAAAGAACTAACAAAGCGCGCGACATTTATCCGTGTGCAAGAGCAAGAAAACAACGTTTACGGTAAAGAATAAGCTTACTCATCAATAGGCAATTGTTGATACAACCATAAGTTGGTTGTATCAACACAATTTATTTCTTATTGATCTCTAAAGCAATATTAAGCCAGAGAAAGATACTGTTCTTACTCTGGCTTTTTTTATTCTTTTTTAAACAACAACTGTTATTGATTATAGTGAAAGATCGCAAGGTCGATAGAGCAATCAAGTTAGCAAGTTTTGGGCACACAATTTTGAGCACATTTGAGCTAGCTCACTTTTGGACATAAATGTGTTTCGGAAAATTAAACATTAGCAAAGCATGAATAAATAAAACTATGGCAAACAGCCTAACCTGCCATGAGAAAGTTACTGGTTGGCTAATGCGACATGCATCTTGCTGCCAACAAGGTACTTCAAAGGAGTGCTGTCCTGTATTTTACTCATTATCAGCATTACTCTTTGAGTATTTCCACCTCAAGTGGAATACTAAATTTAAGTTTGCTTTTATCTAACTCAAGGTTGTCTCTCCAGACTTTGGAGATAATCAGATAAATTACATGCCCTGTACAAGTTCTAAAGTCATTTGAAAATTGATGCACAACAGGTAATTTTCCCTTTGCTTCACAACTAACGTTGATAAAGCTTTTTTTGATATCTACAGTCACATCAACTTTCTCACCAAACTGCATTTTGTATGCTGATAAAAAGTTATCTATTATTTTTTTGTCGTCGAAGATGTGACTTCCTTCTAAGCTGTTTATTGGGTATTTTTTATCATTTTTCAAAATTGATTTGTTTGCTTTGTGAATCACCTGTGACATTTGTTTAAGACAGAACAATGGCTCTGCATAGCATTTGAGTGTTTTATCTCTCTTATTGTTATGAATGTTAGCTAAAAATTTACTGTGCCCTATTAAATCGCGACTTCTGCGAACTTCTACAAGAGCGCTTACAATTTCCGTATCAAGGTAGATAAAGTAAGGCTCTAGAGTTTCAATCCCCTTAAAAAGTTCATTAATGTCATTTAATATGGAAATATTTAGATATTGGTATTCTTCGTAGTTGCTTTGGCTTTGGCTTTGGACAAGTATTGCCCCTGCTTGAATACCTCCAACCAACTCGATAAACTCATCCTTGCTTAAGTTATATATATTATCCGTCTCAGCATACCTGCTTACATTACCTATGATTGAAGACATTTCGCGAGTTAATGTGTAAACGGTTTGGGTTAAGTAAGGCCGTATATTTTCTCTCTTTTGTTTTTCAGGAAGGTATACCACGATAAAGTAAAATATATAACTAACGACAATGCTTGTAGTTATTGTGAATAAAATCGATTCCCCGGGAACGTCAAATGCAAATATTTCTGCAAGTAGAGTATTTTGGATTATTAATGGTTCTACTGAGAACGCAAACATTCCCCAAACTGATATTGCTAATGTAAGCCAAAACGCTAGTTTTATGGCTACTTTTTGACACTTATTTTTGTTGCAACTTCCATTCATGATGTAATCATTAAGCCTACTGCAATATGCTGATTCTCACACGTTACATTATCTAAGCTAAAGTAACCTATACATAACGCTTTATAAGCGGATTTCTTCTGTAATTATATGTAACCAATCATAACGCTAATCATAGTCACGCTCAATCGAATGCCCGCATCTGCCTAGCGTCTAGGATGCGAACTTAAGAAGTTGCGAAAGTTCCCATATGATTCCTGCCGATACTGAGCAATACGATTTTCAACCAATTCATGTCTCAGATGAACATGGTCTTATCCTCTTTTATCGGATTAGATTTGGTAGGGAAAAACGCACGCCCCTAAAAATGGTAGAGTATTTAGTCTAAGCAACTTTGGGGCAAAAATTAGTTATAAAAGACATAGGACACCCATAATCAGCCTTTAAATATTTAAAGGCTGATTATGGGGGCGATAGAGAACCTACTGATCAAACAGACGGACACTGAAAATGTGACGCTGTCACATATTCTTTGACAGGATTTAAGCCAACATACACCATGCATAATAACTATAGTCTTAAAAGCGATAAAAAAGTGTGATTTACAGTTAGATCAATTTGTATCTTGAGATTGTCATTGGTTTCACCATAAGCAACTTAAAGCTTAAGTGTCGTCGCTCAAAATTGATGTTCAAGGATATGGCTGTCCTATGTTATTTACTCGTTAACGTTAATATAAAACATGTTGCTTATGTGTCATTAAAAGTGATATAAAATCAGAGAAAGATACAGTTCTTACTTTGGTTTTTTGTATTCTTTTGTAACCTAGTTCACATTAAATTTACAATTGCAAATTCATGACTATAATTACACTATAAATTAATCACTTACCATTATTCTTTAGTGTATTAAAACGTAAATTTAGTATCATTTTTAGGTTGTTTTAATGTTTTTTACAACATATCCATTATTATAGGGCTCATAAATGCAGAAAGAGCATGCTAACTTGTTAAGTGGCTTATATGCGGCGTTAGATCACGTACACTCTTTTGTTTATATCAAAAATCGTAAGTTTGAATATGTATATGCAAATATACATACACTTAAACTTTTTGAGTGTACTGCTGAAGATCTTTATTTTGCTACTGACAGTAAATTTTTCCCCTCTGATGTAGTAAATGAACTTCGAGCGGTTGATATAAAAGTGTTATCTGGTGAGTCAACAGAAGAAGAGATCATTGTTAATGGAGAAACCTCTAAAAGACGAATCTATTTTAATGTAAAAACACCCATTTATTCAGATACCTCCCCTCACGAAATTATCGGTATTCTAGGGATCTCTACCGATATCACGAATCAAAAATCACTTGAAGAAAAAGCGTTGAGATTGGCTAAGACAGATGTGCTAACAGGGTTAGCCAATAGGTTAGAACTTGATGCGAGGCTTAATCATGAAATTGAGAGATACAAGCGCTTTAAATACCCTCTAAGTGTCATTTTAGCAGATCTCGATCACTTTAAAAATGTGAATGACAATTATGGCCACCTTCTAGGTGATAAATGTTTAGTTCAAGTTTCTGATATTTTAAATGACTGTTCTCGTGTTGTGGATACGGTTGGGCGCTGGGGAGGAGAAGAATTTTTAATCTTATGCCCAGAAACAGATTTAGATGGAGCAATAACCCTCGCAGAGGCTTGTCGCACAACGATTGCTCAACATTATTTTCCAGAAGTACAGCACGTTACGATCAGCCTTGGTGTAACGACATTTATAGCTGGTGATACTCTTGATATGTTAATTAACCGAGCAGATCAAGCTTTATATCACGCCAAGACCAATGGCAGAAATCGAGTTGAAGCTTTAACGGGATAGTAAAAAAAGCCACTCATATAAAGTGGCTTGAAATTACAAACTCTCAAACATCATTTCATCATCAATTGATTGAATATGACCGCAAATACAAATAATCGTATGCTCACCTTCAAGGTATTCTGATTCACCACAGACTTCACAGACATAAATTGGTTTTATTTCTGACATAGGCGGCCTCCTTTGTATTGCCCTATTTTCAGCAAAACATACCAACCAGCAATATATTCTTATTCAGCCCGCGACTTATCTCTAAATATATTTATGTGATACACATAATAATTACATTTACATTAATGTTTTACTCGCATAAGCAGCAAAAAATCTATCCGTTATGCGATAAAATCATATCAATACTAGCCATAATATTCAGTCTACAAATCGTCACCACCACCATTAACTATCGCAATAAACTTATAGCAGCGCACATTCAAATATAAGGTATTAACTATTGGACAACTTATCAATGGTGCCTGTTCTACACTCTGGAGAGATCGAATTTGGAGGGTAAGATTATGGATGCTATCGATCCGGTATTGCTCACTTTACTGCCGCAGGATATTAAAAACCTGTTTTTTCCTTATGCTAGTGTGCAGTTGTGGGCGCTGCTACTTAACTTATTATTAGGTTTCGGATTAGCATCTATTATTGGTATTCACTTTCGGCATTACTCTTCTGCTTTTTGTAACCGCCAAGACTTCTCGCGTTTATTTCCGCTGCTAATGTTAACCGTTATTTTAATTATTACTGTTGTTAAAGCATCACTGGCTTTAGCTTTAGGGCTTGTCGGCGCATTGTCTATTGTGCGTTTTCGAACCCCAATTAAAGAGCCTGAAGAATTAATCTATCTGTTTTTAAATATTGGTATTGCAGTGGCTTTAGGTGCAGGACAAACATTAGCGGCCTTATTAGCCTGCGCCGTCACCTTAGTGTTGGTAACATGGGCTAAACGTCGCCATATCGCAGTTGCGCAAGAACAAGGGTTATTCTTATCAATAAACGATCAAAGCAAAGATGAAATCACGATATCAGTTAATGAGCTCAAACAGTTACTTGGCAGCCATAGTGAACGCTTAGAGCTAAGGCGTTTTGATTGTGATAAACACAGCTTTAGTGCGACGTTTTTTATTACCGCCACAGAAGTAGAACAACTAGACCACTGCCTAGCATTATTAAAGCAACGCTTTCCTACGATTAGGATCTCATTGCTTGAACAACACAATATTGCGGGAGTATAACGGTGAAGCTTACGCCTAATAAACACGGGTTAACCGCTACCGAACGGATTATAATTACTGTTGTTAGTATTATGATCCTTCTACTCGCATTGCCCTCTATTAGCTATTTTAAAACCCAATTAATCCACTCGGGTTATGTTGCTCTCTCGAGTACACCAAGTACCAAAATCCACCAGCTGGCAACGGATATATTGCATGCTCCTATACGTTGGTTATATGCCAATCATCAGTTACCCGTGATCATGGTTGATATTGATTATCCTGAATGGAAAAAACTGGCAGATAACCGTCAGCAAGCCATTGAGCAAGGTGCGATCCCTGCCATAAGAGCGCAAGTAAACGCTAAAATAGCTTTTAATAATAAGAACTTTAATGCTGATGTTCGCTTACAAGGTGATCTGCTTGATCATGTCAGTAGTCATCAGCGGTGGTCGCTAAAAGTTGATCTGAAAAAACAACATGCCATCTTAGACTCACAACGTTTTGCGCTTATTAGCCCTCATGTACGGGTACATCAAGGGCCAGTACTTTTTGCACAAACGCTACGCTTAGCCAAGTTTAATATTATTTCTCCGCAATACACCCCAGTTAAAGTGATCGTTAATGGTGATGATTGGGGAGTGATGTACCACGAGCAAGGATTTGGCCAAGATTTGCTCGCGACCCATAACAGAACTGAAGGGATGATCTTACGGCTCGATCTTGATTCACAACAGATTGAAAATAATCACGTAAGTCGCCAATTAACACCTCGGGTTATCCAACAGAAACGTATCAGCCGTAAATTAGAGCTCAATTATCAACGCCAATTAGCATTAACTCTACTGAGTGATTTTATTAACGGTGATCGCAGTGCCAATGATGTTTTTGATAGCCAACTATTAGGTCAATATCTGGCAACGGTTGATGTTTGGGGTGCATGGCATGCACTGACATGGAATAATTGGCGTTGGTATTATAATCCACATACAGCAAAACTAGAGCCGATTCAAAGTGATGTTGCAGTATCCCCTAGTCGCCACCAATTGTTAATCCGCCCACCCAGTGAAACATTATTAATCAGCAAAACAATGCGTGCTGACCCTGAGGTTGAGCGCCATTATCAAGCGGCATTGCAAAGGTTAGCAGCCCTAATCAAATCAGGTGACTTACAGCAACATTTAAATACCATTCAGCGCGCTCAACGGGCGATGCTAGATAGCAGTGCCCCACTGACACCATGGTTTGATAGCTCACTGTTAACCACTCAAATTACTTGCTTACAACAGCAATACCGCAGCGATGATTGCGACTCAATCAAGCCACTCGCGGCTGCATACCATCTTAATATGACCGCGATGCGAGCGACACCGTTATGGGAGTTAGCAAGCTTTTATAATCATCAACAACAGTTAACCATTACTAACCCGACTCAAACACCGTTATATGTGCAGCAGCTGGTCGGTTTTAATTCAGCAAATCAACCCATTGCTATAGAAGAGGCCAATAGTCAGTTACCTTTAGAGCTGCCGCCAGAGCAAACACTTACTCTTAATCTTCCCCACAGCATAGATTCAATTGAAGTTAGCACCGCGACCCCCACGGCAACCTTAGCTAAAGTGCGCTTAATTCCGCATCAGTTGCAAGCACCGTTTTTGCCACGGCCTGTAAAACAACCCAATCTGAATGGCTACCCGTTTATTGAAGTTGGTGATGATTATTGGAAAATCCCTGCTGGTCGATGGCATATAAAACACCGATTACGCACTCCAGCCAACTGGCAACTGATGATTGATGCTGGCACGGAGTTAGTGTTTGAACCGCAAGCTGGCATCATGGTATTTGGACAACTGACCATTAACGGAACCGCAGCATCACCAGTTGAATTAAGTGCGAGCAATCATCAACCTTGGGCGGGAGTCGTGGTTTTCTCAACGCCATTGGCAACACCGAGCGTCGTCAATCATGTCAATATTGCTGATGTTGGTAGCCCAAAACAAGGGCTTTGGCGTCCACGCGGAGCGATCAGTTTTATTAATACCAAAGTTGAGATCAACCAGGCGCAAATACACCATAACCACACTGAGGATGCGTTAAATATTGTTAATAGTGAGATTAACATTAACCACTTAACCTTAAGTCACATTCTATCTGATGGTTTTGATTGCGACTTCTGCCGTGGCAGCATTAGCAATAGCCGCTTTGATCATATCGGCACACGCTCTGGTGGCGATGGGATTGATGTCAGCGGCTCGACATTAACGTTAACTAAGCTTGAATTTAGCCATATTCGCGATAAAGCCATTTCTGTGGGAGAACAGAGCCAGATCACCGCGACAGATATTACTATTAGTGATACAAATATTGGCTTAGTCGGTAAAGATGGCTCCCAAATCAACGCCTCCAATATCCGTGGCCGCAACATTCACTATTATGGCTTAATGAGTTACCGCAAAAAGAACCTCTTTAACAGTGCCACTGTCAAGGTCAATAACTGGCAATGTACTGATTGTAAAAATAAAGTTATGGCAGCAACAGGTAATAGTTTAATCATTGACGGTCAGGTGGTTACACCACAAAAGCTCAATGTCAGCCAGCTTTACAACACCATTATGAAACCGGACAAACCGCAATGAATTCACGTTTTGAAGTTAAAATACCGATTCCATTAAATCGCTTACAACAGCTAGAAAACTGGTTAACCTTGCATCCGTTACTGTTTCGCCGCCATTATGAAACACGTTATATTAATAGTTTATACCTTGATAATCCGTTTTTAGATCGTTACCAAGAAAACTTAAGTGGCATCAGCTCACGTAAGAAAACCCGCCTACGTTGGTACCATCAACTCGCGAGCCCTACCAATGCCATGCTGGAACACAAATACCGCCGTGGTGGTAAAGGCTGGAAAATACAGCACCAGGTTAGCTTTAACTGGCAACCAGATAACCCTTGCTGGTCGCACGTATTACAGCAATACTTTGTTACCCTTCCTGCTGATATTCAAGCCACTATCGGTAACGAACAAAGCCCAATCGTGATCATTCGTTATCAGCGCGATTATTATATTTCAGCGGATGGTAAATTACGGCTAACGTTTGATCGTAATATGGAATGTTATGACCAACGCTATTTTGATGTCGCTAATTTTAGCCATGGCACTCGCTTAGGCGAATATGTACTACTTGAAATAAAAACCGCTGCCGACAACGAACAGGCATTATCAAGTTTAGTTGGATCATGCCCGCTACGCCCTTCACGTCATTCAAAATATGTGAATGCTATTCGACAGCTAATTTGGTTATAAATCAGTTAATCTTACTCGTAAGACTATGATTTAGGCTAATTCAAGCTTTAACACTCCACTTTTAGCGCGTGAAACACAAGGGGTCATATAGGTTTGCCGCTCTCGTGCTGATAACACCGTATCTCGATGATCAACATCACCACTATATTTTACCTTACAGCAACCACAAGTGCCGGTTTCACAAGCTGAATCAAGACGTAACCCATGTGCTCTTATGGCATCAAGTAATGACTGTTTGGCGCTCACGCTAAATTCAACGTCAGAGCCAGCCTGCGAGACGATAGTGGTAAATGCACTGTCATCGCTATGTTCAGTAGCACTAAAGTTTTCAAAATGAACATTATTGTCATGCCAATGGCTAGCATTATCACGCACTAACTGCACGAAAGCTGAGCTACCACAGCTATAAACATGTGAACCGCGCTGATGAGTATTTAGCAGTTGCGCTAAATCAAGTCGCTGGGCCGACGTATAAAGATGAATATTAGCGGCATAGGCTGATAACTCACGTTTAAACGGATAATCATCAAGGTTATCAACACAATAATGCAACTCAAACTGTTCTTGGTGTGCTATCGCTTCATCGATCATCGAAAGAAACGGCGTGATCCCAATCCCTGCGGCAACAAAGAGATGATGTTTATCACGTGCCATTTCAAAGAAGTTAGCCGGTTCATACACCGATAATACGTCACCTACCTTTAGTTGTTGGTGCATATATTGTGAACCACCTTGGCTATCTCGCGCTTGCTGCACTGCAATTTGATAGACCCCTGCAACAGCTGAATCACATAATGAATAACTGCGTTTTAATCCATTGGGTAATTTAAGCGTGATGTGAGCGCCAGCAGTAAATGGAGGCAGAGCGCCAAGATCCGTTCGACTTAAATAAAAGCGTTTAATAGTGGCAGATTCTTCAACTATTTTAACGACTCGCATTTCAAGCTTAATTAAACTTTCAAGCCGCGAGTGCCAGTCTTCAACCTCGTTAGTTTCAAGACGATGTTGAAATACGCCTTTCACTTCCGCACCTAATTCAGGCAATGCAGCCAGTTCAGTAGTAGCGGCTAAATTATCAGTTTCAACATATAAATAATGCTGCACTTTTGCAATTGTCCACTGTGGATAAGGACGTTCAATGACGCGTATTTGATCGTTTACGCTAATTTCACCTTCTTGCAATACACGATAAAACCAACCTGTTTTATTATTATTCTGTGAATAACGCGAAATAGTCGGCTCATTAAAACAGTGATTAAGTTTAAAACAAGGCTGTCTTGGCTGCGCAACTTCTAACACCACGGTACCTACCGCAATTTTATCGCCAATACAGATATTATGCTCATTCATACCAGCAACAACTAGATTTTCACCATAGCCACCACTAATAAATAAAGACGCAGACTCAGGAAACGTGTGCTGCAGCTGGGCATAATAATCACAATCAAATTGCAGCACTGCGCGATCAACACCACCATGAAAGGATTCAGCTTGCTCATCACCCTCTAATCCCAATAAGGTAACGCTAACCGTATTCGCGGGTGTTTTTTCAATCGCGGTTTTAAAGAAGTAAGCTTGATTGCTCACACAACCGTAACGCAGTTGTTCAATGGTTGAATCTGGTAGCATAGTAGTTCCATTTTCGGCTATTTATCTTTATTGCGCCCACAAAAAAGGCCGCTCAGCCCTATTATATAAGCTGTATGCGACCTTACGTATGCAGTTATCAGCAAACTTATTTTTGAAGTTGCTCTTTTGCTGCTTCTACTTTTGAAAAATCTAATCCTAGATCTTCAACTGCTTCTTTAATCAGCGCCGGATTTTGCATAACTTGTGCCATTAGCATTTGCAGTTTATCTTGTGGTAAACCTAGCTGGCTAATGGTTGCCATTGCTGCAAGAGGGTTTTGAGTTAATGTTTGGAAAATACTATTGATCTGCTCATCACTAATATTATTCTCTTTCAACAACGCAATAATCGGGTTCATGACACTACCTTTTTGTAATTACTCAATGGAATGGGTACCAGTTTAACATTTGCTGACACCTTGTTGCACCATCAATAAAAAAACCGTAAATAACAACGTTAAACGATGCTAAATACGGTTTTATCATGATCTTACTCAGCCATTGTCACGATTAGTAATGACTTATGTATTGCCAATGACCATTACTTGGATCTGGTGATTCAGAAGGCCAAGGAAAGTAACCATAACTGGTGGTCTTTAAGCGGTAATAATGGGTTTTTCCATCATGGAAATGATAAGTGAAAATATCACCAACATTGCCCGTCTGACCATTGTCGCCCCAGTTACCGAAACTGTCTTGTTTATACCAATCCAGTACTAATTGCTCAAATACCGCTTGGTTGGTACTCATTTCAAGTATTAACTGATTAAGCGAATTATCATCAGCTAAATATATCCAATCGCGATTTGAGGCTTTATTGGTTGGAAACTCACCACCTTGCGCTGGCGTTCTTTGAATAAAGTATTCGTTAACACCTTCAGCGGTTGGATTGATAAACACCGCGCTATTTGAACTATCCCAAGTCGTGGTGGTACGTTGATCCCATGTAAATAACGCTGACTGTTCAAAGTAATTTTTGACACGTTCAATATTTGACAAGTTTTGACGATTCAATTTAAGTGGATTGAAATCAAAATTGACATAAGATTCAGCTGAACCTAAGTATTTCCAATCATTATTACTGTGATGATCGGTTGGGAACTCACCTGCTGTGATTGTTTTCATTAAGAAATAATCACGGGTGTTAAGTTCAGTATTTATATGAACATAGACAGCACCAGCACGTTTACGTTTATGGGTCACACCGTTATTAAGTTCACCCTTGCCATAACGATCAGCAACCCAGAGATCAAACTGATTCATCGTTTCAAAATCTAAGTTTTCTAAATCGCTTTGTTCAGTAAATAATGGTTGTGATTCAATGGCTAAATCATAACCCAGACCTTTACCGATAGTTATTGCTTTAGCAGGGTATTCGGTATTGGCTACAAAAGTACGGCTATCAACAGTCACACGGCCTAATGCATCAAAATCGACTGTAGGTTGCTTGTCGGCAATAATTTGATCAAGATAACCAATAAATTCCCACTGATGATTAGAATCGCCTGATTCAGGGAAATACCAATAGCTTTGAGTTTTTAAAGCAAACAGCTCTACACGCCCATTACGATGATATTCAAATACATCGCCAATCTCACCCCAACGGTTATTTTCACCCCACGCATAAAAACGCTCTTGATCGTAGTGAGTTAATAACTCATCACGAACAATCGTTTCTAAACTTATTTGAGGACACTCTACGGTTACTGTCTGCGGGTTGCGATCACGCGCTAAGTTAAAATGGAGTTTATTACTTAAACCACCATTTTTACGTGCACCTTCAAGACCAATGATCTGCTGCGTATTATCGCCATAGGTAACTGTCGCCCAACACTGACCAGCAACAGGTTGTGGCAAGTCATACACATTGCCAGAACTACCATATAATGCAGGGTAAATATAACTGGTATTAGTCAACTGTGGGTCATAAAAGCCCACCACAGTCATCACATCAACGCCTTGCTGAACCGGTTTTAGTTTGGTCGTGGTTGCCACAGCTTCAAACTGTTGAGTCACAGCATTCCAATGGCTATAACCACTGGCTGATGTCGCATCAAGATAATCTTTACTCTCTAAATAGTGTTGAATACGCTTTGATGAGTAACCGGTAAATAATGGATAACTTGAGGTTGATGAATCAAAACCACCGCCACCCATTGGATCGGTGCCATAGCCATAATGGGTTTTATACGGTGTAACCATGATATCGCCATAGCCATATTCACCATCTACATTTGACCACCAATTCAGATTGTCAGCCATATAACCGCGGTAGGCATCATAGCCCCAACCTGTGGTTGCACCATGAGTTGCATTTGCATAACCACCAGGATAATGACCCATACTTAACGCATGACCAATTTCATGGGTTACTTCATTGCCTGTGGTATCAGCAAGTAATACCATACCATTACCGCCTGATAAGCCGTGAGTGTAATTCCCTACCTCACCTTTATCATTTTTATAACGGCCAATAGAATGACCAATAACAATTGCAGGATAATTATCCGCTTGCCATTGGTTTGCCCCTGAACTCGCTACGCCATAGTTAGCATTGGCAATACCAAGCTGAATCAGAGATTTAGTAATATCTTCTCGCATATCACCACTATGAATGCCTGGTGACGCATAGTCACTATATTCGGTTTTTATATCACCATTAGACATCACAACTTTATCAAGTTTAATCGGCAAATAGTGGCTGATCGTCATCGATGCGAGAGGGAAACGTTGAAATAGCTCCGAGCCATAATGCGCAGGTTTTAGTTCAAGTGGTTTTGCAGCTGGCGGCTCCGTTAACATACCAATTCGAATCATCGGTAAATCGAGATGCGCTGGCGCTGCAAAATCAATATCATCAGCAGCTAATTCACCGCTTAACCCCGTATAGGTTTCAAACTGTAAACTTAACCCTTGCTCAACCCAATTCCACGGTAATACTGTTGTAAATGACCGTTTTGAATAAATAACATCTTTACGATCATCTTGTTTAGCGCGGTCTGATTCTAAAATTTGCAGAGGGTTCGTCATTTGACGGCTTTCAAGTAACACGCCATCCTTATAAATTTTTAACTCAATGCTTTTTGGCTCGTGATTAACCATTGGTGTTAAAACTAGCAAGGCTTCACGTTGAGAGACAATACGCTGTTGATCTTTTTCATCATTACCTGAAGGCTCAGCCGTTTGGTTTTGAATAAAACGTATTTGGGCCGCCAAATCACCATTAAGATGATTAACAATAGGTTGATCATCAATAAAACCATGGGCATCAATTAAAGCAGCATTATAAGGCAAACAGTCTTTGGTCGCGGTACTGACTAAATCTTTATCACCGACAAGATATTGCACATTACACTGCTTATCTTGATCCATATGCTCCATATAATTGTAACCAAATTGGTCGTTATAAATATAAACGCCATCCATCTGGTTAACTAACTTCCATGGCGCCTGAATAAAATCAAACATTGCCTCTGCTGAACGATCTGCATAATCAAAACCATCAACAAAAGGCATAAAAGAAGGTAAATTATTAGATGTTATTGAATATAAATAGCCGTTGTATTTAAGAAAGCGTTGTCCATTGCGAATCTCAATATTGGTTGGATCTGCAATCAGTGTTTGAGTTTCAACAACCCGTTGCAATACTTTTGCTTTTATTTGCTCGAGTTGTTGCACAGCTTCCGTTGGTGTACTCGAGGTTGCAAAACTTGCGCCAGAATAACTGCATAATAATGCGCTTACAGCTAAAGAGATAGGTTTAATATTCATATATAAGCCTTGATTATGGTAACCATAATTAATATACATATGAAGGCAATTTAACGCTATATCGAATCACCCCTCCCCATTCATTCTCAGCATGAATAATTCAATTGTTGGACTCAACATCACATTTAGATATTTGTTATAAGCAAAATAATTCATTTTTCCTATATTTCACATCAATCTTGGTCTACACACCTAGCATTGATAATACCGCTTAGCATCTCTTACTACCGAAAAAGGAATAAAAGCACAGCGCAGATAACCAACAACAACATGACCTTTATAGAGCGTATTAATTTTATATTTAATGGACACCATATTAGCCATCATAAACCAACTACAAGTTAGTGCTAACATGCTGCCATATAATATAAAAAGACTAAAATCAGAAATTAAAAAAATCATATTAATTATCAAAAGTACTTTAGAAAGGAGAGATAATTTCGCTGTTACGGAGGGAGTTACTTTTTTCATAAAATAGGATTTATCATTATTGAGATAGTCGCTAACAATAAACTCATTCTTAAAAGGTATAATGTGTATTTAATAAAAACATTTTTACCAACTGATTATAATTTTCGATGCATATTCGCCCAACCACTATTCTTAACCTTGCTGCCTTCAAACTCAGTTTCAACTAGTGAACCATCACCTTTATGGAAATCTCCAATATTGAGATAAAAAAAAGCCGCTTCCAATGAGCGGCTCAACAGAAATGGCTGGATTATTTATTGACTGGCGCTAATTTTAGCTCACCATTAGCAACCGTAATTCGATAAAGTTGACCATTCACTTCATCACGAATGACAACACCGGCGCCTGCTTTATTGATTTTTATATCGTCTTGCATCCAACATGCACCATCGGCGGTCATCACACCTTGCGCCGCATTTCTATTGTATGTTTGACCATAAATAGAACTGATATTAAGTTTACCGTCGCGATCAAAACCACTATAAGTAATAACAATCGTTTTAATATTAGCGGCATTCATAAATCCAGTAACATTAGCTGTTTTTAATGTCTGCTGCGATGAATACACTGATTTCTTATGTCGATCATGTAAATCAATATCAATCTTGCCTGAGGTTAAATTATTATAACCAAGCGTACTACCAACCATATTAAAATGGTTAATCGCATTTTCTAGCGAAATCACCACCTTGTATTCATCCCCTTTTTTCACTGCCAATCGCACAGCGGATTCAGGATTAAAATCAAACATCGGTGTGAGATCGACTTTCGTTTGGATACGACCGTTCTTAAATAGATTTACACGACAACGAGGACGATCGTTAATAAACGCTAAAAAGTTATCCAATTTAGGAATATAGCTATTGGTTAATGTCGAACCGACTGTTGGCGGTGATGATTCAGGCATCAGGTTACGCCCCTGAATCCCTTCAGCAATAAAGATGTTGAGTCCAGGATTTGATTCATACACCAATGGTGATAAATCACTGCCATTTAAGTGGCGTAGCGTTGCACCATATAATTCAACAATATTTCCAGAAGCTTCACCATAGCCGGGTGGAAAGCTATTACCCCGTAAAAATTTGATAGTATTGGTCGCGTTTTTAGGTGCATCCCAACCCATAAGTTCAAATTTATTATTTCGACCTTCACATACGAGGAAACTCTCAGTGCTGTAACGTGACCATTGAAAATCAAGACTGGCACAGGTATTACCCGCAACTTCGCCACCAATCTTACCATTAGGTCGAAGCAAGGGAGAGATAACTTTAAATCCTTGACGGAATCGACGCGCACACAAATTATGTAACTTATTACCGTTAGCCCATGTTACCCAACGATTAGGCTCGATATCATCAATCACAGCTTCTAAAACAAAAGGGTATTCAAAGCCATCAACATAGACATCAGATACAAAATTACGCCACACATATTCATGTGATCGCTGATTAGTTAAGCCAGCGGTCCAACTACCCGCTAATAATACTAAACCACGTCCGGTTAATTTGGTGCTATCTAATACTTTACCATTGGATAATTCATGGTAATCAATCCATTCATTCAGAATATTGAGCTGTGATATTTTATTTTCAACACAGCCTTTGGTTTTCCATTTACCGTTAACTTTTTCAGCTGATGAGGTTAACATCACCATCGTTTTATCAAAGTGATCAAGTGATCGCGAACGTACAATAAAAGGATTACCAACCAAGTTAACGTTATATTTAAGAACAACACCAACAATATTGCTGCATAATTCTAACTTGCCATCCCATTGCACATTAATATCTTTTAATTCGATGGTTTTATTAAACAGATAGGTTTTATTTGGGATCCATAAGATAAGACCGCCTTTGCGACAAATTTCAGCTGCATAATTTATTTTATCACCCCAATCAGATAATGGTTCATAATGCTCAAGATTATCAATTGAATAAAAACTTTGGCCTTCAATACAAGGCTGTAAAAAATATTTGTGTTTATTCACGATAACAAAAGTAGCATTCGCGTCTATGTCATTAACCATACCATGACAAATAACACGATAAATTTTATCGTTGATGCGAAGGCCATTATAGCCTTCAGGAATAGTGTCACCGACCGCTAAATTGCGACTGATCGGGTAGATTTTAAGACCAGATACACTCTCAATAGCTTGATGATTTTTCTCTTCAGCCCAACCTTTATCAACCACTGTATTTTGAGGACGTAAATCACTGACGGTTCCATCAGCCATGACCTGACAAAGCTTACAATAATAATGATGTACACCATCAGTATTAACATAATTTTTCAGATCTTTTGTTGAAGCAATAATATTAAATTTAGTATCTAACCCATCAGGTCCATTATTATTGTAGGCATCAACGTAAATATAAAAAGGCTTATTTGCAACATCAATAACACGGTTGTTTTCCAACTCAACACGATGACCTGAAATATACGCCACACCCGCCATAACTTTATATACACCTTCAAAAGGTAATACCATAAAGCCATTTTTAATAAACCAATCTTGACCTTGTTGATCAATAATAGCTTGTAATGCTGAATTCTCAACATTATTTAGACGTTGATGAGCTACAAAATTAGGGCTTGCAGCCATCACTGCACTATTGGTTATTTGAGCAATATCATCATACGTCAGAATAAATGAGCGAATTAAGGTATTGCCTTTAACCCCTGGGCCATTAACTGTTTTAGTAGTTAACTTAGGATAAGTAACGGCAATGATAGTGTCATATTCACTGCAGTATAAGCAGCTCCAGTTAAATTTAAATGGACCGACATCACTATCAAGAGTTGTTGAAAGCGCGATTGCATTTTCAGATAAACGAATTTGTTGCTGAATTTTGGCATTATGAACAATATCATTAGGCTGTAACTGCTCATTTTCTGTCGGGTTTTTACCGAGATTAGCTTTATGAGCGAAAATCATTGAGTCAATCAGCAAGATTTTTTTTTCAGCTTGCATTTTAGCAATTAGTGCTCGGCCTTTGGCTGTGATAATGACTTCAGGTTGATTTGAATGCTTCATTAAATCAAGTGCATTCGTTTTATCAATAGCACCGGGAATAAACATACCAGCCGTAGCACCGCCCGCGATCAGTGTTGTATTTCTTAGAAAAGAACGGCGAGAAATGCCTTTATTATTGTCGTTGCTCATTAACTTACCTACTATTGTGTATAAATAGCCCTTTTATTCATAGTTAATACACATATCCAAGATCTATATTTTTATTGGAATGTATAAGCAAATGTAATTAAATATATTTACTAGTATTATGGGTTATTTATTACGATGGTGTTTTTTTCAATATAGCGAAAGTTATTGTGAAATACTACAGCACAGAATTAATATTAACAATTATTGACATAATTTAATAAACAACATCAATTAAATATTATTGCTACAATAAAACAATCTTAATGTAGTCAATAAAAAAGAGGCGTATTATTAATACGCCTCTGATTAATATTTATTTTAGCTTAATATTGATTAATATTTAATTCTACATCGACTACTGAAGAATAATTGCTATCACCATAATTAGGGTATAGCGTCATCGTTAATGCGCTTGAACGACGGCCAATACGTGCTTTAATTGGCGAGCTTTCGTTGTCATTACCAAAGCGATTTTTACTATTAACCAAAATCTCAAAACTACTATCATTTTTGGTGGCATCCCACTCGATTTTAGTCCACTTTTTAGTTGATGGGTGGAAATAACCAATAGTACATGTCTCTTTCTCTATATTGACATTGGTAATTTCAACACGAGTATAAAAATCAAAACAGCCTGCTTTCGTTGTCATCGTACCGTTATAATCATGGACTTTATTCTGCAAACAACCGTTACTTGGACGAGTTGCATTCATTAAAGTAATTCCCGGTGTAGCACCTGTAACTTCAGCATACGTAATGCGAAACTTGCCAGTCGTCATATCAGCACCAAATACATTTTGCTGAACACGACCAAGTAATGCATTCTTCGCCGTTGAGCTGTAATGCCCTCCCATGTCTAACCGGATAACTTTAGGCACTTTATTACCCGCAACAAAAACATCATGTCGTGGTGTTATATCATTTTGGGTTGAATTCACAATATGAACCCGGTTATTCAATGTTACCTGATTAATAATACAGTCTTGAGCTTTAAACTCAGAACCCGAAGTACAAGTTAATTGTAATTCTTTAAGGCAATTTGCTGTAATATCATTATTACTAATATCAATAACATAACCGCCATTACGATGCTGACGCATATCACGAATATCAACGTAGGCTAATTTACCGGCGGTGTTATTTGGTGTGTAGACACGGTTACCTTTAAAGATTGCGCGACGATTAACCATTTGGTTATCTACTAAATATTTACTGTTATCCCACCAACTGACAGTAAGGAACGTAAATGCACCAGACATTCGACCATTACTGTTATAACCATTATCAGGTGATTCAAAATCACAATCGGTTATTTCATAGCTACCAACAATCTGTGTTGATATATCAGCAGTTCGCAACAATTTAGGTAACCAACACTTCGCATTACGAATAATGATTGACTCAGCAGGCTCACTTCCATAATTAACACTATCATCCCAAGGTGCACCAGGCTCTGGAGAGTATGAAATAAACATCCCTTGAGTATTATCAACCGTTACTCCGAAATCAGCTTCCATATCCCTAAAGAAGTTTTCTTCATAGCGGTGTTCTATATTATTAATTAATGCATTACGTACTTTTTTCAAGAATATACAAGTGTTAGTACTACCATCTGGATTAAAGTTATACATATTTACGGTTTCACAATCACGCATCTCTGCACGAATCCCACCAAGATAAACCGGTGACAACGCTCGAGCACCTTTATTATTCGCATGAGAGCGTACTTTAACGCCTCGAATCCGTGCATTGGTATAAATTAGTCGATTACCTTCCCACAATAATGGCGTAACATATACTGCGGTGTTATTGTCTTCACCCGCCCAAAAATCTGCACTATTTTCCCAATCAAGACCTTCAACCACCATATTACGCATCGCTTTTTGTACATCTAAATACCACGGGTTTGTATTGGTAATGCCGCCAGAGTAAAGGCCTCGGCTACAATTTCGCATAACCACATTTCTAAATACAATACGCTCATAAGGGAACTGATTCGCACCAAAAAATGCCAGGTGGCGTGAATTTGTTAGTGTCAAATTATCAAAAATAACTTCACCAAATCCGGCGTAATCACCTTTAAAGGTATAAGTTGATGAATTAGGATTACCTTTGGTTGGATGTTGTTCTTTACCAAAGAACTTGTAACGGAAGCTACCATCGTAATTACAATCACGTGAAATAATACCTCGGTAGCCACCCCAACCATCGCCTTCAATAAAAGTCAGTTTACCGGTTGTCACATGGAAACAATTCGTTTCACAGTAATACGGCATCTCCGCAACGTTAGGCATCGTCATCACACTTAAACAATCGTCACTATTGGTTGTAATCGGTGAGCCTACCCAGTGGATCTTTTTACCTAAACAGCCATGAAGCTCTAAACCATAGCGAATAACAATTTCACCTGCTGTAGTATCGAAATACACGTTATCGGTAAACGCTAGACGTACTACTTGTTTAGCAGCTGCATTTTTTAATATAGAGGCGTTAGCTGCGGCTTTTTTGGCATCATTATAAATAATACCCATTGAGCTAGCTTCAACCCATAACGATTTATCTTCGCCATCACCTACATTAGGTAAGGCAGTAACTTCAGTCCAATTGCCATTTTCACGTACATATTGTTTATTATCATGAGGAGCATCGTTAATAGCCTCAGCCCAAGAGCCATCACTTCGCATATTATAAACCGAACCTGGCTGGCTATTTGTTAATGCTACAGCTGCACCAACTTGATCTGCTGTTGGACAATTATTTTCATGAAAAAACTTTACAAAATCGCGACTAGGGAGTGTTTTCTTATTACCACTACGGAAACCAATGTTATCATTATCATAGCCACTTAATATTTGAACTGTCGTATCCGCTCCTGGTGAAACCAGTGATAACATATTGCCATATGTCGCCCATGATGGAATATTAGGCTGTGAGTTGCCACCTAATCTAATTGTCGAACTTGATTCTGGAAAAAGATTAATATCCATTTTACTATCAGAATATGCTGTAAAATATGCATCACTATTTAATTGTTTATCTACAATAGGTTTATTAATATCAGAAATATCTTCAATATATACATCATTATTTGCTGATGTATTGTTAGTATTTACATTTTTATTTGTTTTTTTAATTGTGTTCATTTTAATATCCTTATTTTACATTCGAAATTTAGTTATTTGTTTTTTCTTGGTTTTTATACCATTGTAAATAATCATCAACCTGCTGTGCACAATGAGATAATGCACGTCTTAATCGAGGTAAATCTTCTGAAATAGTTTGTGCTGGTGTTTTTCCTGTCATTTTAGGTTTATTACATACTGTAATTAGCCAAGGTTCTGGTAATACCTTAATTATCTCCACTCGCGTTGGTTCAATACGGTTGCTGCAGCCAATCAATAACAGCATCAGGCCAATCACTATGATATTTTTCTTTTTCATACAATATGTTATTTAAAGATTCAGTCGTTTCAACATAATCCTCATGTTGCTTAACTCTTCGCTGTTCCCGTTGTAAAAATAAATTCGTATTCTCTTTTGTGTGTTCTTTTAAGAATTTAAATTTTTCTATATTTGATTGATTAATGTTTATCACATTATTTCTATCAACAACAAGAGACTCTAATTCACGATCCATATATTCAATTTTCACTAATAAAACAAAAATAACTGAGGCTAATAATATCCGCATGACTGAATATCCTATTCAATGCACCGTAAATATTCTGATTTCCGCCTTTTCACTAAGCCCTTTAGCTTTTTACCACCACCATAAATCCAGTGAGATAATTGCAAACAAGCCAATGAAAACTTTCCCTCTTTTACATAAGTAGATATTTTTGTTGCAGTAAGATCTTTATTTTTCAGAAATCTTGTACAGCCCGTATTAAATATAAATGACGTTAAAGCATCATACTGTCCCTGGGTGATATTATTACCCCCTATAATATTATTTAAACAAGACTCCGCCTGTTGAATATTTAAAATCCAATCTCTTGCTACTTGTTCATTATCTATTATATCAGTGGTTATATTATGAATATTGCCGATACCATTTGTTTTATACCCTGCAGGACAACGATACGCATCTAACCTACAGCCTTCATAATCTCCTATTAATTTTAATCCTTTTGGTGTTAATTTTAATTTTCCTTGGCTTTCGCCAGCAATAACAACATTCCCGATTGGTAATGTACTATTCCCTATTTCACCATCACCAAAGAGTGCTATCACTGCAGTAATTGAGCATAAAATTGGTCTTAATTTATTCATAAATGGATACTCCTCTTTCGCGAGCTATTTGTTGCATAACTTTCTTATGCCAATAACTCAACGACAAAGCGAAGACCCCCATACAGAATGAAACAATCAAAGACCAAGCTTCTATTGTCATGAATTGAAAATGTCCGATGATAACAAAAACCACGAACACCATTTTATTTACTAACCAATCCAATAACTCATACATCTTGTAATTCCTTGTTTATTTGAAGTAAATAGGGATTTTGCCCCAATATCTATCTCCAATGATGTAAGTCTCAATATTGGTCTTTCCGGTTACTCCAGTGGGTTACTTGATGTGATTATTATTATTCATTTGATGAAGTGATGCATCAACTGTCGTTATGAACAATTCGGAAAAGAGTAAAAATCCGAATGAATCCGAACTTCAATTGACCATTTGGTATGAGGGAAGTGTTTTTATGACAGAATTAAGCAATTAACTGACATCTCAGTCACTAAAATGCAGCAGATCGAGGTTAATAGCGGTAGGTAATCCCTATCATTCCCATAAAAGCAAAAATCTAAGCTTATCTATATTGAGCTAGAAGCTCACAATTTTTAGCTCTTTGTGGGTAATGACATTGTTTATACCAATGATTCTTGAATTTTTGCCTTCAATAAAAATAGGTAATTCAAATGGCAATGCGTATTCATTGTACCCAGTGTGGCGAAAAAGCACGTATTAACAAAACAAATTGGTTTTCAAATGCAGCGGCAGACTTATATTGTTCATGTTCAGATCCTGAATGTGGACATACTTTTGTGATGTCTTTAGGCTTTAGTCATACCATTAGCCCATCTGCTAAAAACGTAAATGAACTTGTTATTGCTTTAGTTAAAAGTATGCCACCAGAGAAAGTGAAAGAGCTTCATCAAATGCTAACAATATAAACTTATGCGGAACGTTATTCGTTCCGCTTTAATGACGCCCATAACTGCAATCATATTTTGAAAGATGATTGTAAGGGCAATAGAGCAGATCATTACTTTTAGTATGTATAAAATATACTTTTACATCACAAAGTGAAATAAATCTCATTCAAAAAAAATCCCCGCCATAATACTTAATGTAAACGAGTCAAATCTGTCAAATAGCGCCATGGCAATATGCTATAGGTTGCATTTTTAACCAAGTATTCGTAAATTTACACATCAACATATAAACTAAATGTATAATTGACACCAAATACATTACTTTTGCGTTATATCGTATATTTGTTACTGATGTGTTAGTTACACTATTAGATACTTAATCTGTTGTTATCCCATTACTTTGATATGGTTAATCGTCCAAAATGAAACCTACTTCGACACATAAATCTCATGTTACGTCTCTTTCTTCTTACCAATATCTTGGTGGTAAAGCCGTTACATCAAAATTATGTTCAGTATTAGACATTGATGAATATCAAGATCTTGCTGATGTTTTTAATATTCCACGTGGTACGGTATCAACATGGCACTCTCGAGAAACGACACCATTTGAAATAGCTATTCGCTCCCACCTTGCTACGGGAGTATCACTGCATTGGCTATTATTAGATGAAGGCGAGGCATTTCCTCATATCAATACTTCAATGACTGAGGCTAACTTGGACACATTAATACTGCCTCATTACCGATTAAAATCAGGCCAACTTGCGCCATTGTCAGCTTTATCTTTCGACCAAGTATTACTCAAGCAATCAACTAATGAACCCCCTTTATTGATAGCATTACAAACTGCAACAGCGACATTGATCATCGACAAAAATGATACGCTACCCATCAGCGGTAATTACCTAATTAGTATCGATCAATTAATGTCGATTAATGATATTCAACGATTACCTGCCAATCAGCTGGTATTACATTATGGTCAATCTTCAGTCACAATTGCACAAGATGATATCGAGATTATAGGCAAAGTTATTATCTCAATTGATCATGTTTAACTATCACTATCCATCATCACTGCTGTTTAAAAAAACAAAAAAAGGCGATCCGAAGATCGCCTTATAGCGTATTTAAAACAATTTAATACTATTTATACTTTTTGAACTTCAAGTTCTAGTATTTCTTCTTTCTGCTTTAAAATATCATTAAATACTATTCGTGCTTCTTGAGCTAATTCTGACGCTTCAAGTTTAGCTTCTTTCGCAGCCATAGCTTCTGTGGTAAGACGGTGCAGTTCTTCAGCCAATTCTTCAGGAACCTCACCCGCATCAACACCACTTGCTAACGCTTGTGCACGAATTGTTTTCTTAATCTTCCAAATCGCATTGAGTGCATCACGTTCAGCATCTGCAGCTTCAATCGCCGCATCTTTTAATTGTTCAAACTTCGCTAACGCCATACCTTCTTTTGACCATGGATCAACATCAGGCAATTCTTCGATATTAATCACTGGATCTTCATAACCATTTTGGTGACTCAAATCAAGTGACGCTGCTTTTACTGCTGAAATCATTAACATAACGGTAATGAACAACAATGGTAAACCACCAACAATCGCTGCTGTTTGCAGTGTGGCAAGGCCTCCCATAAACATCAATACTGATGGCATGAACGACATTGCAAATGCCCAAAACAAACGGTTCCAACGCATAGGCTCTTCTGTTACATCATTCTGAACAACAGAAGCAAGAATATAGGAAATAGAGTCAAACGTTGTTGCTGTAAAAATCAAACATAATAGCGTAAATACCGCAATCACAAGTGTGCTAAATGGTAATTGCTCAAGAATAGAGAAGATAGCTTTAGTTGCGCCTTCTGCATTCAAAATACCAACCACATCAAGTGCACCTGATAATTGTAGCGACAAACCGTAGTTACCTAATACCATGAAGAACAAGAAGCAACCCATCGAACCAAAGAAAATAGAGCCTGTCACCATTTGCTTAATTGTACGACCACGTGAAATACGTGCGATGAATAAGCCCATGCTTGGTGCAAACACTAGCCACCATGCCCAGTAGAAAATAGTCCAATCTTGTGGAAAGTGGGTATCTTCAAAGGTACCGTAGCCACCAAAAGGTTCAGCCCACGTTGCCATAATAAAGAAGTTAGAAAGCATACGACCTAATGAATCTAAGCCTGTTTCTAGCATAAAGATCGTCGGCCCAGCAGCTAAAATAAAGGCCAATAAGCCTAATGCACCCCAGAAGTTAATATTACTTAGTACTTTAATGCCTTTTTCCATGCCCGCATAAGCAGAGTAACCAAAAATACAAGTACATAGAAGAAGAACAATAATTTGAGTTTGTGTATTTTTAGGTGTACCAAAAAGGTAATGTGCACCTTCAGTTATCAATGGTGCGGCTAAACCCAATGTTGTAGCACCGCCACCTAATAAACCAAAAATGAATAGTACATCAATTACTTTACCTACCCAGCCATGACTGCGTGCTTCACCAATTACTGGCATTAATGCAGCAGATACTTTCAATACAGGTTGTTTACGAACATAAAAGAAGTAAGCAATTGGCACCGCGGGTACAAGGTAAATACACCATGCAATAGGTCCCCAATGGAAAACACCATAGGTTGCAGCCCAGCGTACAGCTTCTTCGCTACCTGGTGCTAATTGGAATGGTGGACTTTGGTAATAATAAGCCCATTCGATAGCACCCCAGTACAGAATACTTGCACCGATACCACCACAAAATAACATTGCAGCCCATGATGCAGTCTTAAATTCAGGCTCTTCATCTGCATCGCCCAATTTAATTTGGCCAATATCAGAAAATACAATGTAGATCATAAAAAAGAAAGCAGCCATACCTAGGGCTAAATATAAAAAGCCTAGTTTGTCTGTCATAAAGGTTTTAGCGACAGCAATCCATTCTGCGCCTTCTTTTGGGAATAAAAGGAGTGGAACAACCACCGAGATCAACATTGCTAATGCACCAAAAAATGTTGGCTTATCAATTAGCTCGAAATTTTTACGTAATGTATTCAAACGATATCCTTACTGCTATATATCATCCATGAAAAGTTACATATATGATGTTCTTTTAACACTAAAGACACAAATAACATCTATTATGGTTATGATGAATATTTTTTATACTAAGCAGGGTTATTGCTGTTTTAGCAATAAAAATCAGCCATGTGGCGTATTAACAGTCAAACCTAGCGCTTTATCGTTACAAATAGAAACAAATAAATGCTCCCACTCTGATCTCTATATAACTTTATATATTGCACATTGATATTTTTTAAGTATTAAATATTAAACAGGTCCCATATTGTTAACCCAATATGCGCTCAGTTAAGGTTTCATCATTAGTGTTTATACGTTTAGTATTTATAAAGTGAACATTAACATTCTCTATCATCTGAATATCATTATTATAAATGTAGTTTTTTTATTGCTGTAAATGGCCGTATTAATAACCTATAACTAATACTCGTTTGAGTTAGATTTATTTATCAATAAAAGAAAAAATGGGATTTAGTTACAATAATAGTAACTATTTTTAGTGTCTTATTATAAAAGTTAAGTACAATGGGCAAAATTACTTTTATTTAGAATTAATAACATGATTGAAACTCTTTTAAATCTACGCTCTTTGAGAGCTCAAGCGCGTGAAATGTCTATTGAAGATCTGCAAGAAGGCCTACAAAAGTTCACTCAAGTCGTTGAAGAACGCCGTGTGGAAGAAGAAGAAGCTAAAGCAGAAAATAAAGAACAAGAAGCCAAACTGCAGAAATACCGTGACATGCTTGCAGCTGAAGGCATTACACCTGAAGAATTAATTGCATTAATTGGCGATAGCCCTAAAACTAAGAAAAAGCGTGCCGCTCGTCCTGCTAAATACAAATTCGTTGATGAAAATGGCGATGAGAAAACGTGGACAGGTCAAGGCCGTACACCTAAAGCATTACAGCAATTACTTGATAATGGCGATACATTAACTAGCTTTGAAATTTAATTTTTCATCTGCTTATAATAAGTAAATGATAAAAACGCTCATTGTATTAAATAATGAGCGTTTTTTTATATCAATGGTTTTAAGCCAATAAAGCAGAACGAGACAATCGTTATCATTTATTAAAAGTTACTTATTTTCTGCCGCTTGCTGTTCTGGTGTATCATTACGTGTAGTAAACAACTTATAGCTCATGATTATAATAACCAGTGCTTTAATGACCATCATCTGTGGGTTACCAAAGTAACCAACCATACCAACAAAACCTGATAACAACATCAATAACCGATATTTTTTTAACTCGGTCATATACAGTGCAATAACAATCACACCGAGATCAACAAACTGTAATCCTACCGCTAACGTTGGCTCTGCAATAAAAGCATGAACAGCAACATAAACAATGTAAGATATGCCCGCTATCATTACTGCAGCTAATACTTGAATAACAATCTTTGCTGTTTGAGTAAAATCTTTAAAATATCGATATAAATTAATAGCTGTAACCGATAAGTTAAGAATAACTTTTGGCCACCATCCCATCAATATTGACCAGATTGTATCATTCGCAGCAGAAGCAAAAGCTGCATAACGAGTAACTTTCATGGTGTTAAATATAGTAATTAATATATAAAACACCACTGATGTCCATCCTAAGATATCTTTTAACAGATCAATCACAGCAACATCTCTCAACATACCATTAACGATTAATGGTGATTATAATAGTTTATGACATTAATATTTAACGTATATCCATATATAAAATGGTATAGCACTAAATTTGCAGTGAATAGTATCATATGACCTTACGTTATTACATCAAGGCATAATATTAATTTACTTTTTTATATCGCATAGCTATCAAGCAGTTGTTATATTTTTCTTTGTTCGCACGATTAAAGCAGTAGCGTTTATCAGCTGCTCATTATTGTCGATCTCAACATATAAAAAAGCTGCTAAATAATCAGCAGCTTTTTTATGTGTTTATTTACATTTACTGTTAATTATCTCAAGAATACTCATTATTAAAGTTTGATTGACACATTACTAACACCGAAGCAACCAACTTTAAAGCCATATTAATTGACTCATCAGATTCATCGCAACTACGTAAAAGTGTAATGTGATTACTTAAACAACTGTAACCCTTATTAACTAGACAGGCTGCAATACAGGCGTAGTAATAACTGGTTTTATCTTCAACATCTAATTCTTTTAATGGTGTTAATTGCATTGCATTTGAAGTGTTACATTTTAAATCAATACTATGCATAGCCATATAATAAGCATTTGTTGCTGCCATTCTCACCACAGCATGATGAATATCTTGTCGTTGATTAGGCGTCACATCACCAACAAGGTGTTGAATCATGCGTAATACATTCTTATTCTGACAAGCTAATGCTGCAGCATAAACAATATATTGCATTCGATTAGTCGATAATAATGATTGACGAGATATTAATGCATTAAGTAATTCTAAATGTTCACATGTTTCATCGGTAATTGGCATAACAACACTCCTAAAATTATGAATAATAAAGATTGGTCACTATCTATAATTTTATATTATGCTTCTTAAACAAAACTTCAATCTGCAGATATGGAGCATAACTGTGTATTTATGATCGCTATTGTATATCGCCAATATAAAAAAAGGATGATCGCTATCATCCCTTTTTCTATATATCATCATGATTTATGCTGATATTGAAAACAACATTTCCATATCATAATTATCGTTAACTAAAGAACGCTTTAATTTTGTCAGATTTTTTATTTGTAATTGACGTATCCGTTCACGGGTTAACCCTACAGCATCAGCAACTTCTTGTAATGTTTGCGGTTCATAGCCCAATAATCCAAACCGACGACAGATGATTTCGCGATCACGTCCACTTAAATTAGCCAATAGTTTTTTAGTAATAATTTGCATGTCATTGGTTTCTAATTCTTTATCTAGATTAGCGTTTTCATCGGCAACAAAATACGATAACGAATGATTTTCGTCATCATTCTGTGTTTGTTCAAAAGATAATACATGTAAATTATTTGTCATTAAAAATGAAACTTCACTTACATCACGCTTTAAGTAATCAGCGATATCTTCCGGAGATGGCTCATTATTATTTTTAGTCATTAAATCACGATGAGCACGTAAAATGGTATTCACTTCTTTTGACACGTGAACAGGCAATCGAATAGTACGACTTTGATTATGAATTGCGCGCTCAATTGTTTGTTTTATCCACCATGATGCATAGGTAGAGAACCGAAATCCCTTTTCAGGATCAAACTTCTCAACAGCCGTAATTAAACCAATATTTCCTTCGTCAATTAAATCACTCAATAATAACGTCGACGCTCGATATTTTTTAGCTAAACTAACAACCAGTCTCAAGTTTGACTCAATAAGTACACGTTTAGCACTTTCATCACCAAGTAATGACTTACGACTGTAAAGAATTTCATCTGATTTAGTCAGCAGTGGTTTAGTCGATATTTCATTGAGATAAAGACGAACTACATCATTTTCAAAAGCTACTTCTTTCATACATCATCCTTGAGTACTTAATTGTTATCTACTGATTACATAATAATTACAAACTCATAGAATATGCAACAAATAATTGCAAAATTTAACTCTTAGCGTATTCTTACTCATCATGAAGCCTAGTCTTAATACCCGTTCGCGCTTAATCATCCGTTTTTACATTTACTTTATATGTTTTAGGTATATCATTTATCAGATAAGAATATGAATTAGTGAGTAAATAAATATGTCATCTCTTTTCAAAAAAACACTTTTAGTTACTGTTACTCTTGGTGCATTACTTTCAACAACAGCGAATGCAGCTAACTCTATTGTTGTACAATCATGTGTCACTAACCCCAATTATGATGAACAAGGACTTATTAATTGCTTACAACAAGCGACAAAAAATGCCAAAGATCAAGTTTATAATTTGACCGATCAAGGAAAGGTATATAACACCAAAATAAATGCACAATGTAATGATCAAAAAAATACGATTGACCAAGGACCGATTAAAAGTGCAGATAAAGCCAAATTAGCACTATGTTATGCCAACGCATGGTCAGCAGCTCGAGATGATTTACTTGGTGAGAAGTACACTACCAAGCTAACGACTGATGTTTATAAAGTTAAATAATGAGACAATTATCTGATTATCAACAACAAATTCAGTCATTAGTTTGTAATGAAGAATATTCACTACCACAAGCGATGTTATTATTAAAATCACTGCTTGAGAGTATTGAAAATGATGAAGCAATTACTGATATAGCTATGCATGCAGAATAAAGCATCTTCTCGTGATTAGTTATCAAAAATAACAGTAGTTATATCATTGTTAACATACGACTCAATTTCTTTATAAAGAAGTTGAGTCGCTGGATTTTGCATTTTTTCATAATTACTTACTAAATAATAACCAGGCACTTTTTCCTGCATAACCGTCATATCAATAGCTTCTATCAGTACGCCTTGATCTAAATACGACTCAACAAAAAGACGATTAACAAAAGCGATACCAATACCTTGTATTGCAGCCTCAATAGTATGCATCGAATTTTGAAAATAAATTTTACTCTGATTAGAATAAGGTTTTATATTATTATTCGCTAAAACCAGATCCCACTGAATTAATCTATTTGTCGTTTCAATTAATGTACAACTAGCTAACCTTTCATCTGCAAGATCATCTAACGGTTTATTAATATAATTGGGAGCACAAACTGCAATCATTTGTTCGTGGAATAATAGCCGATGATATTTTTCTGTTGGCGTTTCAATACAATAACGTATTGATAAATCGATATTTTCCTTATTTAAATCCAAGGTTTCAATTGTATCAATAAAAACGATAGCAATGGCATTGTCAGTTAAATAAGTATAATTAAGCCGCGGTAATAGCCATTTATTTAATAATGTAGGCGGAATAGATACGATTAATTTTTGCGTTTTTGTCACAAATCCAACATCTGTTGTAGCCTGATCTAAATCCTTTAAAATCAGTGATACACGATTAAAATAACGTATACCAGCATTGGTTAATTTGATTCCTCGATGTTGGCGAATAAATAACTTTTGCCCAATAAATTCTTCAAGCGTCTGGATTTGATGACTCACCGCGCCCGGTGTTACAAATAATTCCTCAGCTGCTAATTTAAAGCTTTGTAGCCTAGCAGAAGCTTCAAAATAAATAATACCTTTTAATGGAGGCAATGATCTCACGTTCTATCCTTTAGAGTATTTTTTCTCAACTATTGGTGTATTTTTATTGATTTGAGCTATTGTAAGTAATGCTACATTATAGCTTCTAAAGATTTTACACCAATATTTAATAATTATAAGTTGTTAAGTAATACAATTTTTAGCTTTTTACAGGTGAAATAATGAAATTTAAAACAATAGCTGTGGCACTGCTTTTTGCATTACCCTCTTTCATGTCACAAGCGGCGATGACATTAACGAGTCAGAACGTTACCAATGATCAAACCCTTAATAATCAACAATTATTCAACCAATGGGGTTGTACAGGTAAAAATGAATCCCCACAGTTAAGTTGGACAGATGTACCGGCTGGAACAAAAAGTTTTGCTGTTACTATGTATGATCCTGATGCACCAACTGGCAGTGGTTGGTGGCATTGGAGTGTAATTAACATTCCAGCCAATGTGCACTCTTTAGCAGAAGGTGCTGGTGCTGTTGGCGGTAAAGCGCTACCTAAAGGGGCAAGTATGGTTACCAATGACTTTGGCTTTAAAGGTTTTGGCGGCGCATGCCCACCACCAAATGCAAAACCGCATAATTACCAAATCACTGTTTATGCATTAAATACAGCGAATATTAAATTACCTGAAAATGCATCACCTGCACTAGCAGGATATAACATCTTAGCTCATGTTATAGGTAAAGCGCGCCTTGTTGCACCAACAAATGCACGATAACAACGATTAAACACTAAATACCACTCTTTTGAGTGGTATTTTTTTGCCTTCCAGCCTTATAAATATACGACTGACTTCGTCAATACTTTTTCTGTATGTTATATCTACCTGCCATATCACAGCTATACGAAATATCATTCTGTATATTGTCATAATAGAAAAATCGTCTTCACTCAAGAAACAGTATAGTGTACTATAAAACAACAATATGTTTACACTAAGGCGAAATATGACATCTTGGAAAAAAATAACCCTCACACGACAAACTGACTGCCACTCATCAGTAACAATAGATGCCGTATACCCACCAGAATTCGAACACAATATCGCCGCAGAAATACAACATCTACAAGCCATCTACCACTGTCTTTACAGTTTTAAAAAAGATGTTCTTAGTATCATTTGTTCTTATGACGGCCGTTTGGTTAAATTAACCGAATCACAGAGTAAGTAAATAGTCACTTACACATTATCATATTAATAAAATTGTATGCTTGATATTGATTAGATCATTTAACTTATAGCGAGGGTGTTTAGTTTTAGTTCAGTGCTTGATTAAACATCTTCTCGTCATCAATAACTTAATATCGACAACAATATAAAATCATTATGCTAAGTTGAAAAGAGATAGAAGCGTAAACTGAAGAGGGAATGAGAAATATAAATGGATGATTTAAAAATATAAAAGGCGCAAATAACTGAGTTATTTACGCCAATATTAACTTTATAGATTAACTATAAAATTATAGAGCTACAACGTTTGCAGCTTGAAGACCTTTTTGGCCTTGCTCTACTTCAAAAGACACTTTCTGGCCTTCAGCAAGAGTTTTAAAGCCTTCAGAAGCGATAGCACGGAAGTGAACGAATACGTCAGCACCGCCGTTGTCTTGAGTAATGAAACCAAAACCTTTCTCTTCGTTAAACCACTTTACTAGACCAGTTGATTTGTTAGACATTTTGTGTCCCTTATATAAATTCTTTAAAATTATCGCAAAGTGCGATGCACTGAAGCTTGAATAATTTAATATGATGATGATAAAGCGAAGGGAAACACTAGTGTACACAACAATAACGAAGATGCTTCTAAGGGTTTTTCTTTTACTTAATTCTCAATCAATTACTCTAGCTACAGAGTGACTAAATTGTCACATAAAACGCATTACCTGTAAAGTTTTTTATTCAAACAATCGTTCAATATGAATACATGATAACAATCAATCATAATTTGATATCACTGTATAAAAATAATACTAACTTATAATTAATCACTTACCGCCACAGGTATAACATTTATGTTCCGCTGTATATTGATCACCATACCCTTCTTCATCCCAAATCTTAATGGCATATTTTTCCCATTCTTTAGCAAGACTATCAAGTTGATCGCCAAATTTAAGATATCCATCCGCACCTTCATATTGAGGAACAGCCCCAACATCTTGAATATGCTGACGGAATTCTTCTGGGTTATCGATAATCGGACAAGGCTGCATTAAATTATCATTGAAGAGCCGACACCTCGGTTTCGATGTCGGCGACAAATCAAAATTAGCATTAGCTTCGACTGGTATGTATAACATTTAATAACGGAGGAGAAAATTAAAGCGAGGCAATAAAAAAGCCCCGTCATATAAGACGAGGCTTCAAAGGTGGCGGAGAGATAGGGATTTGAACCCTAGATACGCTATAAACGTATGCCGGTTTTCAAGACCGGTGCTTTCAACCACTCAGCCATCTCTCCATGGCAGCTATAATAACCACCACAACTAAGTCTGTAAAGGTGAAATATAATCCAATCTTACTGATAGATATATTTTTGAGCAAAAAGAAAAAATAATAACGATAACGTATAGTTAGCAATCAAACCACTGCTAGTAAAACAACCAACACACGATCATCAGCACATAAAAAAGGTAGAATACTCTACCTTTTTTATTGCTGACTCATTATGCTTATCAGTATTAATGAGTATTTGCTGTCGCTGCTGGGGCTTTTTTCTTAAACCGATATAGCGCTAATAAAGGCAACAACGCAACATAAGAAAACATTAAGAAACCAAATGTATATACAAAGGCCAATAATGTCGATTGTTGATGCAGTAACGCACTGACTTGAGCAATAAAGTTAGGATCAGTAACCGTAGTATGATGTTGCATTGCCTGTTGCTGTAATATTGGATTAGTGGCACTTATATCAGCCCCTAATGCATGCCATTCACGCTGTTGAGTTCGGCTAAAGTAGGTATTTACAATTGAGATACCAAATGAACTACCAATGGTTCGACAAAGGTTATACATCACCGCTCCACCCACAGCATATTTGGCTTCTAAGGTTCTATATGCCATTTGACTCAATGGCGCAAACACTAACCCCATACCCATACCTTGAATGATAGATGGTATAAGTACCCAATATAAATTGATCTCCATTGAGTACTGCATCATCAGGTAAGTACCAAAGATACTAAACCCAAGTCCAACTGCCACCAGCATTCTTGGATCTAAACGATCCATATATTGTGCCATCACCAGCAATACAATCGCTGAAGTTAATCCACGCGGCGCCATTACAAATCCTGTCGTTTCGACTGGATAATGTAACAATTGCTCTAACATCATCGGTTGTAACTGAGTAATACCAAATAGTCCCATCGAAAAGCCAGCCATGATCAAACATGACACCGCAAGGTTACGGTCTTTTAATAGCCACATTGGAGCAATATCGCCTTTGGTACGCCATGAGCGCACAATAAAGAACACCCAAGCAATGGCACTGATGATCAATGAAAATAGAATAAAGTTAGACTCAAACCATCCTTCTTCATTACCTCTATCAAGCACCATTTGTAATAAACCGATACCTACCGTCATACCGATAACTAATGGCCAGTCTAATTTAGACTCACCTTTACCATCAATTTTAACGAACAGATAAACCAATGTAAGACATAAAGCACCGACAGGCACGTTGACATAAAAAATCCAACGCCAATCCATATTTTCAGTGATAATACCACCAACAGTTGGACCTAAAATCGGACCAAGTAGTATACCGACACTGAACAATGCCATTGCTTTACCACGTTCATTGGCGGGGTAAATTTGCACCATCGTTGATTGAGCTAATGGAATAACTGACGCACCAAATGCACCTTGCATGATACGAAAAATAACCATTTCAGCCAGACTATCAGCTTGACCACACAAAGCCGAGGTAACAATAAAACCAACCACGGAGACTAATAGTAATCTTCGAACACCAAACTTAAGTGCAAAATAGCTCGCAAGTGGAATACAAATAGCTTCAGCCATTGAGTAAGAAGTAAGTACCCATGTCACCTGCTCAGATGTAACCCCTAATGCCCCCATCATATGCGGTAATGCAACGTTGGCTATAGTCATATCCAGCAATACCATGATTGCTGATAACATAACGGCTAAGGTGATCCATATACGGTTAGCTGGCGTGACTGACTGACTCATTAGTTGGTCTCTGATTGGGTATCAATAGTGACGTCAGCACTCGCACCAACACGCAGTAATGGCTTATTTTTCAAATCTGTAAATTTGACACGAACCGGGAAACGTTGAGGAACTTTAACCCAGTTACCTGTCGCATTTTCAGGAGGCAATAATGAGAAAGATGAACCACTCGCAGGAGACAATGCCTCAACCTGACCTTGATAGGTCACATCTGGATACATATCTAACACAACTGTCGCTGTCATACCGACTTTCAATAAGCCGATATCTTTTTCTTTATAGTTTGCTTGTAACCATGCTGTGTTATCTTCAATTAATGGCATCATCGCCAGACCAGGAGAAACAACACTACCAGGACGCACACTGACTTTACCTAGCTTACCGTCATACGGAGCATAAATATTCGTGTACGATAAGTTTAACGTTGCTTGGCTTAATGCCGCTGCTGCTTGTTTTACTTGTGGTGCTTCATCACCTTTAGCGCCCTGCTGATTTATCAGTTGTGACATTTTTGCGCGTGCTGCTTCAAGGCTGGTTTGAGCACTGGCTAACTTCGCTTTTACATCATCGCCTTGTTGTAACGGTAACAACTTACGGTTCACTAAATCCATCACACGGTGATATGTTTTTTGAACATCAACAAGATTAGCATCAGCAGCACGTACATTAGCGCTCGCTGCTAAAATTGCATCATCAGTGGCTTTATTTTGTTGGGTAGCAACTTCATACGCCGCTTTAGCTTGTTCTAACTGAATTTCATAAGGCGCAGGATCAATCTTAACTAACAAATCCCCTTCAGCGACATGTTGATAGTTTTCAACATTAACACTGAGTACCTTGCCACTTATTTGTGGAGCAACATAAAGAATATTGGCATGGATATACGCGTCATCAGTACTTGGGTATAATTTTTGATGACGAGTATAAAAATATCCAGCGGTACCTAAAACCGCAGCAATAACAATAAAAACAATAATATTGCGAAATTTATTTGATTTAGTCGCTGAGTTCGGTTGTTCAATTGGAGCCGTATCTGTCGTTGCCATGAATTTATCCTATTTAGCTAACACTTAGCTAAATTTGAGTCTAGATGATAGAAATTATTTAAGCCAAAAAAAGTTCGTCTAGTCATAACCAATACACTTTAATAACCATGCAACTGTATTGCTATAAACATAACCACAATAATTAACGTATTGAAATGATAGGCTTGTGAGAGGTGGCTTTCAAGCCAGAGTCCGTGTGGGAAAGGATATAAACGGATCAAGTAAGGCTTCATTTTAAAGCATTGACTCAATGAATTAGAGTAAATGCATTAATTTGGCTCTTTTCCCTTCCTAAATAGCTAAAATAGATCAAAGTTTAGTGGTTTTATTATTGTCGCTTAATTATAAAAACTTAAACTCCATTTTTACCCTTATTGCTTAAATGAATATAATCTGTACTGACATAAAACCACCACAGCAACTTATATCAATAAAGAATACCTGCACTCCCCGCTATTTAATTAAAATAACGGAAAGTGTGGACCGTTAACCAAAAATACTAATGACTCACTTTATCGACTAAATATAAAATTGAACGATACTCAATGCCACTATGTTCAGATAAACCTATCTCGCAAGTTCGGCTATTTGAATAACCTTCATGACATCCTTGTGGCACTTGGGCTTTCAATGGTGCTAACGCGCTCGCATTAAGTTCAGGTTTGGTAAAACCTTTATCACCAGCGAAGCCACAACAAGTAATGTCGTCAGGAATAATCACATCCTTGGCACACACTCTGGTGACTTGCTCAATAACAGAGGCTAGCCCTTGCCGACGAGAGGTACAGGTAATATGCAACATTACAGGTGCTTGCTGCGGCGTGATCGTTAGTCGTGGCAATACAAAATCAGCCACAAATTTAAACGGCTCATAAATAGTGAGATCATTACGTAAAGATTGCTTACTGGTACTAGCACATGGGCTGGTATCCATTAGCACAGGGTATTGCCCTTGGCGAGATGCTTGCCACAATGCTTGTTCAAGTTGTTGCGCTTTAAGCTGTGCTGTTTCAGGAAAGCCTTTACTGACATAAGGCATTCCACAACATTGATTATTAAGATCATCTGGCAATATAACCTCATAGCCCGCTTTTTCTAATAAAGAAATTGTGACTTCCGTCAACGAGCGTTTATCAAGCGCGTTAACTTCACCCCCCATATTTCTAGCGGCACAACTAGGAAAATAAACAACCCGCTCTTTGGTAATACCATGAATAGCAGGCGTGTTGATTTTAGCCGCGGGTAATGGCATATGCGGCGTCCATTGCGGTATTTTATGCCCTGATAATTGATAAGCTTTTTGGGTCAATTTTCGCATTCGATTGGTACCCAAGACAGTATGCATATTACTCGCAATTGTTAAGCCTAGTTTTGCAGAAGCACTCACAACACCAAAATGCTCTCCTGTCCATGAGGCAATTTTCTTGGCGGCGTCAGTATGATTTTGGCGTAACTTACGTACTAAATCGCCAGTATTAATCCCCACCGGACAGCGTTCAGCGCACAACCCGGTTGCAGCACAAGTATCTAAGCCATAATAACGATAGGTTTTTTCCATCGCCGCTAATCGTTGAGGATCTTCATTACTACGTCGTAAACGCGATATTTCGCGAAATACAGTATTACGCTGGCGGGGGGTTAATGATAAATTCCGTGATGGGCACACTGGCTCACAAAAACCGCATTCAACACATTTATCAATAAGCTCATCAGCCACTGGCATCGCTTTTAAATTTTTAATATGTGATTGTTTATCAGCATTAATAATCACTCCAGGATTTAATACGCCATGAGGATCAAAAACAGCTTTAATCGCGAGCATTAATTGATAACCGGCATAGCCCCATTCAAGTTCAATAAATGGCGCCATATTACGCCCAGTGCCATGTTCAGCCTTTAATGAACCTTGATATTCAACCGCAACAAGTTGTGCAACGGCATCCATAAAGGCGCTATAGCGTTCAATTTCAGCCTGAGTGTCAAAGGATTGTGTAAATACAAAATGCAAATTACCTGCTAACGCATGACCAAAAATAATCGCTTCATGATAGTCAAATTGGACAAACAATTGTTGTAAGTCACGTACAGCTGGCGCTAACTGCGCAATAGGGAAAGCAACATCTTCAATAATAACTGTTGTTCCACTTTCACGAACAGCACCAACGGCGGGAAATAACTCTTTACGAATGCCCCACAGTTGTTCGCAAATCGTTGCATCACGACTAAAATCAACTTGCTCAATCGGAGAAAATGCATTGATAATCTGTTGCATTCCTTCTGCCTGAAGAAGTAAATCTTGTTCATTTTCAGCATGTAGCTCAATCAATAATGCGGCCGCTTCTGTATTACCATCGGCCCCTAATTGAGCAATAAAAGCTGGCATGCCTGGCTTTTCTGCCACTGACGCTAATGAACGGTTATCCATTAACTCGACAGCTGCAACTCGAGTTTTACTTAATTGGCTCACCGCTAAACATGTTTGTTCAATATCGGTAAATACAAATAGCCCCGACGCCTTAAATGCATGGTTAACGACAGTGTTATAAGTCACATCTGCAATAAAACCTAACGTGCCCTCTGAGCCAATAAATAAATGTTGTAATACATCAATCGGATCATCAAAATCTACCAGCGCATTTAGGCTATAACCGGTGGTATTTTTTAAGCGGTATTTATGGCGAATTTTATCTGCAAGTACACTATTAGCCTGACATTCACTGACCAATAGCATCAGTTCGTCAATCATTGCAGCATGCGTTTTTTTAAATGCTGTAATGCTATTGAGATCTAAAGTGTTTAATAGCGTTCCATCAGCAAGTACCACTGTCATTCCTGCAATAGTACGATAGCTATTTTGCGAAGTGCCGCAACACATACCTGAGGCATTATTTGCCACAATACCACCGATTTTACAGCTATTAATAGAACCAGGATCGGGACCAATTTTTCGCCCAAACGGCGCTAATATTGTATTCGCTTCCGCGCCAATGATGCCGGGTTGTAACCATATCTGAGCGCCATCATTAAGTACTTTATAATCGCGCCAACGCCGCGTTAATGTTATTAAGACCGAATCTGACTGCGCTTGACCTGATAGGCTCGTCCCCGCGGCACGAAACGTCATCGGAATTTGGCGTTCATAACACGCTTTAATCGCAAAAATAACTTCATCAAGCGTATCAAGCTGTAAAACTAATTGTGGTAACAAACGATAAAAACTCGCGTCAGTACCATAAGCCAACATCAACGTAGGATCGGTAATAATCCTTTTTTCATCTATCTGAAGCCGTAATTGCTCAATTAAATTAGCATAAGCAGGTTGCATCATCACCCCATATCATTAGTATTAAGCATAATATTTATGCTCATTATTTCACTTCGGAATGAATGATTTTACTGCTATAAAGGGGATGATAACTGTTACTAATTCACACTTTTACGATGATGATGCTTAAAACCAAATAATCAGGCTAATTACTCAATATCAATCACATCAAACCATAAGACATTACCGCCAATATGAATATCTACCTCTTCATCGATTTCTCGACCAAGCAATGCTTCGCCAAAAGGTGAGCCTGGCGTTACTGTTATTACTTCCTCATTATTAATCAGAAATTTTAACCCTCCTGCTGCAGGCCCTAAAAACACCTTCTTAGCATGCCCTTGCTGATCTTCTAAAGACACTAAATGGCCAACAACAATCGTCGTTTGTTGTGTCGGCATTGTTGCAAATAAATGCTGATAAGCACTAATATCGGCCTTACATTCTGCCACTCGCTGAGCTTGACCATGAGCAAGATACGATGCTTCTAATGCAAAAGTATCATATTTATTTTCTGCCACATTTTCATCATCTGTCGCGGTATTATAAGCACGCATTGCAGCTTCAGTTGCTATTTGTAATGTCTGTTCTAACTGTGCCTCAATACGCTCAAGTAACACTTGCTTGTTCATTTACGATCAACCTATTAGCCAAATGGGCGCTGATTATACATTGAATATAAGCACAAACCGCAACGTTCTCGAACATTAAACAGCATCAATAACTAAAGAAATAAGCCAATCATCCGATATCAATACTCATTCATGATTAAAAATGGTTCTGGCTCTCAATATGTATCGTTATAAATGGCTGTTATGCCTAATCGGAGTGTTAATTACCACTCAACCAGCGTTAGCACTTACTCCGACCCATTTACTTAATTATCAAGATAGTTATGGTAACCTTTCGCTAAAATACAGTGGTAACATTCGCTTACCCGATCCCCTGGTGGTGGATGGAGATCTTAACCTTGAAAGTAGCCAAATTAAATATTTGCCATTAAGCCTTACCATTAAAGGGAATCTTAATTTAGCCTATAGCCATATTGAGTATTTACCATTGGCACTTAAAGTCGACGGCTACATCAATCTTGCTTACTCTAAAATTAAAGAACTTAATTTTGGCTTACAAGTCTATGGCGATCTTAGCGTCGCTCATACTCAACTCAAAAAACTACCTGACAACTTATATGTTAAAGGTGATTTATTTATCCAAAATAGTCAGCTTCAAGCCCTTCCAAATAAACTGGTTGTCGACGGTAATATTTATATTGGTAATATTACACTCACGACGATCCCAACCGATTTGAGTATTGGTGGCAATATATATAGATAATTAATAATCGGGCATAATTTTTCATCGATAACAACCAGCACAGCACCAATGGCAATCGTTTGCTTTTTGGGTTAAACGTTAAACTTAATAATGTATTATAAAAAAGGAGTATAAGTTAGCCAGAAATTTTACAATATGAATGTTTATCTCTGGCTACTTTGCGGTTGATATTTGTTATGAACAATTTTCAACAAACATTTAATTAGAGGATAATTAAATGTATTCATTTCTTTATCATCAATAAAGAAATGTTTTTCAAACCTTAAGCTTTTATAGCTTTAGTTGTTTGATTTTTATGGTAAAACCACTGTCTGCGACTACGTGTTTTCATTATAAACCTCTCATTTATTTCCCAATGAGCAAGGTTGATATCACTATATATTAATACCGTTCTTACTCGACTATTCGTGTTCTAGTTAATCAATTCTGTATGACATTACAATGACATATTAATTGAATTATGATGAACAAAGTTTTTATATTTATCTATTTATGACAACAACTTCTATGTATAAGTTCCGTTGTGAATAAATATAATGATGATAAGTGTCGTGGAGGGTAATTAAGGAAAGAATGTAAAAAAAGACTTTCTAATTTTTGGAGCTAATTTCACCTAACGATTTATATCAACATAGTTAATATAATTCTGTTTTTGCTATTTGACAACTACTGTAAGTCTTTTTTTTGATAATATTAAGTATTTATTTTTCCATTATTTCGGTTAGATAAGCCTAACATATTGCTGTATAAGAAAAAACAGCAACTAATTGAGTTAGATGTCAGAATCATCATTATAATCAGTTATCGCTTTTGCGCTAGCAAAGACAACTGTTCACATCGTTCTAATAATTAAGCGCGACTGCACAGATTTCACTATTTCACCATGCTAGTCATCAAATCATTGATCGCACCCCTATAAATTAATTCAAATTTATTGATTAATAGCCATATCTAGCTATGTTTGTGAGAATATTATTATGAATAAAATGCAACCACTGTTAACAACAGAACGCTTAATTCTTCGCCCATTAGAACTATCAGATGCCACTAAGATACAGCGACTAGCTGGTAACGTTGACATTGCTAACGGTACCATCAGTGTTCCACACCCCTATTCTGATGGTATGGCTGGTAAGTGGATAGGCAAACATTTAGCTGGATGGTATAGCAAACAATCGGCTATTTTCGCTATTACCCTAAAAAGCAATCATCAACTTATCGGCTGTGCGGGATTAGAAAATATCAATCAAAACAGTGCCCAGCTGGGCTATTGGATTGGGGTGCCATTTTGGGGCAATGGTTACTGTACTGAAGCGGTAGAACGGATTAAAGACTATGGCTTCAATAAACTCAATTTAGAGCACCTATACGGCCGACATTTAAAAACAGTTTCAGGTCCTGAAAATGTAATGCTAAAAATCGGCATGAAAAATGTTACTGCGCTAACGATTCCAAGTCATCATCTATCACAAGATGACATTGCAATTTATGAATTACTCAAGCAAACAGCTTCATAGTTGTTTTGGTAACCTGTAAAACGCGGTTGATCTTTATAAATCTCATCGAAGAAGCAAAGTAGCATTTATCACTATTAACCGTTAGCATGACACCTTTGTTAGACGAATAGTTAATAGGTAATTATAGTGAAATCGCCATGTGTCGCTAAATGTAAAAATAATGCCGGAATTTGCAGTGGCTGCTTACGAACAATGACAGAGATCAGCCACTGGATAGCCTACCCAGAACAGCAACAACTGGCGATCATGGCTGACATCAAAGCCATTAAGGCAACTCACCAGTGCCCACAATGTCAGCAACCAGCACAATGTGATATTAAGGCGGGCAAAGCCACATGCTGGTGTTTTGAGATTGAACCACGCCAGACATTATCAAATTCTGTATCTGCTTGCCTATGTCGACACTGCTTGTCATCACAACCAATATTATAATATTGCACTATTTGCCTTCTGTTACTAATGTTATTCATGCCGCAAATAGCATGACGATCAGTTACAATTATCCGTTCTACTTTTAACGATACCAATAAGATGACACAACGCGTATATGCGAACGATGTTATCTGGAATTCACATGGATATGAAAGTTAATAAACGCCAAGGACAATTCCTTAACGACACTATTAATCAATGGCAGCAACAACAACTTATTGATGCCCAACAGGCTCAGCAACTGCGTCACAGCTATGATGTGATTAGTTTTGATTGGAAACTATTGGCTGTGTATTCATTTTGGGTTGCTATTGCATGTTTCATTCTGTCAGTAATTTTGCTGATCGCTGACGATTATTTAATTTCATTGATTGCAAAAATCATCAATACACCAGCGAGTATACTTGCCTTTTTTAGCGCCATGATTGCAGCCGGACTATTTTATTTCGGTGTAAGACGGCGACAGCGTTACCCACAAAAAACCGTTAGCAATGAAGCAATATTCTTTTTTGGAGTACTGATAACCGCAATAACCAGTGTCTTTTTAAGCCATACCGCGATAGCACTTCATTGGCGTGAGAGTATTTTTATTCTGCTGCCGACCCTCATCTACCTTATCGTCGGTATCCAGTTATACTCCGTTTTAGTGTGGTTATTTGCACTCATTGGTATTGGGTTATGGGTGTTAACTGAAACCTCTTATCTCGCTCAGAATCACTACCTGTTTTGGGGAATGAATATTCCATTACGGTTTACCATTGTTGGTATATTAATTATATCTGCGAGTGTTGCCTTAAAACGTCACTCGCGATTATTCTTTCTTCAAGAAGCGACACTATTTATGGGATTAATGTATTTTTTCAATGCTTTGTGGATGCTAACTATTTTTGGCAACTATGACAGTTTAAGTGCTTGGTCACATATAAAACAGATTGAGTTATGGGGCTGGAGCGTGGCGATGCTATTGGTCACCTTAAGTGCTATTTATTATGGCATTAAAAATAATAATTCACTCATAAGAGCCTTTGGGATCATCTTTTTATTATTATGTTTGTATAGCCGCTATTTTGAATTTTTTTGGGGTACGCTCCATAAAGCGATCTTTTTTGCGGTATTAGCGTTAAGCTTCTGGATAATTGGTAGTCGTGCAGAAAAAATTTGGCAATTAGGAAATAAGAACTAATAAAAAGCCGCTGTTAATGATAGACATTAGACAGCGGCGTTTTTGATTGTTTGTTGCAGATATTGTAAAACTAAAAAATAAACCATGTATTATTTAACGGCGTGCCTTTCTAAATTATATAAACGAATCTCATGCAATACACGTTCAGTTAACATTTCATTCATCGTATCCCGCATTGACGCTTGCATGTCAGAAATGACAGGGAATACATTTTGATTCATTTCATCTAAACAGTTTTTAGACACTTGCATTTTTAAATCAAACTCAAACGAAGCAAGCGCTAAAAATTTTTCCATTCGTTGAATGACAACATCAATCATGTAGCTATCAGCACCTAAATCCAACAATTCTTGTTCAACAATTAATTCTAACGGCGTCCGATCTCGAGGCTGTTCTTTTACTGGAAACGCAAGAATATTTGACATCATATCCTCCTCATAATCAGTAATAATCATCCGTTGATAATTATTAATAGTAACATTGCTGTTACATTCATCCTATGTGTTATTGTTGCTATTGGAAAGACCATTTTTAATAAAAATCATTTAAAACTTGTTAAGTTGACTCAAAAAATAACCGCAACAACATACAAAAAACAACTTTTATCAATAACTTAAAACACGATAATATTTTTAAAATTATTTGATATTTATTTTTCAAATAGTCAGTTCTCGCCATAAGCTGTTACTGACAAATACCGTATTTGAAAGAGAATGATGAAAATCATCATCATTTCGCGTATAACTTAGCATCATAATAACAAACCATATTGAAATTTTTTAAATGATACCGTTCATTTAACAGGGAGCTTATATGCAAAAAAGTTTATTGATTGCCAGTTCGATTGCTATTGCACTAACACTGAGTGGGTGTTCTGATAATGAAGTTGGCGATGTTTCTTTAGGCATGTTTACCACTAAGGATATAAAGTTAAATACATTGGTCGACCCGATTGTACCAGGTGTTACTTGCCATATTGCTAGCATCGAAGCAGATTTGAGTTTAGCGGATCCATCAGACTCATCTATTTCATGCCGTCAAACGGGTGAAATAACACCAGAGATGATAGCGAAAATTGATAAATCAAAATCTGGCGAAGTTGTCTTTAAGAAGTCTAAAAGTATTTTCTTTAAAACTATGAAGATTCGTCGTATTTATGATCCAAAATCAGAAACCTTAATGTATTTATCATATTCAACCAAAACAACAACAGGTAGCTATAAACACAGTTTATCGACCGTACCTCTTTGGGGAACAAAAGCCTACGTTGCCCATACACCTGCGGCAATAACAAATACTCAACAATAGCACACAATCGCTTCTTAACTACATGATTAAGAAGCGGTTACTTGCACCTCCCCTCCCCATTGTATCCATACACATAATCAATAACACCTCCATAAAAACACCACTAAAATAACAAACAAAAACACATCAGAAACAGCTTATACACAAAAACAATCGCGATTATTGAAATATGTGATTCCGATTCCGACAATAGTGCTTTTAAATTTATTTTTTTTTGGCATAGTGCAACCCAACGAATATATATCGACTATGTTTTTTTGTTTAATATTCCACGGATGAATTACTATGCATGCAAGCACTAAAGAATCGACTTCCCCCAAGCAATTTTTTTTACAAATAATCACCAAAATATGCCTGCTAAGCATTGCTGCTTTGCCATTAACTCATACTGTAATGGCACAAGAAATAACAATTACAACAACGCTATCAACAATCGATAATATTCTTATTAATCCAGATATTGGTATTACTGAACACCATTCTTTTAATATTAAAAATGATCCATGGTGGAATAAACCAACCCACCCAGAAACATCTGTGGTCTATTTTCGTTGGTATTGGGAAGAATTAGAACCACAAAAGGGACAATATAATTTCAAGCTTGTTGACGATACTATCAATCAAGCTGCAGCATTAGGAAAGACCACTGTTATTCGATTTATGACAATGGCAGGCGTAGATGAGGTCTACTACAGTAACTCACCCAATGCGGGCAAAAAAATACTTGGCATTCCCTGTTGGTTAAAGCAAAAAATTGACCCAAATACAATCGGTGAAACCTGCGCTGATGATAACAGCTATACCGTTGACTACAAAAATCCAGTTTTTAAAAAGAACCTTAAACGCTTTCTAACAGCCATGGGTGAACGCTATAACAATAATCCTAATATTTTACGTCTTGACGTCGGTCTCGTTGGAACATGGGGCGAATGGAATTTAGCATCACATAAAGGCTATGAGCGACCAACATTAGGCAACCACGCCTATACAGATGCAGACTTATTACCATTTCCTAAAATGATGAAAGAAGCATTTCCCAATAAAACACTGCTCATGTATCTCGGTTCAAACGATGAAAATATATTAAGTCATAGCACTCAACGAAATTATGGTTGGCGAGCAGATTGTATTGGTGACTGGGAGCTTGGCTGGAATCACATGGAACATGGTTATCCAGCAACCTTTGAGCACGCACAAGGACTTGGAAATAACCATAATAGCTATCCTGATCCTAAATTTCTTCAACGTTGGAAAAAAGCGCCTGTCGATTTTGAAATTTGTTACACTGTCGATGAATGGGCCGCTAAAAAAGACATTTATACGGTTGAGAAAGTTAAACAAACATTTGAAACTGCGCTTGATATGCATACATCATTATTAAACCTAAAATCAGGCAATATTCCTGAAATATATCAGCCATTATTAGATGATTTTCTTAAAAAAGTAGGCTACAGATTTGAATTGAATACTGTTGAGGTTACCAGTAATTTTAAAGCCGGATCGCCGTTTTTAATTAGCTCTAGTTGGAAAAACACAGGTGTAGCACCAAGTTATAATAATTATCCGGTTGTGTGGCGATTACGAGACCGTAACAATAATGTTATCGATTATTTTGAAACCAATAATGATATTCGTCATTGGCTTCCTGCAGATAATAAAGAGGACATCTCACCTCAATACACGCAAAAAAATAGCTTCACATTACCTGAAAATATTACCGATGATCACTACTTCCTTGATGTCGCATTAGTAAAACCCAATACTCAACAAGCAGCGATAAAATTAGGTGTTGAGGGTGTAAGACAAGACAAATGGCATCACGTTAAATCCATTTACTTAATGAATAAGTCTTAATTTTATATCAATACGGTTGAAGGCTAGTACAATGCTAGTCTTTAACTTTACAGGCTTTTCGCAATTAATCACTTAGTTAACACTCCACTGATATGCTAATTAATATCTACGTTATACTTCAGTATTATTAGACATTGGCATTTAGCATGAAGCATAACCATTTAATTATTGTTAGTCTCTTAGCTGTTATCACTCCGATATTAGCGCAAGCAGCACCAATCACAATCAATTACACGCCGTCGATTAATAGTGGTATTCTTGTTAACCCTGATATTGGAATTACCGATCATCAAACTATTAACCGTCATAATAATCTTTATTGGTCTGAGCCATCTTATCCAGAAACAAGTGTTGTTTATTACCGTTGGTATTGGGAACAATTAGAACCAGAGGAAGGTGTTTATAATTATAAACTTATAGATGATACGATCAAAGCAGCTCGAGCCCAAAATAAAAAAATCGTTATTCGTTTTATGACAATGGCAGGACTTAACGATACTTATTACAAGCCCTCTCCTCGTGCAGGAAAAAAAATACTCGGTATTCCTTGCTGGTTAAAAAAACAAATAGATCCAAAAACGCATGCTATATGCAAAAATGATAATAGCTTTATCATTGATTACAAAAATAAAATTTTTAAAGCTGACCTAAAACGATTTGTTGATGCCATGGGAAAACGCTATGATCATAACCCTACTATATTGCGCTTAGACGTGGGTTTAGTCGGTACATGGGGAGAATGGCACCTTGCAACTCACTATAAAGATCCTGCCCCCACATTGGGTAATCATGGTTATAAAGCAAAAGATCTCATTCCTTATATCACCATGATGCAACAAGCATTTCCAAATAAAATGCTCACAATGAGTATTGCCACGACCAGCGAGAATACAACAAGTTATGCAACACTCCATGGTTTAGGATGGCGAGCTGACTGCATCGGTGATTGGAGTCATGGCTGGAATCATATGGAAGAGGGTTATCCACAAACGATTCAGCATATCGAGGGTAAAGGAAAAATAAAAAACACGTATCCAGACAAAGACTTTCTAAATCGCTGGCAGCATGCTCCGGTTGATTTAGAAATATGTACTGATATGGTTGACTGGGCAAAAAAAAGCAAAGTATATACACCAGAAATGGTGAAAAAAACGTTTGATTATATATTGAACTTACACACATCATTATTCAATTTAAAATCAACAAAAATACCAGCACAATACCAACCACTATTACACGCTTTGATAAAAAAACTGGGTTATCGTTTTAACCTAAACCATATTGAAGTAATAAGTGAATTCAAACCAGAAACCAGTATTACCTTTAACTCACAATGGCAGAATGTTGGAGTTGCTCCTAGTTATAATAACTACCCTATTGTATGGCGATTAAGAAGCAAAAATAATAAAGATATCTATTATTTCAACACTAATAATAATATTACCCAGTGGATGCCAGCATCGAATACTATAAGTCAGGCTCCTATTTACAATCAAAATAATACATTTACCCTTCCTAAAAAAATCATTAAAGGACAATATTATGTTGATATTGCAATGGTTAAGCCTAACACTCATCAACCGCAGGTATTATTAGGTATCAATGGAGAGATTGATAACAAATGGTTCCAATTAACATCAATAACGATTAAATAACAAAAAAGCGTCAAATAATCATATTTGACGCTTTTTTAATAAATATTATTTATTTAATTGAACCATTACTGCGTTAGAAGTCCAATTATCTGCACTACATGTTTCTGTACCAGGGAAGCGTACTATAACCTTTTTATTACGAATTAATGCATTTTCTAATAATGACTGAAACTGTGAACTTTGCATTTCAGTTTTAAAACGTAAATGTTCTTCTATTTGCTGCTGTTGAGCCGCGGATAAATTAGAACGGGCTAACAGCTTCATCGGTTTAGCCATATAATCTTCATTTGATTTATCTAACGCGATACGCTTCCATGCTGACCAATGTTCTGACGGATTATTTAGATAAGCAAAAATAGCACCATGTTCAACACGAACAGCTTCAACTTTTGCAGGGCCACAATCTTGCCAATCACCATTGTTACTCGGGATATTTGAATCAGCAAAAGCTGATGTTGATAGTGATGCAGCAACTAAACTAAGAGCAATATATAATTTTTTCATGACTTTACGACCTTTTATTGGTTATTTTATTGTACAGAATTTACTATTAAATATTCTCATAGTCCACCTTATTGATAACGCAAATAAAAGCCACCAAATGCATTAAATTACTTTATGAATGTATTTCGAAATGCATCCCAAACACCAAATGAAAAGTGTTTAAAAATATCAATGCCTAATGCCGATTTAATTAAATACATCGTCAACACTGCAGACATAAATAATAAAATAACACCAAAAATAATACCGAGCGATTTACACAATAATGATAATGACCCATTTTTTCTTTTTTCTGAACGACGATCTCGCCCAGCTAACAGCACCGCGTAATAACGCCACTTACCAAAACCAATAGTTGGCCTAATATCGACACTATGTTCACTTCGAACCGTATTTGTCACTATCGCTGTTTCTATCGCCTGTCGCTGATCATTGGTCAATGAAGCACAAATATCACTAGGAATAGACTTAAAAAAACGAGTAATAATAGCCTGTTCTTGATCTGAATAATTATTAGGTAACATTCGTTATACTCTTATTTTTTCATTACAGCCTGCTTATAAACATCATAAGTCTGCTCTGCAATCAAATTCCAATCATAATTTTTTAGATATTCAGCATACGAGACAAGAGGATTATCAATTGTCTTTACAAGCTTATCCGCTAAATCTTGGCTATCACCACATTTAAAATAACAGTCATCCTCTAAATGTACGGCTTTATTAGCAGGAATATCACTGACTATCGCTGGTAATGAAAAAGACATAGCTTCTAATAAAGCAATAGGTAATCCTTCACTAAATGAAGGTAATACAAAAGTATCTGCTTGTGAAAATATACTGTGTAATTCTTCACCTGACAAAAAGCCCGTTAAGACAACATTATCAGTTTCTTGGGCTGTTTGTTTTAACTTAGTGCTGTATTCTGTTGCATGATCACTATCACCAACCAGTACTAATGTTTTTTTAATGCCACTAAGCTTATAAGCTTCTAATAAAACATCTAGGCCTTTTTCTTGTGAAAAACGCCCAACAGCAACCACATAACCTCGAGGTTCAAGATTATATTTAGATAGATATTCATTAATCTTACTTTGCTGTGGTAACTGTGGCTCATGAACACCGTTAAAAATTAAGTGGGTATCATTGCGGCCATATTTTTCATTCATTAAATTTTGCATAAAGTCAGAGATAACAATAACCTCTGATGAATATTTCATCGCCCACTTTTCACCAAGACGCAAAATAAACTTGGCTAATTTACCCCATTTTTGATGATCATAATTTTGACTATGGTGGGTAAATATAACTTTTTTACCAAATAAACGTAATAATGGGATAACTAAACCAGAGCCAATCGCATGCACATGGACAATATCAGCGTCAGCTTTAATTGCATACAAAGCAGCTAAAAATGAATGTAAAGGCGCTTCTAAAGATTTATTAGTTACCGTTGGTAAAGCTTTTAACTTCACACCTTCATAGACACTTTCTGAATAAGGTACATAAGGTTTACGCGCAGTGACCGTTATATCTAAATCATATTTTTTAACTAACAGTGGATATAGCGACTGGCAGTGAGATTCAACACCACCGGGAACATTAGGAATACCGCGGGTACCTAAAACTAAAATTGATTCTTTCACAACAACCCTTCTTATCTAAGAAAAAGTCAGCCCATGTTAGGCTGACTTTAGACCGATATATCTATTTACCAGCTAATGAATGATATAAAGCAATGAGTTCGCGCTTATGAACTTCAAGTGAATACTTATTAATCATTCGCTCTCTTGCTTTTAAACCCATCGATTGAACTAGTTCAGGGTTCTCAGCTAAAATATCAAGCTTATTTGCAAGTTCCTGTGCATTGCCAGGCTCAAATAAGAAGCCGGTTTCACCATCAACGACTTGCTCAGGGATACCGCCAATATTGCCACCAATAACAGGTTTACCGTAGCTCATTGCTTCAATCACTGACATTGAACAGTTTTCATACCACTCAGAAGGGACAATCACTGCCTTCGCATTTTTAATGATATTAAACAGCTCATCACCTTGAAGGAAACCAAGTAATTCAACATTTGGATATTGTTGTTCAATTAACTCTTTAACAGGACCATTACCCAATACCTTCAGTGGCACATCTGCTTTCATTAAACTATGTGCTTGCGCTAAAGTCGGTACGCCTTTCTCTGGACTTAGACGGCCGCAATAAAGAAAGTAGCCACCGTCTTCACCAATTTCAGTGGTACTAGCATCAATACCATTAACGATAACTTGTACATTAGCATTGGGTAAACGCGTTTTAATCATACTTTTCATAAACGCAGAAGGCGCAACAAAAGTATCAATATTCTCATAGCTTTTCTTTAAACCATGGAATACAGCTTCGCATGACATTAAGAAACTTTTAGACCACGAGCCCTCATGCCATTGATATTTGAATAAATTAACGAAGCTGCCATTAATATTTTTAACATCAAACACTTTGCCATCAATTAAACAGCCATAACCTGGACAAGCGACTTTATAATCATGCGCTGTAAGGATTGTTTTACAGCCATGCTTTTTAGCAATTTTTATAATTGACGGCGTTAATTGATGATAAATATTATGGAAGTGAACAATATCAGGTTTTTCATTGATAATTAATTGTTCAAACTTTTCACAAGCTTGTTGGTTATGAATAAAATCGCGTGAAACTTTTAATTTTGACTTAAGACCATGTTCATTATTGTAATCAACATTATCGACAAAATATTCACTTTGCTCTGATGGTAAGTTTTTCTCATGTTTCATAGAAAAATCTATAACCTCAAAACCTTCCGTATTTTTCACCATTTCTCGCTCTTGCAAGAAAACAGTTTCCGCACCGCCATGAGGAAAAAAGAACTTATTTACAAATAAAACTTTCATAAAACCTAACTCACTATCACAAAGCATTGTGTTTATTTAAAACATTCTTAATATCATCAGCAACTTGTTGGCCTAAATATGAGTAAGAACGATTGTTTTTAATATAATTATAACCCGCATCTAATTCTTGTTCTGACATCGGATTTTGGGCTAAATCAATCATCGCATTAGCATAAGATTCACTACTACCATCAGTCACTCGACCACAATCTGACTGCTCAATAACATATTGCTGATCGGGAGAATCATTACAAATCATGGCTTTCTTCAACGCCATATATTCCATTGCTTTGGTTGGCGTTGATACATCAAGTAATAGGCCTCGATTCATAAAACCAATCACCATATCAACTCCTTTGAGATAAGCCCAAGCTTCTTGAGTCGGAACCCAGCCAGTAATAATAAAATCATCAGCTACCCCTAACTTTTGCGCTTCTTCTACTAGACATTCACGATCACGTGTAATTTCAGAGTCACCGACAAATAATAACTTTAAATTGGGTACTTGCTCTTTTGCCTGCTGAAAAGCTTGAACAATGGTTTCTAGCTTACGTAATCGATCTAAGCTACCTAAATAACCAATAACGATAGAATCTTGCCATTGTGGTATATATTTCGGCTCAGTTGCTGCAGATTCATCGATTTTATCAAAATCAACCCCCATAGGAACAACCATCATAGTTTTAGGATCAACACCTTTATTTTTCATATAATTAAACATGAAATCGCTCTGAACATAAACACGATCAGAATGCGGTAAAATAAAGCGATAAAGAACAAACTCTTCTACTAAGCCTTTTGCTAATAGAATTGGACGCTTCCAACGTGGAATATTTTCATTTTTATCTTTTGCACGCATCGTTCTGCTTTCTGCATATAAAAATGAAACCCAATAAGTGAAGGGCAATTTAGTTAATTTTGCGGCTAGCAAAGTAAATAGTCCAACCCAAACCATGTCACGCGCTTGAATAACATCATATCCATTTTTTTTTGCATGTAACGATAATTTACAAGCATTAAAAAAATAAGCTAATGAATCCAGATGTTTATTTGACATCTTTTTACTGGTCATTAATGTGGTGTCGTTACCCTTAATAAAAATTGCTTCTTTTTTAGGAATACCAACAATGGTTGTTTCAACACCTTGTTTAGGCAGTTCTTTAGAATAAAGTACATCAACATCTGGACGATATGATGGCAACTCTTCTGGAACAAAGTTTATAATCTTTATCTTGCTAACCATTAATACTTCTCATCTATTTTTTTTATAACTTTTGCAGGATTACCAACTGCAATACTATTTTTTGGAATGCTCTTAGTAACTATTGATCCTGCACCAATAATACAATTATCCCCAATAACAACATCCCCTAAAATAATGACACCAGGACTTAACTCAACGTTATTACCTATCACTGGTGAAACATATTTACCGGTTATTTTATCGATTTTATTACCTATCGTAATATTATGTTTTAATATGACATTATCACCAATAACAACCTCTTTATTAATAACGATGTTTTGAGGGTGATACATCATTAATCCTTTTCCAATTGTTGTTCTTGCTGGTATATCTAATCCGCAAAAAAACTTGAAAAACTTCAATATAATCAAGTTAATAACAAACAGCTTTCCTCGAAGACCATCGGTATAATAACGTGATGCAAAATGAAAATTTAACATGAAAAATTTTGCTGCTAATGGACTATTATTTTTAAACATGTTGTTACTCCTTGGTTAATTGAGGGGAACATCTCCACTTTAAAACCATATATCTAATAACCACACATCACACATAAATATAACATCAACGTATGCAATTCATTTTACTTGTTCTATTTATAGTCACTTTTCTGATTATAAGCATAGCACCAAGACATAAATAAAATTGGAACTGATACACGGGAATTAATGCTAATAATGGCGCGTAAGGTAATGTTACTAAGCCCGCAACCGTAAAACCTATAAAAGCTGGCTGTCGGGATAATAATTTTATATCTGCTATCGATAAATCATCTTTGGAAAACATTGGTTTCGGTTTAGAATTCCAAATAATTAACAAACAAATAAGTACTAAAAATGATGTACCGACAAATCCAACTTCCCACAAATAAATAGCAAGTGCTGTTGAGCCAACATTTAAATTAAATAACATCGAAATATAACCTGGCGTATTACCACCAGGGTTCGAACTATTTAAGCCATAACCAAATAATTGATCTACAACACCATGAAGTGTGGAGTTCTTTGCCCAGAAAAAGAGAGACGTTAGACGTCCAAGTTCATCCACTCGGCCATTAAGCCCTGGAATAATCGCATGCGTATCAAAAATATAACCCACATTATCCATAAACATATCCCAAATACCCAACTTAGCTGAATATTGATTTGCATACGTAACGGCCAATATTGTTATAAATGCGCCTACCAATAATGAAATAATGACTATCCCTAGGATAATGGTTTTCATATTTACCGGTTTAACTTCTTTAACATAACTCGGTAAGATAAAAACATACATCATGAAAATAGGTGCAAACAGCACTACAAATTGAACTTGAGCAATTATCGCTATCGCAAAACCAATTGTTAAATGAAACAATAATGATTTTAATGTAGCAACACCATGTTTATACTCAGATAACTTCATGAGCATTATCAACATAGCAAACAACCCCATTGAGGCACCATTACCCCCCGAGTTCATACTACCGCCAAATGTCCCTACCACTGAATCCCAAGAGTCCATCTTTCCTTGCGCAGCGACACGCGCAGGAACAACAATCAGTATTTGATAAACAATAACTGGTATTTGAGCATAAAAAACCCAATATAATTTCTCTGTTATTCGATAAATCTGTGATTCACGACAAAAGCCAAGTATTAAACATAATAATAATAAAGGTATACCAAGGCTGTTTTTTATACCTGCAATTGTTGGCTTTATTCCCTCTTGCAACAAGGAAGACGTTAATGCTAGAACAAAAAGTCCAACAAAAAGTACAATTATCATAATTTCTAAACGATCAAGCTGTCTAAAATTATACCTTGTTTGTAATGGGAGCAATGCCACCATTCCAATCGTCATTACAAACGGCAGCCATAGAAAAGCGTTCACGCCAGTAAAATACTGTGCGAGTCCACTAAAAACTAACGTCACAAAAACATAGACTTGGAAATATGCTCCCGTATTCATTTATTTAAAACCTTGTTCTTTTAGTTTCAGTACACGCTTATTGATATTGATATAAATCATTAAGTACCTGATTGCAGTGAGTACTGAAAACATAATCAATGACAACGCATAATCTTTATAAATAAGTGGCAATATAATGAATGTAATAACAACAATTAATAATTGCTCACATTGAATACGCAAAAAGTAATTAGGCGAGCCAAAAATTAACTCGACAACAGTTAATGGGACAAATGCCAGCATGACAAAGACATAAGGTAACATCATGCGTGATGTAGCAATTGATTGTACCCACTGCTCGCTAAGGAAACGTTCTGTTATCCAAGGATAAGCAAAATAGATACCAATAACGACAACAACAGATAGCCCAAATAATAACGCTCTTACTTGACGATATTCTTTTATATTAAAGAATTTATTACGAAAATCCTCTGACCATTTAGAAAATGTATAATTTCGAACCGACTGCCCCATGATAAGCACTGGCGATAAACAAAACCGATTAACAACAGCAAAATAACCGGCAACCAAAGGGCTAAACCAATGGTTTATTAATATTGTTGGCAACTGTAAGCTTGCATTAGCAATAACTTCAGCACTACCAATACGAGACAAATGTTGCCAATGCCTTACGATATATTTGCATTGTGTCGTCGGATAAAAAGAGCTTAGTTTAAAGTCTTTGAAATCAATATATTTATACAACCAATAGCTAATCAAGCTTAAATGAAACACAGCCCATACATCATATAAATAAATATCTTTCCATGAACATAATGCTGCAATAAATACAACAACCGTTACAGAAATACGTTGTAAAGCTAATTTATTAAATAATTTATATCTTAATAATACATTTTCAGACACGATCATTAACGAATAACTTGCCGTTAATATATAAGTCGGCCAAAAAGGTAAATCAAAGCTTAAACGCACTAAATAAATATATAATGCACTAACAGCCCATGACTGAATGAAACTAAAAACAATCGCAATTTGTAGCTCATCATCACGTACTTTTGTTAATAAAAAATGCGAGCCATATAACGCAACCTGGGCACCGATCATGATGATGCCCAACATTAATGCATAATTACCAACCGCAGACATACCGTAACGATACGATATGAATAAGATCGTAAAAGCACCAATTAATTGTGAAATAACTGATGAGCCACCAATTGTAGAAGCACTCTTAATTAAGCTCACTAAATAATCCCTTTCACGTCAACGGGATTAATATTTTCAGCTGCTTCAATGAATTTTTCGTTTACTTTATTCAATACACAACCCAGTAATTTTACTTTATTAGATTGTAATTGATTAATTGCACTCACAATTTGGTTTGAACTTAAGTTGTTAGACTCAACAACAAAAATCACCCCATCAACAAGCTGGCTGATTAGTGCAGCATCTTTGCCTTGTTCAACAGCCGGTGTATCAAAGATAACATAGTCATATTGATCATTAAATTCAGCAAATAACGTTTTCAAATTGTTATTGGTTAATAACAGCAATGGAGACAACGTGTCATTATTACCTGCAGAAATAAAGTCAAAGTTAGCTAACTTAATGATACAGTCATCTTTAGTCGCTTTATGGGTGATCAGTTCACTCATGCCAACATGATGTGGATCAGCTAACGCCTTTGTTAACACTTTAGTTCTAAAGTCAAGATCGACAACCAAAACACGAGAATCAACAGCTAATGATTTAGCAATCAAAGCCGAAACAGTTGATGCACCTTCATCTGTTATTGTTGACGATACAGCGATCATTTTTGATTGCGTATTCAACAAATGTATCGCGCTACGAATACCAAATGCCGCTTCATCCAAACAAGGTAAATGACAGTTACTGTCAATAATACTTTTAGGCGTTAACGGCTCTTTGTAGCGTTTAATTTCACCTAAAATGTCTAGGCCAAGACGACGCTTAATCTCACTGATCGTTAATACTTTATTATTTATAGCAGCTAAAATAACAAAGAATATGATCGCGATAAGTAAAGACATAATAGCAATAACTGCAATTAATAACTTTTTATTCGGTTTTGTTGGTTTTTCTGGAATCAAAGCAGGATCAATCATTGAAGCCGCTGATTCTACAAACTGACCGTTAATCTCAGTTTCATTTTGGCGTTGAATAAGCTGATTATAAATTTTACGTGTTTTGGTAATTCCATCAACTAAGTTATTGTATTCAGTCTTTTTATCACCGAGAACTTGGAAGTTTGCGGTCATTTTATTAACAGAATCTTGCAGTTGGTTTTCTTTTAAAACCGCAGCTTGATACTGCTCTTTAATACCCTGAACGATTTGTTTAACAAGGATATTAGATTGTTGCTGCAAAATAACTAAGCTTGATTTAGCTTGAATCACCTTCTCATTTTTAGCGCCATAGCGTTTCTCTAAATCTGATAATAGTGTCCGTTGATCAATAATCTTAACGCGTAAGTTTTCCATCTGTGGATGGCGTGATATTTCAGGAATAAAGGCAGCTTTAACACCAGAGTTTGCTTGGTTAGTCACTGTTTTATAAATAGCTTCACTGTGTACACGTTGCGCAACCGCCGCAGCTAAATTTTCATTTAATAGTGTTAATTCAGATGTTTGAAAACCATCAATACCGCGGAATGTAATTAAATGTTCTTTCTTTAAAAAAGCATTTAGATTATCTTCTTTTTGCTGTAAATCTACTTTAAGATCTGCAATTTGCTTGCCTAATAATACCGATGCATTGTCTGTCGCATCACGATTATCATTAATGGTGTAGTTGATATAAGAATGTACAATACTATTTGCAACCTCAGCTGCAAGTACTGCTTTTTCTGATTCAAAACCTACATCGACTAATTGTGTTTTACGCACAGCAGAAACAGTCAGGTGCTTTAATAAATAAGTGACGCTATTGTCTTTCTTTTGTGCCAATGTTAACGGTTTTTTCGATTTACCATAAAATTCAGGATCATTGTAAAGTTTAAGATCATCGACAACAGTGGCAGCTACACGGCGTGCTTTAATTAATTGATACTGGGTTTCGTAATATTCTTTACGCGTTGCATCAAAGCTTCTAACTTGCTCAAATAATGTTGGCTTTGTTTCATCTGCTTTCAGATATACCGAAGCAAAAGCTTCATATTTTGGTGGCATTTTTAATACTAACGGTGTCATAGCACCCGTTGTAATTACACTAAATGCTAAAACTTTCCACCAATTTTTTTTTGCTGACTTGAGGAAGCGAGAAAAGTCAATTGTACTTTCTAACTTTCTCCCTTCATCTACAAACAATGACGACATTTAAATTTACCCTAAAATTAGAAAAAACTTTGATCAATAATTACTGTATCACCTGGATTAACAGCCTGAGTCGGAGATACATCTTTTAATAGTTGGCCATTTGATAACCGAATATCAACATCACTACGATCGGCACGATCAGTAAAACCACCCGCAATAGCAACAGCTTGCTCGCGTGTCAATCCTGGACGATATTCATAACTACCCGGTGCTTTGACTTCACCAGAAACATATATTTGTCTAAATTGAAGTATGGTTACAGTGACCATCGGATTATTAATATAACCATTTTTCAATCTATCACGAATATCCATAGCAACTTGATCTGGTGTTTTTCCTGTCAGTTGTAATTTACCAATGAGTGGATAGATCACATCACCACTCGCATCAATGGTGAACTTCATTGATAAATTATCTTCGTTATAAACTAGAATCTGAATTTGATCGCCAGGTCCAAGTAAATAATGATTTTCTGACGCTGCAGCAGATGCATTAGCACTAATAAAAAAGCTCATTGTTAACATAAAAATAATAGAAACTATATTTTTCATCTTAAATCGCCACTTTGACTGATAATCCAAATTGATTCTGTTCATAACCTAATTTTCTTATATAAGAGTTGCCGTCAATGAATACAGGATCAGCACTATTATTTGTATGAAATAACATATATTTATAGCCTAAACTAAATTCAACTTTCGGTCTAAATAAGTAATTTAAGCTTAAGTCTAAATAATCATATCTATCTTTACGCTTTCGAATATGATATTTATCAGAAATATGTTTATATGATAAATTACTTGTTATATGCCCTAAAAACTGATGCTGCCAAGTAATACTATTTTGTAGAGATTGAACAAAGTCGCCAATATTATCGGGTTCTTTTGCCTCACTCAGTGTTTTAAGTATTATTTTTGAATAATCAACAGGTTGCCACTGGTAAGATAGATTCCAGTTTACACCTGAAAAATTACTGCTTTGCATCTTTTTTTGAACGTTAGAAATTGTCGCTTCTACTTTTGACTTACCCGTTAATTGACTAATAATAGAAAATGCGCCAATTAACTCATCGTTATCACGCTCGTGATCTAAATAGCGAAAGTCTTTATATAATAATGTATAGTCAAAACGTGTTTTATCTGTATATTGATGCCTGAATGTTACTTTAAAATCACTTTCCGTAACATTTTCATTCTTTAAATATTCTTTAAAAGCGGATTGATAACTATCCAGAATATCATAATCTGTGTACTCTCGTGAAAAATCAAAAACAAGATTACCTTTAGCGTTTTTTGCACCATAGGTATATTTTGCATTTATTTTTTTCTTCGTTTTACCAATATCATGACTTATATTAAAATTATTAAATGTCGCCGCATTATTTTGCTGCGTTTCATTGTCAAAGAAAAAACCATTTGTCACACCCGTCCCTAACGCTTCATGGTTTTGGCTGTAACTACCGGTTAATTCAAAATGGTGACGAAAACCTAATTCCCACTTAAAAACACCATGAAGTTGATGATCATCATAGCTATCATCACTAATTTCATTATTGGTATAATGTCGATAATCACCAGAATAATAAAGTCCAAAGTTTTTAGTATTACGCTGACCAACCACACTAAATACAGGTTTTAATGAGTAATAATCAGAACTAATTATGTTGTCATTAAGCTGATGAAGAACATTATCATCAAAACCATAACCACTACTGACTGATGAAGAAAATTCTAAACCTAGCAAAGGATCTATATGCTTAGAGTTTTGAAAAGTGCTATCTGCACTTGCAACAAAACTGCTAGTTGCACAAAAGCAACCTACTAATACTAAATGAATCTTCTTCGTCTTAAATAAACACATAATTTAGTACGCTGTCTCACTAACAAAACCCTTAAAAATAGTCAGAAAAATAATCTGCAAGTCTTTTGATAGACTCCAATGCTGAATATATTGTAGGTCGTATTTCACACGCATTTCCATTTTATCTAGCGTATCGGTCTCTCCACGGAAACCTTTTATTTGTGCAAGACCGGTAATACCAGGTTTAACTTTATGGCGTAGCATGTATTTATCAACAAGAACGCGATATTCTTCATTATGTGCAACTGCATGTGGACGCGGACCAACAATAGACATACTCCCCTGCAATACATTAAAAAATTGCGGTAATTCATCTAATGATGTACGACGTATAAACGCACCAAACTTAGTTACGCGAGGATCATTTTTGGTTGCTTGAGTAACAACAGCGTCATTTTCCATTACGCCCATAGAACGAAACTTCCAGACTTGGATTCTCTTGCCACCTAAGCCATAACGATCTTGTTTAAATAACACTGGGCCTGGTGAACTACGCTTAACACCAATAGCGACAGCAATTAATACTGGCGATATAAGCAAAATAATGATGCTACTTATAATGATGTCTTCAATACGCTTTAATACTGCTCCCATTCCTTCAAACGGAGAGCCAAAAACACTGAAGGTTTGAACATTGCCAATAGTATTGATCTGACTGACGTTCAAATCATAAGTATATAAATCAGGAACAAGATAAGTTTCAACAATCGTGTCAGATAATAATTTTAAACATTTCTGAATACGATCTTTTGCGACCATCGGTAAAGCAATATACACCTCATCAATCTCGCCACTTTTAGCTAACTGCACCAATTGGTCAACATTTCCATGCAGTGTTGCTTTTGATAAATAACCAAATCGGCTCTCATCACGATCATCAAAATAAGAAATTTCAAATTTTTGATAACGAATATCTTTTCTTAATGCTTGTTCAATCGCAATACCGCCTTTAGTCATACCCAAAATAGCAATACGTCTAACCTGAGAGTTACGCTTTAAAAATTCACGAATAGCATAAATAACCAAGCACTTAACAAAGATTACACAGGCAATAGATAACACAATCCATTGCCAGACAATCACACTATTTAAATGTGTATTGTTAACACCTTCAAATGAGCCCAACTGCAGGCACAAAATTCGCCATACTAAAAATGACAAGAAAAATGTAAATAACGTTTTTAGTACCGTAATGGTGTAATCTTGGCGAGCATATTTCTTATAAAGCCCGCTATATTCACCAACAAGTAAAAATATCACAGAGAAAAGAAAACTACCGGCTAAACCAACCGCAGTTTCACTGACACCACGTAAAGAAATAAGAAAAGTTAATGTAACATTGAGCAGTAAAAAATCACTGGCCTTTATTAATACAGCATAACCATCATCCGCTATTTTTATAGCTTGTATTTTCATAGCTTAAACTAGCCTCTAGCACTACTAATTTTATAATGAGCAATGTCATTTCCATTGCTTTCTAATAATTACACGTTTATAAATTCGCGTTTACGGTGTAATTATACTGTAAAAAACCACCGCACCGTCAAGTATTTGTCGCTTTTTTTCGCAAATAAATACCACTACGGCATACTTGCACGTTATAATTTTGACGAAAAAAAACAAACACACTAAAAAAACAACAACTTAAGAAGGTAGTACAAAACTATTAATATAAAACACAATTCAATTGATGCTTATAAGAATTAATTTTGAACTCAATTAATACATGCTAAAAATAACTTTCAATAAAGAATAAAACTCGATTAATTATAATATGCGTTGTTAGTTTTTTTATATCAAAAGGAAATGATCACGTAGACTAGACAGACTAAATAATAGAATATTTTTTAGATAATAGAGGAGTTAATCACAAGATACAAACGAGTGATAATATATTGAATATTACAGAGTGAGAATGAATATAATAAATAAGCTAAACAAGTATAAATATATTAACAATGTTTACAGTTATCAGTCACATCCATTAAACAACAAACATGACTGAAATATGACTGAAATATGACTTATCACTTAAACAAACGGTTTTTCATTAACAACGAACCAATAATTGCCATCATGATACCTACTAATAACACAACAAAGTTTTTGTGGCGTTCGGCGGCTAAAATATTCTCAGCATAAGTATTATTATACAAATCAGAGCCCGTCATTGTTAGAAATGATCCCATTTCAATAAAGACATGTTCTTGACCAACCATACCACTCAGTGAAACCATTCCCCATAAAAGAGAAATCACGCCTAAAGAGATAGAAATAAAACCCCAACTTTGTTTAACATCCATATTCAAACTCACGCCATGACACTTATTTGCGATTAAAAGTAAAATTTAGCGTGAGAATATTACAAATAACGGAAAAAAACAATTCACCAGGAATATGAATGATCAAGCAAACAATTCACCTTAAATATAACCCGATTTAATAAACAATAATAAACCATTGAAAATAAACAAAAAAAACAACATATAAATAATCATAACTAATATATAATTATTGAACACTGTATATATTAATAGATATTAATAACTTATTTTCTATTTTGTGATCTTGATTCAAATTATCATAGCTACATATAGTTCATTCAATAATTGCAGATATAAAAAAGCGACAAAATATTGTCGCTTTTTTATTATTTCTTATTTTATTTCTGTTTGGGACGAAATGGTTTAATTACACTTTCATCACACACAAGAAATGGACCATCCATCAAATCAAGGCAGTAAGGTACGGCAGGAAATACTGCATCTAAGCACTCACGAATAGACTTTGGCTTACCTGGTAAGTTAACAATTAAGCTATCACCACGAAGTCCTGCTGTTTGGCGTGACAAAATTGCCGTAGGAACAAATTTTAGCGATTCGGCACGCATTAGCTCACCAAAACCTGGCATCATACGATCACAAACAGCTTCTGTTGCTTCAGGCGTAACATCACGCTTAGCAGGTCCTGTTCCGCCAGTAGTAACGATCAGGCTACAGTTTTGATTATCAGCCAAGTCAATCAACGTACTCTCAATCACGTCTTGCTCATCAGGAATAACTTGATAAATAGGCTCCCACTCTGATGTAAGATAATCATTTAGCGTATCAATAATTGCTTGTCCTGAGATATCTTCATAAACACCAGCACTTGCACGATCGCTCACTGTTACAATACCAATTTTTGCCTTACTCATCTGTTACCTCATTTGTTTAAACGCAATATTACCGTTAAGCATAACATTTATAGCATTATTAATGGCTAAACAGTGTATGTAAATCAGTAAGATGGTAAACATTAATAATACCTATATTCATAACCAGCGCCTAACCTGCTGACAATAGCGGCGATAATCATTCCCAAACAACTGCAATAGTACCTTTTCCTCAGGCTTAATCTGAAGCTGATTAACCGTTAGCATAAAAGCAATCACCGCTATAGCTGCTGATAATTCGCCCCCAATAAATACTGCAGCAATAAGCAATAACAACAAACTTAAATACATCGGATTACGGCTATATTGGTATATACCTGTGGTCACTAACTGAGTGGTTGCTTGTGGTGTAAAAGGGCTGAGAGTAGTGTTAATTCTGGCAAATACTGACATTGATAATGATCCAATGACAAGAGCAATAACCACTAATAATATTGCGACGCTCCAAACCGGTTCAAATTGCCACACCGGAATAAATAATCCACAGCCATACATCATCAATAACGCTATAGCAGCCAAAACTGGCGGGGGGATTTTCAAAGACAGCATAATTTATTCTCACTTATTGCCTGAATTTAACCGCTATTGAGCACATATTACCTAATAATAAGGTTGCCTCGATAGTTGCCAGCTTATAGCATAACCCTTTTGGTTAAGAGTCATATTGGTTATGCAACAACTCAAGTACATTCAAGGTTATCCGCCTCACCTTGTTGATCAGGTTCAACAGTTAATAGAAAAAGATCAACTTAAGACATTATTACTTAACCGTTATCCGACACCGCATACGATTAAAACTGAAAAAGCGTTATACGATTATGTGATTGAGCTGAAAAACCAATATTTAAAAAAATCAGCCCCCATCAGTAAAGTTGGTTACGACAATAAAATTAATGTGATCAATCATGCACTCGGCTTACACACCTTCATTTCACGTGTCCATGGCAATAAACTTAAAGCCAAGCATGAAATTAGAATTGCGACAGTATTTAAGCAAGCTCCCCTGCCTTTTTTACGGATGATTGTGGTGCATGAGCTGGCGCACTTGAGGGAAAAAGATCACAACAAAGCGTTTTACCAACTTTGCTGCCATATGGAGCCTAATTATCATCAGTTGGAGCTAGATATGCGGTTATATCTCACTCATTTAGATCTGATTGGGCCAATATATGATTAGTCTATTGTAAAGCATCGCGATTGTTGGGTTCGGTATTTACTCAACCCAATGTCCACCGTCGACTCAAGCCGTGATCGAGCCTTAAAGACGCCAATGAAGCACCTTACGTTTTGCGGCTAAATATAAACCCTACAACGCGTGGACAATAGATTCCCTATCGCCCTCACGGGCATTCACTGTAGGGAATGACAGGGTTGGGGCTTGGTAATTACGATATGACAGAATCGCTTGGTGATCACAAATGAGTCAGTGATTTTTGCTAAATTAGTATTTAACGGATAATCAGAGGTATGGCAAATCCTCATATCCTTTACCCAAATCAACTCATCCACTACATAATGATACCTTTGTTTTGTGTGCGTACTTTGACACTTCGATAACGAACAAGCTTTCTTGTAAATGATTACAGTTTAATTGAAGCGAGCAATGTTTAATGTCCTTCGACAACCGGCCCGTCGCTCTCACTAGTAAATCATCTCATACGTTAGACGAAGCGGGCCCTAGTGAACCGCAAGCTTCTATCGGCTCTTTATCACTACACCCTTTTAAAACAGATGGTCTACTCTGGCACAATCTTATTAAAACTGAGCTTTGATAATCGCTCAGACATATAGTCAACAAATAATCGCAGTTGATAAGGAATATAGCGGGATTGAGCATATTGAAGGATTACCTCTCCTGAATAATTCCCAGCTATGTGCCAGTCGGGCAGAATCTGGACCAATGTGCCTCTTCGTAATTCTGGTTGAACAGTGAAATCTGGGAAGATGGCGATCCCTAGATTCCGCAGCACGGCTTCTTTTCGGATTTCAGTGTGATTCACCGACATGCGATTGTTTGCTTTAACGATGGTGGTTTGGTTTGCGCTTGTCAGCCGCCATTCGTTATCACCAGCCTGTTCACCCAGCGCAATGCATTGATGGTGTTCAAGATCATCGGGATGACCAGGTTCTCCAAATTGCTCTATATAGTCTGGGCTGGCGCACATCATCAATTGGGTACGCGTTAGTGATTTTGAAATAAGCCCTTCGATTGGCTGATCCGTCAGCCTGAAAATGACATCAATTTCCTCTCCAATCAGATCGATATAGAGGTCCGATACCTTGAAGTGAATCGTGATCTTTGGATACTCAGCCATAAAATCCAGTAGCAATGGTGACAGGATTTGCTTGGCGAATGCCTTCGGTGCCGCCACTCTGAGTACGCCAATAGCTTCATCCTGGGTGCTTTGAACCGTTTTGACGGCTAGCTTGGCGGATTCCAGCATGGATTTGCACTGTGTATATACCTCCGTCCCAGCAGTGCTCATTTTCATCTGTCGAGTAGTACGCTCCAGCAGCTTTGTATGAAGACCTTTTTCCAGTCGATTGACCGATCGGCTGATTGAGGAAGGCGCGAGTCCCAGTTTTTTACCTGCTTTTGAGAAACCGCCTTCTTCAACAACGACAACAAATACAGCCATTTCGGGCAGAAGGGGAATTACCTCATTATTGTCCACTGTGCAAATATCCTTTGCTTTTGGGGTGTATTGTTCCTTAAATGTATCTAATTATAATCATCATTGTCAATTTGATAGGGATTCATTTCCAAACACTAAAAAGTTTAAGGATAAACGATGAAGAAAATCAGAAACGGACAAGTAGAACATATATTAACCCTGTTCAGCGATGGTTTAGACAGCACTTACTTATTGGAACTTCTGAAGGATTCTAATGTAAAAGTAACCGCATTGGCGGTCGATATGGGCGACGGTATTGATTCAAAGTCGCTCTCTCATATAGCCGATCATTATGGTGTGGACCTGATCATTGAAGACGGAAGGCAAAGTTTTGTGGAGCACTCCATTGTGTCAGCAATTCAAGCTCAGGCGATGTACCTGGGTGATTATCCGGTCAGCTCTTCTCTTTCTCGACCAGTCATTATCAAGCATGCCGTTGAGATTGCAAATAAACTGAATTGTGGCGCGATTATTCATACCGCCAATCAATCACAGAACAGCCTGCGCATGCTAAATGGGGCCATTGAACGTAGTGGGTTTGAGGGCTTTTACGGCTCCCCTTATGAGTACTCTGCGATCTCCCGAGAAGAAAAAATAGCCAACCTTTCTATGTCAGGAACAGTGACCTTTTCGCTATCACAGGGGCAATTGTTTTTGTCTAACATTGTCGCGGATAAAGCGCGGTACCTAACCGATCGTGATAACTGGGAGATTCAGGTAGCCCACGAGCGAAGCCAGAGAACAATTACCACTGAAAATATATTCCAGTTAAACAAAGCCTCAGCATAAAGGAGCATTCAATATGAACATGTCAGTCAAAATACCAAACGCAGTTAAATATTTTAACCATATTGAAAAGCTGAAACAGGATTGCTTCACGTTTATTAAGGGCACGGATATTCAAGCTATGCTCGATTGCACAGAGCATGATATCCAAGAGTTTTCTAACCAGTGGAACTTACTGGAGTTGGACCACTACATGGGCGACGGTGGTCTTTATCGATATCGAAGATATGGTCAGTTAACCAAATTAGCAACGGGTCAAGGCCTGACCTTGTTGCCCTATGCTTCTTACGTTCAAAGCAAAGAAGTGAATTACCTGAACGGTGATGTTGAACGGAAATATGAACCTTTGACCACAGAGTTCAGTCAGTCGCCAGTGTTACTTCAGGTTCTCTCAATGGTGAGTTCGCTGTATGACAAGGTGGATGGGAAGACTAATGATTGGAATATTCGACTGCATCCATACCGAATTGTAGCCAAGGCGAACAAATAGGTAAGCCTGCACCAGAAGGGTTGCACAGAGATGGGGTCACGTTTATTGCGTCAATGATGATTAATCGACACAACGTCTCCGGTGGCGTTACTACTCTTACGGATGCGGATCGCCAACCTAAGGCAACCGCTGAGCTAACAAATCCTTTTGATATTGTCATAGCTGACGATGCCAGAACTATGCACGATGTGAGCCCAGTTGAAGTATTGGACAATGATACACTTGGCACCAGAGATGTTTTGGTCATTGCATTTACAAAGTTGGAGCAGGTGGCCTGATGAATACGACAACTCAAAAAATATCTAAAAAGTTTGCCTTTCCAACCATAGAAGTCCTTTTACTGTTAGTGGCAGCATTTTGGGGGACAAGTTATGGGATGACAAAGTCTGCGTTGTTGTTTACTGGCGTCTTTGTTTTCATGGCCATTCGCTTTTTACTGACGTTCTCTATCTTGTTTTTCTCTACAGTGAAAGACTTCAGGGCCGGAAGAAATAAGGATTGGAAAGTTTCAATTCCTACTGGAGGAATTTTACTGGCAATTTTTTGCTGTGAAATTATTGGTGTGTCCATTACCTCGGCCACTAATGCCGCATTCCTGATCAGTCTGTCGGTGATTCTGACTGCCTTTTTGGAATTGATGGTGAATAAGCAGCGATTAAGTAGGCAGTTGTTGATGCTGTCTCTGATCTGTGTGTTGGGTGTTTACCTGCTGACATATGATGGCTCATTGTCGTTATCGCTTAATACCGGTGACTGGTTGATTTTGACCGCAGCACTATTGCGTGGATTGATGGTTACCACAACCAAACGCTTTACTGAAAACCGTGAAATTACTTCGTTGAGCCTGACAGCTTTGCAATCGCTGGTAGTTGGTTTGGGAGCGGTCGTTCTTGCGTTTACCTACGGACAAGGGCTGACGCTGGATTCTATTCCCAATAGCATGGAATTCTGGTTGATCACACTCTACCTTATATTGTTCTGCACACTGTTTGCTTTTTTTGTTCAGAACTATGCAGTACGAAGAACCTCTCCAACGAAAGTGTCCATTTTGATGGGCAGCGAACCACTTTTTGGGGCGATCTTTGCGGTACTATGGTTGGGTGAATCATTGAATGTTGTACAGTGCATAGGTGGTGCTGCGATTGTTGGTAGTGTATTGATAGCTACATTGAGAAAGAACAGTAACTAGTATCTCAGTAAAGCATGCCAGAAAAACTATGAAAGAGAAAATGAAGGGACAGGCACTAAATAAAGAGCTTGTTCCTTAGCATCTAGCTCACTTGAATCGAGACTTCAAAATGGAGTCAAAAGCTTAGTAGGACACACACCAAGTTAAAGATGTGTGTTCCTCTTCCAGCGACAACCAAGGTGCGGACATCAGTAACCTCTACCTGCACCATGGTCGTCTAGGCTCCACTGTGCAAGCGCTGGATGCGATCAACCTCCAAGGTATGTGTTTAGATTACAGCCCATTTAGTGAAGTGTTCAGAAAACACAACGACCAAATATTTTGGAAGGTGAACAGCACGGTCAATGCTATTCATCATCTGGTAGAGGTGGCAAAGAGCTTATAGCTGCTTTCATTAGAATAAATAAGGCAAATGTCTTTAGTAGTCCTACCGCTGATAGTCTTCACTAAAAAGGAATGGGGCGTGCGACGTGAGGTCGTATGAAGCGCTGTTCACCGTTAATCGAGTGAACCATCTGTATCACCAGATGAACCTAGGAGCCTGAATAAAGTAGCGGCTCTGACAATGTAACGAAGGTTGGCATTTGCCAACCGGGATCTAAATCGTGAGAGAACGATCCTCCTGATAACCACAACATCGGGTGAGTGCTAGGTAGTCAGTATGATGAACATATGTGAATCTGCGTAAGGGGCGTTATCCTTGCAAGCAGCGGAAGTGGTTAACACGCTGTAGCCAAAAGGCGCGAGAGTTGGAAAGAGATTGCCCCATGCTCTTTCGTGATCGCTAAGCTCTCCGCTCCATAGCAGGCATCTACCCTGACATTGCGCGACATACGGAACACGGTAAGCCTGTATCACTCCCACTGGGAAAGCCTTTGCGGCCGATAGTGATGCAGGTAGAGGATGTTGGAAAAAGCGAAGGCTGCATTGTAACGATGCAGATACAGGCAAATGTCTGGCACGAAAGTGAGCTGACTTCCGACTGGTCTTACGTTGCAAGATAATTTGAAGAACTTTATTCAAGGAGAAACGCAAATGATGATTTCAAAAGAGATTAGTGCCTCTCCTGACAGTGCTCAATGGCAGTCCATAAACTGGAAAGCCGTTGAATCCCATGTTTTAAAGCTTCAGATGCGTATTGCAAAGGCAACACGAGAAGGTAAACACGGCAAAACGAAAGCGTTGCAGTGGATACTAACTCACTCGCGTTCGGCAAAACTTCTTGCTGTTAAGCGAGTATCACAAAACAAAGGCAGTAAAACGCCTGGAATAGACGGCGTCATCTGGAACACGGATATGCGCCGTATGAAAGCAGTCAATCAATTGAGCAGAAAAGCTTACCAAGCCAAACCGCTCAAGCGTATCTACATCCCAAAGAAAAACGGTAAGCTCAGACCACTTGGCATCCCTTGTATGGTTGACAGAGCGCAGCAAGCGCTTCATCTTCTTGCACTAGAGCCAGTGTCAGAAACACTTGCCGACCCTAATAGTTACGGATTTAGACCAAACCGCAGTACTGCCGATGCAATCGCTCAGTGCTTCAAATGTCTGGCACTAAAGAAATCTGCACAATGGGTTCTTGAGGGAGATATCAAAGCTTGTTTCGACAAAATCGGACATCAATGGTTAATGGATAATATTACCGTCGATAAACGTATGTTGGAACAATGGCTAAAGTCTGGTTTTATGGATAAAGGACTGTTCTATCGTACTGATGAGGGAACACCTCAAGGCGGGGTTATATCCCCAACCTTGATGCTCATGACTCTTGCGGGGCTGGAGCAGCACATAAAGTCTACCGCACTTAAAAAGGGTGCTAGAGCCAACTTTATTGGATACGCCGACGATTTCGTCGTCACCTGTGCTTCAAAGGAAGTGCTGGAGAACGATATCAAACCGTTGATTGCTGATTTCTTAGCAGAAAGAGGCTTAACACTCTCCGAAGAGAAAACGCACATTACTCATATCAGTCGTGGTTTTGATTTTCTAGGTTTTAACCATAGGAAGTACAAAGGGAAATTGCTCATTAAACCGAGTAAATCCAATACACTACTGTTCTTGACCAACTTGCGCGAACTCATCAAAAAGCACGCAACTATCCCCGTTAACGATTTAATTAAGTTAATAAATCCGAAACTAAGGGGCTGGTCGAATTACTATCGACACTGCGTGGCTAAACAGGTATTCGGATATGTAGGTCACAAGCTATTCCATACGTTATGGCACTGGGCAAAAAGGCGTCATCCAACAAAATCCAGAACTTGGATCGCCCTTAAGTACTTCATCAACCGTCGAGGCCAATGGCAATTTCACGGTTGGCAGAAGATCATGAATATGGATTGTCAGTTCAATCTGTTTCAAATAGCCAAGGTGCCGATAGAGAGACATGTGAAAATCAGGAGCGCTGCTACGCCTTTTGATCCTCAATACCAAGAATACTTGGCAAAGAGAAAATCAAAGAAGCAATGCCGCAACTCTTGGCATGAGCCTGCTCTCGCTGCTTTGTAAGTTGCTGGGTGCCAATCGGTGCCTTAGTGAAGGCTTGAGCCTAGTGCAGTGAAAGTTGCACGCTGGGTTCTTAGAGGGACGACACTTGGCAACAGGTGTCGTCTACTCGACAAAAGCTTGCTAGAACGTTTGATCAATTCACTGTGATCACCAACCGATTCTGTCGTACCTTAACTACCACCTTGAGCCTCTAAATCACTCCCCCATTCGGCTTCTAATAGTGGTAGAATCTGCGCATCAGAATTATCGAGACACTCTATGTTTATCCATCACGTTAACGACATCGACTGGTTGGTGATCACCGCTTTTGAAGAACTAAAAACGTTATTTGTCGAAGATGCGGGTGCAATCCCCAGTTACTTCTCGACTGCCAGCGAATTGAGCCTAATAGATCAAGCTAAGCGCAGTTATGGCTATTTGCCGACACTTAGCGGTGTAATCACCGATACTGGCATATTTCAACGTCAGAATAACCAAGATGATTTGAGCCCACAGCTTGCTTGCGTAGTTGAAGGGCGTGGTCGCGTGTTTATCTATCATGGTGGCTTTGTGGCTTTTGTGGATGACGAGCAAACCTTTATTACTCGCATGGACTGAAAATTATTCAGTCACGTGAGCTCAAAAGTATTAGCAAAGAAAACTCGAATTTCACCTTTGTATGTACCTCACACTAATCGAACATTTTGGTTCTATTTACGAATGAGGTTATCATAGCCATTATATGTAAAATGAAGAGACAACATCATGCAACAAGAAGAATTTGAGATTTTAGTAAAACAATTAGCAGAGCTCGATAGCGTTTCAGCGATCCTAAATGCATTAAAAGAGAGTGAAGAGCCTGAAATTGCAGAAACAGCAGCAGCAATGATTGGTCACTTTAGTGTTGCTGAAATCGACGGACAACAGCGTATTTACCACGTTTTCACTCAAGAAAACGACCAAGGTGAAGAAGAAGAGTTTGCCGAGTGGGTAATGAATGCTAATGATGAATTAATGCGTTTTATCGCATGGTTCTTCTACACTACATTTGAAATTAACGATAAAGAAACCTACCAAGCTGCAGGTCGCTCATACACTCCAGCTAAGCGTAACTAATACGAATAATATTTAAACAGCCAATAGTGTTCTTTATTGGCTGCTTTTTTACTGCACGCTTATTGCTCTTCATCTTTAGCTCGTGGTACCCAATTACATAATGTTAGCATTTTGACTATTGCATCATATTCTTCTTTATTTTCAGTATCATTAAGACGTTGAAGGAAAAACTGCGACATCACATTGGTTGTAGTCATAATGACTCTCCTCTATAGAAACTATACTTAGTTTGCTAAAAAGTGCCGTCAAGAAAAACAGAACAACTGTGATTTTTCCCTTCCCTATTTCACTATTATCGATGAGATAACACTGATTAAAAACGTCGTGAATATAAAAATATGGAACTCTTTTCTGGTTTTATATTCCTTATTTAACTAAAACACCGTTATGGCAATACAGTTAAGGTAACTTGCCCAGCATCTTTTAGATAACGGTTTATTAGTAAGTCAATATAAGCTTTATCAATCTCGTCAACCACTGCTTGCGGCTCTAATACCGACCCAATAGGAAAACCATTAATAAAATCTCGGTGAACAAACCGAGCCCGCTGCTGCGGAAATTTATCATTATCAAGCATCGCTAAAACTAACGCTTTTTTATGTTCATCTAACTCAGTCTGTGAGACTCCAGTTTGATAAAGATCTTTTAGAGCAAGTTCTACCGCCTCAACGCCTTTATCAGCATCTTTTTTATCAGTTACGACATTAATCTGACATCGAGCATAATTACTTCCTGGGGTTGCAGAGCCACACCAAGCATTAGGCGAATAAGTCAGCGATAGTTCTTCTCTAACATTGTTAACCATTTTTCGCTGTAAAACCCTAGATATAAGATCTGATGCGTATATATCCTTAATATTAGGTTCAGTGGCCTCAAAGATAAAATCAAAGACTAGATCAGCACGATCTAATTTATTAATTTCCCTTTTTAAACTAACCTTCTTATTTAAAACGGGTTGTTTTTTAATTGTATATTGGTGTTTTTTACCTTTTGGTAAGCTACCTATATATTTTGCTATTAAAGCTTTAGCTTGCAACGGCTCAAAATCACCAATCACAGTTAATTTATACCCATTTGCATGACCAAATAACTGCTTATATACAGCTTCAACTTTGTCTTTATCAAGATCATATAACTGTTTAAGTGATAACTTACCTTCATAAGGGTTATGTGAAAACAAATCTCCCTTGGTTATGGATTGAAAGTTTGGATCATTATTTCTCGTCCATTGAATCATTGATTGCTTAACATGCTTAAACACGGTGTCATCAATTTTTCCGTTCAACATTGCGGCATAAATGCTCGACATCGCAAACTCTAATTTGTCTGCTGCCGTTTCAATAGTGAAGCCTTGGGTAGTATTACTAATATAAGGCGTTAACTGAGTATTATTAAGTTGAAATAATTGGGCTGTTTGCTGACCTGTCATCTCTGCCAAGCCACTGTTCAAATATATATCTGTAAGCGCAACAGCTGCAGCTCTAGTTTTAGGATCAAGCGCTGTAATGCCCCCTGGTGCTGAAAATTCTAAATACACTTTTCCATTGGCACTGGAATCTGGCTGTAATAAAGCTGCGACACCATTATCTAAATGTAACTCTTGCATATAATATTGAGGATATTCACTACTCTTAACAATTTTGCCTACGGCTGGTAAGTTGGCGATTAATGCTTTACTCGCAATGACTAAATTATCATTAGGTAGACTCTGCTTAGTCAAAAGCGTCTGCTGAATGTCAGCAATAATTTTAGCGGTATCTTGCGTCCCTGATCCTTGGGTATAAAATGCGCTAAATTGTGGTTTAACCAGTGTTTCACTCGTAAAGTTATTAATCTCATCTAAGCGTATTTTAGCTAAAAACTCATTAGCTAAAATATTATTTAAAGATGGAGAAATATTGGTTTTATTGTGCATTAATGAATTTAACGCTTCATTGATAATATCTACTGATTTTTTATTTTTATAATCAATATTGGCGTTTTTTGTCTGTGATGCTAATAACGCTTTTTGGTGCTTAAACTCTTCATTTGTGAAACCATATTGTTGTAATCTTGCAGCTTCACTTGCTAAAAACTTTATTGCTCCGCTTCTATTTTTAAAAGAGTTATCATGATTAACACCCAATGAATAAACCCACTTATTGCCGCCATCATTAGGTGTACCTATATAAGAAAATGCGTGATTATAGGGCATTTTTTTCAACTCATTAGTTCGCGTTAAACGATAATTGAGCAGTTGGTTTACAAACATAATTAATCTATTTTTATAATCATCATGGTAGGTTTTATATTTATAATCAGGCAAATTAAATACCAATGATGAGGTTTCTACTTTTATCTGTGGACTCGCGACTGTAAAAGGAGTTTGCTTGAAACTAGGTATGCGGTGTGGCTGTTTTAGCTGTAATTGATGCTCGCCTTTAAACGCTAAAAAATATTCATTAATTAACTGAACGGTAGTATTTTCTTTTACATTACCCACAATTAAAAGTTCAACATTTTCAGGGTGATACCAGCTATTATAATATGCTTTAAGGCCGGTTTGTGTGGCTTTCTCTATACTATTTACTGTACCTACTATTTTCTGGTATTGATATTTAGTCCCTTCACCAAAATTATCCATATATGCGATATAAGGATTATCTAATAAGTTGGCACGAGCATAAATTTCACCTTGAACAACGCCTTTCTCTTTCGTTATTTCAGCTTGATTTAAATTTATCTGATAACTTATATCAGCTAAGTATTGCAAAACTTGTTTTAATAATAGCTCGTTACCTTCAGGAATACTTAATTGATAGACTGTATTATCAAAACTCGTAAACGCATTAAGATCACGGCCAAACACTAAACCTGCTTGTTCAAAGAGTCTTATGATTTTATTTTTAGGAAAATTTTTGGTGCCATTAAAAGCCATATGTTCAAGCAGATGAGCATAACCTTGTTGCTGTTCTGTTTCTTGTACAGAGCCAGCTTTAATGCGTAGATATAACTGTATTCGATCACTTTGCTCATCAACAGGCAAGATATGGTACGTAAACCCCGTAATGAGTTTACCAGTGATCCAAGCTGGATCTTGAGGTAATAATGAATGATTACTGTCGGCTCTTGCATTACTTGAAACAACCATGACTATCAATAATAGCCCTAAGTATATGATTGCTCGCTTCACGGAAGGCTGCATATCATTACTAACTGCATCTAGCTCTACTGTATCAGCACTATTCTTTCTACAAAAAAGAACCGATATTATACTTAAATAATCATTAAATATTGTCACTATTACCACTTCACATGTTAAATACCTTGTAGTAATTATTCATGTTACTTTTTTAGTAATCTTTGAATGATTTGATTTTTGCGATGAAGTTCATCATAAAATCATGCAACACGTATCTTTACAAAAAATTACGTCTACTGATGTTATTCATTTTAGTCACCGGCATCGATTGGTCTTTACGAAGGCTCACTCATTAGACTGCGCTAACTCAAACAACGATAAAAATGCAATCGGCACTAACAGCTAATCGCTTTTTAGCCTACAATAACGACCAAAATATTATGATTCAGGTATAAACATGAAAATTTGTTCAGTTGAACTACGCAGCAATGAAGCTATTATTTGCCTATTAACTTTAGATGGCGGAATGATCGGTATTCCAGAATGCCGTACTCAAAAGTTCATTATGGATAATTCTCTTGATAACCAAAAAATGAGAGATTTCCAATTTGCATTTAAGAAACTACTTGATGACTACAAAGTTGAAAAAGTAGTGATCCGTACTCGCGAAACACGCGGAAAATTTGCAGGAAGTTCTGTAGGCTTCAAGCTTGAATCAGCTATTCAGTTAATTGATGGTCTTGATGTTAACTTTATGTCTAATGCAGACATCAAAGAGAAATTAAAGCGCAATCCTATGGCGATTGATTTCCGTGCAACAGGTTTACGTCAATTCCAAGAAGCTGCATTCACAACGGGTTATGCTTTTCTTGGTCGTTAATTAACGATATAAAACCAATAAAAAAACAGAAGTGTTTTTACACACTTCTGTTTTATCTCATCAAATTAAATCTTATTATTTTAATTTTTTTTGTTGTTCTAATTCATGCTTATCAACATAAATTAATTTACAGAACCCCAACAATTTCAATAGCGAAACAGCAATCAAAGAACGATAACTTTTATCACTGTGCGCAATGTAAGCAGATTCACTATACTTAGGCTTACCTTGAATAATTTCAGTCACTGGTAAATAGTCAGTATCTGGTTGAGATTCATCAATTTGACGTAAATCTAACACTTTCTGATCAACATTTGATAACGATGATATTGTCGCTAATGGTGCAGCTTTGATTAGATTTGTCATCACTGCAACGTTTTTGTATCCCAAACTGGTTATGGTTGATACAATTTTATGACAATATTGCTCATCACAAATAACTTCAATATCAATATTTTTATCTGGTAATAGAAGCTCTAACCAATATTTAAACCCTGCACCATGAAAACCAACAAAAACACTGTTTTCAATATGATGTTCAATAAATTCTTTCTCTGAACGAGTATCAATAATGATATGTTTTCGATCGGTAAATATATGCATTATTACATCCCTAATTGTATTGAATAATGACTGCACGCTATAGATTTTAACGCTTTGTATACGTTAATAAAACAATTAATCATCAGATAATAAAACCATATCAATGTATCTGTTTCACACAACGTCTAAATCACGTTAACCGTTGCTATTTCATGCCAACGACCGATATTATTTTGTTGTTTGATATATTGCTCGCTGTGTTTATCCATATAGAAATATGCGATGTTACTAACATTATGATGCTGTAAATAAGCACCATAGTTATTAATATAATTTTCGATACTATTAGTGTCTTTATCTCGCGTATTTTGAGTTTGGCTATCTAGTAGATATTGATTGTGATGATTAGGCATATATTGACCACGAGTATCTGGTATGTATTGATGATCAATCTCATTATTATTATTTTTATTAATTACAGCATAATATTGACCATTATCTGTTGTCATTTTGGTATCATTAGCTAATAACACTTTCGCTTTATGGGTGTTTTTTTCAACCAATCCTACATCAAGAAAATATTGGCCTTTTATTATTTGGCTACCAAGCTCGAAATTATCGGAGACTTTATATATCGGAGACTGATCTCCATAATCATCAGCAGGTAACCAGTTTTTAATATTAGCCTTAGAAGTATAATAACCAACAACATTACCGTCAGCCGTACGTAATCTCCATGTAACTGGATAATTTGTATAACTTGGTGCAACACCTAAATTTTGCCATTGGCTGTTAATGACTAATGTTCCATTTTGAGGAATATTTTGACTATAACTAATTTCATTAAGTTGATACCTATAGCCTAATTTATTTAAAAAATCGGTAACCAAAGGTTGGTATATATCAGGAATAGGATGCGATTTTGCATTAATCAATGATGCGTGCTGCTTTAGCGCAAAATCAAATGTTTGTTGTACTTGATCATAGGTAAGATCTAATGGGTTAGTAATATTACTCCAATCTTGAAGCGAGTTTTGACAAATTTCAAAATCAACCGCCGATTGCTTCCAACGTTGATTAAATAAAAAATCAGGTGCCGTGTTTGTTTTTATATCTGATGCGTGAGCAATAAATCCTGGGTAGCCAGCTTGCATTTCATTCCAACCAGGCCCCCAATCTCCCAGACAATCAACTCGCCAACCAAAACCACGGCTCGTCGCATAACTTAGAAAATCACCTTTATTTGTTCCTAGCATCGTTTTGGGCGTATGGGGAAAAGCATCAGATAATTCATTAATGTATGGCTCTAAGTCATGTAATGTATAGCCATTATCAACTAAACCTACACTATGGCTCGTCTTAGGTGCATAACCTGAAAGGTTCCATTCACCCCAGGTTCCAACCATCCCCATATCAATCCGTAATAATGTCTTGTTATTATCATAGCGTTTACCCAAAGCATCAACAAATTGCTTCATTCGATGAATAAACCACGGGTTTTTAAACATGCTTACTGCTTCTTTATCGGATAAATGACAGCTAGTACCATGCAAACCATGGCCATATAATTCTTGAACTAACCAACAAGGGATTCCACTGCTATCTTTATTCACACCAGCATCATAAATAGGATCATTTTTACCACGCAATGCCATAAAACGAATCACTACTTTTTTATTTACCGTTGCAGCAATTTTTAAAACGCTATCAATTTTTTCCTCAAGCATTTGTTTATTCAACTGCGGATCGGTTGCCGTTGTTAATTGATCCCAATACCAACGATAATACATGGTACTAGTATCAGGATAAGAGAGAATTGGCTTATCTTCATAAAAAGGATTTTCAGGATCATTACTCACCACGCGTTGTAATTCAGTAAAACCAATCCCGGGATTAGTTAATACTTTGTTACTTGGTTTAGGAATAACTGTCATTAAGTTATTTTCTATATTTATATTATGTGTCTGATTATTATTAACAGTGGGATTTAATACAGATGAAGCAATTAAAAATGAAAGTAATGTTGAACTCATCACGTGCTCTATAATAGGTGAAAACAATAAACAATGATTGTATATATCGCGCTATTATATTAACAAAACAAATAAATAATACTATAATAGTAATTATTTGATATAAAAAATGAGAGCAACAAAGATAAACAACAATAAAATTTTATAAATTACATGAATATCTGTTTTTTTATCAATGGTAACCACTACTTATATATAAAAAATACAACACTCAAAAAATAAATTTATTACTGATTTTAATCATAAAAATATGATATATTTTGTTATATTAATAATTTAACACCATACATATAAAGGGATTCATGGATAAAATAACTGAAATATTCACCTATTTATTAATGAATAAACTTCTTTTTACCATATTAATTATAGTAATTATTGCTATTGTTCGACGTCTTATCCTGTCTCAAGTACGTGGTGATGAGTTTTTCGTTACAGAAACACAACGAAAATGGATGTCTCGTACTAAAAACGGTACCTTTATTTTAACCCTGCTGGTGCTATTTCTATTATGGCGATCAGAAATCAATGAATTTGCATTATCAGTAACAGCGATTGCTGTTGCTATTGTTGTTGCTTCAAAAGAAATCATTCTTTGCTTTACCGGTTCAATACAACGCGCCAGTTCGCGCTCTTTTCGTATTGGTGATTGGATTGAAGTCGGAAAAATATGCGGTGAAGTAATTGAACATAATATGATGGCGACTGTGATTCAAGAGATCGATCTTCATCATGGACAATACGATTACACAGGCAAAACTGCGACGTTACCTAATAGTATGTTTTTTACTTATCCAGTGAAAAATCTCAACTTTATGAAACGCTATGTTTATCATAACTTTTCTATCGTCGTCAGAGACTTTGTTAATCTCTATCCTTTATTGCCGACAATTATTACTAAAATTGATCTACACTGTGAAGACTTTATTGATGTCGCTCGCCGTTATAATAGTGTGATTGAAAAACATGCAGGTGTCGATCTTCCTGGTTCTGAACCTCATATCCATATTAGTAGCTCAACAACTGGCGAACAAATCGTTCATTTTATGATTTTCTGTCCTACAGAGCGTGCAACCCACCTTGAACAAGATATTCGCCGTGATTTCATGGAAGAATATGAACGTACTTTTCCAACAAAAGCATAATTATTGATGGTAATTCAAGGTGAATTACCATTAATTTACTCTTCAACTATACATTGGTATCGGTTGCTACAGCAGCTTCAAGGCCATCATATAACGCAATAAATTGTTCAGTTAACTTATGCTTAGGCTCCAAATGTAGCATTGGACGCTGTTGGTAATGCGACTCTTTCATTTTGATCGATTGCGGTAAATAAGGCGTCAATATAGGAAAGCCAAGCGTTTTAATTTCTTCAATAATCTGTCGAGGAAACTTTGCTTGTGCGTTAAACATATTAACCACAATCCCTTCTAGCTCTAAATTACGATTATGATCGTCACGTAATTCGGCTAAATTATCCATAACTTTGATTAACGCTTGCTGAGAAAAATTATCACAATCAAAAGGAATAAGAAGCTTATGTGCTGCGATTAACCCTGACTTGGTATAAAAGTTTAAATTCGGTGGCGTATCAATATAAATTCGATCAAAATCATTTTCTAACGCATCGAGTACATCACGGAGTTTATATATTTTATAGCGCCGTTCTAGTTCAATTTCTAATTTATCAAGCTTTGGACTGGAAGGAATGATAAATAAATTATCGTAAGCTGTTGGTTGAGGATAATGGCTAATAGGTGTCGATACCGCAAACCATGACGCGGTTTGGTTTAAAACCTCAGCCATAGTTTTATCATTAGGCTGATTAATATCAACCCCTAAATAAGCACTACTATTGCCTTGAACATCAAGATCTATTACTAATGTCTTATAGCCTTTAGCTGCACTAATAGCAGCTAAATTAACAGTAATACTTGATTTACCAACGCCACCTTTTTGATTAAAAATAATCCTGCGCATTTATTTCATCCCTGATCAACGATAACTATCAACAACTATACACACTCATGCATATAGTTGTTAGTTAAAGATATCATTTGAATCAATATTGCATATGCCGTTGGCGGATTATTTATTAAACCTGATACAACTCTAATGGCAATCCATCAGGATCACTAAAAAAAGTAAATGCTTTATCGGTCAAGTCATCAATCCGAATCGGTTCAACCTCAACCCCATTCTGTTGCAGATAATCAACAGTCAAGGCCAGATCATCAACAGCAAAAGCTAAATGACGTAAACCTTGTGCTTCAGGATAGCTCAGACGCTGAGGAGCACCATTAAATGAAAATAATTCTATTTGACTATTATTCGGCAATTTTAGATCTAATTTATATGAATCACGATCTTCACGGTAGGTTTCACAAATAATTTCTAGTTGCAATAGTTGTGAGTAAAACGCTTTTGAACGTGAGTAATCACTACAAATAATCGCGACATGATGAATGGCTTTTAGCATATTATTCTACCGTTATTGTAGGGCCGTTAGGTACATCGATCATCTGAAAAGGCGTTATCAAATGAGGGTTATGACGAATATCAACGTGTTTGATTAATGTAGCACCATAATTTAAGTAGGTCAGTAATGGATTATGGCTAACATCTAGGGTTTTTAAACGGTTAAAACTGACATTAACAATCTTTAATTGCTGATTACGGCTAATATTTAAATGGGCTAATTTATTGTGCTCAACACTTAGCACCTGTAATTGTGGGTTATGACTAATATCGACATAGGTTAATTTATTTGAAGATAAATCTAATGTTGTTAAATGGGTGAAATAACGCACTTCTCGTGCATCTCGAACATTGAAATGACTACATTTTAATGTTGTGATTTGATCGATGTTTTTTTTACCTTGTGCAAATACACAACGTTTAAAATTGGGGTCAATAAATGTTAGCGATGTCAGCGTCGGTCGCACTTGTTGCGCACACCCTGCCAGTAGTGATCCAATGATAATGGCAACCATGCCTGACCATATACGGCGATTATTCACTCTTTTTTCCTTTATTAATCTTGTCGTAGTGGACGAATAACTGACTCTAATCCTTCGATTTTAAACTCTAGCGCTAGTGCCATTAATATTCCTAATTGCCCTTCTGGAAAACCTTTTTTTTGAAACCATAGTAAATATTCATCGGGCAAATCAATGAGTACCCGACCTGCATATTTACCAAATGGCATTTTCATATTCGCTAATTGAATCAGATGTTGTTTTTGAAACATAACGGTACACCAACGAGATTGAAAGCTATTTATGGCTGTCGTTATAAATAATGACAAACCTCGGACTTATGTGGATATTGCATAAATTATGATATGAAAAACTGTCCATATCCGTAAAAAATTACTCGATTAATAGCCTATAATTTAACAACTGAACATTTACATTTTTCGAGATCTTTGTCACACTTAGCGTCCGTTTTTTCACTGATACCAAACGGATATGATCGGTAATTAATTAACGCTTTTTGTAACTCTACCTATCTACTGATTACCAATCACTTAAATCTCAACACCTTAAAGTAAAATCACACAAAAGATTAAGAGAATATCCATGAGAAAAACGCTACTAACAACACTATTTATTGCAACCATATTAACGGGTTGTGCAAGCTCACATAAAAATGCAGCGGATCTTGTTAATACATGGACAGTTAGTTCAATCGATGGTTATACTCAGCCTATCGATGCCTTGGCGACCAAGTCACAACTACAGATTAATAAAAACCTTAATGTTAGCTACTCTGGCTGTAATACGTTAACAGGTAAAATACGCCTCACAACTCAAGATCTCACCACTAAAAATTTAGCATCGACTCAAAAAATGTGCATTCAAAATGAACAAGCGACTGTTGATGGCTTCGTAAAACAAATGCTTACTGGACCATCTAAATTTTTAGTCAACAATAATACTTTGATTTTAAGTTCAGCTAACCATACTGTTACTTTTAAGCGCGTCGTAAACAAATAACACGATTATTGTCCACAATAATACTATGATTATTGTGGCTTTTTTATGGCTGTGTAACAGGGGTGACTAATAATTCAGCCACAATACGTTTCAATAAAAAGGTTTCTCGCTCAATCGACATCCCCTTTTTATCAGACTCTTGCATGGTCTTTTCATTATGGGCTATTGCGCTATAAATGTTGATCCACACAGGTTTCATGCCATTTTTCTTTTCATAGTCTTCTAACCGTGTTTGTCCTAATTGCGGATCAATTTTGCACACATAACAAAATGATTCCATGTGGACGATATCATGTTCAGGTTTATACCAAGGTCGAAATTCTTCATATAAACCAAATGGTTCGATATCATGAATATTGGTCGCACCCGTTTCTTCTTCTAATTCTCGAATTAATCCTTGAACCTGATCTTCGCCTGCATCAATACCGCCACCGGGTAAGGTATAGTCATCATAACGGGCAGTATATAGCATCAAAATATTGTCACCATTAAGTACAATTGCACGGGTTGCTTGGCGGTGATATATCGTTAATGTCGGTGAATGAAGATCAGTATTGATTAGATCAGCATGAACTGATGATGTTAAAAAACGCATTACGGTTTACTCATTTAAATTTCAGACGAATATTCTACCCAATTAAACGTTATAAAACGAATCTAATTGGCATAAAAAAGCCCCCATTAAAGGAGGCTTAATGATAGTAAGTGCTTAGTTACCAGTTAAACAATTTATTGAAGAACCCTTCAACTTTATGCTTCACTTTTTCAGCCTGACAGTTCTGTCTAAGATCACCATGCGGATCCCAAATAGGCATTCTAGTGTTACCAGTACAACTTGGAATATATTCACCATCAGCGGCGATATTATAATTTTCAGCTTCAATATTTGCTGGTTGACGTAACAATAATGGCTCAGGTTTACGATGCTGAATATAGTCAGTATAAAGACGTAACGCGCCACTTGCGCCTGTTAAGTGAGTGCTCTTATTATCATCGCGCCCCATCCAAACCGTCACCACTTCACGGCCATCAATGCCGACATACCAGCTATCACGGCCATTATTGGTAGTACCGGTTTTACCTGCTAAATGGGTATTAGGGAACAATTTATTCAGTGAATGCGCGGTACCGAATTTAACGGTATCTTGCAATGCAAACATTGTTAGCCATGCCGCCTGTGGTGGTACAACTTCAGCCGCTTTGGGCCAGTTTTGATATAGCACCTTACCGTTTTCATCCACTACTGCATTTAAGGCTGTTAATGGCGCTAAATAACCTTCATTACCTATCCCTTGGTACATTTGAGCCACATCTAACGGCGACAATGTTATTGAGCCTAAAAATAATGACGGTACTTGAGGAATATCATCACGTGGAATCCCTAATTTGGTCAACGTATCTGTTACCTTATCGACACCGACTGCCATACCTAAGTTAACGGTTGGTACATTATACGATTTAGCCAATGCAACAAATAATGGCACCTCACCACGATACTTACGATCATAGTTTCGTGGACTCCATGTTGCACCATCATGCATCTTAATCGATAACGGCTGATCCTTTAATGAACTCGCTAAGCTAAATCGTGCCGGATCTTCTAATGCTGAAAGGTATAACGCTGGCTTAATCACCGAGCCAACTTGACGCTGGGCATTAATTGCACGGTTATAACCCGCAAACCCTGGTTTATCACCGCCAATCATAGCGCGGATTTCACCAGTGGTACGATCAACAATGACCACCGCTGTTTGTAGATCTTTACCCGCGCGCTTTTGTACTTCAGGCATCACTTTTGCCACTGCAGCTTCGGCTAATTTTTGTGATTGAGGATCAAGTGAGGTAAAAATGCGCAACCCTTTACCAGCCTCAAATGCGGCGCCTGCTTTTTGTTCTAGTTCTGCTTTAATTTGATCGAAATAGGCAGGCTGACGTTTTGCCAGTTGGCCTTTTTTCTGAATATCTAGCGGCAGTTTAATCGCGGCTTGATAAGCTTTATCACTTATTTCACCGTCTTTATTCATTAACTCTAACACGATATTTCGGCGATCTTTAGCACGCTCGGGATGACGCCAAGGATTGTAATAAGTCGGCCCTTTTACCATGCCAATTAACAATGCTAATTGATCAACCCGTAGCTCTGATAATGGGCGATCAAAATAATAACGTGATGCTAATGCAAAACCATGTATACCGTGGCCACCAAACTGGGCAAGGTAAACTTGGTTCATATAAGCATCAAGTACCTCTTGCTTGCCATAACGAGTATCAATGATAATCGCCATGTAAGCTTCTTTAAATTTACGCCAAAATGTACGCTGACTACTTAAAAACATGTTTTTTGCTAACTGTTGCGTTAGCGTACTACCGCCTTGTACGGTATGACCCGCTTTGATATTGGCAACAAATGCTCGCGCAATACCCACTAAAGAAATACCATCATGTTCATAAAAATGGCGATCTTCAGTATCGATTAAACCCGCAACGAGTAGTTTCGGCATTTTATCTTCAGGTAAATAAATACGTTGCTCATCTGAATGTGCTTCAAGCATACCTAACATCTTTGGATCGATATGTAAAAAGCCGAGCTCTTTATTAGAATCTAAATCCATGATGCGGGTGATACCGTCATTATTAAATGACACTGAAACGTGACGCGCGCCTTCAGGACCTTCCTTGAAATTAAATGGTCGACGGACAAAATCAACTTTCCAACCATTGGCCGCATATTCGCCACTCTGATCAGGCTTAGCCACTTTTTGATAGCCTAAGACTTTAAGTTCATTCACCAACGTATTGTAAGTTATTGGCGCACCTGGCTGTAATGCCATCTCACGCGCATAGACAACGGAAGGTAACTGCCATAACTGACCAGCAAACTTAGCACTAATTTGTTGGTTTAAGTCATAACCTAAATAAGCCATACCCGCAGTACCTATTAATGTTGCACCAATTAAGGCACGCACAATAACACTACGTTTTTTCTTCATTTGGGGTACTTGAGGGGGTGATTGTTGATTATTTGACGTCATAAGCCTGTTCAATGTAATAAGTTTGTCATTACCACTTCATATATCTCTGTGGCAGCCAACGTATATTGGTAAAGTATTCGCTTAATGATACCAGTGTCTGCACACTGATTTTAAAATAGAAATACTATAACTTAATATGTAAATTTGGTTGTCATCACGTTGTCAGATATTTTATTGCTAATCTATCAGTTTGGGTTTTATTAGCCTTTTGGGCATAAATACTCCAAAATACGCATCTTTATTTATTCGGCTATGATCAATCCTGATCGGCGTCGTGGTATCTGCGAGAAATTATATGCAACGTGATTACACTTTAAACTGCCTTTTAACCATGCCGCGACATGAATTAGAAGAATTTAGCCTTCGCGTAATAGGTCGTATGGTACCAGAAGATGTGATGCAGGAAATCTTTACCTTTGATCAAGAAGAAATTGATAGTGAAGAGCGTCTAAAATCAACCCAATTTGATGCGATGCTACGAATGACAGCGGTTGCATTAGGGGAAGTGAATATTGCGTTTTCTGATTCTGATAATGCTCAACAAAACAGTGAGCGTATGATCCGCTTATTGTTATGGCATTTTTATGCTATTTCTTTTCAGCTTGAAGAAGCGGTTACCCTAGAACAGCATTGTGCAGAAGTTGAAAAAATTCTTACTAACGCACCAGATAATGCGTTTGGTTGGGTTAGTGTTTTAACAGAGTTATTGCACCGTTATGCTAGCTTAAGTGAACAAAAAAATTAATTAAAGCGATCTCTCATATGATCGATCGTCTACTGTGATGCTAGATAACAAAAAGGCGTACCCTTCTAGGTACGCCTTTTTTAATGCTTAATTGCCGATCTTTACCGTGAATTGCATATCACTATTAATAATCGAAATCGCTATACTCCGGACTATCGAAACGCGAACGTGTCACACGACGTTTCTTCTTACCACGAGATTGCAGATCTAAATCCTGAAAATCATCTCCAAACTCAGAATTGAATTTTGATTTGCTGCCTTTGTGAAATTTTTGGTTTAACTTAGCCATTTGCGTTTCCTGAACTACATCCAGAGTAGATAATTATTAAAATAGAACACAGGCAATTGTAATGTTCTATTGTGACAAAACAGTACTAAGTTAATGTAAAAAACATGACAGACAATCCGGTCCATGATTCATTGTTTCTTACCCTAGTAGCATTTTTTCTTAGACTAATTCAGGAATTCACTTCCGTACAACAAGTTATTTTGCTGGTAACAACAAATTGTTTCAATCAAATGCTTTCGATCACATTCTTGAATGGTACATCGATAATTGCATTAATTAATGCTTCTTTATCATTAGCTTCACGCCACACCACATACAGGCTCTGCTCCATAATTGGTGCGTCTTCAACAACATACAATTCGCCTAACGCAGCACTGCTTGCAACAACTGGCGAAGGAAAGTAGCCAACACCGCCATTAGAAAGAATATAATCAAGCGCCATCTTACAAGAGTGGGTATGTAATACTGGCGTACGCTGTAATTCAGGTATACGACTGTGCTCGACTGAGAATCGCGTTCCCCAATCAAGGTAAATAAGTGGCATATCGCGCACACTATGTACATTACAGTGCGGCTGATTAGTCACTAACTGTAATTGGTAGTCACGTACTTTTTGAACATGTAAGTTTTCAATTTTTGGCGGCTCACTGGTAATAAACAAATCAATACTTTTATCAAACAGACGTTTCGCCATTCCTTCTCGTTTGACCGATTCTAACCGTAAAGCAAGCCCCGGCACTGTCGCGTAAATACGATTGATCCAAGCAGAAATACCATCAAACTCCCAAAATAACGGTGATGCACCAATCGTCAATTGCGTATTTAAGCTATCGGTTAATGCTACATCTTGTTTGGCTCGTCCCCAAGTTTGCAAAATAGCTTCAGCATAAGGCTGCAAACGTTCACCCGCGGCGGTAAGGTGCACATTTCCGCGTTGACGGGAAAATAACGGATTACCTAATTGTGACTCAAGTTGGCGAATACGAAAACTAACGGCAGATTGCGTCAAATATAAGTTATCGGCAGCACGACCAAAGTGACGTGTTTTGGTAACTTCCAAGAACGTTTTAAGTAATTCAGTATCCACGGCAAAATTCTCAATAATAAGAGTAGGTTAAATAAAAAAATAACGGTATATATAAGTTATTATATCGCGAATAGATTCAATGTTTATATCCATCGAAATAGTACAACCTATTAGCGCTGAATATTAATCAAATATTTTCATCTTAACAATAAAAAATAATTGATTTACAAGCTTGCAAGTCTGGATAAATATCAGCTCAAATCACATCAAGGACTTTATGAATGAGAAGTGAAGGTAAATTTTACGACGATAAAAATTTCCCGCGCGGCTTTAACCGCTCAGGCGTTTTTACTATTAGTGAAACCAGCGTATTAGAGAACTATGGACGTTCTATGCGGGCTCTTTTTGACGGAACAACACAACCTATTGATGAATCTGAAGTTCAGTTTTTAGCTGAAGTACAAGGTCAACAACAAGCCGTGTCAGAGTTTGGAAAATGCTGGATTAAATACCTAAACCATACCAGTCATAAAACACGTAGTTATACATTATGTGTTTCACAACGCGCTCATACAACCGGCTCATACGGTGACGATGATGATAGCGATAGTGGTACTGATAACGATCTCGATTATTAGTTTTCACTTTTAAAAACGGATTTTTCAAAACAGTCGCCAATAAAATGAAGCCATCCCACTTAGTGTGATGGCTTATTTCTTTATATTAGCCTGTATAATTTAACAGGCCTCTTTTTGGTATAGCTATGAAAATTTGTTTTGTTATGTATCCGTGGGAACGCGTTGAAGCAGAAAACGATTCTACTTTACGTTTGATTCATGAAGCCGCAAGCCGCGGTCACACGGTTGCAATTACAACACCGAGTAACTTAACCATGCGCGACAGTATGGCAATTGCTTTCTGTAACGTATTAAAAAAGGGTGAAGTCTCAAACAATATTCCAAGCTTCTACCGTAAAGCTGAATTTAATAACGCCGAGTTACCACTCGCGGGCTTTGACGTTATTTTTATGCGTGCTAACCCACCATTAGATACCATGGCATTGAACTTCCTTGATTCAGTGCGCGACCATACTTTTATCGTTAACGATATTGATGGTCTACGTGTCGCAAATAACAAACTTTATACTGCGTCTTTACCTGATCCAAACAAAGAATTTATTCCTGTTACTCACGTCTCTAAAAACCGTGATTACCTTGAACGTGTTCTTGATGAGTCACCACAAGATCGTATGATCCTTAAGCCATTAAACGGCTACGGCGGTAAAGGCGTGATCTTGGTTGAAAAAAGTGCCAAATCAAGTGTGAAATCACTGCTTGATTTCTACATCGGTGATGATCAGAACTACGTTATTCTGCAAGACTACATTGAAGGCGCAGAACAAGGTGACGTGCGCATTATGCTGCTAAATGGTGAGCCTATTGGTGCTATGCGTCGTATTCCTGCAGAAGGCGATGTACGCTCAAATATTCATGCAGGTGGTCGCGAAGTAAAACACGTTTTAACCAAACAAGAATTAGCACTTTGTAAGCACATTGGCCCTAAATTGGTACGTGATGGTCTTTACTTCGTTGGTTTAGATGTAATTAACGGTAAATTAGTAGAAGTTAATGTACTAAGCCCTGGCGGTATTACGCGTATTAACCGTTTAAATCGCGTAAAACTTCAACGTAATGTGCTTGATTTTGTAGAAAGTGTGGTGATCGCTAAAGAAGTTGGCATCGCCCGCAAAAATGATTTTCGGAAGGTAATTGCAGATGCAGCTTACTGAGTTAGAAATTTTAGAAAAAATTCGTAATCTTACGCCATTTGAAGCGCATCTTGATGATGGTAGCCTAATGATTCGTATTAGTGAATATCAGCCCTACATCGCAACAGCGGTCCATAACGGTCACAATCTGCGTCAATCATTGCAAACACAATGTGCGTTGACAGAAGAAGAACGTTACTTTGAAGAAGATCCCTTTACTGGCGACTTCATCTCTTCATTGCCGATTGTATTGCAAGGCGAAGATTCACGTTATGAGTATGATCTCAATCGTGCACCTGAAAACTGCATTTACGATGACGCATGGGGCAAAAATGTTTGGTTAACGCCGCTAAGCGACGCTGAACGTGAAATAACCTTGGCTAAACACCAGAGTTACTATCGCATTCTACAATGCTTAGTTGAAACATTAGAGCTGCAATTTGGCTTGTGCTTAATTTACGATATTCATTCGTATAATTACCAACGTATTGATACTGCAACACCAACCTTTAATGTTGGTACCATGCAGGTTAATCGTCGCCGCTGGCGCAAAGAAATTGATGTTCTGCTAGAAGGGCTTAACAGTGTTGAGCTGCCTAACATTGATGTTACTGCACTGGAAAATGATATTTTTAAAGGCCTTGGCTACCAAGCTGCTTTTATTAAGCAACACTTCAAAAATACCTTAATTATGCCGATTGAGGTTAAAAAGATTTTCATGAACGAAGAAGGTGGTGAAGCCTACCCTCTTGTTATTGAAAAATTGAAAGAATCGATGAAGACGGTGATCACAGAACATGCTGCGTTCACGATCACCAAGCGTACCAAAGCCAAAGGGCTAACTGGTAGCGATGTACTTGCATCAAATCTTTCTAAAGAAGTGATCAACCTTGACCGTCAGTTGTATAAAATAGCGCGAGGTATTAATACCCTTAGCTATATTAACCCAACTAACCTCAAGCAAGAAAAAAGACGCTTTTTAAGTAAGCCATACAGCTACCAGCCACAGTTTACTTACCGTCAATTGGATTTGGATCCGTATAAATTCCGTGAGCAATTATATCGCTTACCGGTTGAAACGATCCGTGATGCTGACGTACAGAAAATGTACCGTAAAGTTATCGATCAACTTGCTGTACGTATTGATCTATTATGCAGTATTGGTACTGATGAATTTTTATATAATTCGCTACGTTATTACGGTCAGCCAGATGAACGAGATATTGCCAACGCTAAATTTATTTTGCATGCGTGTGAATATAAAGAGCAGCAACCTGCGAATATCAGTGCTAAAGAAGCAATAGAAGCCTTTAAAGTGGCTGCGGCTGAATATGACATCCCTTGTAAAGTGGTTGCATCAAAGCAATTGATTGCACGAGCAATGGTGAGCGGCAAGGTTATCAAGGTCAATCCAAATAGTCGCTTTACTCAAGGTGATCTAGATGCATTGATCCATCATGAATTAGGTGTGCACCTTGTCACTTCAGTCAATGCTGAAAGACAGCCACTTAAAATTTTGCAATTAGGCTTACCGGGTAACACTCATACTCAAGAAGGCCTAGCCATTTTATGTGAACACTTATCTGGTAGTTTCCCGCTGCACCGCCTTAAAACATTGGCGTTACGCGTGGTTGCCGTAGAAATGATGGTTAATGGCGATAGCTTTAACGACTGTTTTAATAGCCTACGTCATGATTATGCGATGTGTGATGACGAAGCGTTTACTATTACAGCACGTGCTTATCGTGGTGGTGGTTTTACTAAAGACTTCCTCTATCTACGTGGCTTAAAAGATGCGATTCAGGCGTATAAGACTGAAGACTTAACCTCATTATTTATCGGTAAAACAGGGTTTGAATTTAAACCATTACTTGATGAATTAATTGAGCGCGGTATTTTAAAAGCACCAAGCTATATGCCAAAAGCATTGGCCATCGAAGCTGATATTGATCCTGTGATGGACTTTATGCTTAATTCTATTCGTTAATAGTGAAACATTAACAACAAAGTTTGTATTTCGATAGATACTAAAAAGCGACCATAATGGTCGCTTTTTTTATTCACTAATATATCAATGAATTACATTGGTAATCGCTTACTATCAACACGAATAATAACACAGGTCAAAATAACCAAAGTCACAGCAATAGCGGCAAGTAATACAAACACACCATTCCATGAGTATGCTTTTTCAATCATTGCAATTGGCGCACCAGCAAGCGCTGCACCAACATAGGTTACACCACCTTTAAGACCTGTTGCAGCACCCGCACCATCAGCGTGAGAGGCTTCAATAATACCTAACGCAAACAACATCTGCGGCGCATAAATACCAGCACCAATAATAAAGAAGCATAACGCTACAAGTAAGTAGCTCATATGGATAGTAAAACCAACACCCACCATACCTGCAATTAACACAAAGCAATAAATTAAAATGGTTTTCCAGCGATCAGCGCCAAAGAACTTATCAGAAATAATACCCGATGTCAGACCGCCTAAAATGCCGCCAGCCTCAAACCAAGCCACTAATGAATTAGAACGAACTAGGTCCCAATGCAGTACATCAACAAAGTAAACGCTAACCCAGTCGCTTGAAACAGTACGGATCACATAAATACATAAGTCACCGCCAATCGCTAACCAAATAATAGGGTTAGTCAGAATGTAGCGTTGAAACATCACCCACATTGATAAACCCGTTTCAGAGCGCTTATTGATTTCTAATTGCTTAGTATCGTTACGCCAAACACCCACATTTGGTAAGCCGTAATTTTCAGGTTTACCACGCATCAAAATAGCGGCGATCAAGGCCTGTACTGCAGTAATCGCTGCAGGCACATAAAACGCATAACGCCAGTTACCCGTATAGGCGATAACAGCTGAAGCAATTAACGGCGCTAATGCACCACCAACATTGTGGGATGTATTCCATAATGAATACCAACCACCGCGCTCAGATTTTGAATACCACTGGCTGATTGCTTTAGCGATAGGAGGAAAACCACAACCTTGCACAACAGCTGTTAAGCAATACAGTGCTAGTAACATGCTGACACTATTGGTCATGCCAATACCAACGTTAATAATGGCAATGACCACTAATACCGGTGCTAAAAATAAACGCGGATTAATTCTATCGGCTAAAAGGCCTGAACTAAATTTTGAAAGGCCGTATAGAATATAATAAATCGATGAGGCTAAACCAAACTGTACCATGGTCATGCCGAGATCTTTCATTAACAATGGCGCTGCTGCAGCAAACGCTTTTCTTGAAATATACATCACGGTATAGGTCAAGAACGTAGTAATGATTATTTGCCAGCGAAGGCGTTTATAAGTCGCATCTAGTTTTGAATTATTCATCAAATAGGGATCGTTCAAAGAGGGATTTTAGAAAGCGCACAGCGTACTCTTTGAAACAATTAGTTACAATTTAATTATTTGATTACTATTTAAGCTTTGGAATATTCATTCACAGTCAAGATTAACGCACTTATCAGACCAGATAAAAAACAAAATACATGTCATTTTATAGAATAAAGAACTTAAAACATTAAAATAACAGCATGACACGATCACCTTTTGAATCACTAACAGCATAATTGTTTGCGAAAAACACCTTCTATTGCGGTTAAAACAATAAAAAATGACACACAAAAAAACGCCAAAATTTCAACATTTGTAGCATTGAATCTATAAAAAATAAACATTGGCGTCATTTTCTCAAATCGTAGCCAATAAAAAAGGCAGTTTAAAAACTGCCTTTTTTATGTATCAACTTTTACGCTTAGTTTGCAGGAACAACACGGGTTGTGCTTCCTTGTTGATAGATATCAACTCGCTGACCAACACGGAAGATCATGCTAGGATCCACTTGCTGTACAACCGCAACTGTCCGTCCACTGTCTAGCTTAATAACAATGTTAACCCCTTGACGTTTACCAACAGCATCACCAGCACTATTACCTAAAGCACCACCAGCAAGAGCACCACCGATTGCGGCAATATCAGAGCCTGAACCGCCACCAATCTTTGAGCCTAAAATGCCACCAATAGCAGCACCAGCAAGTGTACCAATCGTACTTTCACCATCAGAACTCATTGTAACTGCATCAAGTTTGGTAATTGTGCCTGTGGAAACAGTTTGCATAGTGCGAGCTTCACCAACATTGTAAGCATCACCATAAGGGTTTTGAGCACAGCCAACGACACCTAATGACAACATCATTGCCACTGCAACCATGACTTTTTTATTCGATTTTGATTTATGACTCAAAACAACCTCCTACTAGTTTAAACCCAACTTCACGTATTAAGTGTGGCTGTAAATTTAATATTTGCCACATCTTATTTACTGGTATGGTTACAATATAAAACAGCGTACATTTATTTGCAAAAAAAAGAGCACTTCTATGCTCTTTTTATTTATCTTACCTACCTTATTTGCGTGCTCTGAGCATTAACCAGTAGCTGATCGCTGCAAAACCAACAAACTGCAGCCATAACTGCCCCCAGCGATCACTCTCTTGCGCAAAACTCGCACCAAGCTGATTAAGGCCAAGAAAGCCATTAATTGCCGCAGTAGACGGTGCTAATTGTGCAATATAGTTAATCGCAGCCGGAATCGCAGAAGGTGGCCAAATAAATCCAGCACTAAACACTAACGGTAACGAGCTTAACAGCACCACCAATGTGACTAATTCACAGCGAGGCAATAACTGACCAAGCACCATCCCTAACATGATCACTGCCAATAAAAACGGTATTGTCATCATGATCAAGTCATGAATAGATGCGAGCCTATTGACGCCATAGTAAACATAACTAAATCCGAAGTAATACATCACTAACGGTAAATAGATTAGGGTAAACAATAGTGCGCGAACAGTCATTACCATCCAAATCGGGTATTGTGCCCAATAACCCGTTTTACCTGCTGCACGTGCTTCATTCTCTGCCGCTCCCATCATTCCGACACCAATTAATAAGGTTTGATGAAGAATAAGCACAAATACTGCGGGTACAACATAATTGATATACCCCATGGTGACATTAAATACTGGCCGCATATTAAGCTTCATTGCTGTGACATGTTGGGTTGCCTCAACAACGCCATCACCCGTTAGTATCATGCGATTTATTTTCGCTTTAACGGCTAATGCATTGCCTGCGCCATTTAAGCCTTCAACCACGGTGCCGTAAACTAAAAATAGAGCCGCATTACCAGCATAAGCCAGCGTGGGACTAGTCCCCATCATCACATCACGATAAAAATGCTCAGGGATCACTAAAATGCCATCGACTTGCCGATCTTCTAAAGCCACTTTAGCAGCATTAATACTGCTAAGATGTTCAGTGATCGCAACTTGTGGTGTCGCATCAGCCATACGAATTAACTCACGACTCATTTGGCTATGATCCAAATTAACCACAGCAACACGCTGCTCTCGCGGTAATTCATTGATATAAGGCAGTGGGTATAAAAATGAATAAAATACCACCCCACCAAAAACCGTAAACAATAACGAGAAATTACTGAAGATAGCTTTTAGTTCACACTTAAATAACTTACCCCAGCTCATGCTGCTCTCCTTGCTGTGCCGATATCGTTGCTAATGCTTTATTACGGCGCATTAGCATTAATCCCATCGCCATTAATAAGGCACACATAAAGCTCGTTAACACCAACAGTTGATGCGATGCTTGATACCAACCGGTACCATAATCTACTTGCTGTAATTGCACTTCGATATAATGACTGACGGGCAACAATCCACGCCAAATTTTGGCAATAATCGGCATATCAGTTGCAGGAAACGTGATCCCCATAAACGCAAATGCAGGCGCGGTATAAGCTGCAACAAAACTCATTGCTCGTGGAGCCTCCATCGCCACAAAATAAATCAAACTCCCCATACTCTGGCAAGCAAATACCATCAGTATTTGAGCTACAATTAGGATCCCCCAATAGCCATGCATTGGCCAATCAAGCACCACATACATCCACCATAAAAACAGCAGACCTTGAATCAAAAACAAGCCCGAATACGCTAATAATTTACCGACTAATTTTTGGCACGGAGTGTGTGCTAACCAGCGCCATAATCCTTGTCCACGGGCTTCATGTACTAATGCCAACACTGTGGTTGCAACTATCAATATTTGCCAAATAGACGGAATAATAGCGGAAACTAAAAATTGACCATAATGGCTATTACTATTGAACAATGGTGTGATTTGAGCACGAATAGGCACTGCTTGCCCTAATGCTTGCAGAGGGACAGGCGCACCAGAACTCATGTTCCTCATTGCCTCAACACCAGCGTTATAGGTTCCTTCAACTTGCAACATTGCTGCAGTAATCAGTTTACCGATAAGGATAAATTGACCATTATAAAAGGTCGTTATCTGTGGCGCTTCGCCAAGCTTAACGTCTTTTTCGTAATTATCAGGGATCACCACCATCGCATAAATATCATTGGCACGCATTGCTGCACTGGCAGTATGATCATCCGTAAATTGACGGGTAACCGCCATACTTGGACTAGCATCAATATACCGCGTCAATTGACGCGACATTTGGCTATGATCAAGATCAACCACGCCCACAGGCAAATTACGTGCAATACCAGTGGCAAAAATCGCCCACATTGTCAGAAACAATATTGCAGGTAACCATACCACCAACGCGCGCAACCATTGGTCTTGCCAAATCGTGCGCCATTCGGTTTTTATTGCTGAATAAATAGCCATATCATTACTCAACAAGGACACTCATACCCACGCGTAAACCCGCAATAGGTTGAGTCGGACGAGCTTCCACTTCAAATGTACGCATATCAAAACCTTTGGCAGTGTCAGTTGCTCGCCAGGTTGCAAAATCGCCCATCACAGCAACATGGGTTACTTTTAGCTGGTAGCTTTTATTGCCTAACGCCGGAATCGTAACGTTAAAGGTTTTGCCTTCTTGGTAATCTTTCAGTTTATCTTCACGAACATTAAACACCGCCCATGCATCGCTAATGTCGATAATATTCACCACTGGGAAACCTTGTGGGGCTAATTCGCCATCATGCAATAGCACTTGTGATACTTCACCTTTATGCCAACTGGTCACTTTGGTATCAGCGACATACGCTTGCACTTCAGCGACCGCTCCAGCTGCCATTTTAACTTTTTCTTGAGCGGCACGTTTCGTTTCAACTCGCGCACCTTCTTTGGCCATTTGATACATCTGATAAGCTGCACTTTCAGTAAATTGCGCCGCTTGCCATTGAGTGTAAACTTCATCGCGCTTTTGTTCTGCTAATACACCGTCTTTATAAAGGTTGTTGATTCGAACATAGGTTTTTTGCATTAAAGCAGCAGCCGCTTTAGCTTTGCCCCATTGATCTTTTGCCGCGGCGATTTGTTGAATACGCGCTCCTTTTTCGGCCTCTTCTGCTAATGCACCAGCTGCCTGCTCACCCGCTTGAGCTTGTTCTAATTTCGCATCAATTTCAGGGCTTAAAATGGTAAAAATTAACTGCCCTGGTTGTACCTCATCACCCTTACGAACTAATACTTTATCAATACGTCCAGGAACTTTAGAGGCAATATTGTATTGCTGCGCTTCAATTTGACCTTGCATACGCTCAGGTTGAGGTTGGTAAGCATGCCAGAAGGTATAGCCGAGCCATCCAACCACCGCAATAACAGGAACAGCGATAGCAATTGCTTTTAACTTACTCATTATAATTTGACCTCGATCCCTTGATGTTGCTGATAATTTTTAAATGTGTTCATTTCGCCACTAATGGCAAGTAAGCGGGTTAAACATGCGACATATTGGTAAGCCGCAGCTAAACGCTGGGTTTTAATGCTGGCTAAAAACAACTCTGCATCAACTACATCGAGTGAGGTTGATAATCCTTGGCCAAACGCTTTTTCACGTAACCGCGTATTTTCATGGGCCAATGATAAACTTGATGCTAAACCGTTATATTCTTCTAGCGCTTGCTTAGCTTCACGATAGGTTTTTTCAACTAACACGGTTAAATCTTGCTGTGCTTGTGCTTGTAGATGGTTGACTTGGGTGACCATTGAATGGGCTGCACTTAATTTTCCTGAACGGCCTGAGTTATCAATCAATGGTACACTCACTCCAACACCAACAGCCCAATCTGGGGCCATCGTTGCTGCTAAACTGCCGCTGTCGTGCAAGTTATAATCACCGTAGACATAAACTTCAGGGTAATATTTGCCTTTCTCGACATCAATCAGCCCACCCGCTTGTTTACGTTTAGCATCTAAAATACGCAACCCCGGATAAGTCGCTAAGGTTTTATCTACAAATGCTGACATCGGTGGCAACGAATTATTAATAAATAATCCTGTCGAGGGCATTGCTGGGGTTGTTTGTTTTAATAACTGCGTTAAAGCAACTTGAGCAATTTCTAAGTCTCGCAGCGATTTCTGGCGCTCAACTTTAGCTTTGTCATAAGCAGCTTGCGCTTGTAGACGTTCAACTCGCGCAATTTGTCCTTGTTGCTCAAGCTTCACTGCATCTTGATAATGACGCTTTAAGCCATTTTCTACTTCAGTACGGGTTTGTAAGACATTTTTAGCCAGTACCACCCCAAAATAAAAGCGCGATAAATCTTCAAATTTGGCTTGTTGCTGCATCGCTAGCATGTATTTGGCTTGGTCTGTTTTGCCCTCTGCAATATCTTGAGCAGCGCTGATACGACCACCGGTAAAAATCGGCCAGATCGCACGAATCGAACTAGTGAACACATCGCGATCAGAAATATTAGCAGTAAATAACGAATTAAAATCAGTGCCTGTCGCTTGTGTAAGATCAGCAATAATTTTATTAAGAGCTTGGCCTGCTGCTGTATTTGAAGCTGGCATGCTGTCAAAAACATCAGAAGGCGATAATTTAATGTCATTATCTAAACGGGTGTAATTGGCACCAATAGTGACTTTAGGCAAATACAGATCTTTGGCGGCATCTTGCATGTATTGCGCTTGTTCAACACTGGCACGATCAGCGGCTAAACCATCATTTGTTGTCACTACAGTATGCCACGCATCATTAAAACTCACTGGCGCAGCATGCACTGTAGGGACGATTGCCAATAGTGCAATTGTCAGTTGCTTTACCATCAATGGCCTTATTCTCATGTATTAACCCTTCCCCTTTTTTCTTGCCAATGCGTTATCATAGATATAGAGCATATACTCTAAAAAATAAATTTTAACAGATTCTCTAATAATTACTTTATATTAAAGAGTTATTTTATTGACATAAATAATAACGCTATTTAAAGCAACAAACAAAATAGCCCACAATTATTGTGGGCTATTAATATTTAGTCGTAAAACTAACCGTAATCAAATTAATAATAATTAACGGGCTAAACGAATTAATGAACGTCCTAATAAACATTCTAATTCGGCAATACTTTGCTTACCATAACGTTGTTCACACAGAGTAAATAAACGCTCAATTCCACGGTGAGCAAATTCATGTGACGTTTCAGCAGAAGAAATATGATGAAACAATAAGCGTAAAATAGCGCGAAATTTTTCATCTTCTAGTGCCGCAGACCAACTGGTTGAAAATGCCTGCAAATCACCAGCGAGATCCAATTTATCAACAAAAAGATGATAAATACGCCCATCAAGTGCGTGCGCGAAATCTTGCTTCTTAGGAAAGTGGTGGCTAATACCGGTTCTTGATATTCCGGTTTGGTTACTCAAAGTGGTGTACGACATTTTATCGTAACCTAACGTCAGTATTTGCTCTATCACTGCATCCATAATGGTCTGAATGGTGATTTCGGTGTCTTCTTTACTACGCTTTGGCATAATGCGTTGACTCTGTTTTAATCATTTTATGCAACGGTAATACCCTTGACGCTCAATAATAACGTCAAGAATATTGGTTCGCTGTAGTATTACAAAATGTTTTTCGGTTAACTAGGGGTTTACCGCATAATTAACGATTAAATTTACGCGCATGCTGTTCAATATCACGGTATAAAATTTTAGTCCAATAAGGTTGAGTGTTTGCTGCCAGCAGTTTACTTTTCCTAGGATCATGTGGACTAATTAATACTTCGATATTATCAATTCCTGTTCGTTCAGCTAATAAAAACAGTTCTTCAATTGCATAGTCACCCATGGCCAAACATCCGACCGAGGCTTCTTTGCCATGAATAAAAATATTGCTCCCAGGTGATGTACGCCCTTCTAATTGGGCATATTTACGGTCAAATTCATTCGGATAATTAAGCTTCATCGATAAATGATAACGGCTATTTGGATTCAACAGCGATACTTGATAAACACCTTCAGGAACCTGTTTATCACCTTCGCGCATTTTAGGCCCCATTTGACCACTCATTTTTTGAATATCGTAACGCTTAACATAAGACCATTTGCCTTTTTCTTGCGCCCACAGTTCAACATTTCGTTCCTGTTTCATTGCAAATAATGCAATATTTTGCGGCGGATAGCTTAAGCCTACATTTTCAAAATAGCGTTTTAGTCTTGGCTCAACAAAAGGCGTATAACGTTCCATGACATCAGTGATAGTACGGCTACCTGTTGGTGGGTATAGTGCATATGTTGATGATGGCGATGGAATATATAATGACTCCGCTAATGCATCACCGGTTGGTGTTAGCACTAACATTAATGGACAAATAACTTTCTTTAGCACACAACCCTCAATGATAATTTATCTACGCGCACAACAATGCGCTAATTAACATAACAACCAACTTGAATCGCGTTAGTTTACCTGAATTATTGATTAAATAACCATCACTTTGTTTTCACATTACGGATTACGTGTAAACTTACACCGCGACAGTGATCTAAGCTTCTAAAATCTTTACAATAGCCACCATAAATTATATCCATTCATTAATGAGACAATTTTGCATACGTTAGAACAATTACGCTCAGGCGAGCTTAAAGGCACCACTTATTTAACATTAAGTGAGCAGCTAACCCAATTTCCAACAGAAATTCTAACGCTTGCAGACAGCTTAGAAGTGTTAGATCTAACCAATAATCAGTTAACACATTTGCCTGATAATTTCAGTCAATTAACCAAATTACGTATTATTTTTATTTCCAATAACTGCTTTACAGATTTACCGCCTGTGTTAGGCGCATGCCCTAATCTGGAAATGATCGGCTTTAAATCTAATCAAATTACCACTGTTACAGCCAATGCATTGCCAAAAAAATTACGCTGGTTAATTTTAACCGATAATAAAATCACCGCTCTTCCTGAGGCGCTTGGTGACTGTATCCATTTACAAAAATTAGCGTTAGCGGGTAATGCATTAACTGCACTACCACTTTCTATGAATAAGTTAATTAACTTACAATTAATACGTTTATCCGCTAATGCATTAACTGCATTTCCAAGCCAATTGCTTGATTTACCTAAATTGGCATGGCTTGCTTTTTCAGGTAATGATTTTAACCGCAACCAACAAGTTAATCATCCACTACCTTATGTTGCATCAAGTGATTACCAACTTGATAAAGTATTAGGCCAAGGGGCTTCAGGGGTTATTTCATTAGCACAATGGCTGTCAAACTCGCATCAACTTGATAATGCAATCGCAGTTAAGGTGTTTAAAGGACAAGTTACTTCTGATGGTTACCCACAAGATGAATTAAATGCATGTTTAAAAACAGGCGCACATCCAAACTTAGTTGCCTCATTAGCTCAAGTAAATGAACCCAACTATCTCGCACTGATCATGGCATTAATTCCAGCGCATTATCGCAATTTAGGTTTACCGCCTACATTGATGTCTTGTACTCGTGACACCTTTCCTGCGCAATTTACACTGTCAATTGCCGCTATCGCGACGATTGTTGAACAAATGATCGCCGTTATTACTCATATGCAACAGCAAGGTGTTGCTCATGGTGATATCTATGCGCATAACGTTTTAGTTGACGATGATGCCAATATTTTGGTGGGCGATTTTGGTGCAGCATCGATTTATGATGACTTAGCACTTGAGCAGCAACAAAAAATCGCGGCGATCGAATGGCGTGCCGTAGGGTATTTTATCGAAGATTTGTTGTCGATTTGCCAAGTTAATGAACAACATACAGTTGGATATCAACAATTACACACACAAGCTCAGCATTATATTGCAGCTTAATTATCATTAATCCCCTGTTACCAGTACCTTACTCAATTTATACAGTTCACATAAATTGAGTAGGCGTATAGCTTAATACACTCACAAATAAAACCTTATAATTCAATAGAATAAAAAGATTAATTCAACTTAACTGCTAATAATACTAAACAATTAGCATAATCTTACTTGACGGCAACTTAGATAACAGCCTAAATTTAACATTATAGTAACACTTAGCAATCAATGATCCATTTGTTAAACGGAGTGCTTATGGCTCAACTGCAAACACCTGCTGACATGATCATCAAATGGGCTAATGAACGCCCTAACGATATTTATTTAAAACAAATCATCAATCGTCAATTTGTTAACTACACCTACGCCAGTGTTGCAGATAAAGCCCAACGTTTAGTCACCGCATTTCAGCAATTAGGCCTTCAACAAGGTGAGCGCATTGCTTTAATTTCTAAAAACTGTGCCGAGTGGTTTATTTGTGACTTAGCCATGATGCTTGGCGGTTATGTTAGTGTGCCTATTTTTCCAACCGCGGGTGCTGATACTATCGCCCATTGCATTGAGCATAGTGAAGCTAAATTGATCATTATTGGTAAACTTGATAGCCCAAGTGCCATCAATAATGTCGTAACCAACCATGCTAATATCCCCACGATTGCTTTTTCGTATCCAGGCACTCCAACATGCCAATATCAATTTAACGATTTAATTGAGCAGCACTTACCGACCTCAGAGCGTTGCTCACATCATGATACTGATTTAATGTCGATTGTTTACACATCCGGTACATCAGGGTTACCTAAAGGTGCGATGCTCACTTATGGTGCATTTGTATGGTCATCACAAAAAATCATTGACCATATCGGCTTAGAAGACAATGAACGCTTATTCTCATATCTGCCATTAGCCCATATTACCGAGCGGGTTTATATTTTTGGCTCTTCAATTATGTCTGGATTACAAGTCGCGTTTCCAGAATCACTTGATACTTTTATTGATGATGTAAAAATGCATCAACCAACAATTTTTGTGTCGGTTCCACGTCTATGGACCTTATTTCAACAGCGTATACAAGATAAACTTCCCGCTGCTAAATTGAATTTTCTGTTAAGTATTCCTTTAGTATCGAGCTTTATTAAGCGTAAATTAGCGCAAGGGCTAGGGCTTGATAAAGCACGGGTGCTTGGTTGTGGTTCAGCTCCTGTCTCAGCAGGCTTATTACGTTGGTATGAAAGTATTGGTCTTAACATAACTGAAGCATGGGGAATGACAGAGTCATTTGCTTACAGCACTCTCAACCATCCTTATCGTAGCGATAAAATTGGTACGGTCGGCAATGCAGGCCCTGGCATTGAGATCAAAATAGCGGCTGATAAAGAGATACTGGTACGCAGTAAAGGCTTATTTAGCGGCTATTACAATAACTCTCAAGCGACTCAAGCAAGCTTTGATAATGATGGCTGGCTATATACCGGTGATATCGGTGAATTAGATAATGACGGTTATTTAACCATTCAAGGGCGTAAAAAAGACACGTTCAAAACAGCCAAAGGCAAATTTGTTTCACCAGTACCAATAGAAAAACGCTTCATGGAGTTAGCTAACGTTGAAATGGTGTGCTTGATAGGCTCTGGAATGTCAGCACCAATACTTTTGGCCGTTGCCCATGATTATCCTAAGTTTAATCATCAACGTTATGAAAAAAAGCTTGCCGCCATTTTAACTAAAATAAATAACGAGTTAGAATCTCATCAAAAAATCAAAGGGATTTTGATGATGAAAGAACCTTGGAGTATTGAAAATGGTATCTTAACCCCAACGCTAAAAATTAAACGTCATGTATTAGAACAGCACTATGCAGATATTGATAATAATTGGAATAATGAAAAAATTATCCATTGGCAACAATAACTAGTATTAATATTTTTAATTTATATGTGTGGGAATTTTAAAAAATAAACCTTGTGTCAATTTAAAACAAATAATAAGTCAATTTTACATCTGTAAATACGAATATTTATCTAACTAAAGCATCTAAATATATTTTATTTTATCTTCAATAAAAAACTATAGGTGTTATATGGTAGTGTAAAATATAGGATTAATGGTTTTTATAAAATAGATATCGTTAAGGTATAACTTGAACACAATAGTTAATGAGGTCTAGATATACTGATACTAATTCAAGTTATTGGTTTTCTTGAATTAGTATCATGCATGAAATATTAGTAGGTAACGATTCGTTTGGTATTTAGCCATTCAACCATGTCAAAATATTTCTCATGTACACGGTACATTGCAAAGAATTGAGTGGTGATTTCACCTTTCTCATTATAACAATGAACAAAGTTATCTAAATTTGAACGTTTACGTGCACCAAAGAACACTGATTTACCGTCATCTAAGCGTAAGAAACGCTCAATATCGCCTTCATCGCAAATATCACGGTCAGACATGACAAAAAATAAGTTATCAAAATCAACGCGTTTTTTTCTGCGTTCCCATTTTTCTTTTACTTCAGCGAAAGATGCATCATGAATAAAATGAATTTCAATATCACCTAACTTACCCAAAATATAAGGATAAGAATCAATATACTTAGAACTTGTCGCTTGTTCCAATTCTAATGATAAATAGTGTTTAAGGTTTTCACAAAACTTCAGATAACAATCTGAATAGAAAAAACACCCCACAGTTGGTGAATTAAAAGGTTGAACTAAATCGCTGCAAGTAATACCACCAATGCAATTATTAGATATCAAGCTAAAATTTTTATTCTTTAATCTTGCTTGTAGTTTCTTATTAACATGAGAACGATAAACTTTATATAATGTTCTTTTATAGATATAAGATATAACGCGTTGAATCATCAATTAAACCTTTAAAACATAATTAGATTATATAAGTGATATTGTTTAATACTCACTATAATAATAATTGGGAATTTTGCTTATTGTATAAGTTACCAGAGAATAAAACAAATAAATAATATAAAACAAATTTATATATTAACAGTGCAATTAAATTGATTTTTTATATATAACAATAAAACTAATTACTAATATCAATTATTGTTATTTATTTGAAAATCAGCGCGACCCTCAGCATGACAAACCGATCATTCAAACTTTTTGCATCTAGGTTAAATATTCCAGATGCAAAAAATCCTCACATTGCTGACGAGGCTTCGTTGTGTTGTGAAGCGGACGGGACTTGCCATTGCGAAAATCAGCGCGACCCTCGGCGTGACAGACCGATTATTCACACTTTTTGCATCTAGGTTAAATATTCCAGATGCAAAAAATCCTCACATTGCTGACGAGGCTTCGTTGTGTTGTGAAGCGGACGGGACTTGCCATTCCGAAAATCAGCGCGACCCTCGGCGTGACAGACCGATTATTCACACTTTTTGCATCTAGGTTAAATATTCCAGATGCAAAAAATCCCCGTCATTGCTGACGAGGCTTCGTTGTGTTGGCGGAGCGGACGGGACTCGAACCCGCGACCCCCGGCGTGACAGGCCGGTATTCTAACCAACTGAACTACCGCTCCAATTCTGTATGAAACTCGATTAAATCAAATTTCTAGAATGTGGCGGAGAGATAGGGATTTGAACCCTAGATACGCTATAAACGTATGCCGGTTTTCAAGACCGGTGCTTTCAACCACTCAGCCATCTCTCCAATGGCGCGAATAATAGCGAGCTTGGCCTTGGCTGTAAAGCTAAAATTTCATTAAAAAGATCAGTCGCTTGTTTTTTGTTCTTATGTGTGAATTTAGCATCAATTATGCATAAAAAAGGCCGACATATTGTCGACCTTTGATAATTACAAAGAAGTATAGTATTACTTTTCAGCGGCAATCACCGAAATTTCAACCAACAAAGCATCACGAGCCATACTAGCTTCAACACATGCACGCGCAGGTGCATGTCCAGCTGGTACCCAGTTATCCCATACTGCATTCATCTCAGCAAACATACTCATATCTTTAATATAAATAGTGGCTGATAGCATGTGCTCTTTGTCACTGCCCGCTTGCTCAAGTAATGTTTCCACTTTTTCAAGCATGGTTTGTGTCTGTTCAGTAATGTCTTTGGTTGCATCGGCACAAACTTGACCACAAAGGTAAATAGTACCATTGTGCTTCACAATGCGACTCATACGGGCTTTCGTTTCTTGACGCTCGATCATAATGCTCTCTCTGATGGGTTAAAATAAGCAAATAATTCATTATTAACCCGGTCAAGATAGCAAATAAACTTACATTTTTGTATTTTATTGCAAATAAATTTTAATTATTTACCCAGTGAGTCTTCCAAGCGTGCTTTCCAGATAGCCATTGCTAGTGCCGGTTTACGTAAAACCTCAGGGGTTGGAATCCAACCATGCTTAATTTTAGCAAAGACATCAAAGCGCTCGGCGGTACCTGCCATTGCTTCAGCAACAACTTTACCTGCGATATTGGTTAATCCAACACCATGACCGGTATAACCATGAGCAACATAAATATCGTTACCTAAGTGATCAATTTGTGGCATGTAAGAGCGTGTTACTGCAAATAGACCGCCCCAATGGTATTCCATTTTTACATCAGCAAGTTGTGGGAATACCGTGATCATACGCTGGCGTAAACGCTCGCTTGAATCACTATACTCACCATTAAATGGATGATTAACGCCACCAAATAAAATACGGCCATCAGGCGTTGGACGATAATAGTCAAGGCTATTGTTTAGATCTGACATTGCCATCATATTACTGATAGGCTGGCGATCACCCAATTGCTCGGTCACACCAATGTATGACACAACAGGTAACACCACACTTTGTGCTTTACGGTTTAATCCATCTAAATAGGCATTACACGCTAATAACACTTGTTTCGCTTTAACCTGACCTTTAGGGGTATGGATAATATGCGGATTACCTTTATCAAGTTTAACTGCTGGCGTATTTTCAAAAATAGTCGCCCCTAAACTTAATGCCGCTTGTGCTAAACCAAGAGTGTAATTTAGTGGGTGCATATGAGCACTGTTTGAATCATAAAGTCCACCTAAATAGCGTTCAGTATGCGCTACTTGATTAACTTTATCTTTATCCCACCAACTCGCACTTGGGTAATCATAACGGCCTTGTTTAAGGTCATGCCAAGATTTTAATTCTGTTTCTTGGCTTTTCTTCAATGCTAATTCGATATAGCCTTGTTGAAAATCACAATCAATATTAAATTTCTCAATCCGATCGCGAGCAATATCAATCGCTTCACAAGAAAGATCCCATAGTTGTTTACCCCACTCAGGTCCGTATGTTTCATCAACCTCACGTAACCCAAGGCAATAACCCACTAAACATTGACCACCATTACGTCCAGAACCTCCCCATGCTAAACGTTGTGATTCAAGCACCACAACAGAGAATCCTTTTTGACGTAATTCAATCGCGGCATTTAACCCCGTCATACCGCCACCAATAATACAAACATCAGCTTCAATTGCCTGATCAAGTATTGGTTGTTCTGGTAACGCATTAACGGTTGCTTGGTAGTAACTATCGATATATTGACTGCTGATTGACATTCCAATTGCCCACAAAAAAATACAGGTTAAAAATCGCGCGGATAATGTCACGACTCTTAGAGCTGTACAAGCAATTTATTAATGTGATCAGGGTCATAAGTTATGACGATAAATTTTGACACTTTGGTAGTTAACTCTAATATCCGCGCTCGGATCTGACTTACCTGGTCAATTAGGAATTAATAACATGAAGAAAATATTCAAAGGGGTGACCACACTAGCATTCGCACTTTCAGCATTTAATGTTTCGGCAGCAAATGATGTGCTTAACGTTTACAACTGGGCAGAGTATATGCCAACAGATGTAATCAAAGCCTTTGAAAAAGAATATGATGTCACTGTCAACTACTCTACGTTCGATAATAATGAATCAATGTACACTAAGCTCAAGCTACTTGATGGCAAGGGTTATGATGTTGCATTTGCATCAACGTACTTTATTGAAAAAATGGCCCGTGAAGGCATGCTTGCAAAAATAGATAAAAGCAAGATGCATCACTTAAATGACATCTATTCAGGCCTAATGAAACAACCTTTCGATCCTAACAATGACTACTCATTACCTTATGTATGGGGCGTCACGGGGATTAGTTACAATGCTGAAGTGATCACCAATGATCAGGTAACTAGCTGGAAAGATTTATGGAACACCAATTTTGAACAACAAGTAATGTTACTTGATGATGTTCGCGATGTGTTCGGTATGGCATTACGTGCCCAAGGCCACAGCATTAATAGCACTAACGAAGCTGAAATTAAACAGGCTTACGAAAAGTTACGCCAGCTGCGTTCAAACGTGGTGGTTTACAATTCTGATGCACCGCATGTCCCTTATGTTACAGGGGAAGCCATGATCGGTATGCAGTGGAATGGTAATGCCTTTATGGCGAAAAAAGAAATGCCAGAATTGAAGTTTGTTTATCCTACAGACGGTGCAATTTTATGGATGGATAATTTTATCGTCCCGAAAGGCAGCGAACATAAAGAGCTTGCGTTCAAGTTTATTGATTTCTTTATGCGACCAGAAAACCAAGCAAAAATTGTTGAAGCGCTTGGATTCCCAGCACCCAACAAGAAGGCTAAGCAGTTTTTACCCGCTGAATTACAAACGGATCCAATGATTTTCCCAACTGACGAGCAAGTCAATAATGGTGAATTCACAAATGACGTTGGTGATGCGGTAAATATTTACCAAAAATACTGGCAAATGCTAAAAAGCTAATTAGCTAAGAGGCTACGGTTAACCATTAACTGTAGCCTCTTGCGTTTACAGCATTAGATTAGTTAACAACTAAACCTGCAGTATTCAATTGTGGTAGTAAATCGCTAATAACACGTGGTTGATTCCAATCAATACGAATCAACTTAGTACCCATTTTGCGACATGCTTGAGGTAATACCGCATCATGAAATGCATCGATATCACTAATATAGCCAAGATCTAATCCCATCTCTTCAACACGACCACGCTGACGCATACGCTGATAAGCTATCTCAGGATCTGTCTTTAAATAAATACAATAATCAATGGTTGGATATTGATTAATTTGACTGATCAAGTGCTGATAACACGCCATATGTTTAGCTATGTCTTCAGCTGTGCTGTTGTAATTGGCAATACAAGCATGAGTAAAGACCAAATCACTCAACAAAGAACGCTCAATAATATAAACCCCTTTCGGATTCAAATTATTCAGTAACTCAGCGCGTTGTGCTGTGATATAACATTGAAAATTGCTGCGCGCAGTAACGTTAAAAGGGTCACGTGTAAATTCACCTAATAGATGTTGAAATTCAGGATCAGTATCTACAGGTTCTAAAATAGCTGTCGCGTTTAGTGCTGCTGCGAGTTGAGGGAGTAATGTCGATTTACCAGCACCGATATTACCTTCTACACATATAATTTGGGGCTTATCCAAGAATCTTTCCCTCTAAAGGTTTAGCGATAAAAGAACCATGTTTTGGTTCTCTTTACGTTTACCAATGCTCTAAACCCGACATTCTGAAACTAAACGCCGCAAAAAACCATCCCTTATATACTGTTTGGTGATTAATAAACCAAAACAGTATGCTTTAAGCGCCAAAGTAGAACTAAAACTAGCATCAATATCTATTTAGCAACACTTTACTCGTAAGCAAAAAGTCACATTGAACCAAACTATGTCTTAGTCACTAATATATCGCTGATATAAAATGAGATTGAAAAATAGCAACCTCATGATAGCATCAACAAAATATTCATATTCTGAGATAACTTAATGTCATTTGAGGCTGCCATCGCGTTCTTTGGTGCTATTTTCATTTTTGCGATCACTCCAGGTCCTGGTGTATTTGCCATTCTTGCTAAAGCAATGGTAGAAGGCCCCACAAAATGTGTCATGATGGCATTAGGCATGGTATGCAGTGATTTACTTTACTTACAACTTGCTTGTTTTGGATTAGCTACCATTGCTGAAAATTGGTCAGAAATATTTTTAATTATTCGTTATCTCGGTGCCGGTTATTTAATCTATCTTGGCTATAAGATGATAACTGCATTTACACACAATCAACCAAATGCTGAACAACAAAAAACCCAACAAACAGCCTTCGCCAGTTTCGGACATGGTTTTTTGATTTCAGCATCAAACCCTAAAGTTATTTTGTTCTATGTTTCATTCTTACCGACTTTTATTGATTTAACCCACTTAAATCGCAGTGATATTGTTTTAGTTTCGGTCTTATCTTCGATCGCATTAATGACTGCGATTATGCTTGTTGCTTATGGCGCTTCACGATTAGCAAAAGTGATCAAAACGCCAACAGCACAACAGCGTCTAAACCAAACGGCTGGCGGTATTATGATTGCAGCAGGGGCCTATTTAGCGGTAAATAAGTAGCACCGTCATTCCCTACAGTGAGGTTACGAACGAGATAGGGAATCTACTATCCACGCGTCGTAGAGTGTCTGTTTCCGTTGAATTTTAACGCATGCTCACTGCCGTCTTTAATGCTCAAACACGTGATGAATAGATCACGGATAGTTCGTACCTCTCTTCCGAGATGACGGATAATAACCAGTGTTATTACCTGTAGTATTGTACGAATGACATTCATCGCTATTCCCTACAATAAGGTGACGAACAACCACCCGTCATTCCCTACAGTGAGGTTACGAACGAGATAGGGAATCTACTATCCACGCGCCGTAGAGTGACTATTTCCGTTGAGTTTTAACGCATGTTCACTGCCATCTTTAATGCTCAAACACGTGATGAATAGATCACGGATAGTTCGTACCTCTCTTCCGAGATGACGGATAATAACCGCTGGGTATTCATTGTAAAAAATATATGCAAAAAATCCTCACATTGCTGACGAGGCTTCGTTGTGTTGTGAAGCGGACGGGACTTGCCATTCCGAAAATCAGCGCGACCCTCGGCGTGACAGGTCAATGATTCGCACTTATGTCACCATTTATCGTATCTGGCATTTATTATCTAAGTTTTTAAAACTACAGATGCAAAAAAGCCTCGTCATTGCTGACGAGGCTTCGTTGTGTTGGCGGAGCGGACGGGACTCGAACCCGCGACCCCCGGCGTGACAGGCCGGTATTCTAACCAACTGAACTACCGCTCCAATTCTGTATGAAACTCGATTAAATCAAATTTCTAGAATATGGCGGAGAGATAGGGATTTGAACCCTAGATACGCTATAAACGTATGCCGGTTTTCAAGACCGGTGCTTTCAACCACTCAGCCATCTCTCCAATGGCGCGAATAATAGCGAGCTTAGCCTTAGCTGTAAAGTCTTTTTTTTACAAAAACAGTAATTTTATTATTACTGATATTGTTTTTTAATCAAAATCATTAAAAATCGATCTTTACGCTGATAAAACCATCTTTTTCATGTTGTTACCCATTTATAAATAGGGGTTAGACAAAATGAACAATGGTTTGAATTAGCTTGGTGGCTAATTTAGCCGTCTGATTATCGTAATCATACTCAGGGTTCAATTCAGCAATGTCGACAATCTTAACTTTACCGCTTGCCATTATATGTTTAATTGCCCATTCAACCATTGATAAACTCACGCCATGCATGCGCGTCATATTAGCCCCTGGTGCTATTGATGACGAAAACACATCCAAATCTATGCTTAGCTGAATACAATCAACATTATCTATAAAACTGTCCAGTTGCGCCTGAATCTGTTTTTTATTGCGAGCTGTCATTTGATTATCTAGCAACCACTGGCAGCCAAGATCTTGTGCTAGTTTAAACATCGCTTGTGAATTAGCATGATCGCAAATACCTAAACCAAGAAAATCAAAATCGCGTTGCTGCTGTTTGCTATAACACCATGCTGCATGAAATGCAGAGCCAGCCCGTAACGACAATGATGGTCTTAGCTCAAAATGGGCATCAAAATTAATCACCCCCACACGAGGAGCGGTAAGCGTTGGTTGTGTATCGGCACTAAAATCAGACAATGCCTGATAACTGGCGATTGATATTTCATGGCCACCACCGAGAACAACGGGAAAATGACCATCACGTAAACCACGCAACAACAATTGATGTTGTCTGTGACTTACTGCCGCAAAGCTATGATCATCAATAGTTTGTTCAATGTCACCGGCATCATAAAAAGGCAATGCCGTTTGTGGATGAGTGCGCGGAAGTATACGCCGAATACTGGCAGGACCTTCTTTGGCTCCTTGCCGACCACGGCCCCAATCAACATTAAGATCTGAAATAACCCCCACTAACATCACACCAGGTTGGCATTGTTGAGTATAAGGGCTGATGAGCGTATGTTTGCGATGATATAGCATCGGTTTTTGAGGCTCATTTTTAAATAATTTTTTTAATTGTTCGACTAACATACGCTTACCTTCCCTATCTACTTTGCCTTTATAAACAACACACCCTAGTGTTGTGGTGGTAATGCTCTTGCTGCTTGTAATACACACATTACAATTTTATTTTTGCGGCTATTAATACGCTCTGCAGGTGCCATAACACTAACAGCTCCAACCACTTTATTACCCACAAACACAGGAGCACTGACACCAGAAACACCGACATCAATTTCTGATGTACTAATAGCAAAACCATCTTGTTTAATAAGATCTAACTCGGCAATCCAACTATCTATCTGTTGCTGTTCGGTAATATCGTAATGTTCTAAAATCGTTAATTGGCGTGCTAGTGGTAAATAAGCCAAAATTACTTTCGCAGAGGCACCACGGATCAATGGCTGACTTTGACCTTTTTCATAACTACAGCGCAATGCATACGGGCTATCAATACTATCAACACATAAGGCATTAAATCCCACCGCAACCATATAAGCTGACATCTCGCCAGTTTGCTGCTGTAACCGCTTTAAAATCGGTCTTACGCCATCAGGTAATGGTGAATTCATTTCAAAATTACGCTGAAGTTGTAATGCAGCAGGGCCGGCACTATAAGTATTACGACCATGATTTTCCTCTATTAAATTCCAATCACGAAGTAACGCTAAATAGCGATATACGCTACTTATTGGCATTTCCATTTCGGCACTGAGTTGTTGTGCTTGTAACGGCACATTTGACGCCGCAATGTGAATAAGCACTTGCAACAATTTTTCATTAGCACTGAGTGAATGAGTCACAGGTAGGTCATCTCTAATTTGTGTGATGATTATTTGTAACTAATTCTATCGCTAACGACAAGCTTAATTCTTACATAACGAGAAAATATGGGATTTAACTATTATTTTTTATTACATTGCGAGAAATAAGCCTATATTTGAAATCTTTCACTCCAAAAATAAAACCAAGAGTTAGTGTTTTTAAGCCCCGTTTATTATTTCAACGTAAACATAAAAAAAATCGACTTTACTTCGTATAAATACAGATCTAACTAGCCATAACAGGGAGGTTACTGGTAAAATCTGCACAATATTGACCGTCTAAAACAGTAAAAGAGAGTGATTCCTCATGGGAAGAAAGTTCGAAGTACGCAAATTGTCTATGGCAAAAACCCAAGGCGCTAAGATCAAGGTTTACTCTAAATACGGTAAAGAGATCTACGTTTGTGCTAAGAACGGCAGTCCAGATCCAGATAGCAACCTAGCACTTCGCCGTCTTATTGAAAAAGCGAAAAAGGATCAGGTACCAAGCCACGTTATCGACAAAGCAATTGATAAAGCGAAAGGCGGCGGCGGTGAAGATTACTCAACTGCACGTTACGAAGGTTTTGGCCCAGGCAACTGCATGGTTATCGTTGACTGTCTAACAGATAACAACAACCGTACTTTCATGGACGTTCGTCAAGCATTCGTTAAGAACCATGCAAAAATCGGCAGCCCTGGTACTGTTGGTCACATGTTTGAGCATCAAGCAGTATTTGAATTTAAAGGTACTGACGAAGAAGTCGTACTTGAAAATCTAATGATGGAAGACGTTGACGTTACTGACATCACTTGTGAAGATGGCGAAATTACCGTTTATGCTCCTCACACTGAATTCTTCAAAGTTAAAAATGCACTTACAGCAACAATGGCTGATGTTGTGATTGATTCTGAAGAAATTGCTTTCGTTCCACAGACAATGACTGAATTGGCTGGTGACGATATTGCAATGTTTGAGAAATTCCTTGATGCACTAAACGATTGTGATGACGTACAAAACGTTTACCACAATGCTGAAATGGCAGACTAAGTTAGACTGCTATTTTTCACAAAAAGGTCACTTCTGTGGCCTTTTTGTTTATCTATACTTATCTACCGCCTCGCTTAATTACTACTTTAATTGGCCTTTACACTCCCCTCTTCGCTGATGCCATAATTTTGATAATTAGTTAGATATAATATTGACAAAAAACATAACTATTCTACTTGTTGCTGTAATTATTTAAGCCTATAACTAATTGTAATATTAATTTATGTTCAATGAATGTGGCTTATTTACACGGGAGTTAAAGGATAAATATGAATATTTTAATTGTATTAACGTCTCATCAAAATTTAGGTGAAACCGCCGCTAAAACGGGTCTATGGCTCGATGAATTTACAGTGCCGTTTTACGCCTTTAAAGATAATAACTACACCGTTGCTCTCGCCTCTCCTAATGGTGGACAAGTGCCGATTGATCCCAAAAGTGATACTCCAGAGATGCAAACAGAATCTGTTCTGCGTTTTAAAAATGATCCTGACGCCATTACACAATTAGCCAATACATTGTTATTATCGACCATAAATCCTGCCGATTATGACGCCGTGTTTTATCCTGGCGGTCATGGGCCACTGTGGGATCTATCACAAGATAGCGCATCACAAAAGATCATTGAATGCTGTTATCTGAACAATAAACCGACAGGTTTGGTTTGCCATGGACCAGCCGCATTAAAAGCCCCTAAAAATCCTGATGGCAGCCCATTAATCAACGGTAAAAATGTCACTGGATTTAGCGACAGTGAAGAAGCTGCCGTTGGCTTAACGAGTGTTGTGCCTTTTTTACTTGAAGATATGTTAACTAGTCAAGGTGCACATTATAGTAAAGGGGCTGATTGGCAGAGCTATATTGTTGTCGATAAAAATCTCATCACCGGACAAAATCCAGCATCAGCTCAAGCTGTTGCCGCAGAAATAATTCGCCAATTACAATAGTATTTAAAAAGCCTAGCTATTTGATTAGCTAGGCTTTTAATATTCAGACACCGGACGTTATAATTTAATTATTATTCAGCGGCCAATGCTCAAAATAAATATGGTTTGCTTGCCAATCCACTTTCTGCTGATTATCGGCTAATAAATAACGTGCAACAGTAAATGCGAATTCAAAACTGACACCTAAACCACGCCCAGTAATAAATTGGCCATCAACCACTACTTTCTGTTTTATAAATTGACCATCGTCGAATTTTTCAGCGAGTTTATCACCGGTTGTATACGTGCGGCCTTGCAATAAATGATGTGCTGCAAGTACTTTTGCGCCAGATGAGCATAATGCACAAATATACTTATTAGCTTCAATATGACGCTTTAAAAAAGCAATGACATTGGCATTAGCTGATAAATTATCAGTGCCTTGTGGCCCACCGGGCATCATTACAGCATCATAAGTGGTGTCGAATTTATCTGCTAACACATAATCAGCACTGATTTTAGTTTCAAAATAAGTATTAAGCGTGGTGGTTGCCATGCAAGACAACACGTCTACTTTAATATCTAAACGGCGCATAATGTCGATAAAAACAACCGCTTCGCCTTCCTCAAAACCATCGGCAAGCAATACCGCAACATGCTTTACATTGGTCATCATCAATCCTTATGCTTTCGCCTGAGCAATCATTGCACACACTTCACGTACATTGGCGGCAATCAAATCCCAGTCATGCTGCGTAATAGCACTTGTTGGCGCTATCCAAGTACCACCACAAGCAATTACTTGAGGAATAGCTAAATAATCACTTAAATTTAGCGGTGTAACGCCACCTGTAGGCATCAATTGAATTTGGCTATAAGGCCCAACCAATGATTTAAGCATATTGATGCCACCTGACGCCTCTGCAGGGAAAAACTTAAGCGCACTTACACCTAATTCTAATGCTTGCTCAACTAAACTTGGATTATTAACTCCAGGGATCATCTTAATATTATTGACTAAACAATATTTTACTGTGGTTGGATTAAAACCTGGGCTAATCACAAAATCAGCTCCAGCCGCAATTGCAGCATCGACTTGCTCTGTGGTTAATACTGTTCCTGCGCACAATACAATTTGTGGATAAGCGGCGCGAATTAAGCGAATAGATTCAGCTGCAGCTGCCGTTCTAAAGGTAATTTCCGCAGCTGGCAGACCATTTTCGACTAATACTTTAGCAAGTGGTACCGCATCAGCTGCATTTTCAATTTGTATAACAGGCATTACTCGCAATGCACGCAAACGATCAATCCATTCATTTGTCATCATAATTACTACTCATTAAATCCGTTAAATATTGGGTACATTGCTGTGGAATAATTGCCCCACGATGTTGAATTACTTGTGCTGCGAGGTTATTGCCCCACTGACAACATTCAGCCATTGGTAAACCTGTTGCCCATGCCGCGATATAAGCCGCATTAAAAGAATCGCCAGCGGCGGTGGTATCGACAACCTCATCAATTTTATTACCATCAACAAAACCATGCTGACCGGCACATGACCACATTGCGCCGTTACTGCCTAATTTCACCACCACTTGTTCGACACCTAAACGGTGCAAACGATCAGCAATAACCGTTGCCGGCGTATTAACTTCACCCCGTAATAAATCTTCATCATCAGCGGTCACTAATGCAATATCGGCTAAACGATATAATTCTGATAACCATGTTTTAGCATGCGTGGCACCATTCCATAATCGCGGCCGATAATTAGAATCAACCGCAATTTTACAACCTTCAGCTTTTAAGCGAGCAAGCGCTTCAATCAGTTTAATTTTGCCATGTTCCGGTAAAACCGCCAAAGAGATCCCTGAGAGGTAGATCAAATCATAGCTTTTTAGTTGTGCCATAATTTGTGAAAACTGCGTATGCTCACACATATAACGTGCTGCAGAATCATTGCGCCAATAGTGGAAACTACGCTCTCCTTGTGAATCAATTTCAATCGCATACATTCCTGGTAATTTATCACGGTCACGCATTACAAATCGGCAATCAATGCCTTGTTGTTGCCATGCATCAATCATCGCATGGCTGTAATTATCGATACCAAGTGCAGTGATATAACAAGGCGAGCTTTGCGGTAGCAATCGAGAAAGGTAAATGGCGGTATTAAGCGTATCGCCACCAAAATTTTGCTGTTGAGTCGTAAAAGGCGTGCCGCTTAGTTCAATCATGCACTCACCAATAATGGCGATGTTGTGCTTTGTCGCTACATTCGAATATGTCATTTTTCTTCACCTACTGGCTAGTATTAGCTGGCAGAAAAAAGGCCATGAGTGCTTGAAATGGGAGCGCAATCATGGCCAAAAAACATCATCACTCAACGTTATAAATGTAATACTGAATAAAGTAAGGCACTTTAGGGGGCATCTGTATTACATTGTGTCATCCATGGCGAGAGGTTCTAGTTTGTGGTTAATTACGCTTTTCCTTCGCTACCACATACACGAATTTTATTCTGAATAACTTGCTTCATTGCCGCTTTACCCGGAATAATGTAATGACGTGGATCATTCGCTTGTGGGTGCTCAATAAAATATTGTTTTACAGCATCAGCAAACGCAATTTTAAGTTCAGTGGCTACGTTTACTTTGGTAATACCTAATTCGATACAACGACGAACGTCTTCATCAGGCACACCTGAAGCGCCATGAAGCACTAATGGAGTATCTGTTTTACTGCGAATAATACCTAAGCGATCAAAATCTAACTGTGGCTGCTCTTTATACATACCGTGTGCAGTACCGATTGCAATCGCTAATGAATCAATACCCGTTGCATTAATAAATTCAATCGCGGCATCAGGATCGGTATAAAGTGCATCTTTATCTTCCACAATAAGATCGTCTTCTTGCCCGCCTAAACGGCCTAATTCAGCTTCAACTGAACAATCCCATCCATGACAAAATTGCACGACTTTACGGGTAATATCGATATTGCCTTCAAAGCTATGGTGAGACCCATCAATCATTGCTGATTTAATACCTGCCTCTACTTTAGTACGAATATCACTGAATGACTCATGATGATCCATATGCAGTGCAATTGGCGTTTGATAAATATGGGCAGCTTTAAGACATATACCCACCAAGTAATCAGTACCCGCGTAAGAATAAGTACCAGGCGTTCCAGCAAGAATAACTGGAGAACGCATCTCAGCCGCCGTTTCAAGAACTACTTGAATTGTCTCTAGATTATGAATATTAAAAGCTGGGACGGCATAGCCACCTTGCTGCGCTTTCAACAGCATTTCACGCGAAGAAACCAAAAACATAAAAAACCTCAAACCTTCCGTTAACTTTCGATTTAAATCATATTCGAAAACAAAAACAAATAAAAAGATCTGAATCACATAATCACTTTCAAATCGAAAATAAATAACAAAATGAAATCAAAAGAAATGTGCCATCTTTGATGAATAACAAGTAATACCTTTACGCAATAAGTTATTTTTCGGTCTTTGTGCTCGCCCGAGGATCTTTTCTAACCAGTAATGACGCGAGGATTGAGATTCTAAACACCGCGATAATGGACTTTGTTCGCTGAGATAATCATTTTTAAAGACCACCATCACCTCTTTCGTTTCGAAAACGCCCATCAGTTGTGCATTAATAGCAGGTAATGAAAAATTAAAATCACCTTGCTCGATAGGTAACGGTTGTTGTTCTGCCTGCCACAAACCACAGCGTTCACCACAAAATAAAGCGATATTCAGCGCGCGTAATGACCAAAAACTACTTGCAGGCCCACTATAGTTATCAACCAGACGGGTATCATCACCAAACAGCCCTTGGGTTGGTGCGCCATGTTGCATCGCACCATTACTGATAAAATATTCTAAACTGGTCGCAAATGCGCGTTGAGCTTCACCTGCAGAAATCACCGCACTGTGTTGATCAACGGCCATAATCAAAGGCGCTGCAGCGGCAAGACGATAGCAAGCACTACGACCAAAGAAAGGTAGGCCTTCAGCAGTAAAGAAATAGCGATATTGGCTGACAAAATCCGCTAAGGTTTGATGAATAAAGTCGCGATCAAAATTGGCATCGATTTGATCAAGCCAATAAAGCGAATAATGAAATCCCCATGCGTTGTAGTAATCATAATTGCCTTTAGCACCATCACGGAACCAACCATCACCCACATGAAACTCTTTAATTCGTTGGTACTTATCATAAGCAACACTATCTTCGCCAGTGAGTGCTTTAATAACTAATTGCACCGTTAGTGGAAATAAATGCCAATTATTATCAACAGTTTGACAGTGGTTAACTTGTTTAAACCAGGTAATGATTTGCGCTTGTTGTGCTGCTGTTATTTGTTGCCAAACATATTCACGGCTGAGCCATAATGCCAATGCTAAATCGGCACTTTCACAAATACGCTGATCATAGTCGTGTAATTGGCCCCAATAGCCAGCATGTTGTGGGTTTGTTCCCGCTAAAAAAGCCTGACGTAACATTGTCACAATATCTAACGGCTTATCATTTAAACCGACTAATGGTTGTGGACCATGGTGACTTAACCATGCCGCTAACGTCGGTAATACTCTGCTGGTACCTTCCATCGCATCTGTACGAGCATTTTGTTGACTTGGACGTCCCGGATAATAAGCATGGCTATAATCCCACACCGAATAATGTTCAAACGCTTCAGCAACATAACGCACTAAGTGTTGGCACTTGTTCTCAATGCTTACATTAGGTTTAGCAAAATAATCTGCTACCGCTGCATCATTAATCGAGTAAGTCGTCGCTTTCATTTTTAAACGCACTAGTCGCTGTTTAAATAATTGCACATACATCGCAGCCGTTGGATGTTCATAGGCAATCGTTGGTCGCTCGATGGCTGAAATATTTTTCGCTTTATAAGGCGGTGACAATACTGTGTTTAGAGAGGTTTGTTCGATATTGACTTTAGTATCAGGTGCTGCAACTGTGGCTTGTACATCATTCATTCTTGTTATCCTCCATGAACAATAACGCACCACAATCATATTGATATTACTTCAATATAATGGCAGTGCGATATATTTGAGCAGTTATTAACCTTTTGCTGATTCTGTTAGTACTTGGTAGCGATCTTGTCCCCATGCAACAGGCTTTGGTTTATCTTTGATCCACTCATAGAAAGCTTGTTTCATTTGCTTCACTTTTTGTGGATATTGCTGAGCCAGATCTTTTGATTCACTTGGATCAAGCTTGTCATTAAATAATTTCACGCTATTGGTGCCATCATCATAGAAATACAATGCCCAGTCTTGATCTCGAATTGCCCATGAACCTTTAGATAATTTTTCTAAATTTGGGTTTTTAGGAATGTCATTAGATTCATAGGTGATCCATTTCCAGTAGCCATGCCAGAACGCATCGTTTTCTGCGCTATAATGCTTCGCACCAGGGCCTGCCCAATAAATATATTGATGCGGCGATTGCTGCGTTTTACCTTCAAGCACAGGCAAAATATTTTTACCGTCAAGCTGCATTTCAGCAGGGATCTTAATACCCGCAGCAGTCAATGCTGTAGGAAGAATATCTAATGCCGAGATCAGAGTATCGTTAGTGCCACCAGCAGGAATATGTTTAGGCCAATATGCCACAAACGGTACCCGTACACCGCCATTGTACATCTGGCCTTTATAGCCACGATCCATACCATTCATTGGCATTGGCGATTCATGTACTGCGCCATTATCAGATAAGAAAAATATCAGTGTATTGTCTAACTCACCTTTTTTCTTAAGCAGTTCAACTATTTGCCCAAGCCCCTCATCGGCAGCATTGATCGCCGCAAAATATTTATCGGCTTCAACATTACCAGTATTAAAACGCTCCATATATTTCGCTGGTGACGCTTCTTCCAATGGAATATGTGGCACACTAAAAGCGAGGTTAATAAAGAACGGTTTATCGTCACTTTGCTCGATAAATTGCAACGCTTCATTGGTTAAGTTGTGGGTTAAATAACCCGGTGCTGGAATGTTTTTACCATTTTGATAAATAGCAGGTGAATCCCATAACGCGGCACCAGAGGCGTAAAAACTGTAAGAATAATCAAAGCCACGGCTTTCTGGCGCATATTCTTTTGGGGTTACCGGTATTTGGTTATCATGGTAATCACGGGTTTTATTATTATCAGCAACAGCATTTTTACTGCTAATTTTAGCATTGTGCCATTTACCGATATTAGCGGTGTTATAACCGTTCTCTTGAAATAATGCCGGTAATAATTTGATATCTAGCGGTACACCTTGCAGAGCATCATCATTACTGTAAGTACCAAAACTGGTTGGATAACGACCCGTAAAAATACCTGCACGTGAAGGACCACAAACCGGATGAGCCACAAAAGCGTTGGTCATTTTCACGCCTTGCTGAGCGAGACTTGCAACGGTTGGCATTGCCCGCTTAGCTGCATCGACCATTTTATCAAAATCACCTTGATAGCGAACGGGTACTGGGCGTTCAGCTAAGGTTTTTTTATTCAAACTGTCTAATGCAAAATCTAACTGACCTGTCCCCAGATCGTCCATAACTACTAATAACACATTGGGCTGTTTCTCAATGGCCGTTGTTGGAGCAGCGTTTGCTACAGCAACAGAGGTCATGCAAGCAGCAGCCACAAAACTTGCAATTATTGTCTTCTTCGTCGAGGACAGGTTCATTGTATACTCCTTGTAATATACTGCTGTAACACACAGCAATACGTCTTAAAATTCAATTTAATGATCAATATTATGCTGAGCGTAATTGGGCTAAATAAGGCAATGCATCTACCGCAGTTCCGCCTTGCTGAATCGCCTGACTCATCATATGCATTGCAGGTGCGGTATGGCGGAAGATCTGTTGGTATGAGCGACACAAATAATTTTGTTTATGCTTTTCGCCTGCCACAGTCACCAAGCGGTGTTTCGGACAACCGCCATAACACAAACCATGGACCTCACATTGCTGGCATTGTTGGGTCAATTTTTGCGATTTCGCATTTCCGAACCGTTGTTGCTGTTTACTGGTGGCTAACTTAACCAGATCGGTATTAGCAATATTGCCCAGTTTATTAGCGGGATAAACATAGTGATCACACGAATAAATATCACCATTGGCTTCAATCACCATCGCTTGACCACACTGTTTTGACTGCACACACACAGAAGCGGGATAACCAAGCCATGTCGCTAAAATACTGTCAAACATGCGTACAAACACTGTACCAACATCGTGCTGTAACCACTCATCAAACACCTCACTCATAAACTGACCATAACCATCAGCAGGCACAGAAAAATGGGTTAATGGTGCGTCTTTTTGCGGTGAATAATGACCACTACTATCGGCCTGATATTGAGGTTGAACTTCAACAATAGGAATAAACTGTAAGTGGCGGGCGCCTAATGAAGTTAAAAAGCGGTAGGTTTCACGGCCTTTGTTCCAATTTTGATCATTGATAACCGTTAGAATATTAAATTCAACCTGATATTCTAAAAGTAATTCAATCGCTTTTTTAACCCGTTCAAAAGTAGGTTTACCATTAACAGATATACGATATTTATCATGAACATCTGGCGTACCATCAACTGAGACACCGATTAAAAACTTATGCTCTGCAAAAAATTGCGCCCACTGACGATTTATAGCTACCGCATTAGTTTGAAAACTATTGGTTATGTTTTTCCCTGCGCCATATTGGGCTTGGTATTTAACCACGTTACGATAAAAGTCTAATCCCGCGAGCGTCGGCTCTCCCCCCTGCCATGAAAAGTCGATATCGTTACTATTTTGACTGGCAATATAATGACGTACATAACGCTTTAGGGTTGCATCTGACATTTGATCACTACTCGCCACAGTAGCACTTGAAGTCGCAGTATTTACAGTCGAGCTACAACGGTTAGCACTGGTATTACCGACAACAGTTTCTTTTTCTAAATAGAAACAATAATCACATTTTAAATTACAGCGATAACTGGTTGGCTTAGCCATCATATGAAAACGTGCTTGCTGAGACGGAAATGAGGACTGCGCCATAATTAACCTTTAAATGCTTTCGAAATACTGATAAGGCATCATACGAAAGAAAACGAAAGATTAAAGCGGCTAAGATCACAAACAAAACAAAATGAAAGATAACGTAAGTTTTTTTATCAAAAAAACACCAAATGAAAAAAACCGTCACCAATAGAAATTGTATTATCTATTTAGTGACGGCTATATCAGTGACTCAATAATTAGTCAGCAGCAACTCTTTTTAGTGTAAAGGCATAACTTTGGCCAACTAACCCATCGACATTAATCATCAGATTTCCCTGACCATCAAGCTGCAACCGTTGCTCAATATCAGTTTCAATTTCAACCGGCTTATGCAAGCTGAGATGTAACATTGTTTGTGTTTGTAATGGATCACTCACCGCAAGCTTTAACTCACGATCATCTTTTTCAACCATCAGCGCCATTTTTGAAAATGCACTAAGCTGGTTAGTGACTTTAACACCTTGATCTGTCCATATATTAGCAGCAGTTATAGCTTGATCTTTATGGGTGACAATATGGGCTAAATTATCGTTACGACGTACTTTAATCGGCATTTCATCAATAAAATCTTGTACATCCTCTTTATCAGCATTAGGCATTAATACATAAGCATAGTGATCATTTGCAGCTGTTTGTGCGATAGTTGCAGCAACAAAATTGGCGCTAACTTGTCCACTATGTACACCAACATCACTCCAATCACCTGTTCTTAACTGCTGTTCAACGGTGACAGTTGTTGGTTTTAGAAATACATAGCTAATATCACTGTCATCAAGCTTGCTATTAGTCAGAGTTAATGTGCGTAACTTCATAGTATGGTTTAACTGTGGTTGCCAGCGTTTACCATTAACAAACAACTTATTGTTACCGACATCGGCTAATTTTCGGTTCATTACAGTAGTGGTTATATCTGCTGGTGTCGTCGACTTAATATCAGAACCAAGCATCACAATTTCATCTTCAAACATAAACCATGATTTGTTAGCCGTGAGGGTATTATTCCAATTACTGAACATCATTCCCGCAGCACCAATATCATCAAAACGTAGCGAGCCAACCCAATCCATTTGTGTTTGACGCCCTCCTCTAATTTGATTGCGCTGACCATCACAATCAGCCATTACTTGGTTATCAACCGTGGTACCTTCAAGGCGGTAACGGTTTACTGCTGGCCAATAATTGTGGTAATGATCAAGTTGACCATTATAGAGGTAACCCATGCCATCACCGGTGAACCACCCTTGTTTATTTTCATTATTCATACACTCAAAATTACCTAACCGACTAGAGTGCATCGCTAAACTGAAGCTCCAGTCATCACCACGATAGACCGCCCGATCCATCGCTGGGTAGTTAAAGAATCCTTGCTGTTGTTGTTCACCATTAATAGTGGTATCAGCCACGAGTACTTTTGCTTTTTGGTAATTGCCGACATGCTTAATCGAGGTGAACAAGTCAAAAGATGTGTCTTGAGTAATTTGAGTTTTAATCAGATTTTGCAACTGTGCTTTTGCCTGAGGCTCAGCACCATCAATATAATGCAATAGTGATGCAATGACTAAATGGCCCACATGATGACCTTGTTCTTTGGGTCGAGATATTGCACGTCCATTGACAAATTCCATCATGCTACCGCGCTCTAATAATGGCGCGTAACTTTTAAAAATAATCGGATAAATATTTTTAAGTACTGGATCAGTTGCTTGCCAAGGCGATCCTGCGACTAAATCTAATTGTGCACCGAGGCCATTGAGTAACACATTGCCGTAAGTACCGTTATAGGCAATATCATAATGCTGTAAAAAACTACCATCACTATAAAAACCATCACTGGTTGTCACTTCAGCCACAACAGGTGATAAAGCGGCAATAGCAGCTTCTATTTCAGCGCTATTGTTATCTAGAATACCGCGCAGAATAACCACTTGAGTATTATCTGTACGGTTCCCCCCTGTCGATAAACGGTAATGAGGATTACTTGACACATCAGCACCAGGTCCGGCACCTAAATGGGTAGCTTCTGGCGTGAAATAACGGGTGGCTTGCGTGTGAGCAGTAATTAATTGTGGCGGTAATTGGTCATATAACAATACTAAAATATTATGAATATCTTTTGGCGTACCCAGTTCCCAATGCCACCAGTTACCCCATTCTTGCGCGCCAACTTTATAATAATGTTGATTTAGAAATGCCATACCATCAATAATGGCACTCAGTAATTCAGCATTATTCTGTAACTGCCCATCACGTAAATGGTAAGCTTTTGCCATATCAAATAAGCGTTGATAAGAAGCACGAATATTGGCACCTAATACTTTTTTGCCAGCATCCGTTTGTAGATCTAATACCACATCACTCCACAAACTAGTGCGGGTAGAATCAGTTAACATTGATGACCAATATCGATCTGCGGCATTATTGGTTGTAATAACGGTTTGTTTTAAAGTGTCATCAAAAGGAATAGTCGCATCACCAAGAAAGCTCGTCGCCCAACGTTGGCGTAATGCTTGATACTCCACTAACGGCTGTGATTGTTGATGATTAACTATCGAGGTAGCGTTAGGTTGAGCAAATACAGAGGTAGGTACGATCAATGTTGATAACGCTACGGCAATAGATACCGCTAAATTAGCATGTTTCATTATTCCTTTATCCTTCCGTTATTAATTTTCGTTTGGTTACGATAAAGGATAAAATGAAAGCAAAAAAGCACTGATATCACTATTTCTCGATCAAAAAATGGCCATTATTTTACTTTTAGCCACAACATCACAACTGAAAGTTGAATATCTGTAAAAGCGAAAACAATGACCATTATTAAACTAGCTATATACCTCAGTCATACATAGCGTTAAAACGTACCACCTGTATGCCAAAAAATACCCATAACCATTGCCATATCCATTAAAAATCCAAGGCTGTTGCCAACCCAAATAGGTGGGTTTTTATGAACAAAACCGTACACAGCCCATAATGCAGCGAGGAGCGCATAAAGCACCCAAGTGGTTAGCGATAATCCTAAAGCATGCTCACTATGAGAAAAAAATAATTTATATAACTGTGGCAGTGTTGCTAATGGACCTACAACTCCCATCAATAACATAAAAGGTTCAAATGCTGCAGCTAAATGCTTAAAACGAGTTATCATCCATAATCCTCATGTCAGTCGATGTTGTGATTAATACCACTCAAAAGATATTGATAAAACACCATTGATTACTATTTAATAACAAATCGTGATCAATATTCACAATATACACTTTTTTCACTCAACTGCCATTGACTTAATGTGTAATCACACTATTCTAGATTTAGAACAAATGACAATGTATACCAACAAGATAGCTCACTATGGAAGGTGTTATATGGATTTACTGCGTGGCTTATATTCACTACTAGAATCAATTTTTGAATAATGAAACTTATTTCTTTTCAGCATTAAGTCGTAAGTTATCTTTCCAATTATTACTTACGACTTTATTTGTTTTACGCCTCGTCTATAGCTAAAAACGTATTTATTCTCTCATATACTTGCTGACAATGGGTCGGTACTACATTCTCTAAATTTAAAAAAGCATGCACCATATTCGGCACATGATAATGCTGAGCACTGACACCTTGCTGGCATAATTTCTGATAATAATAGCGACCATCATCACGTAAGGGACAAAACTCGGTCGTGATCACTAATGTTGCCGGAAAATGTTCACTAATCGCTAGCCATAATGGCGAGGCCTTATATCTATCATCTTTAGCTGCAAAATATTGATCAAAATACCACTCAATTTTATCTGTCTGGAGAAAATAATTACGGCCATTAATCACCGTTGAAGGTAAAGATAAAGTGTAATCAAGGCTTGGATAAATAAGTACTTGCTTATGGATTGATATTCTATTGTCTTGTTGAGCCAATGCACACAATGTAGCTGCAAGTGCGCCCCCCGCAGAATCACCACCAATAGAAACTTGTGGTAAATAATTAACTGCCATTCTATCCAATTGAGGCAATAACTGCTGCAAACACAAATAACCATCATCCACAGCAGCAGGATAAGGATGTTCAGGCGCTAAACGGTAATCAATGGCAACCACAATATGCTGGCTGGCTAGTGCCAATTTACGACAAACAGGATCATAAACAGCAATACTACCGGCAACATGGCCGCCACCATGCAAATACATCAAAATAGGTAATGGCTGTAGAGGTTGCGGATGATAGACCCTGATCGGTACATGTTCAATCGCATCATCAGTAATCATTGCTATATGGGGGATATCAGTCACCAATGACTGGGTAATAGTGGCTAATCCTTGCCGCGCGCGCGTTGCACTCAATGGAACGCCTGTTGCATTTAATGCCGCCAATTGCAGATTAAATTCATCAAGCCACACTGATAATGAGTCGTCTATTTTACGTTTCAATTGCCTGCTCTCCTTTCACAACGTTATCTATTGAGTCATGACATGAAGAACATCAATGTCATCGATAATATATCGATATCTAAATTATAAGCTATTGGTGTTAGTTGATACTCTTTGAGCAAAAAAAAGATGATAAGCGGGGAAACTTATCATCTTAGTCACATATTATGTTGTTCAATATTGGCAGATACGACAGATTAATTCGCGATAATCTTCACACTATTACGAGTGACTAAAGTTGGCTCAAGTTGAATGGTTTGAGCATCACTGGCTGGATTATCTAATCGTTTAAGTAAGGTTTCCACTGCAGCCTGTCCTAATCGATACTTTGGCTGATGGATGGTGGTCAATGCCGGTGACATAAATTTTGCGATATGAATATCGTCATAACCAATCACGGATAAATCATTAGGAATATTAACCCCACATTCATTAGCCGCATTGATAACCCCCATTGCCATCATGTCATTCGCCACAAAAATGGCACTCGGTAAACGGCCATGCTGATACATTTCCATAAAGGCAGTATAGCCACCTTCACATTCAAAATTAGATTCGACAATCCAGCTTGAATTAAAACTTAATTTTGCCTCGTTCATCGCCCGTTTATAACCTTCATAACGCATTTGCGCTTGGTAACGAACCAAAGGCCCGGTAATACAACCAATCTCAGTATGGCCTGCGGTTATCAAATATTGAGTTGCCATATAGCCACCCCGTAGCGAATTATCTTGAATCTTATCGCTAGTAAATAACATTGAGCCCCAATCCATCACCACAACGGGAATATCAGGGTAATGCTCAAACACATCGATCTGCTCGCCTTCTAATGACGAACACATCAAAATTAAGCCATCAACACGCTTTTGCAATAAGGTATTAATTGATTCGTGCATCCGTTGGTGATCACCTTCGGTATTACATAAAATAAGGCTATAACCCTGTTGATAACAGCTACGCTCAACACCTTTAACCACTTCACCAAAAAAAGGGTTGGTTGATGTGGTCACTAACATGCCTAAGGTTTTGGTGCGATTAACCTTAAAACTGCGCGCCAATACTGATGGCCCGCTGTAATGAAGTTCTTTAGCGGCATTATTAACCCGGGCTGATATTTCATCACTGACAAAGCGGGTGTTGTTAATAACATGGCTCACAGTAGATGTAGAAACCCCTGCTAATTTTGCGATATCTTTCATCGTTGCCATGTTATTTTTCCTTAGTTAAGTGCTTGCTTACACTATGATTGCTGAGCTAGAAAATCATCAACCTCATCACGAGTTGGAATCGAGGTTTGCGCACCAAAGCGAGTAACCGAAATGGCAGCAGCAGCATGAGCGAATTTAACTGCTGATTCTAAAGGTAAATCTTCTAACAAACCAGTCACGAACGCACCATTAAAGGTATCACCTGCGGCGGTTGTATCGGTCGCTTCAACACGAAACCCTGCAATAATATCACCATTACCATTCTGACTTAGCCATACACCTTTGGCGCCAAGGGTGATCATCACAGTCTTAATGCCTTTTGCATGCAGAACATTAGCCGCGCGTTGCGCACTGTCAGCATCTGTCACCGTGATGCCAGTTAACACTTCAGCTTCGGTTTCATTGGGCGTGATAATATTCACACACGCTAATAAATCATCAGATAAAGCGCGTGCTGGTGCTGGATTTAGAATCACGACCGTATTGGCAGCCTTTGCTACTTGGGCGGCTTTTTCAATCCCACATAACGGGGTTTCTAATTGCATCAATAAATAATCGGCTTGGCGAATACGCTCTAAGTCAGGCGCAATTGCCGTTGCGGTTAGCTTAGCGTTCGCTTCTGCAGAAAGGCAGATACTATTTTCACCATTGTCTGATACTTGAATCATGGCAATGCCTGTAGGACAGTTTGGTTGCATTTTCACAGCGGTGATATCAATACCGTCGATTTTGAAATTTTCACGAATATTGATGCCAAACGAATCATCTCCTACACAAGCAATAAAGCCAATGTCGGCATGTAAACGTGCCGCAGCCACTGCTTGGTTTGCCCCTTTTCCGCCAGGAATAACTTGATAGTTACGCCCATGAAGCGTCTCACCCGGACGTGGAAAAGAAGGGACTTGCAGAACATGGTCAGCGTTAACACTACCTAATACCACTAACTTATTCATAGGATTTTCCTCGGCTCTTCGTGAGCTTTTCTAATACAAGATAACAAAAATAGATGCTTTTGATTTTTTATAATCAGCAATTAACCATGAGACAAAAAAGCAAAAGTATCTATTTTACTCTTCCCTTTAACCGAACTAACAATGGTCAAGAAAAGAGTAAAACACACATATAGCAATTAGTTATACGCCCTGACAAATACCAGTACGCACAGTAAAGCAACGTTCTTCATGTGGTTGAAGATACAGCAAGCTGCCACACTCTTTAGCGGCTAAAAAGCCCTCAGGTCGACAAGTTGCTGGTAATGCAAACGCCGCGACTTGTTGATCGCCATTACATAATAACCACCGCGTAGCACAATTAAATTCATGGGTATTAAACTCAGTCTGCATAAATTTATCGTCACTAAGTTGCATTTTAAACACCGCTCGATCAGCATAACCTGCGATATCATCCATGAAATACACAATTTCAGGATCATGCATGTCAGGATTGTTCAACATTGAAATCGGTGCTGATGTTTTTAAACTGTCGTTGTATGCCAACCATTGCGGTGTCGGTTGTACGTGGGCAGGCACTGTTTCACGTAATATTAATGCTGCATCAGGTATGTTTTGTGTCATCACGGCGTTTTCAACATAGGTCGCATTGATATGACACATATACTGCAACGGCATATCTACACTGGCAAGGTTTTTCACCACCATTTGAATATCAAACACACTGGCGTTTTTATTCAACGTTACGGAAGGTGTCGCTAAATAATGATCACCAAACCCCATTACATATTCATAACTGCCTTTGATAACAACACTGTCATCATTAATTTCTAACCACGCGCTATCCATGGTGGCACAAGGCATTTCCCCATGTAGTGCATGATCATCTTGTGGGGATGGGCATCCCATGCGGATCATGCCAGCGTGAAAAGCAAAGCAGCCATAAGTTTCAACAATTGTTTTGGCAAATTTAGGTTCAGAGAACATATTTTTCATACACAAGTCGGTATTCAAAAACTGTGCATCCCAAATCATCTGCCCCATAAAAGGCAGTACCACTAAATGGCCCTTGGCATTTTTAATTTCAACCGCATGGACGCCTGAGTTATACAGAAAACTATGAATTTCAAAATGTTCAGATTGAGCGATCAACGTTCTTTGCTTGGTAAAGTTTTCTTTAGATAACGGCAAGGTAAACATCTTTAATTCCTCACAAAATTGACCACCCATTATTGAGTGGTCACAGTTAAACATTACGCTTTAGCAACCACAAAATTGAATCGTTGCTTGTATTGCTTTTCACTCATGAAATAAACGAATACCACCGCGAAACAGAGTGCACTAACAATGAATGATGACTGAAGCCCAATATTATCGGCAAGTAAGCCTTGAATCACAGGAATAGCCGCACCACCGATAATAGACATCACCACAAAACCACCCGCGGTCTCTGTGTAACGAGTATCAACAGACTGTAGCGTTGATGCAAAAATCGTTGCCCAGCAAGGCGCAAATAACGCAGATGTTCCTACTGCAACCCAAACAGCACTGAAGTTAGGCACAAAAGTTACATACATCAAGCAAGCAAAACCGACGGCTGAATAGCCCATTAATACATTTTCTTGTGAGGTTTTAGTGAATAAGTAGTTCGCGAATAGCTTACCTAAGAAGTACATAATGAAGGCATACAATAAGTAGTTAGCCGCATCATGCTCAACCATATTATGATCTAACTCTAACGCTAAACGAATCGTGAATGACCATACTGCGACTTGCATACCAACATAAGCAAACTGAGTCACAATACCTTTAAAGAAACGCTTATTACCCATCAAATAAGACAGTGTTTCACCAAACGAAGGCTGATTATCTTTACTGTCGGTCGCCGCTTTACAATTAGGGTATTCAGTCACAGCAATTAAAATTGCAATCGTTGCAATCACACCCACTAACCACTTATAAGGTTCTAATGTTTGTTGTAACACTTGTTCTTTAAAAGCGGCAAGTTCAGGTCCCGTCAAGGTCGCCATCATATGACCAACATCAACACCTTCTTGGAAAATAAGATGTTTACCAAGTAATAGACCAATGATGTAACCCATCGCGTTAATAGTATGAGAAATATTTAATCGCAGTGTCGAACGCTCAGGCTCACCAATCATCGCAGAATAAGTATTACATGAGGTTTCAAGGAACGACAATCCAATCGCAATACAAAAAATTGCAGCTAGGAACATGGTATAGGTGCCAGCATGGGATGCTGGAAAGAACATTAAACAGCCTAAAATATATAACGCTAAACCAAGCAGTATTGCCAATTTATAAGAGGATTTTTTAACAACCATCGATGCCGGGATTGCGACTAAAAAATAAGCGCCATAAAATGCCGATTGTACCAGCGCTGAAGCAAAATTAGACAGTTCAAAAATGGATTTAAATTGGGTAATCAATACATCATTTAGCGCTGCAGCCGCAGACCAAAGTGCAAACACGGACGATAATAATAAAAATTGGAATATTGGCGTTTTATTTAAAAAACCGTCCGCATGTTGAATTGTATTATTTTTAATAAACATAATGTATCTTCCATAAAATCACCACACCGCGTAGCGTGGGCGATATTTGTTTATATTTAGGTAGACCTTATCTATATGGAGCAACAACTCGATATAGACTAACGAACCAGATGTTCGATTTATGCCTTAAAACACCACGCCTGTTTGGAAAATAATATTGGCATACGGCGTATATTCACCGGTTCTTACCACTGCACGGCTTTGCGCAGTACGTTGTTTAAATTCTTCATGGGATAAATAACCAATTTGAATTGATTTACCCGTTGTTAAACACTCTTGGTCAAGCACAGCGAGTAATGCTTGATGGTGCTTAGGGCTGACTTTTGCAAATTCCGTTGCCATCAACACCGCTTCAATTTGTGATTCAGATAAAATAACTTTCACGGTATCGAGAAAACTCGGTACGCCATGGGTTAACGCCAGATCGATACGTTGTACATGTTGAGGAATTGGCAAGCCTGCATCACAAATAGTGATTTCATCGGTATGTCCTAGCGTTGCCACAAGGTACGAAAGTTCTGCATTAATTAGAGTGCTTTTCTTCATTTAATTGACCTTCTCGTTACACGTTATATAACTCATTTATCTGTCTTTGAATTGGTGTTTATAAGTGACAGGAAACGCTATCGAAACGTTTCGATGTGAATAATAAACCGCTGCAAAAAATTCACCATAGTGAAATATATAAGCTGTGAGAATGATCGCTTTCAAGGCTAAAAACAGACTTAAAAAAGTTATTTCGCTCACATTTTTACCAGCGAAACGTTTCGATTGCGAGTGGTGAAATTAAATAGAAAAGCAAAAAAGCCATATTTGGTTAAAATATGGCTTTAACAATAGTTACAAGGTTGTAAGTTTATACTCGTCGATAAGGAAGGTATACCGGCTCCCACATATGCTCGGCTAATACTTGTTTCAGATCTTTATTCCGTAAATAGCTACACGCATCCGTCGCTTGCATTTGGGTTAAAATGGTATGTGCCACATGGATTGATACTGTCTTCAACGCACTGATTCTAGGATAGATACAGCCCCTTGCAATATCTTCATCACTGACACACTCAGCAAGTGCATAAGATGCGGTTGTAAACATATCTTGAGTGATTTTCTCCGTTTGCGACACAATTGATGCCAATCCAACCCCTGGGAAAATAAACACATTATTCCCTTGTCCAATACGGTACTGATGACCATTGTATTCAACATCTGAGAATGGGCTACCTGTTGCGACGATTGCTTGACCATCACTCCAATGATAAATCGCTTCAGGAATAGCTTCGCAATTAGCGGTGGGATTTGATAACGGGAAGATAATTGGCCTTGGTGTATATTCCATCATCTTTTGAATATGCTCAATTGTAAACGAGCCGCCAATGCCACTTGCACCCAGTAATACCGTCACAGGGTGATTATTGATTAACTCTGTTAGGCTAATTTTGCCTAACTCAGCAGCATGCCAACCAGCTGAAATTGAACGGGGTTTAGCATAGCGACGTTTATAATCTTCTAAACCATCACGATCATCAAACACCACCCCTTGAGAATCAAGAATGAAAATTTTTGCCCGTGCCGAATGGTGGGTACAGCCTTCTTTTAGTAATCCGGCATAGATCTGATCAGCAACACCTACTCCACCAGCGCCCGCACCATAAATAACATAGGTTTGATCAACTAAGCGCTCTTGCTTGATCTTACATGCTCCTAAAATACCCGCTAATACAACCGAGCCAGTTCCTTGAATATCATCATTAAAAGACGGTAAGCTATCCTCATAATCGCTTAGATTATCAAACGCATTGGCTTTACTGAAATCTTCCCATTGCAAGACTGCTTTTGGAAAATGACGTTTAACTTGTTTTACAAAAGCTTTAATAAAGCGCTTATAAGCATCACCACGTAGTCGTTTACGTGAAATGCCTAAATACATCGGATCATCGAGTAACTCTTGGTTATCAGTCCCGACATCTAACACAATCGGTAAACAATGAGCAGGGTGAATTCCAGCACCTAACGTATAAAGTGATAACTTACCTATCGGGATCCCCATGCCGCCAACACCTTGATCACCAATACCTAAAATACCTTGGCTATCAGTTACAACAATAATTTTGATGTCTTTGCCCATAAAATGGCGCGACATCTCCCCCATTGCATGGATATTTTCTTCGGTAATATATAGTCCACGGGCTTTTTGATAGCGATGGCTAAATTCTTGACACGCTTTACCAACCGTAGGGGTGTAAATAATCGGCGTCATTTCTTCTACATGACGCGATAACAACGCATAAAACAGGGTTTCATTTCGATCTTGCAATGAACGTAAAAAGAGGTATTTTTCGATATCTGTTGATGCACTACGAAAGCCGTCATAAACTCGGTTAAGCTGATCATCAAACGTTTGTACTCGTGGCGGTAATAACCCTGTTAATTGAAAGGCTTCGCGCTCTTCTTGAGTAAACGCCGTACTTTTATTTAAAGTGCGATCATTGAGTAACTCGGTGCCGGTTAACGACACTGGACGAAACACTTTCCCTTGCGCATCTTTCCATCTGAGGTACTTACCGATAGTCATATTCAGTCTCCGTGTATAACAACAATAGCCGGTAACTTTATTAACACTAACAACGATTAACATTGTTGTTCATCATGACAAAGCCACCATGTGAACTAGAGTGTATACCTAACCGCAGCACAAAAATGTGAACAGTCGCATTGTTAATTATATCTGGTTAAAAAAACATCAGTGATTATTAGTTATACAGAAAGACAGATAATACTTTGTGAAAGAACAGATGAAAGTTCTAAATTTTCTCGTCTAATTGCCACTTTATCGCAACAAAATGGCGTAATATTAAGATTATCTCGTGCTTGTAGATCGGCATCACCATAAAGCTGATACTTTAAACGCTGATGAGGCTCATAATTACTGGTGGTTTCATAACGGTGTCTCACTGCCAATAAGAAGCAATTAATAACACTACAAAAATGCCACCAATTAACTTTAATAATAACCCTAAACTTGCGCCACCTTTGGGGGCTTTATTACAGCAACTCATATTTGGCTCTCTTTTATCAACATATCAATAAAGTATTATCATAAAGCTTATACAAAGGGGAAGGTCAAGGAACAATAGCGAATGTGGCTCTCAGCTATTGATAAAAACTAAAAAAGCACCAATCAGTAACTGACTGGTGCTTAATAATTCAAAGGTTAATACCGTATTTACAAATTCTCGATATTTTTACCTGATGTTTCAAAGCGGTACTTATGTGTTACCCATGCGCCCAACAGTGACGTCACAACTAAACACAATAAAAGTGAGAACACGCCAATTCCATGTAACAGAATAGGGAATAAAAAAGCCGTTAAAATAGCACCAAACTTAGCAACAGATGCTGCAAAACCTGCACCTTTAGCTCGAATTTTTACCGGGAACACTTCACCTGATATCAAATATGTTTGTGCATTCGGACCAAGATTATTCATAAAATTAAATAACATAAAGCCTAAAAACAGCAGATACATCTGATAATCACCATGCATTTTTACTGAAATAGCTGCACATAATAAGCCAACAGCACAACCAATAAAGCCATAAATTTGCAGCTTCATACGGCCAATAGATTCAGAAAAAATAATTGCACAGATAACGCCAACAATAAGTAAACAGTCAATAACTGCAGTACCTTTGGCCAAATAAATCGTATTAGCAATCGTATTCTGAAGTGCATCTCCGCCCGTAGCCTGATGAGGATCAAGTACCGATGCTAAAATAACCGGTGTAAATATACCAATACCATAAGTACCAAGATCTTGAATAAACCAAGGCACTGATGCCAAAATAGTTTTAGCACGATATTTTTCTTTAAATAACCGTTTATAACCATGCAACCATGACGATAACTCAACATCATCACACGGCGTTTCTTCAATTGGCATCGACGATTGTTGCGAGCGATGTAATAACCGCTTCAATGATTTTTCAGCATCCGCTTTACGATTTTTAGACAAAAGCCAATGCGCACTTTCAGGAATAAAGAAACGTGCAATCGTAATCGCTAATGATGGAATCAAAGCAATAATATACATTATTCGCCATGCATTGATGTCGTTTACATACGTCAATACAAAAATACCGGTTAAAATACCCAGCAAAACACCAATAGATTGAAATGCAAACGCCCCCAAAACCAACTTACCGCGGTTCTTAGACGGAATACTTTCAGATATCATTAAGTGCGCTGTAGGATAATCACACCCTAAAGCTAGACCAATGCCAAAGTTAAACACTAAAATACTCAAATAGGTTTGGCTCGTTGCCATGCCTATTAAGCAAATAGAGAGTAAAGCCATCTCAATAATGAACATTTTCTTACGTCCATAAAGATCAGATAGCCCACCCAGAGCACTTGCTCCAATTAAAATACCAAACAGAATCGAGGAACTAATTATACCTTTCTGTAGCTCTGTTAAATGAAATTGTAGGGTCAATAATGGTAGGGTTAACCCCATCATAAAAACGATCATACCCTCAAAAAACTTTCCAAATGTTGCTAATAACCAAATTCGCCATTGCACACGTGTCATTGACATTGAATATTTATTAGTAACTGGATTACTTATTGATATCTCATCAATATAACTCTGGATCGTATTTTGCGGTTGAATCTCTATTTTTTGATTCATGTTAAAATCAACAATGCTTATTGTCTTAATTCAGACGAATATCAGTATTAAAGTTGGCAGTATATAAACATATATCACAACCAAAGATGAAATTTATTTTCTGAATGTAATTAACCGCCACTAGGTACTGTTAGTTATAGCACCTATAAATAACATTAAAAACAAAAAACACATATCTGAAATAAAAATTTAAAAACAATAAGTTACATAAAAATCTAATGAAAAACACAGTACAGAGAAATACGCTTTTTTAGGTTTTTTTTATATTTAAAGATCAAAAATAAAATATAAATTACTATTTATTATAGGTCCATTAATCAATAATTAAGCAATATTCGTTATTTTTCAATGGAAATTAATCCAGTTAAAGTGTGATCTCTGATTTTGAACGCTGAAAAAAAAGCCATCAAGCACAAGAAGGTTCCACTTTATTGTTAATAAAGAATATAAATTGCTTTGATAATGGTAATAATACATCAACCTCATCGTTACTAATTGAATCATATGACTAATTTTTTCGAAAAATCCATATTCTACGACGACAAACCCTCACAATAATTAATCGTTTCGATTGTAAAAAAGCGTATTTCCTTCTCTCAAATGACTAACAACGGTTAGTTAAATGACCAATTCGCACCAATTGATGTACCAAAGTTATGCTGAGAGTCATAAGATGATGTTAAGCCAACAGTTGTACTCTGATTCACTCTAAACTTAGCACCAATCGCTGTTGCTGCTTGTTCTCCATATGAACCAATACCTATACCAATATTATATTTATAACCATTTAACGGTGCTGCTATTTGAGTCATTGCCATTGCAGAAGCGGTTCCTGCATCAGCACGCTTTCTCACTTGATAAATATCAGTTTTTAATTGATTAAATTTATTATCAACATATTTCTTATTGCTTGTGTCAATATTATCAATCCGATCAGAGTTATGTTGGATATTGGTTCGGTTAGTGTTAATACCGTCCGTATTTTTACTAATATTCGTTTGGTTTGTGGTCGCCAATTGCTTAGTTTTCGTTATCTCTGAGGTGTTTTTTTGGACATTTACCGTATTTGATCGAATATGAGTCGTATTATTATTAATATTGGTAATATTACGATCAATCGCAGCACTATTAGTCGAAATTGTATTTCTATTGCTATTAATATCTGCTCTATTACTCGTAATCGCACCTTTATTTGTCAAAATATCGGTACTATTAGTTGTGATAGCGCCTTTGTTGTTCGTAATATCAGTGCTGTTGGTTGAGATGGCACCTTTGTTAGTAGTAATGCCTGCAGTGTTAGTCGTAATATTGGTGCTGTTGGTTGTGATAGCACCTTTGTTGGTAGTAATGCCTGCAGTGTTAGTCGTAATATTGGTGCTATTGGTTGTGATGGCACCTTTATTGTTCGTAATATCAGTGCTGTTGGTTGAGATGGCACCTTTGTTGTTTGCAATATCAGTGCTGTTGGTTGTGATAGCACCTTTGTTGTTTGCAATATCAGTGCTGTTGGTTGTGATGGCACCTTTGTTATTCGTAATATCAGTGCTGTTGGTTGTGATGGCACCTTTGTTATTCGTAATATCAGTGCTGTTGGTTGTGATGGCACCTTTGTTGTTCGTAATATCAGTACTGTTGGTTGAGATGGCACCTTTGTTATTCGTAATATCAGTACTGTTGGTAGCGACATTGGTTTCAACGGTTTTAATCTGATTTGTATTTGTCGCAATACCCTCTTTTAATGGCGTTAGCTGACTAACATTAACACCATCAGTATCTTTTTGACCTGCGGCCATATTTTCAATTCGACGTTGATGATACTCATTACCAATAGAAACCTGACCATCATCAGAATATGACTGATTACCGATAGCAATACTATTATTTTTAGCTACAGATCCGGCACCTAATGCAATAGATTCACCCGCAGCTGAGGTATGATTACCGATAGCAACAGATTGATCTTGACCTGTACTATTAGCACCAATAATTAAGCTACCAACCCCGGAAAATGTTGAGTCTTTACCCACTACAACATTATCACTTTCAATATGATCATTAACAACTGGGTCTTGAACGCCAGCATTTGGAGCATTAATAATAATATTAGTGCTTGAAGCAAAAGCTGATGTACTTAGTAAGGTTGAGCATAAAACAAACGGTAGAATTTTCATTTTTCATTCTCTAATTATCGTATGCGGCCATAATCTAGGAGAAGTAAAAAAAAGCCATTCAATAAAAATGATTACATCAATCGTAAAAATCGATGATTAAAACACTGTTCGTTTAAATAAATTATTTGGTATTTTATAAAACAATGCTTAAGCATTGTTTTTCATATGTAAAATAGCTTAATAAATACAGGTATTCACCAAGAAAATAACAGCATCGCTTTTAATTCAAGAAGAATATTCCATAAATGAAATATTTGTATTCAATAATGACCACTTAAAATATCATCTAAATTGAAATTTTCTAAATATGAATTTAACTTAAAGATTGTAATAAACTCTATTTTATTGATGGTAATAAATGATGATTGGAACAAATTACTAAAATGGTAATGACATAATAATGACATACCATTGCTATGCTATCTGTACTGATACCTTTATCAGCAACTTACAAAAATGAGCAATGGTTATAATGAGCGAACAATTATCATCTTCACCCTCTCTTATTTGTGAAACGATACTTCAGCAAATTGAACGAGGACTCTTTTCGACTCAATCAAAACGACTCCCATCCGAACGTGAATTAAGCGAGATTTTTAATGCTAGCCGTGTAACCGTAAAGCACGCACTATTAGAGCTAGAAGCTCAGGGCATCATTTATAGAAAAGAACGTCGAGGTTGGTTTTTAGCCTCTTAATAAGATTTATGTCCATTTTGATAGGCTAATAAAATAATTACGATCATAAGCACTATCTCGCCAGTAGTTAAACCAATTTTCAAACTACACTATGTAATATATATTAAAAAGCTGAGAATAAAGCTCTCAGCTTTTCCATTTTATTAAAATTAGAACACTTTGTTTTCTAATAATTTTTTCGCTATATATTTCGTTCCGTCACGAGTCGTATGGCGTCGATCGTAGTAAAAAGAATGACCATTATCATCAATAACATTACACTTTTGACTATCACACATTAGATTAGTCATATTAATAAATGTGTAGTTATAATTTATCAATTTAGCTTTAGATTCAAAGATCTTATTCTGTATGGCACGATCTTCTTTACTATTTTGAGCAATATTTTTTACCGCATAATTACCAATATCGATATTATTACGATAAGCATCATAAGCTAGTGTCGAAATCTGACGGTTAAATGACTTACCACCAACAACATAAATTTTTGCACGCGGATTTTTACTGCGAATATTTTCAATTGATTGTAAAATCCATTGCATATTGTCATCACGCCAATACATTGCAAGAACAATAATATTAGCTTGTTCAACAACATTGCCATCATCAACATGTTTAATGAAGCTTTGACACTTATTCTGCCACATTTGATTATCTTTAATCGTTGGTGAATCAGAAAAAGCCTTTTGTTGTTGATTTGGCGTTAAATAGAAAAATCCGCAATCTGCTTCTACAACCCGTGAAATAATCTCAGACTTTTCTGCAAAGCCAGCATCGTACATAACATTTACAAAATCACCAGCTTGAGAATCACCAATGATGAGCATTTTATTGCCTTCATCATGACTAAATTGTTCTTTTTTGTTTAAACTTCTGAGCCTACTCCAAGTATATGCTCCATTGTTATCTTTAGCCTTATTTGTAACAATTGCTTCAAATTTATTGTTTGGTATATTATAAAAAAAGCTAATATTCGAAATAACAATATAAGAAATTCCAGCAATAATAATATAAGGTAATAATATTGCTTTAAGACTTACTCGATTTTTTTCGATAAAAGTATAACTCATGTAGCCTAATAAGATTGATAATGGGATCCCAATAACAGTCCAATACTCAATATTAAAATAATGTCCGATAACAACGACAGGCCAATGCCATAAGTAAATAGAATAAGACCATAAACCAATAGTTGTCATTATCTTATTATTTGTAATCAAACTATCTTGCTTATTTGACCAGATAATCAAAGCACTACCTAGCACCGGAATTAATGCTAAATATCCAGGCCACATATCAGCTTTTGACATGAAAATATAAGAACAAATTATTAAAACAAAACCCACTATATTCGTATATTTTTTTACTGGCTCATTTAATTTTACTGGATAAAGAAAAACTAAACCGCCTGCCATCATTTCCCATGCTCGCGTAGGGAATAAATAATATGCCGGTGATGGCCAATAATATGATGCATACGCACTCAACCCTAAGCCTAAGATAGTGGTTACAACTAAAAGTTTTTTAATTAGATTTAGAGAAAATATTTTACTTAAAATAACTAAAACAATTGGATATATAATATAAAATTGCCACTCAACAGACAGTGACCAAGTATGTAATAACCATTTTGTTTGAGATGATGTATCAAAATAACCTGACTCTTTCCAATATGTAATATTAGATAAAAAACTGATACTACTTAGAACATGACGACCTAAAGCTTCAAATTTTAATGGAACAAGAAAAAACCAACAAAATAAAAATGTCACGCTACTTAAAGCTAATAATGCAGGTATTATTCTTATAGCACGTGCTTTATAAAAAGAAAGAATTGAAAAATTATTATTCCCTATCCCTCTAAATATAATACTTGTCATCAGAAAGCCTGATATAACAAAAAAAACATCAACCCCAGCAAATCCTCCGGGTATTAATGTACTATTGAAGTGAAATATTACCACAGCAATAACAGCTATGGCTCTTAATCCATTTATATCTTGTCTAAAGTTCATATACAATCTTTTAGCAAAAAAATGCGATTATATATTTATTAAAAGCTTTATCTATTAAATGGAACATCATTAACACAAACATGACATTAATATTTAACATAACACCCTGTCAAAACATTCCTTTTTGGAATAAGTTAAACATTATTATAGTAACTCTATGTTAACTTAATACTAAAAGAAATATTTATCGTTAATACAACAATATATGTCTGTAATAACTCTTATATTTTTATATATGCTGTCATTACTACCGTTAGTATCGTTATGATGATTTGTTTAATCTCCTCCTAAATAAAAACCACCTCATTACTAAAAAAATAGTTCACCTCATTTTCTTTTACAACTAGAATCTAGTCATATTTAAATAAGGCGAACTATATTATTAACCATTCATTGGCGGAGTAAATGCCGTTAATGTTGGTGCAACACCGGTATATTTTTCGATTTTTACCACTCCAGAGTTGCCGCAATTACCATTAGCTAAACGAGAGGTTGGAATATCCATCGTTAATACGTTGGGTCCGCCGTTTTTACACATACCTGTTTTAGGATCTAAATCAGGCCATGCGCCTTCGTGAATACATACGCTGCCTTTTTTAATACCATCAGAAACATGTGCGCCGACGAGTACTTGACCACGTTGGTTATAAGCACGAACTAAATCACCATCTTTAATACCACGTACTTTGGCATCTTCTGGATGAATCGTAATTGGTTCACGATCTTGAATTGCATACTCTTTACGAAGGTCCGCATAGTTAAATTGGCTGTGCAAACGGTGTGCTGAGTGCGACGTCATTAACTGTAATTCGCCATCAGTGTAGTTAAACATCCACTCGGTTGGTTCCATCCACGTTGGATGTGGAGGACAATCATCCAGTTTGTAACTTTCGATAGTTTTAGAGAAGATCTCAATCTTACCACTTGGCGTGCCTAGTGGGTTCATGATTGGATCTTTACGGAAATCACCAAAGCGAACAAACTCAGCATTCTTTGCATTCCACTTCATTTCAATAAGCTTATTCGCTTCCCAAAACTTAGAGAAATTCATCATAGGTATACGTGCATTACGACCGCCTTGTTGTGCTGTTTTATAGAAATCACGAAGCCATTCCATCTCCGTTTTGTTTTCCATATAAACGTTTCGCCCACCAGGTTTAAGGTGCTCTGCCATATCAGCAAAAACATCAAGGTCACTACGGGCTTCATGTTGAGGCTCAACTACTTGCTTCATCGGCACAAGATGTTGATTAGAGTAATCACCTGTCATGGTCATATCATTACGCTCAAATGAAGTCGTAATTGGTAGCACGATATCCGCATGTTTAGCTGCTGCAGTCCAGTACGGTTCTGAAATAACGATCATCTCAGGTTTTTGCCATGCTTTGATCAAGCGGTTTGTATCTTGGTGATGGGTAAAGTTAGCACCGCCCGCCCACCAGATCATTTTCAACACTGGGAAAGTGAGTATATGGCCATTGTGTAGATATTCTGTTCCCGGTTTCTCTAAACATTCAACAATACGAGCAACAGGGAAGGCAGTAACTGAGCCTTGAATTGCCCAATCATTACCGCCTGCTGAGCTTCCACCTAACGAAGGAGACATTGCTGGGAGTACGCCTGCGTCACGTGTTGGGTTTCCGCCATTTGAATAGTGGTATGAGTAACCAAAACCACCGCCCGGCAAGCCAATTTGACCAAGCATTGAAGCAAGGACGGTTAGCATCCAGTGACGTTGCTCGCCGTATTGTTGACGTTGCATACCCCATCCACCCATTAGCATGGTGCGGTTTTCTTTGAAGATCTTAGCCAGCAGTTCCATCTGTTTTGCAGGAACACCACAAATAGCTTCAGCCCATTGTGGGGATTTCTCAATACCGTCTTCTTTACCCATTAAGTATGCTTCAAATTGTTCGAAGCCTACGGTGTATTTAGCTAGGAATTCAGTATCGTGCTGCTGTGTTTTCACTAATTGATGAGCAATACCCATCATCATCGCTACATCAGATTGTGGATTAGGTGCAATCCATTGTGCTTTATCACCAAAGAATTCAGCGGTTTCTGAGCGCATTGGGTCAATGATAATCACGGTTTTTCCTGATTTTTTCAGTTGGTGGAAAAACTCAAGGCCTTGACCATCGGTTGAAGACCAAGCAATCTTTAAGGTATTGATTGGGTTCAAGCCCCACAACACAACTACTTCACTGTTCTCTAGAATTACAGGATAAGTGGTTTGTTGTTCATATACTTCGATAGAGCCAACCACGTGCGGCATGATAACTTGAGCTGCACCCGTTGAGTAATCTCCTAAATGGCCAGCATAACCACCAGCCATACTCATGTAACGTTGCAGTAGTGTTTGAGCTTTATGCAACACACCACTTGATCGCCAACCGTAAGAGCCAGCAAAGATAGATTGAGGACCGTAAGTTTCACGAATACGCATATGTTGTTCATGAATTAACTTGTAAGCGTCATCCCATGATACTTGCACAAATTCATCGCTACCACGAACACCTTGGGGGTTGCTTGGGTTCTCTAAATAACCTTTACGGACCATTGGGTATTTAACACGAGCTTTAGTATAAACCTGTGATGGACCCGTTTGTTGCAAGCTGTTTGGTACCGTTTGCGCTAAGCCACTTTTGGTTGAGATAAGCTGTCCATCTTTGACTTCACAAAGTAATGGACCCATACGACCTGCAGTTAGAATTAATGAATCTGTACGTCCAAACGTAGAAGCGTTCACAGATAACGGAGCGATTGACGTGATCGCTAATGCACCAGCAGATGCACCTGCGCCTTTTAAAAAGCCGCGACGAGTAATAGTAGTCATAGTCACTCCCTTATTTATGGTTTGCCACGTCTTTCGCGTGGTTTTGGAAGAATTTAGTTAAGATCTCAAGATTTAGCTCAGAGATATCAGTACGTGCGCCCATGCTTTTTGCAACAGGGCCCCAAGAGTTAACAGTAAAATGATTGGCTGGAATTTTAGCGTGGCAAGTTGCACAATAAACGTTATCGAGTTCTTCTGCGTAATCCCATAACGGTTGATTAGATGCAAGCACAGGTGCTTCAATCAAGCCTGTTAACTCTGCACTACGCCATTGATTACCGTAAGCGTCAGTTTTAGCATCGCCTAGTTTTAATGCTTTAATTCCCGCATCAGTTAAGGTAGCGATGATTGAACGTTGCCCTTCACCCATGTAGATAACAGATTCTGCACCTTGCATTTGGTAGCCTGATACCATAACCGTACGCTGGTTATCTTTATGCGCGACAGTGGTTAATTCAACGGTTGGATTAATCGTCGCAAGATCAGCCATTTTGATGGCTTCAATTGGATAAACTTTAACTGCATCAGGTTTAGTATTTTTAGCCATGTCAAAAAGGTGATCAAAAGCGGAGGTATCTAACGTAGCTTGCGGTGCGAAGTGAGCAACACCTTTATGACAATCAATACAGGTTTGATTATTTTCTTGCGCGTATAAATGCATTTTTTGTGCACTTACTGATTGGTCATAAGTTTCCATTGCATCAAAGTCATGGCAAGAACGGCAAGTAGCTGAATCGTTTTCACGCATTTGTCCCCATACCGTTTCAGCCATTGCTAAACGATGATCTTCATACTTAGCATCAGTATCAATTTTACCGGTAACAAATTCATGGTAGATGTCTTTAGACGCTCGAACCTTGGTAATTAAATAATCAATAGGATCTTTAGGGATATGGCAATCAGCACATTCTGCACGAATACCTTTTTGGTTACTGAAGTGAACTGAACCTTGATATTCAGCCAATGGTTTTTGCATCGTATGGCACGATACACAAAATTCAGTACTTGAAGTTGCATGAAGTACGGCTTGTGTTCCACCTAAGGTTAACCAGCCAATAACGATGCCAATAACAGCGATTAAAGCAATATAGCGTTTTTTCATAATATCATCCTTAAATTAACCTTGATTTTTTTATGGCTATTTTAAAGAATTCTACCGCTAAAAATGACACACTTGGTCACAACATGTTGTTTTAGTCATGCAACTGTGATTCATTACTCACAAATTACAAACATATCAACAGTAAATCACTTTTATTGACTTATTTACAAACACATTTTCATATTTATTGTGTGGCAGCTAACTATTAATGAAAAACATAAAAAAAGCCCCTACGCTCGGTACAGTGCAGGGGCTTTAGATAGTGACGGTAAACTTACGTTCACCAATAATAAATAACATCCTGTATATTTATTATTTTGTCCCTTGGTATTAGGCTGGAGACCTATAGAGACGGGGATCAGTAAGTATAAGACAATAACCGCACCTTAATCGCTATGGTGATTTAGCCACAAGGTGCTGTTAGCGTATTATTCCAACTGATTTAACGGCGCATTTGTTTCTGAGTTAATTCAACAGCACGTAATTGTGCCATTGCTTTCGCCAGATCCATTTCCGCCATTGCGAAGTTAACATCATCAGCATGCTTGTTGATGTTTTCTTCGGCGGCGCGGCGAGCTTCATCAGCGCGGGCTTGATCAATGTCCTTCCCATGCATTGCCGTGTCGGCAAGTACAGTTACTACGTTGGGCTGAACTTCAACTATACCGCCTGAGATATAAAGGATTTCTTCGGGATCCTTTAAATCTGTGACGAAGCTTGCCACACCAGGTTTTAGTCGGCTCAATAAAGGAGAGTGACCAGGGCGAATACCCAACTCACCATCGGAGCCTGAAACTGCCAGCGCGTGAGCTGGACCAGAGAACAAGGGTCCCTCAGCACTTACGATATTGAGTTGGAACGTGTTCTCGGTAACGCCAATAGCCATAATGCCTCCTCAAGCCTTATAAGGTTTTCGCTTTTTCGAGTACATTTTCAATGCTACCGCAGTACAAGAATGCTTGTTCTGGAATATCATCATACTCACCGCTTAATAGGCCTTTAAAGCCAGCGATAGTCTCTTTAAGAGAAACGAAAATACCTTTTTGACCAGTAAATACTTCTGCTACGTGGTAAGGCTGAGTTAGGAAACGTTCAATCTTACGTGCACGAGATACGGTTAATTTATCTTCTTCAGATAATTCATCCATACCTAAAATAGCAATAATATCTTTCAGTTCTTTATAACGCTGAAGTACTGTCTGTACACCACGGGCAACATCATAGTGCTCTTGACCAACAACCAATGGATCAAGCTGACGTGACGTTGAATCTAATGGGTCAATAGCAGGGTATAGACCCAATGCAGCGATATTACGTGACAGTACAACGGTTGCATCTAAGTGAGCAAAGGTTGTTGCTGGCGATGGGTCAGTCAAGTCATCGGCTGGTACATATACCGCTTGAATAGATGTAATAGAACCCGTTTTAGTTGAGGTAATACGCTCTTGTAGTACACCCATCTCTTCAGCCAATGTTGGCTGATAACCTACCGCTGATGGCATACGGCCAAGCAGTGCTGATACTTCGGTACCTGCCAATGTATAACGGTAGATATTATCGATGAACAGCAATACATCACGACCTTCATCACGGAAACTTTCCGCAATGGTTAAGCCTGTTAATGCTACACGTAGACGGTTACCCGGTGGCTCGTTCATCTGACCGTAAACCATGGCAACTTTATCAAGTACCCCGGCTTCTTTCATTTCGAAGTAAAAGTCGTTACCTTCACGTGTACGTTCACCCACACCGGTAAATACTGATAAACCTGAGTGTGCTTTAGCGATGTTGTTGATAAGCTCCATCATGTTAACGGTCTTACCTACACCCGCACCACCAAACAGACCAACTTTACCACCTTTGGCAAATGGACAAATAAGGTCGATAACCTTAACGCCAGTCTCTAACAGCTCTGAACTATTAGATTGATCTTCATATGACGGTGCTGCGCGGTGAATAGCATATTTTTTCTTTTCACCAATGTCACCGCACTCATCGATTGGGGTACCCAATACGTTCATGATACGGCCAAGCGTTTCTTCACCGACAGGCACTGAAATTGGCGCATTAGTATTAACCACTTCCAAACCACGACGAAGACCGTCTGATGAACCCATTGCGATACAACGTACAACACCGCTACCAATTTGCTGCTGTACTTCTAATACAAGTGCTGCATGCTCACTGTCACTTAAGGTAAGCGCATCATATACTCGAGGCACGCTATCTTGATCAAACTCAACGTCAACGACAGCGCCGATGACTTTGACAATCTTACCAGTACTCATTTGATGTCCTTAAAATTCTGTTTAAACGGCTTGTGCCCCAGCTACGATTTCACTTAGCTCTTGGGTGATTGCAGCTTGACGGGCTTTGTTATATACCAGCTGAAGATCATTAATCAGCTCACCCGCATTATCTGTTGCTGCTTTCATTGCCACCATTCGTGCTGCTTGTTCACAAGCGATACTCTCAACGGTGCCTTGATAGACTTGTGATTCGATATAACGAAGCATCAATTCATTGAGGATCGGCTTAGGATCAGGCTCATAGATATAATCCCAACGACTTTTTTCATTCACATCATCTGACGCGTCTTGTTCAAGTTCTGGGTTAGGCAACAACTGAGTTACCTTTGGCATTTGCACCATTGTGTTTACAAACTCGTTGTAAACTAGGAACAAACGGTCAATTTTTCCTTGGTCGAAAAACTCCAACATGGCATTAACCGGGCCTAAAATATCTTCGAGTTTTGGTGAGTCACCAATACCTGATGTTTGTGCAATCACGTTGCCGAAGCGATGGAAAAACGAAATTGCTTTTGAGCCGATCAAGGTGGTGTCGACATCAACCCCTTGATCTCGCCATTGGCGCATATCTGCCATGGCTTTCTTGAACAAGTTAATGTTCAAACCACCACACAATCCTCGGTCTGAGGAAATAATGATGTAAGCTACTCGTTTAACTTCTCGCTCTTCAAGATAGGGATGCTTATATTCCAACGAACCGGAAGTTAGGTGCCCGATCACCTTACGCATATTCTCAGCGTAAGGGCGGGTCGCTTCCATGTTGTGTTGAACTTTACGCATCTTACTTGCGGCAACCATTTGCATTGCACTAGTGATCTTTTGCGTATTTTGTACGCTAGCGATTTTAGTGCGGATCTCTTTTGCATTTGCCATGGTTAGCTCCTATCTACATTCATACTGCGTCGTTCGGACGGAAAGTATTCGCGTTACTTAGTACGACTGCGTATCAACGAATGTTTTTAGAAGCTGATGCAGACTTGCTTCGATATCATCGTTGTAATTACCTGATTCATTGATTGAGGCAAGCAACTCGGCGTGCTGACTTTTTGCAAATGCCATCAATGCTGCTTCAAATGCACCTATTTGTGATAACTCAACACTGTTCAAGTAGCCTTTTTCAGCAGAGAAAATAGCAAGTGCTTGCTCTGCGACAGACATTGGTGCGTACTGCTTCTGTTTCATCAGCTCTGTTACTTTTTCACCGTGGTCAAGCTGCTTACGGGTTGCGTCATCTAGATCCGATGAGAACTGCGCAAATGCGGCTAATTCACGGTACTGCGCAAGTGCAGTACGAATACCGCCTGACAGCTTCTTGATGATTTTAGTCTGAGCTGCACCACCTACACGCGATACTGAAATACCTGGGTCAACGGCTGGACGTAAACCTGCGTTAAACAAGTTAGTCTGCAAGAAGATCTGACCATCAGTAATCGAAATTACGTTAGTTGGTACGAAGGCTGATACGTCACCCGCTTGGGTTTCAATGATAGGTAACGCAGTTAATGAACCTGTTTGACCTGTTACTTCACCATTAGTGAAACGCTCAACATAGTTAGCATTTACACGTGATGCACGCTCTAGTAGACGTGAGTGAAGGTAGAACACATCACCAGGAAAGGCTTCACGACCTGGTGGACGCTTAAGCAATAGTGAAATTTGACGATAAGCGACTGCTTGTTTTGATAAATCATCGTATACGATTAGTGCATCTTCACCACGGTCACGGAAATACTCACCCATAGTACAACCAGCATAAGGTGCTAAGTACTGTAACGCTGCGGCTTCTGATGCCGATGCAACTACGACGATAGTATTTTGTAGGGCACCATTTTCTTCTAGCTTACGTACCACGTTAGCAATGGTTGACGCTTTTTGGCCAATCGCAACATATACCGAGTAGATGCCAGAATCTTTCTGGTTAATGATGGCATCAATCGCCATCGCTGTTTTACCTGTTTGACGGTCACCAATGATAAGCTCACGCTGACCACGACCGATTGGTACCATCGCATCAACCGCTTTGTAGCCCGTTTGGATAGGCTGATCAACCGACTTACGGTCAATAACACCAGGGGCAATGATTTCTACCGGTGCGAAACCGTCATTGTCTATAGCGCCTTTACCGTCAATTGGTTGACCTAGGGTATTCACTACACGCCCTAATAAACCTTTACCTACAGGTACTTCAAGAATACGGCCAGTACCTGTTACTTTCATGCCTTCTGCAAGGTCAGCATACGGGCCCATCACTACCGCACCCACTGAGTGGCGCTCTAAGTTAAGCGCTAATGCATAGCGGTTATCTGGCAGTTCAATCATCTCACCTTGCATAACATCAGCAAGACCATTGATATTAATAATACCGTCACTTACAGAGACGATAGTCCCTTCGTTACGTGCTTGACTTGTCACATTGAAGGTGGCGATTCGTTGTCTAATTAAATCGCTAATTTCATTCGAGTTTAGTTGCATATCTATTACCTATTACGCCTGAAGGCTCGTTGCGAGTCGGTTGATAGAGCTTTTAAGCGTACCGTCAATCACCAACTCTCCAGCTTTGATCAGCATGCCGCCTACTAGCGTTTCATCGATGTGGCAATCAAGCTCAACACTGCGATTTAATTTTTTTTGCAGCGCCTGTACTAAATTGGCTTGTTGTTGAATGCTTAATGGCTCAGTCGTAGTGACATGCGCAGTAACCATGCGCTCATAATCATCTTTAAGCTCATGAAACAGTTCGACAACCTGAACGATCACATTTAGACGTCCATTTTCAGCCATTACTTTGATCAGGTTCTGGCCATGTTCATCCAGTAGACCTTCACAAATGCCCAAGAACATGTCAGTAAACGCTTCTGAGTCACTAGCACCTAACTGTTCGCTGTCTTCAATCTGCTGAGCAATGATTGGTTGGCTAGCAACCGTTGCTGCGATGGTCAACATTTGCTCCCATTGTTCTAATGCCTGATTAGCAACTGCATAATCAAATGCAGCTTTGGCATAGGGCTGAGCAATGGTTAGTGGATCTGACATAATGTGCTCTCCAGTTACATATCCGTGATAAGTTTATTAACAAGATCGCGGTTAGCATCAGTATCCAAATTGCGATTAATCAGTTTCTGAGCCGTTTCAATGACCATATCGGACATTTCAGCACGTAGTTCCTGACGAATGCGATTACGTTCGCTTTCTAACTCTGCTTGACCTTGCGCTACAAGACGGGCTTTTTCTTTCTCGCCTTCAGCGTGGGCATCTTCGATAATCTGTGCTCGGCGCTTATTACCTTGCTCAACTAACTCACTCGCACTTTTCTTCGCATCTTCCAAAACTTTTGCGCCATTCGCTTTTGCGATGTCGAGTTCTTTAGCTGCGTTTTCTGTATGAATAAGCCCATCTGCAATTTCACGTTGGCGTTGCTCAATTAACGCAGTTAGCGGCGGCCAGACATACTTCATACATAGCCAAACAAAAATCACAAAAGAGATTGCTTGACCAAGCATGGTTGCATTTAAATTCATACCATCCTCACTATTTAAATAACGTTATGATTTATAACGGTAGTTCTGGCTATTAAGCCACAGCAAAGATGATGTAAAGACCAATACCAACACCAATCATAGGAACCGCATCGACAAGACCCATCATGATAAAGAACTGTGTACGTAGCATCGGCATAAGGTCCGGCTGACGTGCAACACCTTCAAGGTATTTACCTGCTAAGTTACCAATACCAGCAGCCGCACCCGCCGCACCTAAACCAATCAGTAGTGCACCAGCAACATAAAGAACTGCACTTACAATATCCATGAATGACTCCAAAATTATTAAATAGTTAAAACTCAAATCGAACTTAATTTATTAATGTTCTTCTGTGGCCATTGCCAAATAAACAACCGTTAATACCATGAAGATAAACGCTTGTAAGAACACAATAAGAATGTGGAATAGTGCCCATGGAACGCTGAGCGCCCACTGCATCCACCACGGCATTAATGCAATAAGGATAAAAATCATTTCACCCGCATACATGTTGCCGAACAATCGCAGACCGAGAGAAATTGGTTTTGATATTAGTGTTACTAACTCCAAAACTAAATTCACCGGGTAAAGCCATGGACTTTCAAAAGGTTGTGTCGTTAGTTCTTTAATAAAACCACGCAATCCTTTTGTTTTTAGTGTGTAAATTATGATTAACATAAACACACCAATTGCCATCGACATAGGCACATTGACATCCGCAGAAGGTAATTCACGGAAATGCTCAAAACCAAGTAAGCGAGCAAATGCTGGAATGAAATCAACTGGCAATAAGTCAATTGTGTTCATAAGAAAAACCCAAACAAAAATAGTTAATGCCAATGGCCCAATTAACTTGTCTTTTGTTTGAAAAATTTCCTTAACAAGGTTATTTACAAATTCATAGGTTATTTCAATAAAACATTGCAACTTACCCGGAACCCCGCTGGTTCCTCGTGATGCAACATATCGAAAAACACCGATAAACAGTAAACCTAACAACCAAACCATGAGCATGGAGTCAATGTTAATGCTCCAAAAACCCTTACCCACAGTGAAGAATGTTAGATGGTGCTCAATATAATCGTGAGCGGTAGTTACTGATTCCACCTTACGTCATCCTAAATTGAGGTTTGTTAAGTATCGGAGTTAAAAAGCATCCTAAAAATGTAACACTATAAGCCAGCAACATAATTTCGCTATTAACCGGTATAAAACGAACCACAACCAATATCATTACCGCGGTATAAACCCATTTAACTAATGAATTCAGCTTGGCTAAATATTTGATATTAATTTCATCATTCTTCTTCAATTTATATGCTGCGCTACCTAGCCCAAGCAAAGAAGGAATAACAGCAATCGCTACACCGATAATTGCAGATTTCACACCAAACGTGTTATTTGTAATACAAATGAATAATATAAATAAACATCCAAGTATTAACTGTCCGAGTAATATGACTTTTGCTGCAGAAAGAATATCGTTACACCCTGAGCCTGCTTTCATATTTAAATCCTCTACACCGTCTGTACTTTTATTATTACGACTCCTTTTCTTAATTATGTTTATTACAGATAATATAAAATAATTAATTAAAACAGTAATTACACTTCAAAATATCTTGTCGAAGTATAAAACTGAATAATTACTAAAATAATGTCTTATCATCATAAACATTCAATTACGCAGCTCCATTAAATATATAATAGAAATTTATATATTATGCGGTGCTTACTAATAGGCTTATTTTTCAATATGTTTCAGCCTATCGTTTGCAGTACAAAATTTACGTGATCAGTTTTGTGATAGCCATCAAAATAAATGCAAACAATGATTACCATTTTTGGCTCTTGATGTTGATGCTCAAGATCGAGATTATCATGTGCGTATTACGCATAAGTAATCATTAACATTTTTTAATTTTTATTTACATTGCATTTTTGATATTCCTGATTCAGCCTCGTTTAAAAAAGCGCTATTTCATCCGTAATTGCATTATTGACCTTACCCTGACAAATAAGAAGCTATTAACAGCTCACACTCCCGTTAACAAAAACACCCCAACAAGGCAACATTAATCCAGTGAAAAATAGTACTGCAATTTTCATCAACAAAGCCAAAAAACGCCATAATCAAAAATACAGTTATACTTTTTTTGATTATATAAACGCCAAAACGGCAGCCATTATTACCTGTCCAATCCATGGAAATTTTAAACAACGGCCAGATGTTCATCTTGCTGGGCATGGTTGCCAAGCCTGTTCTGGCACCAAAAAGCTGACACTAAGTCAATTTATTGCTCGAGCTAACGCCATTCACAACAACAAATATACTTACGAGGAATTTATATATAAGGGGACATTACAGAAAGGGAGTATCCACTGTCAGATTCACGGTATTTTTAAACAAACACCAAACGCACATTTAGCAGGAAAAGGCTGTCCTATGTGTGCTTCGTCTCAATTAGTGTCACAAAGTGATTACATAAAGAAGGTAAGTCAAATTCATAATAACCGTTATCAGTATGAACATTTCATCTATACAGGGGCTCTTAACAAAGGGGTTATAACATGCACGATTCATGGTAATTTTAGTCAACGAGCTGATGCACATTTGCGTGGTTCTGGATGCCCAAAATGTATAAAAAATCGTCAAAAAAAGACCACTAAACAATTCATCGCCAGTGCAAAAAAAATTCATGGTGAACGCTATAATTATTCATTGTTTGAATACAAAAGCATGAGAACAAAAGGCATTATTATTTGTAGTATTCATGGCGAATTCTTGCAATTACCAACGAATCATTTAGCTGGAAACGGATGTCAAAAATGTGCTTTGTTACGCAGAAAAAAAACCAAGAATATTAATAAGCAGCCACCGATTAAGTTATTACAGCCATATTAACGGTAAGCTATCAACTATAATTACCGTAGTACTTCATCAATATTATAATATTCAACTGATTTTACCATTATAATAAGCAACACTTATCCTATATAAAGCAACACCTTTATTTTTAGCTACTGTCATTTTATGTGTCATATATTTAACGTTAAATTTATTAAATACCTTTACGACCATTCATATTGTTAGCTTAGATTTAAACGTTAAATTTTACTTGGTTACTACTAAAACAACATTGGGGATCGTCGCATTGTCAGTTACACTAAGTACTAATTAACGACGTACCTTTAATAAGTCACTAAGACGGCATACAACATGACACAGAAAAATAACCCGCTACACGGCATTACGTTAGAAAAAGTATTAATTGAACTTGTTGAGCATTATGGCTGGAATGAATTAGGGGCACGGATTAACATTCGTTGCTTTAATGATGATCCAAGCATCAAATCAAGTCTCAAGTTTTTACGTAAGACTGAATGGGCCCGTACAAAAGTTGAAAGCTTGTACCTAGATATGGTTCGCTAGTCATTACTGATAAAAAAGCCACGATATTCATCACTTATAAAATGTTGAATGTCGCGGCTAGTTAGATACTTTACTTATTCAGCACAAAGAGCTGCAATAACCGCTAATCGACGTTGTGATTGAGTCACAAACGGATTGTTAGTATCCCATGCGTAGCCAGCAAGAATAGCGCAAATCATCTGTTTAATTTTACTATCAGGATTGGGATGAAAAATCACACGCTGTAGCTCACCGGAATACCACCCTTCAACATAGGTACGAAACGTATCAACACCTAGCATCAGAGGTTGTGCATAATCACATTGCCAATCAACCTTCTCACCGGCGAATGAACGCGTTAATACGGTGGCTGCTAATTGTGCCGATTTCATTGCAATAGTGACACCTGAAGAAAATACCGGATCTAAAAACTCACCAGCATTACCTAACAAAGCGTAATTTGAGGTTGCCAATTGAGTAACGTTGGCAGAATAACCTTCAATGGTTGCCGCTTTTATTGGATATTCTGCCGCGGCTAAAATTGTTGCCAGTCCCGGTTCTTCATTAACTAGCTGTTTTAATACTGCGAGTGAATCATCACCATAATCAGCTAGCCACTGTGGTGGAGCAACGACACCCAGTGAACAGGTACCATTACTGAACGGAATCAACCAATACCACACATCAGCAGAGTGAGGATGAACGGAGATTAAAATCTTATTACGATCATAATCAACCGAACACTTTTCGGCATTAATATGATCGGTAACATGACAAAATATCGCTTGCCGTGGTGGCAAGTGTGATGGCTTCTCTAACGCCAGTAACCGTGGTAATACTCGCCCAAAACCACTGGCATCTAGTACAAAGTCAGCTTCTAATGTATATGATTTTTTATCTGCTCCAGTGACAGTAAGCACTGACTTAGATTCTAAGCATTCAATCGCTTCAACTGCGTGTTCGTAACGAATCTCAACGCCTTGAGTAACCGCCTCATCAGCTAATACTTTATCAAACTGTCCTCGCTGAACTTGATAAGTTGTTGCAGGGCCTGCTGTGAATTTATCGTTAAAATCAAAAGTGGTATACCTATCTTGATAACGAAACGCTGCCCCATCTTTAAACTGAAATCCCGCAGCCGTAACAGCATCAAGCATCTGTGCTTGCTCTATCACTTCCATACATGCAGGTAATAAACTTTCGCCAATTGAAAAACGCGGAAAGGTGCTTTTTTCTAGCACAATAACGTCAATCTGTTGTTGATGTAACAATGCTGCAGCAACAGATCCAGAAGGACCTGCACCGATAATCACGACTTGCGTACGCTGTTGTTGAGTCACTATCACTATCCTTATTTTATCCTGCTTGTAGCGTCAGTAACGTATGGCCTAAGCCAATATCATCTTCGCGTTCTGTCACAATAAAACCAGCCTCTGCTACCAGCTCTAGAAAATCTTCACTACGATAAAAGCGACTATTACCATTTGCCAAACAAGTAAAGTATAGCGAGGTCGCATTTAAACAATAAGAGGCAGCCTCATAGCGCTGAGCATCCCAAAATAATTCTAAAATATACACTTTGGCATCAGGGCGCATTGCTTGCCTTACTCGACGTAAAATACTTAAAATTTCCATCGGCGAAAAACAATCTAAAAACTGGCTCATCCACCACACATCAGCCCCTTGGGGTAAGGCTTGATTGCGATCAAGCATATCAACAGCATAACCTTTAATGCGTTCAGAAAATCCGGCCAGCTGTGCATGTTCAAGGGCTACAGCAATCTGTTGAGGCAAATCAATAATCGTCACTTCGACATCTTTATTATGCTGACAACATTGTAATGCCCACTTACCAGTATTACCGCCGATATCAAAAATTCGCTGTGGAGGCTGAGCGAAAACTTTGGCTAATAATAATGGAAATGAACGATCAGAATAAAAATGATCAAAAGCAAACCAGCTTTGTTTCGCTTGAGGCGGTAATTGTGACAACCCTTGGTATATGGTTGACCAGTCGCCGAGTTCTTTAAGTCCTGCTGGTTTCCCCTGTTGAATCGATTGTGTTAAATGCATCATTGCGGCGTAACAAACATCCGCCGTGAAATCCATATTGGCATTGGTCATGCCATCATGTAATAAGAAATAGCCAAGGTTAGCTAAACAATATCGGTCCTGCTGCCAAGTTACAATATGGGCACTTAACGCCATGTCTAATAAGACTTTAACACCATATTCTGACACCTCGGTTGCGACGGAAATTTGCTCAGCACTAAGTCCTTTTTTACCCGCATCATCCAATACTTGTAATATTTTTAAATCACGTAACGTTCGAGCGGTATGAAAAACTATTGGCGAAAAAGCTAATTTTTGAGCTTCTGTTTTCGCCGCTAATGCATTAAATGGATCGTTAGTAAAACCTGTCACACTGAGCCTATAATCAAGGTGGAGATAAATGATATCGCTATTTTAATGGGCTAATTTCAAGATGTACTGTTTAAAAACAAACAATATTAATAATTACGCTGATATCAACAATCTAAAAAATACACCATCAAAATAAAAATATTTAATTGATGCTGATAAATTGCACAGTTATCTGATTGATTTAATGATAAACTTTATTTTTACTTCTCTTATTATTGCCAATGCCCTAATTATGTCGCTGTTTGTGTGGAGCCTATGAATACCATTCATTTCAATATTGACCATTGGATTGCCCTTGCCCCAGGTTTAGCAACCCAACAAGATTGGCAGAGTTGGGCTAACACCCCATCATTTATAGAGCCTCAACCACCAGCTGCCGATAAAATTCCGCCGATGATGCGCCGTCGAATGAGCCCTCTGAGTAAGTTGGCACTACAAGCAGCTTTGATGGCCACTGAATCAAATAAAATCGATTATATTGTTTTTGCCAGTCGTCATGGCGAATTACATCGCACTGTTGATTTAATTAACGATATTATTAATGGTGATGACGCCTCACCGATTGCTTTTTCACAATCGGTCCATAATACCGCGGCAGGCCTCTACACTATTGCCACCAAGCAACCCATCGCGGTGACATCATTAGCTGGCGGTGAAAACAATCTTCATATGGCACTGATTGAAGTCGCCTGTTATCTCAATCAATATCCACAGCATCGCGTATTAGTGGTCGATTTTGATCAACCATTACCGTCACCATACCAGCAGTTTGAACGCCATCGCTATCCAAGCTTTGCACTGGCGATGGTGATATCAAAGGGTAATGACTGCCAATTAAGTTGGCAGCCAACAGCCACATTAACCACTCAACGCTACCACACAGTGAGTTGCTATCCACAAACACTGACGATCATTAAGCATCTTGCTAATCAAGATAATCAATGGTCTATTGAGGCTCAAAATCAACACTGGCAGTGGCAATATCAATCATGAGTTCAGCTTCTATCACTCAGTGGCTTAATAAACGTTGGCGGCTTATTGCAACCGCTGGCTGTTTTGTTCTATTTGGCTGTGGTGCGTTAGTGCTTACTTTTATTGTGTTCCCGATAATATTAGGACTCAGTAAAAACGCTCAGCAACGTGAAATGAAAGTACAAACTATTATTCAGCGCTCGTTTAATTTTTTTTGTCGTACGATGCGATTTTTAAAAGTGATTGATTATCGGTTTGATAATTTAGCGGCGTTGCAAGCTGATAAGCAATGCATCATTGTTGCTAATCATCCTAGCTTAATTGACTATGTACTTATTGCATCGCAGTTGCCCCAATGCGATTGTCTTGTCAAAGCGGCTATTTGGCATAATCCTTTTATTAAGGGCATTGTTAAAGCGGCGGGTTATATTCCTAATCGCGATCCTGAGTCACTATTAGATATCTGTAGTCAACGTTTGCAACAAGGTAATGTATTACTGATATTTCCAGAAGGTACTCGAACAACGACCACTGCAGCGGCAAAATTACAGCGTGGAGCGGCACAAATCGCGATACGTAGTCAGGTTAATATACGAGTGATTCATATAACGGTATCGCCGCGCTTTTTAACTAAAGAGCAAAAGTGGTATCAAATACCCGACCAAAAACCCTTTTTTTTAATTGAAGTAAAAAATAAAATCAGTGTCGCACCGTATTTAGCCGAGCATCACTCTCCAACCACAGCAGCTCGACAACTTAATAAACATTTAGCCAGTGCTATTTTTCCAACCGATAGTTAAGCTACATTTATACTGTCGTTAACCTTAACCAGAAGTAGGTAATATGGAACAACTACATACAGAATTAAAAACATTAATTATCGATGTGTTAAATTTGGAAGATATTACCGTTGAGGATATCGATACCCATGCCCCTCTTTTTAACGATGGCCTCGGGTTAGATTCTATTGATGCCCTAGAACTTGGACTCGCAATCAAGAAAACATACAATATTGTTATTGATGCAGATGATACTAACACCCGTCAACATTTTGCATCAGTGGCCAATCTTGCTGATTATATCTTCCAGAACAAAGCGTAATTATTATGACTCAAATGAATAACGACCAGATTTTTGACCAAGTTAAAACACTTTTAGTTGAGCTGTTTGAACTTGATGCTAACGATATCCATTTAGACTCTCATCTTTATCAAGACCTTGATCTTGATAGCATTGATGCGGTTGATCTCGTTGTACGTTTACAAAATTTGACCGGTAAAAAAATTCAAGCAGATGAGTTTAAAACGGTACGTACCGTTAATGATGTTGTTATCGCTGTTGCTGATTTACTTAAGGCTCAATAATGATAATGCGTCTGCTAACAATATTGTCAGCATTAGCTTTAGTTGCTTACCCTATTGCAGTTTATTACGGCATTAGTCGTTGGGGGATAGTAACCGTTGGTGCTTTATTAGCAGTATTTTTCATTGTTCGAATTATCGCAGCGAAGCAGACGCAACTTAAAGAACTAAAATATATTGGCTGGTTAAGCGGTGGCGCAGGTATTACCTTAGTCACATTAGGTGCACTTTTTCGGCAACATGGGTTGTTGCTCTATTACCCGGTTATTATCAATGCACTAATGCTAGGGCTATTTAGTAGCAGTTTATGGCAACAACAAAGCTTAATCGAGCGGATTGCACGCTTACAAGAACCCGATTTACCTGCTAGCGGTGTAAGCTACACCCGTAAAGTGACAAAGATATGGTGCGGTTTTTTTATTATCAATGGCACTATTGCTTTCATTACTTGTCTGATGTCATTACACATATGGACATTATATAACGGTTTTATCAGCTATATATTAGCAGGCAGCTTATTTGGCTCTGAGTGGTTATTTCGCCAGTGGTATCGCCGTAAAAACACCGATTAAGTAAGCACTAACTTTTATTATAAACCCTCGAGAACGGTCATGGATACAGCTATAACACCTGCTGCATTAATTTCGCTATCAACTTTAATGCAACGCCCTACTCATCATCTTAATCCGGTGGCAATTAATGGTCTCAGCCAGCATTCATGGACGCAATTTCGAGCAGATGTTTTTTGTTTAAGCCAGCAATTAGCACCCATAGAACAATCACGAATTGCAGTGTGTTGCAAAGATAGCTATGTGTTTGCCGTCGCTTTTATGGCGGTTATTCATGCAAATAAGCAACTGATATTACCTAGCAATCACCAACCCGCAGCACTGGCTGAATTAAGTGCACATTTTGATGTGCTATTACATGATGCAGAGATGACTGTTGATGCTTCATTAACCGCTATCAATCTCTCAACCTTACTCAATGAGCCACAGCAACCTGTTATGGCTGAAGTGGTTTTTTCAGCACTCACGCTAACTGATATTGAATTAACCTTGTTTACCTCAGGTTCAAGTGGCACACCTAAAGCAATCATAAAAACTCTTGATTTACTGGATAACGAAATCGCTCAATTAGAGGCTATTTGGGGTCAGCAATTACACCATAGCCATATTTGCAGTACGGTCTCGCACCAGCATATTTATGGCTTATTATTTCGTGTACTGTGGCCGTTATGTAGCGGACGTAGTTTTGATTGCTTTAATCTTGAATATCCTGAACAGGTCACAGCGCAAGCTTCAACCAATAACACCTTAATCAGTAGTCCGGCATTATTAAAGCGCCTCAATAATCATGTCACAACTACACCGTACAAGGCGATATTTTCATCTGGCGGCCCTCTGCCCTTTCTTGCGGCGCAACAGTGTCTACAATTATGTAAGACACTGCCTTTTGAAGTGTTTGGCAGTACTGAAACAGGGGGAATTGGTTATCGCCAGCAACAGCAGCCCACCACGCCATGGTCACGTTTTAAGGTGGTTAAGATTGCGCTCAATGTTGAGCAATGCTTAAAAATTTGCTCTCCTTTTGTCGATGCCAAACATTGGTATCAGACTTGTGATCACTGTGTATTGATTGACAATGATCACTTTGAACTCAAAGGCCGCACTGATCGCGTCATTAAAATTGAAGAGAAACGTATATCGCTCACTGAAATTGAACAGCGCTTGTGCCAACTTGAATCGATCAATGAAGCGGCAGTACTGCCGTTAGAGTATCAGCAGCGAATACACATTGGCGCAGTGATCACTCTAACGGCACAAGGTGTTGAGCAACTAGAGCTGATGGGGAAAGGCAAATTTTGGTTACTGTTACGTCAACAATTACGCCAATGGATAGAGCCTATCGCTATTCCTCGTCATTTTCGTCCAGTGGCTGATATTCCCTTAAATAGCCAAGGCAAACGACTAATTCGTGATCTTGAAAATCTGTTTAACATTCCTAACCAATAAGTAATAACGACCAATGAATAGACCAATGCCGACTTTAGTTGACCGCCATATTGTTGACCATCACGCTGTTATTACTTTATGTGTCGATAGTGAATTAGATGATTTTAAGGGCCACTTTCCAAACTTTGCGTTGTTACCTGGTGTCAGCCAGCTTGATTGGGCGGTCCATTTTGCACGGGATTGTTTTCAAAATATGCCAACCGCGTTTGGAGGAATGGATGTGATTAAATTTCAACAACCCATTTTACCCAACAGCACCATCATCCTGACGCTTGATTGGATCGTTGACAAACAAAAATTACATTTTAGCTTTAGTTCTACAACGCCTGAAAACGAACAAGTCATTCACTCTTCTGGCAGAATAAGCATGAGAGCAGCAGCATGAGTTGGTTTCACCCTTGTTTTATTATCCCTTGTTATAACCACGGCCAAACTGTACCTGCTATTATTGATGCATTAGACACTTTTGCTTATCCCATTATTATTATTGATGATGGCAGTCACCAGCCGACCAAAGATATCCTTACTCAGCAAGCACTGCGTAGTAACGTTACTGTCATTACGTTGCCTAAAAATCGCGGTAAAGGTGGCGCAGTAATCGCAGCCATACACCATGCCCATCAGCATAATTATAGCCATGCGATTCAGATAGACGCTGATGGACAACATGATCTTGAAGCAGTACAAGATCTACTTCGTCTATCACATCAACACCCTAAAGCAATTATTTCAGGTAAGCCGATTTACGACGATTCAGTGCCTAAATCACGCTTATATGGCCGCTATATCACTCATTTTTGGGTATGGGTTGAAACACTGTCATTGGATATTAAAGACAGTATGTGTGGCTTTCGTAGTTATCCTATCGAGCCAATAATTCCGCTGTTAGCACAACGTCATTTTAGCCAAAGAATGGAATTTGATACTGAAATAATGGTGTATTTCTATTGGAATAATGGCGATATTCAGTTTATAGATACCAAGGTTATCTATCCTGAAGGAGGAATTTCTCATTTTGATGCATTATGGGATAACGTAAAAATCAGTTGGATGCATACCAAATTATTCTGCGGTATGTTGCCGCGTATACCAAGGTTACTCAAACGTCGCCACTCACGCTCTCTGCACTGGTCAAATAATAGCGAACGTGGCACTATTTTAGGTATTAAAATCTTATTGGCTATCTATAGCCTGCTAGGGCGTAAGGCCGTCAATGGCTTATTAAAATTAGTGATTGGTTATTATTATTTAACCAGTAAAAGCGCTCGTCAGGCTTCAGAGCACTATTTACAACAATTGCACCACTATGCCGAGCAACAACAACAGCCATTACCCACTGATCTTTCTAGCTACCAGCATTTATTGTCATTTGGGCACACAACGCTTGATAAACTTGCCGCTTGGAAAGGTGATTATAATGCTAATAATCTTACCATTCATGGCCAACATCACTTTGATAATATTGTGTCCAGTGAGCAAGGTGTGGTCATTCTTGGCTCGCACTTAGGTAATCTTGAGTTATGTCGTGCTCTTAGCCAACGTCATAAAAATATTAAAATTAATGCATTAGTTTTTACTGAGCATGCGGCACGTTTTAATCATGTTTTAAACGCAATCAATCCAGATGCTAACCTCAATCTTATTCATGTTAATCAACTCGGCGCTGATACTGCTATTATTCTTCAACAAAAAATAGAACGAGGAGAATGGGTGGTTATTGTCGGCGATCGCACCTCGGTTGCTAATGAGACTCGCGTCAGTTGGGCTAATTTTCTCGGCCAACAAGCGCCGTTTCCACAAGGCCCATTTATTCTTGCAGCGATCCTAAAAACCCCAGTTTATTTATTATTTGGCCTACGTGATGATAGCCAAGCAACCCCACACTTCGATGTCTATTTTGAGTCATTTAGTGAGCAAATAATATTACCTCGCGCCACGCGTAATGCCGCTTTACAAACAGTGGTTGAACACTATGCAACTCGCCTTGAGCACTACACGCTACAAGCGCCATTACAATGGTACAACTTTTTTAATTTTTGGCAGCTTAGTGGAAAAAAAGATGACAAATAACTCTCACGCAATCCCCCAACAAACCATTCGCTTTGGTGCTGAACGACTCACGATTGAAGATGTGGTCGCCATCAGTAATGGCGCCGCTGCTGAAATGAACACTGATGCCGCATTTAGCAGTAAAATCGATCGCGGCGTCGCTTTTCTTGAGCGATTATTAAAAGAAGAAGGGGTCATATATGGCGTGACCACAGGTTATGGTGATTCATGTACCGTGGCGATCCCGACTCACCTTGTCGATGATCTTCCGCTTAACCTTACCCGTTTTCATGGCTGTGGTTTAGGCGATGATCTTGATCATCAACAAGCGCGCGCTGTACTCGCGACTCGTTTATGTTCATTAGCTCAAGGGGTATCTGGTGTTAGTCACCCACTACTCAATCAAATTGTTACTTTGATCAATCATGATATTAGCCCTCGAATTCCACAAGAAGGTTCGGTCGGTGCCAGTGGTGATTTAACCCCATTATCTTATCTCGCAGCGACACTGATTGGTGAGCGCGAAGTGATTTACCAAGGTCAAATTCGCCCAACCGCAGACGTCTTTAAAGAGCTGGGTATCAAACCTATCAAACTCAAGCCCAAAGAAGGCTTAGCATTGATGAACGGCACTTCAGTGATGACGGCATTGGCTTGTATTGCTTATAAACGCGCAGAGTATCTGGCTCAACTAGCGACCAAAATTACCGCTATGGTGTCTGTGGGTATTCAAGGTAACGCTTTCCACTTTGATGAAGCCTTATTTGCAGTAAAGCCCCACCCAGGCCAACAGCAAATTGCCAGCTGGTTACGCTCAGATCTACAAGCTGAACGTCCTCCCCGTAACAGTGATCGTTTACAAGATCGTTACTCATTGCGTTGCGCGCCGCATGTGATTGGAGTACTGCAAGATAGCCTGCCATGGCTGCGCCAAATGATCGAAAATGAACTCAATAGTGCCAACGACAACCCCATCATTGATGGCGATAATGAACGCGTGCTTCATGGCGGTCATTTTTATGGTGGTCATATTGCGATGGCAATGGATATGCTTAAAACAGCAGTAGCTAATATTGCTGATTTACTTGATCGGCAAATGGCACAGTTAATGGATTACAAGTTCAATAACGGATTACCTTTTAACTTAACTGGTGCGACAGGTGAACGTAAACCGATTAATCACGGTTTTAAAGCGGTTCAAATTGGTATTTCGGCATGGACAGCCGAGGCGTTAAAACACACCATGCCAGCAAGCGTATTTTCACGCTCCACTGAATGCCATAATCAAGATAAAGTCAGCATGGGCACCATTGCATCTCGTGACTGTTTACGTGTATTACAATTGACGGAACAAGTCACTGCAGCCTCGCTATTAGCGGCAACTCAAGCCATTGAACTGCGTAAACGTGAGCATCAGCTGACAGATACTAATATCAGTCCAGCGTTACAAGCGATGCAACAAGCTGTCCTGAGCGATTTTGAGTTTGTGATTGAAGATCGTCCATTAGAACAAGATTTACGTCATTTCATCAATAAGATCCAACATCAACATTGGTCATTATATTGATCGCTAATGATCGGTTAACAACTATTTGATCTTACGTGGCCTTGACCCTAGTGCAAGGCCATTCGATGATGGTTAGCTTTGATGTATCGTTTTAACTTTAACAATGACTGAGTAACCCATGACTTCACATTCTTCTGTGCCTTTACTGACTGCCGAACTGACGTTAACGACCCATTTTCAAGATGCCGATCCGATGGGCGTGATTTATCACGGTAATTACTTTCGTTTTTTTGAGGAAGTACGCCGACTATTGATGGAAAAAATCAATTATAGCTATCGTGATATGCAAGCTTCTGGTTACTTATGGCCTATCATTGATACACGCGTAAAATATATAAAACCGATTCCGTTTGATCATCAAATCCGCATAACAGCAACCGTTACTGAATGGGAAAATCGACTGCGGGTTGATTATATTATCTACGATGCCGCGACTAACGCCAGAATGACAAAAGGCTACACAATGCAGGTCGCTGTCGGAATTGAAAATCACGAAATGTGTTTTGTCTCACCCACTATTTTTACTGATAAAATAAAGGCTTGGCATGAAAATCAATAATTCAATTATAACGCTTAAATGGTGGCGAAATAGCCTATTGTGGGCTGTGTTAGCAAGCATTAGTTTATCAGCTCAAGCGATGACATTAACCGAACTCCAACAGACCCTTTCTGCCCCTAAGGTCGTGCGAGGCGATTTTAGTCAAAGCCGAACCATGGCAATGTTTAATCAACCCTTGGTGTCAAATGGCAAATTTGTCATTGCAGCTAATCAAGGGCTATGGTGGCATCAAACGACACCAATGACGGTCTCATTAGTGTTAACCCAAAATAAACTTAGCCAGCAATTTGATAATCAACCGCCACAAATTATTTCAGCGGCTCAAAACCCAATGGTGTTTTATTTTAGCCATATCTTTTTAGCCCTCTTTAACGGTGATACTTCAGCATTAGATCAACAATTTAATTTAAAACTGACTACCTTAGCTGTAGATAACAACAATGCAGACGCTCACAACAGTACCAATCAGTGGCAACTCGTATTAATCCCTAAACAAGCGCCATTAAATAAAGTCTTTACGCATATTACTCTTGCAGGAAATAAGTTCATCAATAAACTTACATTGGCTGAAGTTCGTGGCGATAAAACAGTGATTACTTTTAGCCACCAGCGCACAACACCCGCCTCGCTAACCACAGAAGAACATCGTGTTTTCAAATTCTAGCCTTAGCCGCTTATGGCTTATCATTATGTTGCTGTTGGTTGCCGCTTTGGGTTACCAACTCACCGCAAATAAACAATTACCCATTGAAACTAATATTCTGGCGTTATTACCCAAAAATGATCAAGATCCAGCCGCTCAGCAAACGTTTGATCATATCGCTACCAGCATGAGTAATAAGGTGATCTTTTTAGTTGGCAGCCCAAATAGCGCCACCATGATCGCTGCTGCTGAACAATTTAGTCACCAACTGGTAAAACTGGGATTATTTGCCAATATTGATGCAAAGATGAGTAATAGCCAACAACAAGCTTGGGCACAACTATATTACCCAAAGCGGTTTCAGCTATTAACGCCAGCACAACAGCAACGGTTAGCACATAACCCACACCAACAAACTGAGCAAGTATTACAAGCGTTGTATAATCCCTTTTCTGGAGTGACAGGTGCCGAGCTTAAACACGATCCGTTTTTATTATTTCGTGACTTTTTAACCCAATTAAGCGCTCAAAGTGGCCATTTCAGTCTTAATCATGGCTTTTTAACCACCCAATACCAGCAACGTCATTACGCTTTAATTACTGCAGAGCTCACCGGCTCCCCTTATAGCGTTAAATTACAGCACCAGTTACCGGCTCTTAATGCGTTACAACAGCAGATCATCAACCACTATTCTACTGCAACAGAAAAAGTTGATATTTTACATACTGGGGTGATTTTTTACGCGGCTCACGGCACTCAAAGTGCTGAACAAGAAATCAGTACCATAGGTTTAGGATCGCTATTAGGGATCTTTGTGTTATTGGTGGTGGTCTATCGCAGTCCATTACCGCTAGCATTGGCATTATTGTCCATTAGCTGTGGTTTGATTGCTGCATTTGTCGGTACCGTTGCCATTTTTGGCAAAGTGCACCTGTTTAGTCTTGTGTTTGGTGCAAGCTTAATTGGGGTCTCAATTGACTATGCATTTCACTACCTCACCGATAGATTAGCCGCTGGCAAAGATTGGAATCCACACCAAGGGCTCAAGCATATTTGGGTCGCAATTAGCTTAGGTCTGATTACCAGCCTGATTGGCTATTTAGGCATGTTAGTCGCACCTTTTCCTGGACTACAGCAATTATCTTTATTTTCAGCAATTGGATTAATTGCCGCTTATGCCACGGTTGTGTGTTGGTATCCAAGCTTGGCATCAAAGCCGTGTTCACCTCGACCATTACCTTGCCGCCAGTTACTTAATGGGTGGCTACAATTGTGGCATCTAGCGAGCGTTCGTTGGAGTGTGCCATTAATATTGGCAACAGCTTCATTAGTCGGTTTATATCATACTCACTATGATGACGATATTCGCCAACTACAAGCATTACCACAGCAACTCAAACAGCAGGAAGCAACCATTAAAGCTATTACAGGAGTGAGTAGTGGTCAGCAAATGTTGCTCGTTAAAGCCAAAACAGCGCAAGATCTATTAATAAAGCTAGCTGCCGTCGATCAACAACTCGACAAATTAGTAATTACTCACAAACTTGATAGCTACCAAAGTATAGGCCATTACTTACCGTCAATTGCAACTCAAAAGCATAACTTCGCATTAGTTAAACATTTATATCAACAGCAAGGCTCAGAGCTAGATAAAAAAATAAAATTAAGCCAACCACCACAGTTTACAGCGACATTCCAGCCGTTAACCATTGCTGATTATTTAGCTTCGCCAGTATCAAAACCACTGCGTTTTACTTGGCTTGGTAACATAAATCAATCACCTTCTGAGCAAAACTATGGTGCGGTTATTTTGCTCTCTGGTGTTAACCAGCTAAGTGCAATTAAACAACTCGTGGCACAAGATAGCCAGTTAAGCTACCTCAATAAAGCCGATGAAGTATCACAGCTTTTTGGACAATACCGCCAACGCGTAACTGAGTTATTAATTGCGGCAACCATGGTGATTTTAGCCTTGTTAGTGTGGCGCTATAAGCTAAAGAAAGGCCTTCAAATGATCATGCCATCAGTCATTGGTGGTTGTGCGGGGATTGCGATCACCAGTATCAGTGGTACGCCATTAAACCTGTTTAATTTATTAGCGTTAATATTAATCCTCGGGATTGGGATTGACTACAGCCTCTTTTTTGCAGAATTAAAATCAACCGCTAACGATCATCATCGCCGTTCAACATTATTAGCGATTACTTTATCCGCATTAACGACGGTATTATCGTTTGGATTATTAGCCCTCAGTGCAACTCAAGCGATTCATAGTTTTGGCATTACGGTACTGACAGGAATTATGATTGCATGGTTACTCGCGCCTTTGGCCATGACGCCCTCTTCACCAGCGACGACTAAAGCAGGAGTTAAATGATATGTCTCGTTTTATTAACAACAAGAGTAAACGTCGCTTCTTGATTACATTACTGACAAGCTTATTTATTTCAGGCTGTGCGACTATCTCTCAACCGCAATCAAATCAAGTTGAAATTGCACCGCACACCTTAGTTAGCTTACCCACTCCGGCACAACTGGGTTATTCATTAACTGCCAGTCAATTGATCACAGCCACTTGGCAACACACCAATCATCAATTACCGGTGCAATTGCAAGTCACACCACAAGCATTAGCACTAGCAGGATTTTCGTCATGGGGTTCGCGTATTTTAAGCTTAGATTATACCCACCAGCAGTTAACTACCTATGTGATGCCAGGCTTAGGTTCAACCCTACCAGAGCCAAAACAAGTTCTGTTTAATATGATGATCACCTTATGGCCACTTTCAGCATGGCAGCAGCCGTTACAGCACATTGGTTGGCAATTAAAGCAAACCGCGAACCAGCGGCAACTTATCGATGATAAAGGCATGGTTATCGCCGATATTAACTACCAGAATGCGAATAAATTAAAAGGGACAATTACGTTTGTAAATCACCGGCCTAATTACACAATCACCATAAAAACATTACACTATCAGCGTCAATAATGTCAGCACGGAATTTTATGAAACATAATCAACCTGCAACCCCAATCTATATTCGTGGCTGTGGTTTTCATTCTGCTTTAGGTGCCACTAGTGAACAAATTCAGCAACGTCTAGTTGCAGGGTTTAGTCCTGATATGCGGACGGTTTGTGGCTGGCTCAATGACGGCAGTGAAACAGTTATTGGCCAAGTAAGCGCGCCATTAGCCGCTATTGATGAGCAACAATACCCGTATCAAAATACCGCTAATAACCGTCTTGCAGTATCAGCATTAGAACAGATCTCCCTCCAAATAGAGCATGCTATTAAGCAATTTGGTCGCGATCGTATTGCGGTAATAATCGGTACTACAACCTCTGGCATCAGTGACGGTGAAGTTGCATTAGAACACCTTGCCGCACAAGATCAGCTACCAGAAAAGTTTCATTATCACCAACAAGAACCAGCTAATAGCGGCCAATTTATTGCCGATTTTTTTGGTTTAACTGGCTTGGTTTACACCATATCAACTGCTTGTTCTTCTAGTGGACGTAGCTTTTTATCGGCTAAGCGGTTACTTAAAGCAGGCTTAGCCGATGCGGTTATCGTCGGTGGTGCAGATACATTATGTCGACTGACACTCAATGGCTTTCATGGCCTAGATTCACTTTCTGCTAGCCGTTGTAATCCCTTTAGTGTTAACCGTAATGGAATTAATATCGGTGAAGCCGCGGCATTTATGTTGTTAGCACTTACTCCTGATGTAAGCACTAAAAATAGATACATTAGCAATAACAATAAAGGTTTATCACACCAAAATATTGCGCTTTTAGGCGCTGGTGATAGCTCTGATGCTTATCATATTTCAGCCCCGCATCCTGACGGTAATGGCGCAGAAGTTGCGATGCGAAATGCATTAGCTGATGCGAACTTACAACCTGATGATATTGGCTATATTAATGCTCATGGCACCGCGACTCCCCTTAATGATGCGATGGAAGCTAAAGCGATTGCACGTGTATTTGGCTCTCAAGTTGCGGTTAGCTCGACCAAACCACTCACGGGGCATACTCTTGGCGCAGCAAGTGCCGTCGAGGCTGCAATTTGCTGGTATATTTTGGCTTATCAGCTACCGTTACCATTACAAATAAACGATGGTCATCAAGATCCACTGCTGCCAATCACACTTGTAAAACAACCATTACCATTAACTACATCAGCAGTATTAAGTAACTCGTTTGCTTTTGGTGGTAATAACATCAGCTTAATTTTTGGATACGTTAATGACTAAAATACCACCGTTAGCACAATTATTGCCTCATGAAGCTCCAATGATATTAATTGATGAGCTGATCAGTGTTGATGTGGAAAATGTCCATTGCCAAGTAACAATCCGCTCAGACAATCTTTTTTTTGATAAACACACTCACGCAGTTGCAGCGTATGTTGGGATTGAATTAATGGCACAAACCATTGCGAGTTGGGCCGGTTATCATGCATGGCAACAAGGCAAACCAACGCCAATGGGTTTTTTACTTGGCTGTCGTCGTTACCACAGTGAATGGGCGCAATTTAAGCAAGGGGTCGTGCTTGATATTCATGCCGAACGCTTAATGCAAGACAACAACATGGTGGTATTTAGTTGCAAGATCACTCATCAACAACAAACTATTGCTAGTTGCCAACTCAATGCGTATCTTCCTTCAGAAGAAAAAATTGCAACCCTGCTTACCACCAAACAATAGGAAGATTTCATGACTCGACAGGTACTTGTTACGGGTGCTAGTAAAGGCATTGGACGCGCAATCGCCATCCAATTAGCACAAGATGGATTTACTATTGCTGTCCATTATATGCGTGATCAAGCAGGCGCAGAATCAACTCTTGCCACAATTATTCGTGCGGGCGGTCAAGGGCGTATTATTCAATTTGATATCAGTGATCGTGACCAATGTCGCCAGCATCTTGAACAAGATATTGCCAAGCATGGTGCCTATTATGGTGTCGTTAGCAATGCAGGAATTACTCGCGATACAGCCTTTCCAGCGATGACAGAACAAGAATGGGATGGTGTTATCCATACCAATCTTGATAGCTTTTATAACGTCCTTCATCCATGTGTGATGCCAATGGTGCAATTACGCCAAGGTGGTCGTATTGTCACGCTAGCATCGGTATCGGGTATTACTGGCAACCGCGGTCAAACTAACTATAGCGCCGCTAAAGCTGGTGTAATTGGCGCGTCAAAATCACTCGCACTTGAGCTGGCAAAACGTAAAATTACCGTTAACTGTGTCGCTCCGGGGCTGATTGATACCGGTATGGTTGATGAGCATGTTAAACAACATGCGCTACCGCAAGTACCATTACGCCGCATGGGTGATCCTCAAGAAGTAGCAGGTTTAGTCAGTTATTTAATGTCAGATATCGCTGCTTATGTTACCCGCCAAGTGATTTCTATTAATGGAGGTTTAGTATGAACCGTCGTGTAGTGATCACTGGCATGGGAGGGGTAACCGCGCTGGGTCAAGATTGGCTAACCGTAGAACAAAAATTGCGCGAGGGTAAAAATGCAGTGGTCTATATGGACGATTACGCTCTGTATGACGGGTTAAATACCAAACTTGCCGCCCCTATTAGCGATTTTAGTGTCCCAAAACATTATACCCGTAAGCAACTGCGCGCGATGGGGAGAGTATCTAAACTCGCCACGGTTGCCACCGAGCAAGCACTCACCCAAGCTGGTTTATTAGATCAGAATATACTCACTAACGGCAGCACTGGCATTGCCTATGGTTCATCAATCGGTAGCACCCCTGCCATTGGTGCTTTTGGTACTATGCTAAATGATAAAACCACCAAAGAAATCACGGCAACCACTTATGTCCAAATGATGCCGCATACCGCAGCTGTCAATGTCGGTTTGTTTTTTGGCTTACGCGGGCGCGTGATCCCAACAAGTAGTGCCTGTACATCAGGTAGTCAAGCCATCGGTTATGCTTATGAGGCTATCAAGCATGGTTATCAAACCGTGATGGTTGCAGGTGGCGCAGAAGAATTATGCCCAACAGAGTCGGCGGTGTTTGATACCCTTTTTGCCACCAGCCTTAAAAATGACACTCCCAACTTGACCCCACGCCCCTACGATGTTGATCGGGATGGATTAGTGATTGGCGAAGGCGCTGGCTCATTAGTTTTAGAAGAATATCAACATGCGCTTGATAGAGGGGCAACGATTTTAGCGGAAGTGGTTGGCTTTGCGACCAATTGCGATGCTGCACATATTACCCAGCCTCAACAACAAACCATGCAGCAATGTATGGCAATGGCATTACAACAAGCACAATTACAACCACAAGATATTGGCTATATTTCAGCCCATGGCACCGCTACTGAAAAAGGTGATATTGCTGAAAGTCAGGCGACAGCCAATATTTTTGGCAATACAACCCCAATCAGCAGCCTCAAAAGCTACTTTGGACATACTTTAGGTGCTTGTGGTGCTATTGAAGCATGGCTAAGTATTGAAATGATGAACAATGGCTGGTTTAACCCGACCTTGAATTTAACCACTCCAGATCCACGCTGTGGTGAGCTCGATTATCTTCAAGGCCAAGGTCGAAATATTGATTGTGATTATATCATGAGTAATAACTTTGCCTTTGGTGGTATTAATACTTCATTGATTTTTAAGCGTATATAAACTTATCCCTTGGTATCATATTGGCTTTATATGAGCTTGATACCAAGGGCATTTTCACAACCTATCGTCTTTATTGCTGCTGTAAAAATGTAATCGCTTGTTGTTTTTCAGCAACAGAAAAGTATTGAATATCAATATTACTAAACAATGCGTCTTCTACTTTAACGACTTTTTCAATCCAACTCGCATCAGCAACAACCGCAACTTGAGTAATATGTTTTAAGCCAGCATGAACAAGGTATTTTAACTCCTCAACAATGGCGGCGAACTCAATGCCTGAAAAACTGTCAATTTCTTCGTAGATCACGATACCACCATGATCAACAGTTTTAGCTTCAGCATCCATCAACACTCGCTTCATATCATCTTCTGTCACTTTACCTGACAACGTAAAAGCAACGGCGTTATCAATACCAATATCAATCATGGTTAACATACAAAATTCCTTCTTTAATATTACATGAGCTAAAAACATATTATGGCTATATAGCTATTAATTATAATGCGCTTTTATTTATCTTGCTTCAGTCACTAAATACACATTTTTACTCAATATCACATTGCAACAATAGCAATACCCCTAGTAACGATTATCGTCATTCCAAGCTCTTATTAACCACTGCCTAATGCTAGTAAAGTCGCATTGCCTCCTACTGCTGTAATATTAATCGTGCGAGTACGCTCAGTGATAAACCGTAAGCAATATCGTTGAGCGCCAATGACGGCTAACGTTTCACTATCAAGTTCACTCACTAACTGTGCTAATAATCCTTGCCGTTGTGCCAATTGACGCGCCAAATGCTGTGTTGCTTGCAGATCGCCGCAATAAGCAACACCCGCGGTTTGAGGATGATTAACTAACCCATCAAGTTGAGTAATCTTCACTACTGTTATCACATCAGCACTACATCCTAACTGTTCAAGATCCTGTTTTACCTGCTGAGCATAGTACTGATCATCAATACACAGTAATACCGAATTACCGCACACTAAGGCTGCGGTTAATTGGCCAACAATCGCTTCCTTACTGACGCCTTGCTGTACTGTAATAATAAACACACCTCGACCACTACAATACAGTGCATTGGTTTCACCAGTAGGCCCTGGCATCAACTCAGTATTAGCGATATATTGCAGTGCATTAGTACATTGGTAATTCACCATAACGCCAAGATTCATCGGTAATTGCTTTGCCCAGCGTTGTAAAATCGCGGCTCGTTCATCAAAGCCAATCCTATTCCAACCAAGCATCGCCACTTCACTGTTATCAATAAGTACTTGTAGACTATTTGCTGTTTGCTGCATGACGACTCCTTATTGGTTATTTATTGGTTCAATGCAATCTTGAGTAAAACGGTACAAATAATGAGGTCCGCCAGCTTTTGGTCCTGTACCCGATAGTCCCTGACCACCAAAAGGTTGTACGCCGACAGCAGCACCGACTTGATCTCTATTTATATAACAATTACCTACGCGTACACGTTGCTCTATATCGAGATAAGTGCGCTCATTGCGACTATGGATCGCCAGCGTTAATCCAAATCCAGTGTGGTTTATTTGATCAATTACATCAGATAGCGCATTCGCCTTGAACCGAATCACATGCAAAATAGGGCCAAAGTGTTCTTGTTGTAACAACGTAATATCACTGATTTCAATCGCCGTAGGTGGCACAAAATCACCAAACTGGCATTCAACACCTAGCGGCGTTTGTGCAATTAATTTGGCTTGGTTTTTTAGCGTTTCGATATGCGTCAGTAATTTATTACGTGCGGCCCTATCAATCACCGGCCCAACATCGGTGCGATGAAGTTCAGGACGTCCAACTTTGATCTCAGCCATTGCCCCTTTAATGAGATCTATTACCCGATCAGCAATATCTGCTTGAACAAAAAGAACCCGCAATGCAGAACAGCGTTGACCAGCTGAAGCAAACGCCGATCGCACCACATCTCGCACCACTTGCTCAGGCAATGCAGTACTATCAACAATCATGGCATTTTGGCCTCCGGTTTCCGCAATAAAGGGCACCGGTGCACACTCCCTTGCTGCTAATGTACGATTAATCGCTTGTGCGGTGGGTGTTGAACCGGTAAATACCACCCCAGCAATACGCTCATCAGACAATAATTGCTGGCCAATATTCGTGCCACGCCCAGGCAAAAGCTGAATCACACCAGCAGGGATCCCGGTTTCTAGCAGCAGCTCAATCGCACGATAAGCAATTAATGATGTTTGCTCTGCAGGTTTAGCAACAACAGTATTCCCCGCTGCTAATGCTGCACTAATTTGACCAATAAAAATCGCTAATGGAAAATTCCATGGGCTGATACATACAAATACACCACGACCTTGATAGCGTAATTGCTGCTCAATACCACGGTAATTGGTGATCTGTTGCGAAGATTCAAACCGCAGTGTTGCTTGCTGAGCGTAATAACGACAGAAATCCACTGCTTCTCGAATTTCATCAATCGAATCTTGAATAGTTTTGCCTGCTTCACGGTGACATAATGCCACTAATTCATGTTGATGCTGTTGTAACTGTTCAGCGAGTAAGCATAGATAATGACAACGGACAGATGCTGCGCTTGCTGACCAATCATCAAAGGCATTTTCCGCGCGTGATATTGCCTCATCGACCTGCACTTCAGTTGCAAACGTTACTTCACCGACAACTTCACGTCGATCATAAGGCGTGGTCACAGTGATAATTTCTGCACTAACATCGGTGGTGGTCATGGGTAACGGTGCTGCTTGCCATTGATGATCAGCAAAAGCGGCAACAGCAGTACTGAAAGGCTGCCATTGAGCGTCAATATCGATATTAATTGCAGCTGAGTTTAGACGCTCATCACCAAAGATATTTGCAGGTAAAGGGATCAAATTATTATGTAATGTTTGACATTTTTCTAAGCGATCAACGGGGTGTTCTATCAGTGCAGCAATTGGGCAATCAGCATCAACCAAACGATGAACAAACGAACTATTCGCGCCATTTTCTAATAATCGTCGCACCAAATAAGGCAACAGATCTTTATGGCTACCTACCGGCGCATAAATACGAATTTGTGAATGATGAATCGCCATCACATGGTTATACAGTGCATCCCCCATACCATGTAAGCGTTGAAACTCATAATGATTATGCGGTGCCATTGCGACTATCGCACTCACAGTATGGGCATTATGGGTCGCAAACTGTGGGTAAATAACCCCATTTAAGGCTGGCGATAACAGCATTCGAGCACAGGCTAAATATGCTGTATCTGTCGCTTCTTTGCGAGTAAATACTGGGTAAGCGCTGTATCCCCCTTGCTGACTTAGTTTAAGTTCACTATCCCAATAAGCACCTTTAACCAACCGTAATGGAATCACATCACCTTGCTGTTTAGCTAATCCAGCCACCCAAGCTAATACCGGTAAAGCACGTTTTGAATAGGCTTGAACCACGATCCCAAATCTGCCCCAACCTCGTAGCTGCGGTGATTGATATAATTGTTTGAATAATTTTAATGACAGCTCTAACCTATCAGCTTCTTCAGCATCAATGGTGATACCCACATTATATTCACGAGCACAGACCAATAACGACAACACGGAGTCATACATTTCATTTAAGACTCGTGCTTCGCTCGCAACATCATAACGAGGATGTAACGCTGATAGTTTTATCGATATGGTCGGATCAGGGGAGCCCATATTTGCTCCTTTGTGAGCAGCATAGTTATCACGACCAACGGCAACGATAGCAGAGAGATAATCTTGGTAATACTTACTGGCATCAGTGGCTGTTAATGCCGCTTCACCCAACATATCAAACGAGTAACTAAAACCTTGATCACGCTTTGATTTACCATTTCTCATCGCCTCATCAATATCACGTCCCAACACAAATTGATAACCCATGATTTTCATCGCTTGATGCATGGCTTGACGGATCACCGGTTCAGACATTTTATTCACTAACCGATTAATTACATCAGACGACGAATCATTATCTGACCTACCTAAGCCAACCACTTTACCCGTCAGCATTAATCCCCAGGTAGAGGCGTTAACAAATAACGAATCAGAGTTTTTAAGGTGAGATTTCCAATCGGCAACCGTTAATTTATCGCGAATCAAGGCATCCGCTGTGGCAGCATCAGGAATACGCATCAGTGCTTCAGCCAAGCACATCAACAAAATACCTTCTTTGGTATCTAAACTATATTCCAATAACAGTGCATCTATCATTTGCACTGCATGTTTATCTGCTCGTACTCGTACAATTAATTCTGCGGCGTGTTGCTCTATATTATGTCGTTCTTGAACAGAGGGCTCAGCTAACGGCAATAGCTGCGCCAACCACCATGATTCATCGACGTCATAATGAGGCGAAATTAGCGACCATAACCGATCAAGTGGTTGATCAATAAAAGAAGGCTGAAGAACATCAGCTGCATTGAACATAGCAAATACCTCAATATAATCGGCACCATTAACACATTATCTACATATAAAATGTTACTGTGTTGTTGTTTTATGCCGATATTATGCTGAGAAACGATAGTCGTCTTGCTATTTTCTCTGAATATTTTTAGTCAAACTCTGCTGATTAACAAAATCAGATGTAAACACAACCTTAGTTATAACGTTTAATGCGTAATTTCATCAACAATTCGTTAAAGCTGACGTTGATAACGTGCAGGAGAGATACCACACAAACGTCTAAATGCCTGTGAAAAACTGCTTTGTCCGGCGAAGCCACAAATTTGAGCAATATCAGCCAAGGTTAATTGACTCTCTTGTAATAATTGCTTAGCAAGCTGGAGCCGTTTTTGTAATATATACCGTTGCGGCGTAAAAGCTGTCTGTGCTTTAAACAACGCATAAAACTGACTTTCAGATAGAAAAACGATAGCTGCCAATTGTGACACTGAAATTTTATGGTTGATATTACGCTGAATAAAATTATCAATTATATTAATATCAATACGTTGGGATAAATTTACACCGTGGGGGAGGTTAATATGGCGTTGTAATACACACAATAAAGTCATAGTACATGCTTGCTGTAACAACTCATCATCAGGATTCGCTCTCATCTCAAAAGCCAATAATTGAATCAGTTGTTGAGACTGGTTATCTAAATTGAAATACCCAGAGTGAGAAAATAATTGCCTAATGCGCTGTTCCATCTCGTTATTGTGACTAAAATCTGACGGTAAATTAATCACTAACAATTCATTATCACCTACACCGACAAAGGTATGTTCACAATTTGCCATAACTAAACAGCCAAGTCCTGGGTAGATTAAACTTGTTACTCCATCAATATTAAACTCTGATTGCCCCGATAAACTAATCACAATTTGGTGGTGACAATGACGGTGGTAACTCACCGTTTGAGCTAGACTGATTACGACTAATGGTGGTAACTTCTGCAGCATCATTGCTTCCTTACATATAGCGGTTTATAACGACGTTTCATTGCCTCTAAAATAATCACCAGCGTACATTTCAACTAAATAGTTACCCACTTTTTTTGTGGATAAAACAAAAAAACAACTAAATATCAATATATTAATAATTTCAACAATAATAATTAATATATTGATATTTAAAAACAGGCTCCTATCGCTACCAATAAAAAAGCCGCACTATATCAGTGCGGCTAGGATGTTGCGCTTGAATGTACTTACATGGCACATCAAGTTTGTTACGCTTCGTCACTCATTACGTTGAGCTTGGCGTGTCCGATAACTATGTATGGACCGATATTTTGACGAAGAAGCAAGAGTTTTACGGTATTGCTATCCAAATTGTTAACAACTAAGAGTGTTACCTTAGAAGCTTTTACGTATTTAACTTACTGTTACGCGTTGCAACTTGATTGTTATTAATAACGGGTTGAATAGGTCTACTAATAACAACCGGAACCTGAATCCCTGAGTTAGATGGAAAACAGCTTGTTTCCTCCGTAAGCTCGATAATATATCTCAGTTCAGGTTAATTAAACTATGGTAGATAAATCACAAATAGGCAAATTTTAAGCTGTGATCTACGTCAAAAATAATCAACAATAAGAATTTAAATATTATTTCCATTATTTTTCAACGTACAAATTAAAATATAATTTTTAGAATATATACTCTAAAAATTATATTCATAATAGTGACTATTGAAATGGTCTGTTTTAATATTCTCATCACCATGCTAATCTAAATTAATATTATTACTTTCTAATAATTATTATATAAATAGAAAATAATCCCTCTAAAAAGCTATTATATGATAAATAGCCGTTATGCCACCATCACCATATTTATAAAAACAACCACGCCACAAATCACCAAAAATGAAATCTCTGTTTTACAATAAAAAACCTCAAAACGTGATCTAACAATGAGATTTAAAATTCCACAAAAAAACTAGGAAAAAGTCTTAATCCTTTTTTCTGTTGTATAGGTATGGTCTCGGCTGCCGCGATTTGTCTTATTAAATACAAATCTGATTTAAGCCCTAACGAGATTCTGCCGATGGAATTATCAATACTTCAACGCGTCCGCAAGCCTACGCTTGACTTGTCGCCAAAAGAACGTCGAAAACTATGGTTCTCTCCTTTTTTAAAGTCCTATTTAGTTGTTTTCGTTAGTTATATGGCCATGTACTTGGTGCGTAAAAACTTTAATATTGCCCAGAATGATATGATTTCTGACTATGGTATGAGTTTGACCCAGCTTGGTACTATTGGTTTAGGTTTTTCAATCACCTATGGTGTTGGTAAAACCATCTTAAACTATTGGTCTGGCGGCAAAAATGCCAAAAATATTTTGCCATTAGGGCTGTTATTATCAGGTTTTTGTATCCTTGGTATGGGCTTAGTCATGGGGCCAAGTTCTAGCCAATTTATTATGATGACTATCCTTTATGCGGCCTCTGGTTTCTTCCAATCAGGCGGTGGTTCTAACTCTGTGGTTACGATCACCAACTGGACGCCACGTAATCGTCGCGGACTTGGGGTTGGCTTCTGGAACATCTCCCATAATGCAGGTGGCGCATTAGCCGCAGCTGTTGCAATGTTTGGTGCTGATTACTTCTTTGGCGGTGACGTACAAGGTATGTTTATCTTCCCTGCTGTAATTGCGATTGTTATTGCGATTATTGGCTTCTTTATGGGTAACGATAGTCCTGAAGCCTATGGTCTTGGTACAGTCGAAGACATTTTTGAAGAACCAGTGTCAGAAGAAGATAATGCAGTTAAAGAAAACAAACTAACGAAGATGGAAATTTTCAAGAAGTATGTTTTGTTTAACAAAGTTATTTGGTTACTTTGTTTTGCTAACGTTTTCCTTTACATCGTACGCAGTGGTATCGATCAATGGTCAACAGTGTATGCGCACCAAATATTAGGTTTCTCTAAAGACGTAGCAAACTCAGGTTTTACTATGTTTGAAATAGGTGCATTAGTTGGTACTTGTTTATGGGGCTTATTATCAGACTTATTTAATGGCCGCCGTGGTGCAGTATCTTGTATTGCATTGATTGGTATCGTCTTTACCTTAGGTTACTACCAGCATGCTGATTCTATTTTTGCCTATAAAGCGTCGTTATTTGCGTTAGGATTCTTAGTCTTTGCGCCTCAACTTCTGATTGGTGTTGCGGCAATTGGCTTTGTACCTAAGCAAGGTTTAGCTGCTGCAGATGGTGTTAAAGGTACGTTTGCTTACTTAATCGGTGACTCATTTGCAAAAATTGGTCTAGGTTATATTGCTGAAGGCAACCCTTTCTTTGGTCTTGATGGCTGGAGTGGTACGTTTGCAGCGATCAAAGCTGCAGCGATTGCTTGTTGTGTGCTTATGGCAATAGTGGCACTTTTTGAAGAAATTAAGATTAAAAAGTTAGCACGACAGTCACTCACAAATTAAAAACCACCATTTTATTAAACCCTTATAATTAAATTGATTATAAGGGTTTTTTATTATCTATCATTGATGAACATAGATTTCTTTATTCTAATTAAGAATAAAGTCAATAGCCAGATAGAATACTCCTTTATTGCCAATGCAAAAATAGAATATAAACTAATTATTAATTATAAATACCACCTCATTATTAACATAATAATAGAAAATAGCCTTTCACGATAAATTAAATACTATTAATTGTTATTATTAATATTTGGCTAAATAATGATACAAAAAGTCAGTTAAATGTCAGCATTTCAATATCACCATTCCTAAAAATATATTTTAGCGTATTATCGCCCCCTCAAATAAGACCCATATATATCACTATAAGATTGGCACAATATAAGTGCCAACAGGAATAATAATGACAGACACAAAAATATACAGCGATGACCGCCGTCAGTGCGCTAAATTTCTTTATCGTGGTTCATTTGGCCCTAAAAAAGGTCAAATTGATCATCTTCAAAAAAATGGCTTTGATGCTTGGTTTGATGAACAATTTTCTGTCCCTCCGACCCACCACTTACCTAAATTAAGAGCCCTTCTTGCGAGTTCTAATTTTAATAACGCCCAAGACGACATGCGCCAAGGCATATGGTGGCAATGTGTTATTACCGGTGAAGATCAATTACGTCAACGTATGGCTTATGCATTAAGTCAATTATTTGTTGTCTCTTCGCATGGTGTAGGCTCATTAAATGAAGGCTTAGCCAATTATTATGATCTCTTAGTTGATAATGCTTTTGGTAATTTCAGAACCTTATTTAGAGAAATTACTATCAGCGCTATGATGGGACGATACCTAACATTATCAAGCAGTAAAAAGCATAATCCACAAACAAACACCTTTCCTGATGAGAACTTCCCGCGTGAATGCATGCAATTATTCACTATCGGATTATGGCAACTTGATAAGTATGGTGAGCCCGTACTAGACCAAGATGGCAATAGAATACCGACTTATAATCAAGATGATGTTGAGAATATGTCACGTTTACTCTGTGGCTGGAAAATCAATCATGAAAATTGGGTCTATGATTGGATCGCTCCAATGTCAGCGGATAATAGCCAGCATGATATGGAAGAAAAGACGGTAATGGGAACCCACTTCCCTGCAGGTCAAAATGCAGACCAAGATCTCGATGCTGTAGCTGATATGCTGTTTAACCATAGTAATACCCCAGTTTTTGTTGCAATTCACCTGATTAAACGCTTTGTGACCAGTAATCCTAGTCGTAACCATATTCGACGTGTTAGCGAAGTATTTGAAGATAACGGCGATGGTATCCGTGGTGATTTGCAAGCCACCATTAAAGCCGTTCTCACCGACCCAGATGTTTTTAATGGTATCAGTGTCGCTGCAGGGCAAGATCCTAAAGCTGAACAGCAACATTTTGGTTTATTAAAAGAGCCAGTCATTGTCGTTGCTAATCAGTTACGCGCATTGAATATGCATGCTGTGGGTGATCACTGGTGGGATACCCAATGGGCAGAGGTCACTTATGGTCAAGCTGCACTTTGTGCCGAAACCGTATTTAACTTTTATAAACCTGATGATGCCCCTCAAGGTGAAATTACTAATTTAGGCCTTGCTGCTCCAGAATTTACAATTCTAACTGCAGATATCATGCGTAAAACTCACAATCGCATGTGGTATAACACATTAAAATGGAATAAAACTGACGCCAAAGAATGGCATTGGGATCGTACTGATTTTCATGATTTATCAATGGGCACAACAGAATATGTGGCCCTTATTAATGAACGTTTTTTCGGGGGCTTAATGTCAAAAAGCCTTCAAGATTATATGTATCAGGTTTTATCTCGCCACACCGCGCCTCATCAACTCAATATCCGCTTTATCAACGCCATATACATTGCAACAACGGCACCTGAATTTTTCTGTGAAGGGTAATTAAAGATGAAATTATCACGTCGACGTTTTTTAAAAACCAGTGCAGTTGTAAGTGCAACAACACTATCTGCATCTTCTTTTGCCTCATCACTAGTGCCAAGTGACGATTTGCAATCACCAGACAATGCCAATAAAGCCTTAGTGTGCGTGTTTCTGCTTGGTGGTAACGATGCCTACAATATGATCGTTCCAACACCAGGATCTGATGCCTACCAAGATTATAAAGCCGCTAGACCTAAAATGAGCTTACCAGAAACTCAACTAAGCCCATTAAATTTAACCACGACTAATGGTGTACCGCTCAGTATTGATAATAATATGTCTTCATTATTACCGTTATTTGAGTCAGGTAATGCAACAGCAATTATAAATTCAGGTCAATTGATTCAACCAACAACTCGTGATGATATCAGTAATGCCAAGGTTAAATTGCCACAATTTCTAATGGCACATAACCAGCAGCAAGACTTGTGGCAATTAGGTACTGATAATTTAGGAAATGCCTACGGTTGGGCAGGAAGAATGATGGACATGCTCGGTGCAACAGGCAGCCTATCACCACTCATTTCGGTAAACCAAGGTCAAAAATTACTGCGCAATAAAAATTCTCAGCAAACAGTTATTAATGGTAAAGGTGCTGGTAAATATTCAGCCTGGAATGACGATCTACGCCTTGATGCTTATTTTTCTCACTTTACTCAACGTCAATATGACAATATTTATATGCGCAACTACGCCAGTGCAATGTCGCATAACCTTTCAGAAAATGAAGCCATAAAAAAGATTCTTGCTAACCACCCTAGTCATTATACCTACCCCCAAACTGATCTAGCAGAGCAGCTAGAAATGGTCAGTCGCTTAATTAAAGCGCGCGATGATATGCATCAGCAACGACAGGTATTTTTTGTTGGTCTCGGAGGTTTTGATACCCATAAGGATCAAAAGAAAATCCATCCACAACTCCTCCAACAAGTCAGTGATGCATTAAGTACTTTTAATGCTGATATGATAGATAGTGGTCTTAATGATCAAGTAACCTGTATCACAATGTCTGATTTTGGTCGTCGCTTACAAGCCAATGCCAGTGGCACCGATCATGGCTGGGCTGGTCATCAAATTGTTACTGGAGGCGCAGTTCGAGGTAATAATGTTTATGGTGATTGGCCGCAATTAACTACCAATAGCCAACATAATTATAATAATGGTCGTATTATACCAACCATTGCCGCAGATCAGGTTAACGCCTCACTGTGTCGTTGGTTAGGTCTATCAGAAGCACAAATATTGTCCATCTTTCCTAACTTAAATAATTTTGATTCACCGTATATTGAATTTATTTAATTACGATAAATGAAGAACTGATTACATTCGTTATTTTGACATCTTATGATAGAAGAGTAATGAAAAGAACAATATTGTTATTAATTAAATATAATCAGCCATAATATTTATGGCTGATTTTTGTAATAAATAAACAATTAAACATTAGATGATTCAATACTCATCTGAAGTACATCTTCACCAGCAACAGCAAAATGCAGCTCAATACTACCTTTTGATGTTATGTTTTTTATTAGCTTTATATCATGTTGACTATATTGTTTTAAAACAAGATCATGAATTTCAGAAATCAATTTATCTTTATCCATTACCGTTGTTGTTTTTTTGCTTTCAAACCACATAAAACATTTCACATACTGATTATAAACACAGTAATAATAAACCAGATCAATACTTTTAAGAAGCAAATAACTGTTAGTAAATATTAACTACATCACAAACATAACCACAAAAGACAACAATTGAGTCAATTATGTATCATTTAAATCAAAAAATCACATTTCACGTTATCGTATCGGCTTAAGGTAACTGGTTACAGTCAATAAAATAGCTAACACTACTGTAACTACTCCCCATTTATTAACCAATACTATTTGAGTCAAATAAATTTCTCGCTGATATGATAATTTCTATTATTAATGTTTGTAATAATAATAAAAACCCACCAAATTAAAACCATATTTAATATATAAAAAACCATTATTAGTAAGTGGTAATAATTACTTCTAAAAAAACAGATTTAATAATAAATAAAGACCTACTGGTTAAGCATTATTTAACTATTACTATAAAACTCAATACAAATGTAATTGATATCTATTCCCGTTTAAAATAAAATATATTGTTAATCACACTAATATACTTTTTATTATCTTTCTATTAGTACTCTTTTAATGACAATATTATGTTCGGAGAATAATAATGGCAAATAGCATTGCCTTATTGGGTAACCCTAACAGTGGTAAAACCACATTATTTAATACCTTAACTGGAGCTAAACAGCGAACAGGTAATTGGGCCGGCGTAACCGTTGATAAAAAAGAAGGGCTATATCAATTCCATAACCAAACAATAACTGTTGTTGATTTACCTGGCATTTATTCAATGAGCTCATTTGACGAACAAGGATCTGTCGATGAACAAATTGGATGCGACTATATTTTAAGTGGTGAAGCAGATCTTGTGGTCAACATTGTTGATGCTGCCAATATTGAACGTAATTTGTACTTAACACTGCAATTACTTGAAATGAATGTCCCCTGCCTAGTCGTGCTTAATATGCTCGACATTGCCCGTCAAAAAAATATTGTCATTGATGCAGAAAAGCTATCGCAACAATTAGGTTGCCCAGTTGTGTGCTTAATCGCGAATAAAAATAAAGGTATAGAATCATTAAAAGTAGCGATCGAAAAGCAACTCATCACACCACAACGTTCTTCATTTCAAACCCATTTTCCGCCACAATTACGCAATGTTATCACCCAATTAAGCACCGATATTCCCGAGACAGTAATTGCAGACAGCAACAAACAATGGCTTGCTTTGAGGTTACTCGAATCCGATATCTCTGCACAGCGCCATGTGCTAAATACCCATATTCCAGATCGTGTTAGCCATTATCAAAATACGCTTTATCAAATATTTAATGAACATGCCGATTTGCTGATTGCCGATGCTCGCTATCAAACCGTTGCCGATCTCATTGCTCAATCAACATCCCATCACCAAGCCACTCAGCATAAGTTAACCCAATGGATTGACGCAATAGTGCTTAATCGCTATCTCGGACTACCGATTTTCTTATTGGTTATGTATTTGATGTTTTGGTTTGCAATTAACATTGGCGGCGGACTACAACCTATTTTTGATGAGGGCTCGGCAGCAATATTTATTCATGGCACTGCTTGGTTATGTCAATACCTTGGTCTACCAACCTGGTTAGGTGCTATTTTATCTCAAGGCCTTGGTGGCGGTATAAACACCGTCATGCCTTTTATTCCACAAATAGGGCTAATGTTCTTATATCTGTCAGTATTAGAAGACAGTGGCTATATGGCTCGAGCAGCGTTTGTTATCGACCGTTTAATGCAAGCGATAGGCTTACCCGGTAAATCGTTTGTACCTTTGATTGTTGGATTTGGCTGTAATATTCCATCAATTATGGCCTCACGCACACTTGAAACGCCAAGAGATCGCATTCTAACCTCAATGATGGCGCCCTTTATGTCTTGTGGTGCGCGACTCGCCATTTTTGGCGTTTTTTCAGCTGCCTTTTTTCAGGGTATGGGCAGCTTGATTGTGTTCTCACTTTATCTACTTGGTATTTTAGTCGCTGTATTGACTGGTTTTATATTAAAGAAAACATTATTAACTGGTGAAGCATCTCCTTTTATCATGGAACTACCGACTTATCATGTGCCAAGTCTTAAAACAACACTGATCCACAGCTGGAGCCGCCTGCGAGGCTTTTTAGTTAAAGCGTGTCGACTTATTATTCCCATTTGTATGATTGTTATGGCACTTAATAGCGTTACATTCTCAGGACGAGTTATTGAGCCTGGCCAACAACAAGATTCAGCATTATCTGATATTGGTCGTTGGGTAACACCTGTATTATCACCATTGGGTGTCAACCAACAAAATTGGCCCGCAAGTGTGGGTTTGCTTACCGGATTTTTAGCAAAAGAGGTTGTTGTTGGTACACTCAATACTCTCTATAGTGCTGAATTAGCAAATCAGAGCGTTGCTGATGACTCACAGTCATTCAACCTACTGAGTGAATTAAAAACGGCATGGCAAGATACTGTTAATGGCGTTGAAAATAGTTTCTCATTAACAACCTTTAAAAATCCAATTAAAGCCAGTGAAGCCGACGGTACAATGAACACCACTGCAATGGGACAAATGCATAATCAATTTGGCTCGATGGTAGGTGCCTACGCTTATTTAATCTTTGTTTTATTGTATGTACCGTGTGTATCAACTATCGGTGTTATTGCAAAAGAAATAGGCCGCAACTGGGCATGGTTCTCAACATTTTGGGGGATTGCTGTTGCCTATGCATTGGCGATTAGTTTTTATCAAGTCGCCACATATGCAGCACACCCAGTTGCTACCATTGGTTGGTTAATATTTGCGTGCTCACTACTGATGAGCTTTATTATCGGAATCCGTTATTTGAGCCAACGAGTGGATTGGCAACTATCGATGCCAACAATACCAGCTCAACATAAAAATGGAGGCTGTCATTAAATGGTTAGCTTAATCAACGTTCGCAATGCAGTACGCACAGCTAGAGTCATCTCTTTAGCTCAGCTGAGCCGCATATTTAACAGTGATCCGCAATGGTTATTAGTCTTACTCGATGATCTAATAAAAAGAGGCAACATTGAGCGTTGTGAAGCCACAAAAAACTGTAATCAAGCATGCCATGGCTGTCAGACTAACTCACAAGATATTATTTTCCGCTGGCGTGATGAACAGATAAACATTGCTAATCTCTAACGTAATGTAAAGACTTAGCGTTATTATGATGGATATAAAAAAGACCACTATTTCTGATAAATAGCGGCCTTTTTTTATAGATATGGCAGTTTTAGTCGGTGATTAAATACTACTTTGTTGTTTTTTATAATGCTTATGAGCTTGAGCAAAGTTACCATCATCATAATGCTCTAACAAAAATAGTGATAATTCTTCATTTGAGATGTTCATCATCATATCCAATTCATCCGTTTTATTGACTGATTGATGATGACCATATCCTATATTTAAAACAGTAACTTGAGTATACATAAGCAATCCTTGCAAATTTGTATAGTCTTCATCATGTCTTAGTTTTTTTATTTCTTATAATGCTAGATATCAAAAACGATACACAGATCAACATTGCATTAACAAATAGGATACCAAAAACACACTTTCAAGTTAACCAAATGTAACGCATTTGTTGCTGTGTTTTTCACCTCGTTTAGGCACCAGAAAAATTGTATAGCTTATCGGTATCCATCGTTAATCGAGTAAACAATGCATTGGTTAAATCTTCTGTCAACGCTAACGCTAGTGCTAACATTTCATGTTCAAAAGCATTAATTAGTGCCACAGCTTGTTCTGGCTGAGCCACATGTAATGTCATGTATTGTGCTTCCATCAACGTCTGTTTATGGGCTGTTTGTTGTTCAAAATCGTGATAAGCCTGCTGCACTATTGGCGAGAACTGATTCCAGTCCATCATTGCTAAGGTTTGTAATTTGCGAAATTTCCAATATGCCGAGTGGTTATCAGCCTTATTATCACCAAGCATTAATGCTTCAGGTACTGAAGTCATTCCTTGATAAAACGGTAGATATACACTTAAAGCTGTCATGCCATAAGCGATATATTGTACTTCACCAATGGCAGTAGGTAACTGTGAGCGTAACTGCAATACATGCGAATGTTCAGTACGAAATACAGCAATGGGACGATAAGGCTCATTAGGATTACTGTGGGTGTAAGGATCATGAGGTGTAGCTTGATAGTGATTGCGTAAGCCTTGCATCACATCATGGACACTAAGTTTATGTTTAGGGGTTAAGTAAACCGGAAATGATTCACCTTGATCAATTTGGGTCGTAAGTCCATCAGTATAAAGATGTTGCAATGTCCACACACGAGGATAGTTATAGGTTTTATCATGCTCAACGTCTTGTGAATAAGCTCGATGAAAATTAAAGCTCTCACTATTTTCCGCTGAAGGTAATTGGTGCTGTTGGGCAAATTCAATTAAACCCTTTGAAGCCATAAAATCAGGATGATCAGCAACATAATCAACTAATCGACCTTGATTGGCAGATACAAAATATTTATCCGCAGGGATCTTAGCAGCCATCCAATGATGACCACTTCCGGTTTCTAAGTACCAAATTCCCTCTTTATCAACAAACGCAACCCCAAAACCTTCAGCAGTACCTTGAGTTTCAATAATATGCCCTAGCAAAGCTACGCCTTCTTGAGCACTATGCACTCGAGGTAGGATAACATTAACAATCGCATCTTCACCAATACCGGTTGTTGTGACATAAGGATCAATAGCCAACACTTGAGCATTATTAAAGATTGTTTCTGTAGCAGTTATACCAACGCCTACGGAATTAAATCCAGCCGCACCAAAGCTAGTACCATCAGTATCAAAGTCAGAATTAGAGGTATATTGAAGCGCATTTATTGCCGCAGGATAACTAAAATCGTTTCCCATTGCCCCAATCGAATGAAAATCATTTGATTGTACCGCTTCTGCAGGATGAAAGTTAAACCGTTTAGCATTGATCGCTTGGTGATCTTCATTACGAGCAATGATAAACGATCCATCAACAGTCACTTGATTACCGACAAGAATCGTCGTACAAGCGCTTGCTGCTATTTCAGATTGCTCACCATTAGTATCAGAATAATATCCTTTCATCATAAACCACCTTTTAAATAACAGTATCTTTAAAGGTATACGGTGAAAATCAAATCTATTTTGTGATACATATCACACCATTGCACGACCAATCAAACCGTCCCCCCAATCTATATTGATCAAGTATCGCAAAAATGGACATACCACCATTAAATTTAAAATAAAAAAACGGCTTTGAACATGTGCTCAAAGCCGTTAATTATTTGACGCTATTCTAACTCACAATTTACCTAAGCGTTCGAGCTAAGGTAACAATGACAACTACGCCTCAGCGTTTAGCAGAGCCATTGATTGTTGAGCTATAACAAATTCTTCATTGGTTGGAATAACCATCGCTAGTGGTGTGTCAGCTTGGCTGATAACACCTTCAGCACCAAAACGAGCAGCTTCATTACCTGCAACATCTTCACGGTAACCAAAGATTTTCAGTAGACGCATAATTTCACTACGTACCGGTAATGAATTTTCACCAATACCACCAGTAAAGATGATACCGTCTAATTCATCTAATGCGACCATATAAGAAGCAATATATTTAGCTGCACGGTAACTAAATACTTCAAAAGCAAGTTTAGCATCATGATTACCAGCTTCCATCGCTTCAATGATGCCACGACAATCACTGGTTAAACCTGAAATACCTAAGAAACCAGAATTACTAACAAGTTCCTTATGTAAACGCTCAGGCGTCCAACCTTTCTTTAATAAATATTCAAGAATACTTGGATCAATATCACCACAGCGAGTGCCCATCATTAGACCAGCAAGTGGGGTGAACCCCATTGAAGTATCAATACTCTCACCATTTTTAACCACACAAACAGATGCGCCATTACCAAGGTGAACTGAAATAAAGCTTGATGCTTCAACAGGTTTATTAATTCTTTTTGCTGCTTCACGCGTAACATAATAGTGGCTAGTGCCGTGTGCGCCGTAACGACGAATATTATATTGCTCGCTAACTTCTTTAGAAATAGCATAAGTATATGCTTTTTCAGGCATTGTTTGATGAAAAGCAGTATCAAACACAGCAAATTGTTGCAACGTTGGAAACGCTTTAGCAGCAGCACGCATACCTAACACGTGAGCTGGATTATGTAGCGGAGCTAAATCACTCAACGCTTCAATATCTGCCATAACTTGCTCATCAACACGTACGGTTGAATTAAACTTAGTACCGCCATGTACAACACGGTGACCAATAGTCACGATACTGTCTTTCATACCAAGCTCATCAACCAATGCAACGATACGATCAATCGCTTGTTGATGATGACCGTCAAGGCCTGTAAGTTTAAATTCTTGTTTTTCACCGTTAACTTTCCAGCTAACGACAGCTTCAGGGAGATTAAAACACTCACCAAGACCACTTAACGTAGCTTCACCGGTTACAGTATCAATCAATGCAAATTTAAGTGAAGAACTACCAGAATTGATTACGAGAACTAAAGAATTGCTCATGGTTATCTCATCAGAATTTTTAAGGGCGAATTTCGGATTTATAACAACATCCAGTTTCGGATTTACTCAGTTCAATGCGTGATATTCATTCAACTCAGTAAGTACGTGCCAATCATATTACTCAATTTTTTTTTAAAGTCTCAACTTTTGTTTCAAAAACCACTTAAAAATTTAAAATTTACTGGTTTAGATCAATTTTAAGACTAAAAATCGATTTAATTCGCATAAATCCGCACCATTTGATCAAATTAAGTTGAGTTTGAGGTATGAAATTTTTCTAGATTTTAAGCTTTCACAAACAACATTGAATGATTTACTCACCAAAAAGATTAAAAAAACAGCGCTTTTGATAACTAAATTTCAATAAAAAAATAAAATAGGCACATTAAAAATAATTTTATCAGTTATGCATTCTTGCAGCGAATACTAAATGGTAAGAAAACATTACCGCTCACAAACAAATTCTCTTTAATTTAATATATATTTAAATTATTCATCTGTAGATGAACTATCCATTGCTTGATAGTAGTCATACAGGCTATCAATATCAGCACTACACATAATAGCCATGGCCGCTTTTAGTTGTGACGTCGACCAATCCCACCATGCCATCTCCAATAATTGCTCAATATGGTGCGCAGCAAAGCGTTTTTTTACACATCTGCCAGGGTTTCCTACCACAATTGAATACGGTTCAACATCTTTAGTGATCACCGCTCGTGTACCAATAACAGCACCATCACCAATGGTAACCCCAGGCATAATCACGCACTCAGCACCAAGCCAAACATCATTACCAATGACGGTATCTCCCGCACGTTCAAAACCACTTTTTACACCATCACCAAATTCTGAAAAATCAAAAGGAAATGATGAAATCCAATCATGTCGATGGCCTTGATTACCCGCCATCATGATCACTACACCGCTAGCGATAGAACAAAAACGCCCAATAATCAGTTTATCAACCTCACCGAAAATACCTGATTGCCACACCTCATTGGTCGATTTATCCCCCAATAGATAATGCACACACTGATCTTCAAAGTGATGTTGATGATAATAGCCAGAGTAATAGCTGTAATCCCCTACCTCTATGTTAGGATTGGTAATATGCTGCTTAATTTCATAACCACCAATCCAAGACGGAAAAATACTCAACCCCATTACAATTCTCCTTTATACTCATATTCACAATAAAACAGACTATTATAATATTAATGACTTTGGATCCCTCAATGAAACTCGATAATTTATATAATGCCTATCTAGGCGAACTTTATGGCATTAGTTTTTTTACAACCTTTGTTGAACAGTATAGTGACCGTAGCCATAACAACAAATGGCACGCTTTATTAGAAATTGAACTAATAACAGCCCAAAAACTAAAATTAGCTTTACAGCCATTAGGAATGGAATGTCCTGATTATGATGCAGAAATGGCGCAAAAAGGCATTACCGATGCAAATAAATGGTTGCACCTACCTTGGCCTACTTTGATTGATACTATGGTTACGTGGGTTGCGCCTTACCAACAACGCTATCAGCAGCAAGCCGATGATGCCCAACAACATCAAGCTTTATATATGCTCGTTGCAGATCATGAGAATACAATTTATGATTTTCTATTGGCAGAACAGGCAGGTTCAACAGAAAGTCTGCAAATATTGCAGCGTTTTGTTAATAAACATAGCAAAGCACATAATAAAAAGTGCAACTAAACTTACATTAAAAACAACAGCAAAAGCAAATACTTATAACAAACACATCTAAATGAATTTTAAAATTAAACTTTTTTTGCATTTAACTGACATTTACAGACAAATAAATGCTCATAATACGTACAGTTGTTAGCGAGTCCTATTTTTTAGAAAATTGTACTCCCACTAAAAGATGCGCTCAGCATCACCACTGACGATAATCGCAAAGGAAGATAAATGAAAAAAATCTTACTGATCGCCCTAGGTACAGTTGCAATCATGACCGGATGTAAAACATTACCGGTACCAGGTACAGCTAATATGTCGAATCCTGCTGCTGATTATTGTCTACAGCATGGCGGCACCCACAAGATTATTACCAATAAAGATGGTAGCCAAGCTGGCGTATGTCAATTTGATAATGGCAGCCAGTGTGATGCTTGGGCCTTTAAACGTGGTAGCTGTAATCCAGAGAATAACGCACCAATCGTTTACTGATATTAATCATATAAGCTCAAATATATAACGGGTATACGAAGATCTCCCCCCTTCTTTGTATGCTCGTTTTTGTATGACAATTTCATCTAAAAATCATTATTTAATAATAACTTGGTAACGTACTTTGGCTTGGTGACCAGCACCTAGCTTACCAGCTAATTGCCACTTAATCGTACCTTGATATCCGACTCGATTCACACCATCAGGTGTTCTGACATCACAACTTAGCGTTGAAGGTAAGTCGCTATTATTACAATTGATAACAGTAGCTAAAGCCGTAAACGGAGGTACAGCACTAACTAATTGAATATTTGAAATAGCATCATCGGTGCCATTAAATAGATCAATATTATATTCGATTATATCACCCGGTCGGCCCTCTAGCGATGTTGATGCCTCACTACCTTGTGTGATATTAGTAACGGTATTAGTAAATGTCACCCCTGAGCCAATTGACTCATAACTAACTGATATTAAAAACATATAAAACAAAAAACCACGTATAATAAATAACATAACCTAGCCTATATCTCTACAGTTTAATTAATAATAATTTTATTACTTATGATTTTATTGTTTCATTTATTATTCATTGTCTTATTTTTAAGAAATATATGATCACCAAAACCTCGGAACGATGATCAAGTCTAATTTATTTACGGCTAATGTCATATCAATCGTTACAGTCGTACTAAACCATGCATTAATTAATAAAAAATGGCTATAAAACTAAAATTAATTAGCTTGTCATCCAATTTACAAAATAAAATCCCCAAATAAACAAAATGTTAGGTAGATATATCCTGAGCATAAATAAAAAACAGATCATTACCTTGATCATCGTTCCTATGATTTTTCCATCTTTGCTATTTACGATATTGTTGCTTACTAATTAAAGACATCTCATAACGATTCATTTTTTATAATGACTTTAAATTCTAAAATGTTGCTTTATGCTTATACAATATTTGAGTTATTAGCTAGAGGTACCTCTTGAATGAGATAAAACATATAAGTGACTTTTTAAAACAAAATCATTTATTAACGTTATGCGCTAATTTCGATACCGACTTATGGTGTGCGAGCTGTTATTATTCTTTTAACCCAAAAAAAATGTCTTTATTCATTATGACAAGTGAAAATAGTCATCACAGCCAGTTAATGATGCTTAATAAGAATATTGTAGGCACCATAGCTCCTCAGCCTGAAAATATAAGTGACATTAAAGGGATACAATTTAAAGGTAAAATAAAAAAACTTACAAATAAAGAAGCTGAAATAGCGAATACGAATTATTATTATAAATTTCCTAGCGCCAAATTTATTACAGCCCCGATTTGGGAAATAGAACTGCTCATGATAAAAATGACAGATAATAGCCTAGGTTTTGGTAAAAAATTGTTTTGGCGTCAAGATAAGCATATAAAAAAAGACACCAAACACTGAATAACTATACATAGCCCACAATGTCAATAGGTGATTTCCCCCCTATTTTGTTATCTACGGCTTAGATATAGTTGCAGCATTAATATGCTACCTAATAAGGTATAATATTAATAATTATCGCTAAGGGTTATTGTAATATATCTATTTCAATAACAATACTTAACGATTACCTCTTCTACACGTCGTACAGGATTATACTCTTAGGAGTCAACGTCTTGTTTTTGCCGATCTATAAGGTCGGCTTTTTTTTATTCAATTATTTTTAGCTTATAAAATGAGCATTACATGTTATATATATTTACCCGCACTAATAAACTCATTAGAATTAGCAAAAATAATAATTAATAAAAGATATAAAGCTCATAAAAAATGAACAATAATGGTAGTTATCCCTCATTCGATATACTAAATCAATTACCCGGCTGTTGGGGTTGTAAGGATTTAAACTCAGCTTTTGTTTATGTTAATGAGGAATATTCAAAAATTATTGGTTTAAAGAGTCCTCAAGAGTGTATTGGATTAACTGATTTTGATATGCCTTATTTAAGCAAAAAATATGCAAAAATATTTCAGCAGCAAGATTTGCAAGTAATAGAATCAGAGAAGCAATTACGTATACTTGATATTCATCCGTACGCAGATGGCTTCTGGCGAGCACATTTATTTACCAAAACAGCATTAAGAAATGCTAATAATAAAATTATTGGTACTCTCTTTTCCGGTATCGAGTTAAAAAATACTTCTTTGCTTGAAATAGGACATTGGATTTGCCGTAGTGATACAGCAACACAACAAGATAAAGACAAAAATAATCTTAATCAATCACGAACTATTTCTCTCAATACTCGAGAATCTGAAGTATTATTCCTGCTTCTTTATGGAAAAAAACCACAATATATATCGAAAACATTACAACTAGCAGTCAAAACTGTTGAAAATTACGTGGTTCGATTAAGAGAAAAATTTGATGCTAATTCAAAAGGTGAATTGATTGAAGTAGCCTTAGATGCAGGCTTTGGTTCTCATATTCCTGAAAGTATGTTGAAAACCCAACAATCAATTGTATTGAAGGAATTCTAATTGAAATTAGCAGAGTATCGCTACTCTGCTAATTAATATTTATGGCGCTAAACGCTCAATATTCCACTGATTATCATCATTTCGTAAATAAATAAAACGATCATGTAAACGATGTTTTCCCCCTTGCCAAAATTCAATCGAATCAAATTTCACTCGGTAGCCCCCCCAAAAACTAGGAAGAGGCACTTCACCGGCAGAAAACTTTTGCTTTAATTCAAAGAATTTCCCTTCAAGTGCCTGACGGGCAGAAAGTCGTGAGCTTTGTTTACTTGCCCAAGCCGCTATCTGACTTTCTTTGGGACGACTTGAAAAATACTTCATAACTTCAAGTGTTGATAATTGCTCAACATGTCCTGTCACATGTACCTGTCGTTCAAGTATATGCCATGGAAAATGTAAACTAATTTTATTATTTATATTCAATTGTTCAGCTTTACGACTGCCTAAATTAGTATAAAAAATAAAACCATCATCATCTAAGTCTTTTAATAAAACAATTCGCTGAAAAGGTTGGCCGTCAGCATTGACTGTAGCAATCGTCATCGCTGTTGGATCAGGTAACTTGGCATCAACTGCTTGTTGTAACCATTTATTAAATAATACTAAAGGCTCTTTGGGTAAATCATCACGACGTAAACCACCTTTAGTATATTCTCGGCGAATATCAGTCAAGTCCATCTTCTATCTCCTACTCCTAAATATTTATAATTAACATCTATTCATGATGTATAACTGAATAAAAAACACTTCCTTTATGCAAACAGTTAATTGTTGCATAAAGAAATAGACGCATTTATCGAAACACAACTTTTATTGAGAAACAATCAACTGCATATAGTCTAGGTTTGATAAATTATAGCAATCAGACATCTCCATTTTCAGCATCTCTTTATCAAAAGCTATTCCTTGAATGCTGCCCTTAATTTTTTTGGTGCTTAAATTATGACTCTTTTCAAACGCCAAGTTATCAGTATAACTGTATTAGTTTGCGCTATTGTTAGCGCAGCATCTGTACAACAAATTTATTCAAGTTATTCAACATTAAAACATCAACATATCGTAACGTCACAAACAGATATTAATCGTGCTTTAGTTATACTACCTCAAGCTCTTACAAAGCTAAATGCTCCTATGCTGTCTAATATTCAAGAGCAAGAATTATTTACAATCACCAATCACTTATTTTCAGGCACAACTTATAGCCAAATAAATATTACCGCAGCTGATTATAGTCAGCTTATTCGTCAAGATAATGTAATACCAATGACTCATACTCCAACTTGGTTTCAGAAACTACTTAACATCCCCTCTCATACAGAGCAACGCATCATCGAACACAATAATAAATCATTAGGTTTATTAACGATAACTGTTCAGCCTGTAGTTAATTACCAACAATTATGGCAAATCAGTACTCGAACAGTATTAACCAATCTATTGATTGTGATTATATCGAGTTTATTGGTTTATTTTATTTGTCGTAATAACTTTTCATCATTAGCTCGTCTCACAACACGTGCTCGCACTATTGATAATTTAAACCAGGCTCCGCTATCAATACCTAATGAATCTGATTTAGCCATTATTGTGAGAGCATTTAATAAAATTTGTGCTCAACTAGATGCCAATTTTAAAAACCAAGCTGATGAAGCAATGAAACTAAGACAGCAAGCTTACCTTGATACCATCTCTGGTTTAGGAAATCGCAGTTTCTTTATTCATCAACTTAGCTCATGGCTAAACGAATCACATAAAGGTGGCTTAGGATTAATTCAGACTGATTTAATCAATGAGTGTTACCAAAATGAAGGGTTTAAAGAAGGTGATGAATTAGTAAAAACAATTGCAACACGGCTAAATGAAGTGCTTATCTTTAATGATGTAACACTTGCTCGTCTTTCAAAAGATGAGTTCGCAATACTCATTCCAAATATTTCAGTCGAAAAACTACAACTTTGTAGTAAATCATTAGTAAATGTTTTTAATGATTTAAACACTGATACTACAACACTTAATAACAATGTTGCTATTGGATTAGTTTTTAATGAAAACAAAAGTACGCCAAGTCAAATATTAACCCAGTTAGATAATGCATTGACTCAAGCGAAGATAATGCCTCATGACGCAGTTGCAATCATCAAAGATATAAATAACCAAACAACACTAGGAAAACAGCAATGGAAATCTTTACTTGAGGAAGCAATAAGTGAAGATTTATTTGTCTATAAATTTCAGCCTGCAACACTTTCAAATGGTGCTAACTATCATTATGAAGTGTTTACCGCAATTAAGAAAAATAATAACTACTATTCTGCTGGAATGTTTTTAGGAGCAATAGAAGATCTTAAAATAGGTAGTTGGTTTGATCGTCATGTCATTGTCGCGATTATTAATAAATTAAATGCAGATAGAACAAGTGGTCCCTTTGCTATTAATATCACTAATAGTTGTATTAATGATCCAAGCTTTATCCGTTGGTTAGATAACCTACTTCAAAAAAATGCGCTTTTAAGCTCTCGACTCTTTTTTGAAATCCAAGAAATTAGCTGTATTAGACACACAGATGCAACTGGTATTTTATGCTCAATCATTCGAAAATATGATTTTGGCTTCGGTATTGATAATTATGGTCGAAACTTTCAATCTTTAACTTATCTAAAAGAACTCCAACCTAATTATGTAAAAATTGACTATGTCTATACTCACCAACTCAATGACCAGACCAAGTCAACGGTACTTTCATCAATCTGTAGAACAGCACATAGCCTTAATATAAAAGTAATAGCAACACGTGTCGAAACAGCAACTCAATTAGAACGACTGTCTGAACTCTTCGTCGGTGGCTATCAAGGATTCATTACAGAGAAACAACCACAACCCGCTTAATCTATTTACAGTGTAAATTAAAAATAATATTAAACTCTATTTACAGTGTAAATAGAGTTTTTTTTGAATCTGATTTACAGTGTAAATATCAAAACAAATTATCAGCTTTTGTTTGCTTCTTTCATTTACACTGTAAACCAAACCAATATAAGCAATAGCATGCATATGGTACCTTTCTGCTATTTCCTTAATTACAACTTATTGTTTAGCTGTAATGTTTGGCTGTAATGTTTGGCTGTAATGTTTAGCTGTAGTGTTTGGCTGTAATGTTTGGCTGTGGTGTTTGGCTGTGGAGTTTAGCTGTGGWGTTTAGCTGTGGTGTTTGGCTGTGGTGTTTGGCTGTGGTGTTTGGCTGTGGTGTTTGGCTGTGGTGTTTGGCTGTGGTGTTTGGCTGTGGTGTTTGGCTGTGGTGTTTGGCTGTGGTGTTTGGCTGTGGTGTTTGGCTGTGGTGTTTGGCTGTGGTGTTTGGCTTATTTACAGTGTAAATCAAGCTCTCTAATTTACACTGTAAATATAAGTTATAGTCAGTTTACAGTGTAAACTGAAATACTAGCGAACTACCACTGGTGACTTTGATATTGCTCGGCAACGGATTTTCCACGCTCAGTTAAAAAGTCTAACAAGGTTTGAGGATGTTGAGTCGCAATCAATTCTTGAGGAAAATTAACATGCGCTAATAAAGTCTGAATACTAGAAAAGTTACCAACATCAGCAGCAAAGTGTGCATCTGAACCCGTTGTAATTCTAGCCCCTACTTCTTTAGCCATCATCGCAATCTCTTCACATCTTGGTGCACTACCAACACGAGAGCGTCCTAATGATGAATTATTGATTTCAACTAATACGTTGTGTTCAGCAGCAATGCGGATCACTTTTTCAAAATCGAAATCATAATTAGGATTTCCAGGATGCCCAATCGCATCAACAACCCCAGATTTAATGGTATTAATCAACGCCTCAGTATGCTCTTTAGCAGTCATCGGTTTAAATACTGGCTCATGCAAACTCGCAATCACCCAATCTAATTTAGCTAATACCGTCTTATCTAAATCAACGTCACCATCAGTGTTAACGATGTTCGCTTCAACGCCACGTAATACTGCCACACCATTTAGAAAACGCGGCAATACTCGTTGATTCGCAAAATACCAAAAATGAGGCGCGCCAGGCATTAAGGATGCATGGTCAGTATTACAAAACATTTTTAACCCCTTCGCCGCCGCTGCTTGAGAGTTTTCAATTATTGTACTGTAAGCATGGCCACTTGATAATGTGTGGGTATGAGTATCAACTTGAATCTGCATAACGTAAACCTCTAGTGAACTGAAGAAGATAAAGAATAATAGCGAGCAACAACATCACGTAAATGTTGCTGGGCTAACTTTCGACTCGATAAATGATAACGTTCAACCACCTCTGACCAAGATTGTTTCTGTAAAATTTTTGCAATCGCAAACCCTAAATCGTCATCCCAACAACAATCATCGCATAGTAAAAACTGTGATAACCAACTTTCAAGACTCGCGACCACGATGTCATAACCAAGACCACCACCGATATAAGTATTCAATTGATGATTGATTTGCTGTTGCGATAACCCGTAATTTAGTGGCTGCTGAACATTTGCTGTATATAATTTAAAAAATAATTGGCTATCTAATTGGCTAAATTGTTCAACTCGCTGACAACAAAAAGAAGCGCTAAACAAAGATTGGGCATCATCAAACCATGATTGCGCGGCAGTTGATAATGGCTTAACACACAATAAAGAATGGTGGCCACTGGCAACATCTTTTGTTATTCCTAATCGCAATGGATGGAATAAACACTGAGACCAAAAATCTACAAGCTCACTAACAGCACCGAAACTAGTGCCGACATAATCAATGCCGTTATTGCATGCCTGATCTAATACCGCATTCACAAGTTGAGTACCAATACCTTGCTGCTGAAAACCATCTGCAACAGCAATGCGCAATATACGATAACTATGCTGCTCTGCCGCGACTGAATAGCCAAGATGTGCCGCTAAAGATTGCGCTAACAAATGTCCCTGTGGACGTCGCTTGCCTTGCATCACTAACTTAGCTAATTGTGCATCAAAGCCTCCTTCTTTCGATACCACACAACAGCCAATAATAACGCCAGTTTGTAATGCAACAACAACAGATAAATTGGGATCGTCCAACAATTGCTGAATATCGTTAGGAGAAGTTTGGTAATGCGCATTCACTAATAAACCAAAAAGTTGATTCAACAACACTTCATCATTCGCGAGTCGTGCAGGGTCTAACATCGAATAATCAATAGCGATAACAGCAGAGTTAATATCACGTTGACCGCAATCAGGAGCTTGCGCTGTCAGTAATAAGCTTTTAAAAATCCAAGCTTCTAATGGATCACCAGCAGCCCATCTTATTGGTTGTTCCAAATGATAGCTTCGCCATTGCGGCATTTTCTCGGTTAATCGCTGCTTAAACTTAATTTCAAAACCGCGACCTGTGCCTTCATAGCCATGAATTGTGGTCGCAAAAACTAAACGATTATGACGTCCAAGGAGATCGGTTAATGTAGATGCAGGAATAGCGGCAGCTTCATCAACAATAATAAAATCGTAATTGGAAGCATCATTAACAATCTTATCGGCAGCGACAAACTCGAGTCGGCTCGACTCTATATTTAATTGATGAGGATGGGTTTGATGGGTTATCTGCAAGCGCAACTTAGCATGTTTAAACACCGTTTCAGCACAAGCAAATGAAGGTGCTGTTACCGCAATATTGATTTTGCGAGTAAGCAATAATTCAGCGGCGGCAATACCTAACGCTGCCGACTTACCACGACCACGATCGGCAGATAACACTAATGGTCGTTTACGATGCCCTGTCATTACTTTAATGATGGCATCCACAGCTTCGCATTGACCACGACTCAAACAACCACGCTGAGTATTGGTATCCGTAAATATTATTGGTGGCGTTATATCATCAAAAACTGCCGTTAAACAAGAAAGAGGCAACGGTTGAGATTGCTGAATCAGCATCACTTCAGACTCTAAAAACAATCGCCCTAAGCGCTGATAAAATGGTGCTGTGGTATGGTGTAATCGCCATGTTGGTGGCGCAATAATAATACACAAGCCACCTCCCCTTATCGTGCCAGAGAGTGCACCTAAGGTATCAGCATTAATACCATTAAGGGCATTGATAACCACCAAATCAAACTCTTGTCCAAGCCACTGCTTAGACTGTTTAAACGAGGATGGAATAAAAGACATTGGCGCATTATCACCGGCCCATAAACGTTGTGGAAAGTAGTTTCCAATCGTCGTTGCACTGGCTGCTGCCCATTCAATATCACCTTCTAATACCACTAATTGACGACAAAAATATTGTGATAGCTGCTGCTGAAGTTGAGCAAATAATGACTCTAGCTGCATCGACATAAATAGATCCAAAAATAAATGACAAACCGATCATAACACAGCTCCAACAGGCACAAAAAAACCACGCATAATAGCGTGGTTTATATTAAGTAAAATCGACAATTACTTTAGATAATCATTTAAATAAGCAAGTACATCACTGATCTGACGATCACTCATCTTTTTAAGTTTAAGCTGTAACTTGTCACCATCACGAGTATAAGAAACTTTACCTTTAATGAGATCTTGTGAAGTCGGCTTCTCAACCACAGCTTTAGGATGTAATTGCTCCCCTAATTGCTCTAATTTTCCTGTCACTTCACGAGTAATACGACTAATACCTTGCGCATTAATTGTTTTCCATAATGACGCATTTTCACCACTTAAGTCAGCAATCATATGCTGTTGCTGCTCATGGTTTAAGCCAAAGAAAATACGATGAAGTTTAACAATTGTTGGACGACCAAGCTCACCAACGCTAGGATAAGCCATCAGTAATTCCATCGGTAAACTTGCCGCTTTTAATGCACCACTCACCAAAGCTTCACTGCATTGTAAGTACTTCGCAAGCTCTTTCTGATCCGCTACTTTTCCAGAATCTAATAGTGACTGCATTTCTTTACCACGTTCAAACAGTGATAAAGGTTTGTGCGCATTTGCAACATCAGATAGAAACTTAGCGTGTTCGGTATTAATGCCCTTTGCTACATAAATTAGAAAATCTTTATGAGCAATAATACAAGACATACGACGGCGGCTACCGTCTAATACTTCAATACGACCATCATCAAGCCAACGACCTACAGCCGGATATTGCTGACCACGGTCTTTTAACGTCACCAAAATATCAGCTAGAGCATGCTCATTTAGGAAAGCTTGCTCACGGGCATTTTCAGCAAAAACGATGGTTTGAGTACTAACATCATCTGCATTTACTTTTACTAGTTCAAACGCAACAGTATCTTCACCCGCAACAGCTAATTCAATAACTGCAGCTTTATCACGCGCTGCAGTTTGTGCTTCTGTAACGTTAGTAGCGCGACGTTTATCAGCTTTACCAAATAAACGTGCGTTAAGATCTGTAGTTTTAATTGCCATCTGTCAATTACTCCTCGTTCAAGTTTGCCCAGTGGCTGTGCATAACACGTTCTAACTCTAAACCAACCCGCTGAATCGCTTCCTGAGCTGTTGAAAGAGTCTTTTTACCCCCTTCAAATTCAGCTGCAGTAAGATCAAAAACAGTGCTATAGGTATCTGCACAGGTTTCAAAAGCACGACTACGTGGCACAGTTGCCATCATTACTTGCTCACGTAGCAAGTAATTCATCTCCGTTAATACAGAAACCTGCTTTTTATTATCATCTTCAAACATAGTTGGCATTAAACGAATAAACTCTAATCCATGCCAATCTTCAGGGAACATCTCATAAACAGTCGGTAAATGTTGGAAAAAGTTAACTGTTGATGCCCAGTCTAGACGCTTTGCAGCACATGGAATAATTAACGCATTAGACGCATACATCGCATTCCACACTAAAGGATCGATATGAGGACCGGTATCAATCATGATGATATCGAACTCATCAGCGATAGGATCTATCACTTTCTCTTTTAGCAATCGAACAATATCAAGGTCTTGATTTACAGCAAGATCTTGCCATGCATCAGCGTTGAACATCGCATCTTCTGGAAAAGCTGCAATTGTTTTAAGGTTAGGATATTGGGTTGGCATCACCACATTATCCATTACAAAATGTTTGTCTGTTAGTACGCCTTCTGGCACGTTATCTAACATGACATCAACTGCTGAATAGATAGTTTCTTGCTTGCCAATACTGATCAAAGGGTTAAGAAATAAACGTAATGATCCTTGAGGATCAAGATCAATAAGGCAAATTCGGTAACGTTTATCTAAATCTAACGCCAAACAAGCAGCAATATGCACTGCTGTCATTGATTTTCCAGTGCCCCCTTTTTGGTTCTGAACATTCACAACCCAAGGTTTACGTCCAGCACCTTCTCGCTCATAAAAGGCAGGTTTTTTAGCTGAAACCATTAATTGGTGAGCTTCTTCAAGCGTTATTGAATAATGGTTCGCTTTATTTTTAGTAAATTGATGGCCTGTTGCCTCCATCCGTGAAATAGCATCATCCAACTTTCGACGTGTTAAGCCTGAACGTGTTTCCATTAAAGCTTTTGACATTGGTGGAAAAACCTCGTCGCGACGCTCTTCTAAAACAATTTCAATACGATCAGCTTGTACTTGTTTAGTTTGCTCTGCAATATTGAGCAAATTTTGTATCGTCTGTTCCCTATTCATTATTACTCTATGCCATGATGATTGACTGAATATATTGTACAATAAATAACGACATAAACAATAAAAAGCTGAACAAAACTATGTGATATTATTCTCACATAAAAACATGATTTAATGCAAAAAGCATAAAATTTCATATTTTTTAGACTTAAATCTGACTTTATTATCTTACTAATTACCCCTAAAAAACATTTTTATAAAAGTGTTACACTGTCACAAGTTTACAATGTAAATCAGAATATAGGCTATTTTTATCGGAACAATGAAAAATAAGGGATAGTTTACGGGATATGTCATTTCAACATCAAAAATATGTTTCTCCCCCATAATAGCGTAATGCTAATGAAATAACTCAATTTCATTAGCAAATCAGACTAAAATGGCAAATTACGGCTAACTATCTAAAAAACAATCTGAAATTAGGGCTATAGTCTTTAAAAAAAACACTAGGTACTTGATCATAGTTCCATAGAAAATCAACTAAATATGAAACGATGATCAAGCACTACTAATCATTAAAAAACCATTATTTACAGTGTATTTTGGTCACATTAATAACGGAAAAATGATCAAGAGCAGTAATCCAGATCAGCCATCGAGAGTAAACCTTACGGAAGCATGTAAAATATAAGAAGAACTACGGAGAGTGCTGATTCAATAAGGGGTTAGAGCCTATAAAGATAACGTTAAAATAATAAAATTAGCATAAGATTGAAGTATTAGAGTGAGATTGAAATACACTGAATCAGTGATGATCATTGATCCCACAACGGATTGATGATGTTTGGTCAGCTTTTTACGTCGAATGTCATTTCAATTAAGTGTCAATTCAACTTAAAATCCGTTGTCGAGTAGGTAGTTGAGCATCAGATAACGACTTAAAACTTGAAAATACGCAATGGTGATCATCTTTCCAGCACTAAAAAGCGCAGTTAACACAAAAATAGCCGCTCAGGAGGCCTTAAATAATCTGATATTTAATCAGCTTGTGGATAACATTGTGGAAAAGGTGATTACGACTGATGATCATGCTTTCATATTTATTATGATCATGTTTTCACGTTAGTAATGATCATCTTTCCAGCGTGATGATGATCATGCTTTCAAGCACCATATGATCATGCTTCTGGATTTACATTGATCATCGTTCCAATACACCATAAAATAAATAACATTATAAACAATAAGTTAAGATTAAAAAAATCACCTGATCATTAGATCATATAATCAATAAGATCAGATTTAATCATAAAGATCAGTTTTAAATACTTTAAATAAAAACCTTTCTTTCTGGATCTTTTTCTATTAATCTTTACGGAAAGATGATGCTTCTACGGCTAATGACAGATGAACTCCGCTCGAAATACAAAAAAAAATCCGATTGATAAAATATTGATCGAAGCGCCAAGATCACACAAAGATGGTCATTTATTTGTGATCCCTGCAAATTTAGTTGATTGGTTACCTCAGTATCAACATTTTAAAGGCGTAACCAAAAGTATTATTGAGTTATTGAACATCATTTCATTACGTGGCTTATCAAGCCAAGATGGTATGGTTTCGACAACGGAGCTCATTGAAGCAACAGAAGGGCAGTTAACACGAGCAGCAATTCAACAGCGTTTACGAGCTGCGGTTGCGGTTGGTTTATTTAATCAACAACCAGTACGCTTTGAAGAAGGTCTTGCTGGTAAAACGATGCTTCATCACTTTATCAATCCTGCTTTGCTGATTTCTCAGCTTGGAACCGGAAGTTTACTTTCAGAACAATTTAAACAGCATGAAAAACAAAAACGTTCTAAAGCCCTTGCTCAAAATCATGTTAATCGCCGTCTACTAACTGAATACGGTTTAGGTACACCTCCCTCAATGCCAGATGAAGCAGATCAAATTGTAGTATCACCGACAAGTTGGGCGGGGATTATTGATCAAGCTTTAGCACCACCACGAACTAAAAAAAATTATCAAAAAGCCATGGTTGCGATCAGTGGTACTAAAGCGATCATTGAAACACGATCTTCAAAGTCGATCATGACTGTAGATGATCTTATGACATTGTTTGCGTTATTTACATTAACCGTACAATACCATGATCATCATCTCGCCGATTATGAGATCCAACTACGCTCAATGGCGAATAAAACGCCAGTATATATTACGGATATTCTGGCATTGCGAGGCAAAAAAGACAGTGGTCCTGCGCGTGATTCTATTCGTGAAAGTATTGATCGGATTGAATTTACAGACTTTCAATTACATGAATTAACCGGTCGTTGGCTGAGTGAAAACATGCCAGAAGGCTTTAAAAGTGATCGGTTTAGATTTATCGCACGTACTATTACCGCATCAGAAGAAGCACCTCAAGAAGGTGAAGATGGTGAAATTCGCATTAAACCTAATCTGTATATTTTAGTGTGGGAACCTTCTTTTTTTGATGAGTTGTTAACCCGTGATTATTTCTTCTTGTTTCCACCAGAGATTTTACGTCAACATACTTTAGTGTTTCAGTTATATACTTTTTTCAGAAGCCGTATGTCTCGTCGTGTGGTTGATTCAATGCTTTTAAGTGAATTAAATCAAAAACTCGCTAGAAATATAGAATGGCGTCGTTTCTCTTCAGATATTATTCGCGAATTAAAAAAATTAGCTGAAGGCAAAGTGACAGAAACCATGTTTGCGGTAAATCTATGGGGTTATCACTTAACGATTTCAGCAGAAGAAATTGATAAACGCTATACTGATTATCGTATTGATATTAAATCGGATGCTGAAGAAGTTATTCGTTATTCGCGCGCGAAAACAACCAACGAAGGCAAACGTAATATGGCACCAACAATGCCGAATCCATTACGTAATGAAATTATGCCGAAACAAGCATTGGATCAACTTTCAGCGATCATTGATGGTGAATTTGAACCCATTCAGCGTAAAGAGCCACGTCCCCGTGGTCGTTTAGGCCGCCGTATTAAGTTGCGTAAGCATCTAGTTGAAATCAATGCAGATGAATTAACTATCGTGTTATCTAAATATACTTCCTCTGAAGCGCTACAACGTAGTATAACCGCTTTATCTGCTATGACTGGTCATCCAGCAACGACGATTACAGAAGAGTGTCAGGGCTATTTAGAGAAGCTTGATTGGCTGCATGTGGCAGGAGAGCGCGTGAGCTATGAAACCTTAAGCAAAACGGTTGAATTGTATAACAGTCGCCAAGATGAACGTCATTTATCCATTGAACGTTTAATTTCAGGATTAGCGGTGCGGCGTAAAGTCTGTAAGCTCGTCCATGAAGGGCATATTACCGAACAAGTTTTAACCGCATTAGACGATGTTGCTAAAGGTATTTAATTTGTAGTTACAAAAGAGTATTAACAAAGAGAGTGCTTATAAGTGCTCTTTTTGCTTTAATAAATATCAATTAGTTAGCGCATGATATAAGCGATGTATTATGTGATATTCGGTATTATTGTTAGCGGAGTTAGACGATGTTGTTCAGTAAAAAGGATTTTAGCAGGGTTTTATTTTGTATTATTATTAGTACACCAGCTGCTAATGTCTATGCTGGTGCGGTAGATCGTCCCGTTATTGAACGTCCTAAAATTGGGTTAGTGCTCAGTGGAGGGGGAGCGAAAGGTGCAGCTCATATAGGGGTGCTTGAAGTTCTAGAAGAAAATCGCATTCCCGTTGATATCGTCACAGGTACCAGTATGGGAGCCTATGTCGGTGGTATGTATGCGATGGGCCTCTCTGCCCAAGAAGTTAAACAACGTACTTTTGATACCAATTGGAATACGGGTTATATAGATCGTGCTAGTCGTAATGACCTATCGTTACGAAGAAAAAAACAAAATGATACTTATCAGTTACATACGGATTTGGGTTTAGGCCTTGATGGTGAGTTTAAATCTCGCCCAGGGGCTTTTCAAGGCCAAGGTTTAGCAGTACTTTTACGTCAACTTACCAATAATTTACCCGCACTAAAAACCTTTGATCGTTTAGCTATTCCTTATCGTAGTGTTGCGACAGATATTACGAAGATGACGCCTGTAGTGATAGGCTCTGGTCATTTAGCGACCGCAATGCAAGCGTCAATGACAGTACCCGGCGTATTAAAACCGGTGCACTTAGATAATAAATTATTGGTTGATGGCGGCGTGGTGAATAATATGCCCGTTGATGTCGCCAAACAGCTTGGTGCTAATGTTATTATTGCGGTAGATCTTCGTGATAGTTTAATGCCTAAAAAAGATTTGGACAGTGCTTTAAATATTGTGTCGCAGTTAACAACTTATATGACCAATGCTAGTGCTGACTATCAAAAAAGTTTAATGAAACCAACCGATATTTATTTACAGCCAAATGTTTCTTTTATGACTGCAGCTGATTTTGATAAATTAGATAAAGCCTATCAAGCAGGCCGAAAAATAGCGATTGCATCATTACCTCGCTTATTACGTTACCAGTTATCGCCAACTGACTATGCGGCATATAATAAACAAAAAAATAGCCGTCGAGTACATCTCTCTGCGCATGACTCTTATTTTATTGATGATATTGAAGTTGTAAATAATACTAATTTACCGAATAAAACATTATTAGCACAATTAGAATTAAAAACAGGAAAAGTAATCACTAATGATGAATTAGAGCAAGCAGTTAAACGACTTCAAAGTGAAGACATTTACGGACGAATTAATTATTCGATAAAACAAAAAGATAATAAAAATATTCTAGTGATGGATATTAATGAAAAGTCTTGGGGACCTGGATATTTAAACTTTACTTTGGCATTTGAAGACGACTTTGAAAGTCGTTCTGATTTTTCTTTTGGTGCGCAATATATTTATACAGATCTTACCGAGAAAGGTGGTGAATGGTTACTTGAATGGCAATTAGGTAGCTGGAAAAAAATCACCACTGAGTTTTATTTTCCTATAGATTATCAGCAGCACTATTTCACCGCATTTGGTGCTGAAACCAGCAATGAAATTCGCCGCTTTGATCATTTTAATTATCATAATATTATTCAGACTGAACTAAAAAATATTGATGCTAAATATAATCAGACCCATGCTTATGTTGAAATGGGCTGGAATATTAAACCTTGGGCAGCTCTTACGCTTGGCTATCAAGGGCAATCAGGCAGCATTAGTGTGGCTTCGATTGATCGAAAAGAAAAATATGATCTATACGGACCTTACCTCAATCTTACCTATGATGATTTAGATAGCTTCTTTTTTCCAACCCATGGCTCTTATTTAAAAAGTGAAGTTGGCTATAGTAATACCCTGCGTTTCCCTGATTCTGGTGAGAAAATGAGTGGTGACACGGTATATTACAGTTTCTCGCTGATGAAACCATTTACATACGATAGACATACATTAGTTGCATCAGTAAAAACGGCAGGTTCAGATGCTGATGATTTGTTACCTATTTATGCGCAAGATCTGGGTGGTTTGTTTAATTTATCAGGCTATCATCGGTATGAATTAAATGGTCGTTATAGTGCATTGACAAGCTTAGTGTATCGCTACCGTGTTATTGATAATAATTTTGGGGCGATTAAAATTCCGATTTATGTGGGTGGCTCATTAGAAAGAGGCGGCGTATGGGATCGTTCATCAGCAATGAGTTGGGACTCTGCGACTACTGCTGGTAGTGTTTATGTTGCCGTTGATTCTATTTTAGGGCCTGTTTATTTAAGTTATGGCCAAACATCGACCGGTGAAAGCTCATTTTATCTGTCATTAGGTGGAACATTATAGATATGAATAACTTTGTTTTTATTTATATTATTCATGTATTTATAAGAGTTAATTGAATTAATACTTTACTTGGTACTGACAAAAGAAAGTTATTTTGGTTGATAATTATCAGCGATATAACCTTTTTGCTTTTGAATGTATATTTTTCGTTTGTAAGGATACAAAAAGAACAATAATTCTATATTTAAAAGTATGATATGATTTTTTTGAGCCCTTATGGGCTCTTTTTTTTGCTGAATCAAATGATTATGGCAATAAAAAAGCCCTTTAATATTTGTTTATTAAAGGGCGAATATAAACGGTTTATTGATCAGTATTCCCAGTGCTCAATATTATGTGAACCACTAAACTGATTTGGGAAATAATCTTCACGTGTACCCTCACGCCATACATCGGCCGTTGCACAGTGTAGACCACCACCAAATGCATAAGCGTCACGTAAATCGACTGGAATGACGTTAAAGCCCAACTTATCAAATTGCTCCATTTGAGCCTTTTCACTGGCTTCAACACAAACGGTTTTATGATCAATGATCAGCGTATTCATTGATAGCCATGTGCTTGAATAACAAAGTGGTGGTGGGTTATCCCATGCAGGTTTAACCGCTTCAACAATTTGCCAATCATTCTTTTCAAATATTTCACGCTGGCCTGCAAATAGCGGCCGATGTGGGTTAAGTAGCATTAATCCTGGACGCAGTGGACAGAATGTTGCATCAATATGAATCGGATGGTTATCGGCAAAACTTAATGTGTGAATACGGTAACCCATTGGTTCATATTTACGCTTGATCCAGTGAATACCGGCTAAGTTGGTAGTCAGACCATGTTGTACAAAAATATCTTTACCTAAACGCATTACATCAGCGGCATCAAACAGAATATCTGTTTCTTTAGTGCTGTATTCTTTATTTAATGAACGCGCCATTGTTTCTTCATCTGATAAATATTCGTAGGCTGCAACATAATCCATACGGAAACTATCGTCAGATAAACGTGGGCGTGGCGCTTGCTCAATCATACATTGTTGATCTGATTCAAAATACTCACGAAGAAGATCGGTATATGCCAAATATTCAAAATAACGACTGCGGAAACTCATTGGTGCCATAAGGATACTTTTACCCATGGTGAGTAAGCAGTCACGAGGTGGCATGCAACCAAAACCTGAGCTAATTGAAAAGTCTGGGGTATTGATACGATCATGCCAATCAACAGCCCCAGGGCGATCAACAATAATACCGCGATTTTCGAGAATTTGCGCAAAGCCATTTAAACACTCATTCGCACGATCAATAGACTCTTGAGTACGACGACCTGCTTTACTACCGCGCATTGGTGAATCTGCAGGTATTTTTTCATTACTTGCAGGGCAAGCTTCTGGAATATGTTGGTTATCAGCAATACCTACAATTACATGGCGAAGAGGATCAAAATCGTTATAAGATTCAACGTGTAGCCCTGGTCTAACATACGGTACACCTGATTCTTTACGCTCAAGAGGTAAAGAAGCATTTGGATAAAAGTCGTTAGAAATACTCATTGCAAATTCTCCATGAGAACGAATAGTTGTATTGAAACAGTGTTTATTGGCACATTGCTGATTTATATTTGATAACAGATATTTATTATTGTTATTTAACAATGTGTTATATAACTGCTTCTTGCTGTTGAAGGCGATGTGTTGTGCTCTTCAATGACTTAATAATGCGCTTTTAAAATTCATTTTATAGCGAAGTTCTGCTGATAAATGTCGATTATATGCTGAGAGTGGTATTTATAGTGGTTATTACAACTGGTGATTATCAATAATAAAAGATAATCGCTAGAATGATATTTATGGCATTCTTGGTATGCTAATTTCAGTTATTACTTATAAAGCTCGATGGAATATCACATATCTAAAAAAAGAACATATCGTGTCAGTGAATAACCGCCCATTTTCAATCAAAGTATCTAGCTCTGCAGCATAAAGTGGTAATAATGGAGGCTATAAAGGGGGAGACGGTTATGTATCAGAAGATAATAGCAAATACACCTAAATTTTTGATGTTTGATTTACAACCATTGACTGAAAATAAGCATTTTATCTTTGGTGCTGATTATATATTAATACGTCCTAAACAAAGTGGCTGCATATTACATTTATCATCAACTCAAATGCCGCTAGTGGTAGGGCAATTAGTTTTATTAGCACCTTTTCATCCTTTTAAAATGAGTATTGATAATAATAAGGAGAGTGTCGGGGATATATTGCATTTTCGTTTAAACGCCTTAGGGCAAACATTTATTGATAGTGTTCAGTTTAGTAATATAAAAAATATGTTGGATCATGCAAGGCAAGGATTATTATTTGAAAGTGAGTGGCTAGAACCCCTGTTTGAGATCATGGATAACATAGAGAACACCTTTGACTTTAAACAATTGCTTAATATCTTAATGTTACTTGATCAATTAACAAAAACCTCACCAAGTAAAATACTAGAAACTCACCAACTTGCCTTTTCTACCACTAAAAGAACTGAAAACCGTGTTGATAGTGTGCTGCAATATATTGCCACTAATTTAGCAGAACCGCTGACAGTGACTATTGTTGCTCAGCAATTGCATATGGCGGAAAGTACATTTTCACGCTTTTTTCATACCCATCTAGGGGTAACATTTCGCCAATATTTGATTGAGCAGCGAGTAAAGCAAGCAGCAAGGTATTTAGTTTCAACAGATTGGAGTATTGCTCATATTGGTGCTGAAGTGGGTTTTTCATCATTATCAAACTTCAATGAAAAGTTTAAAACACTATTACAGGTAACCCCTCGATGTTATCGCGCTAATCATGTGGCGTTACGAGAAAATATTGGTAACTCACAATCAATACAAGGGCAGTTACAAAAACAATTTCATCAGTGGCAGGCTTAAATGGCGCAATCATCACTAACAACAACAACAACAGCATAACGGTGACATTATGCTGTTGTTGTGTTTTATGGGTCGTGATTACGATAAACGTAAATACTCAGCAATGAATTGATGTTGGCTACACTTTGCCACCAGCGCATAACTACAACATGCTAATAGTGACGCGTACAGTGGTGCTTCAACCCAACCTAAATTAAATTCTACAAACAGTAAGCAGCCACTAAAAAAGCCTATCACTAATGCGCTCAATGCCGCATAAATATTACCCGGCAGCCAATGCGCCAATAAGGTTGGTGCGACCAACGCTGCCATCAATGTCCCCGAGCCTAAAATGGCTAACATCGATAACATAAACGGCGGTGCAAACAGCATAATAATAAATCCAACGCCACCTAATCCAAATACCGCACCACGATTTAACAATAATAGCTGCTTTGGTGTCAGTGATGAATGTGGCCATAGAGCCTGACGTAAATCATGAGATACTGCACCTGAAATAGCATGTAATACTGAGTTAGCGGTTGATTTCATTGCAAATAATATAAATAAGGTAACAATTGCGGATAAATATGGTGATAAAAATTGGGTCAGAAACACCGGCATTGCATCGTCAGGATTGGTTAACGTGGGAACTTTGACGCGAATATAGCAACCGACAATAGGCACTAAACTTAATAAGCACGCCATTGGGGTCATATAAGCGGCGACATGATGTAATTTAGTGGTATTGGCAAATGCCATAAATCGTACCGACATATAGGGCAGGGTAGCACTGTAAATAAACGCATAGGGTAGAACCATTAATACATGCCAACGGCTGCTACCGTAGGGGCCAGAGTCTTGCGGCGCTAACAGGTTTTTATCGATAGCATTGAGTTGTTCGATTAATAGTTGTGGTGGTAAATCTGTAAAAATGGTCACCATAATAATAATCGCGGATAAACACATGCCGAGCACCATAAAGGTATCAGTAAAGGCGACTGCAGCAAGGCCACCAATAGATGTGTAGAGAATAATAATTGCCACCATAATAAATGAGGCTGTGGTTTGACTGATACCGAGCCATTGTCCAGCTAATAACCCTAATGCTTTGATTTGACCGACAAGAAAAATCAGCAGTAACACGATGGTGATAATCGCACTGAATGCTTGAGTAATACGTTTGATGAAATCTGGTCCATCGTGGCTGACAGCAATATACTCAGCAATCGTGAGTGTTCCCATTGTTTGGGCTTTTTGATGTAAGAATCGCGCACAAAAGAGCACTGCAAAAATCATCGCCGGGGCAAAGAAAAAATTACCTAACAGCTCAATTACACCGTATTTATATGCAACGCCAGGGGATCCCATAAACCCCCAGCCAGAAAATGCGGTGGCAACGATGGTTGAGGCCCCAATAAAGGGACCTAAACAATTAGCGGCTAATAAAAAACCACCCTCACCCTTGTTGCTATGCATTACTTTATTACTGTACAGAGCTAAACCGACCATGATAGCCACAGTCACTAATAGCAAGCCCCAATTGAGTGAGGTATTCATACCGTGTCACCTTATGGTTGTGGATGGGGTTGGTGAGCTGGTGGTTTATGCGCTAATGCTCGTTTTTTGATGATATTAATCACAATCTCTCCCATACCACCACCAATAACCAATACGCCACCAATCGCCTGCAAAACGGTTAATGATTCACTAAAGACCAAAATACCTAACCCAGCGCCAACCACGGTTTCTAAATAAGAAATACAGGCCAGTTCAGCAGCTTTTAAATGTTTAGCGGCAATGGTTAATAATGACAATGCGCCAAAACCAATAAAGAACCCCATTGAAATTAACCATATCCAAGAAGTGCTATCCATGGCTGCTAGTGAAGGTGGGTTAACCACAAAGCAGATAGCAATCGCAATTGCACCAAATGAAAAGTTAAACAGAGAGCGTGAATCAGAGCTAATATCGGTTCTATAGCGGCTAAAGAATAAATACAGGCCATAACCGATACCTGACATTAATCCGAGAATATCTCCCACCATATTTTGTTTAGAAAACGACAGTGATAATGTCAGTCCTGTTTGAGGCTGGTAGCTAATAATGCCGATAATAAATAAACACCCGATAAAGACCGCTGTTAACATTGATGCGGTTAGGGCTGAAATTTTTTCTTTTAGGAAAATTGCGGCGAGAATAGTGGAAAAAACAGGGCCGGTATAAATTAAAAATACCGCATTGGCTAAGGTGGTATATTGGGTAGCAGAAACATAAGCAGCCAAGCATAATCCTAAACAAACGCCACTGGTTATTACTGCAGGGGTTAATTTAACGTTTTTTATTTGCTGAGCTTTGCCTTGATACAACATGATCGCCAAAATACAGATAGCGCCAACGATCATCCGCGTAAAGGCAATCACATCACCACTGGTATTAATATTACGGGAAAATAAGCCAACGCAGCCCATAAGGGTGGCTGAAATAATCATCGTGGTATAACCAAGTGTTTTAGGGTTCATTTTCGACTCCTTAAAGGGGTACTCTTTGATTGGCTAACCAATGATCCACCGTGGGTATGCTGCTGATAGATAAAAATACCGCAGACAGTGATCCACAATATGATATTGGCAAGAATAAAAGTATCAACTGCCCAATAACCTGTTTGCATTACTCTTTCCTTATTGTTTAAGAGGCCGGAGTAATTGCTAGCAATACGCTATGCATTGGTGGTTATATTCGGTGATTTAAAAGTGATGAACTAGCTAAAAGCTGCCGTAAAACAACCAATAAACGCTAGATCTGTTTGAATGCGATCTGCATCATTTTGAAGATGAGAAAAAGTATCCATTGTTATGAGGTATAAAGGCAGTCTTTATAATAAGACGTAAATGATGATTGGTTATAACTATAATTTTATATTGTGTCAGAGGCGCTGGCTTTATAAATTAAAATTATAGAGGGTTGTATTATGAAAGGATTGCACTATTGGTATGGAATATTACTGGGTGTCTTACTCTCGCTCATTGGTTGTAACGATAATAGCGCTAAGGGTGATGCTGTAACGGTTGATTTCTCACCGAAATTTAGTGCATTTCAAGTATTAAATAATAACAATCAAACCACGGCAAAAAATGTTCAAGCGCCTATTTTAATTGCGGGAAAATTAACGGTAACTAACCTCGATCAAAATACCACTGAAGATTTTGATTGGAAAGCCTATTTAGACGTCGACAGTTTTGCAATATCATCTGCAACCACTTTGGGCTTAGCCCCCGCTAATTATCATTTTGTGCTTAATTTACAGCATAATCAACAAGCTTATTATGGTGAGTTGACAACAGCAGTCACGAGCGGTAATGCGTTAATTGATATGGTCATAACGCCAGTATTAGGTAATATTGATTCTCAAATATCGGTCAATCCTGAAATGGCAAAACTATTTTTTAATGTCGATGCGGCGCAATTAAATCTATTGGCATTGAATAACCCTATTGTTGGAATTGCGATTGATAATGCCGCCGAGATGAAATTTGCGATTAATCCAGCCACTTCACGTTCAAATCTTTATTTTAATATTGCCTTTGGTAATTACGATCTTGGGGTTAATTTTTATGATGATAACCAACATATAGGTAAACTGGCTTTACCTAATTCAGCATTAGTGATTGACGCAACAACGACCGATATTCAGTACGATATTATTCCTTTAATGGCTATTGCGGTGTTTAACTTTGACGCTCAGGGAGATAGCACCAACTTAACTATCGAGATTCCAAGTAATATTGTTGATCATGTCAATGGCCTTAATCATTTACGTACTCAGCTTAAAGTGATCAACCCTGATAGCATGATTGTATTTGATAATGCGATTACACTAACACCAGCGACGAGCCCAAATACGGCCTATCAAGCGACGATACCACTGAATCTCAGCTTTGCAGATGCCAATAGTGACGCGCTTTATTTAACCCTTAAGTTTTTTGATGAAAGTAATCAGTCGGTGAGTGCTTTTGCGAGTTGTACCTCAGATAACTTTATTTTAGCCAAACAAGATAAAACCCTGGGTTGCCAAGTGACATTTAATGATTCTGAAGTTGATGTAGTGACGGCATTAAATGCGCAATTTGTGGTGAATGTCTATGACGCTAATGGTAACCCGATCAAAGGCGCCGAAGTTTATATTGATGACGCGTTAACACCGATAGGTATTACAGGCGAAGATGCCTTTACCACTGACGGAGCATTGGTCTTTATGGCCAGTGTCGGGGCGCATGATATTAAAGCGCAAGCAATTGGATTTACGGCTCAAAAAGCCGTGACTGCGGTACCATTAAGTATTAATAACGTCGATTTATATTTATCACAACGACAAGATACAACCGATCATCTTGAAACGGCCAATTATGATATGCGAGTTGCAGCAACGGCCAATGTTAATATTACTCCCACCACGACACAGGTAAATGCCCAAACAACATTAATGCAACGACTACCGACGTTGAATGTTGATTACGATAAAAAAACGGGTGTCGCGCGGGTTATCTATAACCATACCGGTTATTTAACCGAAGCAGATCCGACCAAATCGACAGCAGTGGTCGTGATGGAGTTTCTTAATCAACAACGTGGTTTACTACGGTTATCTGACACCGATTTGGCGAATGTCAGCCAACAAGTTCGTCAAACACAAGCGACGGGTTCACAACGCTATTACTTTCAACAACAACGTTATGGGCGTGATATTTTTAATGCCTTACTACAGGTAAATGTTAATCGTGATGGGCGTATTTTAAGTGTTAACAATGGTTTTTCACCCGCAGTTGATCAAGTTATCGTTAATAAAGCCGCTCCTGCGGTGTCGGTGCAACAAGCGATCATTAATGGTGCGAGAAAAGTCGGGATCAACCTGATTCATCAACCAAAGATCGACAGCGAAGATCTTAGTCGTGACGATCAAAAAACCACGTTAATAGCAACAACTGCTTCTAAAGAGCCAATTGATGCCACACTGGTATATTTTCCAGTCAAAAGTGATCAATTACGCCTTGCGTGGAGTTTTATTTTATTTACCCACGATCAACGCCATGTTTACCAAATGCTGGTGGATGCTCAAAATGGTGATGTATTGGCATTCTTTGATCAAGTAGACAGCGATAGTTATGAGGCGTTCCCCATTCCGGTTGAATCGCCAAACCATGCTACGCCGCTAAATAGCCGTCAAGTGCTCACCAATCCTGCAGCCAGCCCTGGTTCACCATGGCAGTGGCATGATCTTGATGCTAGCATTGGCGCTGAATATACCATTATGCGTGGTAATAACGTTCATGCTTACAATGATTCGAATAATAGTGGTTCACCAACAGGAACTGAGCCTGATTGTGGTGCCGGGCTTAACTGTTTATTTCCATTAGATTTAACCTTACCACCAGCAGATAGTAGCTACGCTGCAACAGCTAACTTGTTTTACTGGAATAATATTATTCATGACATTACTTACCTGTATGGCTTTGATCAAGCATCGGGTAATTTTCAGGTGAATCAATACGGCGGTGCAGGGCTGGGTGGCGATGATGTACGCGCTGAAGCACAAGATGGCGGCGGCTATAACAATGCTAATTTCTATACTCCAGCCGATGGTAGTCGACCTCGAATGCAAATGTATTTATGGAATTTAACCACGCCTGAGCGAGATGGTGATTATGATGGCGCGATTATTGTTCATGAATATGCCCATGGTATTTCTAACCGTTTAGTTGGCGGCCCGACCAATGTTAACTGCTTGAGTAACTATCAACGCCCATCTGAAGGGATCAGTGATTTATACGCCATCATGCTAACCCATCCTGCTGGAATGACAGGGGCGGATCCTCGCGGCATGGGAACCTATGTGCTTGGACAACCAATAACCGGTGCTGGTATTCGTCCGCAACAATACAGTACCGATCCTGCGATTAATAATTATACCTATGAAAGCATTATCTCTGGCATGTCAGTACCTCATGGCATCGGCTCGGTGTGGGCACAGGCAGGTTGGGAAGTGTATTGGGCATTAGTCAATGAACATGGTTTTGATAGTGATTTATATAATGCGATGGGAGGCAGTGGTAACCAACGCGCGTTGCTATATTTTACTGAAGGGCTAAAAAATACCATTTGTTCACCAAGCTTTATTGATACCCGTGATGGCGTTATTCAAGCGGCGATTGATAATTACTCTGGTGAAGATGTGTGTTTAGTGTGGCAAGCCTTTGCTGATTTTGGTTTAGGTGTTGATGCGACGTCGGTCAGTAATAATAGTCTCAGTGTCACTAATGGCTTTGCTATTCCAGCCGCTTGTGATGTTACGGCTGATGTTTGGGTTGAGGATACCCATTATGATTACACTGGCACCGCACCAGATACCGGTAATGAGCCTGACGCAAATATGGTTGGGCAGAGTATGTGGCGCAGTAAAGCGATCTGGAACCGTACTACTGTTGGTAGTACCGGTAGCCATCAAAATCCTGAATATGGTCAGCCTAATGAGATCAACGTTAATGTTAAAAATCGCGGTGCAGCCACAGCCTTTAATACCACGGTTGAAGTGTATTGGGCGCATGCAGCAACGGGATTGTCATGGCCTGCCGATTGGACGTTATTAGGCACAGATACCATAGGTAGTTTAGCTGTCGGTGCTGATACGAATGCGACAGTAGGGTGGACACCACCAAGTACAGGCCATTACTGTTTAATTGCGCGGTTGGTAAACCCACAAGATCCAATGACTAACCCTGAAACCAGTAATATTAATTACAATACTCGCTATAACAATAATATTGCTTGGCGCAATATGAATGTAGTTGATTTATTAGCTAATTTAACTCAACAAATCAATTTTATTGCGCGTAGTATCGCGAAGGACAACAGTCCTATCATTTTACAGATAGGTACAGCAGAACAGCAGCGCTTTTTACAACAAGGCGGTCAATTACAGATCAATTTAGTTAACTTTACCGGTCAAGATGAATGGCAAACGATCACTCAATTACCGCACGTGGTGCGTGATTTACATGCTGTGACAACAACGACTAATCAAGGTCAAAATGAAGGGGTGGTTAAACTGTTGTTTAAAGCTGATCCAATGGCAATTACAGATAATATCCGTGGTATTTACCAGCTTGATGTGATGCAACTCGATGACAATAATAACCAAGCTAATGGTGGTATTGCCTATGAGATAATTACCCGCACCCATCTGACAGATAGTGATAATGACACCGTACCTGATATTCAAGATCTTGATGATGATAATGATCAGCAGCCAGATACGGTTGATAACTTCCCACTGGATATGTCACGCCAGTAATTTGCTGATAGCGTAAAATAATCAAGCCCCGCAATGGCTGTTTAATGGCAATGGAGGGGCTGTTTTTATCTGGCTTAAGACTTATAAACCAATTTGTTCGGTAATAATGGCAATAATTGCTTCTGGTGACTCTGCTTGGCGTAAGCTATCACGGAAACTTTCATGAATAAGTTTGCGCGCAAGGCCAGCAAAGATACGCATGTGCTGATCACCTTGGTCTTTATTCAACGTTAGCATGATAACGAAATCGACTTCGCCAGAGTCAGACATCCAATCGATAGGCTTATCAAGGTGAGCAATACTGATACTTGAATGACGAATGTGGTCAGATTTAGTGTGCGGAATCGCAAATCCATGACCTAAACCGGTTGAGAATACCGCTTCTCGTGCCCATACATCTTCTTCTAACTTATAGGCGTCATCAGTACGGCCTTGAATACCTAAGTTACCTACTAGCGCTTGGATCACTTGTTCTTTATTAGCAAAGTCAGCACCTTTAAATACACATTGCTTAACTAATATTGGTTTAACTTGGGCTTGAGCATGACGCTGTTCTAGTAATGTCTCAATTTCTTCAATGGTGGCGCACTCACATGCTTGTGCAAATAGTGTTTGGCTATCGGCAAAGTTAATTTCTGTAAGTTGTGCTTTGGTAGCGGCAATCTTTGGCGCACTCATACTGATTTCATCAAGGCCAGCGCCAACAAGTAGTGGTAATACTTTACTGTCTGCACCAAGCTCGCCACATAAACCAACCCATTTACCATGGCTATGAGCAGTAGTAACCACTTGCTTTAATAAACGTAAGAAAGCAGGCGCTAAGCTGTTATACAGTTTTGATACACTGGCGTTATCACGATCAACCGCTAATAAATATTGGGTCATATCGTTTGAGCCGATACTAAAGAAATCCACTTCTTTGCAGAATAAATCGACAATAAACGCTACTGATGGAATTTCAACCATAATACCGAGCTGAATATCAGCATCATAAGCGATGTTTTGGGCTGTTAATTGCTGTTTAACGCGTTCTAGTTGTTGCTTAACCCAGCGGATCTCTTCAATGCTCTGAATCATCGGAATCATGATTTTTACTTTACCGTGTACAGAGGCACGTAAAATAGCCGTTAATTGGGTTTGGAACAGCGCCAAGAACTGCGGGTAAATACGTACCGCACGGTAACCTAGGAACGGATTATTTTCATGGGGTAGGGCAAGGTAATCAATTGGTTTATCACCACCAATATCCATGGTGCGAATAATCACAGGTTTACCATTGGCAGCAGTTAATACTTCCCGGTAATGATTAAATTGCTCCTCTTCATCAGGTGCTTGGTGACGATCCATAAATAGCATTTCAGTACGGAACAGACCAATACCTTCTGCACCTTGTGCAAACGCATTATCTGCTTCGACTGAACAGGCAATATTAGCAGCGACCTCTATCGTGTGACCATCAGCTGTGGTTGCTTGCTGGTGGGCATACTGACTTTGCTGTTGTTTAAGCGTATTCGCCAATGTGATGGCTCGATCGAAGTAACCACTAACTTCATTGCTAGGCTCGATAGCCAGTATCCCTAACTGAGCATCAACATAAACATGATGATTTAATGCCGCCGCACAGTCTTTAACTTCAATCCCTGACAAGGTTGGAATATTAAACGCACGCGCCAAAATCACGGTGTGTGAAGTGCTACCAGCATGGGTTAATACCAAGCCTTGCAATAACGCTTTATCAAGCCCTAAAAATTGACTTGGGGTTAAATCGTTGGCGATCACGATACTTGGTTGCTGGAGTGAAAATTCAGCTTGGTTATCAAGCACGGTTGGGTAAGCGGCGGTTAATAATTGGAGCGATACATCTTTGATATCCAGTACGCGTTCACGTAAGTAACTGCTTGCTGACTGTTCAAGTTGATGACACAGTTTTTCCATCACGGCCAAAATAGCATTAGCCGTTGAATGGGTTGCTAGCAGTGTTGTTACGCCATCAATGAAGCTGGAATCATTAATAATCGCTAAATGGGCGCTAGTGATTTCCTGCTCGTGGTGTGATCCCGTAGCAATGATGTGATTTAAGTGAGTGCTAACTTGTGCGAGTGCTTGCTCAAAACGTTGTATTTCATTGTCATCGTGGACTGCTGTTGCAAACTGCTGTGGATCGACTTGGCTCATCGCAACTAAAACACCACAACCAATACCTGGTGCAAGACGTTTACCTTTGATCAAATGTGGCTGGTGGCGTAACAATGATTGCGGTAACACGATGTCGTTATCATCAGTTAAGGTTTCTAATGCTTCATCACAATGGGGAAATTGTTGCTCAATGTAAGTTTGAAGTGTCTGACAGGCTAGTTCACAGTCTGCGCCTTCAAAGCTAATTGTGCAGTTATCATTTAATAGCGTATCGGTACCCACCAAGGCTAAAACACTTTTTGCATCACCTGAATTATTACTGCGGTGATTAGTTAGTGTAATTTGACATTCAAATTGGCGACACTGTTGTTCTAAATGATTGGCTGGGCGAGCGTGAATGCCATTAGGTAATACACATTGAAACGAAAATTGGTGAGTCATAAATAAAACGCCTTAAATTTATTTAATATTATTGATGAGTTAACAACAGTTGCTGACATTGAGAAAAAATGCGTCGTGGATGCTGGAGTGCATCTTGAATAGAAACTTCTAGACAGCGGTGTTTATCAAAACGATCGCTTTGCTCAACATTGATGTCGGCGGCGAGAATAACAATATCAGCGCGCTCAACATCCTGTTCGGTGAGGCGATTTTCAATTCCCATTGCTCCTTGGGTTTCGACTTTTATTGTGATTCCAAGTTTTTTTGCTGTCTCTGTGAGCTTGTCGGCAGCCATATAGGTGTGTGCAATTCCTGTTGGACATGCGGTGATTGCGACAATTCTCATGGGTTTCTCCTGCTGTTAAATAATCAAATGCTTGGGCAATGGACTCAATATAAGCACTTCATCATCAGCAAGATAGAAGAGAAACGACGCTTTTATAGGACATTTGTAACCGTAATAACCAACCGTGATAAGGATCTCATTGCTTTTTAAGCTGGTAGTGACCTAATGTACTAGCATTTTTGTGCATAGCGAATGGAAACGTCAATGTTGCTATGGCTGTATAGGGGAATTATTGAATGAATACGAGGGAATATATTGATGAGAATAAGATATAAATAAAAAGGCAGCATGAGCGGGGGACTGCATGCTGCTAAAAATCATTACTCGGGGAAGACAATGACAAAAAGACATATTTCATTTGTAAACATATTATCGATAATTTTATAAATATTGAAACTAGATAAAAGATGCTTTAATAGCACAAATATATCCATTGGTTTTTTATGTGATATCACGCAGCCTAAAATAATAATTAGGCGATGTAACTGTTGTTATTTAAATGAAAAATTAATGTGTATCATTATTAATAATTCAATAATTATAAACTGTGATATCGAGCCAAAATATCGCCATACAGCAATGGGAGCTTTGTTCCAGCTATTTATAACCGCTACAAATATGCAGTGAATGCGTAATTAATCCTATATCGCCCTTAATATTTATTCTTAATAATGCTTGCCAATAACGATACAGAATATCATTTAAGAATAACGATCAAATTATGTTCGTGGTTATGAATGATAACTCTGACTGTGAACATTAATTAAATCGATAACAAAAGGATTTGAAATGAAATTCAAACGTACTCTACTTGCAATGGCCGTTATTGCTGGCACATTTGGCTTAACGGGCTGTGATGAAGAAACCAATAATATTACTGTGACTCACCCTAATAGTGGCGATACTTTACCGCCGGTTGATGAAGGGGATAAGCCAGTCTGTCCACCAACAGGTGATGAAGATTGCGATGATAAGCCAAGCACAGAAAACCCAGTGATCGATATGGGTGTCCATGTGCCAGTTGAATTAGATGGCATGGATGTTACCCGTTATGTTAACCCTTTTATTGGTACTGGTAATTTAGGCAATACTTACCCTGGTGCAACAACACCAAACGGAATGGTGCAACTATCGCCAAATAATGGCTCTAACGGTTGGGAATATATCTCAGGCTATTACTATCATGATGCGCGTACTAGTGGTTTCTCGCATACTCACCTTTCAGGGGCAGGCGCGGGCGATCTCAATGATATTTTGGTAATGCCAATTAACTCGCGTTCTGATTTTATGATCAACGAAGGCTCAGCAACACTTAACTTAGAAGCCTCGCATTTTAAACATCAAGATGAACAAGCAACAGCGGGTTACTACAAAGTTGATTTACTTGATTATGATATTACTGCCGAGCTAACAGCTTCCGATCGTGTTGGTGTTCATCGTTATACCTTTCCGCGTGACCAACAGTCGGAAATCATTGTTAACACCGGCTTTAAACTTAACTGGGATTACACTTCAGACTCGTTTATCCGTTGGGATAAAGACAATAACCGTTTGATTGGTCACCGCTTATCTGATGGTTGGGCTGCATCTCAGAAAGAATATTTTGTGATGGAATTTGATCAACCGATTAAAAATGTTCGTTTTGCTTATTACGACAAAGAAACTAAACAATACGTTAATGCGCCGGCTGATTTAACTGAAATAGGCTCAATTAAAGGCTCTCAAACTTATGATGCAGTTAATGATCGTGATGTGTTTGGTAAATATCAATATGCACGTGCTTATGTTGAATTTGATACCGAAAAACAAGGCTTAACCGTTGAAGCAAAATTAGCTTTATCAAGCACCGCGATTGGTAACGATGGCACCAATAAAGCACCATTAAGCGGTGCATTCTTAAACTTGACTGAAGTGGCGAATAAAAACTTTGATGATGTACGTTTAGATGCCACTAATGAGTGGGAAGCGTTATTAGGTAAAGTCAAAGTGGAAGGCGATGAAGCCTATAAGCAGACTTTCTATACCGCGATGTACCATGCATTCTTAGGTCAAACCACCCACTCAGATCTGGATGGTAAATACTACCGCGCCTTCCAAGGCCGTAATGCTTATCCAACTGGTCGCCCATCGTGGGGTAAAGAAGCGCCATTAGTGGATGATATTCGTTTAGCTGATGCTAACAATGATGGTAAGGCCGACTTTACTCGTTATGACACTTTCTCACTGTGGGATACATACCGTAACGTGCAACCACTCGCTTCTATTTTAACCCCAAACTCATTAGCTGATGTGGTGTTATCAATGTTGTCGTATGCAGAAGAAGAATTTACGCCGTTGGATGCAGAAGGTAATGCAAGTCAACCACGTAAAGGTCGTCTACCTGAATGGACATTTAAAGGTAACGAAACCGGCATGATGATGGGGATGCATTCAACTCCGGTTATTTATGATGTACTGGAAAAAGGCATTCTTGATGCGCGTATGACTGAGCTTGGCTTTAGTCAATTAGAGCAAGCTGACATTAAAGCGCGTTTGATCAATGCGATGGTGACAGATGCACGTAGTGGCTCAGCAGTATCGTGGATTAAAGAATATGAAAAAAATGGTTGGGTGCCAGCACAGCTACATGATGCAGAAACGGATTCTTATGGTAAGCACTCACCATTTAAAGACTCATGGACAGCATCATATTCACTTGAATATTCAATGAATGATTGGATGATCGCTAAATCAATTGCATTAGTGTTTGGTGAAGAAGATCCGCGTTACACGGAATTTGCTGACCGTTCTAATAACTGGCAAGCACAGTTCGATTTTGGTGGTGAGCCTAATACACCGTGGAAGGGCTGGTTTAAAGCCCGTGATTATGATGGTCAATTTATTGATAAGAATTGGACTGATCCGAAAACTGGTGGTACAGCAGGTAAAAACTGGCGTCCTGATATGTTTAATTGGGCGTTCTCAGAGTCGAACGGTTGGCAATACTTCTTTAGCGTGCAGCATGATATGCATGGCTTAAAAGATCTGATGACCCAAGTTGATCTTAAGTCAAATCCTGATGCTAAAGATGGCGCATTATTTGCTGCCCGTTTAGATGAATACTGGTCAACTTATCCAGATCGTAATGCCGGTGATAACCAATTCCCAGTGTTTAACACCGGTAACGTTGGTCAACATGTTCAAGGTAACGAACCCGATCTTCATGTCCCGTATTTATATAACTACGTAGGTCAACCATGGAAGACTCAAGCAGCGATTGCGGCATCGACTAACGTTTGTTACGACAACACTGCCGATGGCATTTGTGGTAATGATGACTTTGGTACGCTTTCTTCATGGTTTGTATTCCGTGCTCTTGGTTTCTACCCAGTGAATGCGGGCAGTATCTATGAGATTGGTACGCCAATGTTTGAAACGGCTTCAATTGACGTTGGTAATGGTCAGTCGTTTAATGTTACTGCGAAGAACGTTAGCCGTGACAATATCTTTATTCAAAATGCGACCTTTAATGGTAAAGCGTTTAACCGTACTTACTTAACTCATGATGAAATCATGTACGGTGGTGATTTGGTATTCACAATGGGTGATACGCCAAATAAACTATGGGGAGCGGCTGCAGACTCAATGCCACCAGATACTGGTATTGGTGAGTTCTTACATGCTGATTCGTTACCTGCTGGTGCGCGATAATTAATAATAAAATATAAGCATTAATTGAAATTACTATTTTAAAAATCCTACGGTGTTTATCGTAGGATTTTTTTTGTGTTTTTTATATTCAAATCATAATCGATATCAAACATTGTATTGTTTATAAAGTCATTTATAGAATCAGTGTTTGTTATATTAAGATTTATTTTAAGCTGAAATAAAGCGTAATATTCATAAAATATCCATATGTATAAATAAAAAAATAAAGCTATTAAGAATATTTGATAAATTATGTATTGCTAATAAATACTACTGACAGCAAGCGATTTGTTGTCACTGGTCAGTGTTAAATTAAATACGTTGAATATCATTATTTTCAAGACGCTTAGAATATAAATGGCAATTGGAGATATTATGCCTATTTCTCGTCGTAACTTTTTAAAATCAGCTATTGCCACGGCTATTGCAGCAAATGGTTTAACATTATTCCCCGCAAACTTTGCATTTGCTGATGATACAATTTTAATTCCTAGTGCGAGTCACTGGGGGCCTTTCTATGGTGTAGTAAAAGACGGAAAATTAGTTGGTATTCAACCGCGTAAAGAACTTGATCCACAGCCAACTGAAATGTTACTAGAAGGCTTATTAAGCCGAACTTATAATAAAACACGTATTCAATATCCAATGGTACGTAAATCATATTTAGAAAATTTAGGTGGAGATACTAAACCTGAATTACGCGGTAAAGAGCCGTTTGTTAGAGTAAGTTGGGATACGGCATTACAGTTAACAGCCAGTGCTATTTTGCATACCATTGAAAATAAAGGTAACCAAGGTATTTTTGACTCATCTTATGATGGTTGGTCAAATACGGGGTTATTACGTCCACCTGTTGTTCAGGGACGTTTCTTTAATTTAATTGGTGGTTGCAGTACCACGATTGGTGACTATTCTGCGGGTGCTTCAACGGTTATTTTGCCGCACATTGTCGGTGATATGGAAGTATATTCACCTCAAACAGCTTGGCCTGTTATTGAAGAAAACACCGAAGTATTTGTTTTAGTTGGCAGTGATCCTTGGAAAACCAACCGAGTTGAGTTTCGTGTTGCTGATCATCAAATGCAAAGCCATTGGCTGAAGTGGAAACAAAAAGGGATTAAGTTCATTTCAATTAACCCTAAACGAACCACAACCGATCGTAATTTAGACAGTGAGTGGGTATCAATTATTCCCGGTACTGACACTGCATTATTTAATGCGATGGCTTTTCACTTACAAGATCAAAAATTAGCAGATCTTGAATATTTGAAAAAATATACCGTTGGTTATGAACAATATCTTGATTATTTATTAGGTAAACAAGATGGCGTTGCCAAAACTCCTGAGTGGGCGGCGAAAATTACCGGTATTTCAGCGGCTGAAATTAAACAGCTCGCAGTACTATTTAAAACGAAAAAAACCCAAATTGCAGCTGGTTGGGCGGTGCAACGTGCTGATCACGGCGAGATGATCCACTGGTCGATTATTAACTTTGCGGCTATGGCTGGTAAAATTGGCAAACCTGGCGAAGGCTTTGGTTTTAGTTGGCATTATGGTAACGGCGGCATGCCACAATCAGGTGCTTCATTGCCTGTGACATTAGGTCAAGGCTTTAACCCTGTTTCTGCGGGTTGTCCTGTTGTTCTGCAAGCTGAAATGCTACTTAATCCTGGTAAGTCATTTACTTATAATGGTCAAACGTTAAAATTCCCTGATATATCAATGGTGTATAACTCAGGTAATAATCTGTTCTCACATCAACAAAACCTCAATGCTTTGATTAAAGCAATGAATGATAAAGTTGAGACTTATGTCTGTCAGGATACATGGTGGTGTGCGTCAGCTCGATTTGCCGATATTGTTTTACCCGCAACCAGTGCATTAGAGCGGATTGATATTACGTCTGGTGGCACCTATAGCAATAATAAAGTTTATGCTATGCAGCAAGTGATTGAACCTTATGGTGAAAGCTTAGATGACTTTGAAATTTTCCGTCGTTTAGCCAAAATCTTCCATGTAGAAGATAAATACACTACCGGTAAAGATATGATGACATTGCTGAAAACAGCATATGAATCATCCACTGCCGCTAAAATCAAACCATTTGATGAGTTCTGGAAAGATGGTGTTACCGTGATGCCAACCCCAGAAAAAGCCGATTACTGGCAACGTCATGGTGCATTTTATGATGATCCAGAGAAGCACCCATTACATACGCCATCTGGTAAAATTGAGCTGTACAGCGAATCTATCGCTAAAATGAAGCTTGATGATTGCCCACCTGTACCGACATATATGCAGCCGTTTGAATTTTTAGGTAATGCTAAAAAAGGTCAATTGCATATTCTGAGCCCACACCCATGGATGCGCTTACACTCACAAATGGCAAACGCAGATACCAATAGTTATGAGTGTGTTGACGGTCGTCAGTATTTGTTGATTAACGAACAAGATGCGCATGATCAAGGTATTGTTGATGGCGATCTTGTCGAGTTACATAATGAACGTGGTGCGCTACTTTGTGGTGCTAAATTATCAAAAGAAGTTCGCCGTGGCGTTGCCTGTCTCCATGAAGGTGCATGGTTACAGTTAGATAAATTAGGTCGTTGTAATAGTGGCCAGATTAATATTCTGACATCAGATCAATCATGTGGCGGACTAAGCCAAGGTACCAGTGCTAATACCTGTTTGGCGTATTATAAAAAATGTACCAACCCATGCTCACCAAATAAAGCCTATGAGCCACCATTGATAGAGCAACCGACTGGACCGAATGATGGTTGTATTTTACCTATGGTTGATTTGAACATTGATGGTCGTATAGCCTTACTGCATAAAGCCAATGCGGGTAAAGCAGCGCCGAAGATTAGCCGTGGTCAGGAAATTTTCTATGCCAGTTGTACTATGTGTCACGCAGCACCGAATCCAGCAGCACATACGCGTGCCCAATGGGCTGGGATCACGCAAAGTATGTTCCCTCGAGCAGGGTTAAGTGCGGCTGATCGTAAACTTGTTTTAGAGTATTTAGATAAACACGCAGCAAAAGCATAGTAACGTTATTTGTTATTTGTTATTTGTGTGACGTGATTTACATAGCCTATACAGTTAATATAAATCCAACGTTGAAATAAGTTCTTACACAGTGATAAATATTTGTCTCTAATGGTCAAATAAAAGGCAATGACAACATTGTTAGTTATTGATTAACAATGATTAAAAGCGAATTCTATGCAAGTGGGATTCGCTTTTTTTTCATGAAAAATAGCAATAATGAGGACAAAGCCACAAAACAAAACAACAGCTATTGTTTATGCTAATGATTGAGCATAAATTCATTTGGCTACGAAAATCTTATGCCTCGTTGAGTTAATCCTGAACAATTGACTTACGAGGCAGTCCTCTTTTATTCCATTTATTCCTTTACTAACACTTCACTCCCATGCCGGTATAGTTGATGTTTTATTTCGTTATGACATCTGCAATCATTTTATGTTGTAAACTTTCAGCTTAATTAAACAGCAAAAAAAACATAGTCTTTTTTTGCACCTTGATTAACGTTTTGTCTTGCATCGCAATTCATGTGAATGGTCGCACCTGAAGCAATGTACCCAAGTAACACTTATTAATAAGTACTTGATTGTTAATGTTATTTTCAAGTTGCGTCAAAGGTTGAATGTAATAGAGAAGTTGGCCTTTCCCACAGAGAGCTGAGATTAACAGTTTGTTTTTTAAAATGTTATGGTTTGTGATGCTTTCCAAACAAAAAAAGGGCTAAACAATTACTGTTTAGCCCTTTTAAATTAATCTGTATTAATTAAGATGATTGCTATAAGAATATACTCAATGTTGCTGCAATAATGAAAGCGATGGTTCCCAGTAAAGTTTCCATTACAGTCCATGTTTTGAGGGTTGTTTTCTCATCCATATCAAGTAGTCGACCGACTAGCCAGAAGCCCGAGTCATTAAAGTGAGATAACACTGTTGCACCAGATGCAATTGCGATAACAATAAAACATAAGTCAAAAGCACTTAGGCCAGTAGTTGCTGCGACCATTGGAGCAATCAAGGCAGCAGTCGTTGTTAAAGCTACTGTTGCAGAGCCTTGAGCAACACGTAATGCCGTTGCAATTAAGAATGCTGCAACAATAACAGGCATACCTGTATCGCTGAGTACGCCAGCTAATGCATCACCAATACCACTTGCACGTAATACCCCACCAAACATACCACCAGCACCTGTTACTAGAATAACGGCACAAATGGGTGCTAATGAATCACCACATAGCTTTTCTAATTTTGCCATGCCGTAATCTTTGGCAAAGACTGCTAAACAGAATAATAAGGTAATCATTAATGCCACAGGTGTTTTACCTAACATGCGCAAAATATTGACCCATGTTGATTGAGGATCCACCATGCCCATAACTGATAAAGTATTTAATCCTGTATCCATAAAGATAAGCACTAATGGCATCAGTAAAATAGAAATAACAAGTGAGAATTTAGGAAGTTTATCTTCATCAATAACACTTTGGGTTGCTAAAAATGCTTGAGGTAGCGGTAAATTAAAACGCTCGCCAGCCCATAAACCATATAAATAAGCCCCTAAATACCAGGTTGGCAAGGCAATAATCAGACCGACAAAAGTTAATAGTCCAATATTAGCGCCTAATAATTCACTGGCTGCCACTGGGCCTGGGTGTGGCGGTAGAAATGCATGCATCACAGCAAATGCACCCGCAACCGGTAATGCATATTTGATTGTTGAGCCACCAAACTGTTTAGCAACACTAAATAGAATCGGCATCATAACGATCAGTCCCGCATCAAAAAAGATTGGAAAACCAAATAGTAATGAAGCAATACCTAGTGCGAATGGGGCTTTATCTGAGCCAAATCGGCCAATGAGTGTATCTGCTAATACTTTCGCACCGCCTGTTACTTCTAGAATTCGGCCAATCATGGTTCCGAGACCAACAAGAAGTGCAACAGATGCTAGCGTGCCACCAAAGCCAGACATCATAGTTGGTACGACTTGATCGGATTGTACGCCAGTAACAACGGCGGTTAAAAAGCTCACTAATGTTAGTGCTAAAAAAGCATGTATTTTAAAGCGCATAATGAGGAGCAATAACAGTGCGATTGAGCCAGTAGCCACTAATAATAAGAATGTAGGATCTTGCGTCATACAGGATTTCTCCAGCAAAAATTAAAATTAAGATAATAATGTTCAGTTTTTTTTTATTGTGAATAACTTCACACACCGCGAAGTTACGGGTAACATGTTACCCGTAACATGGTAGCTTACAAGCAATTCGATAAGCCCGTATTCAAAAATGAGAGGAAGGTAGAATAAATGACAGGCAGAAGCATCATTGTTATGGGCGTGTGCGGTTGTGGTAAATCAACAATCGGTGAAAATATTGCTAACAAGCTCAATGCAAAATTTATTGATGGTGATGATTTACACCCTAAAGCTAATATTCAAAAAATGGCAAGTGGTACGCCTTTAGATGATATCGATAGAGCACCGTGGCTTGAACGTATCCGTGACGCAGCCTATAGCATTGAAACTAAGAATGAAACGGGTGTCATTGTTTGCTCTGCTTTGAAACAGAAATATCGCGACCAAATTCGTGAAGGCAATAAAAATGTACAGTTTATTTTTCTTGATGGTAGCAGATCACTCATTTTAGAACGAATGCGTGCGCGCCAAGGGCATTTCATGCGTGAAACTATGCTGGATAGCCAATTAGAAACCTTAGAAAGACCAAATCAAGAAGCTGGCGTATTTACGATTTCAATCGATGGGTCTATCGATAACATTGTGGATGCAGCCGTTGCTGCATTGGTAGGAAATATCAATGAATAAGATTATTGCTCGCGTTACACAACGCATTAAGCAGCGCAGTGAGACCAGTTACCGCCAATGGCTTGAGATGACATTAGCGATGGTCAACTCTGGTCGCGGTCGTCGCCAGCTATCTTGCGGTAATTTAGCCCATGTTGTTGCTGCTAATTGCTCTCAAGAGAAAAGTGCGATTTTAGATTTGTTACATTCAAATCTTGGTATCGTAACAGCTTATAACGACATGTTAAGTGCGCATCAGCCTTACAAATTCTACCCTGACATTATTGCAGAAGCATTGCGACCGTTAGGACACACCTGTCAAGTTGCAGGCAGTGTCCCTGCAATGTGTGACGGTATTACTCAAGGGCAACCGGGCATGGAGTTGTCGCTATTTTCACGTGATATTGTGGCTCAAGCAACGGCGATTTCCTTAAGTCATAATGCGTTTGATGGCACATTATTACTCAGTATTTGTGACAAAATTGCACCGGGTCAATTAATGGGGGCGTTATCTTTTGCTCATTTACCGACGGCTTTTATTCCTGTTGGTCCAATGGGGACAGGGATCAGCAATGATGAAAAAGTAACGGTTCGTCAGCAATATGCCGCGGGAGCAGCAACCAAAGAAACCTTATTAAATATGGAATGTCAGGCGTATCACTCACCAGGGACCTGTACATTTTATGGAACGGCTAATACCAATCAATTAGTGCTTGAAGCGATGGGACTTATGCTTCCAGGATCTGCTTTTGTAGCTCCAAATAGTGCATTACGCCATGCTTTAACCCAAGCCGCGTCATGCAAAATTGCGGCAATGAACAGCCAATCACAACAATACCGCCCTTTATATGAAGTCTTTACTGCTGAAAGTCTTGTTAATGGACTCGTTGCTTGGCTTGCATCTGGTGGTAGCACTAATCACAGCTTACATATGGTGGCGATCGCTCGATGTGCTGGACTTATTTTAACGTGGGATGACATTAGTGAGTTATCTGATGCGGTTCCGTTATTAGTACGCATGTATCCCAATGGTCCTGAAGATATTAATGCCTTTCAACAAGCAGGCGGCGTGCCTGTATTAATGAAAAATCTGCATGCATTAGGATTATTAAACACCAATATTAAAACCGCATTTGGTGAGTTTGCAGACCTAATGACGACGCCAATATTAAAAGATGATCAGTTAGTTTGGGTCGATTGTGGCGATAGTACCAATACTGAAGTGTTGGCAATGCCGACCCAGGTATTTAGTGGCAGTGGTGGGCTAAAAGTATTGACTGGTAATATCGGTAAATCAGTCATTAAAGTCTCTGCGGTAGCGACTGAGTATCAACAAATAACCGCCCCAGCTAAAGTGTTTCAATGCCAAAACGAAGTAGAGAAAGCATATAAAAAAGGCGAGTTAAACCAAGATGTTATTGTTGTTGTCACCCATAACGGCCCCGCAGCGAATGGCATGCCTGAATTACATAAGTTAATGCCTATTTTGGGGAACATTCAAAAGCAGGGGTATTGTGTTGCGTTAGTTACCGATGGCCGATTATCTGGCGCGTCAGGAAAAATAGCAGCGGCGATACATGTTACTCCAGAAGCTTTTTGTGGCGGTGAAATAGGCCTGATTCGAGATGGCGATATGATTGAGTTTGATGCCGTTCGTGGCGTACTTAATGTTGATGCTGATTTGTCATTACGTCATATGCCTGAGTTTACTTACCAATATCAACCACAAACCTGGGGCAGAAATTTATTTTCAGGTTTCCGTTCTCAAATTTCAAGTGCTGATACTGGCGCGACTATTTTTAATTGATTTAGCATAAGGATATAAAATGAATTGTTGGCAACTAGACCCTAAAGACGTATTTAAAGCATCACCTGTTGTTCCTGTGATGGTTATTGAAAAACTAGAACACGCACTACCGATGACACAAGCATTACTTGATGGTGGAATAACAGTATTTGAAATTACATTACGTACACCTGTAGCATTAGATGCCATTCGTACCATTGCAGCAGCGATGCCTGAAGCAATGGTGGGTGCAGGAACAGTATTAAATTGTGAGCAATATGATGCTGCTGTTGCTGCGGGTGCAAAATTTGTTATTTCACCAGGAATGACGCCCGAACTATTAGCGCATGCTAAAAAAGGTTCAGCCCCATTAATTCCAGGAGTAAGCTCTCCATCAGAAGTTATGCAAGCACTTGAACTCGGTTATCAGCAGCTTAAATTCTTTCCTGCAGAAGCAAATGGTGGCGCGAAAGTATTAGCTGCAATTTCAGCACCATTGCCACAAGTGAGTTTTTGCCCAACAGGGGGCATTAGTCCTGCAAATGTTGATCAATATAAATCACTACAATGTGTAGCGACAGTTGGTGGTTCTTGGATGCTACCTAAAGATCTGATCGATAATGGCCAGTGGGATAAAATTACTCAGTTATCTAAACAAGCTGTTGCTTTACTGAGTTAATAGTATGTAAAGCGCATGATGTATTAGCATGATGCGCTTTAACCTAAGCTATCCCCTAAAAAGATTGAATAACCAATATTATTAATGGCTTTGGTTATCTTTTTATTTGAGAGTTTTTTTAATAGTAATTCTGCTGCCATTTTACCCATTTGCTCTCGCGGGGTTTCAATACTGGCTAATGTGGGTGAAATAGCTTTACCAATATCTAATGCATTACAGCCAGCAATGGCAATTTGCTGTGGTATGACGATATGACGTTCTTGGCATAACATCATGGCACCAATGGCTAAATCATCATTGGTACAAAAAACGCCATCTAATAATGGGTAGTCCTGTAGTGACTTTTCCATTAATAATCGCCCTTGAGTAAAGCTAGAGTGCTCTTCTGTCGCAATCATGATTGGCGTTAAGCCATTTTCAATGATGGCGCGAGTATAACCATCACAACGTAATTGAGTTCGACGATCCATCCGCGCGGCAAAATACACAATCTGACGACGTCCACGTGCAATCATGAGTGATACCATTTCATAAGCAGCTTGCTCATGATCAAGACCAACAGCAAGCTCAATGGGGTTTTCTGGCAAATCAATCGTTTCTACAACAGATACCCCTGCTGATTCGATCATTTTTAAAGTACGTTGAGTATGAATACTTTCCGTTAAGATTAAGCCATCAACGTGATAAGACAATAAAGAGCATATTTTCTTCTCTTCTTCTTCGGGGCTATAACCGTAATGGGTAATTAAGGTTTGGTAACCTTGTGCTTTAGTTACGGCTTCAATTCCTTGAATTAAAGAGGCAAAGACTTGGTTAGAAAGGGAAGGAATTAAAATGCCAATCGCTTTACTATTACGGTTAGATAAAATATCTGGTGCTCGACTTGGTACATAACCCATTTCTTCAATCACAACGGCTATTTTTTCTCTTGTTGCAATCGCCACAGAGTTCGGATCGCGTAAGTAGCGACTAACCGTCATTTTAGTAACACCAACAAGTGAAGCAATATCATTCAGTGTTGGACGATGTTTAGGTATTGAAGACATAAAGTAGCCAAATCGAGATCTATTAAAATAGTCTAACATTTTATTAAGATAGACTCATAATGATTAAGTTTATACAACGAATGACTTTAGCGTAACTCAATTAAAAAAAGATCACTTCAGCGACCTTAGTGGAAAGCAACCTATTGAAGTGGTGTTTTATCTGGCATAGCAATTCATGCGAATGGTTGCTCCAGAGGAAATGTAGTTAAGTAAAGCTTTACACTTATCACTAATAACGTGATTGTTATTATTCATACCTAGAGTTAATGATTGAATTAATCCAGCAGATTCATATTGGTCTAATGGAATGACCATTGTACCAGCAAGGTTTTTATCTGTATTGCAATACGCCTTTATTGAAACTTTCTTGGGTGTATTTCGGTAATTACTTACTTCAACAATAATATTTTCTGGCATTTTTTACTCTTTAACTAGGATACTAGGCGTGATGTAGATAACAAAAAGCCTTAAACAAGGTTCAAGGCTTTAAGGATTCATTTGGCAATGAAATTATTTTGCAGGTGCAAAATCTTCAGCTGCTTGGCGGTGTGCAGTGTAGATAGCTTCACCGTCACTTTCTGCATCAAAGATAACTTTAACGTCAGCAGAGAACAGAATAACGTCGCCTACTTCAGCAACGTATTTGTTGCCTTCCATATCACGCATTACGATCTTGCCTTTCGTTACAACTTTGTACTCTACTGAATCGTAAAAGTATTCAAACTCTACGCCAGGAGACATAGTGAAGTGACCAATCGTCAATGGCGCACTGTTGTTAGTAACAGCAACTTCAGCCATGTCGCTTTTTAGGCCTTCAACTTCTAATAGCTTGCTTAGGTCGTTTAGCTTAAAAGAGCCAGCTTTGATCAGCGAGATACCTGGTTTTTCAGTTAATGTAGTCATTGGATTTGTCCTTCTTTTATAATAATGGCTGGTAGTTTTTATCCAGCCTTGTGTAGGGTGGTGCTTATTACATGCGTGCTTTGAAGATCTCAACGATTTCTTCTAGGCTCGCTTTACGTGGGTTAGTTAAAGAACACGCATCGTTGAGGGCATTTTGTGCCATGAACGCAAGCTTGTCTTCGGTTACACCCAAATCGGCTAGACGCAGTTTAGTACCGACAGCGGCTGATAAACCATCAATTGCATCAAGAGCTGCATCAATGGTTTCTTCTTGTGTCATTAATGCTGTATCGATACCCATTGCTTTAGCGATATCAATAAAACGCTCAGGTACTTGTTTAGCATTAAAGCGTGATACTTCTGCTAATAGGATAGCGTTACATAGACCATGTGACAGATCGTAAACACCACCTAATTGGTGCGCCATTGAGTGAACATAACCTAGCGATGCATTAGAGAATGCCATGCCTGCAAGGTACTCACCGTATTGCATTGCATCGCGTGCTTCGCGGTTTTGACCGTCGTTCACCACTGTTTCTAAATTATTAATGATCAACTCAATCGCTTTGATTGCAGCTGCATCAGTAATTGGTGTTGCTGCAGTTGAAACATAGGCTTCAACCGCATGAGTTAATGCGTCCATACCCGTGGTTGCAGTAAGGAACGTAGGCATTGCCACCATTAATTCTGAATCGTTAACAGCAATAATAGGGGTGAAGTGCTTATCAACTACAGGATATTTGGTTTCATCTTCTTGGTTAGTGATGATCGCAAATACAGTCATTTCTGAAGCGGTACCCGCCGTTGTGTTAACTGTGACTAATGGTAATTGTGGCTTTTTCGATAAGTGAACACCTGTAGAGTAATCACGAATATGACCACCGTTGGTTGCCACTAATGCGATACCTTTCGCTGTATCGTGAGAAGAGCCGCCACCAAATGAAATCACAAAATCAGCGTGGCTGTTTGCTAATAGCTCGAGGCCATCATCAATGTTTTGCTCTGTTGGGTTAGGTTGCACGCCATCGTAAATAGTGTACTCAAGACCGTGAGCGGTTAGCTCATCAGTTAGTTTGCTAACCAGACCGACTTCAACCAATACACTGTCTGTGACGATAAGGGCTTTTTGAAGATCTTTTGATGCAAGCTCAGCACCTAGAGATTGAATAGCATTAGGGCCCATTAACGTTACAGGTGGCATGTAAAAAACATTGCTCATCGTAAAACTCCGATAATTATTATTAATTTATAGCGACTTACCGTGTTAACCATAAGTCTGAATCTGTTTGATAGCGCGTTTAAAAGTGAGTAAAGGCTGCTGCTATATCGAACTTAGTTATTATTGTTTGTGTCGAAGCAACATTTTACATCATGTTATTTTGGTAACAATAAGCCTAAAACAAAAACACTTTTACTTATGAGTAACAATGTGAGCGTAATTAAAATCGAGTTACTTGGCTGTGTTATTCTGACTATTACTTGTCAGCAGCTGATAATAGTTTGTCATTAAAGCTCATGTGGCTGTTTGAATTAGTCACCACAATGCCTGAGTGTGATTTATCGGCGGTACCGTTTACGGCATAGTGGCAAGCAACAACAGAATTATTTGCTTGGTTATCGAAATTTACGTTACCTGTAAATGCGCCATCACGTGCAGATGCTGTGTAAGAAGTAGCGATAATAGCGGTTGCGATAATTGCTTTAATAACTGTTTTCATGAGTTGTGTAACCTTATCTTGATAGTTGTTTGCTAACGCCGTCTGCGTTTCGATGGATGTATTATTGATAATTACATCAAAAACAACAATACTCAAAAATGACAAAAGATTATTACGAGTTGGGAATAATGTGAAGGCAGGGTTTAAGGGCGATGTTTTTAGAAGCACGGAGCGAGTTTTTGAGTGGTGAAATGCATTTAGGAAAGACGAAGGTTCAGATATAACAAAGGCCGCAATAATGCAGCCTTTGTTTTGGATCATATCAAAATATAATAAATAAAATGTGTAATCTATGATCTTTAGAGATTATAAAGTCTCATTATTTTTATTCATATTTTGCTGTTGTATTTCACACATCATTACTGGCATATAATCAGATTTGCCATTAGAAAGAGAACAATTTACTAATGGCCCTGTCGCTGTTGAGTTGCTTGCTTGTGCGCCAGTTGATGCTAATAAAATAAGTGATGCAAAAAATGCGTTTTTCATGATTTAACTCCTTAATTAGATGCCGCCATTCTATTCATTACCTCATGAATGATAATTACTCTAATAGTAAAAACATTGTTACTAAAGTGGTGGTAATCTGGCTTTTGTTTTAATTAAAAATACTTAATTAGCCTTGATTTTTAACATTATCTGTTTGGTTCGAGTTGGTAACTTTGGAGTATTGGTATAAAAAACCACTGTTAAGGAGATATTTAAAACATTGTATATTTGAAGAACAACGCGATCAGAGACTATTTGAATGTAATCGAGAAGTTGGCGTTTTCCATAGATAACCGACACTAATGTTCTGTTTTTTATAATGTTATTATTTCATGACCGTTATTTATATTCACAGCAATAACATTTTGGTGTTTTTTATTTTGAAAGACAAAATTGTCTAAAAATTTTGTCTTTTTAGTGAAAGTGAGGCGGTTAAGCATGGAAACTCAGTATGGATTGCCTGATTGAGTACATGCAGACTCTGCATTGTTATCGTTGGTTTGAATACCATTTAGCCTTTTTTACGGCGTTGGATCTCATCTTGAAATTGCGCGATTGTAAAATCAATAAATGCACGTAATCGGCGTGGCATTAAATCGCGCTCTGGGTAAATGAAGCTGACAGGAATAGGGATTTGCGACTTATAAAGGCTAGGTAAAATATGAATTAATTTGCCTTCATTAATTAGATTTCGACACAAAAATTCAGGAATGTAGGTAATACCAAAACCCTCTAAGCACATATCTAACGCTGCACTTAATGTATTTACTTTAAAACGGTAAGGTAGCCCTTCTAGTACATCTTTATTACTTGTACGTACATTACTTATCATACGAATTTGTTGATGCGGTATTTTTAAGTCAGATAAATTTTGTGGTAAACCATATTGTTCTATGTATTTGGGGCTAGCGACTAACACCCGTGTTGTATGATGGAATGTTCTGACAATCAAAGACGAATCTTCAATCTCCCCAACCTGTATCATAATATCAAAGCCTTCCTTGATAAGATCAACTTTACGGTTTGATAGCTCAAGGTGGATTTTTAAATTAGGGTGAAGGTTCATAAATGCTTTTATACAATCGCCAATAATTCCTTTTCCTACCTCAACCGGCATTACCATATTTAATGTGCCGCAAATTAAATCATGGCTAGCAGTCACTTCAAGTTCAGATTGTTGTAATACCTCCAAAATATGCGCACAAGAACGATAAAAAGTATCGCCTTCTGTTGTTAAAACTAATTGGCGTGTTGAGCGTGTTAATAATTTAACACCTAGATATCGTTCTAATTCTGCTACTTTTCTGCTTACTGTTGATTTTGTTAACTCTAGTTCAGCAGCGGCTTGCGTAAAACTTTGTATCTCAACAACACGTGCAAAAATCTTGATCGTATTAAGATCAAAGCCAATTTTATTGTTTTTTGTCTGCAACAGTCTTTTCCTTTGTGATCTATATAACAACAATTTAATCCAATTTATACTTTATACCATAAAGTAATTTAGGACAGAAAATGAAACCATTTTATACCTCTCGCATTGCAGCCTCTTTAGCCGCTGCATTGTTATTATCGGCATGTAGTATGACGCCACCTTCTGAACCACCGCATCATTCGCTACTTACAGCTAAGCAAGTTCAATTATATCAGCATGATCTTATTAATATAAAAACGGATTGGTGGACCCAATTTAATGATCCGCAATTAAATCAATTAATCACATTAGGTCTTACGAATAACTTAACCTTGCAGCAAGCTCAGCAGCGTATTGAGTTAGCGACTCAACAGGTTGCTTTAGCACAAGCAGGTGATAAGCCAAGCGTTAATCTTAATGTTAGTGGCGGCGCAATTGGTGCAAATTTAGATTCTCTATCTCCCCATAATGAAGAATATTCAGCGCTAGGAATGTTGCTGCCTTCTTTTTCTTACCAATTTGATTTTTGGGGTAAAAATAAGGCAATTATTGCTGCTGCAACCAATCAAAAATTATCATTAGAGGCGCAAGCGGTACAAGCGAAGTTATTGTTGTCTGCGGCGATGACAAGTAGCTATTTTACATTACAAAATAATTATCGTTTAGAGCGGGATATTGAGCTGTTATTACATGAAACGAATAAGCAAAAAGCCGTTATTAACGATCAAATTAAACGTGGTCTCGCAACCAAAGCTGAATTATTTCAACAGCAAGGTGATATTGATAAGTTATCAGCACAGCTTTCAATGACCAAAACGCAGCAACAATTAGCAAAAAACCAATTAGCGTTATATGTCGCTAAAACACCACAACAATTGGGTACATTGTTAGCACCCAATGCCGAGCCTATAAAGCAATTGAATAATATCACGACGATTCCAATTAATTTATTAGGCCGTCGCGCGGATATTATTGCTAATAAATGGCTTGTTGAAGCTAATCGGCAAGGTATTAAGCACGCTAAAGCCGCTTATTATCCTGATATGAATTTGATGGTTATGGGCGTTTTTCAAAAATTATCATCGATGAATCCTGCCGATTTATTTTTAAGTGGGGCGACGGTTGCTACGACTTTACCACTCTACGATGGTGGCGTACGTGATGCTAATTATGCTTCAGCAAATATTGATTATGACCAAGCGGTGACGGTGTATAACCAATCAGTGCTTACTGCCGTTAAACAAGCCTCTGATGCAATTGTTAATTTACAAGAGGCGTTACAACAACAAGCTTTATCCGTGGCATCAACAACACAATATCAGCAAGCCTATATGCTATTTAAACACCGTTATCAACGTGGATTAGCCAGCTTTTCAGAGATGAATAATGCCCAAATAAAGTGGCATCAACAGGTTATACAAACCACGAATGCTGATAACGCAACGCTACAGAATCAATTACAACTTATTGTGGCTCTTGGAGGCGGCTATAACAGCCAACAATAAAATACACAGCCGTCATCTAGCACAATAAATAACATGAGACTCAATATGACAAATCAACCTCTTAATTCTACTTCTCAAAAAAAACGTAACACTATTCTCAGTGTTTTTATCATTATCGTTATCGCTGTGGCCGTGACTTATTATTTATTTATGCCGACCACCTCACAAACCACTGATGATGCTTATGTTGCAGGTCAGAGAATAATGATCACAGCACAAGAGTCAGGCACGGTTAATGCGATCAATGTTGATGATACTCAACAAGTTAAGCAAGGTGAACAGCTTGTTTCTTTAAACCATAACCCATTGCTATTAAAGCAACAACAAGCAGAAGCGAATCTTAAAAATACGGTTCGTGATATACAAAGTAAGTATGAACAAATCGCGCAGTTAAAAGCGCAAATTGCAGCAGAAAAAGTGATGTTGGCTCAAGCGAAACAAGATTATAAGCGTCGAATTGGAGGGGACAAAGACGGTTCAGTACTTGCTGAAGTTGTCTCACATTCAAAAAATGCCGTCTTGATTAAAGAGCAAAATCTGATTGCGTTAAATAAACAATTACAAGCGCTGCAAACCTTATTACCTCAAGAAAATATTTTAGATAACCCTCAAGTTCAAATGGCAATTGCGCAATTGCGTCATGTTTATCTTGATCAACAAAATGCCACTATCTTTGCACCTAAAGCCGGTATGGTTGTTAATCGTAGTGTGCAAATTGGTCAACAAATTCAAGCAGGGCAACCATTAATGACGATTGTGCCATTAAATAATGTTTGGGTTGAAGCTAACTTTAAAGAAACACAGTTACATAATATTCATACCGGACAACCCGTTACCATTAAGTCTGATCTTTACGGTGATAAATATACATATCATGGTGTTGTGGCGGGTATTGGTGCGGGTACGGGGAGTGCGTTTGCAGCGATTCCTGCCCAAAATGCGACGGGTAATTGGATTAAAATTGTTCAACGTGTTCCTGTTCGTATTTACATTGATTCGCAGCAAATTGAACAACATCCACTGCGCATTGGTATGTCAATGACAGTCACGGTAGATACAAAAACGACCGCGAATAAGCCGTTTGATTATGCCGTGTTTACCGCCAATGAAAGTGCGCAGAAGACGACTAACAAACGCCTAGCTGTTGTAGATAAAAAGGTTGAGATATTTGTTAATCACCTTATTAAAGCTTAGGTGATGTAATGAATGAATCTGTGCCACTAAAGGGCGTTAAACTGCTATTGATTACCTTAGCGACATCAATGGCAACTTTCATGATGATTTTAGATACATCGATTGCCAATGTCGCGATCCCTACTATTGCAGGTAATCTTGGTGTATCAACCGATCAAGGTATTTGGGTGATCACCGCGTTTGGTGCAGCCAATGCGATATCAATGCCGATGACGGGTTTTTTAAGTCGTCGGTTTGGCGAAGTAAAACTGTTTATCTTTGCCACCATGGGGTTTGTTATTGCATCGATGTTATGTGGTATGTCGAGCAGTATTGAAATGTTGATTTTTTTCCGCGTGATTCAGGGGGCTATTTCGGGATCGATAGCACCGCTATCACAAAGTTTGTTATTACGAAATTTTCCAAGAGAAAAACACGGTTTAGCAATGTCCTTATGGTCAATGACGGTGGTTATTGCACCGATTATGGGGCCGATTTTAGGTGGAGTACTGACGGATAATTACTCATGGTCATGGATCTTTTTCATTAATGTTCCGATCGGTATTACTGCGAGTGCGTTAGTTTTTTTTCTACTCAAAGGAAAAGAGACCAAAACCCAACGAGAAAGTATTGATTATATTGGAATTGGGCTATTAGTTGTTGCTGCGGGTAGTTTACAAATGATGCTTGATTTAGGTAAAGATCATGACTGGTTTCAATCAAATTTAATTTTAGGATTAACGTTTGTCGCTGTTCTTTCTTGGGGCTGTATGATCATTTGGGAATGGTATCATGACAATCCTGTGGTTAACTTTCGCTTCTTTACTAAACGAAATTTCACGATTGCGGTAATAGTGATGAGCTTAGGGTATATGGTGTACTTTGGCTCTACAGTATTATTGCCGTTGTGGCTGCAAGGCGTAATGGGGTATACCGCATCATGGTCAGGTTATGCGACGGCACCCGTGGGGATTCTAGCAGTTGTAAGCGCACCTATTATTGGTAAATTAGTTCAAAAAATAGATATTCGTTATATTTTAACTTATGCCTTTTTGATTTTTGCTGTCGTTGGTTTTTGGCGGAGTAGTTATAATTTAGCAGCTTCTTTTGATTATATTATGCTGCCGCAATTCATTCAGGGTGCAGCAACATTAGCTTTTTTTGTACCACTACAAAATTTAATTGTGAATAGTGTCCAGCCCAATCAAATAGCCAATGCGGTGGCGTTATCGACGTTCTTTCGTACTTTATTTGGTAGTTTTTCATCATCGATTGTTACAACGATGTGGGATCAACGTATGGAATTTCATCATTCACGTATTGCAGAAGGATTTACGGTCGCTAATCATCAAGTCAGTCAGTTTATTCATTCAATGGGTAATAATCTTGATGCGGTGAATAGTGTCATTACTCGGCAGTCTTATATGATGTCAACCGTCGATTTATTTTGGTTGTCAGGGATATTATGTTTACTGCTGATTCCATTAGTATGGTTAGCAAAACCTGTACATCATTAATTATTTAAGCCATGCTATTGATCGAATAAAGGCCGCTAATTTAGCGGCCTTAGTTTTATTTAGTCGTTACCAAAAAACTAAATATCAACGGCATTTTATTTGGCTAATGCTTGCCACTTATCATAAACAGCCCTAAAATAACTGTACAAAAACACAGTATAGTTAACCATGATAACACTCACTACCAATGTACAAGCGGGGATCACCGGATTTGAAAATCCCACTATTCGCTTTCGTAAGCAGCCTTTAAACCTACAAACTTTATTTGTACATAGTCACACATCAATGCGTATTATCAGCGCTGACAACAGTTATCAAAAATTTGGTATTGCGAAAGGTGACTGGCTACTGATCGACAGTGCTTTGCAGGCGTTAGCCACTGATCTGGTATTGTTTGAATATCATGGCGAGAGCCACATTGCGCGCTGGAACGTATTGTGCCAACACATTGCAGCCTCAGGAAAAGCGTGGGATGAACTGCATGTTATGGGAGTGATCAGTGTTTCTATTCATCACTTTCGCCAACCGCCGCCTTTACCTTGGCACTGTGATTTAACCGAAATCGACTTACACCAACTTATTGTTACTCAAGAGCACTCAACATTATTGTGTCGTGCTGCAGGTGTTTCGATGCTACCGCACATTTGGGATCGCGATATTTTGATCCTAGAACGCCACCTCACGCCAGAAAACGACGATGTTATTGTGCTGGCGTTAAATAATGATTTAGTTGTAAAGCGGATCAATGTGCACACTAAAACTCTTTATTCAGACAATTCCAGCTTTAAGCCTTATCCAATCACTCAAGATGATTACACTCGCCTACATGGTGTGGTTCGTTATAGTTTACGTTTACATCGATCGATGCCGTTATGATTTGCTTACTTGATGGTACACGTTTTTATGCTGAGTCTTGCATTACCTATAAACCTGCTTTGCGTAATATTCCGCTGTTGATAACCGCAGGCCAAGGGATCTCTATTGCTGCTAATCGTGCTTGTACTGATCTAGGTATCGGCAAATTCACTCCGATATGGGAAGAGATTGATCACCTACGAGCCCACAACGGTATTGTATATAAAGCTAACTTCAACACTTTTTCACACCATTCAGATCGCTTTATGACTGCGCTTGAAAAACACATTGATGGTGCGCGCTCGATGCGCTATAGCGTCGATGAAGTGTTTTTTGATATTAGTCACTTACAACGTATTAATGTCGATCTCAATCAACATGTAAAAACGCTGCGTAAAGCCATTTATAAAGAAACCGGTGTACCAACAGGGGCGGGCGTTGGTAACACCCTCACCTTAGCGAAAGTTGCCTCGTGGGCTGCAAAAAATTGCCAACCTTATCAGGGACAGTGTGTATTGATGAGCGAGCAACAGACCGATGCAATTTTAAAACAAATGCCAGTCGGTAAACTGTGGAACATTGGTAGGCAACTAAATAAACAACTGTTGCAACAAGGTATAGTAACGGCTTATCAATTGAAACAATGTGACACTAAGACTTACCACAAACGTTATTCAATTAACGTCGCTAACGTGATTTCAGAGCTTAATGGGATTACGTGCTTAAATTTTTCTGCTCAACGGGCCAAGAAAAAACAGATTTGGTCGACCACTTCTTACCGCGATCGCTTACGTCACCAAGATGATTTATTTGCTGAACTGGCACACCATTGCACAGAAGTGATGCGCAAAGTACGTGATCAAAAAACTGAAGTGAGAACGCTAGCGTTTTTTATTAGTACCTCAAAACACGATCACTGCCGACCATTTTACCGCCGTGGTGAAGTGACATTTGCTAGCAGACTGACTGATACCAGCTTTGCCTTACAACAACTGCGAGCGCAATTTAATGCTCTTCTGCCAGATAACCTTGCTCAGCAGCCGATCTATAAAGTAGCTGTGGGTGCCACCAGTTTAATTGATGCTGAAATAAAGCAATTTGAGTTATTTAACCGTTTTGATAATAAAGACAACCTAAACAGTACCCTTGATCAACTCAGCGACCGCTTTGGCAAAGGCGTGATTGGATTTGCTTGTCAGCAACGCAGCTATCAAGAACGGCAAGGGGAGATTGAGATGTTAGAACTTGAGAATTACTACACCGATATTAACGAGCTTGTGGTGGTGAAGTGTATCTAGAAACAGGCCACGCCAATGTAGCCTCACAAGAGCAGCGTTTTTACTCGTGATCAGTGCAATTTAAGTTGGTTTTGTTGATGATTTATTATGGATGGTTTGTTAGATGTCGCAATACGGGTTGAGGTGGTTAGTGAACTAGTTTCGTTGGGGTATACCTAAAATGACAGATTAAAGTATGTCAGTAATTTTTCCATAACGTGTTTAACTGTTTTCTAACGATGATAGTAATGAAACTAACTAGAATATAAACATGTACGATTAGATATGTTCTACCTTTAATTCGCCCCTCTTTTTCTTACGTTATTCAAATTATTTTTTTGTAATGCAATCATAGTCATAGTCTTATAAAAACCTGAAATGTAAACTAGTACATATTGTAAGGCTTTGTTTTGTATTATTTTGGGTGAGTTTAATGTCTATAGGTTCCAAGTGGTATAAGTTCGATTTTCATAATCACACACCAGCTTCAAATGACTATCAAGAATCTGAACTATCTAATCGAGATTGGTTACTTGCTTATATGAGGCAAGAAATCGATGCGGTAGTTATAAGTGATCATAATACTGGAGCTCAAATTGACGGCTTAAAATTAGAACTTTCACAAATGCAAATCGAAGCTGAAAATGGGGATTTAGACGGCTTTAGAGCACTAACCTTATTTCCAGGTGTTGAGTTGACAGCTACAGGAAACGTGCATGTTTTAGCTGTATTTGATGAGCTCAGCACTAGTGCCGACATTGAACGTTTAATTGGACAGTGTAATGGAAATGCCCCTGTTCCTAGAGAACTTAATTACCAATTAGTACTTCGAGGAGGGGTTGCAAGCATTATTAGTTCAATAAAACAGTATACTAATGCTGTTTGTATACTAGCGCATATTGATGCAGCCAAAGGTATTTTAAGTGTCAGCAACCAAACTGAACTCAATAACGCTTTTGAAGCAAAACCAGACGGTTTAGAGATTCGTTTTAATCTTTCTGATATTACAAATGGTACTCACAAGCGCTTGATTGAAGACCTCCCAAAATTGAGAGGATCTGATGCTCATCATCCGGATAATGCGGGCTTACGTACTTGTTGGTTGAAAATGTCAGAGTTAAACTTTGATGGGTTAAAAAGCGCATTACTTGATCATGAAAATTGTATTCTACTTGATTCATTACCACCTTTAGAGCCAAACTTCCAACTTAGAAAATTAAAATTAAAAACGAGAATTTGTAGCTCTGAAGATAATCAGCCTACAGAGTTAGAGTTTAGTCCTTTCTACAATGCAATCATTGGTTCTCGTGGTAGTGGTAAGTCTACGATTATTGAAAGTATTCGCCTTGGCATGAGAAAGGATAACGACCTTTCTCCAAAATTAAACGAGACTATTGAAAGGTTTAAGTCTATTGGAAAAGGTATGGACGAAGACTCAGAAATAGAGTGTACATATCGCAAAGATGGTAGTGACTTTAAACTAACTTGGAAACCAGGCAATAAAACGACGCTTCATTCAGTTATTGACGGTGAGTTGGTTGAAGACTTCAATTGGTCTACTGATAGATTTGGAATTTCAATATACAGTCAAAAAATGCTATTTGAATTAGCATCTGACAATGATGCTTTTCTAAAGGTTTGTGATGAAAGTAAATTTGTAAATAAGCGTCAATGGAAAGAAAAGAAAGAAGAGTTAGAAAGGAATTTCAAAAATGAGCAAATTCATCTAAGAGATTTATTAGCTAAAAAAAGTACAAGCTCAGCATTAAGTGGACAACTTTCAGATGTGTCACGTTCAATAGATAAGTTGAGTGAAAGCTCTTACTACACAGTAAAAACAAACTTGAGCCGATTGGAATTAGAGCATACTTCAATTCATGAAATATATTGTTCAGAGAAAGCTTTTTTAGATGATATTGATAACAAGATACCTGCACAAACGCTTTATGAAAATTCTACAGAGAAATCTGAGCAGTATCATACGACGCTACAACAATTCAAAATCATTCAAGCTCAAACTAATCGACGTATTAGATCTGCTTTAGAGGAAGCAAGACAGCAATATGATGCTCTCTGTAGTAGTTCACCGTTAATAAAATTAGCTGAACTGATTACATCAGAAAGAGATAATGTGATTCGCGAAGCAAGCACTTTAAGAGCTCAAGGATTAGATCCGGATAAATTGGATGGCTTAGTTGAGCAGCAGACGAATTTAGAGGCTGAGTTACGAGAATATACAGATTTAAATGTTAAAATTAATCAAACAGAACAAAATATTGCACAAATACTTATAGAAATAAAAGAGCATCGAAAGGCTCTAACAGAAAAGAGAAAAGAGTTTATTGCGTCCTTAAACTTAGATGGCCTTGAAATAAAAATCTTGCCTTTGAATGCACCACCAAAATCAATAGTATTAAGTTATCAAGAAGTTACAGGTATTCAAAGCTTTTTTGATCGTATTTATGATCAAGATGCAAAGACTGGTTTTTTAAAGCAATTCATTGAACATCAAACATATGCATCAATCGAACATATTATTGAACAAAAGTACGCATACTTAAATGAATTGAAAGAACGCCATATAAACATTGTTAATGGTACTGTAACTGAGCCTATTGATATACATGGCTCGTATAAAAAACGTATCGAGGCTCTTTCAGATGAGTCACTAGATAATCTCATCTGTTGGTTTCCTGATGACGGCATACATATTCGTTATAGAGCATTGAATAGTCGGATGGAAGATATTGAATCAGCATCACCAGGGCAGAAAGCTTCTAGTATGCTGCAATTTCTTTTATCTTACGGTACAGACCCTTTATTACTAGATCAACCAGAAGATGACTTAGATTGTATGATGTTGAGCAAAAGTGTGATTCCTTCTATCGCTGCAAATAAGCAGAGACGTCAGTTAATCATTGTTTCTCATTCCGCGCCTATTGTTGTCAATGGTGACGCAGAATATGTAATAAGCATGATTCATGACAAGAATGGACTCAGACCTAATATCTGCGGAGCACTGCAAACTCAAGATGTCAAAGAGTTGATTTGTAATCAAATGGAAGGTGGAGAAAAAGCATTCCGCTCACGATTTAGCCGTATATTAAGCTAATCAAGTACGAACCTACTAAATATTTATACGAAAAAGCCAAGTTGGGGATTCCTCCTAGCTTGGTTTCTCCAAAAATTACTTACTATCGAGTCGCTTGCTCTATAGTGATCACTAAGCGATTCTGTCATAACCAACATCACTAATATCATTCCATATCAACGAAAATAACCACCCATTTCACATAACAGCTGTTATATGAATTTAGGCTGTAAGTCCCATTTAGAAATGCCAGCTGGTGATAAGAACGTCAGAAATTGACTGAAACTGGAAACAAACCCAAATAGCAAAAGGGCGTTGAAGCTAGCTTCAACGCCCTTTTTGATAGATTAATTATTAATTAAATTAAGCTAAATTACATCCGTGCTTTGAAGATATTAACGATTTCTTCTAGGCTCGCTTTGCGTGGGTTGGTTAGAGAACACGCATCGTTTAGAGCGTTTTGCGCCATGAACGTTAACTTATCTTCAGTGACMCCCAAATCAGCTAGGCGTTGCTTGGTRCCTACCTTTTCAGATAGTGCATCAATCGCTTCAAGGGCGGCATTTACTGCTTGCTCTTGGGTCATTGCTGCRGTGTCGATACCCATAGCTTTRGCGATATCAACAAAACGYTCTGGTACTTGTTTGGCGTTAAAGCGCGAAACTTCTGCCAATARGATAGCGTTACATAGGCCGTGAGCCAGGTCGTAAACACCACCTAATTGGTGCGCCATTGAGTGAACGTAACCTAAAGAAGCATTAGAGAATGCCATACCAGCTAAGTACTCGCCGTAYTGCATTGCATCACGTGCTGCGCGATTTTGACCGTCGTTCACAGCRGTTTCTAGGTTGTTTACAATCAGCTCAATGGCTTTAATYGCWGATGCATCAGTGATTGGGGTTGCAGCTGTTGAAACATACGCTTCAACCGCGTGCGTTAATGCATCCATACCRGTTGCAGCRGTTAGGAACTTAGGCATTGCTACCATTAGCTCTGAATCGTTCACTGCAATAATTGGCGTGAAGTGCTTATCCACTACAGGGTATTTAGTTTCATCTTCTTGGTTAGTGATAATCGCAAATACTGTCATTTCTGAAGCAGTACCCGCTGTTGTGTTCACGGTTACCAATGGCAGTTGTGGCTTTTTCGATAAGTGAACACCTTTAGAGTAATCACGAATGTGACCACCGTTCGCTGCCACTAATGCGATACCTTTTGCAGTATCGTGAGAAGAACCACCACCAAATGAAATCACAAAATCAGCATTGCTTTGTGCAAGAAGCGCAAGGCCATCTTCAATGTTTTTTTCAGTTGGGTTTGGCTGTACACCATCATAGATAACAAAATCTAAGTTATGGGCTTTTAGCTCATCTGTTAGCTTGCTAACTAAACCCACTTCAACTAATACACTGTCTGTAACGATTAGGGCTTTTTTCAGCTCTTTTGATGCAAGTTCAGCACCTAAAGATTGAATAGCGTTAGGACCCATTAAGGTTACAGGTGGCATGTAAAATACATTGCTCATAGTAAAACTCCGATAATTATTTATTAATTTATAGTGACTTACCGCGTTAGCCATAAGTCTGAATTTGAGTTTACGTTGAGGGATATACTGGAGGAGAAATGTATATCCTTACCGATTTTAGTGTTGCTGTGTGCTTCAATAACTTCATTCTACGCCCTATCATTTAAGTAACAATAGAGGCTAATACCAAAACACTTTTACGAAATAGATAATAATAAAAACAGGGTAAAACGGTTTGATGACGATGATTTAATAACAAAAACAGTGAGTTAATTATTTATCAGCGGCTGATAATAGTTTTTCATTAAAGCTCATGTGGCTGTTTTTGTTTGTTACCACAATCCCTGAATGTGATTTATCAGCAGTACCGTTGACAGCGTAGTGGCTGGCTACAACAGCATTATTCGCTTGGTTATTGAAACTAACGTTACCAGTAAATGCGCCATCACGTGCTGATGCAGTGTAAGAAGTGGCGATAATAGCGGTAGCGATAATTGCTTTAATAACTGTTTTCATGAGTTGTATAACCTTATCTTTTATAATTGTTTGTCAACGCCGTCTGCGTTTCGATGGAGCTATAGTAACAATTACCAAAAACAAAACAATTATCACGAATTGCAAAACATTATTACTTGATAGAAATAATTGGTGGTTTTTTAGGAGAGAGGAGCAGAGAGGTCGCTGTTGTGATTACGGGTAAATACATTATTAGGAAGTGAGATAATAAAACGGCCGCAATGCGTGCGACCGTTATCGATAAAGAAAGCAGATAACCAGAGCTTAATTAAATTGGCTGATCAAGTTGATCGTAACGACGCAGTTTATAATTAAGAATAGATAATACCCAACAACCAATAAATATCATAACCACCCCAATACCGACCATGCCAAAGTGATCGGTCATGGCATTAATACCATTCCAAAACGAACCGTTTAATTTTAAACTTGAAGCAATGGCGCTCAGTGCCTCTAAGCCACCGATGATCAATGCCACAATCACAGAAATACCAGTAATGGTCATATTATAATAAAGTTTACGTGATGGTTTTGAGAATGCCCAACCATAAGCACCGATCATAACCAGATTATCAAGGGTATCAATTAACGACATGCCAACGGTAAATAAGATCGGGAAAATCATAATTAACCAGATATTCATTCCTTGAGAAGCATTGGTTGCTGACAGTGCTAATAAGGTAATTTCACTCGCGGTATCAAAACCAAGTCCAAACAAAAAGCCAATAAAATACATATGCCAGCTTTTATTTATAAATTTAAAGGAAAAGTGAAAAAGTTTATTTAATGGGCCGGTTAATTGAATATTTACATCCGCATTGGATGGACGAATACCTTGTTTATAGGCGCTAAATTTTTTATACACCGATAAGAAAATACGAAGGTTGATATAGGCCATTATCAATAAAAATAAAATTGATACGCTAGTGCCAATAATGCCGCCGATATCACTAATAAAAGGGATTTTTGACTTAAAGGTGCCAACGGTTAATGCAATCGCTGCGGCGGCTAGCATCACAATTGTTGAATGACCGAGTGAGAAAAATGTTCCGATAGTGATAGGTTTTTTACCTTGCTCCATCATTTTACGAGTTGTGGTATCAATGGCAGCAATATGATCGGCATCGACAGCATGACGCAAACCAAGTGACCAGGCCAAAAGGGACATACCCAGCATTTCAGGATGATGATGAAAGGCAATGACCGCAATAACCCATACGGTTATATTGATTAAGATAAGGCTAGATACCAGCCATATTGCATTTTTTTTGGTGTTATCGCTGATTTTCATTAAATATAATATCTCTGTTTTTAATAATAGTTATCATTCTCTTTATTTGACTGGGAGATTTAACTAAGTCGTAACGCTATTTGAATAAATAGTTTATTTTCAATTGGTTATATTTTTAAAGTTTGACTTTAATTCCACTTTTTATCTGTGGTTTATTGTATATGCATTATTATAAACATCCCTTGAGCGTATGTATTGAATTTTTGAGTATTGTTATCTATATAAAAGTAGACCACTATATTTCTGCTCTTTTATGGAATAATGAATTTTAAAATAATAAAAAAGGTGAATGTTATGTCAGTAACTGCTGAAGGAAAGAAAGTCTCAATTTCTGGTGTATTTCCACAATCAGGACAAAAAGCGCCAGCGTTTACACTTTGTGGTGTTGATCTAAGTGATTTGACACTAAGTTCGCTAGCAGGAAAAAAAGTGGTGTTAAATATCTTTCCAAGTGTCGATACACCAACTTGTGCGATGAGTGTGCGTGCGTTTAATAAAGCGGCGGCTGAAATTGATAATACGGTTGTCGTATGTATTTCTGCGGATCTACCGTTTGCAGCAAGCCGTTTCTGTGCTGCCGAAGGGATTGAAAACGTGAAGATGGCATCATTTTTCCGCGCGCCTGAATTTACTCAAGACTACGGTGTAAATATTAACGCGGGTCCGTTGAAAGGCTTAGCAGCACGTGCGGTGATTGTTATTAATGAGACCGGACAAGTGACGTATAGCGAGCTTGTGGCTGAAATTAAACATGAACCGAACTATGAAGCAGCAATGACGGCTTTACGTTAAAAAACATCCCCCTATAGCCTAAGTGCTTTTAGGGGGATTTTATTGAATAGTATTATTAATTAAATATTACTACCTTCCCAAACAATACGACGATAACGGGTTGGGTTGGTATCACCTTCAGTGCTAAAGATCATTACCACTGCATCTTTATTTAAACCGATTTTTTCAGCTTCAATTTTTCCTGACTCTGTTGTCATTAATTGATAAAGGATGCCCATAGATAATGCACCAGATTCACCACTAATAATGCAGTTATCGCCTTGTAATGGGTTACCTAAAATACGCATACCTAATGCAGCAATATTGTCTTCTGCTGAGATAAATGAATGACTACTATCTCGTAAAATTGGCCATGTTATTGGATTAGGTTCGCCACAAGCAAGGCCTGCCATAATAGAAGATAAATCTCCTGTTACATTAACCATTTCACCAGTATTTCCTGAGCGGTAAATGCAATCAGCGACTGAAGGTTCTCCAATAATTGTTTTTATATTTTCAGCACCTAAACGATCGACTAAGTAACCTAATACACCACCAGCCATAGCACCAACACCAGCTTGTAGCATTACATGTGTTGGCAAGCCTTCGTTGGCATCTACTGCCTGATCAATCGCTTCGTCTGCCATAGTCATATAACCTTGAGATATCCACGTTGGTATTTGTTCATAACCATCCCAAGCTGTATCTTGGACAAGCATCCAGTTATTTTCTTCTGCGGTTTTATTGGCCAAACGTACTGTATCATCATAATTAACATTGGTAACGATACATTCTGCGCCTAATCCTTGAATACGTTCAACGCTTGCTTGTGGTGAACCCTTTGGCATATAAACAACCGCTTTTTGCCCCATTTCCCTAGCAGCCCAAGCAACCCCTGTACCATGATTTCCTGCTGTTGCAGTTGTAAATACTAATGGTTGCTTTAATTTATTAGCGACTGTTTTTAAATCAATTTCATTAATATTAATATTTAAATGTTCAGCTAAAACACGACCTAATGCATAAGATCCACCAAGTACTTTAAAAGCATTTAAACCAAAGCGTTTTGATTCATCTTTTACCAGAATCGCTTTAACACCAAGATAAGCAGCCAAGTGAGGTAATGAAACTAATGGTGTTGGAGTATAGCCTTCAATTTGTTGATGAAAAGCACGTGTTTCTTGAGCTATTTTCTGAGTAAATAAAACACTTTTATTGCCGTTATAATGTTGGTTAGCTGATACGTTTAGCATGGCGTTCACTTTATAATAAATACGTAGAAGAAAGAGGCAAATAGCGGGTTATATTTGCCTTTATAAATGCTTACTTATTAATAAAAGCAATTGCTTCTACTTCAACAAGAGCATCTTTAGGTAACCGAGCAGCTTCGATACATGAGCGAGCTGGCGCCATTTCAGTGCCAAAAAACTCAGTATAGACTTCATTGAATGCAGCAAAATTTTCCATATCAGAAAGGAAGCATGTTGTTTTTAATACGCTATCCATTGATGCGCCTGATTGTTCTAAAATCGCTTTTAAATTCGTTAGAGATTGGCGAGCTTGTGCTTTAATGCCACCTTCTGCAAATGTCATTGTCGCAGGATCAAGAGGTAATTGACCTGAAGTAAACACAATGTTTTGAAATGCTAATGCTTGAGAATATGGACCAATTGCTGCTGGCGCTGAATCTGTGTGTATTTGAGTTTTCATTATTTATCTCTTTTATGATTTAAACTCACGCAAATATTTATAAATCGCGTGTCGAGTTATACCTAATCGTTCTGAAACTATTGCTGTTGCTTCTTTTAATTCAAAGATGCCATTTTCAAACAATATTTTCGTTATCGTTTTATTCTTTGTTTTTAGATTTATAGAGGTATCGTTTTCAACATCAATAATGGCGTGTTCTAAAGCATGATCAATAACATCATTAGCACTAGCACTGAAATTTTCACTCACAGTAATATTGGGGTGATTCATATCAGGCATGAGTGTTTTTATTATTTCAGGGAAAGGAAAAGATAGGTTCATATTGATACAAAACATACCAATAGGTTTTTCATTTTCTCCCATCAACATGCATGTTGTTGATTTAAGTAAAGCGCCATCTTTACTTTGAGTAAAATAACTTTTTGGCGTTACTTCACCTGTTGTTTCAAATGCGCTGAGCATTCTCAATCCCAAATCTGTTAATGGTGATCCCAACTTTCTTCCTGTGTGATGACCGTTCACAATTTTAACGACTGATTTTTCAATATGTTCAAATGAATGAATAACAACCTCGCTATGGGGTCCAATAAAATCAGCAATCGTATCTGCGAGTCGAAAATAAGAACATAAAATTTCTTTGTCTCTTTCACTGAATATTGTTGTTTGTGAATTTGCTGTTTTTTTATTCATCATTGCGCACTATGGTTAACTTAAGTTGACTTAAGTTTGATGTAAAGAAGAGTCAATATCAATTCTAAAATCTAAATTCGTGAACTATAAGAAGCTATTTTTAAGCTGTAAGCAATAAAATAATCCATAAAAGTTTACAAAAGTTGACTTTTATCACCATTTTAATTCAAAAGTTAAATGTAAAGGTCACAAAAGTTAACTATGCTGGTTTGGTCACATTATTTTGCGTTTAAATGCGTAAACTCCTCACCAACGTCAACAATCGTTAACTTTGTTGCAGCTTGATGGACGAGTTGTAATTAAAAAGACTGAATGTAATAGGGAATAAAATAATGAACGACTATTTAATGCGTGGTTTTGAAGTCGCTGAGTTTGAACAACGTACAATGAAAGCGCAGCAGATGATGCGTGAGTTGAAATTAGATGCAATGCTATTAACCACAGAGCCAAATGTTCGTTATTTTACAGGTTTTCATACTCAATTTTGGCATAGCCCAACTCGTCCTTGGTTCTTAATTATTCCTGCTGAAGGTAAGCCTACTGCTATCATTCCAGAGATAGGTGCAAGTGGTATGGCGGGGACTTGGATTGATAATATTATTACTTGGCCATCGCCTCGTCCAGAAGATGATGGAATTAGCCTTGTTGCCAGCTTTTTAAATTCATTACCTTGTCGTTTTGGTCGTGTTGGTGCGACATTAGGTATTGAATCTCATCTACGTATGCCTGTTAATAATTACCTTAAGTTAACGACATTAGTGAAAAAAACATTTGTTGATGCATCATTGCCAATGCATGAAATTCGTCAGGTCAAATCTGCAGCTGAAATTGCAAAGGTAAAAGAAATTTGTCGTATTACGAATGTTGGTTTTGCCAAGGTTCCTGAATATGCTAAATCAGGAATGACAGAACGTGAAATTTGTAAACGTTTCCGTATTGATATGTTGATGGAAGGTGCTGATGAATGCCCATATATTATTGCTGGCTCAGGCCCTGATGGCTATGACAGCATTATTATGGGACCAACTGATCGTGTTATTGAAGATGGTGATGTGCTGATTATTGATACTGGTGCAGTACGCGATGGTTATTTCTCTGACTTTGATCGTAACTGGGCTTTTGGCTCTGCAAGTGAGCAAACTAAAGCAGCTTATCGTGCTGTATATGATGCAACAACCAAAGGATTTGAAGCGGCTAAACCAGGCGCGACAACATCAGATATTTATAATGCAATGTGGTCAGTACTAGAAGCCAATGGTGCATTAGGTAATGACGTTGGTCGTTTAGGCCATGGTTTAGGAATGGAATTAACTGAACGTCCATCAAATACGGCAACAGACAATACATTATTAAAACCTGGAATGGTAATGACTTTAGAACCGGGGATGGTTTACGCCCCTGGTAAATCAATGGTTCATGAAGAAAATATTGTCATTACTGAAAATGGTGCGGAATGGCTTTCTGAACGTGCTGAACCTGAACTAATTATAATTAAATAAAATATAACAATAATAAGGGCTAATTATTGTTAGCCCTAAAAATATTGACAAGAAGAGACCCTACGAATGAACACAATTAATGAATTTAAACAGTTTGAAAAAAAATTAGATTATATTGCAGCACCTCGAATTAATCGTACTCATATTGGCTTAGTACAATTAAGTACAGATCACTCTTTAGAGATGGATTGGGCTAAATTAGTTGGAACGCAAGCTGCGGTATTTAGTACTCGTGTTTTTTATAATAGTGAAATGACACCTGAAGCTCTGGATAATATTGCCAATGGTATTAGTGAAGGTTCAGATCTTATTGCGAATGGTTTATCAATGGATGTAATGGCTTTTGGTTGTACTTCTGCATCTATTATTATTGGTGAAGAACGAGTTGGACAATTACTAACGCAAAACAGAAATAATATTCCAGCGACGAACCCATGGACAGCTGCTAAAGCTGCATTTAATCACTTAAAAGCAAAAAAGATCGCGGTTTTTTCTCCTTATCCAACTGAAGTTAATTACCCATTATATCAACAACTTAAAAATGAAGGTTTTGATGTTGTTGTATTAGGTTCATTAGGCATTGAACGTGATACAGATATTACGACAGTATCAAAAGAGTCAATGCTAACAGCTCTAGAACAAATATTACCAGAATCAGGCGCTGACCTTGTTTTTATGTCTTGCACGAATTTACGTGTACTCGACCATATTCAGGAGATAGAAGATCGCTTTCAGATCCCTGTTATTTGCAGTAATTCAGCTATGTTTTGGCATGCGATGGATCTGGTTGGAAAAACGGCTTGCTGTCCTGGATATGGACGTTTATTAAATAGCGATAATTCTCATTTAAAATAACTTAATAATATTCTCTACCGTACCAAGATCTAAAGTTACAGGTTACCGATCGTCCTTATTTAATCAATGGAATAAAGCTGAAGTATTCGGCCTATAGGGACGTTCGTCTTAAATTTAATGGATAATAAAGGATTTAAATTATGAACCGTACGACAATGGGTTGGACTGCTGCAATATTTATTGGGCTTTTATGGGGAATCCCATGGATTGTGGGAACGCCTATCCTTGAGGTGATGGATGCACAAGTACTTGTTTGGGCTCGTTATACTATTGCATTTATGACATTAGCCTTAATTTTAAAAATTGGTACAGCAACGGGAAAATTAACGAAGAAAAAAGAATTTAAATTAAATTGGGAAAATCGTCACGACATTATATGGTCAGCAGCGTGTGGTATTATTGGACAAGGCGCTTTTAGTTTCTTTTCATTTTTATCTCTTGATTATATTACCGCATCAGAAAATGGTGTGATTCAAGGTTTAATTCCTATTCTTATACTAACGGTTGGTTTCTTTCGTCATAATGCAAGATTTACTTCATTACAAATGGTTGCCGCGTTAGGTGCTTTTGTTGGTGTTGCTATTTTGGTTATGGATCCAAAATCAGAAACCAATGGCTTCAATATTGGTCACTTAATCTGTTTTGCAAGTGCGGCAAGTTTTGCCACAATGGCTTATGCTCGTGCTGAATTAGCTGAGAAATATGGTTCTGTTGCAACAATGTTCCATCAATTTGTATTCGCATCGATTGGTTTCGGGTTATATCTTCTTGTAACAAATGCAGATTTAAGTTCAGCCTTAGGTATTTTTAGCTCACCATTACGAATCCTTTGTATTACGATTCTTGGTGTTGGTATCTCAGGTATCAGTTATTTAATTTATATTTATGCTATGGAGCGTGTAGGTGTTGATGGTACAGGAATGGCACTAAACTTAATGCCTCTATCATCTTTTGTCCTGGCTGTTTTTGCTCTTGGTGAATCTGTAACTCCTATGCGTTTACTTGCAATTGCTGTTGTGATTATTTCAATGATGATGTTTATGAAGTTTGGTAATAAGAAACAGCAAGAAACAACAGAACAAAAAGTGAATAAATTAAAACCTCAAAAAGCATAATTAAATATTAACGCGCAGTCGATAAACGATAACGACTGCGCTGTGTTACTAAAGGAATACAGTAATGACCATTAATACTAAAGTTATAGAGTGGCGCCATCATATTCATCAGCACCCAGAGTTCGGCTTTGAGGAAGAAATGACATCTGCAATGGTTGCTGAAAAGTTAGAAGAGTTTGGCTTAGAAGTACACCGTAATATTGGAAAAACAGGTGTTGTTGGTATTTTAAAATGTGGTGATAGTGAACGTTCTATTGGACTTCGTGCTGATATGGATGCATTACATATTTGTGAAAAAAATACTTTTGCTCATTGTTCTGTTCATGATGGTGTTATGCATGCTTGTGGTCATGATGGTCATACTGCAATGTTATTAGGTGCTGCGCATGAATTAGCAAAAACACGTAACTTTGATGGTACTGTGTATTTTATTTTCCAACCAGGTGAAGAGCATGGCGTTGGAGCTAAGGCCATGATTGCTGATGGTTTATTTACACGTTGGAATATTGATGCTATCTATGCCATGCATAATTTACCGGGGATCCCCGCAGGACACTTTGTTACTCGTCCGCATTCATTAATGGCAAGTGAGAGTAGTTTTGAAATAGAAGTTATTGCGACTGGTGGGCATGCTGCAATGCCACATATGGGGACTGATCCTATTGTTGTGGGTTCCCAAATTGTACTAGCATTACAAACAATTGTTTCCCGTCACCTTAGCGCTATTGATGAAACAGCTGTTATCTCTGTAACAGAATTTGCTACAAATGGAACCGTTAATGTCATTCCATCACGAGTAACCATTAAAGGAGATACTCGTAGTTTTACAGATTCTGCTCTGCATAAAATAGAAACTGCAATTGAACGTATTGTTGCTGGTCAATGCATGTCTGCAGGAGTTGACTACCAATTTAAATTTAACAATAGTTTTTTATCTACAATTAATACACCACAAGAAACGATTCATGCTGTTAATGCTGCCATTGCTGTGGCAGGTGTTGATAAAGTGAATGGTAGTTGTCAGCCTTTTACTATTAGTGAAGATTTTTCTTTTATGCTTAGAGAAGCTAAAGGTTGTTATATTTTAGTTGGTAATGGTGTAGGTGAATGTGGTGGTACAGCTTTACATAATCCATATTACGACTTTAATGATAATATTCTTATGGATGGTGTGAATTTTTGGCAGACGCTTGTTGAGCAACAATTAGCGATCTAGAAATAATTTTTACTAATATGTAAATATACTTAATATTAACGGCTCTTTATTTGAGCCGTTTTATTTTTCGTTTAGTAAAACACCAATGTTTATACCTCTTGGGGATTGTTTTTTTTGTCTAATCTTTGTTTATTTAATGAAATTCCTTATTGATATATTTGTTTTAGCATTAATTCAAACCATCACGCAAACGATTGCCTTTGGTTTTTTTTCAGGTAAAATCCCGCCATCTTATATTCTGCTTGGTTAATAACAACGTTTACATATACGCAATTCATTGAGCAATAAGTGTTTATTGTTCTGATATGTTATTTATTGATATGAGTGTTTTTTATTCAATATCAATTGAAATCAGCCGCAGTCTTACACAATAACTGCCTTCGTTAGTTTATTAATTGGTATACCGACACATGATTAATATCGATGAAAAAATATCACTTCCTCGCTCGCTTTCTTTGGGGGCGCAGCATGTTTTAGCGATGGATCTCTATATTGTTCCAATTATTTTAGCGGGTTTATTATCACTGACGGTGTCTGATACATCGGCACTTATTCAAATGACATTTGTCGTTGCAGGATTGGCGACCATTATTCAGTCGCGGTGTTTATTAAAACTACCCGTGATGCAAGGGCCGTCTTATATTCCTATTGGAGCCATTGCTGCTATTGGTCAAACCATGGGAATGGGAGCGGTGTATGGCGCATTAATACCAGTCGCACTATTCGTTGCGTTGCTGGGTAAGCCATTAAATTTATTTAGTAAAGCAGTTCGAAAATTAGTGCCACCGATTGTAGGCGGTACCGTGATCATTGTGGTAGGAATTTCATTATTACCAATCGCGTTTAATGGTATTTACAGTGGCGAGCGACCAACTGAAAACATTGTGATTGCGTTGGTGAGTATGGTGTCACTATCAAGCTTTATTTTATTAGGTTGTTTGTTTAAGTCATTGCATTGGTTACGACTAACCTCAGTGTTAAGCGCGATTGTATTAGGTACGTTGACAGCTTCTTTTTATGGCATGACGGATTTCTCATCAGTAGCAACAGCGGCGTGGTTTAAATTGCCGAGTTTATTGCCTTTTGGTGAGTTAACATTTGATCCCATTGCCATTTTGACGATGTTGTTCATCTCAATGATTGTGTTAGTTGAAACTACTGGCACATGGTGTGCTGTGAGTGCGGTGACTGGCGTTGAGCTAAAAGATGAGCGTTTAAATCGTGGTGCAAGCGGTGAAGCGGTAGGACATTTCTTTTGTGCAGCATTAGGCGGTAGTCCTGTTACTGGTTATTCAACCAATGCTGGCATTATTGCCGTCACGGGTGTTGCTTCACGGCGTGCGATTATTGCCGGTGGCTTTATTCTGTTATTACTGGGATTAATGCCTAAATTAACCAGTATTATTGCTTCGATTCCCCATGCTGTTATTTCGGGTATTTTCACCGTTATTTGTGTTGTTATTGCGATGAATGGTTTTCGTGTCATTCAACATATCAACCTTAATGAACGTAATATGTTAGTGGTCGGTTTACCGATTATGTTGTCACTTGGTGCGGTGTTAATGCCACGTGAATTAGTTTATGCCTTACCTGAATTAATCGGTTATTTAGTTAACTCAGGCATTGCGATTGGTGCCTTAGCTGCGGTGATCTTGAATTTCATTTTACCTAATGAAGATCAACCTGTTGCAGCTGAAACTGTTACCCAAATAGATAGTCAAACAAATACAGAGAATAACGCATGATTGATATAACAATGATTAAATTTGCTGTCCTTGCTGATTGCTTTCACTGCCCAGTAAAAGGTGAGTTTGAATTCAATATTGATTGGTTATTATTGATTGATCATCAAGGGGATATTGCAGCAACTTACCCGCCACAGCATCCTGAATATGCTGACTTATTAGCGATTTTTAAGCGTAATAATTGTCTGCAAGTGATCCCTAAAGGCGAATATCTATTACCAGGCTTGGTGGATTTACATTGCCATGCACCGCAATGGCCACAGGCAGGAAAAGGGCTTGATTTACCTTTGTATGATTGGCTCCAAAATTACACTTTTCCACTTGAAAACCGTTATTCAGATAATGATTTTGCAGCAAATGTCTATCAAGATGTCACTAAAACATTATTAGCTAATGGTACTACTAGTGCGGTGTATTTCGCCTCTATTCACCGCCAATCAACGGAGTTACTTGCACAAACATGTTTGAATGTCGGTCAACGTGCTTTTGTTGGTAAAGTGAATATGGACAATAGTGACCAATGTCCGGCTTATTACTGTGAACCAAGTGTGACAGCGGCAATTGATGACACTGAATTGTTTGTCAATAATGTGTTTGAGCTGGCAGGAAATCAATCACGATTAGTACATCCGGTGATCACGCCGCGTTTTGTGCCAAGTTGCACCAGTGAGTTATTACAGCAATTAGGCGGTTTAGTGCAGCGCTATGATCTTCATATGCAAACCCATTGTTCTGAAAGTGATTGGGCACGTGACTACAGCATTCAACATTACGGTGTTAGTGACGTGACGATTTATGCTGATATGGGACTACTGAATAATAAATCGATTCTTGCTCACTCTATTTTTCTTAATCAAGCAGATATTGAAAAAATTAACCAGTTTAAAGCGGGTATTGGTCACTGCCCATTATCAAATATGTACTTTGCTAACGCTGCGATGCCAGCACGTGAATTATTGGATCACGGCGTACAAATCGGTTTAGGTAGTGATATTGCGGGAGCGCCATCACCGTCTATTTTCCGCGCCTGTTTTGATGCCGTCAGTCATTCCCGTGTTCGTGAAGAAGGGGTGGATATTTACTTACCTGCGTCTAAGCGTGGTACTGCTAATGCACGTATTAGTTTTGTAGAAGCGTTTTGGATGGCAACGGTCGGCGGTGGGCAAGTGTTTAATGCTAAAGTAGGCTTATTTGAACAAGGGTATCATTTTGATGCGATAGTAATTAAAGCTAATTCTGCTATCGGAAATTTACGTATTTGGCCTCAATTTGATAGTGCAAAAGATATTTTAGAGAAAATCATTACGCTTGCTCAACCTGAAAACGTGGCCAAAGTATGGGTACAAGGTAAGGCTGTTATTTAATCATCGCTGTCTATAGTGTGATATTGAAAAAACCGTTACGGTAATAAAAGTAACGGTTTTTTTTATAATAAGTATAATTAAAACTGTGATATTGAGTCCAAAATAACGGTTTAAAGAATATGCGGTATATCACAGCGTATAATTGCTGTTACAAAAAGCCAGTGAATGCGTAATTAATCCTATATCTCCTACAATTAACTTTATTGATAATCCTGCCACAAACTTTTCACTGTAGTTCTAAATATAACAATCTACAGTCAACGTGATGAGCTAGGGAATGGATATGTCGACAATGAAAATATTGCCTTTGGCACTAATGGTCGCAGCAGCACTGACAGGGTGTAATGACGAAACCATCTATAACAATACCACGGTTGTGCCCGATAAAACGGCACCTGAGATAGTGCTAACGGGCAATACTAAATTTGTCGATCCATTTATTGGTACTGGCTTTAATGGTCATACCTTTCCTGGTGCAGTGGTGCCTGAAGGCATGATTCAGTTGTCGCCGGATACTGAGCTAATCGGCTGGCATTCTTCATCAGGTTATCATTACGATAAAGATACTTTATTTGGTTTTTCGCATACCCATTTAAGTGGTACTGGTATGGGCGGCTTAGGTGATATTCTATTTTTACCGTTTACCGAAGATAATCAACACTACATTGAAGATAGCGATGATTATAGTAAAGCGATTGCGGTTAAAATGGATAAAACCTCCGAGCAGGCAGAAGTGGGCTATTACAGCGTTGAAATTGCCGGTAATAATATTAAAGCAGAATTAACCGCATCTGAGCGGGTTGGTTTTCATCGCTATACTTATCCTCAAGACGCTGATCAGAAATTAAAAATTGATTTAAATTCGATTTTAAACAGTGACTGGGGTTCGACCTCATTACGTAATCAATTAACGGTCAGTGAAGATGGTTATACCATCACAGGTGAAAGAGACGCGGCGCATTTTTCTGGTTGGGCGAAAAATCAGAAAATATTCTTCCATGCGACCTTTGATAAAAAAATCAAAAATGTGGTTATCCTCGCTAACGGTAAACCAGTAGCAGGCTTAACCGCCGAGCATGTTTCAGAATTACTGCGTGATGATGCGGGTAAGCCAGTTAAGCGCATTAAAGCTGACGTTACTGCCTATGTTGAGTTTGAAGGCGGTGATACTCAGGTTGTTAATGCTGCCGTCGCAATCTCTGCGGTAAGTGCTGATGGCGCTAAAGCTAATCATGATGCTGAAGGGCAGCAATCGTTTGATGAAGCACGGATGGCTGCGGTGAAGAAATGGCAACGAGCATTAAATTTTGATGTTAAAGGCGGCACACCAGAGCAAAAAGAAATCTTTTATACTGCGCTTTACCATACAAAAATAGCGCCGCAAGTACACCAAGACGTCACTGGTGAATTTAGAGGTATGGGGAAAGGTTCGATTCGTAATGGTGAAGGCAACTACTCGATTGCCTATGGTCAAGCGACACCTGAACAGCCTAATTTTTCAGTGTATTCACTGTGGGATACCTTTCGCGCGTTACATCCATTAAAAACCATCACCGAGCCAGAGCGTGCAGTACAGTATGCTAAGAATATGGTTCAAAAATGGCAGGAGAGCGGCTTATTACCGAAGTGGGAACACTTAGGGGATGAGACCGGCACCATGATTGGTTATCCAGCGGTGGCGGTGATTGCCGATGCGATCACCAAATTCCCCAATGAATTTACCTTACAAGAAAAACAACAAGCACTGCAAGCCGCGGTTGAATCGTCGACTTATGACAACCATGCAACATTAGCTCAAGAGTGGGATCTCGATGTTTTAAAACGTGTGTTACCCGATGCGGTGAAGTTTTCTCAACAGCACGGTTTTGTGCCTGTTGCTAATGAAAATGCTGAACATATTAAAGAATCAGTGTCTTATGGCTTAGAAAATGCGTTTTATGATTGGGCGATTGCGCAAATAGCTGCAGCGGCAGGTAATACAGAGCTAGAGCAACAATATCTAGTGCGCTCACAAGCATTTAAGCGTTACTTTGATAACAATTCAATTGAGTATGCAGAGCATGGGGTGTCTGGATTTATGCGGCCGTTAACCATTGACGGTGATTTTATTACTCCGTTTGATCCGTATAAAACCGCGCATGAGTCAGGTCCTTATGCTGAAGGTAATGCGTGGCAGTGGACATGGTTTGTGCCACACGATATCAAGGGACTGCAAGATCAAATGGGCGGGCAAGCAGCGTTTGCTAAAAACTTGGATGCTACCTTTACCGCGGGCAGTAAAGGTACTGAAACTGCTGATATGTCAGGCATGATTGGTCAGGTTGCGTTTGGTAATGAGCCTTCACACCATATTCCATACCTTTATAATTGGACTGCTGAACCTTGGAAAACCCAAGAAGTGGTCGATCATATTTTAGATGAAATGTACTTTGCAGCGCCTGCTGGCATTATTGGTAATGAAGATGTTGGTTCAATGTCGGCCTGGTATGTAATGTCGGCGATGGGTTTTTATCAAGTCAATGCCGCTGAGCCTGTTTATACCGTTGGTCGTCCACTATTTGATGAAGTGCGATTACCCGTAAAAGATGGTTTCTTTACTGTGAAAGCATTAAATAACGGCGATGATAATATGTACATAAAATCGGTTTCAATTAATGGTAAACCGTTAGATAACGGATTGTTCTTTAATCACGCTGAATTTAAAGTCGGTGGTGAACTAAAATTTGTGATGACAGCTGATAAATCACAAGCCATGCAAGTACCGATGATTAACTAGTTAACACATTAAATAAGTTAAGTAACAAGGGGGCTATCAGCCACCTTGTTGTTTTAATTATTATTTTTTTACTATTTAAACCATAACAGGCGTCGTATTATTTCTTTTAATAGTGGTCATCATGGTCATGCTTAAGGTAACAGATAACGTAATTTATGGTGGCATAAAACATTAAGCAATAACCCAATAATTCAGAGCTTTCTTCAGCAATATTTTTTACGATACGATGATAATCATTACCTAAAATCATCTGCCACATTTCACCCATGCCAAATAATCGAGAGTAGATTAACGCTATACCTAAGCCTAAACATAAAATAGGGAAGTAACTATTACTCATAAATTCGGCTAAAGCTGACAGGGTTTTTTTAGGTTGTTGACCCGCATATATTAATGCCATGATAGCAATAGCCGCAGCTGGATATAACCAAAAGCCATGAAAAACGAATTGATCAAAAAACAGATCTAACTCCCTTATCAGCATACAGGTAAAAAATCCCGCAATGAGAAAAGCACAGCGCTGGTAAATTATTTTCGTTAATCCTAAATAGAAAAATATCATTGTACAAATAAACAATAATAATTCTTGTGTATATTCGGTTAATGAATGCTCTGGAACGTTATCTTTTAAATAAAGAACATCATAATCAATAACAGCAATAGGTATAGTTAGTATTAGTGCTAGAATAATAAAATTAATAAGTTTTGAAATAATTATATTAATATCTGAACGCATATTTTTACCATTGTTATCAATAGGAAGTTATTTTTTGATTGTTTATTGTGACTTAGCATAAAGAAAAATACCCCCTCATTGCAATCTTGATTTTTTAGTATTTAATATGTATTTGCAGCGTGAATGGATGTTTATCTTTATATTTACACTAAATTATATGCCGAAAATTAATATGATACATGTTGGCTACTGTGGCTTGGTTTTTAGCTTAATATGATGATAAAATTAGTTTTTATTGGAAGTTGTATTGTATGGCTATAAAAAAACAATAAAGAGATTATTACCTGTCGGTAACGATGATTTTATAATAAGATTATAATTGATAATCTGGGGCTATTTATTTTTTGAGTTAAAATTAACTCGCAAAGTCTGTTTTTTTATAAAAATAGAAAATATGCGTTTTATTTTACTGTTAACAACAATGAATATTATATGTTTATTGTTGTTTTATTTATGCAAACAGTGTTCTATTGTATTTTAAAATAGTGCGTTTTAATTTATTTTTAGAGATTTAAAATCAACGGGTAATAATTATTTAATCTCGTGTGAGTTAAGCCGTTATTTTTTATAACGGCTTTTTTGTAGTTAATGTTTATTAGCTTTCACTTAATGGTGAGATTTCATTTGATTCTACTAATATTGCACTGGCCGCATGTTTAATGATTTGCCAGTGTTCAACGGCTATCGACATACCATGTTTCCAAGCATGTTGTTTTGCAGCTTGTAAATCGAAGGATGAAAGATGTTGGTAATCTTCTTTTATAAAAGGAAATGTTAATGTTTTTTTACTGATCTCTATCGATAGTGACTGTAAATCCAGTATGGACGATAACTCACTTGGCGTGGCTTTATGATTGGCAATATAGAGTTCAGGTAATAATTCACCCGCATTTAATATATAGATGACTTGTTTATAATCACTGCTATTAAGCCACTGTGCTTTAACGGAGAGCCCTTTACCTGCGAGTTTAATTAATTCACTAAAGGCGAGCCAGCGATGATGGCATTGAGTGATATTGAGCACGATAGACGATCGATTGGCTAAGTTATCTAAAGTGAAATCAAGTAAATTAGGTAAGTGGCATAAGATACTACAGCCTAATAAATTTGCTGTGAGTTGCTGGTCGATAACAGGTTCGACATAAACCGCTTCATCTTGTTCAAGGGCTAAAAAATGCAGCGCATTAACAAAGTGAGAAACACCGTTTAATCCCACCATTTCTAAATCAACCACCATATTCGCGATCATATCAGATTCACCACATTGACGGTGTAACCCTTCAAAGGCTTTAGTGCATTGGGTGATTAATTCATTATGAGAAACATTAATCATGGGAACTCCTTGATATCTGTAGCTGTGGTTGGCAAGAGTGGAAATAACCATTCATCAGGGTGTAACTCATCAGAAAGTGGCGCACCTTGAAAAAAGGTTACACGTAACCAGCGGTCAGAGCGTGGATCAAATTTTGTGGCGCCAAATATGGCTAATTTACATCGAAGCAAATGTATTGGCTGTGTGTGCTTATCAAGAATATTTATTTGAATATCCCCCATAGCACAGTGCCCAAGCGTCCATGTTCGACGTGCAATCGCGCGGTATTGTGGTTGCTTTAATAAAAAAGTCGCGAGGCTTTCTTGTGGTGATACACGTTGTAATTCTTGGTATAAAAAGAAAACTTGTCGAGCAATATCAAGTGCTAATTCTTTTTCTTCTCCTGCTTCTTGGCCTCTTACTCCTATACGAGGTTCTTCTTTATCTTTTGAGCGATACCAAAACCAGAAATTATTAAGTGGTTGGTAAAAATCAATATCTAACGCCCATTGATAGCGTTGTTGTAATAGTAAGATGAGATCGCCAACGCAGATACCAGTGCTTAACGATAAGGTTTCATCAGCATTGAAATTATTTTCCAGCATATCTATTTGTTCTGGGTATAGCTCAAGGATGCATGAGGTCAAAATTTCTTGTGTTTCTTGGCTCATGGTATGGTATTTAGCTAACAGATGTTGCCAATTGCCATCATCGGTCGTGGTAAATATGAGTTGATCCAAAATAGCTTGTAGTTCGGTGATTGCGACAGCATTTAATTGACGTTGCTCAACATCAATTGTTGTTGTCTGTTGTAAATGATCAATGGCACGTTGTATAAATGGGGCTAATTGTAAGCGGCTAGTGGGTGTTATTGGGTTTGCCATCGCAATTGCAATCGCGGTTTCACGAGTGGCCATCCATTGATCAATAATACGCGGGTGGCGAATTAAATAAGGTGCCATGCCGAGCCCTGTGGCGTTACCAATACCAAGATAACGTTGTAATGGACGTGCTAATGTTGCCGCGTTGCCATTTGCTTGTTGCTGGGCGAGAAAGTGGACCCAGTCGAGGCTAAATTGGCGCAGAATATATACCGCACACATCTGAGCACTAAAAGAGAGACTTAAATCAGGGTTATCTTCTAAGAGTTCAAAGTCAGCAATACCAAATTTACCATTACCATAAACGGCAGTGGTACGTAGAATGTAGCCCACATCAGCAAGTAATTGAGTATCTGGCTGTTGTCCTTGCGCTAATTTTTCTATGAGGTGATTGAAGATTCTGACACTTTTGTTGGCGCGCGCAAGCACTAATACCTGACTTGATAAGCGCCCTGCTTCTTGAAGGGGAACATTATTATGAAGCTGATCAAACAACACATCGTCGACATCACCGACAACCAAGGCAAATGTCACATCCCACTTTTCAGCGATAACACGATCATTGCGATCTTCATCATTAATCGCATTTGAAAATACCACTAAATGATAATGCTGGTTGGGGGTATCTAAGCGATATTGGGCAATGCCATATCCTTGCGAAGAAATATTCCACACTGTTGGCGTGATTTTCCATTGCTGATTGGCCATACGACGAATAAGGATCCGTACAAAGCTAAGGCGATTTTGGTGCATTGCGCCGAGCTTTTTAGGTTGCATGACAACAGCAGGGTTGCGTAGGGACATGTTGGTTGCGTTGCAACTGTGTGTTTTCATGTTGTTCACCCTTTTATTGTTATTTAGGCTTATTGTTATTTAGCTTTGATGACCTGTTATGTAATGAATCCTTTAAGATTAGAGTCCTTGTTGTTTTGCCATTTGTGCTGCAAGCCGAGGTGCGTCCCACAGTGAAGGCAGTAAAATCAGTGATACGGGGACGGCAGTAATCACGATAAATGACTGTAGAGCCGATATTCCGCCAGCACCTAAAGAGATCAAAATGATTGCTGTAAGTCCCATCATTATTCCCCAAAACGTTCTTATAAACGCGTTAGGCTCTGTATCGCCACTGATCACAACACTGATGGTATAAGTCATGGAATCGCCAGTCGTTACAATAAAGACGGTAGTTAAAATTAAAAATAGAATTGAAATAAGGGTTGGAAATGGCAGATGCTGGGTTATCGCCAGTAGTGCCCCTGGTAAATTGAACCCTGCAAACGCCTCGCTCACTAGGCCTGGAGTTGTCATTTCAAAAGCAATACCTGTACCACCGACGATAGTGAACCAAAAACAGGTGATCAGTGGCGCGCAGATATTTAGCATCAAGATTAATTGGCGTATGGTTCTGCCGCGGGAGACTCGCGAGATAAAAATCGCCATCATTGGACCATAACCAAGAAACCAGCCCCAGAAAAAAACAGTCCACCAACTAAGCCAAGCTTCATCACCACGGTAGGTTGCCATAGGAATAAAGTTATCGATCATGGTGCCAACACCTTGCAGGTAACCATTAATAATGAACCCTGTTGGCCCAACAATTAAAATATATGTCATTAGCCCTAATGCGAGGATCACATTCCAGCGGCTGAGAAGTTGAATACCCCGATTTAAGCCACTTAACGCTGAAATGGTATAAATAACGATAGCTAATAGCACAATAATGAGCTGAGTCGTAAAGCCGTTAGGAATATCAAATAAGCTATTTAAAGCAAAACTTATTTGTAATCCTAAAAAGCCTATTGGACCAATAGTGCCGGCAGCGACAGCAACAATACAACAAGCATCAATTAATGAGCCAGTCGCGCCAGTGAGTGCTCGCTTACCTAACAATGGGTAGAGCAATGTTCGTGGTTGTAAGGGCAAGCCTTTATCGTAATGAAGGTGCATTAATACAATCGAGGTTAAACTGCCTGTTATTGCCCAAGCGAGAAATCCCCAATGCATAAATGATTGTGCTAGAGCATTAACGGCTCTTTGCCATGTATTATCAGGATCGCCATAAAGGGGCGGAACAGTAATATAATGTGCAATCGGTTCTGCCGCAGCCCAAAACACCCCACCTCCTGCGAGTAAAGTGCACAGCAAAATAGCGACCCAACGAAAGCTATCAATTTCAGGTTTAGCGAGATTACCTAATACGACCCCACCCGTTTTGCCTATGGCAAGAGCAATCCCAATTAAAAATGTTAGTAATAGTAATACCTGCCAGTAAGGGCCAAAGAATGTAATAGCCCAAGCAAAGCCGCTGTTAACGATGGTTGTTAGCAATGTTTTATCATAGAGAGCCGTGACGATAAAAAGGCCAATGAAGCCACCACTCAACCACATCACAGGGTTTAATAACTCCAGTTTTTCGATGGCTGTGCGTGGTATAGGATCGGGGGTTATCGTATTGGGTTTTTCTGACATGCTCTATCTCCCGTATTGCTAAGGTAGTAAATCGCTCTTTCCTCAGACCAGAAACAACGCCTAATCGATTAGATTTGTTTTTTGTCGTTATTTCGTTGCTAAGACGCAGTTGGAACTAAGCCTTGTTGCAAGAAATCGAACCAATTCCCCCCCAATATTTGTGCGGTTTCGGTATCATTAAAACCATGTTTAATTAGCCCTTGATAAATATTTTCCATTCCATGTTGGTCATTAAACCAAGCAAGGCTTTCCGGCCAACCCGCATTATTAGAATTGCCTTCTCCATAATCCATGGTTTTTGACCAGCGGCCATTACGCATCCACTCTAAGACTGATTGTGGTTGGTTTAAGCATAGATCACTACCAATGCCAAGGTGTTCGACTCCAACCATTTCTGCCGTAGTTGCGATCATGCGACAAAAATCATCTAGACGACATTGGCTACCGTTAGGTAAATGAAAGGGGTACAAACTAAAGCCAATTAAGCCATTACGTTGAGCAAGTGATCGAATAACTTGATTGGATTTGTTACGTCGTGCTGAATGAGCAAATGAGGGATTAGCATGACTGATACAAATTGGTCGTGATGACACATCAATCGCTTCTAAGGTTGAGCGTTCTGCGCTGTGTGACATGTCGATGATCATACCAACGCGATTCATCTCTGCGATAGCTTGTTTACCAAATCGAGTAATACCATTATCTTCTTGTTCATAACACCCGGTCGCAAGCAAACTTTGATTATTGTAAGTAAGCTGCATAATCAACAGCCCTTGTTGGCGCATGACTGAAATTAAATCAATCTCATCATCAATCGGGGAACAGTTCTGTGCCCCTAAAAAAATCCCAACTTTATGCGTTGCTTTGGCCGTTTTAATATCGTCAGCACTGTGTACTGGCATAATAAGATCAGCATGTTGCTCAAATAATCGATTCCATTCGCCAAATCGGGTTAGGGTTTGTCGTGCATCTTCGTGATAAACCATGGTTGCGTGTACCGCCGTGATGCCACTGGCTTGTAAGCGCTTAAAGTAGGGGCGATCCCAATGGCAATATTGCAACCCATCAATAATAATATGATCGTTATACATACAACCGCTCCTTAGTATGGACGTTGATAAGCCGTTTTAACTATGGTGTAGAACTCTTTCGCATATTGACCTTGTTCGCGAGGACCAAAACTGGATTGTTTGCGGCCGCCAAAAGGAACGTGGTAATCCGTGCCCGCAGTAGGAAGGTTAACCATCACACAGCCTGTTTGTGCTTGCTGTTTAAATAAAGCACTAGTACGTAAACGTTGAGTAACAATGCCGCCAGTTAAGCCAAAACGGGTATCATTAACGGTGGCGATGGCGTGCTCAATATCGGTGACGCGAATAACACAAGCTAATGGCGCAAAGACTTCTTCTTGGTTAATGCTCCAATGGTTTTCGGTATTTAAGAACAATGTTGGTGCCATATAAAAACCGTCATGAGCGCGGGTTAGTTGTTCGCCACCACAGCCTAATTCAGCGCCTTGCTGTTGGGCTTTTTCAATCCAATTCATATTAGATTTTAATTGGTTACCATCAACAACGGGCCCCATAAAAACGCCATCTTCAAGTGCATGGCCGATTTTTAGTGTATGAATACGGTCGATCAGGGCTTCGACATAAGCATCATGAATGTTGTCCATTACCACTAAGCGCGAAGAGGCGGTACATTTTTGTCCTGCGCCTGAAAACGATCCCATAATGGTCGCTTCGACAGCGATATCAATGTCTGCATCATCGGCAATCACTAATGCATTTTTGCTGCCCATCTCAAGCTGACAGCGTACAAAGTTAGGTGCAGTTGCTGTGGCGACTTTACGACCGGTATCGACTGAACCTGTAAAACTTACCGCATTAATTTGATCTGAATGGATAAGAGCGTCACCAACATCACTGCCGCTACCTAAAATAAGATTAAAGGTGCCTGGTGGTAGGCCTTGGCGATCAATAATTTCAGTAAGGGCGACGGCACTGGCGGGGGTGAGATTGGCTGGTTTCCAAATAACACTATTACCAAATGCCAATGCTGGCGCTATTTTCCATGCCGCAGTGGCTGTTGGGAAATTCCACGGTGAGATAATGGCGACAACCCCAACCGCTTCACGGCTAACTTCAACAGAAACACCTGGACGGGTTGAAGTAGCAAGATCGCCCATTTGGCGTAGTACTTCAGCAGCAAAGTACTGAAAAAATTGCCCTGCGCGATAGATTTCACCACGTCCTTCAGCAAACGGTTTGCCTTCCTCACGCGAGAGTAATGTCCCTAATTCATCACAGCGTGCAATCAGTTCATCACCGATGGCTTGGAGGATACGTTGTTTGTGTTCTAACGGGGTTTTTTCCCATGTTGGTTGAGCTGTTCTAGCAGCATCAATAGCATGTTGTAGTTGTTGCGAGCTAGCTTGAGAAAAATGACCAAGACTGTCAGAGGTATCGGAAGGATTAATATTGTTGATCGTCGTGGTGCCATTGTGCCACTGACCATCAATATACAGTGCATTTTCAGCTTGTGAGCGGAGACTATGTTTAGAGTATGACATCGACATATCCTTGTTCGGTTCAGTAAAGGGATAACTATGCAAAATGGAGAGTGCTATTGACTGACCGCAGCATAAACAACAAATTCAACCAGCATTTCTTCACGAGCGAGGCCTGCGACAACAATCGCGGCACGGTTTGGATAAGGTGCTGAGAAATAATCAGCATAAATAGCATTGACCGTATTGAGATAACGGCGATCTGTAACATAAATAATGACTTGCAGTACTGCATCAGTATCGATGTTGGCACATTCAAGGGTATGGATTAAATTAGTGAAGACCTGATGAGTTTGGGCTTCAATACCTCCGCCGACGACAGTGCCACTGCTATCGATTGGGATCTGCGCTGTGTATAACGTTCCATTATTAACAATAGCCCATTCAAGCGGAGCTTTAGAGCTAAATAGCTCAGTTTTTATCGACTTTTTGATGGAGGTATCAGACATAACTCACCTTTTTATGTAACGATAATGTTTTTATTTGGTTAAATTGTGCTGAATAATTGATGATAAATCGAATGGTTTATTTTTCACTTTTGATAAATTTATTTTATCGGTTGTGAATTTAAGAATGCTATTTACTGATAATTAGACAGAGTGATTGTTGCTATGGATATAAAGTTACAGCAATTGAAGTATTTTTTGCTGGTGGTTGAGCATGGTGGTTTTCGAGCTGCATCAGTACGTGCTAATCGTTCACAAGCGGCATTATCTACCTCAGTAAAAGAATTGGATAAAATTTTGGGTCAACGGTTGTTTGAGGCTGGACATAAAGTGAAATTAACCCCGTTTGGTGAGGCATGTTTACCTAAAATTCAGCATTTTATGAAACAGTATCAAGATCTTGAAAGTGATTTGTGGGCGACAGCTATTGGTCAGAGAGGAAAAATACGTATCGCCAGCGTGCCATCGGTAGCGGCAAAATTAATTCCGCAGGTAATGGCGAGTTTTACTGAAAGTCACCCCAATGTTGAAGTCTCTTTAATTGATGATAATGCGGTAGGAATTGAAGCTCGATTATTAGCTGGAGAAGTTGATTTAGCTGTCGGTCATTGCCTTCATATTAATGATAATACGATTGAGTTTACGCCATTATTATCCGATCCGCTGGGGGTGGTTTGTGTGACTGAGCACCCTTTGGCATGTTGTACACAAGGGCTATCATGGCAGCAATTATGTGCCTTTCCATTTATTATTAATGGTACATGCCAATTATTAGACAATACTCCGGCACGAGTGTTATTTGATCACGCATTGTATTCTGTTGAAAATATCACCTCACTATTTTCAATATTAGAATTAGGGATCGGGATTACCACATTGCCTAAATTAGCGTTTTCATCTCATCATCAAAAATTGACGTGGATCCCGTTAAACGATCCAAGTATTGAGCGAATAATTGGTATATTACGCTTCAAAGACAGACAAATATCACCTCAAGCAGAGGCTTTTTATCAGTTATGTTTACAGGAATTAAATAAGATTAATGTGAACTCACTTAACCATTCATCGTTTAATCAAGAGACGCTTTAATCGTATTCCACAAGCTAATTGATGATTATTTATAATAGACGGAGCAATAATAATAATGAGATTGAAGCAATATCACTAAAAAGGGATTTAGCGATAAAAGTCCAGCGAATGTATTATTTTGCTACTACTTTATGGTGATGTTTATTTTTATTATCGACAAATAGCAAGTTGACGGAATATTTATTTTCGTCGCTTCCCCATAATAAATAATATAGGTCGATGATAATGATAAATAAGCTGAGTCCAGTGGCACTCTCTATTGCATTAGCGATGGGATTAAGTGGCTGTAATTCTGATAATTCAACAGTATCTACAGATAAGGCAACTCAAGTTTCAGACGTATATTTACAATATGTAAATCCTTTTATTGGTACTGGTGCTGATGGCCATACTTTCCCTGGGGCGGTGTTCCCATCGGGAATGGTGCAATTAAGTCCAGATACTGAAATGGATGGCTGGGGATCAGCGGCGGGTTATTTTGATCATGGGCAACAACAAGACATTCCTGTTTATGGTTTTTCTCATACCCATTTAAGTGGAACCGGTATTACTGATCTTGGTGATATTTTAGTATTACCGTTTACTGAAAAAAATAATGCAACTTACAATACCTTTGATAAAGCCAATGAAACGGCAGAGGCTGGTTATTATGCGGTTGAGTTAAATCGTGGTGAGATTAAAGCTGAACTGACGACAACTGCGCGTGTGGGTTATCATAAATATACTTTTGCTAAAGGTAGCACACCATTTATTAAATTTGATTTAGACCATACGTTAAATAAGAGCTGGGGTAACCGTACCACTGTTGGAAACCTTGAAATTATTGATGAATATACTGTTCGCGGTCAGCGTAGTTCTGATGGTTGGGCAAATAACCAACATATTTATTTTTATGCTAAATTTAATCAGCCAATTGTAAAAGCAACCGCATTAATTGACGGTGTTGAAACCAGCGTTAAATTAAATAATGATAATATTGCAGCGGTTAAAACCATTGCTTATTTAGAGTTTGCGCCAACAGATCAGCCTCTAGAATTAAAAGTAGGCCTTTCTCCTACAGGTATTGAAGGCGCAGAAAATAACCTTAATACCGAAGTTCCTGATTGGGGCTTTGAGAGCGTGTTAGCGCAATCTCAACAGGCATGGCATAACGAGTTAGCCAAGGTTGAAGTTGAGGGCGGGACTGAAGATCAAAAGCAGATTTTCTATACCGCGATGTACCATGCTTCGATAGCCCCGATGATTTTCCAAGATGTTGATGGTAAATATCGCGCTATGCGTACTCAAGAAATAAAAGATGCGGGTGATACACCGAATTATTCAGTGTATTCAATGTGGGACACTTTCCGTGCTTTCCATCCGTTACAAACGATTATTAATCCGCAACGTGCAACAGAATATGCTAATGACTTGATTCGTAAGTATAAAGATGGTGGTATTTTACCTAAATGGGAGCTGCAAGGCCATTATACGGGGACGATGATTGGCTTCCCGGCTATTTCTATTATTGCTGATGCAATGGCAAAAGATTTAAATGTTGACGCTCAAGATGCGTTAGAAGCGGCTGAATTTACCGCGCGTTATCATGAAGAAAGTGAATTTCCTGATTGGACAAAAGATCAAAATATTGGTGCCGCAAATGTGGTGCAAGTAAAAGTCTATGAAGAAAATGGCTTTGTTCACCATGGTTACTGGAACTCAGCATCTTATACTTTAGAGTTTGCTTATGGCGATTGGGCGGTATCTGAAATTGCTCGTATGGCAGGTGATACCAAACTGCAGGATGAGTTTTTAGTGCGTGCTGATAATTGGTTGCATCACTGGGATAAAGAAACGAGCTTTTTACGACCAAAGAACCACCCTGCAAGCTCTTCACCAAACAAGCCACCACTAGAGTTTAATCGCCCAGTAGATGAAACGAAGATGGATCAATGTAAGCAAGTTGAGTGGCCTGCTGGCTCGGGGACGATGAAAGAGCAATGCCCATTATTGCCATTTGACCCATATTTTGTTGATGAATTTGCCTTTACTGAAGGTAATGCATGGCAGTGGAAGTTCCAGCCTATGCATGATTTTGAGCGCCTAAAACAAGAAATCTATGCTGCAGATATGGCTCAAAATAAACCTGATATGACGCCAGAAAAATCATTCCGTGAAGATTTAGACGAGTTGTTTACTGCTCGTTCTTCAAATACTGGTGAAGAGTTGCCCGATCTAACCGGTTATATTGGTCAATATATGCATGGTAATGAGCCTTCGCATCATATTCCATACTTATACAACTTGACCGATGAGCCATGGAAAGCACAAGAGTATTTAGATCAGATCATGAATCAGTTTTACACCACTGAGCCAACAGGTTTGATTGGTAATGAAGATGTAGGACAAATGTCAGCATGGTACATCATGAGTGCTTTGGGCTTTTATCAAGTAACACCTGCGGATCCGACTTATTCAATCGGGCGTCCATTGTTTGATAAGGTGTCAATTGATGTCAAAGGCGGTGAATTTACTATTGTGGCTGATAATAATAGCCCGGTGAATAAGTATGTCCAGTCAGTCACCATCAATGGCCAAGAGTTAGGTGCTAACTTAACTTTCAAACACAGCGATATTAAAGCGGGTGGCGAATTACGGTTTGTGATGACAGGTGATAAGAAGCAAGCACTGCAGGCAAGTTTTTAATTAGTTACCGCGATATGTATTAACCAAAGCGTGCTCTGAGTAAGAGCACGCTTTTTTTGTTATTTATTGGTCTGCTGAACGGTCTAATCCAAAATGATCATCACAAGTAGTTTGGCTAGGTTGATTAGCATTATCGTAACCGCAGTAATCGGTTTCAAGTATGTTGTATTCAGCTCGTGCTGCGTCGAGTAATTGAAAAAACTCTGCTTCGGTGACTTTTCGTTCACGATAATAACTGGCATAAGTTGGAGCACCATTGAAAAACCCTTGGGCGGTGCGAACGCGAGTGTCGTTTGGCGGTAAAGTTGTTAATTGGTTTTGCATGATACCGCCATCAGGCATTCGTACTTGGTAAAGTACGGTATCATCGCCAATCAGGGTGGTATTAGTATCTAACGTCATACCAAAAGATTCAAACGGGCCAGCAAGGTTACCATTACAATCAGTGGCTTGTTGATCGGCACTAAAGATCTTCTCATTACCATTAATACCACAGATACCATTGCCTAATGCCATGGTTGTCTCATCACATAACTCTGCCTTTTTAGGCGGGTATAAAAACACATTGCGCTGTTTGATGGTATTTCCAATCACTTCTAAATGAATAAATCCTTGATAATTATCATATTGATATGGCCAGCGACTAGAAACTTGAGGTGTACCATCTGCGCCAAGTAGCGTGTAATCTCCGACCCAGTAACCGTTCTCTCGTTGCCACGGGGTAAAATCCAGTAATTGTACGTTATCAAGATCACAGTCATCGTTCGTGACGGCTAACACGGGATCTGATTCATCTGTCGTTGTTGTGCTATTAGTATTATCGTCATTACAGCCACTGAGTAGCGATACACTGACGCATAGAAATGTTGGTAACAGATACTGAGATATAGGCATAAGCTGATCTTTGTTGTAGGAATAATATAAAACCTAGCCAATTTAGAAAGTTATCAATGACTTATTTTTAAGAATTTATTGTTGATTATTGTTTTACGGCTCACTTTGTTACAACTTCTTATCTTTCATACAAATTGAAACATATTGCTGATATTTAAAAGAAACCAGAGCGAGTATATTTTATTACAGTACCTTTTTTCTATTCCCATTTTCACGGTTGTTGATGTTTTCAATCGTTTCAAGGACAGCAACAATGACAACGTTTACGTTAACTATTACTCATGGTTTATCTCATCATCCTGATATAGAACGCAAGACAACCAATCCTCGCCAAGCGCTGCGTTTTTTAGATCGCGAAGTGTCACCGTATACGCGTAGTTTTACGAAAATGATTACCGTTAATAATAAGCAGTATGTAAAGAGTGTTGCAGAGGATGATAGCCAAGCCTTTCGTGATGATTATATGGCGGATAATCAGTTTGCTCTTTGGTGGCAAAGAGTGCGGGGAGTTATGCTTAATAAATGAAAGTTACGAGTGTAACAACCGCTATATAATAACACCCTGTGAGTGAGTTCCCGCAGGGTGTTATTGGTTTTGGAGTACGCTATTATTATTTAGTCATGATCACTTCAGCTTGGCGCTCTTCTGGTTTATCCATGCCTGTTTGCCATAGCCAGTAAGTAATATTGCCCGGACAATTTAAGCTCACCACTTTGTGATTACCGTGGCAATCTATCGCATGAATCGTAACACCTTCGGTATAACCATCTTTGAGGTAATCGAGATCACGAATCGCTTCATAGACGGCTTCATCCAAGGTCATTCCCATCTTCATGTACAACACTACCGCATGAGCTGTTGAACAACGAATACTCATTTCTCCGGTGTGAGTACAAGCGCACGCGCCATAACGACTATCAGCATACGATCCGGCACCAATAATTGGACTATCACCTAAACGACCAGGGTATTTCCATGCCCAACCCGAAGTAGAGGTTGCTACGGTAATTTTGCGGTTAATATCACTGCTTAAAAAAACCGTCGTATCGCGCACACGTTCAGGATCGGTAGCATTGTTAGACAGTGGCGCGAGTGGTACATTAGGAAATGCTGCTTGTTGGTCAGGTGTCATCGCTTGTTCTAGCTTCTCCCACCATACTTGCTTTGAATCTTCGATAAGGTTATTACCTGCAACCGCATCGATTTCATTGGCAAAAATAGCTGCGCCTTCACCGACTAATATCTCATGATTGAGATCTGTCATGACTTTATAGGCGACTTCAATCGGGTGGATGTAGCCTTTTAATGCGCCAACGGCACCTGTACGTAAACTATCCCCATCCATTACTGAGGCGTCGAGTTCCATTTCACCGAGTACATTTGGCCAGCCGCCGTAACCGACAGTGCGTACGCGTGGATCCAACTCAACCAACTTAATACCTTCAACTAATGCGCGTAAGCCTTCTTCACCTGCTTGTAAACGACGTGCTGATGCTTCAATCCCTGGGTAGGCTTCTGAATTTGCTAATAAGATCATGGTTAACTTCCTTGTTATTTATGCAACTGATCTTGCAAGATCAACTGTTGGCAGAGTTCGGTTAATAACAGCGTACCGTAGCCTGTGGTGGCTTTGGTGTAAATTTTACGGTGGGTCATAAATGACATTGCTGCTGAATCAATGTGGATCCATTTTTGATTGGGCTCGATAAAGTGCGATAAGAAGGTCGCTGCCACACATGGACTGCCATCAGGCTCTTCACTACCATGGCGCAGATCAGCAAAATCGCTGTCTAACGCTGTGCTAAACATGTCACCGCTAGGCATTGGCCATAATGGCTCTGAGCACGCTTGACCTGCTGCTTTTGCATGGGCAATCAAATCATCGTTATTACCCATTAATGAGGCAAAAGCTTTGCCTAACGCAATTCCTGTGCCACCGGTTAAGGTCGCAATATCAACTAAATAGTCAGGTTGATAGTGCTGCTGGGCATAGTGGAGCACATCAGCTAATACCATCCGTCCTTCGGCATCAGTGCTAATGATTTCGACACTGGTTTTATTGAGCATGGTGACCACATCACCAGGTTTAATCGCTTTGCCTGATGGCATGTTTTCCACTAAGCCACACAATCCAATCACACGAATTGGTAATTGCAATTGGGCGATAGCGTTTAATGCGCCGACAACGGCTGCTGCGCCGCCCATATCCACTTTCATGGTGCTCATATAGCGTGGTTGTTTAATACTAATGCCGCCGGAATCAAAGGTGACGCCTTTACCGACTAAAGCTACGGTAAACTTGGGATCTTGAGGATGATAGTCGAGGCACAACAGGCGTGCTTCGCGATCACTGCCTTGGGCGATACTCATTAAGCCGCCAAAGCCTTGTTCAAGCATCATCGCATCATCAAGGTAAGATAATTCAATGTTATTGATCGCTAATGTTTCTATCGCTTCGACAAAAGATTGTGGATAAATAACATTGCCAGGTTTGTTGATTAACTCACGTGCGATAAGCTGGCTCTGTGCCAGAATTTTACCGTTCTCAAATGCGCTAATTTCGTCGATTGTGGCGTTAAGTAGCGTAAAATCAGCGATTATTGGAGCTAACAGCGGGCTGTCGCTATGGTGATAACGATAGTTGGATAACGCCAGACCAAAAGATAACCATTTGAGCCACTGCTGGTGGCTATATTGGTTTGCAATCGTGTCATCAATACACAGTTGTAACGTTGTCGCTTGAGTAAATGTGGTTGCGATTAAATAGCCAATATCTTGAATATCTGCCACGCTAAATGTCGATTTACTGATCTCGGCATTAAAATCACTCACATCTTGGTTGAGCGTTAATTGTTTATTCGTTTTTGATGTTAGGTAAATAGTACGGGTTAATTGATCGCAGTGTTGAGTGCGAGCAAAAGTAAAGGTTAATAAGCTGCTATTCATTATCTTGTTCCGCCATCAGTAACAGGGTGAGGCATTTCAGTTTGAGTGGCTATTAGGGTTTCATCACTACGTTGTTGCCAGCGGCGCATGCCTTTGTGTGAACGTAATTGTGGGTTGGCAATTTCATCAACGGCAAAGTTTAATAACGATAACCCGATGGCAATAAAGATTAATGCTAGACATGGCGCGAGAATTTCCCACCATGCGCCAATCAACATCGACGAAGAGGTTTGAACGTTATATAGCATCACGCCCCAACTGATTGCATTAGGATCGCCAAGACCAAGGAACGATAAACTCGCTTCGGTCATGATTGCCAACAGGACACAGCCAATAAAGCTGGCACCGACAATCGACATGAGGTTAGGCAAGATCTCTACTGCAATGATTCGCCAAGGTGATTCACCTAACACTTCTGCCGCACGAATAAACTCTTTTTCGCGGAGGGATAAGGTTTGAGATCGTACCACTCGCGCGCCCCATGCCCATGAGGTGATGGCTATAACAATCGCTATCGTAAATGGCCCTGCTTGACCGATAAACGCCGCAATAATAAACAGCAACGGTAATTGAGGGATCACCAGCATGATGTTCATGGCCGCAGTTAGAATTTCATCGACTTTGCCGCCAAAATAACCCGCAGAAACACCAATTAAGGTTGCCAGAAAACACACTAAAACTCCGGCACCTAAACCAACCGCAAGCGATGTGCGGGCACCGTAGATTAATTGTGACCATACATCACGTCCCATACGAGTTGTGCCGAGAATATGGTCAGCTTTTTTGGACATTAGTAGGGTGCGTTTATTGGTGGCTAAGTTTTTCGCGATCCAACCATCAGGATTATTTTGGGCAGCTTTTACCACAAATGCAGGGTATTCATGTGGGTTGCCAGTACCTCTATCAGGTGCATGGTTAGTGATCATTGGCGCAAACAGAGCCGCTAACACAAACACCACTAAAATACATAATCCTGTTAATGACTTAGGATTTCGAATTAATAATTGAATAATGCCTTTCATGTTATCGATCTCCCTTACGTAGACGGGGGTCTAACAGCACAATTAACAGATCGGCCATAAAGTTAAAGAACAACATAAATAAGGTCATCAGTAATAATTGTCCTTGAAGTACTTGGTAATCACGGGCGTGAATGGCGTTTAGTAACACCGTACCAAGACCTGGATAGTTAAAGATCATTTCAACAATTAACTGACCACTGATAGCAGTACCTAAAGCCATTGATAATGCAGTGACACTAGGCAGCATCGCATTACGAGCAGCGTAGTTAAAAATAACCCGATGTTCACTTAATCCTTTGGCTTTGGCCATGGTAATAAAGTCTTCGTTAAGCAAGTTGATCATGTTGTTACGCATGCTAATTAAAAATCCACCGATTTGGCTGACAGTGGCACATAACAAAGGCAATGCAGCGTGATACATCACATCTTTATAAAACGCCCAACTAGACCAATCTGGCGTCGTGCCTGAGGTGTACGCATTGCCAATCGGAAACCACTCTAAGCCAATCGCAAAGGTGAACATCACCAGCATCGCAATAACCACCGAAGGGATAGATTGCACCACTAGTGTACTTGGCGAAATAAAGGTGTCGTAATAACTGCCACGACGCCAAGCGGCAAAAATGCCCATCACAGAACCTATGCAAAATGATAAAACGACCGCTGTTCCGGTTAAAAATAATGACCAGCCAATCGCACTGCCGAGGAGATCATTTACCGATAATGGGTAGAATTTAATTGATGTTCCCCATTGACCGGTAAATATATTGGCAAGATAAGAAAAATATTGCTCGTATAATGGGCCGTCAACAAAACCAAGCAGTTTTTTCATTGCTTCAATACGTTCAGGGCTAACATGTGAGGTTGCATTGGCAAACATCATTGTCACAGGATCACCTGGCATAGCTCTGGGTAATATAAAGTTTAATGTTGCTGCAAATATTAGTGCGATAAAATAAAATGATAATCGCCGAAAGAAAAAGCCCATCGTATTTATTCCTAATAAAAATTTGTTAGAGGAATAACAATTAAAATACTGCGGTTAAATAACAGCAGTATTAATAAAGTTATGTATTTATCGCCACTAAATAAATACCGCCATCGCAAAGATGACGGCATTATTTGGTATTAGGCTTTTGGTTTTAAATCTAACACGTGTAATAAACGCTCAGGTACACCAGCCCATGCTAATGGACGCCCTTTAGGGTTTTCAGTGCTCCACCAACCGGTAAAACGGCTTTCATTAAATTGATAAACATCAACCCCTGACATCACAGGAATAGTGATTTGATTTTCAGCAATAATCTTTTGAATTTTATGTGCAATTTCTTTTTGTTGATCTTGGTTGGCTGTTTTATAGAAATTATCTAACAATTGATCAAGTTCAGCATTTTTAAAGAAGTGCATTGCAAAGCGCGGCATGTTCGCACCTTCTTGATAACGTGAATGATAAGCACTGTTCCAGTAACGGTATGGATCGGCACCGTTAAAGTAGTTGGTATAAGCCATATCATAAGTACCGTTAGTCATCGCTTGGTTATAAACCGCAAAGTCAGAGGTTTTGGCTTTAACATCGATACCCGCCATTTGTAACTGTTCAACCCCAAGTTGAACGGTATTATTAAAGTCAGTCCAACCTGTTGGTGATTGGATTGATATTTCTATTTTTTTACCCGTTGGTGTTTCGACATAACCATCACCATCGATATCTTTAAAGCCGGCTTTTGCGAGTAATGCTTTGGCATTATCAATATTGTAAGTATTAAAGCCTTTGTATTTATTATAAATATCTTGATCTGCCCAGAATTCTAAGCCTTTGCCTAAGCCTGATGCATAATCATTAACGATGCCGTTACCGTAAAAAGCGACATCAATGATTTTTTGACGATCAATCGCCATTGATAGCGCACGACGGAAATCAAGGGTGTTAATTGCTTCATTATTACCTGGGTGTGGGGTTTTAAAGTTCATCATAAATGCTTGCGTACTTGCAGCTGGGTACCAGTATTTATGATTAGGATTACGCGCAGCATACAGTGCATCAACATCAGGAATAAAAGCACTGGTCCAGTCGAGCTCTGACTTGATGATTTTATTTAACAGCTGATCGTTATTGGCAATTTGTGGTACCCGCAAACAATCGACTTCAAGGTTATCGTTATCCCAGTAATTAGGGTTACGACACTGAACGTATAATTGTGGCGTAAAGGTGTCTATTTCAGTGAAAGGACCAGATCCAACAGGGTTTTCATTGGTAAATAACTCTGGTTTTTCAATGTCTTTCCAAATGTGTTTCGGCACGATAGGAATAGAAGAGATTTCAAAAGGAAGGTTAGAGTTCGCTTCAGTTAACTCAAAAATAACTTTGTTATCTTGTTGGCGAACGCTTTTGATCCAGCGATCCATACTTTTTGGATCTAGCTCTGGTTTGTCATGAATCAACTGGAATGAATACACCACATCCTCAGCGGTAAATGGCGTACCATCAGACCATTTTACACCGTCACGAATCTCAAACGTGACTTGCATTAGATCGTCTGACATATAGTAATTTTTGGCTAATCGCATTACTGGCTTATTGCCATGCATTTGATTAAATACCACTAGCGGCTCATAAATAAAGTCAGTTGTGGTACGTAAATTGGTTGCGAGGTAAGGGTTAAAGTTACGTATCATGGTGGGATAAAAATCAGCCACAATCGTCAGTTGATTTTTTTCCGTAGCAAAAGTGGTTGGAGAACATAATGCCGCCACTATTGCTAACGCGAGCGTATGCGCTTTATTTATGATCATGAAGATTCCTTGTTATAAATATAGGGTATCAATTCCGTATAAACATGATGAAACTGGAGCGTTTGTATTAATTACTATTATTTCTTTTTACGATAATTAACTTGAACATTGTCGCAAATGTTATTTTTTACTTTTATTATTTATTTAATCGAATATGGATCTCATTTTTATATTTAATGAGTCAATAGGAATAAAAAAATAATAAATAACAGCTGTAACAAGATACGCATATAAGAATATGCGTATAGGTATTATTTAAAATAGCCGTTAGCTTAATTTATAAATTAATAACTGCCACGAAGATGATATAAGGTTAAACTTTGTTTTAATGTCTCAAGGTTACATTCACCTTTATAATCAATGCGCTGTTTATAGCCACTAATATGGCTTGGTAATAGGGTAAAGCTACTATCACTAAAGCGACCTTGGCACTCAAGTTGTGGTTCAACAAATAATGCCGGATAGTCACAGTCTAACTCTAACCAAATGGCATCGTTATCTTGGTGCCATTCAATCGTGATTGCTGGTTGTTGCAATTGTGCGTGTTTAAATAAACATGGGTAATGGTCATTTTCAGTCACGCTACCATCGGCACAGGTTAAGCGTACGTGGTAAAAGACCTGTTTAGCAGCTGTGGTTGTTAACTGTTGATCAGATTGCCATAAAACGGTACTGCTATCAGGGGCTAATTGAGTTTCTAGATCCCAAGTTTCAAGCACATTGCCTTGCCAATCTAGCTTGATCACCTTTCCGGTAATTGGCATTGGCTGATGATGGTCATTGACCACATGTAAGCATAATGGCTGTTGTGGCTGTTGAATAAATGTTGCCATCACAGGTGCAAAGAAGCGTTTAGCATGGTGATGCAGTTGTTTCCAGCGTCCGGTATATTCGATACTTGACCATGAACTCACCGGCCAACAATCATTAAGTTGCCAGTAGAGAATGCCACGACAATGTTGTTTATGTGCTCGCCAAAACTCAGACGCCGTTTTAATTGCTATTGCTTGTTGTACTTGGCTTAAATAGAGCATATTGGCAAAGCCAACGGGAAAGCGGAAATAGCGGGTAAACATTTCAGTGATAATGCTATTACCGCGACCGTTCTTTTGATGTTGTTCAAATGTTGGTGAAGTAACGTTCCAATCTTCATCGTCAGCAAATGTTTTTACCGTTGGTAAAGACGGCCATGATTGGTAACCAAACTCTGAACAAAAACGTGGTTTTACACTGTGATAAGCGTCAAATGATTTACCCGAGTGCCACACATCCCAAAAATGCATATCGCCACGGTTATCATCGTGCCACGCATCACCAAAATCTAATTCACCATTGCACGGCGAGCTGGCCCAAAAACGGCGGCTAGGATCGTACTTTTCAACCACTTGTTGTAGCATGCGATTTAAACGATCGTAGTTGACCACGTACTTTTCACGGTTGTGTTTAGATTCGTCATACCAACCAATTGCGCCAATGACTTCGTTATCACCACACCATAAAGCGAGGGCAGGGTGATCGGCTAAGCGTTTAACTTGGTCAACAATTTCTAATTCAACATCGGCTAGAAATTCAGGTGTCGATGGGTATAACGCGCAGGCAAACATCAGATCCTGCCACACTAATAAACCAAGCTCATCGCACAATTCATAAAAAATATCGTGCTCATACATGCCACCACCCCAAACACGGATCATATTCATGTTGGCCGCGACCGCATCTTCTAATAATTGTCGGTAACGTTCAGGTGTTTGGCGGCTCGGCAGGGCATCAAGAGGGATCCAATTAGCCCCTTTAGCGGTAATTGGATTGCCGTTAACCACAAACGTCATCGCACTGCCAATGGCATCGACTTGGGTATCTAAGCGTAATTCACGTAAACCGAGTTTTTTAGTGATGGTGTGATTATTAAGGGTGACGGTTAATGGATATAGCGGTTGGTCACCATAACCTGCTGGCCACCAACGCTGTGGATCAGTAACAACAACAGCAATAGTGACGGTTTGAGGCCCTTTAACTGCGGTATCAATTGCAATAGTGTGCACTTGCTTATCAAAGTTAATTTCAAGTGTTTGCGTGGTTTGTTCAACTAAGATGTCACAATCAATCGTCACTGTGACTTCACAATCACCATTGGCTAACCATGCTTGTTGGGTGCGCACATGCTGCAAACGGCTCTCATAAACTGGAGTTAAGGCTAGTGAGTTATATATTCCGGTTGATAATAAACAAATGCCCCAATCCCAACCTGCATGACATTGCGTTTTACGAAGAGTATTTAGGTGTGGGATCTGATTATTGCCAACCGCCCATGGTACAGCAAAAGGTAATTTTTCGGCGCGGCGCTGAGCTTCAATATCATTACGGGCTAATGCAATGCTAATGTGGTTGGTCCCTAATTGGAGATAGGGCAGAATATCAACGTGATAGCAGCGAAACATATTACTGCAACTTAATACTTGGGTACCGTTAATGCAGATGCTCGCCATGGTATCGACAAACGATAAATTCAAATCCACCGCTGTTGCATCCAGCAGATGGCTATCAACTGTAAACTCACGAGTAAGTAACCATTCACTTTCTCCTACCCACTGAATTAAGGTTTCATTGCAGCCATAATAAGGCTGAGGTAATAACTCTGCGGCAATCAGGGCAGAGTGAACATCACCAGGTAAAGTGCACGTCGTATGAATATGAGAATGCTGCGGTGAAGTGAGCGTCCACTGACCATCTAATGAAATATGAGACACGTAATAATCCTTATTATTGTGTGTAAATGAAACGAGACGAAACACAATGAAATAGAAGTCTATTACGATATAAGACTAATTAGCAGTGGATTAAGCATGCAATCACTGGACTTTTGTATCAGTTTGAATGAATTGTGACCGCCGTTGATCACTTTTGTCGCCTGCTGATATTGTTACAATTAATACTAATGATGGTTTGATATTGAGGTAATACGAATAAAAAAAGCAGTAGCGAAACTACTGCTTTACAGGCTTAATGGACACGGTATTCGGTGGGCGTTTTGCCTGTTTTGCGTTTAAATACGCGACAAAAATAGTTGGAGTCGTGATAACCACAGCGATTAGCGACTTCTTCTAAACGGAAGTTGTAGCGCTTTAACATAAACTTTGCCCGCTCTAATCGTACCCAAGCGATATAGTCGGCAAAACGCATATGGCCTTCTTGACGAAATAAACGTGATAAATGGTTCGGTGAAATATTAAATCGTTCTGCAACAGTATTACGGTTAATGTTGCGATGGAAATTTTCTTGAACGTAAATACAAATGCCTTTAAATAAATCTTGGCTACGGCGAGTACAATCGCTGGTCGGCATTTCAAGCATATCTTTGCAATAGCACAGTAATGCCATTAACAAAAATTTGTCAGCAGGCTGTTTTTTCTTTTCATGAGTTAAGCTTGATAGTGCATTGAGAATATGATCAATTGCATGGCTACTGCGCTGCGGTACACTGTATTTTTGTACGTCATAAAAACCATCTTCATTGGCTCGTTTACTCACAAGACTAAAACCAAGTTGGCTTTTACCAAATAATAAACTGAGTACCGAGCACTCATGTTGCCACTCAGGTTTGTTCCAAGCATTGGCTGGAATAAATAACGCTTCACCCACCCCTAGAGTAATATTGGTGGCATCAGGTTGCTGATTATCAAAAGTATTGGCGTAATGGCCTTTAAAAACTAATTCTAAGCGAGGAAAGTTAACTTGATAGCTCGATTCCAGCGGTGGTAATGAATCACCAGCAAACCAGATGTCATTTAAGGATTCAAAATCAGTAATGGCACTATCGAGTAAATCGATAAAAATATTATGCATCTCTTGCGTCTACTTATTGTTATTTTTCATGGACGTGGACTAACCAATCAATCTAGCTAACGTACCTTATGTGTGAATATGCGTATTATTAGTTAGCTAGCCACTGAATGCGATATATTGCTCTTGAAATTGTTATCTTGATGCCAGTTTATTTGGTTAAGAATACGGTTATGCGCATTTTTCAGCTGCTATAGAAAAAGCCACCTTAAATAACGTGATCTAAGGTGGCTTTATGTTGGGGGAATAAAGACCCTGCGAATAAACAGTGCCTTTAAGGGTGATTACGCTTGAGCGAGGTGCGCTTCAATTTTATCCATGATTTGCGGTGCTTTCTTTACCGCATCTGCTACACCAACTCGAACAATCTTCTTACCAGCGAAACGCTCTTCATTTTTGATCGCGATATCTTTTGTTAGAATCACGATATCAGCATCAGCAACGTCACTCATGGTGATTTCGTTTTCAATACCGATAGAGCCTTGGGTTTCAACTTTAACATCCCAACCTTTTGCTTTTGCAGCAACTTCTAATGCTTCAGCAGCCATGTACGTATGTGCAACACCAGATGGGCAAGATGTGATAGCTAATACTTTCATGTGAATCTCCAAATTTGTTATTTAATGCGTTTAACGCGTTTAACGCGTTGATAAGTGAATGCGATGTTATTAATCAAAACTTAGGTCAAGGTCGTCAGAAGCAGCTGTAGGTGCTTGTTCTTCTTGGCGATCTGCAATCGGTTTTTTAAGGAAGTTAACCATTAAGGCTGTTGTTACTGAGCCTGCAATGATAGCCACGACATAGAAGATACGGCCATCAACAACGGGTAGTACAATTAGACCGCCCCATGGTGCATGGTTTAGAACACCAAATAAGAAGGCTGTTACGTTACCAACGATACCGCCAACAACGATTGAAGGGATTACACGTACTGGATCAGAGGCTGCGAATGGGATTGCGCCTTCAGTGATACCGATACAGCCCATGATACCTGCCGCTTTACCTGCTTCACGCTCTTCATCAGAGTAACGCTTAGGTGATAGAAGCGTAGCAAGGAACATACCTAGAGGTGGCACACAGATTGCGACACCAACACCACCCATTAACCATGGTTGAGTACCGACTTGTGTTTGAGCAAATAGGGTTGCAACTTTGTTGATTGGACCACCCATATCAAAGGCTGTCATACCACCAAGAATCACACCTAAGAATGCTTTAGATGTACCCGCCATGCCTTGTAGCCATGCGTTCATGCCTTCCATAGCCATTGCAATCGGTGCACCGATAACCCAGATAACTAGACCTGAAACAATGAACGTGCCACCAATAGGAAGAATAAAATAGGTTGAGATGGCTTTGAGCTTGTTTGATAGCGGAATACGTTTTAGTTGGAGAACCACGTAACCGGCAATGAAACCGACAATGATAGCGCCAATGAAGCCGGCGTTAACTTGGTTAGCAAGGTAAGCGCCAATCATGCCTGGAGCAAGTGCCGGACGGTCAGCGATAGAATAAGCAATGTAGCCACCTAACACTGGTACGAATAGAGTGAAACCTGCAATACCCATGTCCCATAAACCTTCAAGGAATACACCTTGAGGGACAGCACCTTTACCACCTAACATTACTGATAAAGCAAGTAGTACACCACCTGCAACAACGAACGGTAACATGTGACTGGTACCTGTTAAAAGGTGCCGTTTTAATTGCGACAATTGGTTTTTCATAAGAATCACTCCATTTCGTTATGAAACATTGGCCACGGATAAGGACAACAACATAACAGGTTTAAGATGGCAAAAAGCCGTTTTGTTGGAGTCATTATGTGCGGCTAAAACAATTATCGGTATGGGATAAAACGTGCATTTGCTGGACATTTGTAACCAGCCAAATGAGTTGTGATTTAACTCTCAGGTTTGAGGTTGTGAGAAAGAGATCTAGCGCACAGAACATGCGCCAATGGTGTTTATTTTTGATTGCAGCAATAAAAATAGAGGATTACACGGCTCGATGCCGCTGTGATTTCTATCACCGTTAGTAGAGTCAGGTGGATTAATCTAACCGTAAACGGTATTGATCAGGGGTTGCGCCAGTGTATTTTTTAAATAAGGTAATAAACGGCGATGCTTGATGATAGCCTAAGGTTAATGCGGTTTCGTTAACCGACATACCTTGGCGTAATAGATGTAATGAATAAATAAATTTACGTCGTTGTCGCCACTCAGTAAAACTGATGCCTAATTTATTTTTATAATGGCGCGCTAAGGTACGCTCTGTGGTATGCAGCTGCTGGGACCATTGTGCTAGAGAGAGGTTGTTAATTGGATTATGCTCTAATTCAATTAAAATCGGCTGTAATAATTTATCTTCGCTGGTGGGTAAAAACTGGTCATGTTGTTCGCATAATAACAGTTGATCAAATAACACTGTAACCAAATGCTTATCTTGTTCGGTAGTCGCGACCATGATTTGACGTTGACGAAGATCTTCAATAATTGCAGTCATAATGGCGCTCACTTCCAATAAACAAGGATAAGCAGGTAGTTTATCGGATAGCGGTGGGCAAATATTCATTGAACAATAATTAAGGCTACGGCGAATATAGCTTTTATGCTCCATCATTGGTGGCATCCACAACGCATAACGTGGAGGGGCTAAAAAACGATTGTTTGCTGTACTCAGTTCAATAATACCATTGCTTACCAGGTGTAATTGTCCCCAGTAATGGCTATGGCTAAGGGTACTCGTATCTGGCTCAAATACTTCATGAACAAAAAAAACATCATTAGGTGGATTATTATTATCAATAATTGGGTTGTAAATAGTCGCCATGATTCGATCCAAACACTATTGCCAATTTATAAGTATATCAGCCATCAAGAACGAGATGAAAGAAGCATTTCTTCCTTTTCGGCTGTATAAATTAAATCGTCAAACCTAATCGTAATGAAATGACAAATATCATCAGTAATAATATTAAAACGGCCACTTATAGATATTTTTTATCAAAACTAATTAATTGTTAATAAATGCTATTATTGTTTTTTTTATGACATTAGCTCAGTAGTGATCGTTTATTTTCGGTTTATTTTTTTGCTTATCCCTAAAGATGTGATCTATATAGGAATGTTATGAAATTTAGAACTGATATTAACGGCTTACGTGCCTTAGCTGTTATTGCAGTAGTACTGTTCCATTTTAATCCAGCTTGGATTCGTATTCCTGGTGGTTTTGCTGGGGTAGATGTTTTTTTTGTTATCTCTGGTTTTTTAATGACCAGTATTATATTTAGAGGATTAGCCAATAATCAATTCTCTATTATTAAATTTTATATCGCTCGTGCTAATCGTATTATTCCGCCATTGATGGCAATGTGCAGTGTATTATTAATTTTAGGTTGGTTTTACTTAACTCCAGTCGATTATCGAACTTTAGGTAAGCACATTGCTGGCAGTAGCGGCTTTATCTCTAATATTTTTTATTTTAAAGAATCGGGTTATTTTGACGCTGGATCACATGAAAAATGGCTATTACATACGTGGTCGCTGTCTGTTGAATGGCAGTTCTATATTATTTACCCTGTAGTATTAGTGATTCTGAATAAAATTTTCAAATTAGCAACGATTAAAAAAATACTGTTGGTGATTACTGGGTGTGGCTTTCTTTTTAATCTCTACGTGAGTCATCAAAATCCAACTTATGCTTATTTTCTACTTCCTGTTCGAGGATGGGAGATGATGTTAGGTGGATTAGTATATCTATACCCAGTCCAACTTAATAAAAACAATAAAAAATATTGTCAGTGGCTTGGGGTACTATTAATTATTGCCTCTTATAGCACCATGGGTGAAAAAGACATGTGGCCGGGGTATTTAGCATTAATGCCTGTGGAAGGCGCATTTTTGATTATTTTAGCAAATCGTCAGCAAGGCTTTTTTAATGCCGTTATTCTACAGCGCATAGGCTTATGGTCATATTCAATTTATTTATGGCACTGGCCGCTGGTGGTGATTGGCTACTACCTGTCTATTCCATATTTTGAATTTATCGGTATTCCACTGTCGGTATTATTAGGTGCTTTAAGTTATCACTATATTGAAAATCGTAAAACGTCAGCTCAATCGGTATCAATACCTCGTCAATTAATGACCTCTCTACCTGTATGGTTAATTATTATTGTTGGTGGGCTTGCTGCGGTGGTATTTAAAAATAATGGCTTTGCCGTTGATAGGTTTCCTGCGAGTGTTAATAATATCGTCAAAGACATTAAGCCGACGCCGAACCGTGTCAATTGCCATGTTTATGATTACCAAGATCCAGCAAAAGCGTGTGAGTACTACGGTAATAATATTGATTGGGCGGTATTGGGTGATAGCCATGCGATCAGCATTAGTTATGCTTTAGCTAATCGCTTAAAAGCAACAGATCAAGGGCTAAAACATTTTAGCTTTGCGGGCTGTATTCCTTCTTATGGTCAACAGAATAACTTTAGCCCTTGTTCTCGATGGTATAACGAGGCGGCTAATTATATTTTGCAAGATAAACATATTCAAAATGTCGTATTGATAAACCGATATTCAGCGGGGTTATACGGTGAAAATGAAGGGGTTTATCCACGATTATCCCATCGAAAGACAGCCCAATATGCTGATATTCTAACGTCATTTGATCGGCTGGTTTTACAATTAGCAAAAACGAAAAAAAATGTTTATGTGATTGAACCTGTTCCTGAAATGGGACGTAGTATTAGTAAGTTATTTTATGAACATTATTGGGTCGGTAAGCCTGTTGAAAATATCGTATCAATGTCTAAGTCTTATTATAACCAGCGCAATCACGATATTTTGCATCATTTTAAACACGCTAACTATCCAGCGAATGTTCATTTTATCAATACTCAACAAGCACTTTGTGATAGCAGTTATTGTTATGCGGTACAAGACTCACAGCCTTTATATCATGATGCGCATCACACTTCGCAACAAGGGGCAGAGAAAGTTGTATCGCAGATAGTCATTTAGTTTTGTTGTCGATAAAAGAGCAACAATAATCTGGCGTACAAGGATGAACCCATGGTGACAAAATGGTATTATCTGCGCCCGTTTTACGCCGTGACTCTTGGATAACTTAATGAATTTTGATCGTATTGTCTGTTTTGACCTCGAAATGTGCTGCTGGAATGATGGCCGCACATCGCGAACTGGTGAAATCATCGAAATTGGAGTGGCGGAGCTGGATTTAAATACAGGCCGTATTGTACGACGCGCTCAGCATTATGTACGCCCTGAACATGATGAAATTTCGCCTTTTTGCACTGAATTAACAGGAATTAAGCCTGATTTGATTGAAAAAAATGGTAAGCCACTGGCAACTATTTTACGTTCGATTGAACAAAAGTTTGGTGGCCGCCATAAAATCTATGCGGCTTGGGGTCATGATGATCGCATTTTACACAAAGAGTGTGCAGCCAAAGAGCTAAAAATGCCGTTTCGTGAGTATTTAAATTTAGCGACATTATTTAAATTACAGCGTCACGTCTCTAATAAGCGTTTAGGGCAACGGGCTGCAATGGACATTGCTGGGGTGGAATGGGAAGGACGTCAGCATTCAGGTTATGTTGATGCTTATAACTTGGCGCGATTAGCTGCGACGATGTTTTGTGAAAAAGAGCCATTAACTGACGATAAATAGTGATGGCTTGATACATATTCGCTTTTCTTTGAAGCCCTAAATTTCTTATGCTGATATAGACAGTAAGAAATTTAGGGTTTTGTCGTTTGAATTGTTGCTGATCATTTAACCAAGCGATATAAATGTCCGACTAAGCATTTTCTATGTCCGATCACGAATATATGTTTCTCATAGGAAGTGACAAAATAGTGTTGTTATTTATTTCAATGTCCTTTATTGAAATGACTGTTTTATCTAAGGCTGACAATGTTCTATTTATTACCTTTTTTTACTGTTGCGATCTGGGCAGGGAATGCCATTGTCAATAAGATGGCATTTAGTGTTATTGATCCTGGGGCGATTTCTTTTTATCGCTGGTTTTTTGCGTTAGTTGCGTTAACCCCTTTTTTAGCTAAGTCTGTGTGGCGCGAACGAGCTGTTATTAAACCGTATCTTACTAAGTTAGCTTTTTTAGGCTTACTCGGAATGGTGCTTAACCAATCATTAGGCTATTTTGCTGCGGCAACCACCAGTGCGACCAATATTGCCTTGATTATTTCATTAGTACCTTTGGTGAGTATGTTCTTAAGTGTGCCATTATTAGGCCAACGCTTATCACCTTTTGCACTAGTAGGGGCAGTTTTATCGTTAAGTGGTTTAGTATTAATGCTAAGCCATGGCCATATTAGTAACTTGGTGAGCCAAGGGATTAAACAGGGCGATGGCTTAATGTTGATAGCCGCTGTTGTATACGCACTATATTGTGTATTGATCAAACGCTGGAAAATGCCGATTTCAAATTGGCATTCAGTGTATGTGCAATGTCTCTTTGCCGTGGTGATGTTAACGCCATTATTGTTAACCAGTCATCGTATGGCGATTACTGCAGCAGCAGCGCCTTTGATCATGTATGCCGCATTATTAGCCTCAGTATTAGCACCATGGTTATGGATGCAAAGTATTGAGCGTTTAGGTGCAGATAGAACAGCAATGTTTATGAATTTGTTACCTATTATGGCTGCTGGTATTGCGAGTGTGATGCTAGGTGAGCAGTTACATAGCTACCATTATGTTGGTGGTCTTATGGTACTTACTGGGGTTGCGATGGCACAAAAACGTGCGAAAGCGAAGAAACAAGTTGATGCCGTTACCGCTTAATGTTGGTCTATTTTTTATTTATACAAAAACGCCGCAATCATCATGATTACGGCGTTTTTTTAATTAAAAGATGTAAAGACCTAAACAAAAGCTAACAAGGGTGAAATACACAATAAAACCCCAGTGACAATAATTAGGTTGGTCGCTGGACCTTTATATTTATGTAAGCTCGGCACTTGATAGACTAAATATGCCGGAATTAAGCAGCCAACAATACCAAAGATAGGTGAACAGATAGAAGTAAAAGAGAGAATTGGTAGGTTTAAGGTAATCGCTCCCCATGCTAGTAAAATAATAAAGATCGTCGTAAATTTATCGACTAGCTGAGTATTAATGTTTTTGGCTTCAAATTTACGCTCTAATACGTTCATTGCAAGGCCACGACAAGCTTCTTTGAAGGCAAGGAATACACCAAAAAAAGATGTCACAACCGCAAAGATATTGATCACAATACCGACAATCGTTGCCCAGCTACCAGGGAAATAATGTGCAATCATTGCCAGTGCTGAAATATTCAAATTCATAGCATGCTTAGCTTCGGTTTGATTTATCGCGAAAGTAAACGATACGGCAAAGAAAAACACGATAATAAATAAAATAGTAAACGCTATTCTCATCGCTCGAGTGGCTTTATAACGTGCTACTTCAATCGATTTCTCATGTGAGCGGTAAGAGATAACCATCGGGCTCAATGATTGAATGAACAGAATCGATGTAAGGGTAAATGGTAATGTAATAATGGCATTTTTAAGCATTAATCCCCAGTCTTGAACCGGTGTGATATTAGCAAAGCTCCATTGAGGAACTAATAACATTCCCATCACTGCAACCAACAACAATACCGTAACGGCCATAAAGCCCGAGATCTTAAATAGGAATTTTTCACTTTTAGAACCGATATAGCTTAGTAAGCTGATTAACGCTAATCCATAGTAAATATTATTGTTTAGTGGTGTTTCGGTAACGCCAAAAGAGTGTAGGTAAGAAGCACTATCATTGGTAACAGTTAATGAATAGACCAGCACCCAGATCACTAGCATTAAAAAATACAGGATCCCGAGTCCAATACCCCAGTTTTTTCCGAGATAGCCTGAAATGACACCCGGATAGTCAGTGCACTTTTTCGATTCCGCTAATGTATTAATGAATAATTTTTGGAATAAATACATGGCAGGGTAACCAATCACTGCTGATAGTAAAAAAACCCATAACCCCATTACACCCACTTGTACGGGTAAGAATACAATACCAGCACCTACAGCCATACCAATGCTCATTACGATCCAGCCGATGTCGACATTGTCGAACTTGATCGCTTGCTGCCATTGTTGTTGAGTCATGTTTGCTTGAACATGTAGCGGTGTATTGGTTGCTGCTGCTAGAGGTAAATTGACTGTTTGATTCATATTAATTTCAGCCTGAATAGTTAACCAAGTCACAATCTTTGGTTTATTATTTTTTACGGCAAATGCCGGCCTTTTTTGCGTATTATTAGAAATATAAAGCAGTCAAATTATAACGAAAGAGCAGTAGCAATGAGTGTGTATAGCTCATGGAACTTACTTTAAGTATATGTTATTTAAAAATTTTAGAGCCACTTATCAAAACTAAGCATTATATATAAAAGCATAAAATGGCGTAACATAGAAAGGCAGAATAGTGCAATTATTTTTAGATTAGATGGTGGTTATTTCTAATAGCGTTTGTGTTGTTTATGGCTGATTATTACGCTAATGGAGTGTTTTTTAAATAACTAGAAGTTATTTGATATGACTAAAAAGAATATAAAGAAGGGGGGAAATGCGGTTTTTACTGTTTTTTGCTGATAACTGTACAATTGGTGCAATATAATCCTCTAGATAAAGCTAAAAAAGTAAATCAGTTATCTTACCTTTTATATATATCTAGAGGAGTTAGCTACTATATTGGTGAATGTATGGTTATTTATTAATCATAATATCAAGGATCTGCACATCGGTTTGTGTCATTGAGCCATTGGCGAGCATTGATAAATTACGAATAGTACTGTCTACATCGTGAGCAACAATACCTTCATTGCCCGTTACGCCGATGCCATCTAATGCCATTAATGCTGATTTTACAGCAGAGCCAGCTGATGATGATACTTTCATAGCACAACTGGTTTTTGCACCATCACAGATCATGCCTGCAATATCACCAATCATACTGTTAATCGCTGCGCTGATTTGTTTAATATCACCACCAAGTAACCATGTCATACCCGCTACAGCGCCCATTGATGCTGTCGTTGCGCCGCATAATGCTGATAATTTATTTTGATAGCTTTTAATGTAAATCGCCATCAAGTGCGACAACATTAATGCACGAATAAGTTGTTCATCATCGGCATTGATAAATTCAGCCACCACCACAACAGGCATGGTTGCAGCTATTCCTTGGTTGCCAGAGCCTGAATTACTCATGGCTGGTTTCATTGCGCCGCCCATGCGTGCATCGGAAGCGGCAGCAGTACGAAGTAATACATCAGTTAATAAGCCTCCAGCAAGTAAACCGCGCTCCATACTGCGTTTAAATGTCGCGCCAACTTGGAGACCATAATTGCCTTCTAAGCCTTCAATTGAAAGGTCGTTGTTAAGTTGATAAGCCTGCTTAATAAACGCAATATCAGCTAATGGTGCCTGAGTTGCAAAATCAAAAATATCTTGTGCAGAGGCATCAATAAAAGGATTACTTGTAATAGATTTTGTTGCTGTTGATGTCGGTTGTGGATCGGCAATATAAGTTGTGATCCCGTCTTCTTCAATGGCTAACACATGGGTATGGCTATCTGCAATCGTCACGCTAGCAGAACGATCGGCGCTAAAGATGGTGACTTTGGAATAAAGAATATTACTGACATTGGCAACGCTAACGGTCACCATTTTTTGATCTAACATGTTTTTTGCGATAGCAACATCGTTAGCGGTAAGGTTTTTAAGCACTTCTAATTGTGCATTGCTATCACCAGCCACAGCGCCAGCCGCTGCTGCAATTTCAAGTCCAACCATACCAGTACCAGGAACCGTTACTCCCATACCATTTTTCATTAAATTGGCTGAAACCTGCACATTAATTGCAGTAATATTTTGATAATTTATATTGAGTTTATTCACAGCCATTGCTGAGGCGAGTGCAACGGATACAGGCTCAGTACAACCTAATGCAGGAACAACATCGCGTTTTACAACATCAATAAATGCCGGCCAAAATGTGTGTTTCATTGCAACCACCTAACGATTTATATAAAAAATCAAAAATTACGGATTTAAAGCAAATTCAAGCATTTGCCAAATCAATATGTAGCTAACGTTACATGTTAGTTATTGATTTTGAGTATACATTTAGTTGTATAGAAAAAAATCGTATATTCCCTACTTATAAAAAGGTAAAATAGAATTATTTTCTATATAAATTCCAGTAAGTGAAATAATGTTACATTGATCACGTTTTTTTTGGGATTATTTTTTATTTGTAATGTGATTAATTTTTATGGTGAGGATAAAAAATTTATTGTTATTAGGCCTAAATATCAGTTTATGGTGGCAGGGAGAGTGACTTTCTAGGTATCATTATAAGGTGACAGGGGATCTAAAGGCTGAGGCGTAATAACGTCAGCCTTTTATTTTCTCTAATAAAGTAAACGTTTGCGTTGGTAGTAAATGAGGATTAGCGACCAATGATAGCGGATTGAAACCAGACAATTATAGGAAGACATCATGTCTGTTGACAGTACACATAACACTCCAAATGAATCAACACGTGGTTTAGACCGTTATTTTCAAATATCAGCACGTGGTAGCAGCGTTAAACAAGAAATTATCGCAGGGTTAACCACTTTTTTAGCTATGGTTTATTCGGTGATTGTGGTACCCAGTATGTTGGGCGCTGCAGGGTTTGATCAAAGTGCAGTATTTATTGCTACCTGTTTAGTGGCGGCTTTTGGTTCATTGTTGATGGGGCTATGGGCACGTTTGCCAATGGCTATTGGTTGTGCGATATCATTAACGGCTTTTACTGCATTTAGTTTAGTGCTCGGACAAGGCGTCAGTATTCCGGTTGCATTAGGTGCGGTGTTCTTGATGGGCGTGGTGTTTACTTTTATTACGGTTACCGGTATTCGTGGTTGGATCATGAGAAACATGCCAACCGGGATTGCACACGGCACAGGTATCGGTATTGGTCTGTTTTTATTGTTGATTGCTGCCAATGGTGTCGGTCTGGTTATTAAAAATCCGCAAGCGGGTTTGCCCGTTGCTTTTGGTGATTTTGTGTCACTGCCAGTGATTATGTCGTTGGTGGGTTTAGCGGCTATTCTTGGGCTTGAAAAGCGTCGTGTGCCTGGTGGTATTTTACTGGTAATTATTGCGATTTCTGTGTTTGGATTGATTTTTGATCCCAATGTGAAATACCACGGTTTGTTTGCATTACCAACATTTGGCGGTGACGGCTCATTATTAGGCTCTCTTGATATTATGGGCGCGCTTAATCCGGTGATTTTACCGACAGTATTAGCGTTAGTGATGACGGCTATTTTTGATGCAACGGGTACCATTCGTGCGGTTGCAGGCCAAGCGAATTTATTGACAGAGCGCGGTAATATTATTAGTGGTGGTAAAGCATTAACCGCCGATTCAGTTAGCAGCATTTTTGCCGGCTTTGTGGGTGGCTCACCAGCTGCGGTTTATATTGAATCAGCAGCAGGCACGGCAGCGGGTGGTAAAACTGGTTTGACGGCAACAACGGTTGGTCTGTTATTTGTATTGATGCTGTTTTTAGCACCGTTAAGTTATTTAGTACCGTCTTATGCGACCGCGCCTGCATTAATGTATGTTGGTTTATTGATGCTTAGTAATGTTAGTAAGCTAGATATGAACGACTCTGTTGATGCGTTATCAGGGTTGTTATGTGCGGTTTTCATCGTTCTTACAGGTAATATTGTTACTGGTATCATGCTTGGCTTTGTGAGTTTAGTGATTGGACGTGTGGTATCGGGTGATTTTAAACGCCTCAATATAGGTACTGTTATTATTGCGATAGCACTTGTGGTCTTTTATGCTGGTGGCTGGGCTATTTAAACACCACAGATCTGTATTGATGATTAACCCGCGATCTTTCGCGGGTTTTTTTGTTTCGAAAATTCTAACCAGTGTTTTTTATCTATACTCAAGGTAAAATAACGCCATATATCTTTAATGATGGAATTTTTAGCAATGAAAAAAACCTTATTAGCGTTGGTTGTTGCGATCGGATTTAGCCAGGCTGCCAATGCCTGTACTGGAATTACATTAGCGACAACAGGTAATGATCATATTCAAGCGCGTACTATTGAGTGGGGACACAGTGATCTCAATAGTAAACTTATTATTGCACCGCGTAATTATTCGTATACTTCAACCATGCCTGATCAGAAATCGGGACTAACGTGGAAGAGTAAGTATGGTTTTGCTGGCATATCTGTTAGTGATGATAAGTTCATTGCTGAAGGGCTTAATGAAAAGGGCCTAACAGCAGGGTTATTTTATTTCCGTGGTTATGGCTCATTAGCAACTTATGATCCAAAAGATACCGCCAATAATATTACTGATATGGATTTTGTGCGTTGGATGTTAAGCCAATACTCAACGGTTGCTGAGGTTGAAGCGGCATTGAGTAAGATTAAGATTGTTACTGTTTATTTTGATGACAAAGGACAACCATCGCCTACTGCACATTGGCGAGTGTCTGATAAGCAGGGCAACAGTATTGTGATTGAAATTATGGATCACGGTAAGATTAATATTTATAAAAATACCGCTAAAGTGCTAACTAACTCGCCTGACTATAATTGGCAAGTGACTAACCTCAATAACTATATCAATTTGCATCCTGGTATTAGTAAGCCACAGCAGATTAATGGTGTCGAAGCACAGTCTTTTGGTGTCGGCTCTAATTTTGTTGGTTTACCAGGTGATATCTCACCACCATCACGATTTGTTCGTGCTGCATTTTACGTTAATAGTGCACCCGCTTTAAAAACAGCACAGCAGGCAGTATCACAAGCATTTCATATTCTGAATAATTTTGATATTCCAATTGGGAGTGAGTTTAACGATAAAGCCCATATTCCTGATCTACCGAGTGCGACTCAATGGACCTCTGTTATTGATCAGAATAACGGCGAGTTGTACTACAAAACGATGTATGACAGCACCATTCGCCGAGTTGACTTAGCAACACTTAACTTCAACGCTAAACAAGAACATATTCAAGCGCTAGATAATGGTAAATTTAGCTATCAGAATGTAGCTGTTAAATAACCAAAAGCTATCATTATCGTAATCAAAAAGACTCTCACTCATGAATATTAATGAGTGAGAGTCAGTTTACACGCTAGCTTTTTTGCAATTAAGCGAGTTGCACTTTTGGTTCAGGCGGCGCTTTATGAATTAATAGATAAGCAGAAATAGCAGCAAATATCATAATAAAATAATCCAGAAGACCATGTGGAACAGACATAAACGGATGAGCAAATAAAGGACTGAGTACTGCCCCAATACTAAAGGCAAAAAACATAATTTGAGCATTAGCAAATAACAGCTCATCATTCAGAGATTGTGTTGATTGTGCTATAGCTATTGGGTATAAGGCGAAAATAGCGCTACCAAATAGGGTACTGCAAATAAACAGTATGATTGTATTTTCAGTGAATTGAAAACCTAGCATTGCAGCAATACCTACTGCGCTAAATACAATAATGGATTGTGGTTTAGTTAATTTGGTTTGAATAACTTTTGCTATTGGCTTAGCCAATATACCACCGATGATAATACTCACCATAAAGTAGCTGGTTTTGTGCTGATCATAACCACAATTATGGAGCTCTAATGGCATTAATCCATATAAAGAACCTAAAATCAGTCCAGAAGCTAAACAGCCAAATAAGCCTTGAATATTAATTTTACCAATAATTTCTAAATTTATTTTAGTGGCTTTGGTTATTATTGGCGCTGTTTTACACATCACCATTAATGGCAAGAGTGAACAAAGAATCATAATAGAAATAGCAATAAAAGGCGTATAACCTTCGGTTCCTGTGATGCTAATTCCCGTTTGGCCAAGGGCGCGGCCTATACACAATACCGCGGTATTAGTTGCTAATCGTGCTGCTTGTTGCGATTTTGGTGTAACTAATAATAGCCAGGATTCACATGAAATATAAATACCTGCGACAGCGATACCTGCAAAAAAACGACAGGCCAACCAAATAGAAATATAAGGATAGCTAGCTAAAATAGTTACTGTTATTAAATATAAGCAGATAAAAAATAAAATTCCCCACTTATATTGCAACTTATTGATGATGGGTTTTGTTACGAATACACCTAATAAGACACCTAAATAATAAATGCTGGTGAGATCGCGTACAAATGATTTATCAAATCCAAAATGCTTAAAAGTAAACGGTAAAATACTCATTAAAAAGGCTGTACCGATTGAAAACAGCCCTAGAGAAAATAAGACCCCATTATAACTTGTATATTTGAGGTGATTCTCTGTAATCCTTGTCATTAACCCTTCCATATATAGAAAAAACTTATTTATTCTAGGTCTTTGTTGGGTTGATTTTCTACTTTTAACGTAATAAATGTAATATATGTGAGACATTGGTTACATAAAGTGGTTTTTTAATATAACTATTTTTTATATTTAATTGGGGCAGGTTATGTTCGGTTGCAGACAAATACCCATGAGCTATATAAGGCTTTTTACTGATAATAATGAGAATGGTGGTGATTAATTCATCTATTTAGGCCATTTTGGTGTGTTGAAGTGATCAAAAATGGAAACTTGCTTTGCGAGAACTTCTTTTTGTCTAAATTTATCTATTAAATTAAAAATTATCGAAATATAGACAAAATAGCAAAATACTGTCATTTAATTACTAAAAACTGACGTTTACATTTAATTTTATTTAAAAACAATGCGTTGTCATTTTTCTTTGCTGTGAAAGTCATGATCTTAATGTGAGAAGAGATTTCAATAAGCATTTTTCGTGATAGTGATTTTTCATGCACTCGATTTGTGTATCTAACGTTGCAATTTAAGTAGGATGACAATTAATTTAATGCTGGTAAATTCGATTGTAAGGCAAATAGGCTTATGTTTTTGCCATTATTAATTAATGTTGGGGTTTATTATGAAAGTAGTTATTGAAATCTTAGAATCAGGCACATACCGAGATCAAGCATGGGAAGGTAGTTTTTTATCAACGAAAGGCGAATTACGTGCTGTTACACCTTCTTATGCAGCACAATTGATTGGTGAAGCAAAAGCTACACTTTCTTTAGATGAGCAAGGAGAGATAAGGTTTGCATAATTACCTATACGGTACCAATAATTAAAAATGGCGTTTCTATTAGGAAAAATAGAAACGCCATTTTTAATTATTGTAAATAGAGAACAAGTGATCGTATTTACAATGTAAATTATTTTTTAATCAATGCGTTATTTGAAATTTATTGTCGAAAAATGCGGGTTTTTTGTCATCGCTATCATCGATACAAGATTATCTAATATGACAGGTTGTTGATGTTGCTCAACTAATAACATCATACACTCCTCTCGATTTTGATTATAAAAAGTATCGTGAGCAATACCTACAATCTGACTACCATCGCTCAGGGTGAGTTTTATCGTCAAATGATGCATACATGCTATTTCAATATAATCATGTTGGTGGCAACTTAGCATTGTATTATCCTCGCAGTATTAATAATCAGCTAAAATCTCAAAGTAAGATATTATCTAAATAGCTCTAAAATATTATGGATAAAGGTGAGTAACATACCTAAAAAATCCATTATTCCCGCAATCAGTAAACGCATCATCATATCTAATTTGTAATAAATAATATAAACAATAGCAAAAGAGGACACTAAATAGATCCTCTCTGCATTCTTTTATCGTCTTTTATTTTAAATGCTGAAAAATTAGTTGGCCAATGTTGGCGATGGTGGTATTGAGTTCCGCCATTGGTTTTCCCGTTTGGGCTAAATAAATACTGATCATGATTGGCTGCTTACCTTGCTGCCAAACAGCTGCAGTAATGCCGCGTGAACCATATGTACTGTCATACCCTGAACGATCTGCAATGTGCCAGCCAGCGGGTAGAACAGCACGAAGTAAGGGATCAGAGACTTTATTGTCCATCATCCATTGCTTTAACTGCTTGCGAGCACTTGTTGATAACGCATCTGTATATAGAAGATGATATAAGGTTGAATTTATTGCGATAGGGGTAGTGGTATCGCGCAGTTCCGCAGTACTGACATTATTAACATTAGGCTCGATTCTATCAAGACGTGTGATTTTGTCATCAAGGGTACGAATAAATTGCGTGACACTCTTAGGCCCACCAATATTATTAAGCACAAGGTTAGCAGCAGTGTTATCACTGGTTAACATGGTTGCATTACATAATTGAGCCAATGTCATGCTGGTACCAACACGATCAGTTGTGACTGGCGCATAGCTTAAAATATCACTTTGTTTAATTGTGATAGCCTGGTTTAAGTCAATACGTTGAGTATCAGCCTGATGTAATAGGTCGGCACAGGCTAAGGTTTTAAAAGTACTCATCATTGGCACACGCTGTTCGCCATGGTAGTTCCAACTTGTATTGGTATTGGCGTTATATACAGCGACAGCGACTGTGCCTCCTAGTTGGTGCTCGATTTTCGCTAGCTCGGGGCTAATCTGGCTTATTTGTGCTGATGCTAACTGGCTAAAAGAGAGTAGCAGCGTGCTAGTGATAATGCGCAGCTTCATAAACAATGCTCTGATGTTAATAATTGGAGCTGAATTGTACTTAATAATTCGATGATGCGAACCAAGATAGATGACAATAGTGTAATAATAGGTAAGGAATGTATTTGTTATGAACTTTTTGCTTAAAAAATGGCTAGTTAGAACTTTTTTGTGTTTTTTTGCTTTACAGTTGCGGCTGAGAACTATAATATTCACCGCAATTACGGAGAGATGGCTGAGTGGTTGAAAGCACCGGTCTTGAAAACCGGCATACGTTTATAGCGTATCTAGGGTTCAAATCCCTATCTCTCCGCCAAATTTAATTGTTGAGCTTAGGCTTTACAATAAAAAAGAAATTAGTGTGCCGACTTAGCTCAGTAGGTAGAGCAACTGACTTGTAATCAGTAGGTCACCAGTTCGACTCCGGTAGTCGGCACCATTAAATTTCGGTGGGATTCCCGAGTGGCCAAAGGGAGCAGATTGTAAATCTGCCGGCACTGCCTTCGAAGGTTCGAATCCTTCTCCCACCACCATAATTTGAAAAGATACATCGCAGGTATCGTATAATGGCTATTACTCCAGCCTTCCAAGCTTGAGATGCGGGTTCGATTCCCGCTACCTGCTCCAAACAATTCCCTCTTAGTTCAGTTGGTAGAACGGCGGACTGTTAATCCGTATGTCACTGGTTCAAGTCCAGTAGAGGGAGCCAAATAGAGAAGCCCGCAAGCAATTGCGGGCTTTTTTACGTCTGGAGAAAATAGCCTGCAAATCGTGTTGTGTCCAAACGGTGACCAAAATGGTGACCACCGTTTGTAAATGGAGCTAATGGAGCTTAAGTTAAGTTTTTATTTATAACACGTTATACAAGCACCGCCGCCTTCAACATCATCATAAATCTCATCCATGCTTAATGTCTCGATAAGTTGCTCTTCATCAACCATTGCATGCATACCAAGTTTTCTATTTCGTTCTCTTAGTTTTTTCTTTTCAAAACGCTTAAGTGATTTCTCATGATTTTCTTTGATTTGTGCAATACGAGCAGGATCTTCTAGCGTTGTTAATGGCTCGTTAGGTCCCATCCAATAGAATGTTTCACCATTAGCACTGGTATCTGCCTGTTTTTCAAATGCCTTTGCTTCTTCAAAAGCATCTGGGTAACGTTCCATTAAGCGTATCCATTCAATTTTTCGCTGGAAGAAACAGAATGTACAGCCAGAACGAGATCGCCATTCATAATACTTAGGTAAACCTATTCCAGCACTTTCAAGAATAGAAAGTACACCTGCTTTTTTTATGCCATCTTCCGCAAAAGGCATTTTTATAGTTAGGCTCTTTTGTGATTCATTTGGTTTATAGCCATCACGCCAAGGCTCATCTGCTCGTATACCAACATATGAAATGACCTCATAGCCATCATCAAGAAAAGGCTTAATCCAGCGCTCGAAGGGCTCCAGTTTCATACGAATCGTACACCAACGCTGTCGTCCAGAGGGTAAGAAATTGTTGTGTTCCACTAGAAGCTTATCAAAAACTTTTACGTCGTTATTAACAAATCGTTCTGTATGATTAATATGTAGAACATTTTTTCCTAAAAGGCTTTCTAGTTCTTCAATGAATTCATAGACCTCTGGAAGCTCATAACCTGTATCGGTAAAAAAGTAGTCGATATCAATTTCAGGGTATTCTCTCGCCATATAAATTGCGAGTGCTGCACTGTCTTTACCACCAGATAGGCCTAAAACATGTTTAACTTTTTTGTTTGTGCTCATGACTAATGCCTATATCTTAGCTTTGTGCCACTAATGCTTCTTTTAGTAACCGATGTAGAACATCAATTCTTTCAAACTCAGAAAGTGTTGCTAGTTCTACTTGAATAGCATTCTTTGTTTCTTCTGTAAGAGGGTTGTTTGTTAACTTAATTTCTTTTGTATAGTTTATAAGTCCATTTGTTTCTTCTAAAACAAGAGAAATGTTTTTGGTTTCAATTTTGTTTTGCACTTCTGTAGTTCGGGTTACCTGACTTGCTTTTACAATGCGTAAAAAGTCTTGTGCATAATCACTAATTTTTTGCTCTGCAGTCAGTAAGTTGGTCTCATTCCAGTTTTGAATGCCACGACCAACGACAACAGCAATAAGAGACTCTAGCCATTTAAGACCAAATTCCTGGCTCTTACCGAGCTCTCGAGCAAAGGATTTTAATCGTAAATCTCCGGATTTTTCTTCTACAACTTGGCACATGTTGATTAATTTATCCCCAGTTTCTGGAAATAATTGTTTAATCTTTGAATTCATGTGGCTAAGCATTTTTTCATGCGCTGCTTTTAAAATAGTCACACATTTTTCAATTTCATCAACACGTTCAATAAATGTCATTTTATTATCAGGGTCAATGACTTGAACTATTTTCTTAATAAGAAGCTCATGAGGGTCATTTGCTTGTAAAAAGGCATCACGTAAACGTAATACTTTTTTATTCAATGCGCTATCATCGTGAACTAGGTTATTTGCATTTTTAACCCAATAGGATAAGCCGTGCATCGTTGTTACGAATGGAGTAGCTACTGATAATAAATTAGTAGTAACAGAACGTGTTGTTAGTGTTGCCGCATAAGATGCAAGTAATTGCAACCATTCCTTATCTTGGTCTTCTAATTTAATGAATTTAACAGCAAGCTCTTTGGGCGATTTTTGTAACTTATGGACGTAGTCGATATCAGGCTCTGAAATGAATTCAAAATCACCTGACATAACTTTTTCATAAAAGGCAATATCTTGTCCCAGTGTTTGTAAGTAGGCAAATACTAGAATAGGAAATACACCACTGCTTAAACCGTAAGGCGCACTTGACCATATTGATTCAATATCACCGAGATTGATTTTGCTGCCTGCATTATCACTTAAATAATCAGTGGTTGTTTCAAATAAACCTTTGAGCTTAGATGGCATTTTTTCTGTAGACCACTGCCATTCGCCATCCTTTTCAATATGTAGGTTTGTGCTTTTTAAACAACTTATATACATTGACATTTCTGGTGGGAAACCAGTAATACCTAAGTGTTTTTCATCACTATAGTCAAGCATCGCTTCTAGTAACTTTTTACGAGCTGAGACTGCTGTGCCGGAGAGCTTATTGCGGTTTACTAGTTCATTCAAGATACTTGGACTTTTAAAATAAATGTCGTCAGCTAGATCACTTGCTATTTCACTAAGGGGCAATAATTTTTGCTTTGAGCCTCTCGTGAACCAAAAGGAATAGGTAAACCCTTCATCAATTGCTGCCCAAAGCATTTTATTTGCATCAGAAAGACGACTTTCATATTCTTTTTGAGCAACTTTGTCGTGGACTAACGTTGACCCAATATCTTTGTCAGCTTTAATTAGCTCTAATGCATACACTTCTTTTGCATAAGTTTGGATTTCAGATGCGTTAAATGCATTCGCTAATGCTATTGTTGAGTTGTTTTTTGTAAATACGCTTAATTTATCGTCATCAATAGGAGAGGTTAATAAGATAAAGTTAGCAAATTCACCTTTTTGCAGGAAGTTGATTTTACCTAGATCTATGCCATCTAAATGTTGAAGTAATGATTGTTCTGCCCAACGTAAACTACCAAAAGTATGATAATGACCTTTAGCAATGATTTGTTTAGAGAATTTAATATTCTCTATAGCTTCATTACTATTGGTTAATTGCTCTATCTTGTCTTCAAGGAGTGCTGGAATATCTAAATCACTACCTTCAAAAATAACCCATGATGATTGGTATTTACGATAAATAATGGCAGAAATATTTTGTAAGCTAGAAAGGTGCTCTCTCAACTCTAAAGCGTCGTTAATCCCTACAGCTGCTTGTAATGTTAATTCTGTCGGGTATAACTTAGCGGCCTTACCGAACAGAGAAATTAGCGCTATTGATTTTAATATATTTAGTGTTGTTTCTGGCACATCAATACGATTGATCACTTCAGAGGCTTCAGCCCAACCACGTCCATCAGGGGAGCCTAAGATGGCATGCTCTAAGTTGGTTTCTAAGTAATCCCATAAATGATGTAAACTATAGCGTTCATTACAATCACTATGGTTTTTTAAAAACATTTGGAAGCTATACTGTTCATGTGAATTTAAGAATCCAAATGTACTACGTTCATTTTGGCTGAATCGACGCTTAGATATAGGTCCAAGAATAAGTGCAACTAATGGATGCAATGGTGCTACATTATGTAAACGTGCTGATAATTGCTCTATGCGATTTTTATTATTGTCTAAAGAGGCGATAGCATTCAAAGTCATATCGATATAGGCAGTAGTATCTTTACTTACCGCTTCCGAAGGAACGATTGATTGTGCAATTAGTGCGATAGTTTCGTCAGTAGAAACATTGTATGGGATGTCAGCGTATCGACCTTGAATTTTCCCCCATTCTTCCTGAAGTTTTGTTCCGCGATCTTTCGCATATTCGCTAAATGCTTGGTGTAGTAAACCAAGGAAGATAACAGGTGTGTTAACACGTCCTAATACTTCTGCTAAATCTTGGAATAAGTGTAGCTCTCCTTTGCTTTTATTTATGTATTCAAGTGTTTTTCCCATTTCATCAGCAAGAATTAGCACACCATCAACAAATGGTTTTACTTCTTCAAACAATGATTCCCAATGGGAGATAAGCTCAGCTTCATTTTTTGGTGTTATCTTTTGGTATTTATTTGTTAGATCTGCCGTATTAGGGTGATCTTTTAGTGCATTGAGAGTAGCATCCCAAAAAACATCTATAGGAGTATTTACTCCTCCAACTGAACAAATTTGCAGCCATCCTTTATTGTAAGGAATGCTTTTATTGAGTAGTTTTTGAGTTTGGTTATTAATCGTTTGACGAGCAGCATCGTAAATAGCTTTGTCTGCATTAAGTAGACCTGTAAGTAATAAAGCTATTGTAGATTTACCTGACCCATAAGGGCCTGTTAGTGTATAAGCACTTTGGTCTGTTTGTTCAAATTGACGTAATAAAGTTTCTAATGCTGTTTGTGCTGTACCGTGATATACAAGACCCGAGAAAAACTCTACCGATAAGTCACTATCAATACGTGTTGAACGTTGATGTCTAACTGCAATTGAATATTGTTCCGCTAAAGTCATAATTATCTCTGGTAGTAACTATCTAAGTATATGCTTGGTTCTACTTTATGTAGATTTTCAAAATGGTGTTGGATTTGCTTCAAACCTTGAGTATCAGTCCAAGCGATCTTTCCTTGAGTGAGAACTTCTACTTGATCTAACTTTTCGCTAAGGCCGTTAGATGTTAACCGGAAAATTTTGCCCGGTGAACCAACATCATTTAGTAAGCTATCAAAGGAAAGTGTAGTTTCATCACTCTTGATTTCACCTGAACTGTTTTTTTGCTTTTTCTGAAAAAAATCAATTAATGCAAATGTAAACACTTCAATAGGAAGTGATTTTCTTTCTGCTAATTCAGCTAAGTAATGTTTTGAGTCAACCTGAACTAGCAGACCTAACTCGGTAAAAGGTGAAGTGAAACTATCCTCATTTACTTTCATACTTGAAGTGTATTTAGATGCGTAAGTTTGAAAAAAACAATCAATATCTTTTTTTAATGTAGCTTCAGTTAACTCTTTATTATGATGTACTAACGACAGGTTAATATCTTTAGCTAGTTGCATTTTGTCACTGCGAATACCATTAAAATAATTGAAAAACCAGCGAGCAGTGTTGAGTTCTGCATTTTCTGTAGGAATACTTTGCGTCAGCCAATGAAGTAGCCATACAGTTCCAATCTTATCTATATACTCGTCATAAGCCGACTGTTTGTTATTATTAACAAACAGTCGCTGTGCTAAATCGGTTAATTCATAAGTTTGATTTTTTTTGTCTGTACAAGTGACCAAGTTTAGTATGCGAATCCAATGCCTTATAGAAAGAACCATGTTCTTACCCATCCCCATTTCTAGCATTTGCTTTTCTAATTTATCAGTACTAGAAATAGAGGAGCCATTATTAACTTGTTGAATTATTTTATAAATCCAGCCATATCGGATAGGAAATGTTTGATGCCCTGAGAATTTTAGGGTGCTCGATTCGATAGTCAATGTACTTACCTTAGTCGTTTGGAGATTTTATCCAAGCGCGATTCTAACAAAGTGCTTAAGTGCATAGTAGAATTTAATAGCTAAATGTTAAATAACATAATAGTGCTCACAGATATGCAATAAATTGATATGCATGGTTTGTAGTGTGTGCTAAAAAGACTGCATTTAAATTGTGGTTATTTAGGGTAGCTTTCTATGCAAAAGTCATTGGATATTTTTAAAGCAGAGCCTCAATCTGTTTTTGACGTGCTTTGTGATAAAAAAAATACAGGCTTTTATATGCCGGCATATCAACGACCATATTCATGGGAAGAGACGCATATTAGAGATCTTTTTTCTGATTGCGAAAATGTATTTAGAAATCTTCTAGAATCACCTGACGCAATAATATTTTTAGGTTCAATCCTTAGCGTTGATGATAGCGGCGCAACAACTATTTTTCCTATTGCTAAAAGACAGATACCTACTCATATTAAGTTGATAATTGATGGTCAACAACGTTTATCGACGTTGATGTTAATTATTTTATGTTTGAATGAAAGGCTACGTGTGCTTTTACCAAATTTAAAAAAAAGCATTGAAACTGAAGATAATGATGATGCTTTAGATACTCTTGAGAGTTTAAGAGAGATTGTTTCTCAGCTCATAATTGATACTTCTAATTTTTCTATTGAAACAACAGCTGAACATACTGTGTATAAATATTTTCCTAAAATTATACGTTCTCAAGTTGATTGTTGGGGAAAAGATGAGAATAAAGCTGTATATGAAAGTCCTATATCACAGCTTTTGATTACGTATCAACGACATGTGATAGAACAGTCTGAGAGTGTAACTTTCAAACCCTTAGATTTATCTTTAATGAGTGATTCTGATTCAGCTAAACGAGTAGTAAATAATATTAAAGAAATAAGAAAACAGCTTAATTGTGTTCAAGATGGCTTTGAGTTTAAGTTGCCTGACGGAGATATTGAAGAGAAGTTAACAATTAATGATTTTCTTGATAAGGAAACATTGGATTTATGTCTAGATTTTCCTATTGATGCTGATTTATTAAGTGTAGCTGAGAAAAATAAAAAAATTGAGCAAATAGTATATATTGTTGCTTTCACAAAGTTCCTTTTACATAGAGTTTGCTTGACTTACGTTGAAGTCAATAATGAATCATATGCTTTTGATATGTTTGAAGCACTTAATACTACAGGCGAACCTTTAACGGCAATTGAAACATTTGTACCAAAAGTAATTGAGTATATAGGGATTAAGCGCAAGGATGGGGAACTGGAAGAAAATCTTAAGTTATCTTTAGCTACTTTGAATTCAATTACAGATAGGTTTGAGAATATCATAAAAAGCAAAGAAAAAAATGATAAGACAAAGGCCTTAATTCTAGCTTTCGTTCGCGCTTACCAAGGAAAAGTAAAAGTTACAAGTTTACGTGACCAGCGAGACGCAATGTTAAAAAGCTATGAGAACTGTAGTTATGGAAATAAAGATGATTATTTAAATTATTTGGCTGTTACATCTGAGTTTTTATTTGATCATTGGCAAGCTGAAATACCCGATGTAAAGAAATTAGTTGTTGATAAAGAGCGTGATATATCGAATGTATGTTTACGTTATTTGGTTGATATGAAGCATGATATTGTCCTTAGCTTATTAGTTCAATTTATCTTACAAGATAAGAAATACGAAAATACAGGCACGGAGTATTCAAGTTTTGAGGCAGTGTTAAAAGCTGTAACTGCGTTCAGTATTCTTTGGCGAGCAATGAGTGGTGGTGCTGACGGTATTGATGGGGTTTATAAAAAACTTCATGAAAAAGGTATTGATGGCTATAAAGCTTATAAATTAAGTAATGGAACTTTAGATTCAGAGCAATTTAGTGTTGATGCAATAAAGACCTTCTTTAAGAAAGAACTTGCCGATAAAATTGATAGTAAAGGTTCACTTAAAGATAAAGTGCTTGATAAGTGGATTGATATTTGTTCTAAACAACAAATGTTGACTAAATCAAAAAGTATTAAATTGTTGGTTTTAGCTGCTTTTAATAACTTAGAGTTGAAAAGTACAGGTTTTGAGCGCGTAGATAGGATTGATACACAATACATGACCCCTTTGATGTGGGAGCTTATTTCTAATAAAGACCGCATTAAGAGAGTTTATAGCGGTTCAAAAGAGGCCTTGAGAAAATGGAATAATTCAGATATTTCAGATCCTCAAGTGTACAATAAGTTAGGGAATATTCTTGTTGATGCTCGAAATAGTGTTTCTCAAAAATCACAAGAGTCTTGGTATGATCTTAAGCAGCATATGCTTGAAGCTCTCAATAATGAATCTATAAAAGAAATTAATACTATCTTACGTAATGAAGGTGACTTATCTGAAAGCGCTAGAAAGAATGTATCAATTCTTATGCTTGAAAAGAAATATTCTGAAATAACCTGGGCTGATAATTGGGATAAAACTGCTATTGATGAACGTACAGAAGTACTGTTAATGAACGCATGGTTAAATTTAAGTCAATGGTTAGATTGGGAGTAAACTATGCTGTTTTCGTGCATAGGTCTCAAAGAAAAGTACGATTCAGACGAAGATGATATTTTATCTAGTTTTCATATACCTTTATTAGGTGTAGCAGCGCGATATGATCGCGCTGTTGGTTATTTTTCATCTGAAGTTTTATCTGCTGCAGCTGAGGGGGTAGAGAGATTTATTTCTTCGGGTGCAAAAATGCGTCTGATTATTGGTGACCCTTTATCTGATTGTGAATATGAAGCCGTAATGGATGGGATAAAAAACCCTATAAATTTTCGAACTGATGAATTGACTAATATTTTATTAGAATCTAATGATCGAAACTTAAAACTGTTGAGGTATCTCGTTGCGAAAGAACAGTTAGAAATAAAGTTTGCATTTACTCATCAAGGTATGTTTCATAAAAAAGTAGGGATTTTCTATCAAGATGACGAAACAGTGGTATTTAGTGGCTCTGCTAATGAAACATTACGTGGCCTTTCAAAATATAATTCTGAAGAAATTGTTGTCTTCTTTAGTTGGGATCAAGATAGTTTTCATAAATATGCTCAAATTGAAATAGATAATTTTAACGCATTATGGAGCAATAATAAAAAGAGAACGAAAGTAGTAGAACTTGATTCATTTTTTTATAAAAATATTCAGTCCAACATAGATTTAGAACTTTTGAGTAAAGAACTTTTTTCTAGAGATTTATATTTAGATCTACAGAAAAAAGAAAATAATGTTGAACCAATTTTTAAATATAGCTTTTCTAAATCGATTCAAAAGTTAATAACAGTTGATATTGATTCGAAGCTTCCAAGTAAACCTATAATAGTAAAAGGACGATCTTTTCAGTTGTTTCCTCATCAAATAGAAGCAATTGATAATTGGAAACGTGCCAAACACAAAGGATTGTTTAAATTAGCTACTGGTTCAGGAAAAACGTTTACATCTATTTCAGCACTTGTAGAACTTTATGAAGAAAGAAGGAAAGCTGGATTTGGGACCTTTGTTGTTATCAGTGTTCCTTATATAGAATTAGCTAATCAGTGGGTTAAAGAGTTATCTCCATTTAATATATCGCCAATAAAATGTTATGAGAATACAAATAACTGGATTTCGTTATTAGACAAGAAAATTTTACGTTTTCGCTGCGGTGGAATTCCATTTGTATGCGTTGTTGTTGTTAATAAGACGATGTCAGATATTCACTTTCAGTCTCGTATTTGTAAAGTAAATAATGATGATATTTTATTTATTGGTGATGAGTGTCATCATTTAGGAACCCTTGGCTATTTTGAATCTTTGCCTAATGCAAAGTACCGTATAGGTCTCTCGGCTACTCCTTTTAGAAGTGAAGATGATGAGATAGAGGGCTCTCTATTCCCTGATATTGTGAAAGATAATTTGATGTCATATTTCAAAGGTGTAGTTAGTGAGTACACTCTTAGTGATGCAATAAGAGATGGCATATTAGCGCCTTATCGATATGAGTTAGTACCAGTATACTTTAATGATGAAGAACAAGAACTTTATGAAGATTACTCGTTAAAAATTCAGAGACTAATACTTAAAGCTAAAAGTAGTGGGTTAAATAATGAAGAGCAACAAACACTTACAAAGTGGTGTGGATTTAGATCGAGGTTGCTAGCAACATGTGAAGGTAAACTTCCAGCATTGTTAGCCTATTTTAAAAAAAATAATCAGTTGTCTCTAGCGCATTCGCTTATTTACGTGGGGGAAGGTAAAGCATCTAGTGACGATCAGACATATATTACTAAAGTTACTAATTCATTACATGAATTCGGATGTAGGGTTGCGAAGTTTACATCACAAGAGACGAGTAATGAGCGTAAGAGAATCATGGAAAGTTTTAGAAATAAGACTATTGAATCTCTTGTTGCTATGAAAGTATTGGATGAAGGGATAGATGTCCCTGTATGCAAAAGTGCTTTTATATTAGCAAGTACACGAAATCCTCGACAATATGTCCAACGACGAGGACGTGTATTAAGAAAGTCTGAAGGTAAAAGTGAAGCTTTGATAGTTGATTTTATTGTATTACCGATGCCTGGTAGTTGGAGTTCATTTAGTAATAATTTACGAAAAGCTGAGCTTGATAGAATTAATGATTTTAAGTTAACGGCTTTGAATTCAAAGGAAGTTGAAGAAAGGGCTATTCAGTTAGAGGTATATTAAATGGATTTGAAAGCATTTAAAGCTTTGTTACAGGAAGCAGATAGAGAAACTCAGACTGCTCATCATGATTATTCTAAAAAGTCAAATGTACATAAAGCAGCGTTGCAAATTATGACATTAGAAAAAGAAATTTATTATGGTGATGTAGCACATGGTCGTCATATTCAAAAAATTAAAGAAATCGTAGAAATTAATGCGGAAGATATTGTAAATGAAGCTAATTAGACTTGAAATTAATAATTTTCGCCAATTCTATGAAAAACAAATAATCAATTTTGCTATCGGATCTGAAAAAAGTGTAACACTTATTCATGGTGAAAATAATGGAGGAAAAACTGCGCTACTTAATGCTTTACGTTGGTGCCTTTATGAGGAAACAACAGAGAACTTACTTGATGCTAATAATTTATTAAATAAACATGCAGCAAGCAAAGGCGTTAATACTTTTAGTGTTTTCTTACAGCTTGAACATGATGGTCGTCTTCTTGAAGTCCGAAGAATTCAATCACGGACAAGTGCTAAAAGTAACTTACAAGTATATGAAATTGAAGACGGTTGCTATGTTGAACAGCCTGAAAACAACCCAAATTCATTAATTAATACTTTTTTACCTATAGAAATGTCTCAATATTTCTTTTATCAAGGAGAAGGAACAGGAACTTTAAATAGTCAAAATAATTTTTCTCATATAAAAGATGCTATTGATAAAGTATTAGGTTTAACTGTAGCAAATATGACAGTTAAACATTTAAATAAAATAAAAACAGGCTATCAAAAAGAATTAAAACAATATGATACAAGCAATGAAATAGATACATTGTTATCGAATAAGGATGTTATAGAAAACAGTTTAAAAAGAGACGAAGTTGAACTTATACGGAAGAAAGAAGAGCTAGATGTTTCTGAAAAAGAATATGAAAATCAGATAGCTAAATTTTCACGTTTTGATAAAACAGTGATTGAAGAAAAAATAAAAACCCGAAGTCAATTAGAAACTTTAAAAGTAAGCCATCAGAGAAATCTAAATAAATTACAGGATAATAAATTAAAACAAACGGTTAATTGGGCATTGTCAACATATTCTGATAAATTATCAAAGTTTGAACCAAGTTCTATAAATACTGAAGAGTTAAATAAATCTCTTAAATATTCAGTGGATAAGCAATTATTAAGTGAAATACTAAATAATCAAGAATGTATTTGTGGTTCAAGCATTCATGTAGATAGTGCGGCATCAAAAATTATAGAGGAGTTAGGAAAATATGCAGTAGATCCCGATTTAAAGAGGCGTTGGTCAACAATTATTAAGTTGAAAGAGAAGATGAAAAATAGTAAATCTCCTCGTGATTTAATGAAAAAAATGCTTGATGATATCGATGATACAGAGGATCATATTTATGATCTTGATTCTAAAATTAACGAATTGAGTTTAGTTATAGTTGACTCTGACCTTGATGATATAAAATCCATTGAGAGAGAGAAAGAGTCGGTGAAGGCTAAATGTGATATCCTAAATCGTCAAATACCTCTGTTAGAACAACAGATTAAAAAAAAGAAAATAGATATAAAAGATATTGATATCCGAGTGTCACGAGCATCTTTTAGTCAACCTAAAGCTGTTAAGGTAAGAAACTTAATTCTAGCGACGGATAAGATTGCGGAATTATATGAGGATGCGATTAAATCTTCTAAAAAAGACGTTGATGGTGTTATTTTAAATAAAATGCAAACTTTATTTAATGAAGTCGCATTTAATGGTTATACCGTAGCAAAAAATACTAATGTAAAAAATAATAGTTTCACATGGGTAATTGTTGATACGTATGGTAAAAAAGTTGCTGCTGGGAATGGATATCAAGCAATGTTATCTATTTCTTTTATTGTTGCTTTAATCCAATTTTCAAAAGATAGAGTAAATAACAAACAGCATCTATTAACACCAGGGACAATAGCTCCATTTATTGCTGATTCCATTTTGGCATTTATTGGTCCAGATAATGGACGTGAATTAGTTCGTTATATAGCTGAGAACGTTGAACAGTCTGTATTTATGTTTTCGCAAGCACAATGGACAGAAAGTCATACGGATAAAGGTATTCGGAAAAAAATCGGGAAAGAATATAATTTAGTACAACATACTGTTTTGACAAAGGATGAATTTAAAGGTCAATACCCAACCAATTTATCTGTTCAAGGTAAAATGTATGACGTCGTGCGCTTTGGAAGTGATTTTGATATGGTTACTATAGAAGAGGTATCAGTAAATGGCTGATGTAATTGATTGGCGGAAGTTACCTGTTCGTCGCGATTGTCGTTTTGAAAAATTGGAAGAAAAGTTTTGTTCAACTAAAGGAGCATCGTCAGCAATATTTAGTACGGTTAAGGAACTAATGGTATTTGCAGCATTGGTTGGTGTTCAGTTGGGTAAGTACGAGCCGATAGCATCGAAAGTTAACACTATCCCTATATTACTTGATACATATTCATCAACAAATCATGATGCTTATATATATCTTATCGCTTTACTAAAAGAGCCTTCGTTAGAAATAATAAAAAGTGAAAATCTTAGAGATGCAATTGGAATATTTGAAGGGTACTGTAATGGTGGTTTAAAGCATATTGATAACTGGATTATTGATAATATTAGTGAGCCTATCATCGCTAACGTTCTATTTGATAAAACTTTTAAATATTTAACAGAAAATGAATAATTATTTCGATTATGCAGCATCAACACCAGTATCTGAAGTAGTATTAGATGCTATGTCATTTTGGCAAACAGATAATTTTGCTAATTCGTCTTCTAGTCATATTGAAGGACGAAAAGCATCTGAAGCTATAGATGAAGCTCGTAAGATAATTGCAAAAAAAATAGGCGCAATGCCTAGTGAGATAATTTTTACTAGTGGTGCTAGTGAAGCTAATAATATGGCCTTAAAAGGAATAGCATTTAAGTACTTAAATGAAAAATGTCATATTATAACATCTCTTATTGAACATAAATGTATCCTTAATACCTGTAATTTTCTTGAAAAAATTGGTTTTGAAATTACTTATATTTCACCAAATGAGCACGGTGAGATATCTACTGATGCGATAAAAAAAGCAATTCGTGAAGATACAAAGTTAATATCGATCCATCATGTTAATAATGAACTAGGAACAACGCAACCAGTTGCAGATATTGGAGCAATTGCTTTTGAACACGATATTATTTTTCATACCGATGCAGCACAAAGCTTTTGTAAGCTAGATATAGATGTTGATGATATGGATATTGATATGTTGTCTTTATCTGGCCATAAAATTTATGGGCCAAAAGGAATTGGTGCTCTTTATATAAGGGATGCCCGAAATTCTGAGATTGTACCCTTAATTCATGGAGGTGGTCAGGAGCTGGGGTTACGAGGGGGCACTTCTCCAACGGCATTGATCGTTGGCTTTGGCTCGGCAGTTGAGAACTTTCCTAAAGAAGCATCAAAGAAGCAGAATTTTTTTGAACAACTGATAAAAGGCTACAAGTTTGTTAGGAATAGCAGCTCAAGCTCCTTGCCTACAATTTGGAACATAACTTTTAACAGTGATAATGAAATTAAGCGGTTTAACCTTGAGAATAATTGGTTAATATCTCAAGGCTCAGCATGTAATACTATGTCGAACACGCCTTCGCACGTGCTCAACGCAATTGGTTTATCTGATGAGCAAGCTAGGCGAACTTATCGTATCAGTTTGCCTCCTTTTAAGTGTTATTAAGTTACGTTTACGAGTTTAAAGTTTATTACTTTCTTATGCATTTTGTTTAGTTGCATATCATACACACTTCGATTGATTAGCACTTCTTTATTCATATCAATTTCTAAGAGCTTCGATAAACGTTTATCGAAGCTCATTTGTTGTGTAAAAATAGTGTTATTTTGAGCTATAAATAAGTGTTTGTTTAGTAAAGGCGGTCTACGATTCTCATCAATATAATCGAAGAAGTCGATATCTTGCTCTGCCATCTTAATTTTAATACGCTCAACTAAGAATGGCACTGATTTATCAAAATCATCATAAGCGGTAAGAGTTAGCTTGCCAGATCTAATATGAATTTTGATTAGATCAATATCGTTCTCAAGTTCACCATACATCTGTAACGCTGCACCAACATAAACACGCAATAATACTGGTAGTTCATCAATAAAATCACGATGAAAGATCAGTGAATGACTGTCGTTTAATAAACTTGCAGACATAGTTTTATGTGCTTTCTTACATTGAGTGTTGATTAATTCAGTATCAGCAATCGCGAATAAAAGCTCTGTTGCTAGATTAATAGCGGTGATATATTCATCAAAAAATGCTTTGATATCTCGTTTTAATACTTCTGGTTGTTGTGTGTAAGGTTTACGTTTTTCAAATAACCCCATTGCAAAGTAGAGTAATAAATCCTCTTTGCGATTTTTTTCTGCTTGTTCAAACTCTTCAGTATCAAACATATCTTGTAGTAGATTGAATACCTTTTTGTGTGAGCCAATGAGCTCTCTGATTTTTCCTGATTGCTTAAATTCTTCATTAGCTGGAATACGGCCAAGATCTAAGCAGGTATGCCAAAAATCATCAAATAGCTGCTGATGTTGAGTGATTAGTAATTTAGCTTTATCTTTGGCATCTACTGGCTGAGGCGATGTGAGTTGCTGCCATGTATGATGACGTTTATATTTTTGTTGAAGATAACTTTGCTCTGCTAGTTTATCTTTGAAGATATAAAAAATACCGGGGGCAACAGCTATTGCTTCTTCTTGTAAATTTCGTTCAATGTATGCTTTGATTTCTGATTGCGCATAATATTTTTGAAATGTATTACGAGAAGTAATAACACCATCTTTGTATGATTTAAATTGTGCAATGTAGCTGTCATTAGCAAGCATTACCGATACCACAAGTAAGCTAGCGGTTAATTCCCACGCACTTAGCAATGCTGCTAAACGTTCATCTTGATCTTCAATAACGTTAAGTACAAAGCCTAAGTTAACGATATCTGAAGGTGTTTTATCGTTATCTGGCTGAAAATTAGGATCCCAGCCGATAGCATCTACTCCGTGGGCTTCAAGCTCCCTGAGATCATCTCCTCGACCGCAACCATAGTCAAAAATAGAATATTCACCGTTTAAATAACCATTTTTAACTAATGTTTTCATAGGCGCTGAAAGATCGTGCCGTACTATAGCTGTTTTATGTCGGTCTATATTTGGCTCATCAACAGATGGATTAACAGCAGAGGATCTGAATAATCTTCCATCGACTAACTCATAACCGTGTCTTTCTATAATATTGTGCCAAGAACGTTTGAAACCAATAATACGAGTATTTTCATATAAGCCTGCATTTTCACCTTCTTGAGTAATATTTTTAAAATGTTTAAAGTGCGGGTTACTCGGTGTGATCATGGTTTCTTTACGATGCAAGATAGGCGGATTATCTGAGTTACTGTAATCAGTTACCTTATGTGTGAGCTTAACTAAATTGATATTTACACTTTGTTGTAGGGCGGGGTAAGACTCTGAATAAAAAGTAGGGTAACTTAACAGCGATAGTCGAAATTCTTTCTTATAAAGCTTTACCAGATCCCATTCGCTAACTTTAACAGCTTGAGCAACGGCTGGAATAAAATTCTGTAATGAGTCAGATACTTCAATAAGGGCATCTTTATGAAGATATACAGCATCAGGTAATTGTTTGCCTATTTTTAGTTGTGATATAAGCTCTTTAAATAGTGCTGCATTCATATTTCATCCTTAAATTTTGCAGTTAAGTAGTTATCTTTATTATATCTTTTTCTTGGATAACGTAAGCCTGTTTTTGGTGATGGCAACATGTATTGAATAAAGTGGTTATTGTCTGGGCCAATGCTGACATGAAGTGGTTTATTATTGGCATAGAAGTAAATACGGTCAAAGGGTAAGTGCTGCACGATATATTTTGCAATAACGCCCATATTTTCTTCAAATCCCTCGACGATAAAATCACAGGCTAAACCTCCACGTTTGCAGATAAGATTTCCTCGACTATTCACTTCATGACTAGTGTGTTGATCTAAAGTGGGTGCGGTGTGTTGAGGGGATAATTTTTGTACTTTTTTATAAAGTTCAAAAGATGTGAAGCCATAGGTAATAGTTGTGAGACCAAAATGTTGTTCAATAGGTATTAGGATTTGTGTTTTATAATCATCAATCATTCTTTTGGTTTCGTTAGTAATTGGATCATTGTTATTAGTTAATTGCCACTCAGGATGACGTTGTTGATACCAGTTTATGATTGAGTTTTTCATTTTTTTTCTTTTATTATTAATGGCTAATGATTAGTTGAAGTATAACAAAAGTAATTTTTTGTTAGTGAGAATATTAGAGAGAAACTTGAAAGCAGTGTTCGAATTTAGTGTGTTATTTCGGATACTGTTTGTAATTTTCAGCCGAACAAGGGGTAAACAATTTACGTGATTATTTATTATTGATATCTGTATGTATTGTCCGGAAAAAACGACCGTATATTTCGGACAGATAAGCAAGACATTATGGTGGAAATTAGGTGATGTTACATATCTTCGTTAGGCTTATTTGTAGTTATAAACCGAACAAGAGCAAAAACGCTTTTTTGATGAAGCGGTATTATCACTGCCTCATTTACCGTTAACGTGTCGCAATTTTGATGATGTGTTTGAAGCGATGGGATTACAAGTTAATGGTGTCAAAAGTCGATTACTTGTTGGTGAGTGGTAACGAAGAAATAAAATATATCACAGGTCGTAGAGTGGCGTTGTATGACACTTACAAAAACCGCCTTACTCACTTAATGTTTAAAGGATTAAGGCGGTTTTTAGGTCGATTATGCAAATATCTGGCTAATAAATAAAAACACACTCACAAGCATCGTCATAGTGCTATATTTCGAGACTTGCTTCACGGTTAGTTTAGTGAGCTTTGGTGCAAAAAGATTAACTAAGATACTGATATTACAAAAAATGAAGACACCATAGGTTTTTATATCTATATCGTGAGTTTTCAATAATTTTATTTGCGCTAAAATTAATATCACATTGAATGTAATACTAAGTACTCGCGTTATTTGAAATTGTGGTGTTTTAAATTCATTTTTTGAGTCACTTTCACTGGCTTTGATGAGGTCGTTATCTGGTTGACTCATTAATATTACTTCCTGATATAAAAAGGTTCATTGTTGCTCTGCTCAATAATAATAGCGTTAATGGTGAGTGCGAGTGAGCAACCGATTTTTAAATCGTAATACCATAATTGCACAGCAGCCAAGGTTGTGCAATTGCCGCCAAAGCGAACTTAACTTGCATTAAATTGGTTAATGCTGATTACGTTGCTGCTTTTTCTTCGCCAGTTTTTCTGCGCGTCGTGCTGTTCGATGATGGGTACTTTCTTCACCAATATGTTGTTCACCTCTAGCGATAGCTAAAGATATTTGTTTTTCACGTTCTCGAAAGCGTGCAAGTTGTTGTGGTGAGTGTTGGCCATGACACTTAGGACAACTGACACCTTGCTCGTATAAATCGGATTGTTTATCTGCGGCAGTAATGGGTAATCGACAGGCATTACAAATATCATAATCGGCTTGTTCTAATTGATGATTAACTGCAACTCGGCCATCAAAGACATAACAGTCACCTTGCCATAAGCTGTCTTGTTGTGGGACTTCTTCGAGGTATTTTAAAATTCCGCCTTCAAGATGATAAACCTCTTCAAAACCTTGTTGCTTCATATATGCAGTAGATTTTTCACACCGAATACCACCAGTACAAAACATCGCGACTTTTTTATGTTTAGCTGGATCCATATTGTTTTTAACGTAATCAGGAAATTGAGTGAATGTATTGTAGCTCCCAAGGTAAAATGTCTCTTTTCTGCAAAGCTAAAATGTCCTGTTTTTCTATAGTGATCAGTATCTGCTGATCAATTTGAGTTAAACAAAATATGTTGGTTACCATGAATGACAAAGAGATATTTCGCTTAGGTACAATTCGTGATGTTTGTGAAAAACGAATCAAACGTAAAGATGCTGCACAGCTTCTTAATGTCAGTGTTCGTCAGGTTCAACGATTAATAACACGCTATCGAGATCTTGGTGCTGTTGGTTTGGTTCATCAACGTCGCGGACAATCACCAGGCAA